>NZ_BCSX01000030.1 GCF_001570425.1 Mycolicibacterium brisbanense
GTCGGTCTCTCGAAGAATCACGCGATGACCTTCAATCATTCGGCTACGACACGCCGGTACCACTGATCAGGTCCGGACTCGTACACCACTCTGCTGGACACAACCCTAAGAATTTGGACGACTCAGAATCTATCTCGGGTGCTGACGACTGGAAGTGGTGGGCACGGATGGTCAGACCGCGATGAATACCCGGTCGAGGACTCGGCGGCGGCGTGCGCGGGTAGCGGTTTTGCGTGACGCAATATTGAGGCCGTCGATGGTGCCGATCAGAAGCTGGTTTGGATCAACCGCGTCGCTGCTCGCCCATGCTGCTTGGGCGAGCGCGGCATAGCCATGTCCACCGTGGTCGGCCTCGATCACCTCTTCCTGGATCTCGTCACCGTAGATCCAGCGAATAGCGCCCGGGGCGACGGCGAGCGCGCCTACCGCTGCGCCGTGGATCGTGATTGCCTGCAGCTGGCCCGCGCGGTGCCATCGTGAGATGTCCTCAGGGACCGCAGGAAAGACGTTGCGTGCGACAGCGCGATCCGCGCTGGCCATGTGTTCATACCGGCGACGCACCATTTCGATCGCATGTTCTGGATCCGAAAACGGGATCAGTCGCACTGAAGGATCCGGTGCAGGCATGTCCTTGTACCGAGCGGCGTAGATGCTCATGTCTAGTAATGCATTTGGCCCTGAGATGCGGCCGGGGCTGACGCAGAGACGCAAGTGTTTTGGTCTGAACATCGACCACTCATCACGGACACAACCCCTCAGTCGATCGAGGTCGTCGAATCCGTGCGCGATGATCTCAACGAAGGGGCGGTTGACGTCTCGACCACGGAAACGAATGCCGCCCAGCAATTTACCGTGGCGGGTGCACACGATGCGGTGCAAGTAGTCGCTCGGCAGGACCCCAGGCAGGGACAGATGTGTGTAGAACTGCGCGGCGAACTCGTCGTCACTTACTCGGGAAGTCTCGACCTCCAGCCACGACTCGACCAGCGCACTGCCTTCGCGGCCGAACAGATCCGCGGCCACCACCAATTCATCGGTAAGCGATGACCAAGCGATGCCCGTCATGCCGTAGCATTCAACGTCCCGAGCGGATTCGACGCAACGGTTTTAAAGCGAAGCTACTGTCTCATATCTAGCGAAGTGAGACGGACTTGCTCAGCGTCGAAGGCTTGACGTTTCGGAAGCTCACTGAGTCCCGTTTCCTGTCTCATGTGGCGGAGCACCAGTGACCGTCAACGTTTGGCACAACTGGTGTCGTGCGGTGACTATGCCGCTTCGCTTAGCGGAACTGCGAACGCTTTAGCTCCATCTGACCTGCCACAGGGATACCGGCCAATGACCTCACACCCTGATAGCCCAAGACCAGGGCCACTACTACTCCGACGGCCAGCGACCACCCAGCGCGGAGCTGACCGGCCCTAGCCGATCCGAGATCAAACCCGTCGGCGCGCACCGCGTCCCCTGCGTTCGGCCACGGCCGCGTCCGCTGATCCCGCAGCGCCTCCACAAACCGCTCACACGTCTCGAGCCGTTCATCGGGGTACTTCGCCAGCACCTTGACGAACACATCATCCAGATGCGCTGGCCCCGCGGATTCCGCGCGGTCGTTCCTCGAAGACTGACTAGGTCAACACCGGCGCGGTCGGAGTGAACACCACCGGCATCGCCTCAGGGCCGCTGACGAAGTTCGCCGGGCGCAGCGGCACATCGGCTCCGTCAGCAAGCCTGAGATCGGGCAGCCGCTGCAACAGCCGTCCGACCATCAGCTTGAGCTCCAACCGGGCCAGCTGGTTGCCCAGACAGAAGTGCGTGCCGAAGCCGAATGCCAGATGGCTGTTGGGATTCCGGTCGATCCGGAACGTCTCGGGATCGCCGAACACGGCCTCGTCGAAGTTGGCGGACTCGAACATCAGCATGATCTTCTCGCCGGATCTGAGCTCGGTGCCGTGGAACGTCGTATCGGCGGTCAGCGTGCGGCACATGTTCTTCACGGGCGAGGTCCAGCGCAGCATCTCCTCGATGGCGCCGGGCAGGGCGTCTTGATTCGCGACGAGCGTGTCCCATTGATCGTGGTGCCGCAGCAGCTGCTCGACCCCGCCGCTGAGGGTGTGCCGGGTGGTCTCGTCGCCGCCGATGAGGATCAGCAACGTCTCGAAGACGATCTCGTCATCGCTCATCTGCTGGCCCTCGACCTCGGCGTTGACCAGGATCGAAAACAGGTCGTCGGTGGGATTGGCCCGCCGCTTGATCACCTCGTTCCTGGTGAACTCGGTATAGGCGGCGAACGTCTCCATCAGCTTCTGGATGACGGTCTGGTCGACGTGCGAGGACAGCCCGCACACCAAGTCGTCCGACCACCGCAGCAGCATGTCTCGCTCTTCGGGCAGCACGCCGAGCATGTCACCGATCACGGCCATCGGCAGCGGCGCGGCGATGTCGCGGACGAAGTCGCACTCGCCGCGTTCGCACACGGCGTCGATGAGGGTGTCACACAGCCGGATGATCGACGGCACCTTGTCCATCACCCGCTTGCGGGTGAACCCGGCGTTGACGAGCTTGCGCCGCAACAGGTGTGCGGGATCGTCCATGTCGATCATGTACGGCATGCCGGGCTGGTCGGGCCGGATACCGCCTGCGCTGGAGAACAACTCGGGATTGCGTTCGGCGTCGAGCACCGCCTGATAGGTGGCGGCCGCGGCCTGGCCGTTGCGATCGCGGAACACCGGCTCGTTGGCCCGCATCCAGCGGTAGGCCTCGCGGGCTCCGCCGTCGGAATAGAACCTCCCGTCTGCCAGATCGACGTCGGGCTTGGTGCTGGGAAGGGTCTGGGTCATGAGATCTCCTTGGCATCGCCGAACGTCATCTCCACGTTCTGCACTGAGCTCGATATGAGGGCGCGTTTGGGCAAGCCAAGGGCCGCAAGTTCTTTGGCGTACGGGTGATCGCCCAACCACAGCCGGACCCCACCCGGCCGATAGCGCACGCCGATCAGCCGCATCTCCCCGGCGGTTTCTCTCGTGACGCCGTTGAGGTGCGAGAAGGTGGGGTGGATCTGCGGCTTGGAGGTGAACCTGGCAGGCACCGGCAGACCAGGCCGGAATTCCATCCCGACCGCGAGCTGCCCGTCGATGGTCACGTCGAAACCGAACTGCCGGCCATCACGAACGGTGAAGTCCGCCATCACTTTTGGGTACCCCCAGATCGACCGACCGGCCTCGAGGGTGAACGCTTGGTCGACGGGCAGGTGGTGGATGAACGCCCCGGCGGACTGAAGGGCGCGCACGCCGGTTGCCGTCGAACCGGGCGGGTTGACCATGACGTTGGTGCCGTATTCCAGGTACTGGCCCAGGTCGCCGTCGATGTATCGCATCAGCATGAGGACCACGACCGCGCGGCCCGGCCGGTAGCGACAGACCTGCAGGCCGCTGTAGTCGATCATCCGCTGGGCGGCGTCGGCATCCACCGAGAACATCGCCATGTGTTGATCTGCGGTGCGGATCCGTACGGGCATGGTCACGACGGACCCGGCGATGGTGTGCTCGGTCACACCCCAAATCTAGAACGCGTTCTAAACACTTTGCAAGAAGTGTCTACTGTTTCCTCGCGAACAGACGCTGCGGTACCCGGATCATGGTGCGGGTTCACGTGGTCGTCGCAATGCTCTCGATGTGAGAGGTTGCGGTGGTCGTGTCGTTTTCCGAGGATTGTGTTCGGTTTGGTGATCGGCTAGCAAAGCTGGT
>NZ_BCSX01000031.1 GCF_001570425.1 Mycolicibacterium brisbanense
CCAGCCAATACCGTCGGCATCAACCTACCCAAACCCGAAAACCGACTCCAAGCAGCTTGACAACGGCCGGTTCAGGAGGCTCGAGCAACGTTTTCGTCGAACTCGGAGAGCGCGGCTGAGCTCAGACTGAGGCGTGGTCACTGAACTGCGCGCTGAGCTCCTTGGCGACTCGAACGAGAAGCGGGACAATGTGATCCGCGGAGTCGATGGTGACGCGGGCGGCGGGCCCCGACACCGAGATCGCCGTCGGTATCGGCGCATCCGGGACCGGAACGGCGAAGCAGCGCACGCCGATCTCCTGTTCACCCTCGTCGAGCGCGTAGCCACGATGGCGGCTGAGTTCGAGATCGGCGATGAGGGCGTCGGGATCGGTCAGGGTGAACGCCGTCTGAGCGGTCATCCCGGCGCGGGCGACGATCTGTCGGACGGCCTCGTCGGGCAACTGCATCAGGAGCGCCTTGCCGACGCCGGTGCAGTGGGTGTAGACGCGTCGACCCACCTCGGTGAACATTCGCATGGAGTGCTCGGAGGGCACCTGGTAGACGTACACCGCCATGGTGTCATCGAGCAGCGCCATGTTGGCCGTCTCCCCGGTGGTCTTGACGACCTCTGCCAGAAGTGGCCGAGACCACGCCCCGAGCATCCGGGTGGCGCTCTCGCCCAGCCGAATCATCCTGGGCCCCAACGAGTATTGCCGCGACGGAAGTTGACGCACGTATCCGCGGTTGACGAGCGTACGCACCAGGCGGTGAATGGTCGGCACCGGTAGGCCGGAGGCTTCCGAGAGCTGGCTGAGTCCGATGGGCCCGCCGGCGGCGGCCATGACCTCCAGCAGATCGAACGCGCGCTCGACCGACTGCACGCCGCCGGATGTCGCCTCTGTGCGTGCCATGGATGCCAACCCCTTCGATTCGGTCTCGCCCGATGCCGTCATAGTAATCCACAAAGCGGAATCAACTATTCGTATACCGAAGTACGTCTGACGGTCGAACGACGTCGAACGGCTCAGCGCGGAGGCCAGTTCTTGAACGACTTCGGTCGTGGCGGCGCGTAGGTACGCACCTTGGAGGTGCTCAGACCCAGCCGAACCAGCGACTCCGCGATGGTGACCGCAGCCGCGACACCGTCGACCACAGGGACGCCCGTCCGCTTGCGGATATCGGCGTCGAGGCCGGCCATGCCGCCGCAACCGAGCACGATGACCTCAGCCCGGTCCCCGGTGACAGCGCAGTGCGCCTGTTCGACGATGGCTGCCACGGCGCGGTCCGGGTCCTCCTCAAGTTCCAGGACCCCCAGCCCGCTGGCGCGCACCGATGCACACCGGGCGTCGAGTCCGGCCAGCTTGAGCCGGTCTTCGATCATCGGCACCGCGCGGTCCAAGGTGGTGACCACGGAGTACTTGTGGCCGAGGAACATCGCGGTGCTGGCGCCGGCCTCGGTGATGTCGACCACCGGCACGTCCAGCAGTTCTTGCAGCCCTTCGCGACCGTGCTCGCCGTAGCCTGCCTGGATGACTGCGTCGAACGGCTCGGTGTATGCCCGCACGGTTTCCATGACGGCGATCGCGGCGAGATAGCTCTCGTAATTGCCCTCCACCGAGTCGGCGCCGAAAAGCGGTGTCAACGCGACGATCTCGGTACCGGGGGAGGCCGCGGCGGCGGCCTGGCGCCCGATGGAGTCCGTCATCGACTCGGTGGTGTTGACGTTCACGACAAGGATGCGCATGTGCTGGGCCCTTCGGAAGTGAGGTGTCGGCCGGATGTGTTCAGTGCACGCTGGGGACGGCGATCGGCTCGCCGGAGACATCCTCGAACGTTTGGCTACGGTCGGCGATCACGAGGTAGATGATCGCACCGAGGCCGGCACCGAAGAACCATGAGAACGGCGCGACCGCATGCAACGCGGGAATGAACGCGATCAGCAGGGAGAGCACCGCGGCGGGGATGAACCCGGCGATGGCCCGCGGGTTGAATCCGTTGCGGTAGAAGTAAACTCCATCAGGATCCTCGGTGTAGAGGGCCGGAACGTTGATCTTGGTGCGGCGCAACAGCCAGTAGTCGGAGATGATGACGCCGAACAGCGGTCCGAGTAGCGCACCGAGGCCACCGAGGAAGTACACGATCACCGCCGGGCTGTTGTAGAGGTTCCACGGCAGGATGACCAGACCGATGACGGCGCTGACCACACCGGCGCGGGCGAAGTTGAGCTTGCGCGGGAACAGGTTGGTCAGCGCGTAGATCGGCGCGACGAAGTTGGCCATCAGGTTGACCGCGATGGTGAGCACCAGCAGAGCCAGGGATGCCGCCACCAACAGGAAGGTGTTGGGGATCGCATGCACGATGTCCGCGGGGCTCTCGATGACGACGCCATTGATTTTGAACTGGGCGCCGGCCATCACGATGACGATCACGCCGAAGAACAGCATGTTGATGGGAATGCCCCAGAAATTGCCCTTCACGATGGATCGCCGCGTCTTCGAGGCGCGGGTGAAGTCGCAGAAGTTCAGCACGAACGTGGCATAGATCGACACCCACAGGGCGCCACCGGCGAAGATCTCGCGCCACATCGCGCCACCGGTCAAGGGCTTGCCGTTCGACCAGGCGATTCCGCCGCCGGCCTTGACGAAGATCCATATCGCGAGCGCAGCCATGGTGGCCAGGATGATCGGGCCGGCGACAGCCTCGTACTTGCGGATCATGTCGAGACCGTGCTGGACGATGTAGGTCTGCACGAGCCACAGGACGCCGAAGGTCAACCAACCGAGTGTGGACAAACCCAGGATCGAATTGTGGTCCCAGCTCTGCAGCCCCGGGATCAGCGCGATCAGCAGCACGCGCAGGACCAATGAGGCCAGGTAGGTCTGGATGCCGAACCAGACGATGGCGACGCCGCCGCGGATTGCGCCGGGGATCTGGGCGCCGCGGACACCGAACGAGATGCGGCACATGACCGGGAAGGGAACGCCCGTCTTGTAGCCCATGAAACCGGAGAAGGTGAGCAACCCGAAGAGCAGGGCCGCGCCGATACCCAGCGCGAGCAGGATCTGCCAGCCGCCCAATCCGAGAGCGAACAAGCCCAGGGCAAACCCGTAGTTGCCCAGGCTGTGTACGTCGTTGGCCCACAGCGTGAAGATGTTGTAGCCGCTCCAACGCCGGCCGTCGGCCTTGGTTGGGGCGAGGTCCTGGTTGTACAGCCGTTCACTGACGTCGGGCAGACCGGGTGTATCGGTCGGCGGGTGATGCAGGATCGGGTCGTGGTGGCCGGAGGACTGCGGCCGCGCCGGCGTCGCCTCGCCGCGCCGCCACCGACTGCTCACGCTCGGTTGAGTGTGTGGCTGGTCTGATATCGCCATCAGGCGCTCCTCGTTGCAGGGGGATATCGGATCTGGCGTCAGCGGCGAGATGCCTCGCGCTGGCATCAAATTTCGTATTGTGAAATTTGCCTCTCGATATACGAAAGTCTGCCGTGTGGTGGGCATCACGTCAAGCCCTGCGCGGAATCAGCCACGCGGGACGGCCCGACATCCCGCTGCGAGGGATCCGGCATTGACATTTCCGACAGGGCTGTGACCAGCACTGATACCCGCGCATCCGCGCGGCAGGATTCACAACTGGCCCAATCCGACGGTGCACGGACCCTTGACAGCTGGCGCGTCAGCACGGTTCACTGTGTTCACAAAACGAAATTCATATTCCACAATACGAAAAACATGCGGACGTCACACTGCCGAATCGACAACAAGGAGCGACACATGGCCGAGCTGTTCTGCAACGGGGGAGCGATGCGAGGCGGCAACCTCCACCACAACGTGTCCGAGCACCGATTTCTGGGGGCCGTGCGCACCGCGCCGATCTACCGTTTCTTCTCGGTACGCGACGAGTTCCCGGCACTGCTGCTGACGGCAACCGGGGGCGCGTCGATCGAGGGTGAGCTCTACGACGTGCCGCTGGACAACATCCGCACCGACTTCCTGCCCGACGAGCCCGAGGAGCTGGAGCTCACCGTGATCCAACTCGACGACGGCCGTTCGGTTCTCGCGGTCGGCCTACGCCCGGGATTGGTCGACGCGAAGTCCGACGAACTCATCGAGATCACCGACCTCGGCGGATGGCGGCGCTACCGCGGACTCCCGGACCCCGACGCCGCCCCGGCCTCCTGACCTCATTCGAACCGAGACGCGAAAGAACAACCGATGACTACTCCTGCCTACACCGTCAACTGCTCGATCCTGCTGACCGATGTGCCACTGCTGCAGCGGCCGCAGGCGGCCCGCGACGCGGGGTTCGACGCCGTCGAATTCTGGTGGCCGTTCGAGACTTCCGCACCGCGCGACAGTGACGTCGACGCATTCGTCGCGGCGATCGAGAACGCCGGCGTACAGCTCACCGGCCTCAATTTCGCGGCGGGCGACATGCCCGCAGGCGATCGCGGACTGTTGTCCGACCCCACCCAGGTCGCCGCGTTCCGGGACAGCGTCGAGGTCGCGGTCAGCATCGCAGAACGACTGGGCACCAAGGCTTTCAATGCTCTGTACGGCAACCGTATCGACGGTGTCGACCCGAAACAGCAGGACGAGGTCGCCACAGAAAACCTCGCGCATGCGGCCAAGGCCGCCGACCAGATCGGCGCGGTGGTGCTCATCGAGCCGGTCAGCGGGGCGCCGTTGTATCCGTTGACGCGCGCGGCCGACGCGATCGCTGTAATCGACCGGGTCAAGGCCCAGCACGGCGTCGAATCCCTGCGTCTGCTGGCCGACCTGTATCACCTGGCGGTCAATGGTGACGACGTCGGTGCAGCCATCGACGCCTACGCACCTCGCATCGGACACGTGCAGATCGCGGATGCGCCCGGACGCGGCGAACCCGGAACGGGGAGCCTCGACATCGACGGATATCTGCGCCAACTCGCGGGACACGGCTACCGCGGCTATGTCGGGCTGGAGTACAAGTCCACCCGCCCGGACACCTTCGACTGGCTACCCCGCGAACAGCGCGCATCACGCGCCGCCAACTGACAACCATCCCTCTGACGGAATCGAGCACACTCGTGAGCACCATCGCATTCATCGGACTCGGAATCATGGGCAGCCCCATGGCTGTTCATCTCGCCAAGGCAGGCCACCAGGTCATCGGTTACAACCGTTCGCCGGAACGCACCGCGGCACTGGTCCAGGCCGGCGGAACCGCCGCGGAATCCATCGCCCAAGCTGTCGCGGATGCGGACGTCATCGCCGTGATGGTCCCCGATTCGCCCGATGTACAGGCCGTGCTCACCGGTGAGCACGGCGTGTTCGATCACGCCAAGCCCGGCGCTCTCATCATCGACTTCTCCAGCATCCGGCCCGACGTCACCACCGAACTCGCCGCGCAGGCCGCCGAGCGGGGATTCCGCCTGCTCGACGCGCCGGTCTCCGGTGGCGAGGCCGGCGCCATCAACGCCGCGCTGTCGATCATGGTCGGCGGGTCGGCCGAGGACTTCGCAGCGGCCAAACCGATCCTCGACGTCGTCGGTAAGACGATCGTGCATGTCGGCCCGAGCGGCTCAGGACAGACGGTCAAAGCCGCCAATCAGCTGATCGTCGCAGGCAATATCGAACTGTTGGCCGAGGCAATCGTCTTCCTCGAGGCCTACGGCGTCGACACCACCGCCGCGGTCGAGGTTCTCGGAGGCGGGCTGGCCGGGTCTGCCGTGCTCAACCAAAAGGCGCAGAAGATGCTGGACCGGTCCTTCGATCCCGGCTTCCGGATCGAACTGCACCACAAGGATCTCGGCATCGTGACCGCCGCGGCCCGGGAGGCCGGGGTGGTGACCCCGCTCGGCGCCGTCGTCGCTCAACTGATGGCCTCGGCGCGGGCGAACGGTGATGGCGGTCTTGATCATTCAGCCCTGTTCCGCGGAGTCGAGCGGCTGTCGGGCCGCAAGCCCGAGTGAGCTCATCCCAACTACCTTTTCGACGGAGAACCGATATGCCTCGTATGCGCGCCGTGGATGCGGCAGTCAAAATTCTGGAGCTCGAAGGTGCCACCCAGGCCTTCGGCCTCCCCGGAGCGGCGATCAACCCGTTCTATTCCGCGATGCGCGCCCACGGCGGCATCCGGCACGTCCTCGCCCGCCACGTCGAGGGCGCGTCCCACATGGCCGAGGGATACACCCGCGCCAAGGCCGGCAACATCGGCGTGTGCATCGGCACCTCGGGGCCTGCGGGCACCGACATGATCACCGGCCTGTATTCGGCCATGGCCGACTCGATTCCGATTCTGGCGATCACCGGCCAGGCGCCCGTCGCGCGCCTGCACAAGGAGGACTTTCAGGCCGTCGACATCGCGGCCATCGCCGGACCCGTGACCAAGATGGCGATGACGGTGCTCGAACCGGCCCAGGTGCCCGGTGCGTTCGCCAAGGCATTCCATCTCATGCGGTCGGGCCGTCCGGGTCCGGTGCTGCTGGACCTGCCCATCGACGTGCAGCTGGCGGAGATCGATTTCGATCCGGACACCTACGCACCGCTGCCCGTCCACAAACCGGCCGCGACGCGGGCGCAGGCCGAGAAGGCGCTGGACATGCTCGCCGCGGCAGAGCGGCCGTTGATCGTGGCCGGTGGCGGCATCATCAATGCCGACGCCGCGGATCTGCTCGTCGAGCTGGCCGAGTTGCTGAACGTGCCGGTGGTGCCGACCCTGATGGGCTGGGGCGTGATTCCCGACGATCACCCGCTCACCGCGGGCATGGTGGGGCTGCAGACCGCGCATCGCTACGGCAACGCGACGATGCTTGCCTCCGACTTCGTCCTCGGTATCGGAAACCGGTGGGCCAACCGGCACACCGGCGGGCTCGACACCTACCGCAAGGGCCGCAAATTCGTGCACGTCGACATCGAGCCGACTCAGATCGGCCGAGTCTTCGCCCCCGACTACGGCATCGTCTCGGATGCCAAGGCTGTCCTCGAGCAGTTCGTCGCCGTGGCGCGGGAGCGTAAGGACAACGGCACGGTGCCGGACCGGTCGGCATGGGTGGCGGACTGCCAGGACCGCAAGCGCACCATGCAACGCAAGACCCACTTCGACGAGATCCCGGTCAAGCCGCAGCGGGTGTACGAGGAGATGAACCGCGTCTTCGACCGGGATACCCGCTACGTCAGCACAATTGGGCTCTCACAGATCGCGGGCGGCCAGTTCCTGCACGTGTACAAACCACGCAACTGGATCAACTGCGGCCAGGCCGGGCCGTTGGGCTGGACCATCCCCGCCACGCTCGGGGTGGTCACCGCTGACCCGGATGCGACCGTGGTGGCGCTGTCTGGTGACTACGACTTCCAGTTCATGATCGAAGAACTCGCCGTCGGCGCCCAGTTCAACCTGCCCTACATCCACGTCGTGGTGAACAACTCGTACCTCGGCCTGATCCGCCAGGCGCAGCGGGCATTCGACATGGACTACTGCGTTCAGCTCGGTTTCGACAACATCAACTCCGAGGAGACCACCCAGCACGACACCCTGCCCGCCATGCCCAAGGGCTATGGCGTCGACCATGTCAAGGTCGCGGAAGGGCTGGGCTGCAAGGCAATCCGGGTGACCGACCCCGGCGAGATCGCCGGTGCGCTGCAGCGGGCCCAGGTCCTGGCCGGCGAACACAAGGTTCCTGTGGTCGTCGAGGTCTTCCTGGAACGCGTCACCAACATCGCGATGGGCACCGAGATCGACAACGTCGCCGAATTCGAGGAACTCGCCACGAGTCCCGAGCACGCCCCCACGGCCCTGCTGCTGCTGGATTAGGGCATCGTGACACGTGTACTCGTCGCGCCCGACAAGTTCAAGGGCTCACTGACCGCGGCGGAGGTGGCCGCCGCACTCGCCGACGGGATCACCGCGGGGGACCCGTCCTGGTCGGTCACCACGGCCCCGGTCGCCGACGGAGGCGACGGCACCGTCGCCGCCGCCGTCGCCGCCGGGTGGACGCCGGTCCCGGTGGCCACCACCGGGCCGACAGGTCGTCCGGTCACCGCTCTCTACGCTCGCCGCGGGCCTACCGCCGTGGTCGAACTGGCCTCGGCGGTGGGCCTTGTTTCCCTGGCCGCGGGTGAGTTGGACCCCTTGGGGGCCAGCACATTCGGACTAGGCACCGTGATCGGGCACGCACTCGACGAGGGTGCGCGCGAGATCATCGTCGGTGTCGGTGGCAGTGCGTCGACCGACGGGGGTGCCGGGATGCTGCAAGCCCTCGGGGTTCGGATCATCGACGCCGCGGGCAATGAGGTCGGCCTCGGCGGTGCGGCCCTGCGGCAGGCCGTGCGCATCGACCTCGGCGGCCTGCATCCAGCAGCCCGCACGGCGAGTTTCCAGCTCGCGTGCGATGTCGACAATCCGCTGCTCGGCCCGCGCGGCGCGACGGCGGTGTACGCACCGCAGAAGGGCGCGACAGCAGTGCATCTGGTGATCTTGGAAGAGGCGATGACCCGGTGGGCTCAGCTGCTGCACGTCGCGACCGGCCGGGACGACAGCCAGGTGCCCGGGGCAGGAGCAGCAGGTGGAACCGCATTCGCAGCGATGTCGGTCCTGGGCGCCACCACCCGGCCCGGAATCGAAACCGTGCTCAACCTCATCGACTTCCGGCGCAAGCTCGCCGAGACGGATATCGTCATCACGGGTGAGGGATCACTGGACGCACAGAGCCTGCACGGCAAGGCTCCTGTTGGAGTGGCCGCCGCGGCCCGCGAGGTCGGCGTGCCCGTCATCGCGGTCGCCGGGCGTAGCTCACTGCGCGATGTTCAGTTGCGCGACGCCGGAATTGTCCGGGCATACACGCTCGCCGAGCTCGAGCCCGACACCCAGACGTCCATGGTGAATGCGGCAGACCTGCTGCGCCGGATCGGGCGCACCATCGCGGAATCCGCCGACCTCGCCACCACCAGCCGATAAGGAGAATCATGAGCACCGATTTCACTGCGTTACCCGATCTTGCGTCGCGTGCCCTCGGGGGCAGCGTGTCAGCGGCCAACGATGAACTGTTCGCGCAGCGCGAGAATCTGATCAAGCCGGGCGCGCCGTTCTTCGACCCGCACGAGTTCGGGCACAAGGGCAAGGTCTATGACGGGTGGGAAACCCGGCGCCGCCGCGACGATGGTCACGACTACGCGATCGTTCGGCTCGGTGCCGCCGGCATCATCCACGGAATCATCGTCGACACAGCGTATTTCAAGGGCAACTATCCGCCGTTCATCTCGGTCGAAGCCGCCTCCATCGAGGGTTACCCCTCCATCGAGGAAGTCATGAAGGCGGACTGGCAGACGATTGTCGCGAAATCCCCGGCACAGGGCGATACGCCCAACGCCTACGAGGTGACCGACCGCCACCGCTGGACCCATGTACGGTTGTCGATCTATCCGGACGGTGGCGTGGCGCGGCTGCGCGTGCACGGCGAGGTGGTGCCGGATCCTCGTTTCCTCGGCGGGACCGTCGACCTGCTCGCCGCGGAAAACGGTGGGCGGCTGGTGGATTGCTCCGACGCGTTCTATGCCTCGCCGGCAAACATCATCCTGCCCGGCCGCGCCCGCAACATGGGCGAGGGCTGGGAGAACTCGCGCCGGCGTGGCGGTGGCAACGATTACGCGGTGTTCGTCCTGGCCGCGGCCGGACGGCCCCACCACGTCGAGATCGACACCAGCTACTACGTCGGCAACGCCCCCGGCTGGGTGCGGCTGAGCGGGATCGACGCCCGGTCGGCCGATATCGGTGCCGCCGACGCGTGGACCGAGCTGCTCGCGCGCACCGCCGTGCAACCGGACACGCGGCACCGTTTCCTGCTCGACGGCGCCGCCCCGGTGACCCATCTGCGTCTCGACGTCTACCCCGACGGTGGGCTGTCCCGGCTGCGGCTGTTCGGCGAACTCGACGAGCAGGCCAGCTCTGACGCTCGCCGCACATGGTGGGACGCCCTGCCGGCCAGCCACCAAGCTCTGATCGCCGATCAGGCTCCGACCGCTCAGGGAAGGTGAGTGCGATGTCCGACAATCTGGACCTGGTTTTCCGGGCGCCGCGCGTCATCACAGCCGCCGGCGAGGTGGCGCGGTGCGTCGGCGTGCGCGACGGTCGCATCGTCACCATCGAGCCCATCGATGCCGAATTGGACGCCGACCAAATCGTCGATCTCGGGCACGACGAGGTGCTCATCCCCGGTCTGGTCGACACGCACGTGCACGTCAACGAACCAGGGCGCACGGAGTGGGAGGGCTTCGCCAGCGCGACCCGCGCGGCCGCGGCGGGCGGCATCACCACGATCGTGGACATGCCGCTCAACAGCATCCCGCCGACGGTGAATGTCGAAGCGCTACAAGTGAAGCGACGCGTTGCCGCGGACCAGGCGTACGTCGACGTTGGGTTCTGGGGTGGGGCCGTCCCCGGCAACGTCCCGGACCTGCGGGCGCTACACGACGCGGGGGTGTTCGGCTTCAAGTGTTTTCTGCTGCACTCGGGGGTAGACGAGTTCCCGCCGTTGGACCCCGATGGACTTGAGTTGGCGCTCAAGGAAATCGCCTCGTTCGGAGCCTTGATGATCGTGCACGCCGAAGACGCGCACGCCATCGACCGCGCCGCCTCGCCCGGGGGCGACAACTACGCCGATTTCTTGTCGTCCCGACCGCGCGGTGCCGAGAACCTGGCGATCGCCGAGGTCATCGAGCTGTCGCGGTGGACCGGCTGTCGGGTCCACATCCTGCACCTGTCCAGTTCCGATGCGCTGCCGATGATCGCTTCGGCTCGCCGCGACGGCGTCAAGCTCACCGCGGAGACCTGCCCGCACTACCTGTCGTTCGTGTCCGAGGAGATTCCCGCGGGCGCAACGCAGTTCAAGTGCTGCCCACCGATTCGGGAGGCGGCTAACCGGGAACTGTTGTGGCAGGGGCTCGTCGACGGCGTCATCGATTGCATCGTGACCGATCATTCCCCGTGCACCGCGGATCTCAAGCGGTTCGACATCGGCGATTTCGGGGTCGCCTGGGGCGGTATCGCCTCGTTGCAGGTATCGCTGTCGGCGGTATGGTCGGAGGCCAAACGGCGCGGCTACAGCCTGAACGACGTGGTCCGGTGGATGGCCGAGAATCCCGCCCGGCAGGTCGGGCTGAACACCAAGGGGCACATCGCCCTTGGTTACGCCGCCGACTTCGCCGTCTTCGCGCCGGACGACGCCTTCGTCGTCGACGCGAAGACGCTCCAGCACAAGAACCCCGTCTCCGCCTACGATCAGCGAGCGCTCGCCGGCGTGGTGCGCAGCACCTGGCTGGCCGGAAAGCGGATCGACCTCGACGAGGAGCCGCGCGGCCGGCTGCTCAGCCGGGGGATGGCGTAGCCCACGATGACGATGTCACTGACCGATTTCAACGACGCGGGCCCAGCGGACGCCGCCGCTGCCGTGCGGCCCTGCCTTGACGTGGACCGCTGGGTGGACGCCATCGTCGACGGACGGCCGTACCCGGACGTCGATGCGGTGGTGGCCGTCGCCCGATCGGCCGCGGACCCGTTCACCGACGACGAGTTGACGACCGCGCTGAGCCATCATCCGCGGATCGGCGAGCGCGCATCAGGCGCCACGGCCGAGGCCGGGTTTTCGCGTGCCGAACAGTCCGGCGTCTCCTTGGACGCCGACATACAGCGCCGTCTGCTGGAGGGGAATCGCGCCTACGAGAAGCGGTTCGGCCACGTGTTCTTGATCCGCGCGGCCGGCCGCAGCACCGAGGAGATCCTCGCCGCGCTGGAAGAACGCCTCACCAACGACGCCGCCACGGAGAGGTCGATCATGGCCGATCAGCTGCGGCAGATCGCGGTCCTTCGCCTGCAAGGAGTGTTGGCATGAGCTACATCACCACCCACGTGCTCGACGCCACCGCGGGGCGCCCTGCCGCCGGCGTCGCCGTCACGCTGCGTGCGGTGTCGACCGACGAGCAGATCGCCTCCGGGGTGACCGATGCCGACGGCCGGATCGCCGACCTGGGGCCCGACCGCCTCGAGCCCGGCCCCTACCGGATCGACTTCGGCACCGGCGACTACTTTGCCGGCCGCGGCCAGGACACGTTCTATCCGCAGGTGTCGATCACGTTCAGCGTCAGCGCCGATCAGGCGCACTACCACGTGCCGCTGCTGCTCAGCCCCTTTGCGTACTCCACGTATCGAGGCAGCTGACCGACCCCCAAGCCGCTCACCACAACCCAAGCCACCCACAACCTTTAGGAGCGATCGACATGAGCGATGTTGTGCTCACCGCCAACCAGTACGGCAAAGCCGAGAACCGGGTCGTGCGCATCACGCGTGACACCACGCGGCACGAGATCGAGGACCTCAACGTGACTTCCCAGTTGCGTGGCGATTTCGAAGCGGCGCACACCGAGGGTGACAACTCCCACGTGGTGCCCACCGATACCCAGAAGAACACGATCTTCGCGTTCGCCAAGGACGGCATCGGTTCGCCCGAGGCCTTGCTGCTGCGGCTGGCGGATCATTTCACCGGCGAATTCGACTGGGTCACCGGCGGGCGCTGGGCGGCCGAACAGTACCGGTGGAGCCGGATCAACGACCACGACCACTCGTTCTACCGCAGTGGACCCGAGACCCGTACCGCGGTGCTGGTCCGCGACGGCGACTCCGACACCATGATCACCGGCTTCTACGGCCTGACGGTGCTGAAATCCACGGAATCCGGCTTCGTCGGATATCCCAAAGACAAGTACACGACGCTGGCCGAGACCACCGATCGCATCCTCGCCACCGACATCGCCACCCGCTGGCGCTACAACACCACCGCCATCGACTTCAACGCGGTCTACGAGGACGTCCGCTCGATCATGCTGGACACGTTCACGCAGGGCTACTCAAAAGCACTGCAGCACACGCTGTATCAGATGGGGGAGGCAGTGATCGGAGCGCATCCCGAGATCGACGAGATCAAGTTCTCGTGCCCCAATAAACACCACTTCGTCGTCGACCTGTCCTTCTGCGGTCTGGACAACCCGAACGAGGTGTTCTTCGCCGCTGACCGTCCCTACGGCCTCATCGAGGCCACCGTCGCCCGCGCCGGAGCTCCTTCCGCCGACGCCGCCTGGGTGGGGATCGCCGGGTTCTGCTGAGGAATACGACCATGAAACTGCACCGCAATCGGACGGTCGACGACGGAGCCGAGGAAGTCCAGCGTCCCGAGGACGAGCGCCTCGGGATCGGGCGATCATTCGCCTACGGCGCCCAACACGTGCTCACGATGTACGGCGGCATCATCGCACCGCCGCTGATCGTCGGCGGCGCGGCGGGAGTGCCGCCCGCGCAGCTCGGGGTACTGGTGGCCAGCTGCCTGTTCATCGGCGGGTTGGCGACCATCCTGCAGTCGGTCGGCATTCCATGGTTCGGATCCCAGCTTCCACTCGTGCAGGGCACGTCGTTCGCCAGCGTCGCGACCTTGGTGGCCATCGTGACGCAGGGCGGTGGGCTGCCCGCGGCCTTCGGTTCGGTGATGGCTTCGGCCGCAATCGGTTTGGCGATCACGCCGTTCTTCGCCCGGATCATCCGATTCTTCCCTCCGGTCGTGACGGGCACGGTCATCACCACCATCGGGCTGAGCCTGATGCCCGTGGCGGCCAACTGGGCGATGGGCAACAACGCCAAGCTGCCGACCTTCGGCTCGATCGAGAACATCATGCTCGCGGGCTTCACCCTGCTGGTGGTGATCATCCTCAGTCGGTCGAATGTACCTGCGATTTCCCGACTTTCGATTCTGTTCGCGATCATCGTCGGCACCGCCGTGGCGACCGTCCTCGGCAAGGCCGACTTCTCCAAGGTGGCCGACGGGCCCATCGTCGCGTTCCCCGAACCGTTCTTCTTCGGCGCACCCGTGTTCACCCTCGCCGGCGTTCTGTCGATGACCATCGTGGTGCTCGTCATCCTCACCGAGACCACCGCCGACATCCTCGCGGTCGGGGAGATCGTCAAGACCCGCGTCGACCGCCGCCGGATCGGCAACGGACTGCGGGCAGACATGGGCGCCTCGATGGTATCGCCGATCTTCAACGGATTCGTCCAGAGCGCGTTCGCCCAGAACGTCGGCCTGGTAGCCATCACCGGGGTCAAGAGCCGCTTCGTGGTGACCGCGGGCGGGGCGATCCTGGTCATCCTCGGTCTGCTGCCGGTACTCGGTCGCGGCGTGGCAGCCGTGCCGTACCCGGTGCTCGGCGGTGCCGGTCTCGTCTTGTTCGGCACCGTGGCCGCATCCGGTATCCGGACGTTGGCCCGGGTGAACTACCAGGGCAACATGAATCTGGTCATCGTCGCCACCTCGGTGGGCATGGGCATGATTCCCATTGCCGCGCCGAACTTCTGGGAACACTTCCCGGCCTGGTTCCAGACGATCTTCCACTCCGGAATCAGCTCGGCGGCCATCGCAGCGGTGCTGCTCAACCTGTTCTTCAACCACATCCGGTTCGCCCGCCAGAAGCCGGGGTCATCGGTCTTCGCCGCGGCAGATCGCTTCATCGCCTTCGACGAGGTCGCGGCCTACAGCAAGCTGCGTGAAGGCGACCACATCGAAGGCGGCCGAATCGTCGACGCGGACGGTAAACCGCTGCGGGTCAAGCAGAGCGACGGACAACTGGTCGATGTCCCGATCTGCTCGGGCTCGGGCGATCACTGAGCACCGTGCAAGTCGAGTAGCGCACTACTCATCCACTTCGTCGCTGCGACAGCAAGAATCGGTTCGCAGTGGGGCGGAGGAGGGTGTCATGGCGTTGCCGGCATACGGGGTTCTCATCGGCACCCTCGACCATTTCACCCGCGAGGACCCCAATCATTTCGGATCCTGGTATCACGGCAAGATCTGGGTGAATGCGCACCTCGGGCTGTACGAATGCGCCGTGGACGTGTCGACGCCAAATGGGGTGCCGGTCCAATACCGGGAGGTCCGCAACCTCGACAAGCGGTTGTTCGCCTTCGGTTCCGATGCCGACGACTGGTATCCGCTGGCCCGTTCAGAGCAGTCGGGCGCCCTCGACTATCTGCGCTCACCACTGCTGCGAGGACGAGCGGGATGCGTCGGGTTCGTCGCGAGTCCGCTCATCGATCTGGCCAATGCCATCCTGCGGTCGCCGCGCTTCGGATGGGTTGAGAGCACTGCCGATAACGCGCTGAATCTGTTGGAGGAGCGGCTGTCTCACTCCAGAAGGCTGTACGTCTTCGGCCGCCCATACACGAACGGTCTGGGCGTCCACGACATCCACATGAACCAGGGTGACCCGCCGGGTCAGTTTCAGGGCCAAGACGGCATCTGGCAGGACGGCGGAACGATCATCGAGTCGAAAGACGGGACGCTCAACGCCTTCCTGACGAAGTTCAAAACCCAGTCGTTGCAGACCGACGACAACGGTCTGCCGGTGTGAACACACTCCGGATGGCCCGGCGGCGGATCGTTACAGTGTCCTCATGACGCTGCACGCCGACGCCTCCCACCCGGATCTGATCACCGTCGGAGTGCCGACGCACTGGTACAACCTGGCCGCGGAACTCGATCGGCCCATCCCGCCGCACCTGCACCCGGCGACCAAGGAACCGGTCGGCCCGGACGATCTCGCAGCGCTTTTCCCGAGCGGTTTGATCGCCCAGGAGGTGTCGACCGAGGCGTACATCGCAATCCCGGAGGTGGTGCGCGAGATCTACTCGATGTGGCGTCCGTCTCCGTTGATCCGGGCCAGGCGGTTCGAAGAAGCGCTCAACACCGGCGCCCACATCTACGTCAAGTACGAGGGCGTCAGCCCCGTCGGTAGCCACAAAACCAATTCGGCCGTGGCGCAGGCTTATTACAACAGCATCGACGGGGTCCGGAAGCTGACCACCGAGACCGGCGCAGGGCAGTGGGGCAGCGCTCTCGCGTTCGCGGGGGCGCAGTTCGGCCTCGAGATCGAGGTGTGGCAGGTCCGGGCGTCCTACGATTCGAAGCCGTACCGCGGCCACCTGATCCGGACGTACGGAGGCACGGTCCACCCGAGTCCGTCAGAGCTCACCGAGTCGGGGCGCGCGATCCTGGCCCAGAACCCGAACACCACGGGCAGCCTCGGCATGGCCGTGAGCGAGGCCGTCGAGGTCGCGGCCGGTGACCCCGACACCCGGTACGCGCTCGGCAGCGTGTTGAACCACGTCGTGCTCCATCAGAGCGTCATCGGCCAGGAGGCCGTCGCCCAGCTCGCGGCGGTGGAGCCGAACGGCGCGGATGTGGTGTTCGGCTGCGCCGGCGGCGGTTCCAACCTCGCCGGGCTCGCGTTCCCGTTCCTGCGCGAGAAGATCCATGGGCGGTCGAACCCGCGGGTGGTGGCCGCCGAACCCGTCGCGTGCCCGTCGATCACGCAGGGGGAGTACCGCTACGACCATGGCGACGTGGCCGGTCTGACGCCTCTGCTGAAGATGCACACGCTCGGCATGGACTTCGTGCCCGACCCCATCCACGCGGGTGGGCTGCGCTACCACGGGATGGCGCCTGCGCTCAGCCACACCGTCGAACTCGGGCTGGTCGAGGGCATCGCGGTCGCGCAGCGTGACGCGTTCTCCGCGGGTGTCCAGTTCGCGCGGTCCCAGGGCATCGTGCCCGCGCCCGAGTCCACTCATGCGATCGCCGCCGCGGCGGCGCACGTGGCCGACGACCCGACCGAGCAGGTGGTGGTGATCGGGCTGTCGGGCCACGGTCAACTTGACCTGCCTGCCTACGCGGAGTTCCTGGACAACAAGTTCTGAGCCGACACCGTCCGCTCGATGTCGGTCAGCCGGCGGCTCTCAAGGTGATGTCGGAGATGGCGGTGCGGCTCTGGCCACCTACCGTGCCCAGCTTCGAAATCCACACCAGCACATTGGACGTCTTCGTCTTGTTGTCGATCGGGATGGTGTTCTGACCGGGCCGCAACGCCACGTTCGAGGTCAGCTCGGTCGTGTCGGAGAGGCTGCTCGGCGCGTCGCTGTCGGACGCGCGGATCTGCACCTCGGTTCCGGTGCTGGGCACGTCGAGCGTCACTTCACTCAGGGCCGTCGGCGCGGCCAGTTGCAGCATCAGGCCGACACCTTGCTTGAAGGTGGGGAACGGCGTGGCGTCTTGGTAGATGTCGGTGGGCCACGCCGTGTCGGGGTTGCCGTCGATCGCCTTTCCGGCGTCGTTCGGGTGGTCGGGTGAGCCGCCGGGGGAGAACACGGTCGCACGCTGCGGCGTGACGAGTGGCCCGGGGCCGGTGGGCGACGGTGCTCCGAAGCCTCCGGTGACGAAGTAGACAGTCGTGGCCACGACCACTGCGATCACCGCGAGCATCCCGGCGATGCGCGCCGGGCGGGACTTCCACCCGGACTTCTTGGCCGGCGTCACCTCGAATGCGTCGCGCCGGCGGCGGCCGCGCGTGCCGGCCGAATGGTTGACCACCGCATCGGCGAAGAGGGTCCGGTCATCCCAGAAGCCGCTCACCTCCACCACGTCCCCGTCGGAGAGTTCGCCAGTGATGGAGTTGCCGCGCAGTTCGACCGGTACCACGGTGTGGGCGTGTCCCGTCGAGTCGTACCGTTCCACGCGGAAAGTCCAGACCTCCTCGTCCGCGTCGGGTCCGGACGGGCGTTTCTGCACTCCGCGGGCCGTACCGAGCACGGTGAGAACGCCCAGCGGCCGGGTCTGCGGAGAACTCCGGGCCGGGGCGCCGGGATTTTCCAGACCGGCGGTGAACACACCGGAATCGGCCGGAACCCGCTCCAGAGCCGGTTCGGGCGCGGTTGCTTCGTTCAGACGCCCGTCGAGGGCCCGGGCGAAGTCGATACACCGCGCGTAGCGCTGATCGGGGTTCTTGGCCAGCGCCTTGGCCATGGCGGCATCGAGGTGGGCAAGATCCGGGCGGCGTTCCGACAGCCGAGGTGGCGGGGTGTTGAGGTGTTTTCCGGCCACGACGATGCGATTGGCGTCGTCGAAGAGGGGCGCGCCGGTCAGCAGGTGGAACGCTGTGGCGGCGAGTGCGTATTGATCCGCCCGGCCGTCGAGCGCCTTGCTGCTGAGCTGTTCGGGAGCGACGTACGCGACGGTCCCGATGGCCATGTTGGTCTCCGTGAGACCACTGACGTCGTCGGCCTCGCGGGCGATGCCGAAATCAGTGAGCAGGACGCGACGGCGCGCACTCGCCGTCGGCGTGGTGACCAGGATGTTCGCCGGTTTGACGTCACGGTGCAGCAGACGCCGCTCATGTGCGAAATCGAGGGCTTCGGCGACCGCGGTCACGATCTCCACGACATCCTCATACGGCATGCCCGCCGGATACTGCTTCTCCACCATGTGCCGGGCGTCGGTGCCCTCGACGTAGTCCATGGAGATCCACAGGTGGCCTTCGAACTCGCCGCGGTCGTGCACACCGACGATGTGCGGGTGCCACAACGTCGCGGCCAGCTCGGCCTCTCTGGTGAATCGCGCGCGGAACTCATCGTCGCGGGTGGTGTCCGTCGACAGGATCTTGAGCGCGTCCAGCCGGGGCAACCGCGGATGCTGAGCGAGGTACACCTCGCCCATGCCACCGGCACCGAGCAGCCGCTGGATGGAGTAACCGGCGAAGACGTCACCGGAGTTGAACGGCATACGTTGGAGCCTACAAACGAGGGCCCGCCGAACACGAAAATGCCAGCGTTTTCGCTGGCCACGCCGCCAAAGCTTGCGTGGCTGTAGCAGACTGCTACGCTCGTAGCACAGTGCTACACGGGAGGCCGCCATGACTGACACCGCAGACCGGGTGACACGTTTCGCCGCTGATCTGATGGACAGCGCCGCCGCCGAGGGTGCCCGTCAGAGCCGGTCGGCCAAACAGCAGCTCGATCACTGGGCACGCGTCGGGCGGGCCGTGTCCAGCCAGCAGAGCGCGGCACGCCGCAAAGTGGAGGCAGCTCTCGCCGGCGACACGCCTTTGCGGGACCTGACGGCCGAGGAGGGCGTTGTGTTCAACGCCGAGATCTCGGCGGCCATCGAGGAGAGCCTGGCACGCGCAAACTACGGCGCGGCGCTGGCCGCCCGCGGGGTCACCACCGTCGCGCTCGACGACAACGGCGACATCGTGCAGTACCACCCTGACGGCACCAGCTCTGTGTTGGTTCCGCAGCAGTGATCGCTGACGAACTCCCCGCCGACGCGCGGTGAGGCGCCTCGACCTCGTCGTCGGCTCCAACGGCGCGGGGAAGTCGACCTTCATCGAGCTAACCCTGGCGCCGCTGCTGCCGAGCAGTTCCTTCGTCAATGCCGATGAGATTGCCAAGCGGCGCTGGCCTGAGGAGCCGGCCGAACATTCCTACGAAGCCGCGCGCGTCGCCGCGCGAACCAGGGCCGCACTCATCGAGCGGGGCGAATCCTTCATCGCCGAGACGGTCTTCTCGCATCCGTCGAAACTCGAACTCATCGACCACGCGCACAACGCCGGATACAGCGTTGTGTTACACGCTGTCATGATCCCCGAGGACCTTGCCGTACTGCGGGTGCAGCACCGCGTCCGGGCCGGCGGCCACGACGTGCCGGAAGCCAAGATTCGCGAGCGCTACCAACGCCTTTGGCCTCTGGTCGCGACCGCTGCGGCACGCTCGGAATCCGCGACGTTCTATGACAACAGCACCGTCAAAGGCCCGCGCATCGTGGCTCAGGTCTCCGGCGGCTTCGCCGTCGGCGCGCCGATATGGCCGAAATGGACACCCGCCGCGCTGGTTTCAGCGTGGCCGGGATAGATCATCGCCGACGGAACATTCGTTCGGTGCCGAGACGCGGCATAGTAGGCGACCGCGGTCACGACGAGTCCGACGATCCACGAAATATCGGCTCCGCCCAGCAGTGTGGTGAGGGGGCCGGTATACAACTTCTGCGCCAGGAATGGAATCTGCGCAACGATGCCAAGGACGTAGCAGGCGAGTGCGGGCACGTTCCATTTGCCGTACCGGCCGGCGGGGTCGTACAGGGCCGGAATGTCGACGTTCTCTTTGGAGATCAAGTAGAAGTCGGTGAGGTTGATGGCACTCCAGGGGGTGAAGACCATCAGCAGCACGAGGACGAAGTTCTTGAAGTTGTCGAGGAAGTCGGCGCTGGCCGCCACGGCGATCAACACAGACACCGTCGTGAATCCGACGATGTAGGCGGCGCGAGCGGCCGGCGCAATGCGGGTCTGCCCGTTGAAGGCAGTGATGGTGGTCAGGATGGCCATGAACCCGCCATAAGCGTTGAGACAGTTGACCGTAAGCTTGCCGACCACGATCACCAGGTAGATCAGCAGCGACAGCGCCACAGGCCCGGCGAGGTGGCCGATGAAGCCGACCTGGTCGCTCAGGAACGCGTCGCCGGCGACCGCTGCGACCAGCGCGCCGAATGTCATCGACCATTGCGAACCGATCACCGAGCCCGCGAAGGTGGACCAGAAGGTGGCGCGGCCACTGGTGCTGCGCGGCAGGTAGCGGGAGTAGTCCGCGACATAGGGGCCGAAGGTGAGCTGCCAGCCCGCGCCCAAGGCGATCGCGAGGAGGAACGTGACCGGGCTGAACGGTTTGATCCCGACGACGGCGCCGACGTCGTACTGGGTGAACAGCCTGACGGCCAGGTAGCTGAACCCGAGGATACCGACGACGGTCGCCACCCGGCCGATGACGTGGATCAGCCGGTATCCGGTGACCGCCACCACGACGGTCAGTGCGCCGAAGATGACGATGCCCAGCGACGAACGATTCAGGTGCAGCATGGCGTTCACGGCCTGCCCGGCCAGCACACTGCCGGTGGCGGCGAAGCCCAGGTACATCAGCACCACCATGATCAGTGGAACGACCGCACCGTAGACGCCGAATTGGGCTCGGCTGGAGATCATTTGGGGGAGTCCCAGCCGGGGACCCTGCGCCGAGTGCAACGCCATGACGATCCCGCCGAAAATGTTGCCGATCAGCAGGCCGATGATCGCCCACAACGCATCCGCGCCGAACACCACCGCGAGGGCGCCGTCGACGATAGCCGTGATCTGCATGTTGGCGCCGAACCACAGAGTGAACTGACTGCGGGAGTTGCCGTGGCGTTCGTCGTCGGGGATGACGTCGATCGTGCGGCGTTCGATGGTCCCGCCCGCCGCGGATGCGCGTTCGTCTGCCATGGAGGACCTCCGTCTGACCCGATGGTCGCTGAGACGCCCGTCACAGCATAGTGGCCATCGGTATGCCACGGCCCTCAGTGCCGTTTTGTATACGTTTCGCGAGTTTCGAGTGCCATTTCGGTAGCTGTGCGGGCCAGATGCGGCTGCGACGATCTGGGTGCAGGCAGCTTCGACACCGCATAGGAGAACCCGTCTATGACCGAGCCTCGCCCCACCGCTACGCCGCGCAAGCGGGCCGCGAAGACCACTGCAGCCAAGACCAAGGCAGCCAAAGCCCCGGCCGCTGTCGAGGACGCGGCCGCGGAGACGGTGACGGCGAAGCCCAAACTCAGCGACGATATGCGTGAAGTCAGCGTCGGTACCGATGCGGCCTTCGCGTCGTCTCCGTCGGGCGCGTCGAAACGTAGTCCGCTGCGCAATATTTCGGAGGTACGTCACTTCTTCCGCACCAACGACGTCCCGGCGTACTTCATCGGTGCGACACCCTTCAACCTGCTCGGCCTTGACCGGTGGGTACGCAGGTTCTCCTACATCACCTATTACGACGCGTGGGATGGCGCGCATCCCCGGGTGTTCACCCCGATTCACAAGCCCTACCAGGAGTTCGCCAGCGGCGAGGAGATCAACAACTGGCTGTTGCGAAACGCCGAGGTGCGCGCCCACATGAGCCGCGGTGTGCAGCCGGGAGTGCGACCCAAGGTGGCGATGGTGTTCTTCGACGCGGAGACCGAAGCCATCTGCGCCGAGTTGGGCTACGACCTGATCCTGCCGCCTGCTGCGCTGCGCGAGCACCTGGACTCCAAGATCGTGACCACCAAGCTCGGCAATGAGGCAGGCGCGCCGAGCGTGCCCAACGTTCTGACCAAGGTCGACAGCTACGAAGCCCTCACCGCCGCAGCCGAAAAGGCCGGTCTCGGTGACGAACTCGTCGTGCAGACGCCTTACGGCGACTCCGGCAAGACCACCTTCTTCATTTCGTCGGAGGCCGATTGGCGTAAGCACAGCGCACACATCGTCGGCGAGGACATCAAGGTCATGCGCCGGATCAACAACCGGCCTGTCGCGGTCGAGGCGGTCCTGACCCGGTGCGGCACCGTCGTCGGTCCGTTCATGACCGAGCTGACCGGCTACGAGGAACTGACGCCGTACCGCGGCGGCTGGTGCGGTAACGAGATGTATCCGGATGTGCTCTCACCGGAGCGGCGTGCCAAGGCAACCGAACTCGTCCGGCGCTTGGGGGATCGGCTGAGTCAGGAAGGCTACCGCGGCTTCTTCGAGGTCGACGTGCTCGTGGACGTCGACACCGACGAGGTCTATCTCGGCGAACTCAACCCGCGGATCAGCGGCGCGTCGGCGATCACCAACGTCACCGCGGGCGCCTACGCCGATGTGCCCCTGTTCCTGTTCCATCTCCTGGAGTACATGGGCGTGGAGTTCGACATCGATGTCGACGAGATCAACGAACGCTGGGAGGAACTGGCTTCCGCCGATGTGTGGAGCCAGATGATCATCAAAGAGACGGCCGACATCGTCGAGCTGCTCGAAGCGACTCCACCGACCGGCCAGTACTACCTCGACTCCACCGGAGCCCTGGTGTTCCGCCGTGCGGCCCTGGACTGGCATCAGCTACAGGACGAGTCGGAGTCGTTCTTCCTGCGCATCTACGGCCCTGGCGACTACCGCTGGAAGGGTGCAGATCTCGGCGTGCTCGTGACGAAGGGTCGCCTGCAGCGGGAGTTGGCCCAGGGCGGTTCCGCACTCACCATTCGCGGTGTGCACCTTATCGATTCGTTGCGAGCCCTGTACCGCGGCACACCGCTCGCCGAGCCCGCGACGATCGAGCCTGCCGCGGGCCTCAAGCCACTCTGACCGATTTCCTGTGCGACGCTCGACTCCCGGACTCGGCATGTCGCCGTAGACGTTTCGTCGAAATCATCGGTACAGCTTCGACGATCTGTACACTGCTGCGATGGGCGTTCCGGTGTCCTGGGTGCTCGCGCAGTCCGATCTATCGCTGCGGCTCCTCGGTGGCAGCGCCGGAGTGTTGCGCGAGGTCACCCTGGCACTGACCACCGAGCTGTCCGAACCGTTCCGCTGGCTCTCCGGGGGCGAACTGGTCCTCACCACCGGACTCGGATTGCCGACGACCCGCGCGAAGCGGGCGGCTTATCTGCGCGGACTCAACGAATGTGGGGTTGCTGCAGTCGGTTTCGCCATCGGGCTCAGTCACGAGAGGGTGCCGCCGGATCTCGTCGCCGCTGCGGACGAAATAGGTATTCCGCTGCTGGAAGTTCCGCTGGAGACACCGTTCGCGGCTGTGGTCAAGCGCATGAGCGAACGGCTTGCCGATCAGCACTACGAAGCGGTACTGCGCGCGTCGCGCGCTCAGCCGCGAATCACCCGCGCCGCGGTCAGTGGTGGCGCGTCCGCTGTGGTGGCCGAGCTGGCCCGAGTGCTGTCGGCGAAGGTACTCATCCTCTCTCCGTCGGGCGATGTCATCGAATCTCACCCGCGGTCCCTGGATACCAAACTGGTCGACGAAGTGCGGGCTGTGGTGGCGTCGGCCGGGGCAGGAACCGTCGTCGCGGGCACCGCGATCACGTACCAGCGCATCAAAGTGACCCGCAAGATCTATGGCGCCTTGGCTGTGGTGACCGCGGCGCCGCTGTCGTCGATCGACCAGATTCTGCTGGGCCATGCCAATTCACTGCTCGCACTGGACTTCGAGAAGCCCGCTCGCCTTCTCGAAGCGCACCGCGAACTGAATGCGAGTGCGCTGGGGCTGTTGCTGAGCGGCGAGCACGATCTGGCTCCGGCACGCGCCCAGCTCGCGCAGGTCGCCGATTCGCACGGGCACATCCGGGCACTCGTCATGGACTGCGGGTCCGCCCCGGCCGTCGAGCAGGCGCGCGCCGCCCTCATACCGGCGGTCGAGGGCACCGGCTCGGCGCTCTTCGCACGGGTACAGGGCCGCCAGCTCATCGCTGTGGTACCGGGCAACCACGATGTCGTGTTCGCCCGCCGCGTCACCGCCGACGTATGCGTGCCCGCCCGCAAACTCATCAGGGCCGGCCTCAGCGAGCCGCTTCCGGTCGGTCGACTGGAGGTCGCCGTTGAGCATGCGAAAATTGCCGCGGCTGCAGCCGAATGCGGAGGATTGCCACTGGAATTCATGGCGTTCGCCGGCCGGGCGCTACTGTCGATCGATTCCACACGCCAGGTCCTCAACGCCGTCGCCGACACCTTCCTGGCACCTCTCGGCGTATACGACCGCGAGCACGGCAGTGAACTGCTGGTGTCGTTGCGGGCATTTCTGGAAGCCAACGGACATTGGGAGACAGCAGCCTCCGCAATCGGCGTGCACCGCCACACCTTGCGTAAACGTATGACCGCGGTGCAGGAGTTGATCGGATGCAACCTCGACGTCGCCCGGGTCCGCGCAGAGCTGCTGCTGGCCTTGTTGGCCTACCAGAGCTGACGTGTCGCGAGAAATCACCCGAGAACGTAGGGCAGGCGGTCGCCGACAGGTCCGAGCTCCGCAATCTCGACGGCAGTAGCCGGCCGCCGGCCTGTTCCAACTGTCAGGACTGCAGTGTCCGACATCGACACTGGAAACGTTGCGTCGACGATCCTCTCGAACTGTTTGCGCGATTCCGCCAGGGTCGACGCCGGCGGCCCATCTACACCACCAATGTGCGCGGTCAGGTCGAGGTGGTGCAACGTCGCTTCGAGGACGTAGGCATCCAGATAGTCTGCGGCAGTGAGGACTTCGCCTTGCGTGCTGATTCGAAGGTCTGGTGGGACCAGCTGGGCGGCCCGCCCGGCCGCCGAGCCCACATCGTCGAGGTGATGCTTGAGTAGGTCCGGGTCCTCGTACGCCGCCGCCAGTCGCACGGTCAGGGCGTCGAGTGGGTCCTGACCACTCGGGAGCGTGTGGGTGATCTCCCAGTATGTCGCCGCATTATGCGTCGGCTCGTCGTCAGTGGGTGTCGCCAGCGTGATGAGAATGTCCTGAGCATCAATGACCAGATGGCAGAGGAGATCTTGCACCTTCCACCCCGCACAACCGGACGGTGCGGTGAAATCCTGATAGGGGAGCTGCCTGGCAGCATCAAGCAACGATCCCCACGCCAAGGCGAACGGCGCACGCTCACCGGGGTTGGTCCGATCGTTGCCGACGGCGCCCATGCTGTCAGGACAGCGCCGACTGCCGCACGGCGTCGAAAGGAGTGTTGCCGCTGACCCGGTTGACGATGCCGGCGGTGGTGAACTCTTTCGCCAGCCGTACCGCGTCGCCGACAGACGATCCCGTCGCGAGCGCCGCGGTGATCGCGGCAGCCAGGGTGCAGCCGGCTCCGGCCACACGAGCCTGCCCGACTTTGGCCGTCCGCAGAATCTCCACGTCGCTGCCGTCGTAGAACACGTCGATGGCGTCGTCGCCGGGAAACTCCACGCCGCCCTTGACGACGACATTGCGGGGTCCGAGGTCGGCGATGCGTCGAGCCGCTTCGACGAGGTCGTCGACAGACGAGATGTCGTCCATCCCGGACAGAGTGCGCGCCTCGAACAGGTTCGGTGTGGTCACGGTCGCCAGCGGCAAGATCTGCCTGCGCAGCGCCGTGTCGGTATCGAGGGCAGCACCGGGCTCCTGTCCTTTACAGATGAGCACAGGGTCGACGACGACGTGCCGCCAGGTCTGACCCGCGAGGGCCTGCGCGACGACGTCGATGGTGGCGGGGGTGCCCAACATGCCGATCTTGACGACGTCCAGGTCGTACGCCGAAGTCGCGGCTTCGATCTGATCGGCGACGACCTGCGGCTCGACCGGCACGAAGCGGTGCGCCCAATTCGCTTTGGGATCGAACGACACGATGCATGTCACGGTGCCCACGCCGTAGGCCCCGAGCTGTTGGAAGGTCCGCAGGTCTGCCTGTAAGCCGGCGCCGCCGGTGGCTTCGGATCCAGCGATGACGTATGCGAGGTCAACCACGACATCGAGCCTACGGCCACGGTGCGATCGAGTTCCGTCCGCCCGCAGAATCCCACCTCGACCTCACAGGGCGGTCATTCGCGCTGGCGTGCCCCGGTGGCCTGATAGATGACGCGGTTGGCGATGTCCACGGCATGGTCGGCGAAGCGTTCGAAGTAGCGGCTGAGCAGTGTCACGTCGACGGCAGTGACAGTTCCGTGGGCCCAGGTGGGACTCAGCACGCGGCTGAACAACTGCCTGTGCAGCTCATCCATCGCCTCGTCATCAACACCCAGTTGTGCCGCTCGTTCGGGATCTCGGGACAGCACAACACTTTTGGCGTCCCCGGCGATCTGTACCGCGATACGGCCCATTTCGGCGACGTAGGCTTCCACCTCGTCGGGCACCGCCTTGGCAGGATGGCGCAGGCGGCCGATGCGGGCGATGTGGGTGGCCAGGGCGCCCATCCGCCGCACGTCGGCGAGGTCTTTGAGCGCGCTGACCACTGCTCGCAGGTCCCCGGCCACCGGCGCCTGGCGGGCGAGAATCGTCAGCGCGTCACCTTCGAGCAGCCCCGACAGGTAGGTGATGTCGTGGTGCCACTCGATCACCTCTTCGGCGGCGTGCACGTCGGCTTGCAACAACGCACAGGTGGCATCGTTCATCGCCGATCCTGTGCGATCGCACAGATCCGCGATCCCGCCGCTCAATGCGTCGAGTTGCGCGTGAAATACGTTGCGCATACGGGCGAATCTTACGAGGCAATTGCGTGGCTCACACACCTGAAGCGCCCGCTGAGCGGGACACCGCACGGTCGCTTCCAGCCCACACACGATATTGCCGGCTCATAGCACCCGCGGGTCACGTGGCACGTCAACCGGATGTCGGGGATGCGCGCATTCGATGCTGTTGTATTCCAACAACTCTCGACAACCCAGGCCGCGTGCGAGTCAACGACAGCATCGAGCGGCTTGTAGCAGATCGAGTGTCGCGAAGATAGGCCAAAACCGCTTCAACAGTCCGAAAGATTCGGCAAGACTTCCGACCGGTTACGCCAGCTTTCGCGGCTGCTCGACGCACCGGACTCGGCTATGACGGCACGCACCTCGCCGCCCAGCCACATCCACACGCTACGGAAAAGTGATCGGGGGAATCGCAGAGGGGAGCGGTACTTCGGGGATATCTGCGGGCATCTCGATGTGCGGCACGTCGGTCGGCATTTCGACCTTGGGGATATCCCCAGGCATCTGCACGTTGGGCACCGCGCTCGGCAACGGCACCGGCGGTAGGTCGCTCGGGAAAGGGAACGGCGGAATGTTGCCCGGAACCGGCAGCGTGGTCTCCACATCGTCCAGCGCAGCGGGGCGCTCCGGCTCAGCGGCGCAGCCCACGACCACCGCGAGCATCGTGCTCATCGCGATGAACACAGCCGCGCGTCGCGCGATCCGATTGATCGTGAAGGGCATGTTACCAATCCCATAGCCGCCCACGGCTGCGACGCTACCACCGGGCAATGGTGGCGATATCGCCAACAACATGGAATTCGAGCAAAGCAGCACGAACGGTGGTGACTGCTCTCACATCTTGACGGATCGTGTTTGGCCATGTCGCAGCACGGGGTACTTCGCCGTCACGTCGGCACAGAGCCGACCGGCGTCAACGGCGCATGGCACAGAGTATGCAGAGGAGCTGACAGTTATGTCGGACAAGAGCGGACCGCTGGAAGGCATCGAAGGCGTTGTCGAAGGCGTCAAGGGTAAGGCCAAGGAAGCCATCGGCTCGGTAGTGGGCCGCGACGACCTGCGCCGCGAAGGCCAGGCCCAGCAGGACAAAGCTGATGCACAACGAGAAGCAGCGAAGAAGGAAGCCGAAGCGGAATCTGCGCGTAAGGCCGCGGAAGTCAACGAGTCTCGCCAGAAGGCCGAGCAGTAGGACAACAGCCAGGCGGGTCCGGCCAGCTCAGCTGGCCGGGCCCGCTCTCAGTCTCCAGAGACCGCCGTCTCGATCTTCGGGGCTTTTCGAGAGCGATTCACGGCTGGCAGTGTGCCACGAACGCTACAACGAGCTAACGGTGTGCGTCGCCTCAGTCAGATCCGTAGCCGCGGTCGTAGCCGGTCAGCGTCGACTTCCGCTCCCGATTCCAGGTCGTTGGCCAGCGCATTGGCGAACCCCACCAGGCCGACATTGTCGACGGAGTAACGCGACGGTGCCCGGTCGGCAGAGAGTCGGCCGGCCGCGCGTCGCAACAGGCTCGCCGCGCCGGAGTGATTGCCGCGTTGGACATGGGTGATCCCGACCGCGAGTTGGGCCAAGCCCTGCCACAGCTCCCGCTCGTCGGCCGGACCGTTCTTCCAGGCGGCCTCGAGCACCTCATGCGCGTGGAACGCCAACCCCCGGTCCAGCAACTCCTGGGCATAATCGAGGCTCTCAGCCGGCGACAGGCGAAGGTCGTCGGGGATTCGCGGGACGCCCTCGTCACCATGCGGAAGCGGGCGGCCCAGAGCGTCGCGCGGACGCGCGTTCCGGGGTCGGCCGGATTCGTCGCGATCGCGGGCTGCCATGCCTCCATCATGACAACTGCAGCCCACTCCCAACGCCATCGGGTTGTACCAGTGAACGACGGGTCCGGCTCTCGCGCGACGCGACGCGAAAAGAATCGCACCGATTTGATAGCTCCCGCTGCCGCGCGCGGTTCGGAATAGTCGCGACTGCCGACAAACACTGAATCATCTTTGCGCGCAATTCAACAGACGGATACGCGTCGACGGGGGATGGATCGTGCGACGCGGAAGGGGCTAACACGTCATGAGTCAGACTGCGCTGGCGCCGCCGAGTGTCGAATCTGCCCGCGCTCAGACGCGTCGCCGAGATGTCTTCGTTCCCAGCAGCGATCGGCACGAAAGTACGCTGCGCCGACTTCGACGCCGGCTGAGCTGGCCCCTCGGCATCTACACCACCCCGGTGGCGATCTTGATCGGCTGGGAAGCGCTCGCTCGGATCGGCATTCTCGAGCCGACCTATGCGCCCGCTCCGAGCGATATCGTCAGCACCGGGGTGACCTTGTTCCGCGACGGGGTCCTCGGGCCCGACCTGTCAATCTCGTTGCAGCGTGCGGCAATAGGGCTGGCGATCGGTTTGAGCGTCGGCATCGTGACCGGAGTGCTCGGTGGCTTCCTGCGCAGCGGCGAGAACCTGTTCAACGGGGTGGCTCAAATCCTGAACACCGTCCCGCTGCTGGCGATACTGCCGCTGATGATCGTCTGGTTCGGCATCGACGAGCTGACCAAGGTCTTGCTGATCGCATTCGGTGCGGGCGTGCCGATGTATCTCAACCTGTTCGCGTCGATCCGCGGGGTGGACCAGCGGCTGATCGAGATGGCACGAACGACCGGTGCGGGTAAGTGGCGGCAGATCAGCCGAGTAGTGGTCCCTGGTGCCCTGCCGGGTTTCCTTGTCGGACTGCGATTCTCGTTGGCATACAGCATTCTCGGCCTGGTGGCGGCCGAAACGGTGAACGCCGATGAGGGCCTGGGCTTCCTCATCACCCAGGCCCAGACGTATCTGCAGACGAACAAGGTGTTCGTCGGCTTGGTCGTTTACTCCATTCTCGGTCTGCTGGCCGACCAGATCGTCCGGATCCTCGAACGGGTGCTGCTGCGGTGGCGTCCGGGTTATGAGGCGACATGAGTGCGCCGACGGCGACGACGCCAAGTGCAGGTACGGCGGTGCTCGTCGAGCAGGTCGTGCGAAGGTTCGGTGATCGGGTGGTTCTCGATCGCCTCGACCTGACGATCGACGACGACGAACTCGTCGTATTGCTGGGTCCGTCCGGCTGCGGTAAGAGCACTCTGCTGCGGCTGCTCGCCGGTCTCGACCGTCCGGACGGCGGACGAATCGAGGTTCCCACCCGGCGGGCGGTGGTGTTTCAGGCCGACCGGCTTCTGCCCTGGCAGCGCGTGTTACGCAATGTCACTCTCGGCCTCTACGGACCCGACGCCGACGAACGGGCCCGCACAGCGCTGAGCGAGGTCAACCTTGCCGGCCGCGAGAGAGCATGGCCGAAGGAACTCTCCGGTGGCGAGGCCCAACGCGTCGCACTGGCTCGTGCGCTGGTGGCCGAACCCGAACTCGTGCTGCTCGACGAGCCGTTTGCCTCGTTGGACGCGATCACCCGGCTGCGCATGCATGACCTGGTACGTGAATTGCGCCGTAGACACAGTGTTTCGATGCTGCTCGTGACACACGACGTCGACGAGGCGATCGCGCTCGCGGATCGCATCGTCGTCATGGGCAACGGACGTATCGGAGCTTCCCACCCAGTGACGTTGTCGGCAGCCCAACGCGAGACCAGCGTCGCCCGCGAGGAGATTCGCTCGGCGCTGCTCGCCGACCTCGGTCTCGCCGGCCAGTCCTGAAACTTCTGTCAACGACCATCCAGGAGAGTCTGTGTCTCACAAAGGTCTTCGAATATTTGGCGCCGCCGTGTTGCTTGCCGCGGCAAGCGTGCTCGGCGCGTGCTCATCGTCGCACGAGAAGACTCCTCTGGCCGGTACGTCCGCAGCGAACGAACACCCCGACTGGGGTCAATTCACGTTCACGCTCGGCGACAACGGTGGCGACGGCAGCGAAGAGCTGGCGAAAGTGACGGGCGCCTTCGATGACGCGCCGTACAAGGTCAAGTTCGCACGCTTCGACTTCGGGCCCCCGCTGGTACAGGCAACCGCCACCGGCGATATCGACCTGGGCTATGTCGGCGACGTGCCGCCGATCACCGGGGCCGCTCAGCAGTACGGCTTCAAGGTTGTGGCCGTCCAGCGCGGGGCGGACCAGAGCAAGGCCGCCGAGAACATCATCGTGCCGAAGGGCTCGCCGATTCGTTCGTTGGCTGATCTCAAGGGCAAGAAACTCGCCATCCCGCAAGGCAGTTCGGCGCATGGACTCGCATTGCTGGCGCTGAAAAGCGTGGGCCTGACGCCCAAGGACGTCGAACTGGTCTACCTGAGCCCGGCCGCAGGTGCGTCGGCGTTCAACACCGGCAAGGTCGACGCATGGTCGATCTGGAATCCCCAGTCTGCCATCGCGATCAAAGATGGAGCGACGGTCATCGCCAAGGGCGTTCCGCCGATCGACCAGGTCAACAACTACTACGTCGCCACAGACAAGTCACTGGGTGACCCGGTACGGCGCGCGGCGCTCGCCGACGTGCTCACCCGCGTCGCGCGGATATTCAATTGGGCCCAACAGCATCCCGATGAATACGCGAAAGCCATCGCGAAGGAGACCGGGGTGCCCCTCGATGACGCGAGGACCACCGTCGACTCCTACCCGTTCAAGGTCACTCAGGTATTGCCGGAGGACGTCAAGGCGCAACAGGCGCTCAGCGACGCGTTCTTCGACGCCGGCGAGATCAAGAAGAAGGTCGATGTCACCACCATCACCGACAACCTTCTTCCCGAAGGCTTCGACAGCACGAGGCTGTCATGACCGGCGCGGGCGCCGGGCGGCGCGAACTGCATCTCAATGCCTTCGTGATGGAGGCGGGTCACCACGAGGCGGCTTGGCGACTGCCCGAGAGCAATGCGCGGGCCGACTTCGATCTGCCGCACTGGATCGACTTGGCCCGCCGCGCCGAGGAAGCGAAGTTCGACTCGCTGTTCCTCGCGGACGGTCCTGCACTCACCGGTACCGGGGAGTTCCGGCCACCGGGCCAACTGGAACCGCTGACCCTGCTGACGGCGTTGTCTCAGCACACCAGCAGCATCGGTCTGATCGCGACGGTCTCCTCGACGTACAACGATCCCTACAATTTGGCGCGGCGGTTGGCATCGGTGGATCACGTCAGTGGCGGCCGGGCCGGGTGGAACATCGTCACCTCGGCGGGCGCTGACGAGGCAGCCAACTTCGGGCTGGAGGACCGCCCGAGTCACGCGCAGCGTTACGCGCGTGCCGACGAATTCCTTGAGGTCGCGAAATGGCTCTGGGACAGCTGGGAATCCGAGGCCATCATCGCCGACAAGGCGTCGGGCCGCTACGCCGATCCTGATCGCTTGCACACCGTCGGTCACGAGGGTCCCTTCTTCAAGGTAGCGGGTCCGCTCAACGTGGAACGGCCCCCGCAGGGCTACCCGGTGTTGGTCCAGGCAGGATCGTCGGAGGACGGCAAGAGTTTCGCCGCCCGTCACGCCGAGGCGATCTTCACCGCGCATCAGACCTACGACCGTGCCGCCGACTTCTACGGCGACATCAAAGCGCGCACCGCAGCCGCCGGCCGTGACCCCGACGGTGTGCTGGTGCTGCCAGGGATCGTGCCGTTCATCGGTTCGACCGAAGCCGAAGCACGCGAACTGGCCCAACGATTCGATGATCTGCGGCTGCCGGAGTACGGCCTGACCCAGCTGGCGTGGAACTTCGAAACCGACCCGTCGGTGTTCGAACTGGACGAACCGCTGCCCGACCACATTCTCGCGCGGCCGAAACTTCAAGGATCGCAAAGCCGTTCGGATCTGATCATCGAAATGGCGCAGCGTGAGAACCTGACGGTACGGCAGATCCTCTCACGCCTCGGCGGCGGCCGCGGGCACTTCACCTTCGTCGGGACACCTGATCAGGCGGTCGACACGATCGTGGCCTGGTTCGAAGGCGGTGCCGCTGACGGGTTCAACATCATGGCACCCGCACTGCCGTCCGGCCTCGAGACCTTCATCGACCAGGTCCTGCCGATCCTGCGCCACAAAGGCCTGTTCCGGGAGGACTACCAGGGCACCACCCTGCGCGAACACTACGGTTTGCCGTTGCCCGTCAATCAATTCCGACGTCATGGCTGACGCCGAAACTGTGACGACCGACGTCCTGGTCGTCGGTGGCGGGCCCGCGGGCACATGGGCGGCGATCAAAGCGGCGCAAGCCGGCGTCGACGTCGTGCTGGTGGACAAGGGCTATACCGGGGCCAGCGGCGCCACCGCGTCGGTCGGCACCGGTGTGTGGTACGTCGCCGACGCGCCCGAATTGCGCGAGGCCGCGATGGCCAGCCGAGAAGCCCTTGGCGGTCATCTGGCTGACCGCGGTTGGATGGCAAGGGTTCTGGACGAGACGCACGCCCGGATGGACGAGCTCGCCGATGTGCAGCGCTATCCGTTCCCGGTGGACTCGGCCGGCCGTTCCCTGCGTGACGATCTGCAGGGGCCTGAGTACATGCGGCGCCAGCGCACCCGCGTGCAGCGGCTCGGCGTCCGTATCCTCGATCACACGCCGGCGCTGGAACTCCTCGTCGACGACGAAGGTGTGGTCTCGGGCGCCGTTGCCGTGCACCGCAAGTCGGGCAGATATGTCCGCATCGAAGCCGCAGCGGTGGTTCTCGCCGCCGGCGGGTGCGCCTTCCAGTCCAAGACCATGGGCTGTGACGTCGACACCGGCGACGGTGCTCTGATGGCGGTCGAGGCAGGCGCAACGCTATCGGGTATGGAGTTCTCCAACGCCTACGCGATCGCCGTCAAGGGCACATCGCTGACCAAGACCGCCTACTACTCCTGGGCGACCTTCTACCATGCCGACAAGACCGTATTGGAAGGGGCGGGCAGCACCACAGGACGATCCGTCATCGCCAAAACCCTCCTGTCGGAACCGGTGTACGCCAGGATCGACCGCGCCACCGACGCCGAGCAGATCGCGATGCGAAGGGGCCAGCCGAACTTCTTCATCGTCTTCGACCGGTTGGGCATCAATCCCTTCACCGACTACTTCGAGATCACGCTGCTCGCCGAAGGCACGGTGCGCGGCACCGGCGGTGTCCGAGTCGCCGACTACGACTGCTCCAGCGATGTCCCCGGACTGTTCGTGGCGGGTGACACCGCGACACGCGAGCTCGTCTGCGGTGGATTCACCGGCGGCGGCAGCCACAACGCGGCGTGGGCGGCGTCTTCGGGAAGCTGGGCCGGACAAGGTGCAGCGGCGTTCGCCGCCCGTCGCGGGCGACCGCGCACAGCGCTACGACGCACCGGAGACGCAGGCCTGCGGCCCACCGGGAGAGCGAACCTCGATCATCGGGAGGTCGTGGCAGAGGTGCAGCGCCAAGTCCTGCCATACGACCTGAACTATCTGCGTCACGCGGACCGTATGGCACCGGCACTGGAATCCCTGCACCTGGCCTGGTCGGCAGTTCGCGACGGGCTGGCAGGCGTCGGCGAAAATGCCTTCCGGGCACGGGAAGCGGCGGCGATGGTCGCACATGCGCGGTGGATGTACTCAGCCGCGCTGAAGCGCAGCGAAACCCGCGGCATGCACAAGCGCTTGGACCATCCTGTCCTGGACCCATCCCAACAACATCGGCTCATCATCGGCGGTCTCGATGACATCTGGACCCGCCCAGAACCGCTGGCATCGGTCGGGGGACAGGCAGCGTGATCGAGATCGTCGACGAGGATCGATGCATCGCCTGCGATCGCTGCATCGATGTATGCCCGACGCGCGTGTTCGACCGGGGCGCGGACGGAATCCCGGTGATCGCTCGACACGACAGCTGCCAGACGTGTTTTCAGTGCGAGGCGTACTGCCCGACCGACGCGCTGTTCGTCGCTCCGCTGGTGGTACCGGCCCCCGCCGACTCCCCGTTCCGAGACGCCGCTGCATTGGCGGCGGCGGGACTGCTTGGCGGATACCGCCGCGAACTCGGTTGGGGAGGGGGTCGTGCGCTCGGCGCGCGCACAGCGGTCGGACCGCCGTTTCCCGGGTGACCCTACGCGCGCGAGCGCATAGGGGGCTCTCCCACAACGTGTTTCATTGCGGACATGGGGGATAGGTCTCAACGACCGGACAGGTGTTCGTGCACTGCGAGCCACCCTCCGCCTGATCTGGCGAAGACGATGGTTTCGCGTTCCGACGTCGTGGTCCGGATCGGAGCCCGTGGCCCGTCAGTGTTCTCGACGGTGGTGACGACGTCATGGGTGAACACCGCGCATTCGCCGTACACATCGACCCGGCGGTTCGACGACTGGCAGTCGATGACTCTGAATCCGGAATCACGCTCCCAGCTCCGCCACAGGTCACGGTAGTCCGCGACTGATTCCAGCCGCTCCGGGTGGGTGTGGAACACGAAGCTCGCGTCGGGCCGGAACGCCGCGAAATACCGCTCGACGTCGTGGTGTCCGAAGGCCGCGATCAACGCGTCGGCGGCGGCCAGCACGGCTGCCTCCTCGGTGTGCCGCGGTCGCATCGTGTCGTCGACGGATCCGGTCGAAGCTTCCGAGCTCTCGATTTGTTCGGTCACTGCTCTTCTTCCGCAATCGTTTCCGCAATGTCTTCGACGCTGGCCGGATCGGCGAGCTGGGGATGGGACTCGATCATTGCCAGCTCGTCGGACACGTCCAACGAACGGGTGAGGGCGATGTAGACCACGCCGGACACCAGCAGGCCGATGATGAACGCGATGTCGACTTCGCCCATCGCCTTGGCTGCCGGACCGACGAAGAACGGCAGGTCGACGAAGGGAATCTCGGCCAGCACGCCCGCGGTGAACGCGATCAACCCGCGCCACGACCATGCGCCGTAAATCCCGCTGGGCGTGAACAAGTCGGCGATCGCGTAGTGCCCGCGCCGGACGAAGAAGTAGTCGGTCAGGTTGACCGCCGTCCACGGCGACAGCAGGTACAGCATGATCAGCAGGGTGGTGTTCAGCGCGCTGGTGGCGTTGGTCAGCAGCAGGCTCATCACCAGCCACGCCACCGCCAGCACGACGATCGTCACCACCCGCAGTTGCCGGGTTGGTTTGACCGATTTGAGTGAGTCAATCGCCGTCACCACGGTCAGCATGCCGCTGTAAGCGTTCAACCCCATGGTCGCCACCAACACCAGCGCCGACACGATCGCCAGCACCGAACCGAGATAGGACACCACATCGTTGCCGGTCTCGTTGATGCCTGCCAACGCGTCGCTGGCGCCCAGATACGTTGCCATCCACGCGCCCAACGGGATCAACCATGCCGGCGATGCGGAGGCGCCGATGAACACCGACGAGATGATCGACGACGGCTTGGTATCCCGCGGCAGGTAGCGGCTGTAGTCGGACACATAGGGTGCGTAGGTGATGTTGTAGGACGCCGCGACGCTGAACTGGACCAGGAAGGCGACGAAGGTGAATCCTCCGGTGGTCGCAGCCGATCCGGTGACACCGCCGAGCAGGACGCCGCAGGTCAATACCACCCACAGCGGCAACGACACCCAGAACAGAATGCGGAATGTCTTGTGCAGCAGGTCATGTCCAAAGATCGCGACCAGTGCCGCGATAACCGTGATCACCACGGCGACGACGACCGGGTTCCAGCCGAAGATGGACTGCAGACCGGACTTGATGATCACCACGTCCACGACGTTGAATCCGACGAAGGTGAACAGCGTGCCGACCAGGGGCAGCAACACACCCCGGTAGCCGAACTGTGCGCGCGACTGGATCATCTGAGGCAGGCCGAGCACCGGACCCTGGGTCGCGTGAAAAGCCATGAACAGCGTGCCGAAGGCGATACCAGCCAGGCCGGCGACGATCGTCCACCACAGGGACAATCCCAGGCTGGGGCCGACGAAGCCGACCGCCAAGGTGAACGGTTGGAAGTTGCCGACGAACCAGAACGGTCCCTGATGGCTGACCTTGCCGTGGCGTTCATCGTCGGGGACGTAGTCGATCGACCGGGTTTCGACGAGCGCAGAGGTTCGACCGCCGACATCGCTCGACTGGGGGGCGGTAGTCAAGGGACCTCCAATGGGGCTGTAGCAGTGATGCGTATCACCCTGCGGGATCAGCCAGGCGGAAGCCATAGCAAAATTGTTCAAAACCAACATTATGGTTGGATGAAATGTACAGTGCATCGGTGATACCGCGATGATCACCGTGGCCGACGTCGTCGCCGACACGACCCTGAATCTGCAGGTGGTGACCGGTGGTGACCACCTGGATCGCGAGGTGACCTCGGCCCACGTCTCCGAACTCACCTCGCCCGGGGACTGGCTGCGCGGCGGTGAACTGCTGATGACCGTCGGACTGCTGCTGCCGATGAACCCAGTCGACTGCCAGCGGTATCTGGCCGAATGCGCGCAGGCCGGGGTCTCGGCTGTCGCGCTGGGACTGGGCCACGATTTGCCCTATCAGGACTGCCCCGAACCGCTGCGGATCGCCGCGGAGCAATTCGAGGTTCCGTTGTTGACGGTCCCGGACGAGACACCGTTCATCGCCATCACGAAATGGGTGTTCGACGTGATCGCCCGGCAGGAACACCACGAGCTGCAGGCCGCGATCGAGATCAACAAGAAACTCACGGGGGTGGCCACCCGCTCGGCACCGCTGCCCGCGCTGTTGGCGGCGTGGTCGACGACCAGCGATACGCCGTGCGTCGTGTGCGACGGCGCCGGCCAACTGATCGCGGCGACCCCGGGCACCCCGGCGTCGGTGGTCGAACAAGCAGTGGAGGCCGCCGGAATGGCGCGCGCCGCCGGGACTGAGTGGTCGATGCGCGGTGAGTTCGAGGTGCACACCGTCGGGGCCCGCGTTCCATCGGCCTACATCGTGCTCGGTGCCGCGATGGACACCAGAACACGGGCGTCCTCCACGGTGCTGGTTGCGCTCGCCGCCCTCGATATCGAACGCCGCCATCTGGCCGGCCGGGCCGAACGCCAGCGTCGCTCACAGGTTTTCGCACAGCTGCTGCGGCCAGGGATCAAGGCCGAGCGCGCCAGGCACCTCGCCGCCGACGTCGGCCTGGCTGCCGGCCAATGCCACGTCGCCGTTGTCGACGCGGGCGATGCGGACCGCGCCGAGTCGCTGATGCTGCAGTTGGAGGCGAGCCTGCCCGACGCCCTGGTGCTGATGCGCGGCGACGTCGTCGAGATCGCGCACCCTGAGCTTGCGGTGCTCACCGAGAGGTTGAAGACCTACGCGCCTGGACTGCGGACCGGGGTGGGCTCGTCCGTCGGATTCGACGCTTTCGCCCTGTCGGCCATGCAGGCACGGTCTCTGCTGCCGGTCAGCGCACGACTGGGCCGCATCGTGACGGCCAACGAAGGCGAAACCGTGTCGCTGCTGCTGTCGATGGGCAGCGCCGACGCCGTGCGCGGATTCTCCGACGCCGTATTGGCGCCACTGGATCAACTCGATCCCAACGAGCGGTTGGAACTGCTGCGCACGCTCGATCAGTGGCTGACAGTGAACGGGGCCTGGGATCAAGCGGCGGCCCGGTTGTCCTTGCACCGCAACACTGTCCGTAATCGGATCGAACGGATCGCGCGGCTCACGGGCAGGCGAATGGATGACGGTGACGACCGGATGGGGCTGTGGCTGGCACTCAAGGCCCGCACAGCGCTTGGACTCACTTCGTAAGCGCCGCAATCGAGCTCGGGGCAATCGCAGAAGGCCATCTGCGCAGCTTCAGGCCGCCGTGCCCGTCATTCAGACGCGCTGATCAGGTGAGTCATGGTGGAGATTTCCCGCTGCTGTGCTTCGACGATCAGCGTGGCCACATGGATCGCGTCGGCGCTCTGCCCGTGGGCGATCTCGTCTTGTGCCATGCTCACCGCACCCTGATGATGGCCGATCATCGACCGGGCCCACAGCGTGTCAAACGCCGCACCGTCGAGGGACTTGAGGTGCTCGAGGGCGCCCTGGTCGACCATGCCGGTCATCATGGGCATAGCCTCGTGGTCGGCGTGGCCTCCGCCGGCCGGGTGTGCATCCTCATGCCATTGCGCGAGAAGCTGATTGAGCGTTGCGATCTCGGCTTGCTGGTCGGCGCCGATGTGGGCCGCGATCACTCTCAAATCGTGGTTGGTGCTGCGATCGGGGACCATCGCGGCCAGTTCGACACCCTGCTGATGGTGCGGGATCATGTTGCGTGCGAAAGCCACGTCGGCGGCGTTGTGAGGAGCGGGCGTCCCACTCGTGGCGGTGCCGGATTCACTGTGGCCGGCGTGCGGGTCCGGTGCCGAGTGCCCACACGACGTCGCGGCGATGATGATCAGCACCAGCGCAGCGACGAGGCTCACCGCTGTGGACGACATGCCCCGGCGTTCCCGGCTTTTCATGGCTTGGAAACGGAGTGACGGGTGCGGTCGTCGTGGATCGGCAGTCCGTTGCGGCCGCTGAGATCCTGGGCGTAGAGCGCCACCGCATAGGCGGTTCCGCCGCCATTGATGTTCAGTGCGAACCGGTCGATGTGCTCGAGGGTGTCTGTTTTCTGGTGATAGTTCGGGTCATACGGTTGGTCGGCTGTGCCACCCCACAGCCCGGCCTGCTCGGGTGTCTTCTTGCCCTCGGCGCCGGAGAAGATGCCGCCGACCGGGATACCTGCCCGGGTGAACCCGTCGTGGTCCGAGCGTCCCTCGAAGGAGACGTCCTGCGCAGTTTCGCCCGCGCTCTTCAGATACTCGACCAGTGTGCGTTCGATACCCGCTGAGCCTTCGGGCACCGGTGGTGGGCCGTGGACAGGGTCGGGCGGTGCGGACTGATCGCCGTCGTAGGTGAAGTAGGCGGGGTTGGGGGAGGCCAGCATGTCGGCGTTCAGGTACAGGGCAATGTCCTTGAGCTCGTCGGTGTTCAGCGACTGCACATAGTTCGCGGAGCCCAGGAGGCCGATCTCCTCGGCACCCCAGAAAGCGAACCGCACCGCGTTGTGGACTGGCGGCGAGCTGCCCATCTGCAGCGCGGTCTCCAGCACGGCGGCCACTCCTGACCCGTTGTCGTTGATTCCCGGACCGGCCGGCACGCTGTCCAGGTGGCCGCCCACCATCACCACGTCGTGGGTGGAACCGGTCTTGGTTTGCGCAAGCACATTTCGCGTTTTCTCGGTTCGGACGCCGGCATTGAGCGTGATGACGGCGGTGTCGGGCCGGGAACGCAGCCGGGCACCATCGGCCTTGCTGACGATGACCACCGGGATGGTGACGTTGGTCTGCTCACCCAGCGTGGCACCCGACTGGTCGTCATCGCGGTTGTTGGCGACGATCAGCGCCGCCGCGCCACGCGCGGCGGCTACCAGTTCTTTGTCGCCGAATGGACACCCGCCCCGGTCGACCAAAACCACGGCGCCTGCGACAGGAAGGCCGTCGTAGTCCGCGGCGGAACATCCGGGGGTGTCTTCGACCCGCGCTGCGACCAGCGGTCCGGTGACTCCCTGCGGCGGTGTGCCGGCGGTGTATTCCAGCGCTCTTGCCTCGACCTTCGACCCGCCGACAGTCACCTCAGGGGTGTCGGCGAACGGAAATCGCAGCTCGAATTCAGGGGTGGCGACGTCAAAGCCTTTGGAACGCAAGGCATCAACTACATATTTGAGGCTGGCGTCGTATCCGGGTGTGCCCACTGCACGATTGCCGGCATTTGCATCCGCGATTTGTTGAAGCTTCGTCAGATGGGCCATCATCGCGTCGACGGTCACCCGCTGGCGAATCGTCGTGGCGAAGTCGGTGGCGATCTGAGCCACGCTCGGTGCCGGCGGCGCGACATCGCCCGCGCCGCCACATGCGCACAACGTCGCCACGGTGACCGCTACGGACAACAGCGCCCCTGATCGCAACGATCGGAATCCCATTGGCCCACGCTAACCCTAGGCGTGGCAGTCCGGGTAGGACGCTGTGCGCTCGCTGCTCGAACGAACGTCGAGACGAGGCGGGGTGGTGTTTTGCTGATGGTCATCCGTAACCGCTGCCGGTTGGTGTCGCTACATATGGGGCGATGGCAGGCGACTCCATGGGGGAGGTGCGGTTCGACCGGCGGCGTTCACCGCGGCAGCGGCGGTGGTCAACGCCGGCTGCCGCTGCGGGCGACATGCGAGACGACCCGGCTGAATTCGAGACGCGAAAAATGCACCGCGACAGCAATATTCGTCACAGTGACGAATATATAGGTGCGATATAAAACCGAGGGGATTGCGGCAATCGCAGAAGGCAATGCCAACCCGCGACGTTTCGACCGTTAATTAACTGCGCATACGAATTTTCCAGGGTCGCAGCCGGAGTGTCGACAGGTAAACGGCAACGGCGGCAGGCCCACATAGCACGCCGACGAGCGCACCGAAAGAGCCTGCAATACAAGCGATACCGCGTCCAAGTCCACCAGCGACAGAACCGTCACTGTGACGTATTTATCGACTCTTTGTCCGGGCACAGGCACCAAGTTCGGCACCCGGCCAGGAAGGCACGAGTGGGCTTTCAGCCGCCGTTGCGCTTGCGCTTTGCGACGCGAAGATCGACCCGCGAACCCGGCGCGTTGCCGAGCGGATCCTTGCCAACCCAGGGCCAGCGCCATGACGCTTATGCGGCTTGCACATGACACAGCCACGAACTCGCTGGATGACGGTTGGGCATCGGATGCTCCCAGGAATGACGACCCGGCCGATCGACGAAGAGATCGACGCGGTGCACACGAGCGCCCACAGATTAGCACTGCTCGGAAATGTACCGATAAGCTACATTATGTCAGGTCGACCACTGCGTATTGCACCAGATGAATCATTGTCCGCTGTTACCGCGCCTCCTGCCGTTTCGCCTGCGGCACAAAGCCTGGCTGGCCACCGAACGGTTCCTCAACCACGCGTGGTGGATCGCGAACCTGCCCTCCTCGCGCACCGGCGCCTCGATCTGGACACCGGCAGCGTTCCGCCGCCGCGGCATCTACCTAGACCGCCACGACCTGACCCACGATGGAGTCACCCCTGTGCCAGACCCACTGTTCGACAGCACCGCACTGCGCCGAGCATTCACCGCACTGGCCGACAAATTCCAGCGCCGCAACACCGTTGGTCACGTCCACGTGTTCGGCGGGCCGCGACGATCCTCGCCTACAAGCCCGACCGAACCGCCACCCGCGACATCGTGCCGTATTCACTCCAGACCGCCCCATGATCGCCGCTGTACGCGAGATCGCCGGCGAGAACCATTGATAGCGCCGGGCGACCGTTTGCTCGGTGGCCCCGACCACGGCGGCGATCCGGCGAAACGACACCCGGGGCGCCAGCTGAAGGGCGTGCAGATTCTGCGCGTCCAGCCGGTCGATCACGAGGAAAGTATGCGCTTTAGTCGGCCAGAATGAGGACTTCTCGCCATTCTCGCCGGAACAGTCGCCATTTCGACGCCGACGCTGCGAGCGTGGAGTGCATGAGCGTGACAGCCAACACCGTATTGGTCACCGGCGGCGGTAGCGGCATCGGCCGCGGTCTCGCCGAAACCCTGCACCGGGCGGGCAACCAGGTCGTGATCGCCGGGCGCCGACAGGCCCCGCTACAAGCCGTCGCCGACGCCAACCCGGGCATCGCATGCCGCCATCTGGATCTGGCAGACCCGGACAGCATCACCCGGTTGGCCGCCGAACTGACCGACACCCACCCCGGGTTGAACGTCCTGGTCAACAACGCGGGCGTCATGCACACCGAGGACCTGCGCACCGGTGCTGCCGCGACCGCGGAGATCGCCCAGACCACGGTGGCGATCAACCTGCTGGGGCCGATACGGCTCACCGCGGCGCTGTTGCCCGCCCTGCTGGCCCGTCCGCAGGCAGCGATCGTCAACGTCACCTCAGCTTTGGCGTTCGTGCCCAAAGCGGCCGCCCCGACCTACTCGGCGACCAAAGCGGGTTTGCACGCCTATACCCAGTCGCTGCGCCGACAACTCCGCCGCACCTCGGTCAAGGTGATCGAGATCATTCCGCCGCGCGTCGAGACCGACATGCTGGCCGGCCAGGACGACGGTACCGACGCGATGTCGTTAGACGCCTTTGTCGCCGAGACGATTTCGCTGTTACACAGCCAACCCGACGCCGAAGAGGTCGTGGTCCATGCCGCCAAGCGGGTGCGATTCGCCGCCCGCGACGGCCACTACGACGACATCTTCGACGCAGTGAACCCCTAAGGAGCGATCACCATGCAGATCGGAATAGGACTGCCCAGCCATATCGCGCACGTGGCGGGGCCGTTGACCGCCCATTGGGCCTGCCGAGCCGAGGGGCGCGGCTTTACCAGCCTGGCCGCGATCAACCGGCTGGTCTATAAAAGCCTCGACGCCATCGTCGCGCTGTCGGTGGCCTGCGTCGCGGATATCGACCAGGTCGACCTCCTCGCCGAAGCGGCTCCGCGATGAGCACCATTGATAACCACGGGATTTCGCTGTACTACGAGTTACATGGAGACCGGGACAACCCGCCCGTGCTGTTGTTATCTGGCCTGGCCGGCGTCGGCGCCAGTTGGAGCAGTCAGATAAGCCGATTCGCGGCTCGCTACTTCGTCATTGTCCCCGACCAACGCGGAACCGGACGGAGCAGCCGGACCGACGTGGGCCACTCGACCGAACAACTCGCCGCAGACATGGCCTGCCTCGTCGACCATCTCGGGGTAGGCCCCACGCACGTCGTCGGAGCCTCGACCGGCGGGGCCATCGCCCAATACATGGCGCTCAACCACCCCCGCACGGTCGCCACGCTGACACTCGTAGCCTCCTTCGCCCGCTTCGACGCCTACCTGCGACGCCAGTTCGCAGCGCGACGCAAGATGGCCGCCGAATGGGGCCGAGAGGCATTGCTGTCGGCCTATTCGGTGTTCTTGTTCTCCCCGACGTTCGCCCGCGACAACCCGGAGAAGGTGTCGGCGTGGATCAAGGGGGCGGCCGCCCTCCCGATGCAGCCGCGCGACACCGAGATCGCACTGCGGCGAATCGACATGATCGCGGCCCACGACACGCTGGATCGGCTCGGGCACATCACGCAGCCGACCCTGGCCATCTGCGGTGAACACGACTTCTGCACACCGCTGCCGCTCTCCCAGGAGATCGCCGCCGCTATCCCCGACGCCAAGTTGGTGATACCCGCCTGCGGTCACTTCGTCGAGCACGAACTCGAAACCCAATTCTTCGACCTCGTCTCCGGATTCATCGAACAGCTCAGAAAGCCTGCCACGAACACGAATTCCGGTTGAGGGCAGTGCAAGAGTCATGCGGCACCCCGGCCACCCGGAGAACCCACGGTAGCCAAGTCAACATCATCTCGGGCTCCTCGTGTTCTATCTCATTTGGTTGACCGGGCGGGCTCTCCACAACATCAGGTGGATTCCGTTGTGTCGCCCCTATCTCAGCGGCCTTGCAGGCTTATGTCGCAATTCGATTGTCTCGATTCCAATCGTTGCAGAAGTCACCACAGACGGCCCGATGCGCCGTCGTTTAGGCTGAGAGCTAACAATCACCGGGGGGTACTCATGGCGTCACCAGATCCGACCGACTCGGTAGCGACATTCTGCAGTGGGAGGCAGCCGTTGACCAGGCCAAGGAACAGTACGGTGGGCTGCACATCCTGATGAACGTGGTCGGAAGCAACGACCTCGTCATGCTGCCCGATGTCGACCTCGAAGCCTGGAACAAGGTCTTCGAAATCAACGTCACCGCCACCATGGTCGGCATACAGACGTGCGCGCCGCTGATCCGGGAACTCGGTGGCGGCTCGATCGTCAATATCGGTTCTGTCGGCGGACTGTGGGGAACATTCTCCACTGCATATTCCTCATCCAAGTGGGCGTTGGAAGGCCTTCACGCTCAGCGGCCTACATCTACGCCGACTGGGGCATCCGCTGCAACGTCATCCAGCCCGGATTCATCGCCACCAAAATGACTGCCCCCATGCACGCCAACCCCGCGATGAAACCGATGATCGACCAGCAGATCAACGACACCGTGGTGCTGCGCCGCATGGGCAAGCCCGAAGAAATCGCCAACACCGCGCTGTTCCTCGCCAGCGACGAATCTTCCTACATCACCGGCACCGACATCGTCGTTGACGGCGGATGGTTCTCCGCCGCGGCGTACCTCACCAACGAAAGGCGCAACCACATGCTCGAAATGATGCAGCAAGCCACGAAATAGGTTCCCCGCCATAGTCGGGGATCCTGAATCGCCCCGGGTTTGGTGCACACCGGTTACTGGTGTGCAGCCTCTGATCGGGCTGTGTTTGGAGCGTAGTGGGCGGTCTCGTACTCGATATGCGGCTCAGGCGGTGCATGAGCCGTTCGGTGTTGTACCAGTGCACCCACTCCGCGGTGAGCAGTTCCACGTCGGTCAGACGGTGCAGCGGGCCCC
>NZ_BCSX01000032.1 GCF_001570425.1 Mycolicibacterium brisbanense
CCAGCCAATACCGTCGGCATCAACCTACCCAAACCCGAAAACCGACTCCAAGCAGCTTGACAACGGCCGGTTCAGGAGGCTCGAGCAACGTTTTCGTCGAACTCGGCGAGCTTCTCGACGCCGCGATCGGCTCACGCGATCCGATTAGGGTGGGCGAGTGAGTTTTCCAGAGACCAAGTGGACCTGTGTTCTGTTCGACCTCGACGGAACCATCGCGAACTCGGCCAAGAACATCACCGAAGCCTTCGCCGCGACGCTGAGCGAACTGGGCCTGCCCGTCCCACCGCCGCACGAACTGCGCACGTGGGTGGGTCCGCCGCCGGCGGAGTCGTTCCGGGTGCGGTTCGGGTTTGACGACGCCGCGGCCGAACACGCCCGCCAGCTCTATCGCAAGCACTATCAACGGATCGGCAATGCCGACATCCGGCCGTTCGACGAGGTACTTCCCGCCCTCGAAGCACTTGCGCAGCAAGGCATTCCGATGGCAGTGGCGACGTCGAAACCTGAGCACACCGCGATCGAGGTGCTCGGACGATTGGGCCTGTCCCGCTACTTCGTCACGGTCTCGGGTGCGTCGCGGGACGAGACCATCAGCGACAAGGCGTCGATCGTGGGCGAGGCATTGCGTCGCCTGAGCGCCGACGGCGTCGACACCAGCAATCCGGTGATGGTCGGTGACCGCCTGCACGATGTCGTCGGGGCTGCTGAACACGGACTCCCGACCGTCCTGGTCGAGTGGGGATACGGACAACCCGGCGAGCACGCCCGGGCACTCGTCACGGTCGGCTCGGCAGACGCCCTCACGGACACTCTGCTCGGGCGGTGACCGAGCCCTGCCATCCGCGGGAGCGCAACGCACTGCGCGCCTGCTCGACGATGTCCTGGCCATAGTCCTCTTTGATGACGTGGATGACGTGCCACCCGAGGCGCTGCAGCACGCGGTTCACCCGAACATCTAGGGCGTACTGGGTACGGCTGGTGAGGTGTTGCTCGCCGTCATATTCGGCGCCGACCTTGAACTCCTCCCAGCACATGTCGATCCGTCGCACGTAGCGGCCTTGGTCATGGATGACCAATTGCGTTGTGGGCTTGGGCAATCCCGCGTCGATGAACTGCAGCCGCAACCACGTCTCCCTCGGCGACTCGGCGCCCCCGTCGACAAGTGGCAACGCCACCCGCAGGCGACGCAGGCCCCGGACACCGGGATGGCGTTTGGCGATCAGCATGACGTCCTCGATCGAGAACGGGCACGCATTCATGAGCGCGTCCAGGCGCTCGACAGCCTTGCCGCGAGGCAGGCGGCGGGCCAGGTCGAACGCGGTGCGCGCGGGCGTGGTGACGCGGATTCCGGCGACTGTCGTGACCTCGTCGTCGTGCAGCGTGTCGAAACGGATCACCAGACCGCGCTGGTGCCTGCCTGCCGCGACCAGCTCGACCGGAACGTCGTCACCGACCCACTTCGCGCCGTGGACCGCCGACGCGGCCACGCCTGCGATCACCCCGCCGGACGTGAGCGCCGCGCCGAGAATCCGATCCCGAAGGGACACCTGGTGTCGCAGCGGCACGTACACGTCGCGATAGATGGGCCGGTACCGGTGTCGCAGCTGGCCCTTGGTGAGGTGACCTGCGGCGACGGCGTTGCTGCCGACAAACGGAGTGCGCACATCTGCTTAGACGCAGGCTGCGCCGATTCGGCTCCCCCGGCCTCGAATTCGACGCAAATGTCGCTGCCCCTCTTTGCCAGGCTGGTTGTGAGTCATTCATCTACCTGTTTGGGATGGAGGGTTATGTCGATCAGCCCGGGGTTTTCGGCGGCGGAGGTTCGTGCGTTTGTCGATCGGTATCACCTGCAGCCTCATGGGCAGAAGCGCGGGTGGCTTGCCGCGCAGGGGGTGTCGGAATCGCGGTTGCGGCGGTGGCAGGC
>NZ_BCSX01000033.1 GCF_001570425.1 Mycolicibacterium brisbanense
CGGGGGTGAAGCTGATGCCGGGGTTGATTTCGGTTTCGTCGCTGATGATGCCGCAGCCGATTTGGGCGCCGGCTTCCAGGGTGCCGCCGGTGAGTTTGGTTTTGCCCGAGCCGCTGACGTTGCCGGTGAAGGTGCCGCCGACGAGGTATTCGCGGGAGGACACCGCGGTGGTCAGCGGGGCGACCGGTAGCAGGGTTTCGTTGGAGCCGACGACGGTGACGTGCCAGCCGTCGGGGGTGTCGAGGACTCCGGGGGGCGAGGAGGGCACGGCGCCGGTGTCGGCCGGGGGCGGGGGCGGTGCGGCGGCGTCGGCGACGGGTGCGGCGGGGTCCGGCGGTGGTGGCGGCGGGTCGGCCGACGCGAGGGGCGTCACCGCTACCGGGGCCAACATGCACACAGCAGCCAGGGTGGCGAAACGATTCAACATGCGGGTTTATGCGCCTCTCGTGGTTGAAATCCGGGGAACGACATAGTGCTTCGGATCCCGGTACTCCCGGGTATCTGTCGCACACCTCAACGGCAACCGCGTGTGTGCTCGCTCATCAATCACGTTCCTTCCGCATTGCGACGACCGCTAGAAGCTAGCGGAAACAGGCGTCCGGGATACCGGCAAAAATCGGCATGATTCCAAAGACGCCGATCCGCGGACTCCGATTCGAACTGGCAGTGGCGGCGAACCCTGCTCTGCCCCGCCGACGGCTGGTTGGGCCGTGGTGCAGCGACTGCCACTTCCGAACCATGAAAATACCTGGACAGCAACGGATCTCGGCAGGCTGTGAGATCACGATCTCCCGGCTCGGCGATGCGGCGCGCCCGGGGCGGCGAGATTCAGGATTATGCGGTGATATTCCCGCATAGGATCGGCGCGAAGAACATGGTCGGCTTGCCATCCTTCTCGATCTCATCATGAGATCCCAAGTGCACGTTGACATACCAGCCAGACGCCGGTGGCGCCTCGGTGACGTTGTCGATGATCGTCGTTGACTCGGCGACCCCGTCTTTCGACGCCACGAGGTCGTTGAGGTGATATTTCACCGGTCCCTGCGAGCTGCACGATCCGAGGTGGATGTGCACTGCGTGTGCGCTGCCGGGCACCAATCCGGTCGTACGGACCGGCACGGTGAGTGTCTTGGCCGCGGGGTCGTATTGCAGAATCGCCTGACTCTGCGGATGATCGCCGAACTGGGGCAAGGGTGCCATCTGCAGCGTGGACGACATTGCCGGGTCGATGTCGGCGCACGAGATCGGCATGTAACTGGGGGATCCGGGGGCGCCCATGTCTTCGACCGATGCGAGGTGGATGTTGAGGAGAGTGCCTGCGGTCAGCCCCTTGTCGGAGGGTTGCGTGCTCTGGACCGCGGTGTTGATGACGCCTTTGTCGTCGGCGGTGACGTTGCCGAAGGGAATCAAGACGTCGCCTTGCTTCGCGCAACTGCCGTCGTGAATGTGCATGGCGTGGCTGCTGCCCGGCGTGAAGCCGGACATCTGCAACTTGGCGGTGACGAGCTTTGACCCCGGGTCCCAGCTGAGGTTGACCGTTCCGGACGGTTCGTTACCGAGGGGGACGATGATCTGTCCCGGGGCGGACGCTGCCGCAGTCGTCGTCGCCTGCCCTGGGGTGGTTGCGGTCGTCGGCGACGATGTGGTGCTTGACGACGTCGAGTCCGATCCGCATCCTGCGGCGGCGACGACTACGACAGCAGTCGCGACGAAAATCGGTGCCTTCAATCCCGCGCATGTACCCATGTTCGTGTACCTCTCGATGGTGGCGGCACGATCTGGAATGGACTGTTCGAGCTGTTCAAGCGTACAAAGCGGGTACCTGTCGGAGGGGCAGAATGCCGAATTGTTGTCCGTTCGGGCAGTAGCTTGCCGAATCCGCCAAGGGGAGTCGGTGGCGGATCTGTAATCCTGTGTACGGTCGAACTTCTCGACCGCACGTGCGAGACCCAGACCGCCTATGTGAACGAGATCCGAAAGGCCGTACCGCGACCGACGTAGCACTTGGCGATCGGATGCACCGGTGACGTTCGCAGGGCGCTGAGGACCGGCCCGAACACTTTCGGTGAACGCGCGAAACGCTTTGTCCGACTGCCTTATCGAGCTATATGTGCCAAACACTGCCAAGGTTGCCGGCGTGTTGACGCGTCCGTCGTCGAAGGTCGCGGTAGGTCAGGTGACCTCAGCGCGCATACAGGAAACTCTCAGGTAGTGTGATCTCGCTGCATTCAGCAAACGGACTCGGGAAGGTGCCTATGACCGCTCAACCACCGCCAGGGAATTACCCGCCGCCCGGTGGGTACCCGCCACCCCCGGGGAACTTCCCGCCGCAGGGACCACAGGGTTCGCCGCCGGACAACAACTTGGTTTGGGCCATTCTGTGCACGGTCCTGTGCTGCCTACCGCTGGGAATCGTGGCCATTGTCAAGTCGACTCAGGTCTCAGGACTGTACGCACAGGGTCGGTACGCCGAGGCGCAGAAGTCGGCAGACGACGCAAAGAAGTTCGCGATGTGGGGAGCGATCGCGGGTGTCGCCCTTGGCATCGTCTGGGGGATCATCGCCGTCGCCGGTGGCATGGCCGGAATGTCCTCAGGCTACTGAGAAGCATGTGGCCCTCGGTGGCTGCTGTACGTGAACCGCACCTCCGCCTTGGCGCGCCACTCGTGGTGGCCGCCATGGCGGGGTGCGCCTGTGCCGCCATCTGGATAGGCGAACCCACCCAGCCCGGTTCGGTGTTGCCGGCCTGCCCGACCAAGGCGCTGTTGGGTATCGACTGCCCCGGCTGCGGCAGCCTGAGAATGATCTACTCCCTGATGCATGGCGATTTCCTTGCGGCGTTGAGGTTCAACGCTATTGGACTGCTGGCTGTGGGGCTCCTCGCATGGGCCTTCGGTGTGTGGACCTATGGGCGCTTGTCCGGCCGGCGTGTGCGAAGTTGGCAGAATTACCGATGGTCGGCGATGATTGCGCTGGTGGTGGTGACGGTCTGGTTCGTCATCAGGAATCTGCCGTTCGAGCCGTTTGCTTCGCTGTACGTGTGATTCCACTTCGCGACGTTTGAGTCGAACATGGCGCCACGCTGCGGGTGCGGCTCACCGCCGACCGGGGCATGGGTGGACCAAGCCCTCGTCCTGTGGGTGTTGATCGCCTTGATCGTGGCGATGGTCTTGTGTATCGCTGCGTGGCACCGTCATTCGGACTGACGTGACCGCGCTCAGTCCAGGTCGGCGAGAGCCTTGCGGGCGGCTTCCAGTTCAGACTCCAGCGCGGCGACCTTGGCGGCCTGCTGGGCACGCGCCTCTTCGATCACCTCGTCGATCGGTGTGGAGAGGTCTTCGTGAAGTTCCTTGGCCGCCCGGGAGACTGCGGCGGCCGCGACGGTGAGGTCGCGGGCCAGGTAGGTGGTGCCCTGCCTGAGCTCCGCTCGCCATTCGCCGTCCGCTGTGCCGGTGACCGTGAGGGTCAGCTCGAGAGTCTTGGTCTTCCTGGCGGTCGCCCTCTTGGCGGGGGCCTTCCGGGGCTTCTGCTCGGCAGGGGTCCCGGCGATTGCGGCCTCCGCGGGCGAGGTGCTCTCGGCCGAGGAGACGTCGGCGGTGTCGGAGTCGGCCGACGACGTGGCTGCTACCGGGGTTTCTACAGTCATTGTTGTGGCGATCTCCTCGAAAACGTCGCCCGCACTGGGCGGGCCGGGCCGAGCGCCTATTGGAACACATGTTCGAGGATCGCGCCAAGTCGCCCGGCTCTGTCAGGGTTCGCGCACCACCAGCAGGACCTTTCCGACCGTCTCGTTGGAGTCGAGGAGCTTGTGGGCTTCCGCGGCGTCGGTGATCGGGATCTCGGCCGCGACAACGGGTGCGACGAGACTCTCGGCGACCAGCGGCCACAGGTGCCGACGCAGTTCGGCGATGATCTCGGCCTTGGAGCCGGGCCCTTGCTCGGGCCGCCGGCGCAGGTTTGTCACGTGCACCGATCCCCGTTTGAACAGCAGCGCACCGAGATTGAGTTCCGCTGTGGCACCGCCCTGGAGCCCGATGATCGTCAGGTGACCGTTCTCGGCCAGTGCCTCGACGTTCTTGGCCAGATAGCTGCCGCCCATGATGTCGAGAATGACGTTGGCGCCGGAGTATTCGGCATTGACCACGGCCGGGAAATCCTGATCCCGATAGTTGATCAACGTCTGCGCGCCGAGTTCGCGGCAGCGGTCCAGCTTGAATTGCGAACCGGCGGTCACCGCCACGTTGGCGCCCAGCGCACGGCCTACTTGTATTGCGTGCGTGCCGATTCCGCTGCCGCCGCCGTGGACCAGCAGGGTCTGCCCGCTCTGTAGCCCGCCGGTCATCACCACGTTGGACCACACGGTCGCCGCGGTCTCGGGCAGGGCTGCGGCGGCGGCGACGCTGACGCCGTCGGGCACGGGTAGCACCTGGCTGGCCGCCACGTTGACCCGCTGGGCGTAGCCGCCGCCGGCCAGGAGCGCGCACACCGCATCGCCAGGCGCCCAATCCTGTACTCCGGCAGCGACTTCAGTGATATACCCTGATACTTCGAGGCCGGGGATATCGCTGACACCGGGAGGCGGTGGATAGAAGCCCATCCGTTGCATCACGTCGGCGCGGTTCACCCCGGCGGCCACCACGTCGATGGCGACCTGTCCCGGACCAGGTGCGGGCAGGTCGTCGACCTGAGCCCACTCCATCACCTCCGGATCGCCAAAACCGTTGAACGTTATCGCGTACATGCAGTGAACTCCTTTACCTTTTTCTCGTGCGGTGATGTGTTGTGGTGTTCTGCCGAGCCAGATAGGCCCGCGGGCTGTCGCCTTTCCAACGGTGGAACGCATGTGAAAAATTGCTGACGTCGTTGTATCCCAGCCGGTTCGAGACCTGCTCGACGGTCATGCCGCTTTGTAGCAGCTCCGTACCCAAGTGGTGGCGGACCTCGTCGAGCAGTTTCCGGAACGAGGTGCCCTCCGCCTCCAATTGCCTTCGCAGCGTCCGCGTACTGCACGACAGCCGCTCTGCCACCTGCGCCAGGGTCGGCGGCCGGGCGGGGTCGGCCAGCAACAGATCGCGCACCACACCTGCCCGACCCGTTCTGGCCTCCCGCTGCTCGAGCAGCAGCCGGCACTGCTGTTCGGCGAGTTTGGAGGTGTGGGCACTGGCTTGCGGCAGTGGCACGTTCAGCAGCTGGGCCGACAACGTGACAGAAGTTATCGCATCGTCGAATTCGGGCACTGCGCCGAACATCTCCTCGTACACGCCGACGGCTCCTCCCGGGTCGGGGAGTGCGAACGAGATGCGGCTCGGTGGCGGTGGCGTGCCGAGGATCTCCCGGTACAGATTGGGGATCGCGGCTGCGTCACGCTCCAGCACGAACCTGCGGACCGGCTGCGGTACGGAACGGGCATCGATCACGATCGAGAGTTCGTCACCGTGGCGACGTGTTTCGAACGTACAGAAGGCATAGCTGAGTCGCACGAATCTCACGGCGACATCGATTGCTTCGCCCAGGGTCGGGCTGGTGAGAATGGCAAATCCCCACACCCCGAATGCGGTGACCGGATACCTGGCCGCGGCCTGCAGACCGAGCCCCGGCCGGTCTCCCAGCGCGGCAACGATATTCGCGATGGCTCTGAGTTCCTGCTGTCCGCTGACCTCGGCGGCGGGGGCCCGGACTGCGCCCGGGGAGATCCTGGTGCCGGCCAGACACTGTTGTGCGGTCAAGCCGAACTCGGCGGCCCAGTCGAGCATCAGCACGAGACTCGCGGCGGGCCGCTTGGCCTGCAGATCCGGTGCGGTCATCGAGAACGCGCCCGTGTGCGATACTCCTGGGGTCCGACACCCTTCCACCGCCGGAAGGCCTTGGTGAAGCTGGACACCTGCGAATAACCAAGGCGTTCAGCGATATCCGCCACGGAACGCCCGTCGGAGACCAGCAGCTCCTCGGCCAGCGCTTCGCGCACCTCTTCCTGCAGCACCCGCAGCGACACACCTTCTTGGGCGAGGTGTCGACGCAGGGTACGTGGGCTGACGGCGAGTTGTCGCGCGGCTTCGTCGAGCGACAGCACGGGAGACGGACTCGCCAGCATCAGATCGCGCAACAGGCCCGCGACGCCGGCGCGGGCCGATCGCTGTCTGAGCAGTTGGACCGCTTGTTTCTCCGCCATCGACCGGGCGTACTGATTGGCCTGGGGCAGCGGCGCGCTCAATGATTCCAGGCTGACGATCAGGCAATTCTGCGGCGCATCGAATTCGGGTTCGACGCCGAATACGTCGACGTATTTCCGAACCTCGTCCTCTGGTGGGCGCGGCATCGTGTAGGCAACTCGAAGCGGAGCATCGGGATTCATGAGCAGGTCGCGCTGCAGTGTCTGAATGCCGGTGCTGTCACGTTCGACCGCGAATCGGCGAATGCCGACCGGCAGCGCCGTGGGGTCGAGAACCAACCTGCCGGTGCCGTCTGCTGTGTCGGTGCTGACACTGAGCCGGCACAGGCAGAAGCTCAGCGCCGCGAGTGACATCCCGACCGACATGGCATCACCCAGTGTCTGGGAACTCATGAGCGCGAGACCCCAGATGCCGGGCGATGCAGCATGGCAGCGCAGCCCGGCCTCCACTCCCAGCCCCGGAACATCAGGCAGTCCGTCGAGGATGTTGCTGAGGATCTGCAGCTCATCGCGAAGCCGGACCTCGGCATCGAGGTCGTCGAGCGCCTCTCGGGTCAGGGGTGTGCCGTGCAGTGAGTCGGCGTGGGCCAAACCGTGCTCGGCGGCCAGATCGACCAGTAGCGCAGCACTGGCCGGCGAACGCAGAACGTCGTGCGTACTCACATACACCTCGCGTCGCCGTGTCGGGCTGTTTGGTCTCATCATGCGTTACCCAGCCTAGGAACGAGCCCGCATCGGTCGACAGGTGATGAATGGCCAACAAGTTGTGAGAAGTGGCCAGTTGCTGGCAATGCCGGCGCACCAGCGGAATCCTTGAGACATGACCAAGCGCATCCTGAACGTCGTCACCAACGTCTCCCATTACGAGGATCCGTCCGAGCCGACCGGTTTGTGGCTCTCGGAGCTGACACACGCGTACGACATCTTCGCCGAAGCGGGTTATCAACAGACGATCGTCAGCCCGAAGGGCGGTCCCTCTCCGTTGGAACCGCGCTCGCTGAAGTTTCCGAACTACGACAAGAGCGCAAAGTCGTGGAAGGCCGACCCCGCGAAGATGGAACTGCTGGCCAACACCGCTTCGCCTGATGAGATCGACGCGGCGGACTTCGACGCGATCTACTTCACCGGCGGCCACGCAGTGATGTTCGACTTCCCGGACAGTGAAGGGCTGCAACGTATCACGCGTGAGATCTTCGAGCGCGGCGGAATCGTGTCCTCGGTATGCCACGGCTACGCCGGACTGCTCAACACCACGTTGTCGGATGGTTCGCTTTTGGTTGCCGGGCGCAAGCTGACCGGGTTCTCCTGGTCGGAGGAGGTGCTCGCACGCGTCGACAAGCTCGTGCCGTACAACGTCGAAGAGGAGATGAAGAAGCGCGGCGCCCGGTACGAAAAGGGCCTGATTCCCTTTACCTCCTACGTCGTCGCCGACGGGCGGCTGATAACCGGCCAGAATCCGGGATCCGCGAAGGCCACGGCCAAAAAGGTCGTATCCGTCCTTGGTGGCTGACCGCTACTGTCTCGGGCCGATCTCGATGGCGAACGAAGCCCGTTGACGACGGGTGATCCACACACCGAATTCGCTCAGCGGTCCCAGCAACCGGTATTTGCGATTGACGATCTTGCGGACCCTCGGCGTCTCGGCGTGGTCGAGGACCCGTGCGGTGCCGTCGACGATGGGCGAACCCGGGATGGTCCTTCCTCGAACGTCGCAGGGCTGCAACGTCACTGCCGGGTTACGGCGGATGCGTTTCACCTTGTGGGCGCCGACCTCCGAAAAGAAGTAGAGCTTGCCACCGGCTGGGGCGATCCAGACCGGGGTCGACACTGCGCTGCCGTCCTTGCGGTAGCTGGTGAACGACACATAATTCGCCCGGCCGACCACCTCCCAATCCGTTGAGGTGCCGGTCATCGTTGTCTCCCTTGCGTTTTGCAGAAGCTTATCGGGCATTCACACCTGCACAAGGCCGCTGTCGGCACAACCGGCGCAATAAGGGCCCAATCGGCCGCGTCACACACGCATCTGGCCGCTTATCACAACTTGTTGGCCATCCGGCACCTGTGGATCCGGGTATCCCGCTGTCAGGCTGGAGCTACCAGACGAAAGACGAGGTACCGCACGATGAGTATGCAGCTCACCGAGATCGAATTCGCAGGCCAGACGGTCGAAGTGCCGAAAGGCGGCTACTACGACCGTTACCGTTCGAACCCGAATCTGGACGAGGTGGCGCGTGATCCCGCGGTGGGCAACATCGACTGGTTCCGCAGAATCCCGAAGGTCAAAGTCGATTCCCGCGTCGGGCCGATCTGGGCGCCGAACTTCTACTATCGTGCCAGCATCGTTCAGGCGAACCTGCTTGCGCCGCTCGACCGCCTGGGCGCGATGCTGCCGGCGCCGCTCGAACCATTGCGTGCGGCACCGGGATTCGGTGTGGCTGCACTGACCTTCTTTTCCTACGCGGTGTGCGACAACGATCCCTACGACGAGGTGTCGGTCGCGGTCGTCGTGCGGAAACCCGGTGAGCGCGGCCTGGTCTCCGAGCTGTTGCCTGAGCTTGAGTTGATCAACGCGATGCGGCGCAGAAAGTTCTATGCCCACGTGCTTGCCCTGCCCGTCACCACTGAGATCGCCCGGGTCCGTGGCGTCGGCGGCTACCAACTCCCGAAGTGGCGCACCGACATCAGCGTGAGCCTGCGCGACACCGTCCACGCCGAAATCGGCGGTCCCGCAGGGCAGCCGGATGTGACGCTACATGCGAGGCTGCCGGAGTTCACCGAAGTGCCGTCGCAGTCCCGGATGGGAACCAACACCATGGTCCACCTGGTCGACGGGAAATGGCATCAGACCTCGGTGCAATCCAACACGCTGGCGTTCGCTCAACGCACCTTGCCGCGCGATGTGACAATCACTCGCCATGGCGGCCCACTCAGCGACCTACTCGACGGGCTCGGCGCGTCGAGAATCCTCAGCCTGGAGGTCACCAGAGACGCACAACTGGTGCTGAACTTGCCGCGGCCCTTGGAGGCCGGCTGGTGATGTGAACTCGTAACGACCGGGGTGTGACGGTTCGGGTAGCTGTCGGGCGATTCGCCGGGCAGGTCTGGGTGGTGCACGCTATGAATCAAGGATGAGCAACCACGTGAACCTGACCCCGCAGGAGAGCTCCTTGATCGCCGAGTCGCATCCCGAAGCGCTGGCGCGGATGGATGAGAAGGCGCTGAAGGATCTGCAGAGCCGGCTGCGGCAAGCCCGCGAGAAGAACTTCAGCCTGCTGCGGCGCCAGGGTGCGGCGCGCGTGGAGGCCGAAGGCGCCCGCGGCGCTGCGCAGCCCGCCAACGAGAAGCGTGGCGAAAAAGTAGAGGTTTTCGACGAGGCGCTGGCGAGGGTGAACGAGCGCCTGGAAACCCGGGACTGAGGTAGCGTACTTAGTAGATCTCAGTAAAGGAGTCTTCGCGTGGATCTCGGTATCTGGGGCGATCTCACAATCCTCGCCGCGGTGATGGCAATTGTCTTCGCCAGCTGCGTGTTTCTGTACATCACCCGGTTGGAGAACCGCACCCCGGCGCCGATGGGCGAGCAGGTGGGCGCCCACAAGGCGGTGCTGGCGAAGGTGCGCAAGCGTCAACCGTTGACCGAGGAAGAGTTCGAGTACGCGACCGAACTGGTCAACGACGCGCGCAACCCGCTTGCCTATGCGATCCCGGCCGTCTTGTTCACCATGGGGTTCTTCTACGTCGTCGGCTGCCTGTACGAGCTGCATGTCCACGGCGGCAACCCGTCGTTCCGGACGTTCATCGGCGGAATCCCGATGCTGACGTCGATGAACATCGTCGCTCAGTTGCGCCGGGTCGCTCGGTTGAAGAAGAAGCTGCCCGCTGCTCCGTCGGTGAGCGAACCGGCCCGCCTAGCTCCGGTTCAGCTCCGCCGCGACGATCCCGCGATCGGGTCGCCGTCCTCCCACAGCAGTAGTTGACGGACCGAAGCGCGGGATCCATAGGGCTGCAGCATCTGGCTCGCGGGCCGCGGACGCACCCTCAGCGGCCACCAGAACCAGCGGCCGATCAATGCGGCGATGGACGGTGTCATGAACGATCGCACGATCAGCGTGTCGAACAGCAATCCGAACGCGATCGTCGTCCCGATCTGGCCAAGCACCCGGAGATCGGCGAACACGAAGGACGCCATGGTGGCCGCGAAGACCAGGCCTGCCGCGGTCACCACCGCACCCGAGCCGGCCATCGCCCGGATGATGCCGGTGTTCAAGCCCGCGCCGATCTCCTCCTTGAACCGGGAGATCAGCAGCAGGTTGTAGTCCGACCCGACCGCCAACAGCAGGATGACGGCCAGCGCCAGCACAATCCAAAACAGTTGGATGCCAAGAAGATCCTGCCAGATCAGTACCGACAGCCCGAACGAGGCGCCCAACGACAGGGCGACCGTGCCCACGATGACGAATGCGGCGACGATGCTGCGGGTGATGAACATCATGACCAGAAGAATCAGGCTCAGCGCGGCGATCCCGGCGATCATGAGGTCGTATTTGGCGCCGTCTTGGATGTCTTTGTAGGTGGCTGCGGTGCCGGCGAGGTAGATCTTGGAGCCGGCCAGGGGAGTGCCCTTGACTGCCTCCTGGGCCGCGTGCCTGATGCCGTCGATGTGCGAAATGCCTTCAGGCGTAGCGGGATCGCCGTCATGGGTGATGATCATGCGGGCCGCCTTGCCGTCCGGTGACAGGAACAGCTTGAGCCCGCGCTGGAATTCGGGGTTGGTGAACGCCTCCGGCGGCAGGTAGAACGAGTCGTCCGTCTTCGATGCGTCGAATGCTTGACCCAGCGCGGTCGAGTTCTGCAGGGCGGCCTGCGTCTGGTCGTTGATGCCCGAGGTGGTGGCGTAGTTGGTCAGCGTCAGGTCGCGGTTGGTCTGCTGGCTGGCGATCTGCGGCGGAATCAGCGCCAGCAGCTTGGGCTGCAGTTCATCGAGTTTCGTGATGCTGCCCGAGACGCTGGCCAACTGATCGGTCAGCGCGTCGATACCGTCGAGCGCGTCGAACACCGACCGCAGTGCCGCGCACATCGGGATGTCGAAACAGTGTGGTTCCCAATAGAAGTAATTGCGCAGCGGGCGGAACTGGTCGTCGAAGTTGGCGATCTTGTCCCGCAGATCTTGCGCGGTGGCGACGGTCTGCTGGAAGGCTTTGGCCTGCTCGTCGGTGACGGCGCTGGACTGCTGTTGCAGCGCATATTGCTGGCGCAGGATGTCGATCGAATTGTTGATCACGTCAACCTGTTTGAGCAGATCGGCGCCGCGGGCCTGCTGGAAGGGCAGGTTGTTGATCTGCGCCGAGCTGCCCGCGCTGATCTGGAACGGTATCGACGTGTGGTCCAGCGGCGTGCCCAGCGGCCGCGTGATGGCCTGCACCTGAGCGATGCCGTCCGTGTGGAACACGGCCTTGGCGACGCGCTCCAACAGGATCATGTCGGTGGAGTTTCGCAGGTCGTGGTCGGCCTCGATCATCAGAAGCTCAGGATTCAGTCGCGCTTGTGAGAAGTGCCGTTCGGCGGCCGCGTAGCCCACATTGGCCGGGGCATCGGCCGGCATATACGGCCGGGCGTCGTAGCTCGTCTTGTATCCCGGCAGCGCGAGCAGCCCGATGAGAGCCACCCCGACCGTCACCACCAGCACGGGACCGGGCCAGCGCACGATGGCCGTCCCGATGCGTCGCCAGCCGCGGGTCTGCAGCCGGCGCGCCGGCTCGAACAGACCGAAATGGCGGCCGATCACCAGCACCGCGGGCGCCAGGGTCAACGCCGCCACCACGGCCACGAGGACGCCGATGCCGGCGGGTATGCCGAGGCTCTGGAAATAGGGGAGCCGGGTGAAAGTCAGACAGAACACGGCTCCGGCGATGGTCAGGCCCGACCCCAGGATGATGTGCGACGTTCCGTGGTACATCGTGTTGAACGCCGTCACGCGGTCCTGCCCGGCGTACCGCGCTTCGTGAAAACGCCCGAGGATGAAGATCGCGTAATCGGTGCCTGCGGCGATCACCAGCAGCGTCAGCAGATTCGTCGAATAGGTCGACAGCTCGATGACGCCGGCGTTCGCCAACACGGCGACGACGCCGCGCGACGCGGTCAACTCGATCATCACCGTGAAGATCACGAGAATCGCGGTGGTGACGCGACGGTAGAGCGACAACAGCATCACCAAGATCACCCCGATGGTGATCAGCGTGGTCTTGAGGGTGCCGTGCCGGCCCACCTCGAACTGGTCGGTGACCAGGGGCGCCGGGCCGGTGACATACGCCTTGACCCCTGGCGGCGGCGGAGTGTCCTCGACGATGCGGCGGACCGAGTCGACCGACTCGTTGGCCAACGACTCGCCCTGGTTGCCCGCGAGGTACACCTGCACCAACGCGGCTTTGCCGTCGGTGCTCTGTGAGCCGGCTGCCGTCAGCGGGTCGCCCCAGAAATCCTGAATGTGCTGGACATGCTTGGTGTCCTGACGCAGCTTCTGGATCAAACCGTCGTAATAGTGATGCGCGTCGGCCCCGAGCGGCTGATCGCCTTCCAACACGATCATCGCCGAGCTGTCCGAATCGAACTCGCCGAACACCTTGCCGATGCGTTTGGCGGCCTGCAGCGACGGTGCGTCATGGGGGCTCAGCGACACGTTGTGCGATTCGGCGACGGTCTCCAACTGGGGCACGAACACGTTGGTCACCACCGCCAGACCCAGCCAGAACAGTGCGATGACCACCGAGAACCGCCGGATCAGGTTCGGCACCCGGTGGGAGTCGTCGTCGGCGCTCATCCGGACTTGTCCAGGCAGTAGGTGTAGGCGTTCAGGGTGTTCACCGTTCTCTCGTCTTTGACCACGTCATCGATCTTGATCCGGCAGCCGATCGAGTCGCTGTCACCTTGGGCCTGGACGTTGACGAACACCGCGGGCTGGGTGGTGGTGGTGTCGTACGCCCATGGCAACGCGACGCCGTCGGCCCGCTGCGGTTGGGCGTTCACGTCCAGGTAGGTGATGGTCGCGACCGTGCCAGGCGGGCCGAACACCTCCATGACCACGTGTTTCGGGTTGAACGGAACGATGTCGTTGACCGCGCCGCTGGGTGTCGACGTGACATCGTGCGAGGCGAATATGCCGTGCAGGCGATACACCGCGAAGGCCGCCACCGCGATCACCACTGCCGCGACCAGCAGCATCCACCGTCGGCTCAGCCGACGTCCGATCGAAACCCGCTGCATCCGTGACCCTTTCAATGAGCGGCGACCAGGCGCGGACCGGTGGGGAAGCTCCGCTAGGACGGCTAATCAACTAGGTTGACGGTACGACAGTGAGCCGCACACCACAACCTCATCGCCGAGGTGTTTTGCTGTGCGGAAGCTGTACGCGGCGTGGGAGGCCTCACGCACCAGTCCAGAATCTGGGCGGCGCGGTCTTCGGTGGGGAAGGAAGCAGGGACGGGCTGTCGCGGGTCGGCCGATCACCGCGCTGTGCGGACCGCCTTGGCGAGCATCTTCAACGCGGCGGTCAGATCCTGTTCGCAGCGCGTCGCGATCTCGACTTCCCGGTGATACAGCACGCCGTAGGTGAGTGTGTCCTCGCCGGCGTCATGGGCAACGTCGGCCTGCTCGATGAGGTGGCCGCGGCTGACGACGCTGTCCTGGTGATCGCCCAACAGCGTCTGGATGGCTTTCGCTGCTTCCGCCACCTTCGGCTGTCCTGTCGCCGCAGCGGTGTAGCGTAACCGCTTCGCGCTCTTGCGGATCCGGTGCAGTGCGATGTCGTGATGTTCGACGTCCGCCGCAGCCGCCGCCCTGACGCGGCGGCGCAGGCTTCTGTATCCGTCGGCAATCGTTGCCTCCGCCAGTTTTTCGGTGCCGCGCGACGGTGCCAGGGGCTCGGCTGCGATCACCGCCTCGAGTTGATCGAGCAACCTGAAATAGTCGTCGCATCGCATCGCGGCAAGCGAGGCCTGCAGCCCCGACTGGTAGCGGTCGTGTGCACCGTCGACGAGCCGATGCCGGACAGGTCCACGCACCAGTTTCTCCGGCAGATCGTCGAGGGCTCGCGCATATCGCTCGCCCAGTACTTCGGCGTCACGAGCCGTGCCCAGCACCGCACCCAACTGCTGTAACTCATCGAGGATCGGGGCGTCCTCGCCCAGCCCGAACGCCGCGGGCGACGCCTGCAGCAGGCTGCGGATCGTGCGAATGGTGACCCGCATCTGATGCACGGAATCCGCCGCGTCTGCCCGCACCGCCCGATCCCACTCCAACAGCTTCTGGAGATGCTCGGCCACGGCTTGGTGAATCGAATCACCATGCCCCGCAGCATGTTCAGGCCGGCCGGCCGACGCGCCGAGTGCCCGCGCCAATTTCGACGCATGACCGGCGGGCACCGCGCCGGCCTGTCGCAGCCGGTCGGCCACGCGCGCCATCGTCTGCTCAGTGGCATCACCGTCTGCGAGCGTGTTCTCGGAAAGCTCCAATTCCCATTCCCGCCAGTGGATGTCGGCATCGCCAGCAGATGCGCTCACCCGGTCGTCGGCGAATTCGGCCAGTGCGTTCCCGTCGGGGCCGTACAACGTGTCAACCGTTCTGGTGGTGTTGATGTGGGCCACGGGAAGGAGCGGATGGTCGCGCACGATCGCAAGGACGATGTCACGCAGGTCGGCCGGCACACCGTCGCCGGCGCTGAGCGGCATGCGGATCTCGGTGCGAGTGTGGACATCGGCGGGTAGTTTCAGGTGCCAGCCGGGATCGCTGCCGCCGGTGCGGCGCCGCAACGTGATGCGTTGGGCTGCCAGATCGTGTTCTGGGGTGTCGAAGTAGACCGCGTCGAGCACCGCGGTCGGCGCTCGGCTCACCCTGGTGATCGACGTCAGACCGTCGAACGACGGTACGACGGTGGATTCGGCGACGTCGAATTTGCGCTCGATCTCCAGATGGCGGGCGGGCTCCAAGGTTGTGGCCGAATCGTGTTCCATGGCTGAGCAGTCCTTCCCCGATCCCTGTTCATCCGAGCTGTATGGACGAGTGCGGGCGCGGTGTGCGCCCCGGACGGTCAGGTGACGGTCTCGGGATGCCACGAACGCAGTCGGCGCAGCAACGCGTTCTTCTTGTAGTGGTGGCGGGCCATCCGACGCAGGATGTCGTCGAGGACGCGCACTGCCTCCTCGACGTGCGGGCCCTTGTTGAGCATGACGCACTCGGCCCGCTCACCCATCGCGGCGTCGCTGATCTCCGCGCGTGACGGCAACCCGCTCGTCGCGAGTTGCTCGAGGACCTGGGTGGCCCAGATGACCGGCAGATGCGCGGCTTCGCACAGCCAGAGGATCTCTTCCTGCAATTCGGCAAGTCGTTCATAGCCGACCTCCACCGCGAGGTCGCCACGCGCGATCATCACACCGACGCGCGGCCGCCGCATCGCCGTGAGAAGCAGCTGGGGTAGCCGCTCGAATGCCCGGCGGGTTTCGATCTTGAGTACGACAGCGAGCTTGTCGCCATCGAGCTTGGCGAGAGCCTCGTGCAGCCTGACGATATCGGAGGGGTCTTGCACGAACGACAGCTCGACGAGATCGGCGATCTCCACCACCGTTGCCAAGTCGGCAATGTCCTTGTCCGTCAACGCCGGTACGGGCAGGCGCGTGTCCGGCACATTGATGCCCTTGGCTGCCCGGAGCTTTGTACCGCCCACGTCGGCGCGCGTGATACGTACTTGCACCATGCCGGCATGTACCTCGATGATCTCGCCACCGATCTTGCCGTCATCGAAGTAGATCGATTCGCCCACCCGGGCGTTGTCGAAAAGCTCGGGCAGCGTGCAGCCGATCTGTGCAGGCCCATCGGGTTCGACGGATGCCGGCGAGCAGTCCTGGGTGACGTTGAGCAGATCGCCGCGATGCAGCACAAGACTCTGCTCGCGCTCGGGCAAGGCCCCCACAGGCGTCGAATCGTCGGCGTGATCCACGTCCAGCATCAAGCCGGTGACCAAATACGTTGTCTTGTCGGTCGTTCCGACGAAGCCGTGTGATCCACCGGCCTCGCTGCTCAGCAGCAGGTGCCGTCTCGCACCACGGGCGTCGCGCATTCGCACCACGTCACCGTCACGACGGCGCGCCAGCCACTGCCCAGATACCGGCAGCGTCGGCATGTCGGGTTGCGGTGCGGCAGCCGGATGCTCCCCGGCGGTCAGCCACGCTCGGGCCGGATCGAGAACGCGGCCCAGCGCATCGCGGCTCGGGCGCAGCTTCAAACAGCGCGGACCCGGCTGGATCGGACCTGTGCGCAGCTTGGGCCCTGCAAGATCCATCGCGACGAGGCAGCCGTGACCGGTGAGCCGGCTCGCGTGCCGCACATGGTGTGCCATGGCGCGCCAGGCATCGGCGTCGTCGTGAGCGCAATTGATGCGAGCGATGCCCATTCCACGCTCGATCAGCCGGCGCACCAGCTCGGGGTCGGTCGCGGCCGCCGACGGCAGGGTGACCATGATGCGCGCTTCGTGTCCGGCCGGCGCCGGTCCCAACAGCTCGACCGCGCGGCGCCGGAGCAGATGTTCACTCTGCTCGGGCTGCACCACCGCAGGTGGTGGCGGTGCCCATGAGCCCTTGAGTATTGCCAACGCGGCGCAGCGCACCAGCCGCAGAGTGGCTTGGACGTGCGGTTCACTGCGACCGAGAGAAGACAGCCCGAAGGCGGCCAGCCGGCGCTGCAGGTCACGCAGATCGCATTGGCGAATCGCCCAGTAGTGGACCATGTTTGCCGCGCTGGACCGATAATCCGCGGCAACCTCGGCAAGCCACTCCTGCCAGGGAGCTTCAGCCGCGTCGAGCCGGTCGAGCAGGTCATCGAGCATCCCGAGCAGCCGGGTCAGCTCACGGTCTGCAGGGGAATCGTCTTTGTCTAGGACATCGGGTTCGGGCCGTGAGGACACGAATGCACTCCTGAGTCGCTGTCACTGGCGAGTTCGGTGTGCCCGGGTGAGTGTCAGCGACGGTGCTGTCACTTCGCGTTTTTCGGCACGATGCCATGATGCGGTGGGCCGCGTACCGACCGCAAAGGCCGTTGGACCCCAATACATAGAGCCCAAAGCAGCATGTTGTGGAGGGCAGCACCCGCATCGAGTGGCCAGCTGTGGCGCGACGTTTCGAAGAATGCGTGCCACAACTGGCCAGTCGGCGAGATGACGGTCAGAGATCGGGAATCGACTGGCTGAGGTAGTTCTCCCAGGTGGCCAGCTGGCTCGCATCCATGAGCAGCGATTGGTATTCGGGGTCGGCGTTCAGGCTCTCCTGGATCTTGCCGTAGGTGGCCCAGTCCGCGGCGGTCGACATCATGCCGATGGTGTTGGTGGCCTGGCCGCCGACCATGTTGACCAGTGCGGTGACGTTCTCCGCGCCGTGCTTGCGGGCGAGCGTGGTGGCGCGCTTGAGCTCCCTCTGGATGACGTCCCAGGTCACGCCGGGATTCGGATGGACGAGTGTGGTCGCGACGATTGCCATGGTGGAAACCTCCGCTCGAGGGGATAGGACCCAACCAGTCTCGGACGGGGCACAGCGGGCGCATAGGGTAGGCACACACCCTAATTTCTGGCGGCAGGGGAGGGCACGGCGAACCGTCGGTCGGCACACGGGCATGCGCACCGGTCATTCACGCTGCGCATGCGCGCCGTGCTGCTCGGCGTCGCGGCCGCAGCGGTGCTCGCGGGATGCGCCGAGGCCACGTCCCCGACGCCGACGTCCGTGCCGGCAGCGGCGCCACCTCCTGCGTCACCGCAAGCCGCACCCGCTCCCGCGCAGCCGCGGCTGGCTTCGGACCCGGTGAAACTGGCCGACGATCTGGTCGGTGACGAGCAGACGTTGCGGGATCGAGCGGCGTCGGAGCCGGTGCTGGCTGCCGCCGCTCGGCGCCAACAGGCCGCCTACCGGGCGATCGGCCGTCATCCGGAGTGGGATGCGGTCGCTCGTCCGCGCATCCCACCGGCGTTTCTGCCGATCTATGACCTCAACGTCGGGGCTCGCCGGCACCTGGACAGGTTGGTCTCCGGCGACACGAAGGCCACTGTTCCCGCGTGGCGCATCGACGCGCCCGCACCGGCCGACGAACTGTTGCGCTACTACCGCGAGGCGGACGCGGCCACGGGTGTGGGCTGGAACTACCTCGCGGCCATCAACTTCGTCGAGACCACCTTCGGCCGCATCGTGGGCCTGAGCTCCGCAGGCGCGCAGGGGCCCATGCAGTTTCTGCCGTCGACGTTCGCCGCATACAGCGACGGCGGCGACATCCACGCGCCCCGGGACAGCATCATGGCCGCCGGGCGCAAGCTGGCCGCCAACGGATTTGCGCACAATCGGGACGGCGCGATCTACGCGTACAACCATTCGGACGACTACGTCCGGGCAGTGACGGACTACGCCGATGTCCTCGCCACCGACCCCGCGGCGTTCGCCGGCTACTACCGGTGGGAGATCTATTACCGAACGACGGCCGGCGACGTTCTGCTGCCGGTCGGCTACCTGGCCACCGAGCCGATCGCCGTCACGGATTACCTTGCAGCGCACCCTCAGTGAGGCGGAACGCTCTGTTCGAAGTGGAACACGTTGTGGGGATCGTAGATGGCCTTGACCTGCCGTAGCCGCTCGACGTTCGGACCGAAATATTCACGTTCCCAGTCGGCGGCCTGGGCGTTGGGCACGTTGACGTAGCCGGCTGTGCCGTAGGGGCGTAATGCTCGCCAGAAGTCGTTCGCCCACGCGAGCGCCTTCGCGTCGAGTGCGCGATCACTCCACGCCGCGCCGGGCTCGCAGTAGAACAGCGCGTCGCGGTGCGGAAATGCTGACCCGCCCGGTGGTTCTCTGCGCACCGCCCCACCGAAACTCGATACGAAGAAGTTGCTCTCGGGCGTCGGGCAATTGGCGAGGTAGTGCAGGACGGTGTCGATCGCCTCGTCCGGGAACGGCTCAGTGACGAACTGAGACTGGAACTTCCAATACGGCAGGTCCGGTCCACGGTCGGCATCGGCGTAGAAGTCCGGCCACGATCCTTCACGGAAGTCCACGTCGGGATGGCCGACCGCAAGCACCGAGGCCAGCTCGGCCTCGGCTTCGGCGCGGCTGGCGCCGTGCATCACCGCCGTCATCTCGAAGTGGGCGGCGTCGGCTTCCACAGCGCTGGACAGCCTTTCGTCAGCGAAAGGCGCATCGCGTTGCCAGACGCGCAGAACCTCACCCAGGTCGTCGTGTCCGTCCCACTTGGCGATGACGAATTGGACGTCGTGCAGTTTGGTCAGCTTGAGCGTGTACGCGGTCGTGATGCCGAAATTGCCGCCGCCGCCACCACGGCATGCCCACAGCAGATCGGCATGCGTATCCTGGTCGACCTCAATGATTTTCGCCGACTCCGCTTCGTCGGCGACCACGATCTGGGCGGCGAGCAGCGCATCGCATGCCATGCCGAGTTGGCGGGTCAGCAAGCCGAATCCGCCGCCGAGAATCACCCCGCCGAGCCCGACGGTGCCTTCGGCTCCGGTCGACATCACATAGCCGCGCGCACCCAGTGTGGCGACGGCCTCACGCTGGATCAGACCGGTGCCGACCCTGACTGTGCCTGCAGTCTCGTCGAATTCGGCGTTCTTCATCCGACTGACATCGATCACCAGACCACCGTCGATTGCCGACCACCCTTCGATGCAGTGACCGCCACTGCGTGCGCGGAACGCAACACCAAGCCGGCGAGCCCATTTGACGGCATTGAGGACGTCTTGCGCGTCGTGGCAGTACACGATCGCGGCGGGATAGTGCGTATAGAGCTTGTTCCAGCCGAGGCGGGCTTTTTCATAGCCGGGGTCTCCCGGTCGGATGACCTCACCGGTCAGCTCAACGGCAGTGGCAGTCACTGGATAACCTTTCTGTCAGTGTTTGAAGACGTCGACTTTGCCGGGCTCGGTGTCGAGCACGATGCGGTTGAATTTCCACAACTTCAGGAAGTAGAGGCCGCCCAGTAGCGTCAGGCCGAGCACGATGACGATCGGCACATGGGCAGACGTCGGCGTGACCATGATGAACACCGCGATGCCCGACCAGATCAGTGCGCTGATGGCGACCGGCATCTCGTAGCGTCCGAGGTCGAAGGCGCCGTCGACGCGGTCGAGCCGCTTGCGTACGGACAGATACAGGATAATGGTCGCGCCGTAGAGGCTCGGGCCGATGATCGTGCCGGTGGTGATCAACTGCAGCAGTGAGTCGCCGGGCAGTGCGAGCATCAGGATGATGCCCAATACGACGATGAGGACTGTCGCCGGAATCGGGGTATGTGTGCGGGCGTCGACGCGGCGCATCACCTTGTGCCCGGGGAACCGGGAGTCACGCGCCATCGCGTAGACGATGCGTGAGCCGGTGGCCATGGTCACCATCCCGGCGCCGAAGAACGCGAACACGATGGCGACCAACAGCAGCTTCTCCATGACCGTGCCGAGCTGATCGTGCATGATCTCCACGACCGGTGAGTCACTGGCGCTGATCCGCGGCATGTCATCGATCGCCACGGTGAGCGCGACGAGGAACAGCAGCCCCAGAACCGCCGCTGCGACAACGGAACCCACGACAGCCTTGGGTACGCTGCGATACGGGTCTTTGGCTTCCTCGGCCAGGTTGGCAGCGGCATCGAATCCGACGAGTGTGGTCAGGCCGAGCACGGTGGCCAGCATCAAACCGCCGCCGATCGCGAAGTAGTTGGGTGCGCCCTCGGTGATGCCGCGCGAGGTCAGGTTGCTGATCGAACCCTTGCCCGAGATCGCCACGGCGACGAAGAGCGCGATGACGAGTACGACGACCAGCGCCAGCTCCAAACCGACTGCGCTGGTGTTGATCATGGCGACGAGGTGCGTCGAGCCGATGGCGATCGCGGCCTGGATGATCAGCATCACCACGGTGATGATGCGTGCGGTCCGCTCGTCGGAGGCCATCCCGAGCATCGGCATCAGGGCATCCTTGGCCAGTGCGTTGTCGATCGCCACCACGCCCGCGGTGAGAGTGCAGAAGTTGAACCAACCGAACCACCAGCCGACCTTGGGATTCGCCAGCCGCGAACCCCATTGGTACGACGAGCCGCTCAGCGGGATCCGGGCGGCGAACTGGGCGATCACCAATGCCACGAGAGTCTGTCCGATCGCCACGATCACCCACAGCCAGATCCCGACGGGCCCGGCGTTCTGCAATACGTCGTCGTAGGTGCCGAAGACACCGACGGCGACGGAGATGAAGGCGAACGAGATCGCGAAAACCTGGAAGGTGCCCAGACTTCGTTTGAGCTGCGGCTCGTAACCGCAATCCTCACAGAATTCGTCGGCGGCTTGAGCGCCGTGGGGCAACTCACGATGGGCCTTGTCCGGAAGGTCGGTGGAATGGGTCATATCGGTCAGCCTCCTTGTGGCCGGTACCGGTTGCGGGCGACACACGTCGGCCGCAGGTCTGCGATCAACGGATCAAAGGTCTTGCGCACCAGGCTGGTAGCGACGTCAGAAGTCATCGGGGTCACCGGGTTCCGTGTCCAAGACGTCGCGGTCGAAGACGAGCAGCTTGATGAAATACAGGCCGCCGGCGAGGACGAGGCCGGCCACGATCAGATCGGGCACCAGGGCGGCGTGCGGTGATACGAGCGTGAGCAGGGCGAAGGAAACCCAGACGAGCGCGGCCACCGCCACCGGCAGCTCGAAGCGTCCCAGACTGAACGCACCCGGCTTGCGCCCGAGGCGTTTTCGCACCGCGAGGTAGAGCACGGTGATCGAGCCGTAGATGAGTGCGGGCAGGATGGTCGAGCCGATGATCAGTTGCAGCAGTGCGGCTCCCGGCAAGGCGATCATCAGGACGAGCCCGATGAGGAGAACCAGCACGGTCGCGGCGACGGGTGTCCGGGTGTGCGGGTTGACGCGCCGAATCACCCCGTGGGCGGGGAACCGCGCGTCGCGTGCCATGGCGAACGCCAACCGCGAACACGAGGCGAGCATCACCAGCCCGGCACTGAACATCGCAAAAGCGATTCCCGACAACAGCATTCGCTGCATGACGGGGCCCAGTTGGTCATCGATGATCGTGGCCACCGGCGATGCGCTGTTGCTCACCTGCGACATGTCGGTGATCGCGATGGTCAGGATGACGACGAATACGAGTCCCAGAACCGCCGACACCACCACCGATGCGACGACCGCGAAGGGCACTGTGCGGAACGGGTCTTTGGCCTCCTCGGCCAGATTGGCCGCAGAGTCGAACCCGACCAGCGTGGTGACGCCCATGATCATCCCGGCCATCAGGCCGCCACCGATGGCGAAATAGCCTGGCGCGTCGGCGGTGATGCCCCGGGAGACGAGGTTGCCGACGGTGCCGTTGCCGGTCGCCGCGGCCGTACCCAGGCCGATCACCAGTACGACCAGCACCGCGAGCTCGAGCGCGACCGCCCCAGAGCTGATCACGCCGAGCAAACGGGTGGACATGATGACGAGCACGGTCTGGATGAGCAGCACGCCCACCGTCATCAGACGTGCGGTGTCCTCGTCGGGCGTCATACCCAGCAGCGGCATGAGAGCCTGGCTCGTCAGCGCGTTGTCCATCGCGACCACGCCGATGGCCAAGAACCAGAACGTGAGCCACCCGAACAACCATCCGATCTTCGGGTTTGCCAGCCGGGAGGCCCACTGGTAGGACGAGCCGCTGAGTGCAATCCGCGCGGCGAACTGGGCGACCACCAGCGCGACGAGAGTCTGCCCGCACGCCGCGAGGACCCACAGCCAAATCCCTACGGGCCCGGCGGTCTGCAGGACTGTGCCGTAGGTTGCGAAGATGCCCACCGCGACCGAGATGAAAGCGAACGAGATCGCGAAGGTCTGGTACGGGCCGAGAGTCCGCTTCAATTCCGGTGCATAGCCAGAGTGCCGGACCTCGTCGTCGGCCGACAGGGCCTCGGCAACGCGCTCAGCCGTCATTGCGACACCTGGCTTCCTCGGAGGGCTAGCTGCACAGTAGGCGCGGTGGCGGCGCAACGGCACAAAATTGACGTCACAGATAACTGGCATTTGCCTGTGCAACGGATCATGTCTGGGTCTCCGTTCGCATGCACTGGCTAACAGGCGAATCCGGTACTGCCCGCGGCTTCAGCAGCAGCCAAACCGATGCCGCCGAAACCAGCAGAAGGGCCGCACCGACACCCGCAGCGGTCGCGAGCCCGTTGGTGAACGCGGCCTGCGCCGCCGTCAGCAGCGCGTGCGCCGGGCCTTCGGGCAGGGTTTCGGCCGCCAGTCGCGCGGCGGCCAGCGAGTCCCTGGCGTGGACTGCCACACCATCGAGGGCGCCAGGCGGAATGGTCAGCCCCCGGTAGACGTCGGCCACGATCGAGCCGAGGACCGCGATACCCAGCGCCATGCCCAATTCACACGCGGTTTCCGAGATTCCGGCCGCAGCGCCGGCACGCCTCGCGGGTACGACGGCCAGCAGCACGTCGTTGGAGACGGTGTAGGCCAGGCCGAGACCGACACCGACGACAAAGAGCGTGATACCGAGTTGCAGATAGGTGGTCGACGGCGTGATCGAGGTCAGCGACGCGAGCGCACCGCCGATCAGCACCAGCCCGGTCGTGAGGATCGCGCGTGGCGGCCAGAACCTCACGGCGAGCCCGGCCAGCACACCGAACACCGCCGCCGCCAGCGCGGTGGGCAGCTCGGCCAGCCCTGCGGCGAGCGGGCTGTATCCGTCGACGAGCTGGAAGAACTGCGACAGGAAGAACGTCACGCCGGAAAGACCCAGTACCGAAAGCAGATTCGCGGCAACGACACCGGTGAACGTACGATCGCAGAACAGCCGGATGTCGATCAGCGGGATGGGGAGCGTGAGTTGACGCCGGGCGAACCGCATCAGCGCGACGACACCGATCCCGGCAGCCAGCGCAACGTCGATGCGCAGTCCGCCGGCGACGCCTTCTTTGAGGGCGTAGACGAGTCCCAGCACACCGATCAGTGACAGCCCGACGCTGCGTAGGTCCCACGGCCCTGGGCCGGGCATGCGCTGTTCGGGCAGCAGGACAGCACCGGCGACGACGACGATGACGATCGCCGGAACGTTGATCAAAAAGACCGAGCCCCACCAGAAGCGCTCCAGCAGCAGCCCGGCGATCACGGGACCGAGCGCGGTACCGACAGAGAACACCGACGCCCAGATGCCGATGGCCACGCCACGTTCTCGAGGCCGGGGGAACAGTCCGCGGATCAACGCCAAGGTCGACGGCGCGAGGGTCGCCCCGGCGACGCCCAGCAGTGCCCGTGCCGCGATCAACAGTTCGGCGGTCGGCGCGTATGCGGTGGCTGCCGAGGCGATACCGAAAGCCGTTGCGCCGCAGAGGAGGAGCTTCTTGTGGCCGATCCGGTCTCCGAGGCTGCCCATTGTGACGAGCAGGCCGGCCAACACGAACGAGAAGATGTCACCGATCCACAACACCTGCGTCGCTGTCGCGCCGAGGCTCTTGCTGATGAAGGGTGTCGCCACAGCCAGCACCGTGCCGTCGACCCCGATCAGCAGAATTCCCAGGCTCGGCACGGCCAAGGCCAGCCAACGGCGACTCATAGCGGCACCTACCTTGTGCGATCGGTCCGGATCAACCGGTTGACCACCAAGTTATGGGCGGCGCCGCCGCCGGCGAATCGGGCAAAACGTGCGCTTTTCGACGGCGCTATGGGGCAAATGATGTAGACGACTGCCCCCGGCGCGCGTCCGTGCCGAGGGGGCCGACCGCTGGAAACCGGCTGACCGCGCCGAGACTGACACCAGGGACACCTGCACCGCCGATTTTGTCCCTGGTGTCAGTCTCGGCGATGAGCTCGCCGGGGCAACCGTCGCTCAGGCGGTCGGCAGCACCTTGTTCTCGTGTGCCCATGCCGCCGCGGCGGTCCGTGATGACACGCCGAGCTTGACGTAGATGTTCGCGAGGTGTCGGCCGACGGTCTTCTCGCTGATGAACAACTGCTTGGCGACTTCACGATTGGACGCACCGGCCGCGATACGTGCGAGCACTTCGACTTCGCGTTTGGTGAGCCCGCCCGGTGCCGCCGTGTCGGTTGCCCGGTTGGGCTCGGCTCCGAGTTGCCGATAGATGGACTCCGCGCTGGCTGTGTCCGATTCGGCACCCGTGGCGTCACCGCACGCGCGGCGGGCCTGCGCCATCACGTCGTACACCTGCGCCATCTCGTAGCGGCACTGTGTGTTGCGGTACCGACGCAATGCGTCTTGCAGGATGGGCAGCGCTTCGGTCTCGCTGCCCTGTTTGACCAGGACCTCGCCACGGGCCTGCAACGCCCAGGCCCGGAAGCCGGGGGAGTCGAACTTCTCGGCGGCGGCCTCCAGTTCGGCGCAGTACTGTTCCGCCTCGTCGATACGGTCGCGGGCCAGCGCGATTTCGACGGCGGCCGGCAGCAGCCGGACACAGTTGATGGGATCGTGCTCGGAGTCGATGGCGATTCTCAGATCGCTTGCCGCAGCCGCGGTCTCGCCGAGCTGGCACCGCAGCAGCGCCTCGCCGGGCTGGGGCTCGCGCCCCAGCTCCCTGGCCCTGGCGAAGGCGGTGCGGGCGCCCTCGATGTTGCCCTGCCTGCGCCGGATTTCGCCGAGCTCGTAGTAGCCCTTGCCTGCTGTCGCCGGGAAGTCGCCCATCGCGGCGAGTGCGTCGATCAATCGCTCCTCTACTTGGCGGTAATCCTTTGTGGCACTGTGCAGATCCATCTTGTGGAACTCGCATGTCGTGCCATACCAGGACGCGGAGACCTGTGGCCCGGTGCGCCACTGCTCCATGGCTTCGAACCAGGTCTTCATGCGGCCCAGATCCGCGAGTCGATGGCACTCGTAGATCACCGCGCAATAGATGTCACCGGCCCAGTCGACCGGGACCTGGTCTGCCAGCACCGGCATCATCGCCTCGTCCAGCTGTGCGAAGGCCTCGCTGGTGCGGGCGAAGGGAATCTTCGAGACCCCGCTGGCCGTCGAACACAGTGCGTTGAACCCGGGCAGGTTGAGCCGCTCGGTCACTTCGTGTAGCTCGTCGGCGAGCTGCGCGGCAGCCTCGTTGCGACCCTCGTCGATGGCGACGAGGGAATCCACGTACAGCACGTAGGCGAGGACCTGGTCGTCAGGTTCCTTGTCCTGCAGCCGACGCGCGCGGTTGAGCCAGACGCGGGCGATGGTGAGGTCGCCGCCGTTGAACCACTGCAGGGCCACCTCGACGGCTTTCATCGCAGCGTTGTGCGAATCCCCGGCCGAGATCAGCCGGTTGAACGCCTGCTCGGAGAGCTGCATGGACTGTCTGCCGTGGCCCAGCCGCCACGCCGCCATGCCGTATGACGACAGATCGTCGGTGGTGAGGTCGGTTTCCTGGGTCCGGCCGAACAGGTCGTAGGCCGCGCGCCAATCGCCACGCGAGTACGCGTCGCGCGCGGCGAGGAGTTCGGATGCGTCTGCTGCCATGTCGATCGGCATAACGGTATCCCCGGGGCAGCGGGTGTGTTCCGCGAATGCACGGGTCTTCTGCATGCGTCTACATCATTTGCACCATCGGGTCCCGGGCAAACACATCTTTCGCCCGAAGCTCGCGGGGTGGCGCCGGCCATAGCTTGTTGAGCACCCGGTGAAACCCCGGACCACTCCACGAAAGGCCACGGACGCCATGAACATCAACTCCGGAGCGACGAAGTGACGAGCCTCCTGGACAGGCCGGCAGCCACCACGACCGCACCTGCCAAGGACTTCTGTGAAGAGTCCGGTTACAAGCCCGAACTGAAGCGATCGCTCAGTTCTTTCCAGATGTTCGCGATCTCGTTCGCGTCGGTATCCGTGGTGATCGGCATCTTCGCCACTTACAGCCAGGTCCTGAAGAATTCGGGTCCGCTGGGCATCTGGCTCTTCCCGATCGTCGCGGTGGGACAGATCCTGGTGGCTCTGGTGTTCGCACAGTTCGCGGCGCGGATCCCGCTCAGCGGTTCGTCCTACCAATGGGCGTCGCGGTTGGCCAACCCGAAGATCGGCTGGATCTTCGGCTGGATCGCGGCGTGGAACATCGGGCTGAGCCCGGTCGCGATCGACAACGCGCTGGCCACCCAATGCCTGATGCCGCTGTTCAACATGGCACCGAGCGAAACCACCGGGCGCGTGATCACGGTGATACTGCTGCTGATCCAAGCCGTCATCGTGATCTACTCGACCCGCATCGTGGGCTGGACCAACTCGCTGGCCGTCGGTGTCGAACTCGCGATCGTCGTGGTGCTGGGCGCCGCCCTGTTTGCCGCGGTCATTCTCACCGGCCATGGCTCGACCCAGAACCTCTTCTCGGAGGGCATCGCCACAGGCTCGACGAATTACTTCGCCATCGGTGGCGGATTGATGGCCGCCATGATCATGGGACTGTCGACGCTCGTCGGATTCGAGGCTTCGGCGAACATGGCTGAGGAAGCCAAGGACGCGGACCGTACCGTTCCCCGGGCGATCGTGGGATCGGTTGTCGCCGCTGCGATCCTGGGAATGTTCCTGATCGTCGCGCTGACCGTGGCGATCCGGGACATGGGCGCGGCCTCCAACAGCGCATCGCCGGTCGCCGAGATCATGAATCAGCAGTTCGGTCCCGCTCTGGAACGGCCGCTGCTGCTGGTGATCGCGATCGCGTTCTTCGGTGCCGCCCTGGTGACCATCGCCGGAACCTCCCGCATCGTCTTCGCGATGGCGCGCGACGAGCGCTTCCCCGCCCACCGCATGTTCAGCCGGGTCAACCCCCACACCCGCACCCCGATCCCCGCCACGCTGCTGGTACTGGCCCTCGGTGTGGTGGTGATGCTGGTGATGCCGGGCGGAGCCCTGATCCAACTCATCACGGCCGGCGCGATCTTCAACAACATTCCCTACGCCCTGACGATCGTTCTCTACCTGGTGGTGCGCAAGAAGCTCGCACGCAAGGAAGGCGCTTTCAGCCTGGGACGCTTCGAGGTTCCGATCGCGGTGGTCGCGCTGGCGTGGGTGTTCATCGCAATGTTCGTGGTCAGCGTCTCCGAGGCGACCGTGACGACCTTCCTGATCGTCGCCGGCCTGGTCCTCTCCGGCGCGGTGTACCTGGGCTACCTGCTGAAGTGCCGCCGCGAAGTTCTGGAGCGTGAACCCGGCACTCAGCAGTTCTGAAGTCCCGCCCGACCCGTCATCCCCCTTGGCCCGCCCGGACCAAGGGGGATGACTTCTGTGTGAGGCAACCACCCACACAACGCGTTTGCAGGCGCTACCGTGCGATTCATCCTGCTAGGAGGAGATGCGAGTGGACGGCGATGAGGTGGAGCGTCGGCAGACGCGCACACTCGATGAGTCGCTGCTCGTCGATCTCGACGAGCCGGACCGCCCCGTCATCGACTTCCTGCGAGCCACCCCCGGCCGGATCGCGGTGATGGCCGTCATCTTGGTGGCGATCGTCCTGGCCGTGGGCGTGGCGGCGTCGGCGACGGTATCCGGCCGGCAACAACAGTTGGGCACCTTGGGGTCACACACCGAACCGCTATCCGATGCGGCGCAGCGGATCTACAGTGCCTTGTCGTCGGCCAACACCACTGCGGCGACCGCGTTCCTGGCAGGCGGTGTGGAACCGCGCGACATCCGCGACCGGTACGACGCGGACATCGGACAGGCCTCCGCCGGCCTGGTGACCGCGTCGAACGGCGTGTCTGCCAATGACACCGAGTCGTTGACCCTGCTGACCGACCTGTCCAATCAGCTGGCGCTGTACACCGGGATGATGGCGACGGCTCGTGCGAGCAACCGTGACGGCCTCCCGATCGGCGTCGCGTACCTCAGCGGAGCGTCCACGCTGATGCAGGAGTCGATGCTGCCGGATGCCGATCGGCTGTACCGAACTCAGATCGACGCGGTCACCTCGTCGCAGCGCTCGGCAGCGCCGGCGTATGCGGTGATCGCAGGGGCCGCGGTGGCCGTGGGGCTGTTGATCGTCGCGCAGATCTTCCTCGCCAGGCACAGCCATCGACGGCTCAACCCGGGACTGGCAGTGGCGTCGTTGTTGATGGCGGTACTCACGGTCTGGCTGACCGCCGCCGGCCTCGTGTCGGCGCACGCCGCGAACAATGCGCGCACGCAGGGAGGCGAACCGCTCGGCGTCGCGGTGGCCGCCCGGATTCTCGTGCAACAGGCCCGCGCTGACGAGATCCTCGGGCTGCTCAAGCGGGGCTCCGACACCCTGTCCGACATCAGATTCGATGAGCGGACCGCTCAGGTCGGTTGGCTGCTGGACAAGCACCCGGTCGACGGAGCATCCGACGCCCTGCACGGCTGGATCAGCTCGCACAACGAGATCCGCAACAAGCTGGTCGGGGGCGATTACCCGGGGGCGGTGGCGATCGCGAGAGACGACGGGGTCCAACATTCGACGGCCCAGTTCGCCCGGCTGGATCAGGCGCTGGGGGATGACATCGTGCGGTTGCGGCAACGCCAGCGTGACGGCATCACGCGGGCGTACATTGCGTTGAGCGCACTTCCGGCCGGCGCCGCGGCCATCAGCGTGCTGGCGGCACTTGCGGTTGCCGCGGGTGTCGCGCCGAGACTGAACGAATACCACTGATGCGACCCGCCACAAGCCTTCTCGTCCTCGCAGCCACCGTGCTGACCGGATGCGCCACGGTGCAACCGCTGGTCGAGGTACCGGCCTCCCTCACGACCATGCCGTTGCCGAGCGGGGCTGAGGTGGCACCGACTGTTACCGGCGCGGCGGTCGAAAGCTGCGATGCCACAGCGAGTTTGCGTCCATCGGCCGCGCCCGCGCCCACGGTGGAGGCGATTCGGCGGCGCGGGTGGGTGGTGGTCGGAATAGACCAGAACACCAACCCGCTGAGCTTCCGTGACCCCGTGACCGGCGAACTGCGGGGTTTCCTCGTCGACCTCTCCCATGAGGTTGCCAGGGACCTGGTCGGTGATCCCAACAAGGTGGACTTCCGGCTGCTGACCGAACCGGAGCGGATGCCCGCGGTGCAGAACAACACCGTCGACATCCTGACGAAGGCGACCACCATCACCTGCCCCCGCGCCGAGCAGATCGCGTTCTCGACGGTGTACTTCGAAGGACATCAGAGGCTGCTGGTGCCCCGGGGTTCGCCGGTGCGCGGGCCGGCCGATCTGGCAGGCAAGCGGGTGTGCTCGGCACTGGCGACGACCTCCATCGCGACGGTGGCCCGGGTTGCTCCGGCGGCAACCATCGTGGGAGTGCAGAACTTCGACGACTGCCTGGTTGCGCTTCAGCAGGGACCGGTGGATGCGGCCAGCACCGACGATTCGCTTCTGGTCGGCATGGCCGGTCAGGATCCCAACCTGGAGATCGTGGGGCCAGCCCTGGAGAACGAGCCGTACGGCATCGGGGTCAACAAGTCCGAGGAGGATCTGGTGCGCGCGGTCAACGCCAGCCTGGACCGGATCCGGCGGGACGGCACATGGGAAGCGCTGTACCGCAAGTGGTTCAGCATGCTCGGCCCGGCCAATCCACCTGAACCGAAGTACCGGGACTGACATGGCCGGTGAAGAGGGTATGCGCGCTGTCACCAGACTTGTCGTTCTCGCTGCGACAGCGGTGACGGGATGTTCTGCAGTGCAACCGCTTGTCGAGGTGCCTGCCTCGCTCACGACTTTGCCACTGCCCAGTGGCGCTGCCGTGGCGTCGCGGGTGCCCGGCGTTCCCGTCGAGAGTTGTGATGCCACAGCGAGTTTGCGCCCGTCGACGGAGGGCGGCCCGACCGTCGACGCAATCCGGCAGCGTGGCAGGCTGATCGTCGGCATCGACCAGAGCACCAATCTGCTGAGCTTTCGCGATCCCGCGTCGGGCCACCTGCAGGGATTCGACGTCGACATCGCGCGCGAGGTCGCCCGTGACCTGACCGGCGATCCCGACAAGGTGGAGTTCCGTCTGCTCACGTCGCCCGAGCGGATCAGCAACCTGCAGAACGGGACCGTCGACATCGTCGTCAAGGCCATGACGATCACGTGTGCACGCGCCGAGCAGATCGCTTTCTCCACAGAGTATTTCGATGCGCACCAGCGATTGCTCGTGGCGAAGGACTCGCCGATACAGGGGCCGGGCGATCTTGCGGGGAAACGCGTGTGCTCACAGGTGGACACCACATCGCTGGCCACAGCCGCCCGCGTGGCGCCCGCGGCGACCCTGCTCGGCGTTCAGAACTGGGACGATTGCCTGGTGGCGATCCAGCAGGGGCAGACAGACGCGGTCACCACCGACGACTCGATCCTGGCGGGCATGGCTGTCCAGGATCCCAACCTGCACCTGGTCGGACCCAGTTTGGAGAACGAGCCCTACGGTATCGGAGTGAACAAATCCCGCGAGGATCTGGTGCGGGCGGTCAATGCCAGCCTCGACCGGATCCGGCGGGACGGAACATGGGAGGCGCTGTACCGCAAGTGGTTCAACGTTCTCGGCGGGGCACCGACCCCGCCTGAGCCGCGGTACCGGGATTGAGCATGGCAGAAGAAGAGGGAACGCGCGCCGTTCTGGTGACCGAATCGGCACCGGTCAAAGTCGAGGCCACCCGCCCGCGGCTGCGTACCGGGCGACGACGGATCGGTGAGGGCCTTGTCGAGATCCCGATCCGGGAGGACATCGAGCCCGCGAGCGCGATCCTCACCAATCCCGTTGTCGCCGAGTCGAAACGAACATGCGGTAACTGCGGGCAGCCGGTCGGGCGGGGCAGCGCCGGTAAGCCGGGGCCTGCCGACGGCGTATGTCCGCACTGCGGAACGCTGTACTCGTTCTCGCCGCAACTGGAGACCGGGGAGCTGGTGGCGGGACAGTACGAGGTTCAGGGCTGTATCGCTCACGGCGGAGTCGGCTGGATCTATCTGGCGGTCGACCGCAACGTCAGCGACCGGTGGGTGGTACTGAAAGGTCTGCTCCAGCCCGGAGGGCAGCAGGCGCAAGCGATCGCCGTCGCGGAACGTCAGTTTCTCGCGATGGTGAACCACCCCGGCATCGTCAAGATCTACAACTTCGTCGAACACCCTGGATTCGACGGGCGCCCAGTCGGTTACATCGTCATGGAGTACATCGGCGGAACCACACTCGAAGCCGTCCTGGCCAAGCAGCGCGCCGCGGGCACGCAAGGAGCTGAGCGGAAGATGATGCCTGTCGAGCAGGCGCTCGGTTACCTGCTCGATGTGATGCCCGCGTTGTCCTACCTGCACTCGCTCGGGCTGGTGTACAACGACCTCAAGCCCGAGAACATCATGCTCACCGAAGACAACATCGAATTGATCGACATGGGTGCGGTCTCGGGCGTCGGCGACTTCGGGTACATCTACGGCACCAAGGGCTTTCAAGCACCGGAGATCGTGCGCACCGGCCCGACGATCGCCACGGACGTCTACACGGTGGGCCGCACGCTGGCCAAGCTCACGGTCGACCTGCCGAATGACCGGTATGCCGAGAGCTTGCCCGGCCGCGACGAGGTGCCGTTGTTCGAACGGTACGAATCCTTCTACCGGCTTCTGGTTCGTGCCACCAATCCTCGTCCTATGCAACGCTTCTCGTCGATCGACGAAATGGCCGACCAGTGCAAGGGGGTGCTGCACGAGATCCTCGCCGAACAGACGGGCTCGCCGTGTCCGCGCGTCTCGACGCTGTTCAGCGTGCCCCATTCCACGTGCGGTGCAGACCTGGCGTTGCAGGGCACCGACGTGTTCGTCGACGGCCGCCGACGCAACGTTCGGCTCAACGCAGGCGATGTCGCCCGCGCCCTGCCGAGCCCGATACCCGTCGAGGATCCCGACGACGAGTGGCGTGAGGACTGGGAGGACGGGATTTCCGGGCTCCACAGCGGCGATCTCGGTGCGGCCCTGGCCTGTTTCGAACGCGTGGTCGGTCTGCTGCCGGGCGAAGCCGCACCCAAGCTGGCCGCGGCGGCGACGGCGGAGCTGCTGCTGGACACCCCCGATGCGACGGACGCCGAACGGTTGCGGCCGTTGGCAGAACGGTATTACCGGACGTTGTGGCGCACCGACTCGTCGATGGTCAACGCGGCGTTCGGCCTGGCACGCCTACTGGCAGGCCGGGGCGATCGGACCGGCGCGATCGAGGTGCTCGACCAGGTTCCGTTGACGTCGCGCCACTACGGCGAAGCTCAACTGACCTCGGTCGTGATCCTGTTCGAGGGCCGCCCCGGCGATGAGATCACCGAGGCGGACCTGCGCGATGCGGCGCGTCGGCTGGACAGGTTGTCCGATGCCGAGCCGCGCGCCCTGCAGATCCGCGCGTTCGTGCTCGGCATCGCGCTGGACTGGGTACGCGCGGGCGCGGTGGCGTCGTCAGATGAGCCTTTCTTCGGTCATCCGTTGGACCAGCGGGGCCTGCGCGTTGGCATCGAGGAGGCGCTGCGGGAGCTGGCGCGGCACTCGCCGCGGCGCAGGCACCGGTACACGCTGGTCGATTTCGCGAATGCGATCAGGCCGCCCAGCTGGCTGTGAGACCGCGCAGCCACGGGATTGACCGCCCCGTCATTATTTGCTGATCGGGATACCGCCTGCGTGCGGATCGGCGTAGGTTGATGACTGCTCAGCGGGACCACTCGACGAAGGGGTGACCCATGGCAGACGTCGACTACTGCGTGGTGGGTGCCGGTTTCGCCGGGCTGACCGCGGCACTGCGGCTGAAGCGCGCGGGTCGATCTGTGGTGCTGCTGGAAGCGCGCGACCGGGTTGGTGGCCGGACGTTCACCGAGGTGCGACCCGACGGGACGTGGATCGACCGGGGTGGGGCCTGGATCGGGCCCGGGCAGGACCGCATCAAGGCGTTGATGACCGAGTTCGGTATCAAGGAATACAAGCAGTACATCGACGGTGACGCGATGATGATCGTCGACGGTAAGCAACACCGGTACTCCGGCACGATTCCGTGGTCGATGAGCCCGTGGGCCATCGCCAACCTGGGCGCAGGGCTGCTCGAAGTCGGGCACATGTGCAAGTCGATCCCGTTGGAGGCGCCGTGGGAGGCGAAGAGGGCGGCCGAGTGGGACCGAATCACGTTGGGGGAGTGGCTGCATGACCACGTGCACTCCAAGCAGGCCCGCGACATGCTCGACATGGCGATGGCGGGTGTCTACACGTCGGCGGCGTCGGAAGTGTCGTTGCTGTGGGCTCTTCATCAGATGGGCTCGGGCGGTGGACCGATCTTCGTGATCTCCACCAGGAACGGCTCGCAGGACGCGCGGGTGCACGGCGGTATGGGAGCCGTCTACGGCCCGATGGCCGCCGAACTCGATGACGCACTGCGTCTTTCGCGACCCGTGCGCCTGATCGCGCAGGACGAGACCGGGGTCAGCGTGCACGCCGACGGCGAGACCGTGCGGGCGGGCCGCGCGATCGTCGCCGTCCCTCTGGCCGTCGCCAACCAGATCGCCTACGAGCCAATGCTTCCCGTCGACCGAGCATTTCTTCACCAGCGCATGCCCAGCGGCGCCGTGTTCAAGATCTCGGTGGTCTACGACAGCGCGTTCTGGCGCGCCGACGGGTTGTGCGGGCAATCGGCCGCACCGGGCAGCCCTGCCACGCTCACCATCGATGCGTGCACCGACATCGCGGTCCCGGGCATCATGTGCGTCATCACCGAAGGTCCTGCCGCACGTCGGCTCGGTCTCCTCGACCCCGACGAGCGCAAGACCGCCGTGCTCGGCGAGTTGATCGACCGATTCGGCGCAAAGGCCGCGTGCGCGGTGAGCTATCACGAGCAGAACTGGACCGTCGAGCGCTACTCGGGTGGCGGGATGATCAGCCATGCACCACCGGGAGTGCTCACCGAGTTCGGCCATACCCTGCGCGAGCCGTGCGGGCGAATCCACTGGGCAGGCACAGAGAGTTCGGCCGTCATGTGCGGCTGGATCGACGGGGCCGTTCGATCCGGTGAGCGGGCCGCGATGGAGGTGATGTCGGCCGACGCCGTGGCGGCGGTGTAGCGCGTCGGCCCCGGCGAGCGTCCTGAGGATTCCGGTTGGGATCTGACACGATGTCGAACCATGAAGACGCTGATCCTTCCGGTGCTGGTGGCGGTCGCCGGGATCGCCTTTGCGCCAGCCGCTGTCGCCGACGATCAGGGCTACCTGGATGAGTTGTCCTCGACGGGCCTGCCGGTGTCCGACGACAACCGCGACACACTGATCCAGCTCGGGCAGCAGACGTGCTTGACCGCTCGTGAGGACCCGGCGATGCAGACGGGTGATCTGGCGATGCAGATCGCGGAGGCCCGCTCAGCGTATCCGTACGGCAAAGCCCAATTGGTCGTCGCTTCCGCGCTGCACAACTACTGCCCGGAGCTCACCGTCAGTTCCGGCGCCTAGCGCCCGAATCGGCACTCTTGGTGCAGGGATGCTGGCAGGCCTGGCTCGTCCCGGCCAGCACGTGGTGGGCGACGTCGGCGCCGGTGCGGATGGTCACCGCAGCGACGATCCCACCGCATGCGGATGCGGCGGCAGCGATGACCATCGCTGTGGAGAAGCCGTGGCCCAAGGGTTCTCCGACACCGGGATTGATGCCGGCCGCCACCGGTAGCATCGCCACGGCCAGCAACCCGGCGAGTCGTGCGACAGCGTTGTTCACCCCGGACGCGGTTCCCGCCTGACTCTCCGGCACGGCAGCCAGAACGGCCGCGGTCAGTGGAGTGACGGTTATCATCAGGCCGACGCCGAAAACGACGACGGCAGGCAGCACTGCCGAGAGGTACGACGCTCCCGGGGTGATGCGGGCCATCAGGGCCAGCCCGGCTGCCGCGACCAGCGGCCCTACGGTCATCGGCAGCCGCGGACCGGTGCGCTGCGCGATGGAACCTGCCCACGGGGAGCCGATCAGCATGATGACCGTGATAGGCAGGGTTGCCACACCGGCCACCAAGGCCGAATAGTGCAGGCTCTGCTGCAGCTGCAACGTCAGCAGAAACAGCGCACCCCCGAGCGCGGCGTAGACGGCGAAGGTGGTGAGGTTCGCACCGCTGAACTGGCGGGACCGAAACATTCCCAGCGGCAAGAGCGGCGCCTGCACACGCGTCTCGATCACGGCGAAGACCAACAGCCCGAGGACGCCGACGGCGACGGCCGTCAACGCCGCCGCGGTCCAACCATGCGACGGAACTTCGATCAGCGGATAGATCACGCCTGCGAGACCGATCATGACTGCCGCGGCACCCGCGAGGTCCGGGTGTCCGTGGATAGTCGTAGCGCGGGACTCCGGAACGTGGCGGACGGTTATCCAGATGGCGGCCACGGCGAGCGGAACGTTCAACAAGAACACCCACCGCCACGACGCGGAGTCGACGAGCCAACCCCCGATGAACGGGCCGAGCGCTGAGGTGACACCCGACATCCCTGCCCATAGCCCCACCGCCTGAGCTCTGTCCTCATTTCGGATCCCGACGTCGATCATGGCGAGACTGCCGGGCACCAGGGCAGCTGCCCCGACGCCCTGGACGATGCGCGCGGCGATCAACCAGCCGACGGTCGGAGCCAGGCCGCACACGACCGATGCCACGGTGAAAACCGCCAAGCCGCCGAGAAAGACACGGCGGCGGCCATACCGATCACCTGCAGCGCCGCCGGCGAGCAACAACGCGCTCAGCGACAGCAGATAGCCGTCGAGCACCCACTGCTGGCCTGTCAGCCCGGTATTCAGATCCCGCCCGATCGCCGGCAGTGCGACGTTGACCACCGTGCTGTCGAGAAACGCGATGCCCGAGCCGAGTACCGCCGCGGCAACGAGCCACCGCGCGGCCGGCGACGCCAGGGGCACCCGCGGAGGGGTGCCCTGAGGGTCGCCGCGGCCGTGTTCACTGCCCGTGTCGTCCATCCACCCATGATTGTCACAACGCGGTCCGTTGCAGCGCAAACGCGGCGACGCATACGGGTTTGGGCGAGACATCGAATCCTGCACGCCACCATAGGGTTTCGCCGACCGACACGAAGCCGCTGCTGGCAGGCGGCGACCCCGACCGATGGCCGGCGGAGCGCCGGTCAGCAGAAGTCAGTCGATCGCCTGCGTGGTGCCGCGAACCACCGCGACGCACAGGTCGGCGCACACCGCGGCCAGTTCGTGACTGCTCTCCTGCGGGTCATCGAGCCAGGCCTCGATCAACTGGTTCACTCCGCCGACCATGAAGCGTGCGCTGCGACGTAGGTCGGTTTCGTTCGGGGTCTCGGTGCTGAGCACAGATGGAGCGTGGTGTACCACCAGGTCGGCGATCATCTCCAGGATGTGCGTGCGGTGCTCGGTCAGGCCCGCGACGCTGCTGACGTCGCCGGTGGCGATGCGGTGGATGTGCGGGTCTGCGGCGATGATGTCGAGGAAGGCCGTCAGGGCAGACGTGAGCTTGTCGGCCAGCGTGCCCGGATCGCCGACGCCGGCCGTCACCAGTGCGTTGATCAGCTCGTCGCGCACGTCGTCGGAGATGGCGAACAGCAGCGCTTCCCGGTTCGGGAACTGCTCGTAGAAGTAGCGCGAGGTGAGTCCGGCGGCCGCGCACACACCGCGCACGGTCACCTCGGTGACCCCGGATTCTCCCCAGATCTGCCGGCCCGCGGCGAGCAGCTTGCTCCGGCGTTCGGTGCGGCGGTCGGCCGCGCTGATGCCGCCGTATCCGCGCACCACCTGTGTGCGCTTCATTGACAGCAGCCTACCGGCAAGCCTAAGTTCGGACTACGTTCGTAGTCAGTTATGGCCAGGAGGTCGTCGATGAACCTGCCCGTTCCGGCCCGCCACCCCGAGCGCCCGCTGCCAGTGCCCGGCGCCATCCGCACGTTCGCATTGATGATGGGCCTCGGCGATCCGGACGCCGGGGAGTGGCGCCGGTTGGGTGAGAGGCTGACTGTCGGTGACGAACCGATGGATCGCCTGGTCGACTGGATGGCATCGGCCGGGATGACGCAGACGAGGCCGCTGTTCGAGCAAGCGCTGACCGAAGGCATCGGCAACGTGCTCGATGCGCCGGAACCGTTGCGGGAGTTCTTCGTTCGCATCGAGACAGGGCCGGACTGGGTGGACCGCGACAAGCTCCGCAAGGGGCAACGGGCACTGCTGCGGGGTGGTTCCGATGGGATGTCCATCGCGCGCGACGTGTCGTTGCTCGGTGGGTACCAATTCTCCGGATTCAACAAAACCCTGCTGCGCACAGGCGCTTTGGAGAAAGGCTCGAATCAGCGTTTCGCCGAGACCATGCAATGGGCGATGGATGTGATCTCCGACGGCGGACTCGACCCGCTCGGGATCGGCTACCGATCCACCGTGCGGGTGAGACTGATCCACGCGTTCGTACGCAGGCACGTCGCTGCCATGCCGGACTGGCGGGCCGACCAGTGGGGCGTACCCGTCAACCAGACCGACATGGCCGCGACCCTGGTCGGTGCGCTCATCGCGCCACCGGTGGCCTCACTGGGGATGGGAATCATCCCTGCGCCAGGCGAACTCGACGCCATCGCCCATCTGACGCGCTATGTCGGTTGGTTGATCGGCGTCCAGGACGAATGGCTGCCGCGCAGCTTCCGGGACAGCATCCGCGTGCTGTATCACACGTCCACTGCGCTGGCCAAGCCCGACGAGACCACGCAGATGCTGTCGGTGCCGATGGCCGAAGACCCCCTGTCGTGGCACTTCCGCGATGCGCCGGGCCTGCGTCGCCGGCTGGCATGGGCCCAGCACCTGTCGATCACGAGCGCATTCCTCGGGCCGAGTGCGATGCGAACTCTGGGTCTGCCCACCTACATGCTGCCGTGGTACCCAGCGCTGCGATTGCCCGTCAACCTGCTGCGCAGCATCGCGGCGATGGCACTGCCCGGCGGCATGGACCGCGCAGTCGCCCGCGGCCAACGTGAACAGAAGGCCCTGCTACGTACGATCATCGGTGACAGTGAGGCCAACATCGGTGAATCCGCCGCGCACGTCAGCGCAGCGTGACTGCGGCACAGCCGAATTCGGAGTCCTACGGGTTCATCGACCCCAGATAGTAGGTTTCGTGACCGGTCGGGTAGCCGCCCCCGTCGGTCGCGATATGCACATGGTCGAAATGGTTGGCCGTCTCATTGCCGTAATCGGCTGTCCAGCTCGGTGCGCCGATCCCCGGGTAGTAGCCCTGCCGCCAGATCACGTGCAGCACACCCCAGCGTTTGGCATTCGCCAGGGCAAAACCCGCGATCTGGTTGCCGAGCTCAATGCCCTTGTCGGAGTGGTAATTCGGGATCATCACGTCGATCGCCAAACCGTTGGGATGCCACTTCAGCGGATCCTGCCGGTATCCGCCGATGGTGGTGATGTCGGGAAACATCATGCTGATCGCGCGGGCCACCCAGATGGTATGGATCTGCAGGCCCTGCTCGGGTGCCTTGCCCGCCGACAACGGAAACTGGAAATCGCGCGCGGCCACGGGCGCATTGGCCGCCACGAGTGCCGCCTCGGGCGGGATCGCGGTTGCCGACGGCGCGACGGTCGGCGCCGACTGCGGGGCCGCGACCCCTGTCGGGTTCTCGACATGCCCCGGATGTTCGGTGCTCTGGACGTAGAACATGGCGGCTGCCACGGTCACCGAGGCCGCGAGCGCCAACAGCCGACCCCGGCTGTTGGCTAACCGTTTCCCGCTCACGGGCAGCTACTTTACTGAGGTGCCGGACCTTGCATCGCGGACTCGGCAATCTCGTCGCCGACACTGCCCCGCGGTTTGCCACCCCGGCTGGAACCGGGCACATCGGCCCCTGATGTGATGGTCCGCGTGACCGAAACCGCGACCCAGACGATCGTGATCTACACCGACGGTGCGTGCCACGGAAATCCCGGCCCCGGCGGCTGGGGCGCGGTGCTGCGCTTCGGCGCCCACGAGAAGCAGCTCTACGGCGGTGAGACGGCCACCACCAACAACCGCATGGAACTGCTGGCCGCAATCATGGCCCTCGAAGCGATCAGCACGCCGCACCCGGTGCAGCTGTGGACTGACAGTCAGTATGTGCGCCAAGGCATTACCGGTTGGATCGAGGGCTGGAAACGCAAAGGCTGGAAAACTGCAGCAGGTCAACCCGTCAAGAACGACGATCTGTGGCGGCGGCTGGACGCTGCTGCCGCCAAGTACGCGGTCGAATGGCGGTGGGTGAAAGGCCATGCCGGGCACGAAGGCAACGAACTGGCAGACCAACTGGCCACCCGCGGCGCGATCGAGTTCGGCGGCTCCACCCGCGTCGCGAAAGGCCGGTACACACCGGCGCAAAGATAGGTACAAGTACTCTGCGGCAGCACCCCCATGCGGCGGCAGACTGTGGGCATGCCCGATTCTCATGTGGTGCCGTCTGCCGACACCGTGGCCGATGTGACGAAGCCCGACCGTGACCGCGCTGTCGACGTGGCCCGGTTGGCCGCGCTCGTAGTGGTCATGTTCGGGCACTGCGCGCTGCTGCTGGCCACCATCGACGCCGGCGGCGTCCACATCGGCAACATCCTCGGCGCCATCCCCGCGCTGGCCCCGATCACCTGGATCCTGCAGGTCATGCCGCTTTTCTTCCTGGCCGGCGGCGCGGCAGGCGCCTACAGCTGGCACCCCGACGGTGCGACGACGTCGTGGGGCGCGTGGCTGCTGACCCGCGCTCAGCGCCTGTGCCGGCCGGCCTTCTGGTACCTCGCGGTGTGGACCGTGGCCCTGATCGCGGTGCAGTTGACCATGGGGGCCGAATCCGCCGAAGCGCTCGGGCGGGAATGCGTTGCGCTGCTGTGGTTTCTGGGCGTCTACCTGGTAGTGCTGGCGTTCGTTCCCACATTGACGCGGCTCTCCAGCGGTGCGGCCGCAGCGGCCGTGGTGCTCGCGCTCATCGTGGTCTCGGCGGTGACGGACGCCGTGCGCTTCGCGGTCGACGACGCCGCGGCAGGCACTGCGAACCTACTCTTCGTCTGGCTGATCCCCGTGGTGATCGGTGTGGCCTATGCGCGTCGGCTGATCGGTGTCCGTGCAGCGGTCCTGGGTGCGGTGGCCGCCTTCATCGCTCAGGTTGTCCTCGCGGTCTACGGCCCGTACGACGTGTCGCTGGTGGTCACCGGCACCGAGCGGGTGTCGAACGTGTCGCCCCCGACCCTGCTCCTCGCACTGCACTGCACATGGATGTCGTGTGTGTTCGTGGCGGCCGCCGGCACCATCCGCCGCTGGGCCGCACGACCCCGGGTCTGGCAGGTCGTCGCGGTCGGCAACGGGGGAGCGATGACGCTGTACCTGTGGCACATTCCGGCCATCGCGATCGCCGCATTCACCTTGCACGCGTTCGGTCTGGATGCCTTCGACCCGCATGCGCCCGGTTTCTGGGGCTTGCTGGCGTTGCGTGCTGCGGTGTTCGCCGTCGTGATGGCGGTGGCGTTCCGGCTGCTGTCGCCGCTGGAACATCGGGCGTTGCCGTGGTGGGACGGACGGGTGCGCCCCACCGGGACCCGGGCGGTGGCCACCGGTGTGCTGGTCTGCGTGGCCGGGGCAGGACTGGTGCTGATGGCCAAGAGCGGACTCAGCGGTGTCGTCGGCTGGACGGCGTTGGGCTGGTTCCTGATTGCGGTGATGGGTGCCCGGGCCTGCGCTGGGCGTGCCGCCGACTGACCGATGTCAGTCGGCGAACCACCCGCGGGGGAACCGCTGGTCGAGTTGCGCGAGGAGCCGTTGGACCTCCCGGCTTCTGGCTTCCAGCTCACGGGCCTCCGCCCGGGCTCGCGCCATCGCGCGCAGCCCGACCACCCGCCCGCCTGCCGAACAGGCGTGCAGATGCGCTCGGCTGCGCGCGAGTTCGCTTGCCAGCTGGACACGTTCGTCGGCGAGCATGCTGCGAAAGTACGCCGCCTGGGACGCATCCGCCGTCCTGGCCGCGGCCATGGATAGCTCTGCAGTCACTGCCGTAACGTAACCGTTCGCTTAGATTTCTGCCACACGAACACAACAATCCCGGCGACTCTGCGGATCCTCCGTGGCGCACACTTTCCGGGTGACTGCACAAGCACCGCTGGACCGCTGGGAGCATCGCGTCGAATGGCCGCTCGCCGCCATCGCGGTGGTCTTCCTGATCGGCTATTCGGTTGATGTTCTGGAACAGCCGCACGGGCTCACCGCGCAGGTGGTACGTGTTCTCTCAGCGCTCTGCTGGGCCGCGTTCGCGGCCGACTACGCCGTGCGCCTCTGGTTGGCGCCCGACCGGTGGCGGTGGTTCTACCAACACCTGCTCGATCTGGCGATCGTGGTGCTCCCACTCATCAGGCCATTGCGTCTGGTGCGCTTGGTGATTCTGATCACAGTGCTGCAGAAGGCCGTCGGCAACGCCATTCGCGGCCGGGTCGTGGTCTACACGTTCGCCGGGGCGACGCTGCTGGTGTACGTCGCGTCCCTGGCGGTCCTGCAGGCCGAACGGGACGATCCCCGCGCAGGCATCACCACGTTCGGTCAGGCCCTGTGGTGGTCCATCACGACGATCACCACCGTCGGCTACGGCGACGAGTACCCCGTCACGACCACCGGCCGGATCATCGCGGCGCTGTTGATGATCGGCGGCATCAGCCTGGTCGGCTCGATCACCGCGACGATCGCGTCCTGGATCGTGCAGAGGGTCGCCGAGGAGGACACCACGACGCAGGCCGCCACTGTCGAGCACATCGAGGACCTGCGGTCGGAAATCCGTGCGCTGCGTGCCGAACTGAGACAACTCACCGCACGGAACCCCGCGGACTGATGCGTACCTAGTCCTCCTTGCGGATCAGCCGGCCCAGCGCCTCGCGGTCGGAAGCCAGCAGTTCCTCGATGCGCGGCTTGTTGACATCGGCGACGATGATCTCGCCCACCTCCTGGTACACATCGCTGAAGATGCCGTGCGCCTTCATCTTCTCGGTCTGATAGATGTTGTCCTCGGTCGGCGTCACGTAGTAGACGATCTCGGGCTTGAACCGGTGGATCAGCCACAGGTGGATGAGATCCATCAGGCGCTTCTTCCGGAGCTTTTCGGCGTAGGTGTTCTGATCGCGGACCGTGAGAATGTTGCGGCCGTGACGGTCCTTGATCGGGTCGACGACGACGTCGGCGAGCTTGTGGTCGCTGTCGCCGTAGATGCCGAGCTCCAGCACATCGGAGCCCGCGCGCCGCGGCCGCAGCTGCACGGTGAGTGTCTCGCCGAGCTGATAGTGCTCGCTCCACAGCTTGAGCCACTCTTCCAGCAGCTTCTTGGGCACCTCGGTCTGCACCAGATGCTGATGTTGGGTGGACCCCTTGCCCATGGCCTTGGTGGTCGCCGTACGTCCGGACGAGGCCGCCAACGCCGCGTCGCTGCGCGGGCCGCCGACAAGCGTTTGCGGTGTGCGGTAAGGAGATTCGACGAGCCGCATCTTGCGCTGCAAGCGCGCCAGCGCCAACATGCCGTCCTGCCGCAACGCGGTGGCGAACTCCTCGGCGGCCACCCCGTCGATCTGATGCCCGCCGTAGGTCATGAAGTTGAAGACGAAGCCCATCTTGCCGAGTTCCTCAGGGAATCGACGCATCTCGTCGTCGGTCATGCCCGTGGTGTCCCAATTGAACGACGGCGACAGGTTGTAGGCCAGCATCTTGTCGGGGTACACGGCGTGGATGGCGGTGGCGAACTCCCGAGCATCGTCGAGATCGGCCGTCTTGGTCTCCATCCACAGGATGTCCGCGAAGGGCGCGGCCGCCAGTGACTTGGCGATCGCGTACGGGATGCCGCCGCGGATCTGGTAGTAACCCTCGGAGGTCTTCGCCCGCTCAGGATCCCAACCCACGTCGGCGCCGAGCTCCTTGGCCTTCTCCCGGGCGGCGTACAGCGACGCGTCTTTGGCGAATTTGCGCCATTCCGCTGTCGTCATCGCGGCCTGCTCACCCTCGCGCGCACGGAACTCGAGCAGTTCGGCGACCGCGTCCCCGTAGGTCTGCAGCCCGGCGTCGTCCTGCCAGGCGTCGACGAACCGCGATTCCACGCCGTCGAACAGCGCGTCGAGGGACTGGTCGGGATCCTGTTGCCACGATGCGGCTGCGTCGGCGATCAAGCCCATGATGCCCTGATGCTCCAGCCACGCCTCCGCGGTGGCGTACTCACCTTCGGGAAGGGCGTAGAGCAGATGGCCCTTGATGTCGGTGACGCCGAGGGTGTAGAAGCGTCGCATCATCGCCAGGAAACAGGCCTTGTACGACGGGATCTTCAGGTTGGTGGCGCCGAGCAGGAAGGGCTGGTCCCGTTCGTCGGCCCGGCCCTCGATCAGGTTGGCCGCCTCGGCGTCGGTCCGCGCGACGATGATGCCGGGGACCCGCATGATGTCGAGCTGGAAGCGGGCGGTGTTGAGCCGCTTGATCTGCTCGTCCGACGGGACCAGCACCTTGCCGCCCTGATGGCCGCACTTCTTGGTGCCGGGCCGCTGGTCCTCGATGTGATATCCCGGCACTCCGGCCTCGACGAAACGCCGGATCAGGTTGCGTACGTGGGGATCACCGCCGTGGCCGGTGTCGGCGTCGGCGATGATGAACGGCCGGTAGTCGACCGCCGGGGTGGCCGCACGCTGCTCGGGAGTCATCTTCAATCGCAGATACTGCTGATTGCGGTCGGCGGTCAGCAGCGCGCGCACCAGCCCGGCTGCTTCGTCGGGCACCTGGCTCAGCGGGTAGCTGGCCAGATCCGGCCCCGGATCCTCGCTGATGGATCCCTTGGCCGAGGTGGCCCACCCACCCAGATAGATGCCGCCGATCCCCATCCGCTTCATCACCACCGCCTGGCCCGGCGAGTACGGGCCGAACGTCGTGATGCTCTTCTTCTGGACGAAGAGCTCCCGCAGATGCGGGTAGAACGCCGCTGCGGCCTCGCGCGCCACCGGATAGTCGGACGGGATCGTGCCACGCTGTTCGGCCACCTGACGGGCCGAGTACAGCCGAATGATGCCGTCGAAGCGCGGACTGTCGAAATACTCCTGTGTCGCGGCCACGTCCTGGTCGAAGGGGGTGCTGGCGCGTGCGTTGGTTTCGATCGTGGACATGAATCTCCGCTCCTCGTCGAACTCGGGTCTGGTATCCATCATCGCGGGCGGCGAGCGGCTGCGGAACGGGTTCGCCGAAGTGCCCATCGCAGAACGTATCTGTCGTCGGCGTCAGTGCCGTACGCCGCGCGTGAACCGCCACAGGTACTGCGACAGCCTGCGCAGCGGCAGTGAGGGCAGCCGGTCGTCGCAAGGAATCCGTTCCGCCATCGGAAACCACACTGCCGCAACGCAAATCGCCGGAGTCATGGAGCTGATCCACTGCGCGAGCCGGCCGCCGTGTGCCGAAGCCGGCCGGACGGCTCGCACCGCCGCACCCTCGCGGTGCTCGGCTGACTGGCCCTGCGCCCATCCGGGTGTCACTGCCGTGCGGCACGCCGGTCAGCACCGTCGCGGTCGTACCGTATGCCTCGTGCCGCACGGATGAATTCTCCGTGATCGACGGGTGAACAGGCGTCGCGGGAACCGCCGGCAAAAAATCATCAACGGCGCAGGTAACACCTGATTCAGTGGCGCCGATAGAAGCGACGTATCGGCAATTTCGGCGTTTTGGACGAGATGCCGTCCGCGGCGAAGCAAAATATGCTCCTGCGCGGCGGCAGAGCGTCGGGGCGACGAGGGAATTGGAGTCAGCGGTTGAAGACGGTGCTCGGACTGGCACTGACGTCGACAGACGTCAGCTGGGCCTTGCTCGCCGGTGACGACGCGACCGACGACGCCGTCCTCGATGACGACGCATTCGCCGTCGATGACGGCGATGATCTCGCCGAACGCGGCATCGCCGCGGCCCGTGGCGCGCAAGCGATCGCGGCGTCCAGCGGCCACGACGTGCGCTCAGTCGGCCTGACCTGCGACGACGACACCGCAGCCGAGGCCGACAAGCTGGTCGCGGCGCTGAAGTCCGCAGGGTTTGAGGATGTCCGCCTCGTCCCCACAAGCCTGATCGCCGACGAAGCGTCCGGCGCCCACGGCGCCGCCCGCGCTGTTGTCACCGATGCCGTGCCCGCACAGACGACGGTGGTCGAGGATGCGCCGACACGTCGCCTCACTGCCAAATGGATGTGGGTGGGCGGAGCCAGCGCAGCGGCCGTGGTGATCGGCGTTGTCGCTGCGGGCGCACTGTTCATGGTCGGCGACCCCGAGCCCGCCGCCGACGCGGCCGCCCTGACCGCGGCCGGATCCCCGGAAATCGTCACTGCCGCGGCTCCGCGCCTGACACCGCCCACGATCGCCGTGCAGGCGCAGGACGTACAGCCGGCCAGGAAGGTGGCCGCGCGGGCGGCCCGCCCTGAGGCCGAAGCGCCGGTCACCACGTGGACCCCGCCTGCCGAGGAGGCCGCCAAACCGGTGACCGCCGCTCACCCGGCCGTGGCCGCCGCCGCCGCGCCGACGACTGCCGCTGTACCGACGACTGCGGCTGCACCGACGACGGCAGCTGCACCGACCTCGGCAGTGCCCGCCGCTCCGCTCGCTGCCGAAACCCCACCGGGCGCGGCTACGGCCCACCTGCCGCAGAACCTGCCGGGGCCCGTCGCCCCTGGCCCGGCTGACGCCGTGGCGCCTGCCGTTCCCGCACAGGCCGCACCGACGACCGCCGCCGCACCGACAACTGCCGCGCCTGCTACGCCGGCCACGACCGTCGCGCAGGCCTCACCTGCCGCGGCGAGTCAGGTACCCGCCACGCAGGCACCGGCGCCCGCGCAGCCGGCGCCGGCCGCTCCGGTGAACCCGTTCGACATCTTCGCCAGCCTGCCGTAACGGCTGCTAGCGCATCGTCGCGAGGTTGTTCCAGAAGTTCTTCAGGCTGTCGGTGCCGCCGAACAGCGTCGTGAAGTTGGTGGAGTCCACCAGCACGATGTCGCCCGCGCGGTCGGCGGCAGGCGGCATCCAGATCAACGCGTTGAACTCGGTGTTGCCCGCCGCGGTGAACGGGTGCGGCCGGGTGGGGTCGACGAGTTGGCGTCCCAGTACCCGCAGCTCGTCGTTTTCCGGCGCGGTGAGCTCGTAGTGCGGTAGGTGGGGATGGAAGTTGAACGTGGTGACGTTGGCCAGCAATCGGGGAGAGTCCAGGTCATGGTTGCCCGTCAGCGGGGCAATCTCGGTGGTGCCCGGCACGACGGCAGGGCGCAGACCCCAATTGTTGTGCACCGGAACCCCGAGCCCCGTCATCAAGGACCGGGTGTACTGACCGAAGCGCTGCTGACGGGGCACCAGGGGATCACCGTGATGCAAGTACTCCATCTGGCGCTGGTCGAAGTCGGCGGTGAACCCGACGTCGTGGTGCGGCGCCAGCAGCAGGCAGGTGCCTTCGCGGCGCAGCCACTGCTTGATGGCCTCGACTTCCTCGGGGGCGGCTTCCTGTTCGGAGAGCAGATGGTCGAGTCCGAACACCATCAAGGTGTCGCAATCGTCCAGGATGCCTTCGTCGATCGGCAGGTGGTAACCGGCTTGATCGATGCGCTGGAAGACCGCCACCGGGTGCCCGGTGACCGATCCGGCCAGCTCCTGGAAGGCCAGGGTGGACCGGTGGAAGAGTTCGAGCGTGCCCGCGATGCCCTGCAGGAAATGCGCGGCGTCGTACTCCTGGGTCTCATAGGCAGGCCACAACACGTTGCGGACCTCGGTCATGGTGGAGAACCGGTTGTACATCTCCGCCGGGTCCCGCTGAGCTTCCCACGGGTAGCTCCACGTCCAGTAGATGCTGATGCGTCGGTGCCCGTCGTGTGCACGGGGCAGATGAAGCTGGTTGTAGGTACGTGCGGCGGTCATGACGACTCCCGAAGTGAAGCGAGGTAATGCAGGGCCCGCAGCCCCGGCAGGAAAAAGTACGCGCCGCCCCGCAGTGTGGTGAACGCGGGAATGCCCTTGTACACCTTGCGAATCGGCCGCTTGGGTGCGGTGAAGTCGAGCGTTCCGTCCTGGGTGCCGCAGATCGGGTCGTGCTCGTTGCCGAGTTCGTGGAACGTCTTGTCGTTGATCCAGACATTCTGTGCGAACTCGAACTGCCGCACCAGGTTTGCGCAAATGATGAACGCCGCGATGCCGCGATCGACACCGTCATCGGGTGCACCTTCTGGCAGTGCGGGCCCGTAGGTCGCACCGCGGCGGATCATCCGTCGCCGGTTCATGTTGTGCGCGGTGTCGCGCGGATTGAGCCTGCGGGCGTGTGAGCCGAGGGGGCAGGCGTAGCCGAACGGGTCCATCTCCTTGTATCCGAAGTCGTTGTTGCGCATGGGGTCTGCGCCCAACTCGGGATCGTCGTGATCGGGGGCCAGCACCAGTGGGGCACCGCTGCGCCAGCGGCCCATGAACTTCGCGGCCAGCAGATCCGCACCCTCCGCGCTCTCAGAGTGGGCCCGCAGATACTCGCGGAACGCCGCGACGTGTTCCTCCAGTCGCCGGTAGGCCATGTAACTTCCGTTGCGCGACAGTTCGGGTGGTTGCGGCAGGAGCGTGACCGGGCCGTCCTCGTCGGGGTAGCCCAGGATGAACTCGCCGGGTTCCAGCGGGTCCCCGGAACCCGGGGTCGGTTCCTCACCGGATCCCTTCATCACCGGTTGGGACAGCCGATCGCGGAACCCGAAATGGTCGTGGGCGTAGATGAACGGGGGTGTGGCGTTGAGGTCGAGATGCGACAGGCTGCGTACCCCGTCGGTGCGTGCCAGCAGCTTGTCGTGTTCGGCGATGGACCGGCGGCACTGTTCGTCGGTGCGGGAGAACAAGATCGCGATGGCATGCAGATCCTCACCGGCCAGCCCTCCCACCCAATGTTCGGGAGCGTTGGCGCCGGTATCGCCGAGAATGCTTGCGCGCGCGGCCATTCCTTCGCGGAAGGCATCGGGAAAGCTGGCCAGCGCGTCCTCGGGCACTCCGAGCGCCCGCAGGCCCGTCCAGGTGAACGCGAGCGTGACCCAGCGATCCGACGAGTCCATGGTGGCCTGGACATCGGCTGCCGACTGGACCTTGTCGAGCAGCTCCGACAGCCACGCCCGACCGCCGGCGGGGGTGTCGAAGGTGAGGAACTCGTAGCGCCCGGTGATCGCCGGCGTGCGCGTCAGCAGGATGTGCTGGATGTCGTCGAATTCGAGCGACTCGATCGCGGCTTCGGTCACTGCTGTTGCGCCCCTTTTGCCCAGGCCCACGCCGCGACCCGCCATCCGTCGGCGCCACGGCGCAGTGCCACCGTGAACGTCGCCCCGGTCTGGGTGATCGTGGTGCCGCCGAGATCGAACGTCATGGTGGCCGGCACCACCACGTAGGCGCTGTCGCCGGTGACGGTGTTGTGCGCCGGCTCGCCGATGGTGACCTCGTACCCCGACGCACCCAGATGTGCGCCTTCGGTCAACACATCTCGATACCAGTCCGCCGCGGCCGTCGGGCCCAGCCACAGGTGCGGGGCCATGCCGTCGAGGATGGAACCGTCCGGTGCGAACAACGCCGACATCGCCGCGGGGTCACCGGCATTGAAGGCATCCAGATACGCCCGGACGGCGTCCAGTGGTGTATCGGTCATTGCATCTGATCGAGCATGTCAGAGAACGCCGCCTTGAGCCGAAGCGCCTTCTTGATCTCGTCGGCGGTGACGTATGGGTACTCGCCGTACTCGAGAAAGCTGGGGACCTGATGCTCCCGGACGAATTTCACGAACGCCGCCGGATTCTCCTTCCAATCCTCGGGGAAGCCCTCCAAGTTGGTGAAGACTGTCGTGATACCGGTGGCGCTGAACAGGGCGACCGCGTCCTCGGTGTATTTGTCGAAGTCGGTGTCGAAGATTCCCTGGTACTGAAAATGCAATCCCGAGCCCACATCGAATAATTGCCATCGCAAATAGTGCAGTCGCAATGGGGCCAAGACATCCGGGGTGCCCGCAACCGCTTCCTCGATTTGCTTACCGTAGGCGCGAACGGCCTCTTCGCGTCCCTCTTTGACCTTGGCGATGATCGAAAAGCCGTAGCAGGCAGGCGTTTTCGGGTAGAGCGGCCCGTAGCGCCCGCGTTGCAGCTCGAAGTAGCCCTCTTTGGGGATGGCCATGGCCGCCGGCTTGCTCCAGTCTTGTTCTTTGCCGGTCATATTCGGCCTCCTGCCGTGGCGATGGTGACGGACGTGAGCACCAGCAATGTCCGTGCCATCGATTATCGCAACCGTCAAATTGACGAATGTCGGAATTCTGCAAAACGTGTCGAAAACTGTTGGACATCGCGTATTGTCAGGCAATGTCGGGGCCGTTCGAGGGGTTGGCCGCGTCGTCCATGTGAGCGCACGCGCGCGGCGGGATGGGGCGCTGATGACCATCGTTGCAGCCTCCCGGCGATGCATGGTCGCGATGCTGGCGGCCCTGCTTTCGCTCGCCGCGCCGGGCCTCTCTGGCATCGCCAGTTCTCCGCTGGCACGGGCATATTCGAACGCGCCGAGCGAAATACTGCTGGTGCCGTCCGCGGCGATGGCTCGTGATGTACGGGTCCAGTTTCTCGACGGCGGGGCGGGATCGCACGCGCTGTACCTGCTGGACAGCATGGAGGCCGGCGACGACCGCAACGGCTGGGACATCAACACCGCCGCGTTCGACTGGTACCAGGGCACCGGGATATCCGTGGTGATGCCGGTCGGTGGCAAATCGAGTTTCTACAGCGACTGGTATGCCCCTGCTGTGGGTAACGGGGGCACCTACACGTACAAGTGGGAGACGTTCCTGACCGACGAGCTGCCCGCCTGGCTGAGTGCCAACCGCGCTGTCGCAGCGTCGGGCAACGCCGTGGTCGGCCTGTCCATGGGCGGCTCGTCGGCGCTGGTGCTGGCTGCTTATCACCCCCAGCAGTTCATCTACGCGGGCTCGCTGTCGGGCTTTCTGAATCTCTCGGCCGCCGACTGGCCCGCCAAGGTGCGTATCGCCATGATGTGGAACGGCGGATTCAACCCGGATGCCATGTGGGGGCCGCCGGGTGATCCCGCCTGGGCCCGTAACGATCCCACGGTCAACGTCGGGCGCCTGGTCGCCGACAACACCCGCATCTGGATCTATTGCGGCAACGGCACCGCGCGCGACCCGTCGCTCGCCAGCCCGGACGCCCCCATCGGCGGGCTGGGTTTCCTCGAGGGCTTCGCGATCGACTCCAACCACGCATTCACCGACGCCTACCTCGCCGCGGGTGGGCGCAACGGTGTGTTCGACTTTCCCGACGGGATCCACAGCTGGGGTTACTGGGGTCAGGAACTGCAGCGGATGAAGCCCGATCTGCTCACGACGCTGGGGGCGGCGCCTCAGCATTGACGCCGTGGCGTCCCAGGATCGACCGCGCGTAGTCGCGCACCCGGGCCTTGGCCACCTTGCCGTTACCCGTCAACGGCAGCTCCTCGACGAACAGCACCTCACGGGGTCGCTTGAAACCTGCGATGGCCGAACGGACATGAGCGATGAGATCGGCCGCAGTCAGCTGCCGACCAGCCACCGGGACCACCACCGCGCAGACCGCCTCACCCCAGTAGTCGTCGGGCACCCCGACCACGGCCACCATGTCCACGTCCGGATGCAGCGACAGCACGTCCTCCACTTCGCGCGACGACACGTTCTCCCCGCCGGTGACGATGATGTCCTTGAGCCGGTCCACCACGTACAGCCTGCCGTCGACGTCCATGCGTCCCACGTCCCCGGTTGGCAGCCAGCCGTCGGTGGTGCTCGGACCGTCCGGCCAGTACCGGGGGGTGACCTGAGCGCCGCGGATCATGATCTCTCCGACCCCCGACGGTGGTAGCCGCACTCCGGCCTGGTCGACGATGGCCACCTCGACCTCGCGGTGCGGATAGCCGGCACTCGACAGGATCTCGGCATCGCCCGCCGCGCCCGCGCGGTGCTCGGCCGGCCCGAGAAACGTGACGTTCCCGCCGGTTTCGGTCATGCCGTAGCCCTGGTGGAAATCCACGCCGAGCGTGTCGATGGCCCGGCGCAGCAGGTCCAGCGGCATGGCGGCCGAGCCGTATGCCACCGAGCGCAGTGTCGGAAGCGACCGGCCCGAGCGGTCGAGATAGCCCAGCAGTGCGTGCAACATGGTCGGCGCCAGCGAACATGACCGCACTTCGTGCTCGGCGACCAGGTCGGCGAACGTCTCAGGGCGGAACTGGGCGGTGAGCACCACCGTCGACCCGGTGCAGTGGTGCACGAGCATGTTGTAGCCCGCGATGTGGCACATCGGGAAGGGCAGCAGATAGACCCCGCCGGATTCGACCGACCGGCCCTCGACCGTGCCCCTGACCGCGGTCAGGAGCGAACGATGGCTGTGGACAACGCCTTTCGGCACTCCGGTCGAACCGCTGGTGAACAGCAGCCACGCAGGGTCGTCGGGCTGGACCACGTCGGAGAAGTGCGCCGCGCCGCTGACGGCGACCTGCCAATCGGCCGAGCCGAACGCGACGATGTGCTCGGCGGTCGCGGAGGGCAGCGCCGCCAGATAGCGGCTGTCGCCGAACAGCACCGTAGGCCGGGTGAGGGTCAGTTGAGCGGCTTGCTCTGCAGCGGCGAGTCGCTGGTTGATCAACGTGAGCACGCGGCCGCTGCGGGGCACCCCGTAGTACAGCGCCGCATAACCGGCGCTGTTGTCGGCGACGACGGCAACGCGGTCGCCGGGGCGGGTCCGCGCGGTGATCCAGGCTGCGACAGAACGGGTTTGACGCTCGAACTCGGCGAACGTGGTCGTTGTTCCGTCGTCGCCGATCAGCGCGGGTCGGTCCGGCTTCGGCGCCTGTGAGATGAGCTCGTGCAGTACCCTCACCATGTCAGTGCGACCCTCGCGATGCCGGCCGTGAATGCGCGGAAGTTCGGGATGGTTCAGGCGTCAACCGAATTATTCTGGATCGCAACGGATTTGGCCCAGCGATAGTCGGCCTTGCCGGCGGGGGAGCGGACGATCTGCGCCGACCGGACGAACGCCTTCGGGATCTTGTACCGCGCGATCGAGCGCTCACAGACGGCGGCCAGTTCGTCGTCGCTGGCCGTGGCACCCTCGGCGAACTGGACGACGGCCACCACCTCGTTGCCCCAGCGTTCGGACGGGCGGCCGACCACCACCACGTCGTAGACCGCGGGGTGCGCCGCGACGGCCCGTTCGACCTCTTCGGCGAAGATCTTCTCCCCACCCGAGTTGATGGTGACCGAATCACGGCCCAGCAGCTGAATCCGTCCGTCGGCCAACACGTTTGCCCGATCGCCCGGCACCGACCAACGCACGCCTGCGACGGTAGGGAAGGTGCGTGCGGTTTTCTCGGCATCGCCCAGATAGCCCAGCGGGATCAGGTCGCGCCGGGCCAGCCAGCCGCCGCCCTCGCCGGGTCCGAGCGCCCGGGACAGGTCCTCGGCGATCACCGCGGTGTCGGACTGCGGATTGAACGTCGCCACTTCGGTATCCGCGCCCGCGGTGGCATAGGTGCTCATCTGTGCGCCGGATTCCGACGCACCCACCGCGTCGAGCAGCATCAGGTGCGGCAGTGCGGTCAGGATGCGCTCGCGGACCGTCGGGGACAGCGGTGCGCCACCGTTGGTGATCGTCATCAGGCCCGAGAGGTCGTAGTCACCCGTCTCGATCTCGTCCACCAACGGCCGTGCGATGGCGTCGCCCACCACCGGAATGCCCAGCACCCGTTCGCGTTCCGCGAGCCGCAGCACCGCGTCGGGTCGCATCCGCACGACGTCGTCGGGAATCACGAGCCGTCCGCCCATGGTCACGGTGTTGTAGGCAGCCCACTGCGCGGCTCCGTGCATGAACGGCGGGATCATCAACAGCGACATGCCGCCCGCGGCGGTCCGGGCGCGCTCCGCGAGCTCTTCGTACGACGCGATGGCGGTGTCGCTGCCGAACGGCCGGCCGCCCATGGAGGACAGGAAGATGTCGTGCTGGCGCCACAGCACACCCTTCGGCATGCCCGTGGTGCCTCCGGTGTAGAGGATGTACAGGTCCTCGCCCGAGGGCTCGGGCATGCCGGCAGCGGGCGCGGGTGTGGTCAAAGCCGTCTCGTAGTCGACGGCGCCCGGCAGTAATGCGTTGCCGGAGTCATCGGCCACCTGGATGAGCAGCCGCAGGTTCGGCAGCCGGTCGCGGATCGCCGCGACGCGCGGGGCGAACTCGGCGTTGTAGATCAGCGCCGAGGCGTTCGAGTCGGTGAGCAGATACAGCAGCTCCTCCTCGACGTAGCGGTAGCTGACGTTGAACGCGGCCACCCGCGCCCGGTAGCTGCCGATCATCGACTCGAGGTACTCGTTGCCATTGCGCAGGTAGATCCCGAGGTGGTCCTGGCCCGACTCGTGACCCGCGAGCGCGTCGCGCTCGGTGTGCACCCCGAAACCGGCTGAAACCAGATAATGCGCGAAGCCGTCGACCCGCGCATCGAAGTCGGCATAGCTCAACCGGCGGTCCCGCCACACCAGAAAGGTCTGGTCGGGGATGGCGCGAGCCACCGAGGAAAAGACTGTCGACAGGTTGAACAACACGTCACCGCTCATGGCACTCCTGTGTGCGCGGACTCAAAGGTCACTCGACCATACATCGACCACATCACTGTATGGCCGAGTGGCCCAGGTCACCCGGCGGTGCCGGCCTCGTCTACCTACTGCGGGAAGAAGCCGTCTCCGGTCAGCACGCCCGGCTGCCAGCCCTGCGCTCCGAGACACAACAGAGGTCGGCCATCGGGGGATTGCGCCGCGGTCTGCGGGCCCGGGCACGGCGAACCGATCTGCTGCACACCCTGCAGCGGGTAGGCGTAGGTCCAGAAGCCCGTGTCGACCGGAGGCCACTGATTGGGGATCCACCGGCACTGCATGGCCTCGCCGCCCGGACCCCGGCCGAAGACGTTGGTCTCCCAGTTGAAGCACGGCGCGCCGTTGGATGCGTCGTAACTCATGCCGGGCACATCGGTGGCGTAGTGGCCCGGCTGATCGAAGTACATGTTGCTGTTGTCGTCGGCCGCTGCCCCCGGAGCGGCTGCCACAGCGGCCGCGGCGACTGCCGCGGTGACCAAAAGTTCGCGAATCATGTCCCACCCTCAGGTTCACCGGCCCACCGGCCGGGCTCGTCGGCCCTGGGGCTGCAGCCTAGTCGGTGCCGCGGCGGCCCGGTCACTTTTTGCTGCGAGTCAATCCTCGGTGTCGGCGTCGAGCACGCTGACCGCAATGCCGTACGGCAGGAAACGGACCCGCCGGGTCGGATCGGTGTTGGTCTTGTTGGCGCGCAGCGCGTCGAGCTCGGTGGGAAACACCTGTTCGATGTGCGCGCCGCCGTCACCGTCCACGGTGTAGATCGCCCACACCCCGTCGCCGGCCTCGCCTGTCGTCTCCGGCTCGGTGCGGGGCCGCGTGAACCGGCCGAGTTCATCGACGAGACCGCTCCAGCCCGGCCTGCCGCTCCCGAGAAGCCTGCCGATGCCGTCCAGTGCCTCACGCGCGGCGCGGTCGAAATCCTCGGGATCGAATCCGAATGGTCCGTTGCCGCTCATCACGTCCTCCTCAGCCGACGGGGCGTCAACACCAGTGTGCGCGCATCCGATGAATGCCAGGGTGGTAAACGAACCATATGGCTTTCACACCCGCTGATCGACTCGCCGCCGCCCACCGATCCCTGCAGGCGGCGGGCGCGCGCGACCGTGAGAGCTGGGTCGGTTTGTTCGCTGACGGCGGACGGGTCGAGGACCCTGTCGGCTCCCGCCCGCACCGCGGGACAAGGCAGATCGGACGGTTCTACGACACGTTCATCGGACCGCGCCAGATCACCTTCCACCCGACGGTCGACATCGTCGCCGACGCCACGGTCATTCGCGACCTCGAATTGCAGGTGGCCATGGGGGCGGTGACCATGCGTATCCCGGCCTATCTGCGGTACGTGCTGACGCCGGAGCTGCGCATCGCCGAGCTGCAGGCGTACTGGGAGCTGCCCAAGATGGTGGTCCAGTTCGTGCGGGCCGGTCTCGCGGCGCTGCCCGCCGGCCTGCAGCTGTCCAGGGCCCTGCTGCGCAACCAGGGCCCGATGGGCGCGCTGGGCTTTGCCGAGGGCTTCCGTGGCGCGGGTAGGCCCGGAAGGCGGCTGGTCGCCGGGCTCCTCGACGAGCTGTGCGCGGGTAACGAGGTCGCCGTGCGCCGCAGGCTGTCCCGTGACACCGCTGTGCATGCCGGGGAAACCGGGCCGCTCGCGGTATCACAGCTGATCGAGCTGTGTGCGGGGGCGCAGTGGGAGAAGCTGGTCGCGTCCGGTTACAGCGTCGCGGCGCGGCTGCGAAGCGAGCGCGGCCGAGCCGTGCTGATCGCGGACCTGACGCCCAGACCACTCACGGTCAGCCGGTTGCGGTACTTCGCTGCGTGAGCCGAAACGGCACATGGGTTTCGGCCCGGTTGTACCGCCTCGGCAGGCGGACGTGAGACCGTATCAGGACCATGGCTGACCACGACTACATCACCTACGAAGAATTCGGCCGCAGATTCTTCGAGATCGCCGTCTCCGAGGAACGCGTCGGGGACGCGATCGGAGCGATCGCAGGCAGCGAATTCGAGATGGGCCCGATCGGCCAGGGACCAGGCAAGATTGCCAAGGTCTCCGCGCGCGTGAAGATCCAGAAGCCGCGTGTGACGCGCAACGTCGGCGAGACGATCACGTTCTCCATCCGGATACCGCTGGAGATCGACATGGTGATCGACCTGCGGATCGACCGTCCGCAGTTCATGGTGTTCGGTGAGATCGCGCTGCGCGCCACCGCGTTGGCCGCTGAACCGTTGCTGCTGATCCTCGACGTCAAGAAACCGCGGCCCTCGGACATCTCCATCCACGTCACCTCGAAATCGCTGCGCGCCGAGGTCTTGCGCATCATGGCCGGGGTGGACGCCGAGATCAAACGGTTCATCGCTGCCCACGTCGCGGGCGAGATCGACAGTCCTGGATCGGAAAAGGCCAAGGTCATCGACATCGGCACCGAAATCCAGTCCGCGTGGAAGGGTGTCTGAGCGGCGTTCTACGCGCTCAAACTCATGAGCGTCGGACGACGAGGGCTGCGCCCCGCCCCGGCGGAACGACCCCTCAGGTGCCGCCAGATCCAGGGCATCAGCATGTTCTGGGTCCACAATGCCTGCGAATAGACCCTCGCGCGCAGCGACTGGGGGAGTATCGGACCGCTCGCATGGGCCCAATCATGGTTACTGCCGGGCAAATCCAGCGCCTCGGCCGCCGCGGCCGCGAACAGTTCGTGGCCCCGCGCCGAGCCGTGTACTCGGTCGGGACTCCAGGTCTGTGGTTCCCGCATCGAAGGGGCCGAGTAGAGGTCGACCAGCCGGAACCCGTAGTGCGCGGCCGCCTCGGAGATCGCGGCGTTGATATGGACGACCCGCTTCCCCAGCAGGCGACCCACCGGCAGGATCTGGGTGATATCGGGAAACGTCGTCGTGACCACCGTGGCACCCGAGTCGGCCAGCCGCGCATAGATCCGGTCCAGATCATCCAGTGCCCGGTGGAAGGCGCGGCCGGGCCGCGTCACGTCGTTCATCCCGATGCAGACCGTGACCAGATCGGGACGCATCGACAACGCCTGCGGCAGTTGGCCGGTGAGCACGTCGCCGATGCGATGCCCGCGCACTGCGAGATTCGCGTACTCCAGGCCCGGGTAGAGCCCGTCGATCTGGACCGCCAGACGGTCGGCAAAGCCCAGCAGGCCCGAGTCGTCGTCGCCGTCCCACAGGCCTTCGGTCTGACTGTCGCCGAGTGCGACAAAGCGGGTGAAGCCTCGCACTCTGGCGACTCTAGCGCCGCGACGACCTGTGGCAACTGCCGGGCACGCCGGTGGACACGACGAAGGGGCGCCCGAAACGGGCGCCCCTTCTTGATGTTTCGTTCTGTTCGGCGTTACTTCACGTCCACGTAAACCGTCTTGCCGGTGACGGTGGTCTGCAGATCGCCGCCCGGGTTGCGGTGGTCGGTCTGCGAGAACGTCTGGCCCGGTCGCACGGAGACCACAGTGGCCTGGTCCAGCGGTGTCGAGCCGGTCCGGTTGACGATGACGTTGTATCCCTGGGCCTGCAGCTCCGAGATCGTCTGCTGGGCGTTCCCAGGTCCGCTCGGCGCTGCCTGAGCCGGGCCTGCGAGTCCGATAACGGCTGCCGCGGCTGCGCCGACAAATGCGCTAGCAAATGCAAATTTCTTCATCTTCTGTGCCTTCTTTCGTTCTTAAGTTGTCCGTCGAGCGGGCGACGGCCCCCGTGCCGGCCGCCTCGTCGCGCGCCACATCACCGGTAACCGAATGTGTTACATCTGCTTAAACCGGCAGCTCAGCCGTTTAATTCCAACTGCGACAAAATCTTGTCCGCAGCGTCTGGAACGCTGTCGGATGCATCACCGACCACAGCGAGTGAGACGGCCGTCTCAGATGTTCGACGTGACCGGTGCCACATTTCTCCAGCAAAGTGATGGTGGCAACGCTCAGCGCAACAGGCGGGTGGGATTCAGCGTGACGCCCATGGCGCCGAGCTGGCCGAGGATGTCCTCGGGCCGCGCGCGGGAGACGGGCATCCGCCATTGCGGCAGCGTCCCCTGCAGGCACAGCAGATGCGGTTCGAAACCGATGCCGGTCAACACCAGCCCGTGCGGCAGCTCGGGCAACTGCACGGGATATGACGGCACCCGCGCAGCCAACGCCCAGCGTCGCCGGCCGACAGTCACCGCGCTGGGCGTCAGCCACAGTGTCGAGCCGTCCAGCCGCGTGTCGATCTCCACGTGACCCAGCCCTGGCCTGCGGTTCAGCCGGATCCGGGCGACGCCGTCGGGCCCCACCTGGGCGCGGTACCGCGGAGCCGCCCAGGCGAACAGATCATCGAGCACGGGAGCCGGCACCTGCACCGTCAACTCGACCGGGGCCGCCACCAACTCGGGCTGGGTGGACGCGGTGACGTGCACGTTGCGCAGAACTGCGGTGGCCTGCTCGAAAGTGGCATCGCCCCAACGGATGTCACGGGCAGCCAGGTGGACATTGCCGATCTGGCCCGCGGACAGCGCGCGCAGGTCCAGCCGTGAGTCGAACCCGGTCACGGTCAGGGTGAGCTCGCGATCGTCGAGTCGCACGCCGACCCGGCGCCCCACCACCAGGCGGCGCGCCGTGAAGAACAACGTCCGGTAGGCCGCGGACGCGCTTCCGGTGACCGGCGTCACGGCGGCCACCGACCACAGTGACGTCAGCAGGTCCAGTGGCCGCAGCGGATCCCACCGCCGGGCCGGCCCGGAACGTGTCATGTCTCCAGCATCCGTCATCGCGCCGCGCCTTCGCCGCGCGGCCCCGTAGGCTGCAGCCAATGCCCAGATTGAGTGCCGGATTGCTGCTGTACCGCGTCACCACAGGCCTGGTGGAAGTCCTCCTCGTCCATCCGGGCGGGCCGTTCTGGGCACGTAAAGACGACGGAGCCTGGTCGGTGCCCAAGGGCGAGTACACCGACGGTGAGGATCCGTGGGCGGTCGCCCGCCGGGAGTTCACCGAGGAGCTGGGCGCAGCGGCGCCCGACGGACCCCGGGTCAACCTGGTCGCGGTGCGGCAGGCCGGCGGCAAGGTGGTCACGGTATTCGCGGTGCGCGGAGACTTCGACGCGACGGCGGTTCACAGCAACACCTTCACCATGGAATGGCCGAAGGGGTCGGGGAAGATCAGGGAGTTTCCCGAGGTCGACCGGGCCGCTTGGTTTCCGGTGGCCGCCGCCCGGGAGAAGCTGCTGGCCGGCCAGCGCCCCCTGCTGGATCAGTTGATGGCCGCCCCGGACTTGGCGGGGTGCCACGAAGGCGACGCAACGGCCGAGTCTCGATAGCGTTGATGGTCAACGCCCGGCCGTGGATACGCCAGCCAACCGGGGTGCGCAGATACTCGTCGTCGTAGCGCAGATGCCACACCAGATCGGTCGGGTGCTCCGGGCCGAAGGACCAGTGATGGGCCACCGCCGTGATCCTGCCCAGTGCGTAATCGGCCTCCGGCCCGGCGGCGTACACCTCGCCGACGATGTCGTGCTGGGTGCGGGCCACCTCGGTCAATGACGACAAGGCCGACAACACCCCGTCGCGGCCGTGCCAGTGGCGCACCGGCTGCAGTTCGCGGGGCGGGTCGGGAAGGCGCAATTCCGCTGTCTCGGTGAACAATTCGGCCACGTCGCGGAATCGGCGGTCGTCCACCGCGGCGGCGTACAGGTGCACCAAGTCGGCCAGGGCCAGCCGGTCGGCGACGGCGAGGCTCATCGCGCACCGTTGCCGCGACGAATCGACATCCAGCATTCCAGCCGCGACTTGCCGGTCTGCTGCATGCACACCCGGACCGGAGACTCGTCGGTGGTCGGCAGTTGCGTCTCGGTGGGGTCGACAGTCACCGTCGGGCTCGCAATGTCGTCCGGGGTGAGCGACCAGATGGTGGCGCCGCTGCTCAGCAGCGTCGAGCAGTACGCCGTGGTGCCGTCGGCGGTGGTACCGGTCGCGCCCTTGGGTTCGCAATTGGCGCCGACCACCACCGCGGCCGGCGCTGTCGTCGTGACCGTCATGGTCTCTGTCGGTGCGGGTGGCGGCGGAGGCGGCGCGGCTGTGGTGGGCGAGGCCGTGGTCGCGGTCGGCGCCGGCGTGGTGGTCTTCGCCGTCGGTCGCTCGTCGGCACGCCGGAACTCCACTGCCGCAACGACAATCGCCGCAACCAGCAATACCACGAGCACCGCGGGAATCAGCACCGCTGGGCGCAGCAGACGCCGGCGCGGGGCGGTGGCGACCGGTGCGAGTTGCGTGCCGTCGGCGTCGCCTGCGTTGAGTTGATGCCGCAGGGCTCTGGCGAAGTCCACGCAACGCTCGAACCGGTCGTTCGGGTCCTTGGCCATCGCCTTGGTCAGCACGGGATCGAGAGCGGCGAGATGCGGGTGGCTGGCGGCCAGTGCCGGTGGCGACGACGAGAGATGCTGACTGATCACCACCGCGGGATTCGAGTTCTCGAACGGCGGGGCGCCGGTGAGGAGGTGAAAAGCTGTGGCCGCCAACGCATATTGGTCGGCGCGTCCGTCCAGATGCATCCCCAGCAGCTGCTCCGGGGCGGCGTAGGCCACGGTACCCACGGTCATGTTGGTGGCGGTGAGCCCGCTGGCCTGACTCGCATAGCGGGCGATGCCGAAGTCGGCCAACAGGATTCGCTGACCATCGGAATCTGGCTGGGCGAGAAGGATGTTGGCGGGCTTGACGTCGCGGTGCAGCAGATCGCGCTGATGGGCGTAGTCGAGTGCCTCGGCCACCGCCGAGATGATCTCGCACACCTCATCCTTGGGCATGCCACCCGGATGCCGCTCGCGTAGTGCCTTGGCGGCGTCGGTGCCGTCGACGTAATCCATCGAGATCCACAGCTGCCCCTGGCTTTCGCCGCGGTCGTGGATCGCCACGATGTGGGGGTGCCACAGCGATGCGGCGATGTCGGCTTCCCGGTTGAACCGTTCGCGGTACTCACCGTCGGCGGAGACCGCCGTCGGCAACACCTTCAGCGCATCACGGCGCGGCAGCCGCGGATGCTGCGCGAGGTACACCTCGCCCATGCCGCCGGATCCCAGCGGTCGGACGATCGTATATCCCGCGAAAGTCGCACCAGGGGCCAGCGGCATGCGCGGAATAGTACCGTCGCGGGGCTAGAGATCGAGCGTGAGATGCTCGCCTTCGTCGGCCCGGGACACGCAGGTCAGCAGGTAACCCGCGGCCCGTTCGGGATCGGTCAGCAGGGTGTCGCGATGCTGCACCGCGCCGTCGAGCACCCGGACCCGGCACGTGCCGCAGAAACCCTGCTGACAGGAGTACGGCGCGGGCACACCGGTGCGTCGCAGCGCGGCCAGCAGCGTCTCGTCGGCGGCCACGGTCAGGTCGGTGCCGGTCGAGGCGATCGACACCGAGAATTCGGCGCCGTCGACCACCGGTGGCGCGGCGAACCGCTCGAAATGCAGCTCGACGTCGTCGCGTCCGGCCAGCGCGGCACGCACAGAGGTCAGCATCGGCGCGGGCCCGCAGGCGTACACCGTGGTGCCGTCGGGACAATCGCCCAGCAGATCGGCCGCGGTGGGCAGACCGTTGGCGTCATCGGTGTGGATCGTGATCCGGTCGCCGAACCGCGCCAGCTCGCTCAGGAAGGGCAGGCTCTCGCGGTTGCGACCGGCGTAGATCATCGACCAGTCGATCCCGAGCTGGTGTGCCAAGGCCAGCATCGGCAGGATCGGGGTGATGCCGATGCCGCCGGCGATGAACCGGAACCGCTGGGTGGGGGAGCCGTAACCCGGAACCGTCAGGGGGAACGCGTTGCGCGGGCCGTGCGTGGTGAGCCGGGCGCCGGCCCGCAGGCTCTCGTGCACCTCGATGGAACCGCCGCCGCCGTCGTGGATGCGCCGCACCGCGATGCGGTACGTGGGAGCGGACGGATCCCCGCACAGCGAGTACTGCCGCACCCGGCCGCTGGCCAGCAGCACGTCGATGTGTGCCCCCGGATGCCACCGGGGAAGGGCGGTGCCGTCGGCGGCGGCCAAGGTCACGGCGATGACGTCCTGGTCGTGGGCGACGACCTCACGGTCGACGACCGTCAGCACGATGGTGCGGTCGAGTTCCGGTGGCGGCGAGGGGCGCCGGACATACCGGGTCATGCCCCACATGGTGGAGATGGCGACATCGGCCAGGCCCAGCATCGGGTCATGACGGAACCGCCCGGAGGCGCTCGGCGGGAGCCGGCGGTAGCGATCGATCAACGGTGACAGCAGCGGCATCGCGGCGGCCCCTCTACAGGTGTGCGGCCCGCGCCGCGGGTGAACTGGCCAGGTAGGCGACGGCCTGGGCGGTAGACCCCATCTCCTCCGGTGAGAAGCCCGGCCGGCAGTACGCCAGCGTGTTGGACCCGAACATCCGGGAGAACTTGGGCAGCAGGCCCAGCTTGGAGTCCTTCATGCGCAGTTTCTGCATCTGCCACCATCCGAGATCCAGCGTCGGGTCCCGCTTGACCAGGGCCCAGCAGCCCCGCTGGAAGAACAGGTACACCGCGGTCGCGGCGATCGACATGGCCCGGACGCGGCTGAAGTAGCTGTCCTGGAAGTACACCGCCACGTCGTGGGCCACGCTGCGGTGCTCGACCTCTTCGCTGCCGTGCCAGCGGAACAGATCGGTCATGGTCGGATCGGCGTCGTAGTCCTCCCACGTGCAGTTCAGCACGAAATCGCCGAGTACCGCGGTGTAGTGCTCGATGGCGGCGATCAGCCACAACCGGTCGCACAGATCGTTGAGCCTGCGCCGCGGGTCGGTCGACGACGTCGGCGCCAGCAGGTTGGTGAACACGTGGTCGACCATGGTCAGCACGGGTTGGTAGTCCACGCCGTGGGCGGTGAGGAAGTCTGTGAGCACCTGGTCGTGGGTCTCGGCGTGGGTCGCTTCCTGACCGATGAATCCGCGCATGTCGTCGGCGAGCTTCGGGTCGCGGACATACGGCAGGGCTTCGTTGAACGTGGCGACGAACCAGTGTTCGGCCATCGGCAGCACGACATTGAACAGATTCACCATGGTCGAAGCGACCGGGTGCCCGGGAATCCAATGCAAAGGGATTCCGGAGAGATCGAAGTGCACTTTGCGTGCCTGGATCTGAACGGGACCAGGATCGATCTCGGTGGCGAATCGGTGCGGACGCAGCATCGCGGGCCTCCTCGTAACTGGGACCCGTGCAGTCTACGAAAACTATGTGGGAACGCGGGTATCGGGCTCGCGGACGGCGAAGGAGTCGCGTCGCCAGCGTGCAATGTCCGCGATTGTGCGGCCTCAAAGTCAAGTAGTTAATGCAACGCGGTTCTATGCAGCTTGGTTGAGCAGGGCGGCTAAGCGTTGGGCTGGGGTGTTGTAGTCG
>NZ_BCSX01000034.1 GCF_001570425.1 Mycolicibacterium brisbanense
CGGGGGTGAAGCTGATGCCGGGGTTGATTTCGGTTTCGTCGCTGATGATGCCGCAGCCGATTTGGGCGCCGGCTTCCAGGGTGCCGCCGGTGAGTTTGGTTTTGCCTGAGCCGCTGACGTTGCCGGTGAAGGTGCCGCCGACGAGGTATTCGCGGGAGGACACCGCGGTGGTCAGTGGGGCGACGGGCAGCAGGGTTTCGTTGGAGCCGACGACGGTGACGTGCCAGCCGTCGGGGGTGTCGAGGACTCCGGGGGGTGAGGAGGGCACGGCGCCGGTGTCGGCCGGGGGCGGGGGTGGTGCGGCGGCGTCGGCGACGGGTGCGGCGGGGTCCGGTGGTGGTGGTGGCGGGTCGGCCGACGCGAGGGGCGTCACCGCTACCGGGGCCAACATGCACACAGCAGCCAGGGTGGCGAAACGATTCAACATGCGGGTTTATGCGCCTCTCGTGGTTGAAATCCGGGGAACGACATAGTGCTTCGGATCCCGGTACTGCCGGGTATCTGTCGCGTCGAATCATGGACGCGTCGAGTTTCCAAACGGTGAACGAGTGGCCAACAATTCGGGCCGCGTTCCCATCTAGTGGGCATCTCGAACCACCCCTTCCGTCTGCCGTGCGACACATATATAAGGAACAGCGCAGTTAAATGGATGGTCTACCGTTGGCCGTCCGAGTTCGACACCCGTGGCACGGGATGGATGGCATCTCGATTTGATCGGTTACCCGACTGTTCACCTTTTGGACATCTGAACCACCGACCGTGAGGGAGGCTTGGGGGGTAAGGCGGACGTGTCGATGACGCGCGGACGCGAATGTGGGCGGATTGTCAACGGATTCACGGAGGAAGCTTTGATGTCGTCTCAGGTGTACGAGCGAGGGTTTGCGGGGCTGCTCATTGCCTTCGGCATCGGGTTGGCCGGCATGCCCGCTGCGGTCGCGGACCCTGCAGACGCATCGGGTGCGCCGGGGCCGGCGGCCCCTGCCATTCCCGACTTGCCTCCGGTCACTGCTGGTGTACCGGCCGCCGGGCCGGTGTCCATGCCGGTCTCCACGGCGGACGATCCGGGTGCGCCTGCAGTCACTGCCTGTTCGCAGTTCGCCAATGCTCTGGACTCCGCGTCGACCTACTACGGCGACTTCGCGGATTCGATCGAAGGCCTGGAGCGGCCCGACTACGGAGATCCGACCATCAGCACCACCAACACCAGCGGTCGGACCGCGCTGCGCGAAGCCGCCGCGACAGCCATGAGTGCCGCTGGGACACCGGGACTTTCGCCGGACATCGCGAACCCGATGCGGTCGTGGTCCTTCGGAGCCACGAAGCTGCTGCTGAAAATGGGGCTGCGCACCGGTGGCCAGTCGCTGAATGACACTGCCACGCAACTCAACAACGACGCCAGCAACGCGCAGATGGCCTGCGCTGCCGCGGGTACGCACGCCTGACGGCAGTCATCCGACACACACTGCTCCGCCGGTTTTCGCCACGTTCGACAAGTACTCACCCAGCGCGCTCATGCGCGCCTTCAGTAAGGACAACCGTGATCCGGCTTGCCGTTTCGTTGCTCATGCTCGTGCTGTTGGCAACTGCCTGTGCCGGTAATGGCGACAAGGCCCAAGGACCGCCGAAGGACGTGCCCGCGTCCGCACTTGAGGGGCTGCTGCTCAGCCCCGACGAGATCAATACGCTCATGGGAACCCAAGGGATGGTGGCCCATCCGCCGGTCACCGAGATGGGGGATCATCGCAATCTGCTGCCCAATCTGAATTGTTTGGGCGCGTGGCAGGTTGACGAGTCGGCCATCTACGGCACCAAGTGGACAGCCATGCGGCAGGTGTTGCTGCGGGCACCCGACACCGACGACTGGAACAACCTGGTGGTGCAGTCGGTGGTCATCTTCCCGTCACCGCAGGATGCCACCGATTTCCTGAACCAGTCGGCAGACCGCTGGTCCAAGTGCACCAATCACCACGTGAACATCACCCTCAACGGTCAACCTCTGCCCAAGTGGACGAGCGGTGATCTCACGAAGACCGATTCCGAACTCACCATGCCGTTCACCCGCGTCAACGGCGACCAGACCCGGGCCTGCCAGCGTGCACTGGCTGTCGCCGCCAACCTGGTCATGGACATTCAGGCCTGCAAGCCGGACGGTTCGTCGGTGACCCAGGCCGCCGACATCGTCGACAAGATCAAGGCCGCAATGCCTCGGTAGCGGTGCTCACGACGCGGCAGCGGGTAGTCTGGGCCACGCAGCTGGTTTGTCGGTGCAGGTCCAGGCCCGTGCCGACATCGAACGCCGCACGCTCGGACAGGTGCGACGTGAGAGGGAACCCGGTGAGAATCCGGGACTGTCCCGCAGCGGTATGCAGGAACGACCGCCGTCATCAGCACTGGCCCGCACGTAATTTCGGGGCTGGGAAGCGACGGCCACTAGGTGCACGAGTTCTCGTGCGTGCCTGCGAGTCCGAAGACCTGCCAGCCGTACCGGGCGCGCCGCGCCCGGTGGTTCATCGCCTCGCGGAATGGGCAGTGGCCGAACGCGGTTCACTCGTGGCGGGTGACCGTGCTCGGCTCGACGCCCCCCTGGCGGTGACCATCCCGTCGCACGCCCAAGGACGTCGTCATGAGCACAACCGCTGCACCTTTCACCGCCACCATCCTCGGGTCGCCCCGCATCGGCCCGAACCGCGAACTCAAGCGCGCGGTCGAAAAATACTGGGCGCGCCGCATCGACCGCGCAGAACTCGAGACCGTCGCCGCCACCCTTCGCCGCGACACCTGGTCATCCCTCGTCACGGCGGGGCTGGATTCCGTGCCGGTCAACACCTTCTCCTACTACGACCAGATGCTCGACACCGCTGTGCTGGTCGGTGCGCTACCGCCGCGGGTGGCCGGCGTGGCCGACGACCTGGACCGCTATTTCGCGGCCGCACGCGGCAACGACGAGATCGCCCCGCTGGAGATGACGAAGTGGTTCGACACCAACTACCACTACATCGTCCCTGAGATCGGTCCACGAACCACCTTCGCGCTCAACCCGGCCAAGGTGCTCGGCGAGCTGGAAGAGGCTGCTGCCCAAAGGGTTCCAGCGCGCCCCGTGATCGTCGGCCCGATCACGTTCTTGGCCCTGTCGAAGCCCGTCGACGACGCAGGCGCCCCGATCTCTCGGCTCGACGAGCTCGTCGACGTGTACGCCGAACTGCTGGAGTTGTCGGCAGGCAAGGGCGTCACCTGGGTGCAGCTCGACGAGCCCGTCCTCGTGACCGACATCCTGCCCAACGCCGCCGAGTTGGCCGAACGCGCCTACGCCCGGCTCGGTGCGTCGACCAAGCGGCCCTCGCTGTTCGTCGCAACGTACTTCGGTGAGCTCACCGATGCTCTCCCGGCGTTGGCTCGGACCCCGGTCGAGGCGATTGGCGTCGACCTGGTCGCGGGATCGGGCGCTGCGGTGGCCGCAGTGCCGGAACTCGCCGAGAAGCTGCTGGTGGCCGGGGTGGTGGACGGCCGCAACATCTGGCGCACCGACCTCGAAAGCGCCATCGACAAACTGGCGAACGTGCTGAAAAGCGCTGCATCAGTAGCGGTTTCCACGTCGTGCTCGACACTGCACGTGCCCTACACGCTCGACGCCGAGGACGGCATCGATGCGGCGTTGCGCAGCTGGCTGGCCTTCGGATCCGAGAAGGTCGGTGAGGTGACCACCCTGGCGCGTGGGCTCAAGGACGGCCGCGAGGCCATTTCGGCCGAGATCGCGGCGTCCAACGAGGCCATCGCGTCACGCAAGGCCGATCCGAGGCTCAACAACGGCGAGGTTCGCACACGGCTCGCGGCTATCCGGGCCTCGGGGGCCACGCGGGGTCCCGCTGATCAACGCCGTGCGGCACAACAGGATCGGTTGAAGTTGCCTGCCCTGCCCACCACCACGATCGGGTCCTACCCGCAGACCACGGCCATCCGCGTGGCGCGCGCGGACCTGCGGTCCGGCAAGATCGATGCGGCCGAGTACGAGCGTCGGATGAAGGCCGAGATCGCCGACGTGATCACGCTGCAGGAGCAGTTGGGCCTCGACGTCTTGGTGCACGGTGAACCCGAGCGCAACGACATGGTGCAGTATTTCGCCGAGCAGCTCGACGGGTTCTTCGCGACCCAGAACGGCTGGGTGCAGTCCTACGGCAGCCGGTGCGTGCGCCCGCCGATCCTGTACGGCGATGTGGCCCGGCCGAATCCGATGACGGTCGACTGGATCACGTACGCGCAGTCACTGACCGCCAAGCCGGTCAAGGGCATGCTCACCGGCCCCGTCACCATCCTGGCGTGGTCGTTCGTCCGCGACGATCAACCGCTGGCGGATACCGCGGACCAAGTGGCACTGGCGATTCGGGACGAGACGGTCGATCTGCAGTCCGCGGGCATCGCGATCATCCAGGTGGACGAGCCCGCGCTGCGTGAGCTGCTGCCGCTGCGGTCCAAGGACAAGGAGGCCTACCTGCGGTGGGCGGTCGACGCGTTCCGGTTGTCGACCTCAGGTGTTGCCGATGCAACCCAGATCCACACGCACCTGTGCTATTCCGAGTTCGGTGAGGTGATCGGGGCGATCGCCGACCTCGATGCCGACGTGACATCGATCGAGGCCGCGCGTTCGCACATGGAGGTGCTCGGCGATCTCAACGATGCCGGCTTCGCGAACAGTGTCGGCCCCGGCGTCTACGACATCCACTCACCCCGGGTGCCCGGGGTCGATGAGATCACGGCGTCGCTGCGTGAGGCGCTGAAATCAGTTCCTGCTGAACGGCTCTGGGTGAATCCTGACTGCGGCCTCAAAACCAGGGCCACGCCGGAGGTGACGGCTTCGCTGCAGCACATGGTCACCGCTGCCGCCGCGGTGCGCTCGAGCTGAGGACGGTCTGCCGTCCGTTGTGTCGCCGACGATCTCACCGGCGACACAACGGACGGTGCGTCCTAGGGCGTGCCCGAGTACGGCAGATTGCTGCTGGTCTGTGGGTCGATCTGAACGGGGCGTCCCACGTACGGGAAGGCGCGTTGCGGACAGGCCGGCCGATCGCAGATCCGGCAGCCGGCCCCGATCGGCACCGTGGCTTCCGGATCGCCGAGGTCGACGCCGACCGCATACACCAGCTTGTCGGCATGCGCGAGGTCGCAACCCAGGCCGATCGCAAAACTCTTCGGCGTGCCCAGATACCGGCTCGGTGTCGATGTCGAGGTCTTGGCGATCCAGAAGTAACTCCGGCCGTCGGGCATCTGGGCCACCTGGGTCAGGAATTGGCCCGGCCGGGAAAAGGCGTGATGCACCACCCACAGTGGACAGTTTCCCCCGACCCGGGAGAAGTGGAATGCCGTGGCGGACTGTCGTTTCGAAATGTTTCCCGCGCTGTCTGTGCGGACGAAGATGAACGGGACCCCGCGCGCATCCGGCCGCTGCAGCGTCGACAAGCGATGGCAGACGGTTTCGAATCCGACCTCGAAGCGCCGCGCGAGTTGGTCGATGTCGTAACGCAACTCCTCGGCGGCCGACAGCACCATCCGATACGGCAGCAGCAGGGCGCCGGCAAAATAGTTCGCCAGGCCGATCCGGGCGACATCCTTTGACTCCGAACTCAATTGGTCATCGGACGCGACGATGGTGTCGATGAGATCCGAGTGGGACAGCAACGCGATCTGGGTTGCCAACTGGAATGCTCGCTGACCGGGCAGCAGCCATCGCGCGACATGAAGGGTGCGGGCGTCGCTGTGGTATCGACGCTTTACGTTGGGGCCCAGGATGGCGCCGTCGTCGACCACCACGGTTATGCCGAACTTGGCCGACAGCAGCTCGGCCAGCTGGTTGTCCAGCCCGCCGATGTGCAGGCCGTGCGCGGCGAACAACTCCTCGGCGGCTCGGTCGAGCGCGTCGATGTGGTTGCGGCGGTCGTAGAAGAAGTCGCGCACCTCTTCGAACGGCATGGGCAGCTGGGCACCCGTGTGCACATCGCGGCTCGCCCGGTCGTGCACGGCCTCCAATTCCGCGGTGGCGTCATGCAGGCGCCGGTGCAGGCTCACGATGGTCTGGGCCGTTTCGGGCATCCGGGCGACGAGCTCTTCGATCTGCGCGGCGGTCGCGTCGGTGAGGATTTCGCGGAGGTCTGAAATGAGCCGCGCGTCGGCGTCGGGTGCGAAGTAATGCGTCGGTAGGTCGAATCGCTCGGAGAGCGCGAGCAAGACCGGGACGGTGATCGGTCGCTGGTCGTTCTCCAGCTGGTTCACATAGCTGGTGGACAGGCCGAGCGCGCGCGCCAGCGCGACCTGCGTGAGGCCTTGCTCGTCTCGGAGCCGTCGGAGTCGGGCGCCCGCGAATGTCTTCGCCACTGCCCTCAGGCTACCGCGCGCGTTTTACACAACATTCGCAAACGTGGTCTGCCAAGGACACAAAATTACGCATTTACAGGTTCTTTCAGGCGTTTCTCGTTATGCGTACCGTGCGGATCATGCTTGTTCACGACGTCCGCACCCGGCGCAGTGCCGAGGACTTTCCCCGCAACGAACACCTCGCTTGGAAGATCGCCGAGGTCGCCGCCGACCCTGTGGCCGTGCCGCCGGAGACCGAGGCGATGGTGATCAACCGCATCATCGACAACGCCGCCGTATCGGCAGCGTCGGTGATCCGCAGGCCCGTCACCGTCGCCCGGGCGCAGGCGCTCGCCCATAAGGCCCGCCAGGGTGCTGCGGTGTTCGGCGTCGACGGCACGGTGTCGGCGGAATGGGCGGCGTGGGCCAACGGGGTGGCCGTGCGCGAGCTGGATTTCCACGACACCTTCCTGGCCGCCGAGTACTCGCACCCCGGTGACAACATCCCCGCCCTCGTGGCGGTGGCTCAGCAGCTCGGCGTGCGCGGAGCGGACCTGATCCGCGGTATCGCGACGGCCTACGAGGTGCAGGTCGACCTGGTGAAGGGAATCTGCCTGCACGAGCACAAGATCGATCACGTCGCCCACCTCGGGCCGTCGGTTGCCGCCGGCCTCGGCACCATGCTGCGCCTGGACCCGGAGACCATCTACGCGGCCATCGGCCAGGCTTTGCACCTGACCACCGCCACCCGCCAGTCCCGCAAGGGCCTGATCTCCAGTTGGAAGGCTTACGCGCCGGCGTGGGCAGGCAAGGTCGCCATCGAAGCCGTCGACCGGGCGATGCGTGGCGAGGGTTCGCCCGCCCCGATCTGGGAGGGCGAGGACGGCGTGATCGCCTGGTTGCTGTCGGGTCCGGAGCACACCTACCGGGTGCCGTTGCCCGGCCCCGGCGAGCCCAAGCGCGCCATCCTGGACACCTACACCAAGGAGCATTCGGCGGAGTACCAGAGCCAGGCGCCGATCGACCTGGCCCGCCGCATGCGCGAACGCATCGGCGATCTCGACGAGGTCGCGAGCATCACGCTGCACACCAGCCATCACACCCACGTGGTGATCGGCACCGGATCGGGCGATCCACAGAAGTTCGATCCCGACGCGTCGCGCGAGACGTTGGACCACTCGGTGATGTACATCTTCGCCGTCGCGCTGCAGGATGGCAGCTGGCATCACGAGCGGTCATACGCGCCCGAGCGGGCCCACCGGCCCGACACCGTCGAATTGTGGCGCAAGATCAGCACTGTCGAGGATCCGGAGTGGACGCGTCGCTACCACTCCACCGACCCTGCCGAGAAAGCGTTCGGGGCCCGGGCCGTGGTGACGCTGAAGAACGGCGAGACGATCGTCGACGAACTCGCCGTCGCCGACGCGCATCCTCTGGGAGCCCGGCCCTTCGGCCGCGAACAATATGTGGCCAAGTTCGCCGAGCTGGCCGATGGTGTGGTGGAACCTGAAGAGCAGCAACGGTTCCTGTCGACCGTGGCCGGCATCTCCGACATCAAGCCTGGTGGGTTGAACGCACTGAACGTACGGGTCGATGAGCGGGTGCTGGAGAAGGCTCCGACGGTGCCCTCGGGGATTTTCCGATGAGCTCGGGCCTGCTCGCATCGGCAAGTTCGGCCGCCGAGAAACGAGCACGCTTCCGTGCCGGGCTGAAATCAGGCACACTGCAACGCTTTCCAGGTGCTTTCTCGCCGCTGGTCGCTAAGCTGGTCGCCGAGATCGGTTTCGAGGGCGTGTACGTCTCGGGCGCGGTGCTGTCGGCCGATCTGGGGCTGCCCGACATCGGCCTGACCACGCTGACCGAGGTCACCGCCCGTGGTGCGCAGATCGCGTCGGCGACGGACCTGCCCACGCTGATCGACGCCGATACCGGCTTCGGTGAACCGATGAGTGCTGCGCGCACCGTCACACAACTCGAAGATGGTGGTCTGGCTGGACTTCACCTGGAGGACCAGGTCAATCCCAAGCGGTGCGGTCACCTCGACGGCAAGGCCGTCGTCGAGACCGCGGAGATGGTCAAGCGGTTGCGGGCAGCGGTGGCGGCCCGGCGTGACCCGAACTTCGTGATCTGTGCGCGCACCGATGCCGCGGGCATTGAGGGGATGTCTGCGGCCATCGACCGGGCCAAGGCCTATGCCGATGCCGGTGCCGATCTGATCTTCACCGAAGCACTCGGTACGCCTGCTGAATTCGAGCAGTTCCGCGCCGCGGTCGACACACCGCTGCTGGCCAACATGACCGAGTTCGGCAAATCCGATCTGCTGACCGCGCGCCAGTTGGCTGACATCGGGTACAACGTGGTCATCTATCCGGTCACCACGCTGAGGCTGGCGATGTACGCCGTCGAGGTCGGCCTTCGCGAAATCGATTCAGCGGGTACGCAATCCGGCCTGCTCGAGCAGATGCAGCACCGCAGCAGACTCTACGAGTTGCTGCGCTACTCCGAGTACAACCAATTCGACTCCGACGTCTACAACTTCTCGCTGCAAGGGACAACGCGGTGACTGTCACAGAGAGCAAGCCCAAGATCTACAAAGGACTGGCGGGAGTGGTGGTCGACACCACCGCCATCTCCAAGGTGGTGCCCGAGACCAACACCTTGACCTATCGCGGGTATCCCGTGCAGGATCTCGCCGCGCACTGCAGCTTCGAACAGGTCGCCTATCTGCTGTGGCACGGTGAGCTGCCGACGGATCAGGAGTTGGCGCTGTTCGAGCAGCGGGAGCGGGCGTCCCGGCGGTTGAACAGGTCACTGCTGTCGCTGTTGGACAAGCTCCCGGACAACTGCCACCCGATGGACGTGGTGCGGACCGCCATCAGCTATCTCGGCGCGGAGGACCCTGACGAGGACGACAGCAGCGCCGAAGCGAACTACGCCAAGTCGCTGCGGATGTTCGCGGTGCTGCCGATCATCGTGGCGGCAGACATGCGCCGGCGGCGCGGCCTTGAGCCCATCGGCCCGGATTCGCACCTGAGTTACTCCGAGAACTTCCTGAACATGTGCTTCGGCGATGTCCCAGATCCCGTGATCGTCAAGGCCTTCGAGCAGTCGATGATTCTCTACGCCGAGCACAGTTTCAACGCGTCGACCTTTGCGGCCCGCGTGGTCACCTCGACGCAGTCCGACATCTACAGCGCGGTGACCGCGGCGATCGGTGCGCTCAAGGGTTCCCTGCACGGCGGGGCCAACGAGGCGGTCATGCACGACATGATGGAGATCGGCTCGGCTGATCGCGCCGCGGAGTGGTTGCACGACAAGCTGTCCCGCAAGGAGAAGGTGATGGGTTTCGGCCATCGGGTGTACCGCAACGGTGACTCCCGGGTGCCGACCATGAAGGCGGCTCTGCAGCAGGTCGCCGCGGCCCGCGACGGGCAGCGGTGGCTCGACATCTATGAACGGCTCGAACAGACCATGCGTGCCGCCACCGGGATTCAGCCCAATCTGGACTTTCCGACCGGCCCGGCGTATCACCTGATGGGCTTCGACATTCCCAGCTTCACACCGATCTTCGTGATGAGCCGCATCACCGGCTGGACTGCCCACATCATCGAGCAGGCCGGCTCCAACGCGTTGATCCGGCCGCTGAGCGAGTACAGCGGTCAGCCGCAGCGCGCGCTGTCGTGAGCGACACGGGTGTGCTGATCGCCCCTATGCAGCCCACCTCTCGATGAGTTCTCGGGCCATCACTGGTCACAGTGGTACAACTACTGACTGATCGGGAGAGAACGCGTGGTGCAACTGCTCAAAGTCCAGAATTTCAACGTCTCCAGCGACGGTTTCGGCGCAGGCGAGAATCAGAGCCGCGAGCGGCCATTCGGCCACGCCGACCCCGCGGACATGTTCTCCTGGGCCGGTGCCACTGCCAGTTGGCCCACGCGCACCGACCCGGGTGGCAGTCGCGGCCTGGACGACTATCTGACCCGCGACTTCGCCAACAACATCGGCGCGGAAATCATGGGACGCAACAAGTTCAGTCCATACCGGGGTCCATGGGAGGACCACGAATGGCAGGGCTGGTGGGGCGAGGAGCCCCCGTTCCACACCCCGGTATTCGTCATGTCCCATTACCCGCGGGCGTCATTCAGCCTCTCCGACACCACGTTCCACTTCGTCAACGCCGACCCGGCCACCGTGCTCGACCAGGCGCGCGAGGCGGCGCAGGGCAAGGATGTCCGGCTCGGTGGAGGCGCCAGCACCATCCGACAGTTCCTCGATGCCGACCTGGTCGACACGCTGCACGTGGCGGTGTCGCCTGTCGAGCTGGGAGCCGGATCCCGCCTGTGGCAGTCACCGGACGAGTTGGACGACCGGTTTCACCACGACATCGTGCCCAGCCCCAGTGGCGTCACCCATCACTTGTTCTGGCGCAGATGACGGAACGCCGGCTGGCTAATCGATGGTGATGACGTAGGTGCCGTCGTCGTCGCGGGTGATATCGGCGTCGTTGGTGTCGACCCAGAGGCTGGGGCTACCCGGCTCACCCAGGTAGGCGTTCTGCACCGTGCCACCCGGTTGCATGTACACGGCCCACTGCTGTCCCGAACCGAGCGCCGACAGCGTCACCACCGGTGTGCCGTCAGCCCGCCGGATTTCCAGGGTGTGGGCGTTGAAGTCCTCTTCGGACAACTTCGTGTCGTCCTCGTCGAGGTCGTAGTCATCGTCAGGGTCCAGTCCGTTGTCATGCACGGGTGCGCACGCTACCTGGTTGTGTGGGTGGGCACTACGCGTCTTCCGGCAGCTCCGAGTCGACGTCGACCTCCGAGGCGATGACGGTGTCGGCGGGGGCGGCCCGCTCCCACACCACTGCGCCCACACACGCCGACAACACCCACCCGATACCGCTGACTCCGCACCACGTCATCAACGCCATCGCCACGCCGATCGGGCCGAAGCCCTCCCACCCGCGCAGCAACGGCGGGAACGCCACCCGGGCGGCGAGGGGGAGTGCTAGCCCGTTGATGAGAACTCCGCCGAGCCCGGTGAGCGCGAGGTAGCGCATGCCGCGAGCGCCGTCACGGACGAGCAGAACCGGTGTGAGCGACCAGAAGATCCACACCGGCACCAGCGCCAGCATGAACAGCAGCGGCCGGAATGAACCGGGGTGGTCATGGTCGAGCGCGATCAACCCGCGCACGGCGAGCATGCTCAGATACAGCACGAACCAGATGACACCGCGCAGCAGCCGTTGTCCCAGTCCGAACTGTTCCCGGCGCCAGGCCTTGGCGAAGATGCTGGCGATGGTGATGGACATGGGGATTCCCCAGACCAGGAACCCGGCGACCCCGATGAAAGTCCAGCTCGACCGGAATGCCGAGGAATCGCCGAATGCCGCGCGCACCCTGTCGGTCAGTGGGCTCACCAGGCCGACCTCGCGGCTGAAAACGACGCCCGGGCTGGCATTTTCGGCGAACCCGGCGAAATAGTCGAATCCGATGATCATCAACGGAATGACCGTCGTGAACAACTGGACCGATACGAGCGTGCCCAGCGTTCCGCCGTCGATCTCGCGGTAGCGGGACGCGACGGCCGCCGTCAGGCCCTCCTTGCGCAGCTCGGCCAGCTGCCGGTAGCGCTGCGCGAGCCGCTGGCGGACGTCTTCTCGTTTCGGGCGTGTGCTCATATCAGAGCGAGATTCTTGCGCACGGTCGCCCGCGCGAAGCGTCCTAGTCCGCGGTGTGGACGATGAGGATGTCGACCTTGGCTCGACGGGCGACGTTGGCCGGCACCGAACCCAGCAGCCGGCCGGCGACCGAGTCCAGCCCGACGTCTCCGACGACCACCAGATCGGCCTTGGTCTGTTCGGCGAGTTTCACCAGTGCGTCGACCGGTGCGCCTTCGAGCGCCCGCTCATCGATGTCGTGGACACCGACCGCCTTCGCCCGGTCGCGCGCCTCCTGGAGGATTTCATAGATGTGGGCTGCCCCGTGCATCTTGTAGCCATCGCCGCGCAGGCTGTCGGCGGCGCGGGGATCTTCGACATGATCGTGGGACGGCGGCCGTGACCAGCCGCCCTTCTCGACGTGAGGCTGGTACGCGCTCGCGACGATCAACTTCGCGTTGTCCTGTGCGGCGATCATCGCGGCGCGGTCAACCGCTCGCATTGACGAGTCCGAGCCGTCGGTCCCGACAACTACCGTCCGATAGGTGCTCATGGCGTCTCCAAGCTGCCGGTTTGCGAGAACAATCAGGACATTAACGCGTGTCAGGCCGGTTCACATCAGTCTTGCGTCAAGGGGAAATGTGGTGTCGTACCGTCGCGCCTGCGCGCCATGACCGCCGGATTTCGGCGACTCCCGAAAGTATCTGGGCTCCCGACCTTTTCGACGCGGCAAGCCGGCATTGCGCCAAGTGGTCGGTGACGGGCGCCTGCCGGCGCACGTGGCCCGCGACGACCCGACCGAAGCCGCCTGCCGGTGACCGGCACGGGTGCGGCAGCTGAATTCTCGATGCCGCCTGTGTGCGATGCCGCCGTGCGCAGGGACTCGGCACGCCGCCGGTGGCAACGCCGTTAGCGCATCTTCGCAGCTCGCTTCAACTGCGAAGACAGATTGCGCCCCCGGCAGGGATCGAACCTGCGACCAACCGCTTAGAAGGCGGCTGCTCTATCCGCTGAGCTACGGAGGCAACGCGGCTGAAGTGTATCTTCCCTGCCCGGGTGGACCGCCAATCGTCACACCCGGCAAAGCTGGCCCGCGGTCATCGACTGCGGACTAGCGTGGACGCTGCACTTGGCAGGCGGGGAGGAAGAGGGATCGCGTTATGAGTGACGTGCCGGAGTTGGACGCGGCCGGATTGCCCGAGGAACTGAGTGCCGTCGACCAGCTCCTGCATCGCGGGGAGGCCAATCCTCGCACCCGTTCCGGAATCATGGGGGTTGAGATCCTCGACACCACCCCGGACTGGGAGCGGTTCCGCACGCGCTTCGAGAACGCGTCGCGCAAGGTGCTGCGCTTACGACAAAAGGTGGTCATGCCGTCGCTTCCGACGGCGGCACCACGCTGGGTGGTGGACCCGGACTTCAACCTCGATTACCACGTGCGGCGGCTGCGGGTGCCTGCCCCGGGCAGGCTTCGCGATCTGTTCGACGTCGCCGAGGTGGCGATGCAGTCGCCGCTGGACATCTCCCGGCCGTTGTGGAGTGCGACGCTCGTGGAAGGTCTCGAAGGTGGCCGCGCCGCGACCATCCTGCATCTGAGCCACGCGGTGACCGACGGCGTCGGCAGCATCGAGATGTTCGCCAGCATCTACGACCTGGAACGCGACCCTGAACCCACTCCGGCTCCACCGCTGCCCATCCCGCAGGATCTGTCGCCCAATGACCTGATGCGCCAAGGGCTCAACCGACTTCCGGGGGCCATCACCGGCGGCGTGCTCGGGGCGCTGGGCGCCGGAGTTCGCGCCGCGACGCGGGTGGTGCGCGACCCGGTCTCCGCAGTCAGCGGCGTGGTCGATTACGCCATGTCGGGGGCGCGGGTGATGGGTCCGGCAGCCGACCCGTCACCATTGCTGCGTCGGCGCAGCCTGTCGTCGCGCACCGAGGCGATCGACATCAAATTCAGCGACCTGCACCGGGCGTCCAAGGCCGTAGGCGGCTCGATCAACGATGCTTACCTGGCCGGACTGTGCGGTGCGCTCAGGCTTTATCACGACGCGATGGGTATCCCGATCCAGAACCTGCCGATGGCGGTACCGGTGAACCTGCGCTCGGAGGACGATCCGGCAGGCGGCAACCGTTTCGCCGGGGTGAACATCGCGGCACCGGTCGGCATCGTCGATCCGGAGCACCGCATGAAAGCGGTTCGCACCCAGATGACGAGCAAGCGCGAAGAGCGTGCCATCGACATGGTCGGCGCGATCGCCCCGGTCCTCAGCTTCCTGCCGGACAACTTCCTGGAATCGGTGGCGGGCAACGTGGTGCACTCGGACGTGCAGGCCAGCAATGTGGCGATGTACCCCGGCGACACCTTCATCGCGGGCGCGAAGATCCTGCGCCACTACGGCATTGGGCCGCTGCCCGGTGTGGCGATCATGGCGGTGCTGATTTCGCGGGGCGGCTACGTGACCGTCACGACGCGTTACGACCGCGCGTCCATCACCAACGAGCCGCTGTTCGCGCAGTGCTTGCTCGACGGCTTCGACGAGGTGCTCGCGCTCGGGGGCGACGGTCGTGCGGCCCCGGCCACGTTCACTGCCGAGGCGCCTGCTCCGGCCGAAACCGCGTCGAATGGGAGCACAGCACAGTGACGTCACCAGGGCGCTCAGAAAAGTTGAAGCAGCGGCTGCCGGGCTCGTTGGCCGAAATCGAGGCGAGCCCGGAAGGCCCCGAGATCGGTGCGTTCTTCGATCTCGACGGCACGCTGGTGGCGGGGTTCACCGGGGTGCTGATGACGCAGGACCGGTTGCGGCGCGGGCAGATGAGTGTGGGCGAGTTCATCGGGATGGTCCAGGCGGGGCTGAACCATCAGCTCGGACGCTCCGAATTCGAGGATCTGATCGGCAAGGGCGCCCGCATGTTGCGCGGGAATTCGATGAGCGATCTCGACGAGCTGGGGGAGCGGTTGTTCGTTCAGCATGTACGGGACCGGATTTACCCCGAGATGCGGGCCATGGTGCGGGCGCACATGGATCGTGGCCACACCGTTGTCCTCAGTTCTTCGGCGCTGACGGTTCAGGTGGAGCCCGTCGCGGGATTCCTGGGTATCGACAACGTGCTGTGCAACAAGTTCGAAACCGACGAGAACGGCCTGATCACCGGTGAGGTGCAGACGCCGGTCATCTGGGGTCCCGGCAAAGCCCATGCGGTACAGAAGTTTTCGGCAGAGAACGACGTCGACTTGGCGAAGAGCTACTTCTACGCCGACGGTGACGAGGACGTCGCCCTGATGTACCTGGTGGGCAATCCACGGCCGACCAACCCGGGGGGCAAACTGGCCGCCGTCGCCGCCAAGCGAGGCTGGCCGATCCTGCGGTTCAGCAGCCGCAGCGGCAGCAGCCCGGTGTCGCAGTTGCGCACCGCCGCGGGGTTCGCCTCGATGATGCCGCTGGCTGCGGGCGCTGTCAGCTGGGGCCTGCTGAACCGCAGCAAGCGCAGTGGCGTCAACCTCTTCACGTCGCTGATGGGCCGGGTTCTGCTGGGCGTCACCGGCGTCAACCTCAACGTGCTGGGCAAGGAGAACCTGACCGCCAAGCGGCCTGCGGTCTTCATCTTCAACCACCGCAACCAAGCCGACCCGGTGATCGCGGGAACACTGGTCAGCGACAACTTCACCGGGGTCGGCAAGAAGGAACTCGCCAATGACCCGCTGGTCGGCACGCTCGGCAAGGTGATGGACACCGCGTTCATCGACCGGGATGACCCGGAGAAGGCGGTCGAAAGCCTGCACAAGATCGAAGAGCTTGCCCGCAAAGGACTTTCGGTCCTCATTGCCCCGGAGGGAACCCGGCTGGACACCACCGAGGTGGGCCCGTTCAAGAAGGGGCCGTTCCGTATCGCCATGGCCGCGGGTATCCCCATCGTGCCGATCGTCATCCGCAACGCGGAGGTGATCGCGGCCCGCGACTCCAGCACCATCAATCCCGGGACGGTCGACGTCGCGGTGTATCCACCGATCCCGGTGGACGATTGGACCCTCGACGAGCTGCCGGACCGTATCGCCGAGGTACGGCAGATCTTCCTCGACACGCTCAAGTCGTGGCCCGATGACGAGCTGCCGACCTTTCCGATCTACGACCGGCCCCGCTCGCTCAAGCCGAAGATCCGTAGCGTGCCCAAGAAAAGCGGTGCCGCAGAAAACAATTCGGGCACCGGTCGGGCTGTGAAGGGTCGGCCGTGACGGCGCCCCAGGACTATTTCGCCAGTTTCAGCACCGCCGACGATGCCCTGGTGCTCGCGTCGGTGTCCTCGCCGGCAGAGCTGGAACTGCTCAACGACTGGCTACGGAGGCACCGGCGCGAGCATCCCGATTCCAAGATCGACGTGTTGCAGCTCCCCGCGACCGACGAACCGGCGCCCGGCGTCGTGGCCAGCCTGGTCGAGGAGTTGGAGGCCGACGAGGACCGGCTGGTGGTTCCGGTGCGGGTGTTCTGGGTGCCTGCCGGTCTGCCCACCCGGCTCAAGGTGGTCGGTCTGATCTCGGGCCGCGACACCTACCGGCCGCCGGAAATCCTGCAGCGCCGGATTCTGCGCAAGGATCCGTCCCGCGCGCGGGTGGTCGCCGGCGAGCCGGCCAAAGTCTCCGAGCTACACCGACAGTGGAGCGAGCAGACGACAGCCGAAAGTCCAAGGGAATTCGCACGTTTCGTGCTGCGGCGGGCGGCGCTGGCCATCGAGCGGGTGGAGCTGCGACTGCTGGGACCGGAGTACAAGTCGCCGCGCCTGATCAAGCCGGAGATGTTGGCATCGGCGCGATTCCGCGAGGGCCTGGACAAGATCCCCGGCGCCACCGTGGAAAAGGCCGGCGAGATGCTCGACGAGCTGTCCACCGGGTGGAGCCGGTTCTCGGTCGATCTGATACCCGCGCTCGGCCGGCTGTTCAGCCGCGGATTCGACCCGCGCATCGACTACGACCGCGACCAGGTCGAGAAGATGCGGCACAACCTGGAAACGCACCCCGCGGTTCTGCTGTTCTCCCACCGGTCCTACCTCGACGGCGGCATCGTGCCGCTGGCCATGCAGGAGAACCGGTTACCCCCGGTGCACACCTTCGCAGGCATCAACCTGTCCTTCGGGGTGATGGGCCCGCTCTTGCGTCACTCCGGGGTGATCTTCCTACGCCGCAAGCTCGACGACCCGCTTTACAAATACGTGCTGCGCCAGTTCGTCGGCTACATCGTCGAGAAACGGTTCAATCTCAGCTGGGCCATCGAGGGCACGCGGTCTCGCACCGGAAAGATGTTGCCGCCCAAGCTCGGTCTGCTCGCGTACGTGGCGGACGCCTACCTGGACGGTCGTAGCGACGACATCCTGCTGCAGCCGGTGTCGATCAGTTTCGATCAGCTGCACGAGACCGCCGAGTATGCGGCATACGCCCGCGGCGGCGAGAAACGGCCCGAGAGCTTCAGCTGGCTGTACGACTTCGTCAAGGCTCAGGGCGAACGCAACTACGGCAAGATCTACGTGCGGTTCCCCGAAGCGGTTTCGATGCGCCAGTACCTCGGCGAGCCGCACGGCCCCATGGTCGAGGACGAGGCCGCCAAGCGGCTGGCCATGCAGAAGATGGCCTTCGAGGTGGCTTGGCGCATCCTGCGGGTCACGCCGGTCAACGCGACGGGGCTCGTGTCGGCGCTGCTGCTCACCACCAAGGGCGTCGCGCTGACGCTCGAACAGTTGCATCACACCTTGCAGGACTCGCTGGACTATCTCGAGCGCAAGAACACCCCCGTGACCAACAGCGCGTTGCGGCTGCGGACGCTGGAGGGGGTGCGGTCGGCGGTGGACGCGTTGTCCAACGGTCACCCCGTGACCGTCGTCGAGGGCGGCCGCGAACCGGTGTGGCGGATCGCCCCGGAGAACGAACTGGAGGCGGCGTTCTATCGCAACTCGCTCATCCACGCGTTCCTCGAGACGTCGATCGTCGAGCTGGCCCTGGTTCACGCCACGCATGCCACCGACGACCCGCTGCAAGCGTTCTGGAATCAGGTCATGCGCCTACGCGACCTGCTCAAGTTCGACTTCTATTTCGCCGATTCGGCGGCGTTCCGGGAGAACATCACCGAGGAGCTGTCCTGGCACGACAATTGGGAATCCCACGTCTCGGCCGGTGGTGAGGAGATCTTCCAACTGTTGCGCGCCAAACGACCACTGATCGCCGGTGCCATGCTGCGGCCCTTCTTCGAGGCCGACGAGATCGTCGCGGACGTCCTGCGCGACGCACCCGCCGAGATCTCCGAGAAGGAGCTCACCAAGCGGGCGCTGGGACTCGGTGCTCAGCAAGTCGCGCAGGGCCGGATCCAGAGCAATGAGGCGGTGTCGGCCCTGTTGTTCGCCACGGCACGCCAGGTGGCCGCCGACCAGAATCTGCTGACACCCGCAGCCGATCTCAGCGAGCGCCGCACGGCGTTCCTGCGCGAGATCCGCGGCATCCTGGCCGACATGACCCAGGTCGAACAGATCGCCCGCGATCGCTTCTTTGCCGAGGAGCGGCGTCGCCAACGGGAGCGCGCCGGTTCGGCCTAGCCCACGCAGAGTGGGCCGGGCCACGCCATACGCTGGGAACATGACTTCTCCCGGCGCGCCGGCCGTATCAGGCGTGCGCACCAGTGCTGTGTGGCCCGTGCTCGTCGGCGTCGGGATGCTGGCCGGAACCGTCGCCGCCGGGATCGGGGCGCTCGCGCTGGCCGACGCGCTGACGGCGACCGGTCTGCCCAACCCTGGTCCCATCACCACCTACGGCCTGCCGTTCGTGCGGGCGGCCGGCGAGATCGCCGCGGTGGTCGCGGTCGGTGCGTTTCTGTTCGCCGCGTTCCTGGTGCCGCCGCAGGCCAACGGTGTGCTCGACGTGGCCGGCTACCGCGCGTTGCGGCTCGGGTCGGCAGCGTCGGCGGTGTGGACGGTGTGCGCCGCGCTGCTGGTTCCGCTGACCGTGTCGGATGTGTCCGGTCAACCGCTGCTCGAGCACCTCAGCCCGACCGATGTGTGGTCGGTGGCCAGCCTGATCGATACCGCAGGTGCGTGGCGATGGACCGCGATCCTCGCCGCTGCGGTGACCGTTGCCAGCCTGCCCGTGCTGCGCTGGGGGTGGACCCCGGTACTGCTGGGCGGATCGATGCTCACGTTGGTGCCGTTGGCGCTGACCGGGCACTCATCGGCAGGCGGCGCCCACGACCTGGCCACCAACAGCCTGTTCATCCACCTCATGGCCGCGGCGCTGTGGGCGGGCGGCCTGCTGGCGCTGTTGGTGCACGCGCTGCGCGGTCAACTCGGCGAGAACACCGCCCTGGCCGCCCGTCGGTTTTCGGCCCTGGCGCTGTGGTGCTACATCGCGATGGCGTTCAGCGGGGTGATCAACGCGCTGGTGCGCCTACAACCTGCTGATCTGGTGCGCACGCCGTACGGCCTGCTGATCGTCGCCAAGATGGTGGCTCTCGGTCTCTTAGGGGTGCTCGGCTGGGCGCAGCGCCGCAGCGGGGTGGCCGCGCTGCAGGCCGACCCGGACGCCCGGCGGCCCCTGATCCGGCTGGCACTGGGGGAGGCGGCATTGTTCGGGGCGACGTTCGGGATCGCCGTCGGGTTGGGGCGCACGCCCCCGCCACCGGAGACCAGGGTGCCCAGCGCCACCGAGGTGGCCATCGGGTACGACTTCTCCGGGCCGCCGACGGTCGCCCGCGTGCTGTTCGACTGGCGCTTCGATCTGATCTTCGGCACCGCCGCGATCATCGGCGCGGTCGTGTATGTGCTCGCGGTGCGCCGGTTGCGCCGGCGGGGCGACGCCTGGCCGGTGGGCCGGACCGCGGCGTGGCTGCTCGGCTGCGCGACGTTGCTGTTCACCACGTCGTCGGGGCTCGGCAGGTACATGCCTGCGATGTTCAGCATGCACATGATCGCGCACATGCTGCTGTCGATGCTGGTGCCGATCCTGCTCGTGCTCGGGGCGCCGGTCACCTTGGCGTTGCGCGCGTTGCCGGCCGCAGGCCGTGGGGCTGCACCGGGTCCACGAGAGTGGTTGCTGGCGGCTCTGCATTCCCCGGTGTCGAAGTTCCTGACCCAACCGGTGGTGGCGACCGTGTTGTTCGTGGCCGGGTTCTACGGCCTGTACTTCGGCGGCATCTTCGACGCCGCCGTGAGCAATCACGCCGCGCACCTGCTGATGAACGTGCACTTCCTGGTGTCGGGCTACCTGTTCTACTGGGTGGTGATCGGCGTGGACCCCACCCCGCGGCCCATCCCGCATCTGGCCAAGATGGGCATGGTGTTCGCGTCGCTACCGCTGCACGCGTTCTTCGGTGTGGTGATGATGGGCATGCAGACCGTGCTCGGCGCGACCTTCTACCGGTCCCTGCAGCTGCCCTGGCACACCGACCTGATCGGCGATCAGCACCTTGGCGGTGGAATCGCTTGGGCGGCAGGGGAAGTCCCCCTTGTCATCGTGATGCTGGCGTTGCTGATCCAATGGCGGCGCAGTGATCAGCGCACCGCCAAGCGGCTCGACCGGGCCGCCGACCGCGACGACAACGCCGAACTGGCCGCGTACAACGCGATGCTCGCCGAGATGGCCCGTCGCGACAAGCCCGCGGACTGACGAGTTATCCCCAACCTGCATTTCATCCACAACCTTGCTTTCCGGCCGCTGCCGTGGGCCGTCCTTGTCGGTGCCGCGGCGGTCAATGGCGGTGTCAGGCATCGCGGCTTTCCGGCCCCGGCGCCCACATCACCAGCGAAAGGGAATCAGCAATGTTCGAGACACCGTTCACCGTGGTCGGCAATATCGTCACCAATCCTGTCCGGCTCCGGTTCGGAGACCAGGAGCTGTTCAAGTTCCGGGTCGCGAGCAACTCGCGCCGCCGCGGCGCCGGTGGAACCTGGGAGCCCGGGAATTCGTTGTACGTGACGGTCAACTGCTGGGGAAACCTGGCCCGTGGGGTCAGCGCCTCGCTCGGCAAGGGTGACGCCGTGGTCGTCGTCGGGCACCTCTACACCAGTGAGTACGAGGACAAAGAAGGTGTGCGGCGGTCGTCGGTGGAGGTCCGCGCCACCGCGGTGGGGCCCGACCTGTCACGGTGCAGCGCGAAGGTCGAGTTGCTGCCCAGGCCGGGCGGCACGGGCACCGCGCCCGACGCGGATCAGCAGGCAGCACGGGACGGCGACGGTCCCGACGACGCTGACGATGAGGTCGACGAGACGGAGATCCCGGCGCAGGAGCCGGGGGCGCTGCCACTGTCGGCTTGACGTCACTCGGTCACGCCTAGGATGGGCGCGGGTGACAGGACTTGTGCTTCCCCCGCGCGGGCCTCGTCAGAAAGACTGGACAGCTTCAGAAAGGCACATCACGGCATGGCCGAATTCATCTACACGATGCGGAAGGTCCGCAAGGCGCACGGCGACAAGGTCATCCTCGACGACGTCACGCTGAATTTCCTTCCGGGCGCGAAGATCGGTGTCGTCGGTCCCAACGGGGCCGGCAAGTCGAGCGTCTTGCGGATCATGGCCGGGCTCGACCAGGCGAACAACGGTGACGCGATGCTGGCCCCCGGCGCCACGGTCGGCATTCTGATGCAGGAGCCGGAGCTCGACGAAACCAAGACGGTCCGCGAGAACGTCGAAGACGGCGTGGCGATCAAGGCCAAGCTCAACCGGTACAACGAGGTGGCCGAGCTCATGGCCACCGATTACACCGACGAGCTCATGGAAGAGATGGGCCGCCTGCAGGAGGAGTTGGACGCGGCCGACGCCTGGGACATCGACTCCCAGCTCGAGCAGGCGATGGACGCGCTGCGCTGCCCGCCGGCCGACGAGCCCGTGACGCACCTCTCCGGTGGTGAGCGCCGCCGCGTCGCCCTGTGCAAGCTGCTGCTGTCCAAGCCCGATCTGCTGCTGCTCGACGAGCCCACCAACCACCTCGACGCCGAGAGCGTGCTGTGGTTGGAGCAGCACCTGGCCGCCTACAAGGGCGCCATCCTGGCCGTCACCCACGACCGGTACTTCCTGGACAACGTCGCCGAGTGGATTCTCGAACTCGACCGCGGCCGGGCCTACCCGTACGAGGGCAACTACTCGACCTACCTGGAGAAGAAGGCCGAGCGGCTGGAGGTCCAAGGCAAGAAGGACCAGAAGCTGCAGAAGCGGCTCAAGGACGAACTGGCGTGGGTGCGTTCGGGCGCCAAGGCGCGTCAGGCCAAGAACAAGGCCCGGCTCGGCCGGTACGAGGAGATGGTCGCGGAGGCCGAGAAGTCGCGGAAGCTCGACTTCGAGGAGATCCAGATCCCGACGCCGCCGCGGCTGGGCAATGTGGTGGTGGAGGTCGAGCACCTCGACAAGGGCTTCGACGGACGCCAGCTGATCAAGGATCTGTCGTTCACCTTGCCGCGCAACGGCATTGTCGGCGTGATCGGCCCCAACGGCGTCGGCAAGACCACACTGTTCAAGACCATCGTCGGCCTGGAGCAGCCGGACAGCGGCACGGTGAAGGTCGGTGAGACGGTCAAGCTGTCATACGTCGACCAGACCCGCGCGGGCATCGACCCCAAGAAGACGGTGTGGGAGGTGGTCTCCGACAAGCTCGACTACATCGAGGTCGGCCAGAACGAGATTCCGTCGCGGGCCTACGTGTCGGCATTCGGCTTCAAGGGCCCCGATCAGCAGAAGCCGGCCGGCGTGCTCTCCGGCGGTGAACGCAACCGCCTGAACCTGGCACTGACCCTCAAAGAGGGCGGCAACCTGATCCTGCTCGACGAGCCGACCAACGACCTCGACGTGGAAACCCTGTCGTCGCTGGAGAATGCGCTGGAGAACTTCCCCGGCTGTGCGGTGGTCATCTCGCACGACCGGTGGTTCCTCGACCGCACCTGCACGCACATCCTCGCGTGGGAAGGCGACGACGACAACGACGCGAAATGGTTCTGGTTCGAGGGCAACTTCGGTGCCTACGAGGAGAACAAGATCGACCGGCTCGGCGCCGAAGCCGCTCGCCCGCACCGGGTCACGCATCGCCGCCTCACGCGCGACTGACCAGTCGGCGGGATAGTTCGCGAGGATCAAGCGCAGCAAGTCGGGCTACGACTAATGTCGCTCCTACGCACCAGCGCCGGTGCGTGGGCGTCAGTCAGGAGTATTCGGTATGACGGCATGGCCGCAATCTCAGGGACAACAAACCACGAGCGTCCCAGGAGGACCGGAGCCAACGCCCGATATCACGCAACGCCTTGCCGTAGCCCTGCTGTCCACCTATCGGGGGCCGCAGGCCGACGCGCCGGGTGCCACCACGACCGGGCCCATCGCGATCAGCGCGCCCGAGCGGCTCGTGTCGGATGGCGCCGTGGCGGCCCACTACCGGTTGGGGGCCCGGCGCGCACCCGGCGAGACCAACGTCGCCGTCTACCCGGGTGACGCCGAGACCGGACCCGCCCTGCAGATCGTCACCGATCAGGCACCGATGCTCGTCGACTCGGTGACGGTGCTGCTGCACCGTCTCGGCGTGGCCTACAGCGCCATCATGAACCCGGTGTTTCGGGTCCGCCGGGACGCCGACGGGCAACTGCAGGACATCAGGCCGGTGGCCGACGCGGTGCCCGGAGACGGCGTCGACGAGTGCTGGATTCTCATCCCGGTGACGGGCGCGGCCGACGGCGGTGCCCTCACCGAGGCCACACGCCTGGTGCCCGGAATCCTGGCCGATGCCCGCCAGATCGGCCTGGACACCGGTGCCATGGCCGCCGCGCTGCACGGGCTGGCCAACGACCTCGCCACCGACGTCGAGGGGCATTTTCCCAACGCCGACCGCAAGGACGTGGCGGCGTTGCTGCGCTGGCTGGCCGACGGGCACTTCGTGCTCCTGGGCTACCAGCAGTGCGCGGTGGGCGACGGCCAGGCCGTGGTCGACCCGGCGAGCCGCCTCGGTGTGCTTCGGCTGCGGCAGGACGTACTGCCGCCGCTGACCAATCCGGACGATCTGCTGGTGCTGGCCCAGGCGACCATCCCGAGCTACCTGCGTTACGGCGCCTATCCGTACCTGGTGGTGGTCCGGGAAAGCGGCAGCCCTGCCGGTGCGATCGAACACCGCTTCGTCGGACTGTTCACCATCGCGGCCATGAACGCCAATGTGCTTGAGATCCCGCTGGTCTCACGGCGCGCCGAGGAAGCCTTGGCGATGGCCCATCGCGACCCGAGCCACCCGGGGCAGCTGCTGCGTGACATCATCCAGACCATTCCGCGGCCGGAGCTGTTCGCGCTGAGCTCCAAAGAGCTGCTCGAAATGGCCATGGCTGTGGTGGATCTGGGCTCGCGGCGCCGCACCCTGCTGTTCTTGCGCGCCGACCAACTGGCCCATTTCGTCTCGTGCCTGGTGTACCTGCCGCGTGATCGCTACACCACCGCGGTGCGCCTGGAGATGCAGGACATCCTGGTTCGCGAACTCGGTGGCGTGAGCATCGACTATTCCGCACGGGTCAGTGAATCCCCTTGGGCCGTAGTGCATTTCACGGTAAGGCTGCCCGACGGTGAGCGTGCGCACCGGGTGGACACCTCGATCGAGAACGAGTCGCGGATCCAGAATCTGCTGACCGAGGCCACCCGGAACTGGGGCGACCGGCTGATCAGTTCGGCCACGGGCCTCAACCCCGCCGCTGTCGAGCACTACGCGACCGCCTTCCCGCAGGACTACAAGCAGGCTGTCGCACCGGCCGACGCCGTCACCGACATCGCGATCATCGAAGAGCTGCAGGACAATTCGGTCAAGCTGGTGTTCACCGAGGGTGCCGACCGCATCGCCCAGCTGACCTGGTACCTCGGCGGGCATTCGGCATCGCTGAGCGAGCTGTTGCCGATGCTGCAGTCCATGGGCGTCGTCGTGCTCGAGGAACGGCCGTACACCGTCACCCGCGCGGACGGTTTGCCGGTCTGGATCTACCAGTTCAAGGTCTCGCGGCAACGTAACATGCCCGACGCGCCCGACGCCGAGGCCCAGGCGGCCACCGCGCAGCGCTTCGCCGACGCGGTCACCGCCATCTGGCAGGGTAATGCCGAGATCGACCGGTTCAACCAGCTGGTGCTGCGCGCCGGGCTCACCTGGCAGCAGGTGGTGATCCTGCGCGCGTACGCGAAATACCTGCGGCAGGCCGGCTTCCCGTATAGCCAGAACCACATCGAGTCGGTGCTCAACGACAACCCGCACACCGCGCGGTCACTCGTCGAGCTGTTCGAGGCACTGTTCACTCCGCCCGGCGCCGAACGCGACGGCGCGGCGCCCCGCGACGCCCAAAGCGCGGCTGCGGCAGTGGCGGCCGACATCGACGCGCTGGTCAGCCTCGACACCGACCGGGTGCTGCGCGCGTTCGCGAGCCTCATCCAGGCCACCCTGCGCACCAACTACTATGTGCAGCGCCCTGATTCGGCGCGGCAGCGTGGCGTGGTGGCGATGAAGCTCAACCCCGGGTTGATCAACGAATTGCCGTTGCCCAGACCGAAATTCGAGATCTTCGTGTACTCGCCCCGCGTCGAGGGCGTGCATCTGCGGTTCGGATTCGTCGCGCGCGGCGGGCTGCGCTGGTCGGATCGCCGGGAGGACTTCCGCACCGAGATCCTCGGCCTGGTCAAGGCCCAGGCGGTCAAGAACGCCGTCATCGTGCCGGTCGGGGCCAAGGGCGGCTTCGTCGTCAAGCATCCGCCGGAGCCCACCGGCGACCCCGCCGTCGACCGCGACGCGACGCGGGCCGAAGGCGTCGCCTGCTACCAGCTGTTCATTTCCGGCCTGCTCGACGTCACCGACAACGTCGACAAGGCAACCGGTGCGGTCGTGACCCCGCCGGATGTCGTGCGTCGTGACGGTGAGGACGCCTACCTGGTGGTGGCGGCTGACAAGGGCACCGCGACGTTCTCCGACATCGCCAACGAGGTCGCCAAGTCATACGGTTTCTGGCTGGGTGACGCGTTCGCGTCGGGCGGCTCGATCGGCTACGACCACAAGGCGATGGGCATCACCGCCAAGGGCGCCTGGGAATCGGTCAAGCGCCACTTCCGGGAAATGGGCGTCGACACTCAGACGCAAGATTTCACGGTCGTCGGTGTCGGCGACATGAGCGGCGACGTGTTCGGCAACGGAATGCTGCTGTCCCAACACATTCGGTTGGTCGCGGCGTTCGACCACCGGCACATCTTCCTCGATCCCAACCCCGATGCCGCGACGTCGTGGGCCGAGCGCAGCCGGATGTTCCAGCTGCCGCGATCGAGCTGGGACGACTACGACAAGTCGCTGATCAGCGAGGGCGGCGGCGTGTTCAGCCGCGATCAGAAGTCGATCCCGATCAGTGCACAGGTGCGCGCGGCGCTGGGCATCGAGGGCGACGTCGACGAGCTGACCCCGCCTGCGTTGATGAAGGCCATTCTGAAGGCTCCGGTGGACCTGCTGTGGAACGGCGGCATCGGCACCTACGTCAAGGCCGAGACCGAAGCGGATGCCGACGTCGGCGACCGGGCCAACGACATGATCCGGGTTTGCGGAAACCAGGTGCGGGCCAAGGTGATCGGCGAGGGCGGCAACCTCGGCGTGACTCCGCTGGGCCGCATCGAGTTCGATCTGGCGGGTGGCCGGATCAACACCGACGCGCTGGACAACTCCGCCGGGGTGGACTGCTCCGATCACGAGGTCAACATCAAGATCCTGATCGACTCGCTGGTCACCGCCGGCCGCGTCAGTGCCGAGGAACGCACCGGCCTGCTGTTGTCGATGACCGACGAGGTCGGTGAACTGGTACTGAGCGACAACCGTGACCAGAACGATCTGATGGGCACCAGCCGGGCCAACTCGGCGAGCATGCTCTCGGTGCACGCCCGCATGATCAAGGACTTCGTGGCCGATCGTGGGCTCAACCGTGAGCTGGAGGCGCTGCCGTCGGAGAAGGAGATCCGGCGCCGTACGGAGGCCGGAATCGGGCTCACCTCACCGGAATTGGCCACGCTGATGGCACACGTCAAGCTGGCTCTCAAAGAGGATGTGCTGGCCAGCGACCTGCCCGACCAGGAGGTGTTCGCCTCCCGGTTGCCGCGGTACTTCCCGGCCAGGTTGCGCGACGAGTTCCACACTGAGATCCGGTCGCATCAGCTGCGTCGCGAGATCATCACCACCATGCTGGTCAACGATCTGGTCGACACCAGCGGCATCAGCTACGCCTACCGCATCACCGAGGACGTCGGAGTCGGGCCGGTCGACGCGGCGCGCAGCTATGTGGCGACCAACGCGATCTTCCGGATCGGCGATGTCTGGCGCCAGATCCGCGCGGCAGGCGAGCAGGGCGTCGCTGTCGCGGTGACCGACCGGATGACACTGGATCTGCGCCGACTGGTCGACCGCGCGGGCAGATGGCTGCTCAACTACCGGCCCCAGCCGTTGGCCGTCGGCGCCGAGATCAACCGGTTCGCCGACAAGGTCGCCATGCTGACGCCGCGCATAGGGGAGTGGCTGCGTGGCGCGGACAAGGCCATCGTCAACAAGGAGGCCGGTGAGCTTGTCGCGCACGGAGTCTCCCCAGAGCTGGCCTATCTGGTGTCCACCGGGCTGTATCAGTACAGCCTGCTCGACGTGATCGACATCGCCGACATCATCGAGCGGGACCCGGTCGAGGTGGCCGACGCCTACTTCGCGTTGATGGACCATCTCGGCGCCGACGGGCTGCTCACGGCGGTGTCGATGCTTGGTCGTGACGATCGGTGGCATTCGTTGGCGCGGTTGGCCATTCGTGATGACATCTACGGGTCGGTGCGGGCGCTGTGCTTCGATGTCATGGCGGTCGGCGAGCCGGACGAGACCGGTGAGCAGAAGATCGCCGAATGGGAGCTGACCAACAGTTCCCGGGTGGCCCGTGCCCGCCGCACGTTGGCCGAGATCTACGAGGGCGAGCTGCAGGATCTGGCGACTCTGTCGGTGGCGGCCCGTCAGATCCGCAGCATGACCAGGACGAGTGGGACGGGAACTACCGGGTGACGGACCGACGAGCCCGTGCGCGAGGAGGCGACAACATAGGCTTTACGACACCGGTGCATGTGCGCTGGTCGGATATCGACATGTACCAGCACATCAATCACGCCACCATGGTGACCATCCTCGAAGAGGCGCGGATCCCGTTCCTGCGTGAGCCATTCGGTGCCGAGATCACCACGATCGGTCTGCTGATCGCCGAGGTCAACATCGTCTACAAGGGACAGCTGCGGTTGGTGGATTCGCCGCTGCAGGTCACGATGTGGTCCAAGCGGGTGCGGGCGGTGGACTTCACCGTGGGGTATGAGGTGCGGCCAGTGCACGCCGATCCCGACTGCAAGCCGTCGGTGATCGCCGAGACCCAACTGGCTGCTGTCCATATCGAAGAGCAACGGCTGCAACGTCTTTCGCCCCAGCAGCGGGCGTATTTGGAGCACTATCTGCGATGACCGGTCCCGAACGCGGCCTGTGGATCGACGATGCGCACCAACGCGACGACCTCGCGACGTTTGTCGACCGGGCGCTGCGGCTCGACGACGCGGCAGTGGTGCGGTTGCGGGCCAGGGGCGGCGACGGTGAGCAGGTCGTGGCTTGGGTCGCAACGGGATTCGATGCGCTGGCCAGCCGGGTGTTCGCCGCCCGGCTGCGCCCCGGCGATCTGTCCGCAGGCGCCGACGCGCTGCGCGCCGGGCTCTCGGTGTCGCACGGTGGCTACATCGACACCGGGATGCCGATGGATTCGGCCTGGCGTGGGGGACTGCCGCCGGAGACCGGGTTCGTCCACGTCGACGATGTTCCCGCGAAAGTGATGCTCGACCTGGCGGAGCAGGGGACGACGCTGGCCAAGGAACACGGTGGCGCGCACGGCCCGCCGACGTCGCTGCTCGATCAGGACGTGGTGGTGGTCAGTTCCGAGGAGTTGTCCGTCGGTGTCCCGATGCGCTGCGTATTCGCTTTGACGGCAATGGGTTTCCTGCCGCCGTCGGGCGAGTCTCTCAGCGCCGGGGAGATCGTGCGGGTGCGCGCTCACGCCGCATGGCTGCGCATCGATGCCAGGTTCGGCTCGGTGTACCGCAGACGCGGCGCCCCCTCACTCGTGCTGGGCTAGAGTCCCCCTCGCGAGCAGACGCCGCGGTACCGGAAGCGCCGCGTGTCGGGGACTTTCATGTCTGCTCGCGGGAGGAACTCGCCAAAGACCTAGACCAGCCAGACGGCGGTGTCGGGGGGCACTGTGCCGTCGGCGAGCGGTCCACTGGCCAGCAACACCTCGCCGGCCGGCAGCGGCAGCGCAGCGGTGCCCGCATTGAGCACACACACCAGCCCACCGGGCCTGCGGAACGTCAGGTCGTCGAGCCAGTCGATGCTGTTGCCGCTGAATTCGCTTCGGCTGTCGCGCAATTGCAGCGCCCGCCGATAGAACGCCAGCGTGGAATCGGGGTCCTGCTCTTGATCGGCAACTGTGAGGGTGGCCCAGTCGGCCGGAATGGGTAGCCAGGTATGGGGATTGGTGGAGAAGCCGAACGGCGGTTCGGTGCCCCGCCACGGCATCGGCACGCGGCAGCCGTCACGCCCGCGTTCGGTGTGCCCGGAGCGTTCCCAGACGGGATCCTGCAACACCGCGTCGGGCAGTTCGACATTGGGCAGGCCGAGTTCCTCACCGTTGTAGATGAACACCGCACCCGGAAGGGCGAGCATCACCAGGGCCATGGCCCGAGCCCGGGCGAGCCCGCGGGCACCGCCGCCGTACCGGGTGACCTCGCGCTCGACGTCGTGGTTGGACAGCGTCCAGGTGGGGGTGGCACCGGCCAGAGCGGCCGCGGCCAGTGCGTTGTCGATCGCATCGCGGATCTCGGCGGCATCGTAATCTGCTTGCACCAGGCGGAAATTGAAGCCGAGGTGCAGCTCGTCGGGCCGGAGGTACTTCGCGAACTGCTCGTTGCCGCGCACCCACACTTCCCCGACGGCCACCGCGTCGGGATAGTCGTCGAACACGGTCCGGATGAACCGGTGGATGTCGTGGACGCTCTCGTTGTCGAATCGCGGGTCGTCGTCACTGTTGCGCAGCACCGCGGTGTCGACGACCGACATGTCGGGTAGGCCCGGGGGTTTGGCCATGCCGTGGGCCACGTCGATACGGAATCCGTCGACGCCGCGGTCCAGCCAGAACCGCAGCGTTTTCTCCAGATCGTCGAACACCTCGGGGTTGTCCCAGTTCAGATCGGGCTGCGACGCGTCGAACAGGTGCAGGTACCACTGCCCGGGGGTGCCGTCGGGTTCGGTGACGCGGGTCCAGGCCGGGCCGCCGAAGATCGAGACCCAGTTGTTGGGCGGCACCGACCCGTCGGGGCCGCCGCCGTCACGGAAGATGTAGCGATCCCGGCGGGCCGGATTGGTGAGCGCCTCGACGAACCATGGATGCGCGGAGCTGGTGTGGTTGGGCACCAGATCCATCGTGATCCGGATACCGCGTGCGTGGGCGGCGTCCAGCAGTCGGTCGAGAGCATCCAGGCCGCCGAAGAGAGGATCCACATCGCGTGGGTCGGCGACGTCGTAGCCGTGGTCGGCCATCGGCGAGACCATCACCGGGTTGAGCCACAGCGCGTCGACGCCGAGGGAACTCAGGTAGTCCAAGCCGGCGGTCACGCCGTCGAGATCGCCGACCCCGTCACCGTCGCTGTCGCGAAACGAACGCGGATAGACCTGGTAGAACACCGCGTGCTCCCACCACGTCGCCATCAGAACGCCGAGTTGACCATCGCGTCTGCGGCCATGTCGAGATAATCCAGCAACGCCTTGCGATGGGTGTCGTCCAGCGTCGCCGAGTCGATCGACGCCACGGCGGTGTGCATGCACCGCAGCCACGCGTCGCGTTCCAGCAGGCCGATGCGGAAGGGCGCGTGCCGCATCCGCAGCCTCGGGTGTCCGCGCAGGTCCGAGTAGGTCCTGGGCCCGCCCCAGTACTGCTCCAGGAACATCCGCAGCCGCTCCTCGGCCCCGTCGATGTCGTCCTCGGGGTACAGCGGCAGCAGGATTTCGTCCTCACGAACCAGCTGGTAGAACCGCGACACGATGGCTTGGAACGTGTCGTGGCCGCCGACCTCGTCGTAGAAGCTTTGTTGAGCCTGCGTCACGCACCCCATTGTGCCGATCGTTGCCAATTGGCGCTCAGGGCGGTCTCGTCACCTGGTGTTCATGGGACTGACCAGCTGACACCCAAAGAATTTTCGTGCGATCGGCCTGGATCCGTGGTGGACTGTGCGCGGAGGCTCTATGGCGCACAGCAAAAAAGGCCACTCACGACGGACCGGTCACATATCCGGCCCTTCGGGGCCTCACGCGCCAAATCGGCCGCTGCACAGCGTCGAGACACTGGCTCCGGCCAGTCCCGACGCCTCGGTGTGGGGCCGTCGCCGGGTACTGCTGCTCAACTCGACCTACGAACCGCTGACGGCGCTGCCGCTGCGCCGGGCGGTGATCATGCTGATGTGCGGCAAGGCCGACGTCGTGCACGACGACCCGGCCGGGCCGGTGATCCATTCCGCGACCCGCACCATCGTCGTACCGTCGGTGATCCGGCTGCGCACGTTCGTGCGGGTGCCGTACCGGGCCCGCATCCCGATGACCCGCGCAGCGCTGATGCACCGCGACCGCTTCCGCTGCGCTTACTGCGGGGCCCGGGCCGACACCGTCGACCACGTGGTGCCGCGCAGCCGTGGCGGCGAGCACTCGTGGGAGAACTGTGTGGCCGCCTGCGCGGCGTGCAATCACCGCAAGGCCGACAAGCTGCTGGCGGAGCTCGGCTGGTCGCTGCGCACAGTCCCGATGCCGCCGAAAGGCCAGCACTGGCGGCTGTTGTCGACCATCAAGGAACTCGATCCCGCCTGGGTTCGCTACCTGGGTGAGGGCGCGGCGTAGCGGAGTGTTCACTGTTGACGCGTCCGGCCGGTGCGGCTGATACGGTTTGGCCGTGAGCACAGCACTTACCCATTCCCTCCTCGGAGGGGTTCCGCTGTTGTTGTTCGTGATCCTGGCGCTGATCTTCCTGACCCGCAGGGGACCGCACCCGGCCACCTACAAGATGTCGGACTCGTGGACCCACGAGCCGATCCTGTGGGCAGCTGCCGAGCCTGCCGACCATGGGCACGGCGGCCACGATTCGCATGGAGTGACCATTGGAGGGGGCGCAAGTGGCAAGTGGTGAGGTGGCGACTGTCGCGCCCGGTGAAATCGACCTGCCCTACGGCTACGCCATCACGTCCAGTGGACGGATCTCCGGCGTCACCGAACCCGGCGAGCTGTCGGTGCACTATCCCTTCCCGACGATGGACCTCGTGGTCCTCGACGACGCGCTGAAGTACGGCTCGCGCGCCGCCAAGGCCCGGTTCGCGGTCTACATCGGCGGGCTCGGTGCTGACACCGCCGCCACGGCCCGCGAGATCCTGGCCAAGGTGCCGACCCCGAACAACGCAGTGCTGTTGGCGGTGTCGCCTGACCAGCACGCGATCGAGGTCGTCTACGGCGCCGACGTGAAGGGCCGCGGCATCGAAGAGGCCGCACCGCTGGGTGTCTCCGCGGCTGCCGCCTCCTTCAAGGAAGGCAACCTGATCGACGGGCTGATCAGCGCAGTGCGGGTGCTGTCCGCCGGCGTCTCTCCCGCCTGACAGACCTCACCTCTGCACTGCTAGACCTCTGCACCGCGAGCGTGCGCGTCTGTTGCTCGACACGCCGTTGACATGCAGCATTACGCGCACGCTCGTGCATAGATCCCGGTATCGAGACCACGGTTTCGACACCGGGATTTCTGCTTTCCTGAAAGGTGTACGGCGCCCCACACACCGCGAGCGTGCGCAGACTGCCGGCCAGTGACGGTGTGTCGGCCGGCAGACGCGCACGCTCGCGGTGCAAGGGAGGTGCAAGGAAGGTGCAGGGGACCAACTAGCTCACATCGAAGGCGCGGGCACGCAGTGAGCGCTCCACGCCGGCACGGCCTTCCAGCACCAGGCGGCGCAGCGCAGGTGGCACCTCTGGGTCCGACAGGAACGTGTCCGCCGCATCCAGCCCGTTCTGGCTGATGTCCCATGACGGGTACAGGCCGATGACGACGGTCTGGGCGACCTCGCTCGACCGGCGCTCCCACACACCCGAGATCGCCGCGAAGTAGCGCGTGGTGAACGGCGTGAGCAGCTCCTCCTGACCGGGCTGCACGAAACCGCCGACGATCGCGCGGGTGGTGATGTTGGCCAGGGAGTCGTCCTCGATGACCTCTTCCCACGCGGCCGCCTTCACGACGTCCTGCGGCCGGGCAGCCGACGCGGCAGCGGCGTGGCGCTTGCCTGCGGCGGTCGGGTCGTTCTGGGCCTCGGCGTCGATGAACGGCGTCTCGGGACCGTCGGCGTCGAGGTGGCCGGAGCGGGCCAGCGCGGTGACGATCCGCCAGCGCAGATCGGTGTCGATGACCAGACCGGCCATGTTCACCGCGGCCGGCTCGTTGTCGAGCAGCGTCGAGAGGACCGCGACGTGGTTGGGGGCCAGCACCGACGAGCACAGCGCGTTGACGAAGGCCAGTTGGTGATCAGAGCCCGGGGCAGAATCCCGCGCCAGATCGAGAAGCGCATCGCCGAATGCCGGCCAGCCGATCTCGTGGGCCCACGTGGGATCGGCGTAGGAACTGAGTGCGGTCTGGGCCTGCAGCAGCAGCCGCTGGGCCACGCCCACTTCGGATTCGGCGTGCAGCCCGCTCATCACCAGGGCCACGAAGTCGCGGGCCCGCAGCTCGGCCTCGCGGGTCATCTCCCACGCTGCCGACCAGGCCAGCGTGCGGGGCAGCGAGTCGGCGATGTCGGCGATGCGGGAAAGCACGGTCCGCAGTGACACCGGGTCCAGCCGCAGCGAGCAGTAGGTCAGATCGTCGTCGTTGACGAGGATCAGCTGGCCACGCGAAATCCCGATCAGCTCCGGCACTTCGGTGACCGGCCCGTCGATGTCGAGCTCCACGCGATGCACGCGGGTCAGCCTGCCCGAGCCGCTGTCGTCGTAGATGCCGATGGCCAGCCGGTGCACCCGGGTTTCGCCGGCGCCGGGGGCCGCGCCGGACTGGGTGACGGCGAAGCGGGTGAACGCCCCCGACTCGTCGACATCGAAATCGGCGCGCAGCGTGTTCAGACCCGTCGTCCGCAGCCACTGCCGGCCCCAGCCGGACAGGTCACGCCCCGACGACTTCTCCAGCGCGCCCAGCAGGTCGGCGAAGGTGGCATTCGAGAATGCGTGATCGCGGAAGTAGTCGCGCAGACCGGCCAGGAACTGTTCGAGCCCGACGTAGGCGACCAGCTGCTTGAGCACCGAAGCGCCCTTGGCGTAGGTGATGCCGTCGAAGTTGACCTCGACGGCGGCCAGATCGGGGATGTCGGCCGCGACGGGATGGGTCGACGGCAGTTGGTCCTGCCGGTAGGCCCACGACTTCTCGACGTTGGCGAACGTGGTCCACGCCGCGGTGTACTCGGTGGCCTCGGCCTGGCACAGCACCGATGCGAACGTCGCGAAGGATTCGTTGAGCCACAGGTCATCCCACCACTGCATGGTGACCAGGTCGCCGAACCACATGTGGGCCATCTCGTGCAGGACGGTCTCCGCGCGGCGTTCGTACGAATACCGGGTGACCTTGGAGCGGAAGACGTAGTCCTCCAGGAACGTCACCGCGCCGGCGTTCTCCATTGCGCCCGCGTTGAATTCGGGCACGAACAGCTGGTCGTACTTGCCGAACACGTACGGCGTGCCGAAGTTCTTGTGGTAGAAGCCGAATCCCTGCTTGGTCTCGGTGAACAGCCGCTCGGCATCCATGAACTGGGAGAGCGACTTGCGGCAGTACAGCCCGAGCGGGATCGTGCCGTGGTCGTCTGAGTACTCGTCACGCCACACCGCGTACGGTCCGGCGATGAGCGCGGCGAGGTAGGTGCTCATCTTCGGTGTGGTGGCGAAGACGTGAACGGTTGCGCTGCCGGATGTTTCAGCGGAAACCGGTGCTCCGTTGGAGATCACCTCCCAGTGCGACGGCGCAGTGACCTGGATGTCGAAAGTCGCCTTGAGATCCGGCTGGTCGAAGCAGGCGAACATCCGCTTGGCGTCGGCGGTTTCGAACTGCGAGTACAGGTACACCTCGTTGTCGACCGGGTCGACGAAGCGGTGCAGTCCTTCACCGGTGTTGGAGTACAGGCAGTCTGCGTCGACGACGAGCACGTTGTGTGCCGCCAGGCCCGGCAGGGCGATGCCGGTGGATTCGTCGTAAGCGGACGTGTCGAGCGGGACGCCGTTGAGCGTCGCGCTGCGGATCGCCTCGGCAGCGATGTCGATGTAGGTATCAGCGCCGGCAAGCGCATCGAACTCCACCGTCGTGGTGGACCGGAAGGTGCGGTCGCCGGGCTGGCCCTCACCGTCGGTGAGGTCGAGCTCGATGCGGTAGTTGCCGACGGTGACCAGGGCGGCGCGCTCGACGGCCTGGTCGCGGGTGAGATTCGGAAGAGCCACGCGTCCAACCTATCGGCTGGCCGCGCAGCAGTCCCGGGCTACTGCCCGAAGCCGGGGAAGCCGGCGATCCCGCTCAGTGCGTTCAGCCCGCCCAGGTTGTTCAGGATGGACCCGTCGGTGATCGACGACATCATCTGCGGGCAGTACATCTGGATCGCGATACCGGTGAAGAACGACGCCATCTCGGGGGACATGCCGTTGTTACCCCGCATCTGGGAGGCCACCGACGCGAAGTTCTTGCCGGGTTCGACGAGCATCGGGCACACCTGCTGCCCCAGCTGCACGGTCGAGCCCGGATCGGTGTAGCCGATGCCGGCGTTGGACAGGGCGTTCAGGAACGAGTCGTTGGTGTCTGCTTGGGCGGGCACTGCCAGCGCAAGGCCGGCGGCGGCGACGACGCCCATGGTCGTCAGGAAGGCACGTGCGGCCATAATTCAGCTCCTCAGCTGTCACGTAGGACACTTGCAGCGCCCCACTCACTTGGGAAACAGTGGTTCACCAGGGTCACAGGAACAACACGGTTCGATAAAAATCTGCACACTATGCGTTTCCTGTGCCACTTCCGTGACGTCGACATGCTTATCGGAACACGCGATGAGATGGTTACCACCGACTCGGGGAACACTCTATGCGGCTCCGCAGTTGTGCTGGACGGAGCTGTGGCCCGGACCATCGAGAGGACGCATTGATGACTCAGAAAGACGTTGCAGGATTCTGGTTCGACCCGCTGTGCCCGTGGTGCTGGATCACGTCGCGCTGGATCCTCGAGGTGCAGAAGGTCCGCGACATCGACGTGCAGTTCCACGTGATGAGCCTGGCCGTGCTCAACGAGGGCCGCGACCTTCCCGAGAACTACGTCGAGCTCATGAAGAAGGCCTGGGGCCCGGTGCGGGTCGCCATCGCCGCCGAGCAACTCAAGGGCCAGGAGATCCTCGCGCCGCTCTACACGGCGATGGGGACCCGGATCCACAACCAGGACAACAAGGACTTCGACGCCGTGATCAAGGAGTCCCTGGAAGAGGTCGGCCTGCCCGCCGAACTGGCCGAGGCGGCCACCACGGACAAATACGACGAGGCGCTGCGCAAGAGCCATCACGAGGGGATGGACGCCGTCGGTGACGACGTCGGCACCCCGACCATCCATGTCAACGGTGTGGCGTTCTTCGGTCCGGTGCTCTCGAAAATCCCGCGCGGGGAAGAGGCAGGCAAGCTCTGGGACGCGTCGGTTACCTTCGCGTCGTATCCGCATTTCTGGGAGCTCAAGCGCAGCCGCACCGAGGCGCCGCAATTCGACTGAGCGGCAGGCGCCGGCCGTGCCGACCTCAGCGCGCGTCGGCGAAGTCCGGGTTGGTGCCGTAGCGGTGTAAGCCCTCGCGGTCGAGTATCACCCCCAGGCCCGCCCCGTCGGGTACGGCCAGCATCCCGTCGCTGTCCAGTTCCCAGCCGCCGCAGACCAATTCGTCGATATAGGCCGATCCGGTCTTGTATTCGACGAGATCTGTCCCGGCCAGTGCCGAGGCCAGGTGCAGGTCTGCCGCCAAGCCGATCGCGGTGTTCCAGCCGTGCGGTATCAGCCGCACGCCGCGGTCCTGGGCGGCCCAGCCGATGCGGCGCGATTCGCTGAGGCCACCACCCTTTGTGGTGTCGGGTTGCACGATGTCGAAGGCGCCTGCCCCGAGGAACGGCAGGAACGACTGCCTGCGGGTGAGGACCTCGCCGCCGCTGATCGGCACCTTGGAGTGGCGCCTGAGTTCGACGAACCCGTCGATGTCGTCGGGTGCCAGCGCTTCCTCGAACCACGCGACGCCATACTCGGCGAGCATGTCTGCTGTGCGCTTGGCCCACGACAGTCCACCGGGGAAGAACGCCTCGGATCCGCCGGCGTCGACGGCCAGCAGGTGGTCGCCGACGGCTTCCCTGGCCGCGGCCACCGTCTGCTCATCGGTTTCGGTGTCCACCCGGCCGAACTTCCACCAGCCGATCTTGAATGCCGTGAACCCCTGGTCGACCAGCGCCGACAGATTCTCGGTCATCACCGGTGCCTCGTCCATGAGCACCGAGGCGTACGGGCGTACCCGCTCGCGGTAGCGGCCGCCCAATAGCCGCCCCACCGGTTGCCCGAGCGCTTGTCCCGCCAGATCCCACAAAGCGATGTCGATGGCACTTGTGGCGTGGGTGAGCGAGCCGCCCCGGCCCATCCAGAACGCGCTCTGGTGCAGCGTCTCGGTGAGCCGATCGGCCTCCAGCGCGCTCTGCCCGATGAGTTGCGGCGCAAGCACATCCACCGCCGCGGCGACCAACCCCTCGGACGTGAAGGCGCTGCCGATGCCGACGTGCCCGCTGTCGGTGTGCACGGCGACGAGGGTGTGTACGACGTCGTCGGGGCGCAGTTCGTTGGACCAGCCGCCCTCGGGCGTGGCGCCACGCAGACCGCATGTCTGAATGTGGGTGATTTTCATAGGTTTTGGTGCTCCTCTGGTGGTGTTGCGGTCGTGCACATCACGGCCGGTGGGTGAGCATGAGACCCGGCCTGCGGCCGGTGTGGGTGGCGTCGGTGACGACGGGTACGCCGTTGACCCAGACGTGGCGGGCCGCGTCGGCGTATCGCTGCGGAAGGCTCCACGTGTCGGTGCGTTCCAGGATCGCCGGATCGAACACGACGACGTCCGCGAATGCGCCGGCGCGCACCACGCCCCGGTCCCGCATGCCGAAATGTTCGGCGACCATGCCGGTCATCTTGTGGATCGCGGTCTCCAAAGACAGAGTTCCTGCCGGCACATGGTGCGCCAGATAATGCGTATGCCCGTGGTAGAACAGCGGATTACGGGTGCGGCCGGCAAGGGCGCCCTCTCGGCACGTGGTGAAGGCGTCGACCCCGAGCAGGAAGTGATCGTGTGCGATCGCCTCGGACAGGTGGCTCTCGGTGAACAGCTCGCCGAGCAACTGCACGCTGCCCATGTCGCTGCCGGCCGCGCAGAGGACGTCGAACAGGCACTCCCACTCGTCTGCGCCGTGACGCGCGGCGATCTCGGGAAACGTCAGCCCCTCCCATTCGGGGTGTGTCGGACTGACGCCGAGCCGAACGCGGTGCCACTGACCGCGATGCACGAAACGCCAGTACCGATCGCTGTCGCGGCGCACCCGTTCCCGGATCTCGCGGTTCGTGAGCAGCGCCGCGGCTTCGTCGGGGGAGCGTTCGGCCAGCCAGGGAGGAAGCAGTCCGGTGGCCATGCCGATGCCGTGCGGGTACGGCGTCATGTCGGCCAGCACGTCGGTGCCGCGCCGTCGCTCGTTGACCACCCGTTCGGCTGCTCGCTCCCAGGCGCCCGGTGTGGCTCCGGTGTCGTGCCGAACATTGAGGTGCGAGAGTTGGGCGCGTACGCCGCCGCCGGCGACGACCTCGAAGAACTCGTCGACGGCATCGTCGAGGCCGGCATCACGGTTGCGAATATGGCTGGCGTACATGCCCTTACGCTTGCCGGCTACTTGTGCGAGTGCGACGAGTTCTGCCGTCGCTGAGAAGCGTCCCGCACCGTATTCCAGGCCGCTGGAGAATCCGATCGCGCCCGCGTCCATGGCTTCCTCGAGCAGGCGGAGCTGCTCGCGCGGCGGATCGTCGGCCCGGTGCGCTGCCGAACGCAGCGCGGTATGCCCGACGAACCACATGAGGTTCTGTGCCGTCGGGCCCGCGTGCACCCGCGTCATGTAGTCGCCGAAACCGCGCCAGTCGACGGGACCGTCGTAACCCAGCGCGCGCAACGCCCCCGCTGCTGCGTCGACGTCGTGGTCAGCGACGGGGGCGTAGGTGACACCGCAGTTGCCGACCACCTCGGTGGTGACGCCCTGATGGATCGTGCTGAACGCGTCGGGATTGCCCAGCGCCGACCAGTCGCTGTGGCTGTGCGGGTCGATGAGCCCCGGTGTGATGATCATGCCGGTGCAATCCAGCGTGACGTCTGCCCTGGCGTCGGCCGACAACCCGACGTATTCGATGCGGTCGCCGCGTAGGCCCACGTCGGCTCGTTCGGCTGCCGCCCCGGTGCCGTCGACGATATGCGCTCCGGTCAACATGAAGTCCAGTGCCGGCACGTCAGAGGACCTTGCTGAGGAACTCGCGGGTGCGGGGTTCGCGGGGCGACGTGAAAAGCTCGCTCGGCGAGGCTGTTTCGACGATGGCGCCCTTGTCCATGTAGATCACGCGATCGGAGACCTCGCGGGCGAAACCCATCTCATGGGTGACGACCACCATGGTCATCCCGTCCGCGGCAAGGGCTTTCATCACCGCCAGCACTTCACCCACGATCTCCGGATCCAGCGCCGAGGTCGGTTCGTCGAACAGCATGATGGTGGGGTCCATCGCGAGCGCACGGGCTATGGCCACGCGTTGTTTTTGGCCGCCGGACAACGAATCGGGGTAGGCCTCGGCCTTGTCTGCCAGTCCAACTCGGTCCAGCAGGCTGCGCGCCCGGTCCGCGGCTTCGGTCTTGGTGCGCCCGAGTACCCGCCGGGGTGCCAGTGAGATGTTCTCGATCACGGTCATGTGCGGGAAAAGATTGAAGTGCTGGAACACCATTCCCACGTCGCGGCGCACCACGGCCAGATCCGCGGTGTTCTCCTGCGGGCCCAGGACGTGCCCGTTGACCACGACTGTGCCGTGCGATGGGCGCTCGAGACCGTTCATGCAGCGCAGCAAGGTGCTCTTGCCTGAGCCCGAGGCGCCGATGATGCACACCACTTCTCGCGGTGCGACTCGGCACGAAACGCCGTGCAGCACTTCGGTATGGCCGAAGCTCATCCGTAGTCCGTCGACCTCGATCATTTCTTTGCTCCTGTGCTGAGGGTCAGGGTGTCGCCGACTTCGGGAGCCTTGACGTGGAACCCGAGGCGGCGCTCGTAGCGTCGGGCGAGGGCCGAGAGCGCGTAGCAGATGACGAAATAGCCGGCACCGACGATGAGGTAGGTGGTGATCGGATCGGCGGTCAGTGAGCTGACCACGTTGCCCGCCCTGGTCAGTTCGATCAGGCCGATCACCGCCACGAGCGAGCTGTCCTTGATCAACACCACGAGGAAACCGACGCCCGGTGGCACGATCACGCGGGCGGCCTGGGGCAGGATCACCCAGCGCATGCGTTGGGGGTAGGACAGCCCGAGGGCCTCGGCTGCTTCGAACTGCCCCCGTGGCACGGCCTGGATGCTGCCCCGGACCAACTCCGCGATATAGGCCGAAGCGAACACCGAAAGAGCGATGACGGCTGCCCAGTATTCGGAGAGGCTACTGCCGGGGGCCAGCAGCGGAATACCGAAGTACACGAAGAAGATGATCAGCAACACCGGTACACCGCGAATCACCGCGACATAGAGCGCGGCCACCCACCGTAGGGTACGCACCGTTGCGGTCGACATCAGCCCGATGGCGATGCCCAGCAGCCCACCGAAAAGCACTGAGAGCGTACAGATCTGAACCGTGACCAGGGCGCCCTGCCACAGCAGCGACAGGTGCTGGGTGCCGAGTCCCTCGAACATCACGCCACCTTCCACTTGATGAGCCGGCTTTCGGCGAGCCGGGAGGCGCTCGCGATGAACAGCGCGACGGCGAAATAGAGCAAGCCGCCAACGGAGAAGGCCTCGATGGTGCGGAACGTCGTCGACGTGATCCCCATCATCACGTGCATCAAGTCCGGCAGTGAGACCACCGACGTGATCGACGAGGCCAGGAACAGCAGGATGGTCTGATTGGTGATGGCCGGTACGACGTTGCGCATCGCGGGCGGAAACATCACCCGCCAGAACGTGTCTTTGGGGCTGAGGCCAAGTGCCGCACCGGCTTCGCGCAACCCGTTCGGTACCGACTGAAAGCCTGCGCGGTAGATCTCGGCCATGTAGGCCGCGTTGTTGATGCTGAGTGTGAGGACGCCCGCCGCGATCGGGTCCAGGTTCACGCCGGCCTGTGGCAGCGCGAAATAGACGAGATAGAGCTGCAGTAGGAGAGGGGTGTTGCGGATGACCTCGATGTAGGTGGTCGCCGCGGTGCGCAATACCGCCAGCCGTGCGGTGCGTCCGACGTAGAGCAGGATCCCGAACGCGCCGCCCGCGACGGCCGCGGCGAGGCTCACCGCGATGCTGATCGCGAGACCTTTCAACAATGGGCCGAGGTACGGGATCAGGTCGCCGTAGTAGAGCTGCATGGTGTGTCCTGAAATGAGTTGGTGTGCAGCCGATTACTTGATGAGCTCGGGTATGTCCACACCGAGCCATTTGCGGTAGGACTCGTTGGCGGCCTTGCTGATGTTGTAGTTGAGGATGAAGTTGTTCAGGTAGTTGAGCCAGAGCTGATCGCCCATCTTGACCCCGAACGACACGAACGACGGGGCCAGCGGGGGAGCTTCGAGAACGCGCACCGCGCCGCCCTCGCTGGAGCGGATGCCCGCGACCACGGCGGTGCTCTCCATCAGCGCATCGACTTTTCCACTGCGCAGCGCCTGGATGGAGTCGGCTACCGATTCGAACAGGCTGGGCTTGGCCTGCGGGAATTCGGATTCCAGGATGGTGGCGGGCACGCTGCCGCGCGTCGCGGCGACGGTGCGACCGGCGAGATCGTCATAGCTGTGGACCGGGCTGTTGGCGGGCACCACGACCAGCTGGCCTTCGGACGCATAAGGCCGGGTGAGCGCGACGACCTGGGCGCGCTCGTCGAGGTTGGTCAGCGCGGCGATGATGACGTCAGCTTTTCCGGTCTCCAGCATGGGAATTCGGCTGGCGTTGGTGGTGCTGACGAACTGGACCTGTGCACTCAGCGAGTTCGCGAGCGCCCGGGCCTTGTCGATGTCGAAGCCCTGGTAGTCGCCCGAGGCGTTCATCACGCCGTACGGCGGCGCGTCAGCGAAGACGCCGATGGTGAGCTTCTTGGAGCTCAGAACCTTGGACAAGACGCTGGGCTGAGATGTGCCGGCTTGACCGGACGAAGTGCAACCGGCCAGGAGTGCTGCAGTCGCCGCGAGCGCGATGACCACCGCGCAGATGCCTTTGCGCATGAGTTTCCTTTGCTCAGAAGAGATTTCGACTCCGGGAAGCGCGGGGATGTGTCCGCCGGCCGAAGTAGATCAGAGATTATCTATAATTTGTAATCTACGCAACAGTGTGGGTCGTGGACGCCGCTGCATAGGATTGGCGCCCACGGGGTGACCTGGTGGAGGGAGAGGGACGATTGACGGAGCAACGGTGACCGGGGCCGCGCAACCGCTGGCCGCCGCCGCATTGTCGACTTCCTCGCGGCGACATCAGATCGCGGATTGGCTACGCGAGCAGATCGTCAAAGGCGCATTGCCCTCGGGCGCGCAACTCAAACAGGATGTGTTGGCCGCGCACCTCAACACGAGCCCCGGCCCGGTGCGGGAAGCCCTGCGACAGCTCGAAAGCGAAGGGTTGGTGCATCACATACCCAACCGCGGGGCGTTCGTGGCGACGGTGAGCGCCGACGAACTGCTGGGAGTGCTGCTCCCGGTGCGGCTGGCCATCGAACAGTTCGCCGTTGAGACAGTCTGCGCCGATCCGGCGGTGTTGGCCGAGCTCGAACGGCTGGTGGCGCTCATGGACGACGCGGCCGGTGCCGGCGATCTCGAACAACTCAACGACCTCGACGTGCTGTTCCACGAGACGATCGTCCGGGCCGCCAAATCCGAACACGCCATGCAGCTGTGGACCAGCGTGCAGCCACGCATCCGGATGCAGATCTACCGTCTCGCGAAGCGCCACGACACGCTGTTCGAGATCCCCGAAGAACACCGTGCGCTGCTGGAGGCCATCAAAAACGGTAGTCCCGACAACCGCCGATCGGCGTTGGATGCCCATATCGTCGCGAGTGCGAGGGAGTTGCTTGCCGTCGCGGACAGTGAGTAATGCCCTCGAATTGCCGCCCAACCTCCGCGTTCAGGTTGCGTTACACCGCGGTTCACGCCACGGTGTACGCATGACAGCGGCTGAGCCCAGCACCGACGGTTCCTACCGGGATCGCATCGCGGCCGTCGAACCCGGCGGCAACGAGTTCATCGCCGAGGCTGACCGGCACGGAAAGCCCAGGCAGCTGTTCTGGACGTGGACCTCGCCCAACCTGGAGTTCGCGACCGTGTTCGTCGGGGTGCTCGCCGTGGCGTACTACGGCATGACGTTCTGGCAGGCGGTCGCAGGCATCGTCATCGGCACCGGCCTTGGTGCGATCGCGCACTACTTTCTGTCCGCGCGCGGGCCCCTGCATGGCGTCCCGCAGATGGTGCTCGGCCGGCTGCCGTTCGGGTTCAAGGGCAATGCCGTACCCGCCGTACTCATGTCGGTGACGGCGGGCGTCGGCTGGTTCGCAACCAACAGCGTCAGTGGCGCGTTCGCGTTGGCAACCTTGTTCGGCATCGGGCCGCTGCTGGCTCTGGTGATCGTCGTGGTGGTGCAGACGGCGCTGGCCTTCTTCGGTCACAATCTGGTCCAGGCGTTCGAGCGGTGGGCGTTTCCGGTGCTGGCGGTCATCTTCGCGGTCACCTCGGTGGCGATCCTGGTCAAATCCCACCTCGGTGCGCCTGCGGCTGCCGGCGGCGTGGGCGGTCTGGGCGGATTCCTTCTCACGGTCGGCACGGCGTTCGGCTACGCCGCCGGATGGACGCCCTATGCCGCCGATTACACCCGCTATCTGCCGTCGTCGGTGAACACCGCCCGCACCGGTTTCTTCGCTGCCGCAGGGCTCTTCGTGTCCTGCGTGATACTCGAAGCAGTCGGCGCCGCGTCGGTGACCATCGGACCCGCGCTGTCGGAGAATCCCACCGAGGCATTCACCTCCGAGCTGAGCCCGTGGCTGGGGAAGCTCACCCTGCTGGCCATCGCGATCGGTGCCGTCGCCGCCAACGCGATCAACGTCTACTCGGGCGCCATGGCATTCGTGACCATCGGTACCAAGCTGCCGCATCACGTCGCCCGCGCATTGGTCACCGCCTTCTTCGGCGTGGCCGGATTCCTGATCGCGTGGTGGGCGTTGGCCGATGCCGCCGCCAGCTACGAGGCGTTCCTGCTGATCATCGCGTACTGGATCGGCCCGTGGCTCGGCGTGGTGTTCGCCGACCAGTATCTGCGGGGCGACCAACCCGTGGCGCAGTTCCTCTACGACCGGACCTACAGTAACTGGCCGGGCCTGTTGTCGTTCCTGATCGGATTGGTGGTGTCGGTGGCGTTGTTCTGCAATCAAGCGAACTTCGTCGGCTTCGTGGCCCGGGCGGTGCCCCAACTCGGTGACATCACCTTCTTCGTCGGATTCCTCATCGCGGGCGGCTGTTACCTGGTGTTGTGCCGGTCCAAGCTCGCGGCAGAAAGGGCGGTGGCATGACCCCCGAACAGATGCTCGACGTAGCGGTGGAGGAGGCGCAGAAAGGCTTGGCCGAGGGCGGTATCCCGATCGGAGCGGCGCTGTTCCGGGATACGGGCGAGCTGCTGGGCGCCGGACACAACCGGCGGGTGCAGAACGACGATCCGTCGATTCACGCCGAGACCGACGCCTTCCGCGCCGCGGGCCGCCAGCGCGGCTACCGCTCGACGATCATGGTCACCACGCTCTCGCCGTGCTGGTACTGCAGCGGGCTGGTGCGTCAGTTCAACATCGGTGCGGTGGTGATCGGTGAAGCCCGGACTTTCTCCGGTGGCCACGATTGGCTGTCCGAAAACGGGGTTGCGGTTACGCTGCTTGACGACAAGCGCTGCGTGGCGATGATGGAGGACTTCATCGCCGACCGGCCGGAACTGTGGGCGGAGGATATTGGCGAATGAGTGCCATTGCGACAGTAGATATTTCGCGGTGGTACCGCGGTGGGGCCGACGCCGACGCCGTGGCAGCCGAGGTCGATGAGGGCCTGCAGCGGGCCGGCTTCATCGTCGTCACCGGCCACGGGGTGGATGCCGATCTGGCGGCGCGCGTGCGGGCTGCCAGCCGCGAGTTCTTTGCTCTGCCAGACGAGGTCAAGCAGCGCTACTCCGTGCCGGTCGGCGGGCACGGCTGGATCGGTCCCGGCGCCGAAGCCAACGGTTACGCCGAGGGCACCGAGACCCCGCCCGATCTCAAGGAGAGCTACAGCCTCGGGGCCGAGACCGCGACGGGCGACCCGGACGTGGACCGGATCTGGTTCGCGCCCAACGTCTGGCCGGCCGAGGTGCCCGCTCTGCAGCCGCTGGTCGGCGAGTACACCGCGGCGATGCGCAAGCTGTCCGACGATCTGCTCGCGCTGTTCTCCCACGCACTCGGGCTGCCGGCGAATCCCTTTGCGACGCTGGCCGACCGGCCGACCTGGACCATGAACATCAACCACTACCCACCGGTGAGCGTGGTGGGTGAGCCGGAGCCGGGCCAGTTCCGCATCGGCCCGCACACCGACTTCGGCACCGTCACCGTGCTGGACCGCGAACCGGGAGCGGGTGGGCTGCAGGTGTATTCGGAGGCGGAAGGCTGGGAGGACGCGCCCTGGGAGCCAGGTGCGCTGACCGTCAACATCGGTGACCTGCTCGAGTACTGGAGTGGCAAGCGCTGGCCGTCGGGCCGCCACCGCGTGCTGCCGCCGCAGCCGCACGCCCCGGAAGAGGATTTGGTCTCGCTGATCTATTTCTACGAGGCCAACCACGACGCCCTGGTGACGCCGCTGGATCCGCCGATCGGACGCGTGGCGGGGCTGACTCCCGTGACATCGTCGGACTTCATCAAAGAGCGCCTGGACGCCATCACGGTCGGTTGAGCTACGGCCGGGGTGCCGGGCCGTCGGGTTCGAGCGTGAACAGCCCCGTGGTCAACGGCTTTCGGGCGGTGCGGTATTCGTCGTCGATGACCTCGGCCATGCCCGCGCAGGCATCGGCGCCGAACAGGAACAGCAGATCCCGCTGCGGTACGGCCGCGACGATGTCGTCGCCGACGAATCGGGTCATGCGCTCATGAAGCCCAGAGGCCACCAGTGTGGTTGCGGCCAGCCAGCTTCCGCTCATCACCACGGTCGGGTGTCCGGCGGGACCGCGCTCGAAGAACTCCATCGCCACGCGGCCGGCCGACAAGGCCTGCGACAACGCCCGGTCCGCATGGGCGTATGCCGTCGTCAGGTCGATCCGGGCGGCAGCCAGCTGCGCGGCACCCACCGCGGCCAGAATCTGGGCATCGGGGGGACCGGTCGGGGTCACCAGCGCCACCGAGAGGCCGTGGCCGATCCGACGCTGAGCCTGTGCGCCGGTCGACAGCGCGTCGGGATAGTCGGCGGGAACCAGGTACGGGTAGATCTGATCGACGTCGATCTGCATGCCGTCATCTTGCGCCATCGGTAAACGGGCACGCCGCACTCGTTAGGGTTACGGGCATGCGTGTCAACCGCGGTCCGAGCCATGCCTGAAGGGCACACTCTGCATCGCCTGGCCCGGCTGCATCAACGCCGGTTCGGCCGGGCCCCTGTGACCGTGTCGAGCCCGCAGGGGAGGTTCGATGATGGCGCCGCCGACGTGAGTGGGCGGGTGCTGCGCAAATCCGATGCCTGGGGCAAGCATCTGTTCCATCACTACGACGGCGGTCGCGTCGTCCACATTCATCTGGGCCTGTACGGCACGTTCACGGAAGCGCCCGTGCCGTTGCCGCTGCCGGTGGGGCAGGTGCGGATGCGCATGGTCGGGACCGAGTACGGTACCGACCTGCGTGGTCCGACCGTGTGTGAGGTGATCGGCGAACCCGAGATCGCCGACGTCGTCGCCAAACTCGGCCCAGACCCGTTGCGCGGCGATGCCGATCCCGAAGTCGCCTGGAAGCGGATTGCCAAGTCGCGCAGATCGATCGGCGCGTTGCTGATGGATCAGTCGGTGATCGCCGGGGTCGGCAACGTGTACCGCAGCGAGTTGTTGTTCCGTCATCGCATCGACCCCTACCGGCTCGGTGTTCACCTCGGCCAGGACGAATTCGCCGACATGTGGACCGATCTGGTGGCGCTGATGAAGGTCGGCGTGCGCCGCGGCAAGATCGTCGTGGTGCGCCCGGAGCACGACCACGGTGCCCCGTCCTACGGACCCGGCCGTCCCCGCACCTATGTGTACCGGCGGGCGGGCGATGCGTGCCGAGTATGCGGAACCTCGGTGCGCACGGCCGAATTGGAGGGCCGCAATCTGTTCTGGTGCCCGGCCTGCCAGAGGTAGTGCGGCAGGATCGGATTCGCCACGGGACAATTGACGAGTGGAATTGATCCTCGTCGTCGTCGGAGCCATTGTCGTCACAGCCATTGCCCACCGGCGCGGATTGGAACCCGCCCTGATCATCGTGGTCGTCGGCATTGCGGTGTCGTTCTTTCCGGATTTCGAGCCGCCCGAACTGGATTCGCACATCCTGCTGACGGTGGTGCTGCCGCCGCTGCTGTATTCGGCGGCGCTGGGGTTCTCGTTCCCGACGTTCTTGCGCAATATCCGGCCGATCCTCGGTCTCGGGGTCGGGTTGGTGGTGGTGACCGCGTTCACGGTGGCTGCGGTGTCGTCGTGGCTGGTGCTGGTGCCGCTGACGTTCGGGCTCGCGCTGGTCCTCGGCGCGATCGTGGCGCCTCCGGATGCGGTCACGGCGGTCGCGGTGGGCCGCAAACTGGGTCTGCCGAAGCGTGTGATGGCGATCCTGACCGGCGAGAGTCTCATCAACGATGCTGCGGCGCTGACGCTGTTCAGCATCGCGGTGGCTCAGGTCGCAGGCACCCACACGTTCATCGAGGACCCTTTCCTGCTGTTCGCCTTCAGCGCCGTGGTGGGTCCGCTGGTGGGAGCACTGCTGGGCTACGTGACGCTGTGGATCCGACGGCGGCTCGCCAACCCGGGGCTGGAGACCGTTCAAGGGCTGGTGGTGCCGTTCGCGGCGTACATCACCGCCGAGGAACTGCATGCCTCTGGTGTGCTGGCGGTCGTCGTCGCCGGATTCGTGGTCGGCCACGGTTCGCTGGGCGCCGGATACCAGACCAGGCTGCAGGAACGCTATGTGTGGAACTCGGTGGACGTGCTGCTGGAGGCGTTCGTCTTCGCCTATATCGGTCTGCATCTGCGATTTGTGCTTGAGCACCTCAACGACGCGCACGAATCGCTGGTGGAGGTGGCTGTCGCGTCGGCGATCGTGCTGCTGATCGTCTTGGTGATCCGGCCGCTGTCGGTGTTCGTGATGTTCGGCCGCAACAAGTTGTTCCGGCATGTCGAGAACCGGCTGAGCGTGCCGGTGCCGGAGCGGGGCGGCCGTGGCGCCCTGGGGACGAAGGTGCGACGCAAGCCGATGGGCAAGTGGCGCTCACGTGTGGACCGCAGGCCGCTGTCCTGGCGCGAGAGCATGGTGGTCTCGTGGACCGGCATGCGCGGCGTGGTCACCTTGGCCGCGGCCGCGGCGATCCCGGCGACGACCATCACCGGTGAACCGTTCCCGGAGCGGGCCACCATTCAGGCCATCGCCTTCGTCGTCAGCGTCGGCACCCTGTTGATCCAGGGTTGGTCGCTGCCGCTGTTGATCCGACGGCTGCATCTGTCGCGGTTCTGCGACGACCACGAGGTCGATCGGGAAGAGGAGCTCAAGGCCGAGCGGCTGGTGCACGACGCCGCCGAGGAAGTGCTGGCGAACTTCGAGGCACCGCCGGGGATGAACCCGACGGTACTGACCGAGATCCGCGGCATCATCGCGCGGCATTCACAGGATGCCGACGAGATGCCCGACCCCGAGGCACACACCAAGCGGTCGGAAGTGTTCTCGGCGCTGTATCGCGATGTACTGGCGGCTCAGCGGCAGGCGCTGATCGCCGAGCGGGACGCGGGAGGCATCGAGGACGAGGCGGTGCGGGCCATGCTCGAGCGGCTCGACCTGCAGGAGGCCGGGGTGTCGGCGCGGCTCGACAGCCGGTTCTGACGACCGGCGAGCAGACACGGGAGTGCCCGAACCGCGGCGTGTCGCGGACCTTCGCGACTGCTCGCGGTGGGTCAGAAGTCCCCGCTGCCGAAGTCGCCGCCGCCGAAGTCGAACCCGCCGCCGTCGAAGCCGCCGCTGTCCCAACCGCTGGCGTCGGTGCCGCCCCAGCCGCCGGAGTCCGAGCCACTGTCGTAGCCACCGTTGTCGTAGCCACCGCCGTCATACCCGCCGGCATCCTGGCCGGCGGCGTATCCGTCGGAGTAGCCGTCGCCGTAGCCGCTCTCGAAACCCTGTGCGCCGTAGTTGACCCCGTGCATGCCACTGAACAGCGAGTCGAACAGCAGCGCCGAACCGACGCCCCAGGCTCCTGCGACGAGGGCCGTCTTCCACCAGGGCTCGGAGTACCAGCCGGCAGGCACCGGTCGGCCGGCGACGCGGCCGCCGGGGTAGTAGTTCGGTGTGCGCGGCGACGGGGTGGGGGAGGCCTCCAGCTGGCGGCCCTCGTAGTTGATCGTGCGGTCCTCGGTGACCGCGCCCGCCGACCGCTGCCCGGCGAGGGTCTCCAGTTCGGGGCCGGGATCCATGCCCATCGCGGTGCGCGCGGCGCGCACGTAGTACAGGCCCTCGATGGCGCTTTCCTTGGCCAGCGCGGCCTGCTTGGCGGTGGTCGCCTGGTCGATCTGGGAGGACGCGGCGGTGTAGCGCTCCGACGCGTCGGCCAGCGCCTGCTTGGATGCGTCGTCGGTGCCGGTCAGGTTCAGCACCTGGCCACCGAGGCGCTCGATGATGCGACGGGCGTCGGCCTTGGCGTCGGCGAGGGATTCGGCGGTGCGTCGGCCGGCCGATTTCGACGAGCTGTAGACCGCGAACGCGATGGCGGCGATGACCAGGACGATGAGTACCAGCAAAACGCTGTTCATGGCGTCCAGGGTACCGAGCGGAAACGGGGTTTCCGGGCGTCGGAGTGGGCGTCAGATTACGCCGAGAGCGGAGTACACCTCGTTGGACAGCGCGACCGTGCGAGGGTCGGCGTTGCACTTGGTCGCATCGAAGAAGTTCATCACGTACGCGTAGCCAATGCGGTGTTCGAGGTCGACGAACGCGTACGAACCGCCGGAGCCGCCGTGGCCGAAAATCCGGAGGTTGGGGCCGGCCACGCCGCGCTGGTTGAGCATGTATCCCAGACCCCAGCCGTGGTCGGCGACGCGCGGGCCGAGCACCACGTCGGGGTCGAAGCCGCCCTGGGATACCCGGGCCCGCTCCAAGTGTTCGCGGCTGATCAACGTCTCCTGGGCCAGTGCGTTGTAGAACGTCGCCATGCCCAGTGCGGACACATGCGCATTGGTGCTGGGGAATTCGGCCGACCGCCACGTGCTCAGGGCGTGCGCGCCTAGCTCGTCGTCCGGCACGAAGTCCATCGAGACCGCGAATGCCGCCCACGGATGGTCGTTCAGGTGCTGCGGCGGCGTACACACCCTGTTCTGGGCCAGCACGCTGCGCACGGTCGGCTTGTTCAGCATTTCCGCGCAGCGGTGGTGCTCGTCGGCAGGCAGCCCGATATGGACGTCGATGCCCAGCGGCTCGGCGATCTCGGTGCGCAGATACTGGCCCAACGTGCGGCCGGTCACCCGACGGACCACCTCGCCCAGAATGAAGCCGAAGCTCACCACGTGATAGCCCTGCGCGGTGCCGGGCTCCCACCACGGCTCGGCCGCGGCCAGGCGCGCGCAGACACCGTCCCAGTCGGTCACATCGCGCCAGTCCATGGGTTCGCGCGGGCCGATTACCCCGGACCGGTGCCCGAGCACCATGGCAATGGTGATGTCCTGCTTGCCGGCCTGGGCGAACTCCGGCCAGTAGCGGGCGACCGGTGCGTAGAGATCGATCTCACCGCGGTCGGCCAGCAGATGCACGCAGCTGCTCAACAGCCCCTTGGATCCGGAGAAGACGCTGGCCAGGGTGTTCTCGCGCCACGGCCGGGTGCCTGCTGCATCGGCCGATCCACCCCACAGGTTGACCACGAGCTCACCGTCGACCCAGACCGCGACGGCGGCACCGACCTCACCGCGCTCTGCGAAGTTGCGTTCGAAGGCGTCCCGGACCCGGGTGAATTGCGGCAGGCACGTGCCTGCTATCGGGGTAGCTGTGGTGATCATGCTGGCTCCTGTGGGTTGGACCGGAGCCGTTGGCCGGTGAGTCGGATACGCCCACCAATGTACGGGGCAGGGCTGTGATCACCACAAGCGGCGAAATCGATTGGAAGCGATTCGAGACCGGGCCGTGACCAGGCTCTCAGGTTCGCGCGATTCGCAATTGTGCCGCAAGGGCGAGCTGACGGTGCTGAAGCGACGGCGCGCGTTCGGGATCGACGTGAACCCGAATCAATACTCCTGCCAACACATCTGACGGCAACCGAACGGGGTAGCGAGCCCGTTGCCCGAAGGGGCACCACACTCGTTCCCCGGCCGTGCCCCGGTGTTCGTTGCCCGGAATGCCGGCGGGAAACGATCATGTGCGGTGAGCCTGACGGTGGATGCCCGTACACGACGTCGGACGCCGAACTGCAAGGTGGGTGGTCAATGGCGAGCGGTCACGCACACGAGCCCGGGGCGCGGGCAAATGCTGAGGCTGCGCCACGGCGCCCCGCTCGCCCGAAGACGGGTGCGCCCAAGCCGCACCGAGTCGCTCAGCTTTCAGCTGACGCCATTCTGGACTTGCAGGGCACAGTCGGCAATCGTGTGCTGGCAAGTGCGCTTTCCAGCGGCGTGGTCGTCCAGCGTGACGACCCGGCCGACCCGGCAAAGCAGCGCTTGGCCGATCTGCGGTCGGCGATCGTCGATCGTTCGCTGCCGATGGGTGCCGGAAATGTCTGGCCCACCGGCCTTTACGACTGGCTGCACAAACAATCGATGCGACACGGCGAACTGGAGTCGGCCTACCAAAAGGAGTACAACTCCGACGCCAACAAGGACATGGTCAAGTACCTCGGTATCGACTATGGCGTGCGGGCGTCGTCGTACTTCCGATTCGGCGGGCTGCGGTTGGCGGACAAATTGCTGTTCGCGTTGTACGGCACCGACTTCGACCTCGAGACGATGCGCCGGGTGCTGGCGGCTCCGGCCGGAGGTACCGCCTCCGGCAACACGTTCGCCGAAGCGGAGGCGATCTTCGCTGGTGAATTCAAAGAGCATTTCTCCGACGCCACACCTATGACCCTGCCCAACGGGCAGACCTCGCTGATCGCCGGAATCCTCGACAGCAAGACTCTGCAGTGGAAACGAACCGGGTACGAACTTCGTGCGCTGATGGCGTTCGGCGAATTTCGATTGGTCGACGAGTTGGCGGCCGAGATCGAGGCGCCGACCGGAATGACCGTCGCGTGGGACAAGGTCCTCACACTCGTCGATAAGGCAGCCGACAAGAAAGCGCTGAAAGCGTCGTATCAGACCTCATACCACAAAGATTTGGTTGCCGAGGTGGGCTTGTTATCGCCCGAAGACCCTGCCGACATCGGCTTGTTGGACAACAAACACAAGTACCTCGCCGCGATGATTCTCGTCAAGGGTTCTGTGTCGCTGAACGAGCGGTTGCGTGTCGCTGTGAAGTTCAAGGACGACCTGACCGTCGTGTGGAACTACCTCGAAATCGCCAGTGCCGCTGAGAAAAAGCAGATGCGCGAAGAGCGGATTGACCCGTCGACGATGTCGGAGTTGGCGACCGAAGACAGGGAGCGGCTCAATGCGTTGCTTGCGGAGAACCCAACCGCGATGCAGAAGTTGACGGCGGCCGGCGCCGATAGCGGCAGCGCCGTCATGAAGGTGTTCAAAGACGCCAAGGGCGCAGACCGTCAGCTCTTCGCCGACGCGCTGACCAAAGGTCAACAGTCTGTTGGAGATCCGTTCGTCGACTTTGTGGCCCGCAAGACCGGTGGCGACTACAAGAATGTGTTGACCATCCTGACCGGGACGGTCGCGGATCGCATTTCGCTTGCGCTGAGCGGACTCGACGACGACGAGGACTATTGCTACAGCGTGCTCGAATCTGCGAGCGACGCCGACAAGGTTGCCATCCTGCAGCAGCCCGAGACCGGGGGCACGACGCGCGGGCTCATGAAGTCGCATCTCAATGACAAGGAATACCTGAAGGCGACCAAGATCCTGCTGTCCGGCACAGGCAGCATGGACCCATTGGAACGCGCGAAGCTGGTCAGAGACTTCGGTAAGGAAAGCCTGATGGACCCCGGCTCCGTCGGGTTCACCAACGCCTACAGTGCGTTGGCTGACGAAAATCGCGAACTCGACTGGGCCATCAAGGCGACCGGCGACAACAAATCACCCGGCTCAGCCGAGGCCGCGGATCTCAACGCGAAAAGTGGATCAGTGCTCGCGTCGGCCGACAGCCTCACGAAGACCGCCGATGCGGTCAACGATGTCGCGGCTCAGATCGCGTACACCGCGGTCGGGCTGGTGATCGCATACCTCACTGCCGGCGCAGGTGTCGGGTTGGTCGCGGGCGCCATAGAGGCGTTCGAAAACGTGGGTGTCAGGGCGGCGGTGGCGGCGGTCGCCAAGGGTACCGCCAAGGTGGTGATCACCAAGGTGGCGAAGGGCGCGGCCTTCGACGCCACTGGCAACGACGGCATGGCGGCCTTCCTGGGCGGCGCCGTCGAGGGCGTGACCGACGTGATCCTGCCGTCGGTCGCGCAGGGACTCGTGTCAGCCGAGTACAAACAAGCCATGGCGCTCAACGCCGAGAATGCGGCGAAGGCGGCATGGGCGAGTCAGCCGAAGATCACTCAATCTGTGACCACGATTCTCACCAGCGGGACGGGAGCAGCTCTGAGTAGCTTCGCCGAAGCCACCGCCCAGGACGACACCTGGAAGCGCGGGCTGAGCGAAGACGTCCTGGTTCTGCTCGCCAAGACGGCTCAGGGTGCAGCCACCACCGCGACGGTCACGGCGGGGATCGAGATCGCGTCGCCGTTCCTCGCCAAGCAGGCGGGCCGCATCAGCCAGCTCATCGAGCGCTTCAAGCTGAGCAACGAGAGTGTCAAGGAGCTCAGTGAGGCCGAGGCCAAGTGGCTGGTCTTGCGCGATCAGCGCCGGGCGAAGCTCGGGGACTTTGACACGACGGGCGACGATTGGCCCACCATCAGCCAGCGCCTGAGAAATCGAAAAGGGGGCGCGGGCGCTGACGACTTCGCTCTGGTCATGGACGAGCGCGCAGCGTTGCGCGACCTCAACATTCTCCGGAAGAAAAACAGTCTCCCGGTCGGCGACACGTTCTCGCCGCCGCCGGAACCGAGGATGATCGTCGACAAGACCCCCTCGGACACTCCCGCGGGACCGACCTCGACCCAGCCCGCTGATCCGCTCTCGATGGACATCGCCGGACAGAAAGAACTGTCGCTGGCGGACAAAGAGCGGTTGGCGGAGTACAACGCCGGAGTTCGGCAGATGGGGATTTCGGGACCGCTCACCGAGACCAACGTCAAAGAGATCGGCGCCCAGGCGCTGACCAAGTTCGCGCCGGCCGATATGCCCAAGCCGGAGATAGTCATCGCTGAGCCGGGCCAGCTGAAGCCTGATGAAATCGCGTTGATATACCGGAATGGCTGGGTGATCCGGGTCAACCCGGCCGAATTGGCGAAGCCGGTCGAAGACATGGCCGCCGCACTTGCGCACGAAGTGCGGCATGCGGCCCAGTTCTATTTGATCGCAAGATATTTGGTTGCCGAGAATCCCGGGATAAGCATCGACCAGATCGCCGCCAAGATGGGTGGTACCAAGGCGGGCGGTGGCTACCAGGCGATGCTGGCCAGGGCGCAAGAGGCGCCGGTCCTCGACCTCGACTCGCCATACGGCGCCGTCGCACATCGGCTTTACGTGACCGAATTCTCCCCGGCCGGAACCCTCCCGAATTTCCCCCACGTCAATCCGAACACGATGTGGGCGAACGACTTGCAGAAATATATCGCGGAACTGGAGACGATGAAGGCACGCTACGACGCGGTCGCAAAAGGAGGCAGCACCCGAGCGGCTGACGCACAGGCAACCGTCAATCAGCTCGAGGTCATGATCGAAGAGGCGTGGGAGCACTACGACGTCCACAGACCGCTCGAGGTGGATGCCTACATGGTCGACCGGCTCGTCAAACTCGGGATGAATCCCGGGTCCTTCACGAAGGCCAAGCCTGGGCCTGTGCCCGTCCCCGTGCCGCCACGGAACTGACGTCGGTAGCAGTCCGGACCCAAAGTCGAAGCTCTCGTCGCACGCACGTTCGACGGATCGACGTGCACGGCGAAGATCCCAGCGGGGATTACGCAGCCTTGGTGACGCCAGTCGCGGGAACCTCGCCGATACGGAAAACGGCCCTATCAGCGTTTTCGCCGGTAGGGCCGCTTTTGCATGGAGCGGGCGACGGGAATCGAACCCGCGTAGCTAGTTTGGAAGACTAGGGCTCTACCATTGAGCTACGCCCGCATGTGCAGCATCAGCACTGTACCGGTGTGCCCCCAATCAAATCCAATTGAAGGCTTCAGGTGGTCAGGCCGTAGTATCTCGCGTGGTCCTTTCGTGGGTTCGCGCCTGCGATCGGTCACGCAGACAATCGATGCACACGGGGTGTAGCGCAGCTTGGTAGCGCATCCGCTTTGGGAGCGGAAGGCCGCAGGTTCAAATCCTGTCACCCCGACTCACCCGCCAGTACGACAGAACTATCTAGGAGCAACAAGAGTGAAGAGCACGGTCGAGCAGCTGAGCCCCACCCGGGTGCGCATCAATGTGGAGGTGCCCTTCACCGAGTTGGAGCCGGACTTCGACCGGGCGTTCAAGGAGCTGGCCAAGCAGGTGCGCCTGCCCGGCTTCCGTCCCGGCAAGGCTCCCCGCAAGCTGCTGGAGGCCCGCATCGGCCGCGGCGCCGTGCTGGAGCAGGTCGTCAACGACGCGCTGCCCAGCCGCTACAGCGAGGCCGTCTCGACCTCCGACATCAAGCCGCTCGGCCAGCCCGAGATCGAGGTCACCAAGCTTGAGGACGGCGAGGAGCTGGTGTTCACCGCAGAGGTGGACGTCCGCCCGGAGATCACACTGCCCGACCTGGAGGCCCTGAAGATCACCGTCGACCCGATCGAGGTCACCGACGAAGAGGTCGACGCCGAGCTGCAGTCGCTGCGCGCCCGGTTCGGCACCCTGACCGGCGTCGAGCGCCCCGCGCAGGAGGGCGACTTCGTCTCCATCGACCTGTCGGCCACCGTCGACGGCGAGGATGTGCCCGAGGCCAAGACCGAGGGGCTTTCGCACGAGGTCGGTTCGGGCCAGTTGATCGAGGGTCTCGACGACGCCATCATCGGCCTGACCGCGGGTGAGTCCAAGGTGTTCACCACCAAGCTGGCTGCCGGCGAGCACGCCGGTAAGGACGCCGAGGTGACCGTGACCGTCAAGTCGGTCAAGGAGCGCGAGCTGCCCGAGGCTGACGACGAATTCGCCCAGCTGGCAAGCGAATTCGACACTTTCGAGGAGCTCAAGGCAAGCCTCGCGGAGCAGGTGAAGCGGGTCAAGAGCGTGCAGCAGGCCGAGCAGATCCGCGACAAGGCGCTGGAGGAGCTTCTCGAGCAGACCGACGTTCCGCTGCCGGAGAACATCGTGCAGGCCCAGATCGACGACACCCTGCACAACCGGATCCACGCTCTCGACCACGACGAGGACAAGTTCGCCGAGCAGCTGACCGAACAGGGCAGCAGCCGTGAGGAATTCGACGCCGACAACCGCACCCATGCCGAGAAGGCGATCAAGACCCAGCTGCTGATGGACGCGCTGGCAGACAAGCTCGACGTCCAGGTCGGCCAGAACGATCTCACCGAGCGCCTGGTGCTGATGTCGCGTCAGTACGGCATCGAGCCGCAGCAGCTGATCCAGCTCCTGCAGCAGAACAACCAGCTGCCGGCCATGTTCGCCGACGTGCGTCGCGCGTTGACCATCGCCGCCGTCGTGCACGCCGCCACCGTCACCGACACCGAGGGCACGGTCGTCGACACCACCGAGCTCTTCGGCCCGGTCGGCAACGCGGACGCCGAGGATGAGCAGGACAGCAGCGACGACGCCGACAAGGACGCCAACAGCGCCGAGTGACGCTGTGAGCGAACGCGCCCCTGTCTGGGAGTGCGCGGCGTGGCAGGTTGGTTAATGTCGTCAGTACCAAGACGTAAGAGAAAGCAGGTATCCAGTCGTGACTGACATGCGTGGCGCCGGGGCAGGGCTCAACCTTGTCGACTCGGTGTACGAGCGACTGCTCTCCGAGCGGATCATCTTCCTGGGCTCCCAAGTTGACGACGACATTGCCAACCGGCTGTGCGCGCAGATTCTGCTGCTGTCGGCGGAGGATCCGACCAAGGACATCCACCTGTACATCAACTCGCCCGGCGGCTCCATCAGCGCCGGCATGGCGATCTACGACACCATGGTGCTGGCGCCGTGCGACATCGCGACCTACGCGATGGGCATGGCCGCGTCGATGGGGGAGTTCCTCCTCGCCGCGGGTACCAAGGGCAAGCGTTACGCGCTGCCGCACGCCCGCATCCTGATGCACCAGCCGCTCGGCGGTGTGACCGGTAGCGCGGCCGACATCGCGATCCAGGCCGAGCAGTTCACGGTCATCAAGAAGGAGATGTTCCGCCTCAACGCTGAGTTCACCGGGCAGACGATCGAGCGCATCGAGGCCGACTCCGACCGCGACCGCTGGTTCACCGCGCCGGAAGCCCTGGAGTATGGGTTCGTCGACCACATCATCACCAGCGCCAACGTCAACGGCACCGGACCGGGAGCAGGACTAGACAAATGACCGACCACACTGATCCCCGCCTGCAGCCGCAGGCCCGCTACATCCTGCCGTCCTTCATCGAGCACAGCAGCTTCGGTGTCAAGGAATCGAACCCGTACAACAAGCTGTTCGAGGAACGCATCATCTTCCTCGGTGTCCAGGTGGACGACGCGTCGGCCAACGACATCATGGCGCAGCTGCTGGTGCTGGAGTCGCTGGATCCCGACCGCGACATCACCATGTACATCAACTCGCCGGGTGGCTCGTTCACCTCGCTGATGGCGATCTACGACACCATGCAGTACGTGCGGGCCGACATCCAGACCGTGTGCCTGGGTCAGGCCGCGTCGGCCGCAGCGGTGCTGCTCGCCGCCGGAACCCCCGGCAAGCGTCTGGCACTGCCCAACGCCCGGGTGCTCATCCACCAGCCCTCGCTGGGTGGCGTCATCCAGGGCCAGTTCTCCGATCTGGAGATCCAGGCCGCCGAGATCGAGCGCATGCGCACCTTGATGGAGACCACGCTGGCGCGCCACACCGGCAAGGATCCCGAGGTCATCCGCAAGGACACCGACCGCGACAAGATCCTCACCGCCGAGCAGGCCAAGGATTACGGCATCATCGACACGGTGCTGGAGTACCGGAAGTTGTCGGCGCAGAAGTCGTAAGCCCGACCGATCGTCTCCGGCAGCGACACGCCCGCATAACAGTCAGCGCACTGACGGGTGGTGAGCGGCCGGAGACGATATGTTCTCCTGCACAGGTAAATATCACCGACGCGATTCGGCTTTATCGGTCGCACCGCGGAGGAGCGAACGGGTAGCGTCGGGTTTAACGCCCGGGGAAACCCTCGAAATGGCGAAACGACCGACCGTGAACAGGAAGTAGGACCCCCCGAATGGCGCGCATCGGAGACGGCGGTGACCTGCTGAAGTGCTCGTTCTGTGGAAAGAGCCAAAAGCAGGTCAAGAAGCTCATCGCGGGTCCCGGCGTCTATATCTGCGATGAGTGCATAGACCTGTGCAACGAGATCATCGAGGAGGAGCTCGCCGACGCTGACGACGTCAAGCTTGACGAGCTGCCCAAACCCGCGGAGATCCGTGAGTTCCTCGAGGGCTACGTGATCGGCCAGGACACCGCGAAGCGAACCTTGGCGGTGGCTGTATACAACCACTACAAGCGCATCCAGGCCGGCGAGAAGTCCCGCGACTCCCGCTCGGAGCCGGTGGAGCTGACCAAGTCGAACATCCTCATGCTGGGGCCCACCGGCTGCGGTAAGACCTATCTCGCGCAGACGCTGGCCAAGATGCTCAACGTCCCGTTCGCCATCGCCGACGCGACGGCGCTCACCGAGGCGGGGTACGTCGGCGAGGACGTCGAGAACATTCTGCTCAAGCTGATCCAGGCCGCGGACTACGACGTCAAGCGGGCCGAGACCGGCATCATCTACATCGACGAGGTCGACAAGATCGCCCGCAAGAGCGAGAACCCGTCGATCACGCGCGACGTCTCCGGCGAGGGTGTGCAGCAGGCGCTGCTGAAGATCCTCGAAGGCACGCAGGCCTCGGTGCCCCCGCAGGGTGGTCGCAAGCATCCGCATCAGGAATTCATCCAGATCGACACCACCAACGTGCTGTTCATCGTCGCGGGTGCGTTCGCCGGTCTGGAGAAGATCGTCTCCGACCGGGTCGGCAAGCGCGGCCTGGGCTTCGGCGCCGAGGTGCGGTCCAAGGCGGAGATCGACACCCAGGACCACTTCGCCGAGGTCATGCCCGAGGACCTGATCAAGTTCGGGCTCATCCCCGAGTTCATCGGCCGGCTGCCTGTTGTGGCGTCGGTGACCAACCTCGACAAGGAGTCGTTGGTCAAGATCCTCTCCGAGCCCAAGAACGCGCTGGTCAAGCAGTACGTGCGGCTGTTCGAGATGGACGGCGTCGAGTTGGAGTTCACCGACGAGGCACTCGAAGCCATCGCCGACCAGGCGATCCACCGCGGCACCGGTGCCCGTGGCCTCCGCGCCATCATGGAAGAGGTGCTGCTGCCGGTCATGTACGACATCCCCAGCCGCGACGATGTCGCCAAGGTGGTTGTCACCAAGGAGACCGTGCAGGACAACGTGCTGCCGACCATCGTGCCGCGCAAGCCCACGCGTGCCGAGCGCCGCGACAAGAGCGCCTAACCGACATAAAAGCGAAAAAGCCCCGCTACGGCGGGGCTTTTTGCATGTGCGGGCCATCCGCGCGGGGGTTACCCAATCTCGGCGAGCAGACGCTGCGGTACCCGACACGCGGCGTTTCAGGTGCCGCAGTGTCTGCTCGGCCAATGGACTGCATGTTGCCTCGAACATCAAACGAACAGAAAATCGAACAAATATCTTGACTCTGAACATATGGACAGTGAGACTGTTCACCACAGATGTTCAACCGAACACTGGTCCTGTGAGTCTGGAGGCCAGATGGCAAGTACGGATGTGAAGGTCGTGCACACCGATCTGCGAAGAGGGTCGATCGGCCTCGCCGGCGTGCTGATGCAGTCGATCGCGCAGATCTCGCCGACGCTGGGCATCTTCTACACGATCGGTTTCGCCACGAGCCAAGCCGGTGTGTCCGCTCCGCTGACCTACCTCGCCGCATTCCTGGTCTGCTCCACCATCGCCGTGCCGATCACCGGTCTGGCGCGTCACCTGCCGTCGGCGGGTGGCTTCTACACGTACATCTCGCACGGCATCGGGCCGCGCTGGGGTTTCCTCACCGGCTGGCTGTACGCCGTCATGGTGACCGTCGTACCCGCCGCCCTCGCCGCGTTCACCGGAGCGGTACTGCACGACGAGCTCGCGGCCAAGTACGGCATCGGTCTGCCGTGGTGGGTCTACGCCCTGGTGATCCTGGCTGTCTGTTTCGCCTGCGCCTACCGCGGCATCGTGATCTCCATCCGATTCCTGGTGGTCATGACGATCTTCGAAATCGCTGTCGGTCTGGGACTTTCGCTCACCGGTGTGATCAACCCCGGACCTGGCGGGGTCAATCTGGATGGCTTCAACCCCGCGCACATCGGCGCCGGCTCCGGGTTCTTCCTGGCGATTGTGTTGTCGATCTTCGCTTTCACGGGCTTCGAATCCGCGGCCGCGGTCGGCGAGGAGTCCCGTGACCCCAAGCGGCTGGTGCCGATGGCCATCGGCGGCTCGCTGGCCTTGATCGGTCTGTTCTATGTGATCTGCGCCTGGGGCCTGCAGATCGGGTGGGGCACCGACAACCTTGCCGCACTTGCTGATTCGCCGACCGCTCCGGCATTCGTCCTGGCGGACCGGCTCTGGCACGGCGGCTCGGTGATCGTGCTGATCGCGTTGGTGAACTCTGGTCTCGGGGTGTGCATCGCATGCACGACCAGCGCGACCCGGACGATCTTCGGCATGGCCCGCACCGGTGCGTTGCCCGAATCGCTGGCCCGCGTCAGCAAGTCCTACGGCACCCCGGTGTCGGCCGTCTACCTCGCCACGATCGTCGCGGTCGTCATCACAGTGTTCGTGGGTCTGCCGCTGGGCCCCTACAACCTGTTCAACATGCTGGGCACCACCGGGACCTTCGTCTACATCCCCATCTTCATCCTCGCCAACATCGCGGCTTTCCTGTTCTTCCGCCGCAAGCATCCCGAGGAGTTCAAGGTCGTGCCCTTCGTGGTGTGCCCAGTGATTTCGACTGCCGCGCTCCTGACCATCGGCTACAAGAGCATCGTCCCGCTGCCGGACCCGCCTGTGGCGTATGCGCCCTTCATCGCGGTGGTCTACCTGTTGCTCGGTGTCGCCGTGCTGTACGGCCGTAATCTGCGACCGGGGCGGCGCGACTGGATGGCCAACGCCGGTGAGCTGCCTGACGTCAACTGACGGCCACGACACGAAGGACGATATGCGATGAATGCGACCGAACGTCAGCAGCGCATCCTGGAACTGCTCGACAACCGCGGACGGGTCACCATCGCGGAGCTGAGCACGCGGTTCTCGGTGTCGGACATGACGATTCGGCGTGACCTGGCCCAACTCGAGGATGACGGGCTGTTGCGTCGCACGCATGGCGGCGCGGTACGCACGCTGAGCGGCAATTTCGAGCCTCCCTTCGCCATGCGCGCCCGGCTCAACGCGGACACCAAACGGGCGATTGCGGTCAGCGTCGCCGCGGCCCTGTCCGACGGGGAGACGGTGATCCTCGACGGCGGCACCACCGGGGTGGCCATCGCCGAGGAACTCGTCGGCCGCAACCTCACGGTGTGTGCGCTCAACACCCGCGTCGCCGAGATTTTGGTGGCCTCGCCCGCGACCCGGGTCATGGTGCCGGGTGGCCTGATTCGTCACGGGGAGCAGTCCCTGGTCGGCCCGGCCACGGAGCGCACGTTGGCCGACTACCGGTTCGACACCTACGTCATGACGGTGTCCGCTGTCGACATCACCGCGGGCTTCACCGAGTGGAACGAGGACGACGCCGCCGTGAAACGGGCCGCGTTGCACGCCGCGACGCGGTGCGTGGCCGCGTGCGATTCCACCAAATTCGGTCAGACGGCGTTCGCCAGGATCGCCGCCGTGGACGCCGCAGATCAGATCCACACCGATGCCAACTTGCCCGAGGACCTGCGCGAGCAACTCGCCGTCGCCGGCATCGCCCCACATATCGCTTAGATCGGAGTACATGCATGAGCAAGACCCTGCCGGCCGAGGTCGACATCGTCGTCGTCGGCGGCGGCACCGGAGGCGCCGCATGCGCCGGCATGCTGGCCGCAGCAGGTTCGGAGTCGGTTCTACTGCTGGAGGCCGGACCCGACTACGGGAGCTATGCCGACGGTGGCTGGCCGGCTGACATGCTGAGCGCCAAGGAGATTCCGCTGTCGCATGACTGGGTGCTTCGGTCTCCTGACGGTTCTGAGCTCGATCTGCCCAGGGCTCGCGTCATCGGCGGGTGCTCGTCGCACAACGGCTGCACCGTGGCCCGCGGCGCCCGAGCGGATTACGACGGCTGGGCCAAACAGGGCAACGCCGGGTGGGAGTCCGATCTTGTTGTGTCGCTGCTGGATTGGGGCCACGAGCGGTTTCGGGTACGCCGCTACCGCACCGATGAATTGACCAGTGCTCAGAGGGCTTTCGTCGCGGCCGGGGTGCGTGCCGGGCTGCCGTGGGCCGACGACCTGGACGACATCGCCGCCGGCCCGGGTATCGGTCCGATGCCGGTGAACATCGTCGACGGCATCCGGTGGAACGCCGCGTTCGCCTTTCTCGACCCGGTGCGCCACCTGGACCGGTTGACGATCGCCGGCGACAGCCCGGTGCGCCGGATCCTGTTCGACGGCAATCGCGCCGGCGGTGTGGAGCTCACCACCGGCGAGGTGGTGCGGGCCGGCCGGATCGTGCTCGCGGGTGGCGCGATCCACTCGCCGGCGATCCTGCAGCGGTCCGGGGTGGGGGCTGCCGACGCGTTGCGCGCGGTCGGTGTGGCTCCGGTGCTGGATCTGCCGGGAGTGGGGGAGCACCTGCTCGACCACGCCTGTGTGCAACTGGACTTCCACGGTAAAGCGGGGCTGCTCGACGATCTGGCCGAGCTGGAGTGGAATCCCGATGAGCAGAGCCTGGGCCGCGCCAGGTCGTCGCGGTGTGACAACGGGCCCTACGACATCCATGTGTTCATGGTTGCCGGCGCCAACAGTGGTCACCCGGGATTGCCGCCGATCAGCCTGTACGGCGGTGCGATGCGCGCCAAATCTCAAGGCGTGGTGAAGATCTCGGGCCCTGATCCCGACGCTGCGCTGCGCATCGACCACCGGTACGCCACCGACCCGGACGGTCATGACAAGGTGGTGCTCGGCGAGGCGCTGGAACTGTTGCGCACGATGACCGCCGACAGCGAACTGGCTGCGGTGTTGGGCCCACCGGCCAATGACGACCGTGATCCGCTGGCGCACATCGCCAGTTACTGCCATCCCGCCGGGACATGCAAGATGGGGCCGAGCTGCGACGCGGATGCCGTCGTCGACGGCAGCGGCGCGGTGCACGGTGTCGACGGCCTGTACGTCGCGGACGCCTCGGTGATGCCCGATATCACCCGCGGAAACATCAACCTGCCGACCGCGATGATCGGCGCCCGGATTGCGGCAGGCCTGCTCGGCCTACACCCGGCCGACGCGGTCGCCCGTTACCTCGACACCACCAGCTAGGAGCACACATGACGCCGTTCGAATCCGATATCGCCGACCAGCCCGACGCCTTGCGGGCATTTCTGGCCGGGGCCGAGCCCGACGGATTGGCTGCCGCGCTGACCCGTGGCCACGACCGAATCATCTTGACCGGCATGGGTTCTTCGCACTACGCCGCGTTGCCCACTTGGCGCCGAATCGTGGCGACCGGGCGGCCCGCGTGGTGGGTGGACAGCGGTCAGTTGCTCGATTCGCCCCAGCTCGTCACCGGCGACTCGCTGCTCGTCATGACGTCGCAATCCGGAGCCAGCGGCGAGGTGGTGGCGCTGCTCGACGAATGCCGCCCCGCCACCTTGATCGGCGTCACCAACGACACCGACAGTCCGCTCGCCCGGTCGGCGGATGTCGTGGTCGCATTGCGCAGCGGTGCTGAAGCCACCGTCAGTACCAAGAGCTACCTGAACACCCTTGCCGCACACCAAGTATTGGCTGATGCGATGACCTCGACGCCGCCGGTCATGGGCCTCGATACGGTGACCGCGGTGGAACGCTTCGTGGTTCCCGGCTTCTTCGGCGACGTCGCTGAGAGCATCGCGGATCGCGACGGCCGGCTGGTATACGTCGGCTTCGCCGATCATGCGGCCACCGCGCTGTACGCCGGTCTGATCACCAAGGAGGGAGCCAAGATTCCCGCCGACGGTTACATCGGTGGCCAATTCCGGCACGGCCCGCTGGAACTCGCCGGGCCGCGGCTGACCGCGGTGCTGTTCAACGGCGACACCGAGAACGCCTCGCTGAGCCAACTCGCGGCCGATCTGCTGGCCACCGGATCGACGGTCATCACCGTCGGCGCCGCAAAACCTCTCGGCCATCACATTCCCGGCCCGGCCGGCGTGCTGTCACAGTTGGCGCACGGTGCGCTTGTCGCACAACACCTTACGGTGGCCGTTGCCAGGGCGCGGAGCATTGTTCCGGGTGCCTTCGCCTATGGCAGCAAGATCACCGCATCGCTATGAGTCGCTACCTCGGGGTCGACTTGGGCGGCACCGGAACCCGCGTCGTTGCCATCGACGACGACGGACGGGTGCTCACCGAGATCACCACCCCCACTGCGCGGGATGTGCGTGGCGGGGAAGCCGTTGCTGCGCTGGTTGCCACGCTCTCCGGCGTGGCGGCCGGGGCGCCGATCGGAGGTGTCGGGATCGGCGCGAGTGGGCCGGTCGATCCGACGGGCGTGATCCGCAATCCGGCGACCTTACCGGCCTACACCGGAATACGGCTGACCCGTTTGGTGGGCGAGCGACTCGGTGTGCCGTGCATGATCGACAACGATGCCGTCACCGCGGCGATCGGCGAACACCGGTTCGGCGCGGGTACCGGGTGCGCCTCGATGCTGATGGTCACTCTGGGTACCGGCATCGGCGTGGCCATGCTGGAAGCGGGGCAGCCGTACCGTGCTGCCGACGGCGGCCATCCCGAGATGGGGCATATGAGTGTGAAGGGCGCTGCAGCACAATGCTATTGCGGTCTGACCAGCTGTTGGGAGCAGGTGGCATCACGGTCCGCGCTGGACGAGCTGACCGGTGGACGCAACGCCGAACTGGCTGCCGCTGCCCGCTCGGGCGATGGTGCCGCGCGCACGGTTTTCCACACCTACGGCGCACAGGTGGGCCTCGGGATGGCGACCCTGCTCGGCATGTTCCGGCCCGAACTGGTGGTGGTCGGCGGGTCTGCCGCGCAGTATCTGGACCTGTTCGGCGACGGCTTGCGGGCGCAGCTCAGGCGGTCGCCGGAATTCGCGTGGAACGCGAACGTCATTGCTGCCCGGCTGGGAAACCTCGCGGGCGCGATCGGTGCGGCCGCGATGATGCTCCCGTCATCTGCCGTCGGCGGTCAGGCGATCACCCGGTCAGGGCGGGTGTAGACGTTCATCGAGTCGCCCCGCAAGAACGCGACCAGCGTCAGGCCGGATTGACTCGCGAGGTCGACGGCCAGCGAGGATGGCGCCGACACCGCGGCCAACACCGGGATGCCAGCCATCACGGACTTCTGGGTGAGTTCGAACGAGGCCCGGCCGCTGACCAGCAGCACGGTGCCCGTCAGCGGTATCCGGTTCTGCTCGAGTGCCCAGCCGATCACCTTGTCGACGGCGTTGTGCCTGCCGATGTCTTCGCGGACCACCAGCATGGTGCCGTCGCTGGTGAACAGGGCGGCCCCGTGCAGCCCGCCGGTGCTGGCGAACACCTTCTGTGCTTCCCGCAGCCGCGGCGGCATGGCCGAGAGGGTGTCGGCGGCGACGGTCGACGGGTCATCGCCCGGACAGTAACGGCTGATCAGCCGCACCGCCTCCAGCGACGCCTTGCCGCACACCCCGCAGGAGGATGTGGTGTAGAAATTGCGGGTCACATCGACGTCGGGCACCGGCACGTCGGGGGCCAACGTCACGTCGAGGACGTTGTAGGTGTTGGTGCCGTTCTCGGTGGCGCCCCGGCAGTACCGCACGGTCAGCACGTCATCACGGGTGCCGATGACACCCTCGGTCAGCAGAAAGCCCTGGGCCAGCTCGACATCTGAGCCCGGTGTGCGCATGGTGACGGTGATCGGCGTGCCGTTGACCCGGATTTCCAGCGGTTCTTCGACGACGAGCGTCTCGGCCCGCTTCTCGGCGCCGGTCGCGTCCAGATGGGTGGCCCGGCGTCGCGTCGTCACCCGGCCCACGGTTGCCGCCTCCCGGTCATGACTCCAACTTAGTCCGTTGCTCGGCCATCGGTTCACTGGCGGATGACTACGACCGTTACCAGCGTTAACGCCGGTATTGCGCCCTTGACGCGCAGGTAACACTTCCGCCATCGAGCTTTCCTACTGTGGGCCGGTCACGCACATGTAGCGATAGGGAAGTCCATTGAGCGGAAATGCGGCCCGTCTGCAGGCCATCACCAGTGTCGAGGCCTACGTACCGCCGGCGATCAGTTTCGTCCCAGGTGAGGCGCCCGGCTCGATCTTCGGCGCCAACGTGTTCACCAAGGCCGAGATGCAGGCACGGCTGCCGAAATCGGTGTACAAGTCTGTCGTCGCGACCATCGAGAAGGGGGCCAAGCTCGATCCGTCGGTGGCCGATGCAGTTGCCGCGGCGATGAAGGACTGGGCGATGGAGATGGGTGCCACCCATTACGCGCACGTCTTCTATCCCATGACGGGGCTCACCGCCGAGAAGCACGACTCCTTCCTCGAGCCGGTCTCCGACGGACAGACCTTGGCAGAATTCGCCGGCAAGACCCTCATCCAGGGTGAGCCCGACGCGTCGAGCTTCCCGTCGGGCGGCTTGCGCAGCACCTTTGAGGCCCGCGGGTACACGGGCTGGGACGTCACCAGCCCGGCCTACATCTTGGAGAACCCGAACGGCAACACGCTTTGTATCCCAACGGTTTTCGTGTCGATGACCGGTGAGGCCCTGGACTACAAGACCCCGCTGCTGCGCAGCCAGCAGGCCATGGGTGTGCACGCCGAGCGCATCCTGAGGCTGTTCGGCCACGAGAACCTGGGCAAGGTCGTCTCGTTCTGCGGTCCCGAGCAGGAGTACTTCCTGGTGGACCGGCACTTCTTCCTGGCTCGACCCGACCTCATCAACGCCGGCCGTACGCTGTTCGGCGCCAAGCCGCCCAAGGGACAGGAATTCGACGACCACTACTTCGGTGCGGTTCCCGAGCGGGTGCTGGGATTCATGATGGACACCGAGCGGGAGTTGTTCAAGCTGGGCATCCCCGCCAAGACCCGGCACAACGAGGTGGCACCGGGACAGTTCGAGGTGGCGCCGATGTTCGAGCGGGCCAACCTCGCTTCCGACCACCAGCAGCTGCTGATGACGGTGTTCAAGGCCGTCGCCAAGAAACACGGGATGGAATGCCTGTTCCATGAGAAGCCGTTCGCGGGCGTCAACGGGTCCGGCAAGCATGTGAACTTCTCGATGGGCAACGCCGAACTCGGATCGCTGTTGGTGCCCGGTGACACCCCGCACGAGAACGCCCAGTTCCTGGTGTTCTGCGCGGCGGTCATCCGCGCGGTGCACAAATATGCCGGGCTGCTGCGTGTTTCGGTCGCGTCGGCCACCAACGACCACCGGCTGGGTGCCAACGAGGCGCCGCCGGCCATCATCTCGATCTTCCTCGGAGACCAGCTGGCCGACGTGTTCGAGCAGATCGCCAAGGGTGCAGCGACGTCGTCAAAAGGCAAGGGCTCGATGATCATCGGTGTTGACACCCTGCCGGTCCTGCCGACCGATCCCGGCGACCGCAACCGCACGAGCCCGTTTGCCTTCACGGGCAACCGTTTCGAATTCCGGGCTCCGGGTTCGGGGCAGACCGTCGCGGTGCCGATGATCATCCTCAACACCATCATGGCCGACTCGTTCGACCATATCGCCACGCTGCTGGAGCAGGCGGTGGCCGACGGGGAGGACTTCGACACCGCGGTACAGAAGCTGCTCACCGACATCATCACCGAACACGGTGCGGTGGTGTTCAACGGCGACGGTTACTCCGAGAACTGGCAGATCGAGGCCGCCACCCGCGGCCTGCCCAACTTCAAGACCACGCTGGACGCGTTGCCTGCGCTGATCGCACCGGAGTCGGTCGAATTGTTCGAGAAGTACGGGGTGTTCAACGAACGCGAGTTGCACAGCCGCTACGAGGTCCGGTTGGAGCAGTACGCGCTGACGATCGGGGTCGAGGCCAAGCTGACACTCGAACTCGGGTCGACCGTGATCCTGCCGGCCGCCATCCGGTACCAGACCGAGCTGGCCCAGAATGTCGCGACCCTCAAGGCCGCCGGTGTCGAACCGGATATGACATTGCTGCAGCAGGTTTCGGAGCCGATCAGCGCGTTGTCGGCCGCCTTGGCCACTCTGAAGGCAGGGCTGTCCCACGACGGCGCCACTGCGCTGGAGGAGGCAGGCAACGCGCGCGATACGCTGCTGCCCGCGATGGCGCAGGTGCGCGCCGCGGCGGATGAGTTGGAGGGTGTGGTGGCCGACGACCTGTGGCCGTTGCCGACCTACCAGGAAATGCTCTACATCCTCTGAGGTGGTCGTCGCCGGGTGTGGGGTTGGTCCCGTCCGGGACCCCGGTAACCGCAGCCCCACATCCGGCGATCCGCCGGGTCAGAGCACCGAACGCGCAGAGTCGGCCGCCAGTTTGAGCGCTTCGCGAACCGGCAGCTTTCGGAATGGGGCCGACAGGATCTCCACCCCCCACGGACCGTCGAAACCGCGGTCGCGTAACACCGCCACCAGGCCGGCAAGGTCGAATGTGCCTTCGCCGCAGAGCAGCCGGCGCTCGACGGTGTCCTCGAACAATGATCCGACAACGGTGGCGGCGGCATCGTCGAGCTCGACCCCGAACACCATCCCGGGTGACAAGGCGCTGCGCAGCTCGTCCAGGGACGTGCCCGCGCGGAACACGTGCCAGGCGTCCACCAGCAGCCCGACGCCGGGATGGGCTGCGGCCGTGACGATGTCGGCTCCCATTGGCACCGTCGAGATGAGCGAGAACGGCATGGTCTCGATGGCGATGCGAGTGCCGTGTTCGGCCGCTTGATCGGCGAGTTCCCGAAGCGGGTCGATCAGCGCCTCGGGATGTGCTGTGCGGGAGCCGAGTTCGGAGCCGATCTTGATGAATGCCGGGCCGAGCGTGTCAGCGGCCTCGAACAACAGCTCGCGGACGTCGTAGAAATCGCCGGCCGTCCCGCGGGGCAGCCACCACCGCTCGAGCAGTTCGATCTCGATGTGGGTGAGCCCCGCCTCGGCGATCAGATCACGAAGACCCGGGTAGCCCAACGTATCCCGGATCACACGCAAATCGTCGGCAATGAGGCCGAGGCCGGTGTACCCGGCTTCGGCCGCGGCCGCGACGCGTTCGGCGATGGGCACGGGGCTCGTCGCGGGACTGTGCATCGGTGAGGTGTCGCCGGCGCTGGTCCATGCCGTTGCCACCAAGCGCGCTTGTGTCACTGTCGTCTCCCGTGAGTGTGCGCAAAATGCCGACCGCAAGCGGCGTGTCGGGGGACAGACACGCACGCTCGCGGTGCAGGGGTGCAGGGGTGGGGGCTAGGCGCCGGGGATGGAGGCGCGGTCGACCATGGACACGTCGACCGGCTGGCCGGACTGCAGGGATTCGACGCCTGCGGCGCAGACCGCGGCAGCGGCATAACCGTCCCATGCGCTCGGGCCGTCGGTGTAGTCCCCGGTGGCTTGCCCGCGCCGCACCGCGTTGACCCATCGCTGGAACTCGGTGTCGTAGGCCCGGCCGAACCGCTCCCGGAAGCCGGGCGTGATCTGGCCACCCCACGTGCCGGGGCCTGCCTGTCCTCCTTTGCGGATCAGCCCGACGTCGAGTCCGATGAACGCCGAACCCATTTCACCGACCAACTCGGTGCGCACCTCGTAGGCCACGCCGGTGGTGACGAACAGTTCGACGTCGACGTGCTTGCCTGACGTGGTTCGCATGATCGCGATTTGGGGATCCTGAATGCCTTGCGGTGCACCGGGATTGGTCGCTGGCTTGATGATCTGGATCGAGGCGATCTCCTCGTCGAACAGGAACCGCGTCACGTCGACCTCGTGGACCAGCGAATCCTTGACCACCATCGAACTGTCGAAACTCGGCGGCACGGCCGGGTTGCGGTGCACGCAGTGCAGCACCAGGGGCTGCCCGAACTCGCCGGCGTCCATCAGCGCTTTCAGCTGCATGTACTCGTCGTCGAAGCGGCGCATGAAGCCGACCTGGATCAGTCGCCTACCCAGTTCGGCTTCGCGCTTGACGACCTCCAGCGACGATTCCACGTCGGTGGTCAACGGCTTTTCACACAACACCGGCTTGACGTGATCCAGGCATGCCAGCAGTTGCTTGTCGTGCGTGGGCCCGGGGGTGGCCAACACCACCGCATCCACGTCGGGATCGGCGATCGCATCCAATGGGTCCCCGACGGCCCGGCAGCCGGGGACGCCCGCGGCGACGGCTTCGGCCTTCTCGGTGAGGAAGTCGTTCACCACCGTGACGCGGGCACCGGAGATGCGCGTGGCCAGCCGTTCGACGTGGTCGGCACCCATGATGCCCACACCGAGCACGGCGATACGCAGGTCGGACATTGTTCTCCTAGCGGAATTTCACAGACGGAATACCACACGACCCCAGGTAGGACTGGGTTCGCTTGGCGATGGGCAGGGGTGCGTCGACCTCGCAGGGATACATGTCCTGCTCGACGATCGCGAATACGTCGATGCCGAGCTTCTCGATTTCGGCGAGCAGTGGCGGCATTTCCGGGATGCCCAGTGGCGGCTCGGTCATCGCGCCCAGCTTGACGGCCTCGCCGAACGGCAGGTCCTCGGCCTCGACCTTGGCGCGCACCTCGGGGTCGACCTGCTTGAGGTGCAGGTAGCCGATGCGGTCGGGGGCCCGGCGGATGATTGCGATGTTGTCGCCGCCGCAGTAGCTGATGTGGCCGGTGTCCAGACACAGGTTGACGAACTCGCCGTCGGTGCCGTCGAGGAAGCGGTAGACGTTCTCCTCGGTGTCGACGTGGCTGTCGGCATGCGGATGGTATTGCGCACGCACACCGTACTTTTCGAACATCGCCTTGCCGAGTTCGTTCATGCCCTGGGTCTTCTTGCGCCACTGCTCGGCGGTGAGGTTCCGATCCTCGAGCACCGCGCCGGTGGCGGGGTCGCGCCACATCTCGGGGATGACGACGACGTGCTTGCCGCCCACGGCGGCGGTGAGTCGTGCGACGTCCTCGATCTGGGTCCAGACGGCATCCCACGAGTTGTCTTGATGCAGGTGCTCGAAGACGGTTCCGGCCGACAGCTTCAGATTGCGCTTGGCCAGTTCGTCGGAGAGCTGCTGCGGATCGGTGGGCAGATAGCCGAACGGCCCCAGTTCGATCCACTCGTAACCGGATTCGGCGACCTCGTCGAGGAAGCGCGGGTATGGGGTCTGCTTGGGATCGTCGGGAAACCAGACGCCCCAGGAGTCGGGGGCCGAACCAACGAGGATCTTGCTCACTATGGGCTTCCTTCTAACGATCTGACGGGTTGATAAGGGGCCGTTGAACTTTCTTCCAGTCCGCATACCGCTCGTAGGCGGTCTGGGTGGACTCCAGCGTGGAGACCTGCGAAACCGGGACGTCCCACCAGGACTGGCTGTCGGGCGCGTAGATCAGCGGATCGGTTTCGACGTGGATGACGGTGATGTGGTCGGCGGCCTTGGCGACCTTGACCGCGTCGGTGAACTCGGCTGCGGTACCGACCTTGATGACATCGGCGCCGAGGCTCGCCGCATTGGCAGCCAGGTCGACCGGCAGCAATTCACCGTCGAGCCGGCCGTCCGCGCCGCGGTAGCGGTAGGAGGTGCCGAAGCGCTGTGAGCCCAGCGATTCGGAAAGCCCTCCGATGGAAGCGAATCCGTGGTTCTGGACCAGCACCGGGATCACCTTGACGCCTTCCTGCACGGCGGTGACGATCTCGGTGGCCATCATGAGGTACGAACCGTCGCCGACCATGATGAACACATCGCGGTCAGGGGCGGCCATCCGCACACCGATACCGCCCGCGATCTCGTAGCCCATGCAGGAGTAGCCGTATTCGACGTGATAGCCCTTGCGGTCGCGCGTGCGCCACAGCTTGTGCAGGTCGCCCGGCATCGAGCCGGCGGCACACACCACCACGTCCCGCGGATCAGACAGCGTGTTCACCAGACCGATGACCTGGTTCTGGTTGAGCGCGGCGCCATCGTCGGAGGTGGCGTACACCGAGGACACGGTGTCCTCCCATTCCTTCGCCAGTTCGCTTACCCGCGAGCGGTATTCGTTGCTGACGGTGTAGTCGCCGAGTGCCGGCCCCAGAGCCTCGATGGCCTCCCGCGCGTCGGAGACGACGCTGACGCCGCCCTGCTTGACCGAATCCAGCGACGCCACATTGATGTTGACGAATCGGACGTCGGGATTGTTGAAGGCGGTGCGCGACGCCGACGTGAAATCGCTGTAGCGGGTGCCGATGCCGACGATCACATCGGCTTCGGCGGCCAGGGCGTTGGCGGCCGTGGTTCCGGTGGAGCCGACGGCGCCGACCGACTGGGGATGGTCGTAGCGCAGCGACCCCTTACCGGCCTGGCTCTCCGCCACCGGGATACCGGTCTGCGCGCACAGCGCGGCCAGTGCCTCCTCGGCGAACGAGTAGTGCACACCGCCGCCGGCGATGATCAGCGGCTTGCGCGCCGACCGGATCACCTCGGCGGCACGCTCGATGACGGAGCGTTCGGGCAGCGGGCAGGCGACATGCCAGGTGCGTTCGGCGAACAGAGATTCCGGCCAGTCATGCGCCTCGGCCTGCACATCCTGCGGAATCGCCACCGTGGCGGCCCCGGTTTCCACGGGGTCGGTGAGCACCCGCATGGCACCCAGCAGGGCTGCGGGCAGCTGCTCGGGCCGCCACACCCGGTCGAAATACCGGGACAACGGCTTGAATGCGTCGTTGACCGTGACGTCCCCGGAGGACGGCAGCTCGAGTTCCTGCAGCACGGGCGCGCTGACCCGGGTGGCGAAGGTGTCGGCGGGAAGCAGCAGCACCGGCAGACGGTTGATGGTGGCCAGCGCCGCGCCGGTGAGCATGTTGGTGGCACCGGGGCCGACGCTGGCGGTGACGGCCCACGCCTGCAGCCGATCCTTCTGGCGGGCGTAGGCGACGGCGCTGTGCACCATGGCCTGCTCGTTGCGGCCCAGCACATACTTCAGGGCGGGTTCGTGCCCGGCTTCGTGTGCCTGCAGCTCCTCCTGCAACAGCGCCTGGCCCAGCCCGGCCACGTTGCCGTGGCCGAAGATACCGAAGCAGCCGGCGAAGAACTTGGTGCGCTCGCCGGCGCGTTCGACGTACTGGTTGGCGAGGAAGCGGATGGTCGCCTGCGCCACGGTGAGGCGCACGGTGGGTTCGGTGTCGGCGTACTTCTCGGTCGACTTGGGTGCGGTCGAAACCATGGTCAGGCTCCTTCGTAGGCGGTGAAGGGTAGGCGCGGGTCGACGGACTGGTGCTCCCAGCTGCTGCGCAGCCAGGTGTGATCGGGGTCGTCGCAGATCCTCCACGCGCGCTCGGGACCCGACCCGGCCATCACGTTGAGGTAGTACATGTGGTGCCCCGGTGCGGCGATGGACGGACCGTGGTAGCCGTGTGGCACCAGGACGACATCACCCGAACGCACCTCCTCGAGCACCTCGATCGGACGCTGCGGTGTGCCGTAGACGCGGTGATAGCCGAAACCCGGTGTCCCGGCGGGGCTGTCGTCGATCTCGAAGTAGTAGATCTCCTCCAGCTGCGTCTCCACGTCGGTGTTCTCGTCATGCTTGTGCGCGGGGTAGCTCGACCAGTTGCCGCCCGGGGTGATCACCTCGCATGCGATGAGCGAGTCGGCCTCGAACGCCGTCGCCGTGCCGAAGTTGTGCACCTGACGGCTGCAGTTGCCCGCACCACGCAGCTCCACCGCGACGTCGGCGGCGGCGACGCGCCGGTTGGGGTAGGAGCGGGCGGCGCGAGCCCCGCAGATCGCCACGCGGCCATGGCCGCGCAACGTGTACGTCTGACCGGTACCGAGATAGACCATGTCGGCAGGGCCGTCGAACACCGATGCGCGGGGCGACAATTCGAACGTCTCGTCGCCGCAATCCACGGCACCGCCGCCAGCGAGCGGCAGGATCATCACTTCGGTGTCGCCGGTGCTGCGCGTGATCGACTCGGTGCGGTCGAGGTCCACCACGTGCAGGCTGGACTCCGCCCACCCTGCCGATTCCGGCGTGATGTCGACGGTGTACGGGGCGGTGGCACTGTTGGCGGGGATATACAACTTGCCGCGCACGCGAGGAGCACTGGAAATCTCGTGCATATCAGCGCACCATCTTGACGGCTGTCGCGACGGCGCCGCTGACGTCGTCGTCGTTGGGGTACAACAGGGTCCGGCCCACCACCAGGCCCCGCACAGAGGGCAGCCCGAGGGCTTTCTCCCAGGATGCGAACGCCTCGTCGGGATCGGCGGGATCGCCGCCGAGCAGCAGCGTCGGCAGGGTGGTGGATTCCATCACGCGGTCCATCTCGGGGACCACCGGCAGTTTCATCCAGGTGTAGGCCGAAGTCGATCCGAGTCCCTGACCGATGTGAACCGATTTGATCACCGCATCGGGGGACAGGTCGTTGCGGACCTTGCCGTCGACGCGGGCCGACATGAACGGTTCGAGCATCGCGATCAGACCGTGTGCGGCCAGATCATCGATCGCCTGGGCGCACGCCGTGAGGGTGGACACCGTACCGGGATCATCAAGAGCGATGCGGCACAGCATCTTTCCACCGTTCATCCGGGCGGCGGCGGTCGATGCCGCGGTGGCGCCGGTCATCCGGTCGTCCAACTCGAACGATGCGCCCGCGAGGCCTCCGCGGTTGAACGAGGAGAACACGACCTTGTCCTCGAGCGCGCCCAGCAGCACCAGGTCGTCGAGGATGTCGGAGCTCGCCAGCACGCCGTCGACGCCCGGGACGGCCAGGGCCGCCCGCAGCCGGTCCAGCAGATCGGTGCGGCTGTTCATCGCCGTGGGCCGCGACCCGACGCCGAGTGCGCCGCGCGCCGGGTGGTCGGCGGCGACGATCATCAGCCTGCCGTCGCCACGTGTGGTCGGGCGGGTCGTACGTTCCTGCCAGGCTTTCGCGACGGCACCCGGCTCGGTGGCCCGAAGCTGGGTCACTTCGGCATAGTCTCGGCATTTAGACATTGACGGCCTCCACGGCGGTTTGTTCGGCGAGATCGGCCACCTCGGTGGCAGTCGGCATCGCGGTTGAGCATTCGAGCCGGGACGCCACGATGGCACCGGCGGCGTTGGCGTAACGCAGCGTCTTCTCCAGCGGCCAACCGTGCAGCAGCCCGTGAATCAGGCTGCCGCCGAAGGCATCTCCTGCGCCGAGCCCGTTGACGACGTCGACCTGGTTCGGCGGCACGGTGACCGCACTGTGCCTGGTCTTGCCCAGCACGCCCCGCGGTCCCTGCTTGACGATGGCGAGCTCGACACCGAGGTCGAGCAGCGCATCGGCGGCCTTGTGCGGGTTGGTCTCGCCGACGGCGATCTCGCATTCCTCGCGGTTGCCGACAGCGACGGTGACGTACTGCAGGGCACGTTGCACCTGCTCGGTGGCGGCCGCAGGTGTGGCCCAGAACATCGGCCGGTAGTCGAGATCGAGCACGGTCAGCGGTTTGCGGGCTGTGTCATTCCCCGTCGCTGCGCTCGCCCCCCGGGCCTCCCACGCCGCGAAATGAGCACCGCGGCTGGGCTCTTCGGAGAGCCCGGTGACCGTCGACCAATACAGCCGAGCGTTGCCGATGGCGTCCAGGTCGAGCTCGTCGGCGCGGACCTGCAGATCGGGTGCGGACGGCTTGCGGTAGAAGTACAGCGGAAAATCGTCGGGCGGGAAGATCTCGCAGAATGTCACGGGCGTCGGGTACTCGCCGTGGGTGGTGACGAAGCGGTTGTCGACGCCGAGCCTCGCGAGTTCGTTACGGACGAAGCGGCCGAAGGGGTCGTCGCCCACACCGGAGATCAGCGCCGCGCGGTTGCCCAACCGGGCCGCGGCCACCGACACGTTGGCGGCGCTGCCGCCGAGAAACTTGCCGAACGATTCGACGTGCTCCAAACCGACTCCGACCTGGAGGGGATACACGTCGACGCCGCAGCGGCCGATGGCGACGACATCGAAGGCCTGGTTGGTATCGGTCACGAGGGAACTCCCGAGTGTGGTGTGGGCATATGCGGTTTCGGCGGGACGGCGCGCACGACGATCGGTTGCGTCTGCCGTCGGTGTCGACTGTGCGCCCCGTCACCGCGTGCTGTCAAGACTTTGTTCGGACATTCTTACTTTCCGTCATTTGCAGGTAGTCTGTGTAGTCACTCCAGCGAACCCGCGCGGAGGCCCCGAGGATCGGAGCGAGAGTGACCCCGACGCTGTCCGTCGAACTCGACCGTTCGAGTCCGATACCGCTGTACTTTCAGGTGGCCCAGGTCTTCGAAAAAGCCATTCTGGACGGGCAACTCAAGCCGGGGGACCGCTTCGAGAACGAACTTGCACTCGCCAGCCGGCTCAATCTGTCGCGGCCCACGACGCGGCGTGCCATCCAGGAGCTGGTGGACAAGGGCTTGCTGGTACGCAAGCGCGGGGTCGGCACCCAGGTGGTGCAGACGCCCGTGCACCGGCCGGTCGAGTTGACCAGCCTGTACGACGACCTGGCCCGGGCGGGTCAGGAGCCGGCCACCAGGGTGCTGGACTATGTGTCCGCTCCCGCCGCCGACGACATCGCCGAACGGCTGAATCTCGCGCCCGGCAGCGAGGTGGTGATGATGCGTCGCCTTCGCAGTTCCGGCGGTCAACCCCTGGCGCTCATGACCAACTATCTGCCTGCCGCGGTCGCCCCCGACAGGGCTGACCTGGAGCACTCCGGGCTGTACCAGTCGCTGCGTGCGCGAGGCGTTCACATCCGGTTGGCCCGTCAGCGCATCGGTGCGAAGGCTGCCGACCGCGACGAGGCGCGGCTGCTCGACGAGAAGCCGAAGGCGCCGCTGCTGGTCATGGAACGCACGGCGTTCGACGACTCCGGTCGCATCGTCGAATACGGCAGCCACGTGTATCGCGCGTCGCGGTACTACTTCGACACCACGCTGGTGGACCGCTAGAACGTCGCCAGATCGATTATCTGCCAGTGCTTTTCGCGTCAAGCCCGGTCGCCGCAGCGGCGTCGGGCGGCTTTGCCGTACCCTGACCGGCATTTGATATGCAGTCCTAATGTCCGAACAAAGTATTGACTTTCAGATGTGAGCGGTATTACATCATGGGCGAGACCGTGTCGCTTGCCACTGGAGTCCAGGCGCACAAGCCCGCGGTGATGTCGAGGACGAGGAGAAGCAATGAGGTTCAGTCGGCTCATCGCGGCGGCCGGGGCGAGCGTGCTCGTGCTCGGCGCCAGCGCATGTTCGAGCACCGGCGGTAAGCCTGCCAGCAACGGCGGAGGCATGGGCTCGGGCACGGCCGACACCCCGCGGGCGACCATCGCGATGATCACCCACGAGGTGCCGGGTGACTCGTTCTGGGACCTGGTCCGCAAGGGTGCCGAGACGGCCGCCAAGAAAGACAACATCGAACTGCGTTACTCCAACGACCCGGAGGCCCCCAACCAGGCGAACCTCGTGCAGACCGCCGTGGACAGCGGCGTCAAGGGCATTGCGGTGACGCTGGCCAAGCCTGACGCCATGAAGGGCGCGATCGAGAATGCCACGGCCAAGGGCATTCCGGTGGTGGCGTTCAACGCAGGCGCCGACGCCTGGCAGGCCATGGGCGTCAAGGAGTTCTTCGGGCAGGACGAGTACATCTCGGGTCAGGGTGCCGGCAAGCGCGTCGCCGCCGAAGGCGCCAAGAAGGCCATCTGCGTCATTCAGGAGCAAGGCCACGTCGGGCTCGAATCCCGTTGTGCCGGTGTGAAGAACACGTTCCCCGGCGCTGAGGTGCTCAACGTCAACGGCAAGGACATGCCGTCGGTCGAGTCCACCATCACCGCCAAACTGCAACAGGACCCGAGCATCGACTACGTGATCACCCTCGGTGCGCCGTTTGCCATGACCGCGGTGCAATCGGTGAAGAACGCCAACAGCAAGGCCAAGGTCGGCACCTTCGACACCAACGCCGCCCTGGTCGGTGCGATCCAGAACGGCGATGTGCAGTGGGCCATCGACCAGCAGCCGTTCCTGCAGGGCTACTTGTCGGTCGACTCGCTGTGGCTTTACCTCAACAACGGCAACATCATCGGCGGCGGTCAGCCGACGCTGACCGGGCCGTCGTTCATCGACAAGTCGAACATCGACGCCGTTGCCGAATACGCGAAGAACGGGACACGCTAGACATGAGTACCCAGGCAGATCTCAATCTCGAGACCCACAAGGTCGTCCGCGACGAACGGGTGAAGGAACAGAACCGGCTGCAGCGGTTACTGATCCGCCCCGAGATGGGTGCCTTCGTCGGCGCCGTCGGAATCTTCGTGCTGTTCCTCATCGTGGCTCCGCCGTTCCGCACCCCCGAGGCGCTGGCCACCGTGCTGTACGCGAGCTCGACCATCGGGATCATGGCGGTCGGTGTCGGCGTGCTGATGATCGGCGGCGAGTTCGACCTGTCCTCGGGCGTCGCGGTCACCACCTCGTCACTGGCCGCGTCGATGCTCAGCTACAACCTGCACCTGAACCTGTGGACCGGCGCGGCGCTGTCGCTGGTGATCGCATTGTCCGTCGGGTTCTTCAACGGCTACATGGTGATGCGGACCAAGATTCCGTCCTTCCTCATCACGCTCAGTTCGTTCTTCATGCTCACCGGTATCAACCTGGCCGTAACCAAGCTGCTGTCGGGACAGGTCGCCACCCCCAGTGTGTCGGACATGCAGGGATTCGATTCCGGGCGAGCGGTTTTCGCGTCGTCGTTCACGCTGTTCGGGGTGTCGGTACGCATCACGGTGATCTGGTGGATCCTGTTCACCGTCATCGCCACGTACGTGTTGTTCAAAACCCGGATCGGCAACTGGATCTTCGCGGTCGGCGGCAATCAGGACAGTGCGCGTGCGGTCGGTGTCCCGGTCACCAAGGTCAAGATCGGTCTGTTCATGCTGGTCAGCTTCTGCGCCTGGTTCGTGGGCATGCATCTGCTGTTCGCGTTCAACACCGTGCAATCCGGTCAGGGCATCGGCAACGAGTTCTTCTACATCATCGCCGCGGTCGTCGGTGGCTGCCTGCTCACCGGCGGATACGGCACCGCGGTCGGCACCCTGATCGGCGCATTCATCTTCGGCATGACCAACCAGGGCATCGTCTATGCCGGCTGGAACCCGGACTGGTTCAAGTTCTTCCTGGGCGCAATGCTGCTGTTCGCGGTGATCGCCAACAACGTCGTCCGTAACTACGCAGCGAAAAGGTAAGTAGATGAGCACAACTGCTGAGGCCCCGATCGCCGAGACGCCGTCGGGTGGCGAGGTACCGCTGGTCGAGCTCAAGCACGTCGGCAAGAGCTACGGAAACATCATCGCGCTCAAGGACATCAACCTGCGGGTGGGTGCCGGTGAGGTGACGGGCGTGCTCGGAGACAACGGTGCGGGCAAGTCCACATTGATCAAGATCATCGCCGGGTTGCACAAGCCCACCGAGGGCGAACTGCTCATCGACGGCAAGCCCACGGTGTTCGAGTCGCCCAAGGACTCGCTGAAGTCCGGCATCGCCACGGTGTACCAGGACCTGGCCGTGGTGTCGCTGATGCCGGTGTGGCGCAACTTCTTTCTCGGCAACGAACTGCGGAAGAAGGGCTTGCTGAAGTCACTGGACATCAGTGCGATGCGGGCGACCACCATCTCCGAACTGCACAAGATGGGCATCGACCTGCCTGACGTGGACGCGCCGATCGGGTCCCTGTCCGGCGGCCAGCGTCAGTGTGTGGCGATCGCGCGGGCCGTCTTCTTCGGTGCGCGTGTGCTGATTCTCGACGAGCCCACCGCCGCGCTGGGCGTCAAGCAGTCCGGCATGGTGCTGCGCTACATCACCGCTGCCAAGGAACAGGGGTTCGGGGTCATCTTCATCACCCACAACCCACACCACGCCCACATGGTGGGCGACCACTTCGTGCTGCTCAACCGCGGTCGGCAGAAGCTGGACTGCACCTACGACGAAATCACCCTCGAGCACCTCACCCAGCAGATGGCCGGTGGCGACGAACTAGAGGCGCTCAGCCACGAGCTGGGCCGCAAGTAGCCTGCCACCGCGCGCGCCCAGCACCTCGGCCCTGCACCGCGAGCGTGCGTGTCTGCCGGCTGACACGCCGTGTCCAGCCAGCAGTTCACGCACGCTCGCGCGGCTGGACTAGCGCGGGCCGGACTAGCCGGGTCGAACTAACGGGGCCGGACTAGCGCAGGTCGGACTGACGCCGGGTCAGCGCGAACACCCGCAGCGCGCGGTCGGTGCGGTTCTGGTACGCGCTATACATGGGATAGCTGAGGAAGCGTTTCAGCGCCCCTTCGCGGTCCGCCCCATCCAGCACGGTCGCCTGCACCGGGATCTCCTCACCGGCTATCGAGACCGAGGCGTGCGGGTTGGCGATCAAATTGGCCGACCACGACGGATGATGCTCCTGGCCGAAGTTACTGCCCAACAACAGCAACCGGTGACCGTCGTGGATATAGCTGAGGACGGTGGTCCGCTGCTGGCCTGACTTCCGACCGGTGGTGGTCAACAACAGTTCCGGCAGCGCCATCGGCCCGAACAGTGAGTATCGGCCTTTGCTGCGGTCCAGGAGTAGCTCGTCGAGCGGAACGAGTGCGCGGATCACCTTCGATCCGAATGACGACGCCGCAAATGCGAACACCGGCTTGAACACGGGCGACGGCTTCTCGCGCCCCCAACTGCTGTGCGGGAAGGATGCTTCGGCCATCCCGACATTGTGCGCAGCCGACCGCGGAGGCGGGGCGGAATCGCGCTTCACGCCGTCACGGGAACCCCGTGGCTTCGGTCGCCGAACCCACCGCGCGTAACTGTGCGGCATCCTGACCCGGTGGGGTGCCGAACATCCTGCGGTATTCGCGATTGAACTGCGACGGGCTGTCATAACCCACTCGGTGCCCGACGCCGGCGATGTCACCGGGTTGCGTCAACAGCAGTGATCGGGCGTTCTGCAGCCGAATTCGCTTCTGGAACTGCAGTGGGCTCATCGCGGTGACGCCCCGGAACTGACGATGAAACGCCGACGCGCTCATCCCGGCCATCTTGGCCAGCTGTTCGATCCGAACCGGCTCGGCGTAGTTGTCGCGCATCCAGGCGATGGCGCGATTGATGTGCGCCAAATAGCTGTCGGCGGTGCCGATCTGCCGAACCGTGGATCCGTGCCGACCGGTCAGCAAGCGCCACAGGATCTCTTGTTCGATCAGCGGGCCGAGCACGGGTGCGTCGGCGGGGTGCTCCAGAAGCCGCAACATCCGCGCGACGGCGTCAAGCAACTCGGGACAGGCATCGCCAGTGGCGATCGCCGGAGCTGCTGCACGCGACACGGATTCGGCAGGCGCCTGCAACATCAACGTCGACAACACGGCCGGCCGCAGCACCAATCCCATCGCCAACGACGGATGCGATGCGGTGGTGTCGAGGTAGTGCCCCGTCACCGGAACGCTGGCGGCCACGATCAGGTATTGCGCCGAACGGTATTCGAAAACCTCGTCACCGAGCAGCAATCGCTTGCCGCCCTGCGCCATCACGACCAGCAGCGGTTCGGTCAGTGAGTAATCCGGGCTGTGAGCTCCGGCGACCTTCGACAACAGCAACCCGGCGACGGACGAACCCAGATCAGGCCGGGCGTGCGTGTCGATCAACCGGCGCATCTCGGTGAGTGAATCCGGTCCGTTGGGCATGGCCTCAGATAACCACGCCCAAGCGACGCCGATGATCATATCCCGCAGAGTCGAGCAGGATCGTGCAAGAGCCCGCGCGGATCGATCTACCCGTTTCAGTCGTCCAGGTCTTCGATGGAGGTATCCAATTCACCGCGTAAAGGAGCAATTTCATGGCACTCGACAGCTACGTCACTCTCGGACGGTCCGGTTTGCGCGTCAGCCCATTCGCACTCGGGGCGATGACGTTCGGAGAGGATCCCGGTGCGGCGGGAACCAGCGTCGAGGAATCTGAGCGCATCCTCGCCACCTACCTCGATCGCGGCGGCAACTTCATCGACACCGCCAATTTCTACACCAACGGGCATTCCGAGAAGATTCTCGGCGACTTCTTCGCCCTCAGCCCGGGCCGTCGCCAGCGTGTGGTGCTCGCCTCGAAATTCTTCACCAATCTGTTCCCCGGCGACCCCAACGGCGGGGGAGCCGGCCGGTCGTCGATCATCGCGCAGCTGCACGAATCCCTGCGCCGGCTGCACACCGACTACCTCGATGTGTACTGGCTGCACAACTGGGACCGGCACACCCCGATCGAGGAAACCATGCGCACGCTCGATGACCTGGTCCGCGCGGGCACCGTCCGCTACCTCGGGTTTTCCAATACGCCGGCCTGGGTCACCGCGCAGGCTCAGACCATGGCACTGCTGCGAGGCTGGACCCCGCTGATCGCACTGCAGGTCGAGTACTCGCTGCTGGCCCGCACGGTCGAAGGCGAACTGGCACCGTTGGCGGCCGATCAGGGAATGGCCCTGGTGCCGTGGAGCCCGCTGAAGAATGGCTTTCTCTCGGGCAAGTACCGCCGAGGCGCCGAGGTGGTCGACTCCGCGCGGGCGGCCTACGTCGGTGGTCCGGACGACGCGCAGTACGACGTCATCGAGACCGTCGCCGATATCGCCGACGAACTCGAAACATCCTCGGCTGCAGTGGCACTCGCGTGGTTGCGGGCCCGCACTGGAACCGTGGTCCCGATCATCGGGGCCCGACGGCTGGCTCACCTGGAATCGAACCTGGCGGGGCTCGATGTCGTTCTGCGGCCAGATCAGCTCACGCGCCTCGACAAGGTGTCCGCGCCGACGCTCGACTACCCCGCGGATCTCAACGGCGCGATGCGGGCGATGCTTCAGTTCGCCGGGACCACCGTCGACGGGCAGACTTCCGGGGTCTACCCGCCGCTGCTGGCCAGCGATGTGCGGTACTGACCAGACAACGCGTCAGTTCGTTTTCGGGACGACCTTCGAGTCGGCGTGGTGCAGTACCACTTTCGCCAACTCGTCGCGGTCGGTGACGTCGAGTTTGGTACACGCGCGATAGAGATGTCCTTCGACGGTGCGCACCGACAGCGTCAGGCGTTTCGCGATTTCGCGGTTCGACAACCCTTCGGCAACCAGCGCGACGATCTCGCGCTCGCGGGATGTCACCGGCAGTGGATGCGCCGCCGATCTGATCGCAGGCGTTGTGGCCCCACCACATTCGGCTGCCAGATGCAGGGCCCGCGCGGCCGATTCGGTGCCTTGCCGCCGTTGCCCGGCGCGGTCGTGCAGGGGCGCGGCCTGCGCGGCGGAATCCGCGGCCGACAACAGCAGTCCGGCCTTCTCGAATTCCGCGCTGACCGCATCGAGCGCCTGCCCGTCGGAGGCAGCGACCGCCGCGGCGTGGCGGGCGTAGATGGCTGCCACCGGGCCGTCGACGCGTTGTGCCAGTGCGGCAAGGCGCCTCGCGACCGTGCGGTCGCCAAAGCGTGCCGCATGGTGCAGCGCTTCGGCAGCAGCGGCGTACTGGCCCGAGTTCTCTGCGAGATCAGCAGCGGCGCAAGCTAATTCGATCGCTGCACGGTCATGGCCCTTAGCCGCGGCCAGCCACGATCGCGCAACAAGCCGTTGCGGCTCATGCAGTGCCATGAACGCCCCGGAGTGCTCTGTCGCGTCGTCCAGCACCCGTTCGGTCTGCTGTGACCTGCCCAGCGCGGCGTAGGCCCGGGCCAACAGCAGCCGTGCAGGTAGTCGCCAGGGCAACGAGGCCTCGGTGGTGAGCGCTGCCAACGCCTGTTCGATGGACGAAATGGCTTGCGGGAAGTGCCCGCGGTACGTGGCGACCAATCCCGCGATGATCTTCGCGATCGCCCACCCCGCGAACTGGCCCGGTGACGAGAAGTCGACGTATTCGGCTGCCCGGCGGTCGGCCAGATCCAGCTGACCGACGTAGGTCAACGCCAGCACGTCGCAGTACCGAACCATGATGCGGATCATGCCGTCGGTGGCCTTCTGTTCGGCGCGGCACCTGGCAGCGATCGGTTCGAAGTCGCCTCCGCGCCCGGCGACCGGCATGGCCAGTCCCGCACTGAAAGCGGCGAATTCGAATGCCTGGTCGGGTGCGCTGGTATCGGCGAGGATGCGCTCGGCTGCGGCCAACCCATCGGCAATTCGGTTCTCGTGCACTGCCAATGCCGATGCGGTCGCATCGACGATCAGTCTGAGGCTGGGATGGGTGACTCGCTCGCACAGCACGTCGAGCACTTCATGCGCCCGGGTGACATCGCCCATCGACCAGAAGAGCAGGGAGAGACGGGGAATGCCCCACTGGACGAGTTGCAATTCGTCCAGACTCGCGGGGTCGAAGCGAGCGAGGATCTCGTCGGCCTGCATCGGGTGGCCTTGCCACAGCAGCGCCCGCGACAAGAGCGCGGCCGCCCGTAGACCGCCACCGCATTCGAGCGCGGTGCGGGCCAGCTCTTGACCGAGCGGCAGGTTGGACAGGAACATCGCGTCCTTGGCCGCGGCGACGACAAGGTCGGTGTCCACGGGCTGATCGCTGTCGACGTAGAGCTGCGCCAGTCGAATGCGGCTGACGGGCGTGTCCAGTTTGCGGTCGCGAAGGACCTGCACGAGGCGGCCTCTGAGCTTGCGTGCCACCCCGGTTCGCACGTGACAGCGGATGACGTCTCCGTACAGCGGGTGGCTGAACCGGGCGTTGACGATTCGTGCGCCGTCGGGGGCGAGTCGGATCAGCCCTTGCGCCTCGGCGGCGTCCACGGCCTGCTCGCCGGCCAGCTCGTAGAGCGCGTCGATGTCGAGTGGCTCGCACAGTGCCAACAGCGTCAACGCATTGACAACATCGGCGCCCGCGTGATCGAGCCTCGACTTCATCAGCGCGGCCAAGCCCGACGGCACCACTGTGCGGCCGCGCCATTGCCACACGCCGTTGACCTCGGCCAAGGTACCGGCCTCCAACGCGCCTTCGACCAGATGCCTTAGGAATAGCGGATTTCCGCCCGATGCCTCCCACATCACGTCGGCGCTCAAGCCCTCCAGCGTCCCACCGAGGACCGATTCCACGAGCGCGATGCTCTGCTGCTTGGAGAACGGTAGGAGCTCGAAGCGTTCCAGGTAACCGTCTTTCCACAGTGAGGTGACAGCGTCTGGCACCGGCTCGCCGCTGCGGACGATCGCCACGATGTGTCCAGCCCGATCGACGGCGATCTGGTGGAGCAGCATCGCCGATAGTTGATCGAGCAAATGCGCGTCGTCGACGCCGATTACGGTGCTTTCACCGTCGAGGACGGAGGCCCGGGCCGACGCGATGAGGGCAACCGGATCGCGTGAGGCCAGTGGGTTCACGCATGACGCGAAGGCGCCGAGGGGGATGTTCCGTGAGGATTCGGTGCATGCGGCCCAGCGGACATTCGAACGCAACGACGTCGTGACGGTGCGGGCCAGCGTCGTCTTACCGACCCCTGCCGCGCCCACGAGGACGACGCCACAGGTGTCGGTGGCGGTCAGCGCCGATCTGATCGCATCGTGTTCGGCACGGCGCTCCAGTAGCTGCCAATGGCGTGCCACGTTAAAAGTGTAGGCGTCAATATCACCGGCCACGCGAGAAGAAGCGCAACGCAGCCCGACCGTCAGCAATTCCGGATCGGGTGCATGCCGCGCGACCAAAGCTGCCGATAAGCTGTGATGTAGCTGAAGAATTCGCTGATCGACTCGTACCGTCGGCAACTATTCGTCGGTACCCCTGCGGGCTTCGGTGGTTCGGCACCCATACGAGTAGTGACTACTCGCGATTCTCGTCGTTCGCAGCCATACGTTGCGAGGGTATCGACCGATACGAACCACTTCACCAAGGAGAAAAGTGACATGTCTACCTTTCTGTCGGGATCCGCCGGGATCACCCGCGGCGCGTCCACCGTGGCGAGCCGAGCTAAAACCGGAATGGTCGGAATGGCGGCTCTGCCGTTGACGATGTTCGGATTGGCACTTGGCGCGCCGTATGCGCACGCGCAAACCCAAACGGAGATCGATCAACACGTCAAGGAGTCACTGGTCTACATCTCGACCGAGTACTCCGGGCAGGTCTACGTCCCGGCGTCGGCCACCACCGACGGCCACGGCTTCTGGTCGAAAGTGATCAAGGCCGACTTCTCCTGCTCGGGGGTGATCGTGGATCCGGCCGGATACATCGCCACCGCGGGCCACTGTGTCGATCCCAACAACGCAGAGGTCAAGCAATCCATACTCACTCAGCTGTACTTGGATTCGGGCGAAGACATCGACACCGCAACCAAGGACGCGGACAACGCCTTTTCCGAGGAATGGCAGATCGAGGGACAGCAGCCGGGTTCGCCCATCGATCGCAGCGTCGAGGTGATCCAGCCTGAAGGGCAGGGCCGCGTCATCGACCACTTCGTGACCGCCCAGGTCGTCGACTTCCAGAAGTTCGACGACGGGGACAACGCGTTGATCAAGGTCGCCAACCAGCCCGCGCTGCCTGCGTTGCCCGTCGCCGACAAGGCCCCCGCTCCGGGCACCGGCCTGACCTCGGCCGGATTCCCCGGTGACATCGGCGAGAACATGGACCCGTCGCGTCTGCAGGAACCCAGCTTCAAGGACGGCTCGGCCTCGAGCCAGCAGGTGACCCCGAGCGGCGCGGCGCGAACCGAGATCAGCGCCGCCATCTCCGGGGGCATGAGCGGGGGTCCGACAGTCGACAACACGACCGGCCAGGTGGTGGGGCTCAACGACTTCAGCCTCTCGGGGGAGAACCAGCCGTTCAACTTCGTCACCGATGCCGCCGCGCTCCGGGCCTTCCTCGTCAAGAACAGTGTGCAGTTGGTGACCCCGGCCGCACCGGCGAAACCCTTCCCCTGGCTGTGGGTCGGGATCGGTGGCGGACTGGCGGCGGTACTGCTCGTCGTCGCACCGGTGCTACTGGTGTTGCGGCGCAGGGCAAAACGACGCAACGTGCCGCCGGTCGACGCCGGCCAGATGCCGCAACCGGCACCGCAGCAGGCCGTCGCGCCCATGCCTCCGGTGGTCGCTGTCACCGAACCGCAAGTGGTCAGCCACAACCACGACCACGCGGCGTAACCAGGTGTGAACCAGAGGACGCGCGCCGAAACTACGCTTTGTGGCCCGATTAGGGCAGCACGACGTCACAAAGCGTAGTTTCGGCGTGTCAGGTGAAGGCCGCGCGGAACGCTTCCAGCGCTACGACGCTGTCCCCGGACGCGTAGGCCTCCATGCCGATGGTTCCGGTATATCCGATGTCCCGCAATGCTTTTGCCACGGCAGGGTAATGAATCTCGCCGGTGCCCGGCTCGCACCGTCCGGGCACGTCGGCCACCTGGACCTCTCCGATCGCGGTGCCGGCCCTGCGGACGAGCTCGACGAGATTACCCTCGCCGATCTGGGCGTGATAGAGGTCGAGCATCATCTTGACATTGGGGTGCCCGACCGCTTCGATCAGGGCCAGCGTGTCCTTGGCGCGTGCCAGGGGTACCCCCGGATGGTCGACCACGGTGTTGAGGTTCTCCAGGCAGAAGGTCACGCCGGCGTCCCTGCCGAGTTCGCCGAGCGCTTCCAGGCCACGCTGCGCGGCGAGCCACATCTGACCGGTTGGGCGGTGCTGCGGGCGGGCGGCTCGGCCGTCGACGAGCTCGCCGGGGTGCACCACCAGAAGCGGAACGCCAAGCACCGCTGCGGTTTTGATGGCTTGCTCGGCGGTCCGCACCACTTCGCGAGCTCCCTCGCGATCGTAGAGATCGCCGTGCAGGTACCCCGTCATCGACGAGAACCGGGCGCCCGTGGCGGCGAGCGCGTCGAGATCCTTGTCGTGAAAGCTCCAGATCTCCACGGCGAAACCGAGGTCCGCGATGCGTCGGGCACGCTCGGCGATGCCGAGATCGGTGAACACCATCTCGGCGCATACGGCCAGTTCGAAACTCATGCGGTGACCGCCTCGGTGAGTGCCACGGGGGCGCCGGTGCGTACGGATTCTGCTGCTGCCAAAGCGGTTTCGAGTGCGACACGGGCGTCGTGGCCGGTGACGGAGGGGGCGGCGCCTGCGGCGATGCTGTCGACGAAGTGGGCGAATTGAGCGACGTAGGCATCGTGGAAGAGCTCGGTGTTGAGCTTGCCTGCCTGGGCCGGCTCGCGCCCGGCCAGCAGTACGCCGTTGGAGCCGAAGATCTCTCCGCGCACGTCGTAGCCGTACACCGCCTGGAAACTGGCCTCGGCAATGCCGAACGCGCCGTTGTCGAAACGCAGCTGGACCACCGAAGTGTCCAGGAACCCGGCGTCGGCGAACTGTGGATGGATCAGCGCGGCGGCCTGTGCGTACACCTCGGTGACCCGGGCGCCGGGATTGAGCCAGCACAGCGTGTCGAAGTCGTGGATCAGGGTCTCGTTGAAGATCGTCCACGGTTTCACCCGCGCCGCCACGTCGGCGGTGATTCCGGGGTCGCGGGTCAGTGAACGCAGCAACTGTGGTGTGCCGATGTCGCCCGCCGTGACGGCCTCGTGGGCGGTGGCGAAGTCGCTTGCGAAGCGACGGTTGAACCCCACCTGCAGTGCCACGCCGGCGGTCTCGGCGGCGCGGATCGCCCGGTCGGCGTCATCGAGGGTCAGTGCCATCGGCTTCTCGCAGAACACGTGCTTGCCGGCCTGCGCGGTGGCGACCACGAGATCGGTGTGGGTGGCGGCGGGGGAGCTGATGACGATGGCGTCGATGGTCGGGTCGGCGATCAGCTCGGTCGGGTCGGCGTAGGTCCGTGGCGCTCCAATCGACTGTGCCGCTTGGATGTTCGGATCGGCGACGGCGACCAGGGACGCGCCGGGTACCCGGCAGGCAAGTGACTCGGCGTGAAACCGCCCGATCCATCCGGTGCCGATCAGGCCGAAGCGAATGGGGTTTGACATGGTGGACTCCTGAGCGACTAGAACGTTCTAGAACTGTGACGAGTAAAACCTGTGTCGGCAGGTTCGTCAAGAAATTGCTAGAACGTTCTAGACTGTCGCCATGCGGGATCGACCCACGTTGCAGGACGTCGCCGAGCGGGCCGGGGTATCCCGGGCCCTGGTGTCCATCGTGATGCGCGACGTGCCGGGTGCGAGCGAGGCCACCCGGGCTCGGGTGCGTCAGGCTGCCGACGAGATCGGGTACCGACCGGATCCGCGGGCCCGGTTGCTGCGCTCGCAGCGCTCCAACCTGCTCGGCGTGGTGTTCACTGCGGGACAGGAATTCCATGCCGGGCTGGTCGACGGGGTGTACTGCGCTGCCGAGGCGCACGGTTACGACGTGCTGCTCAGCTGTGTCACCCCGCACCACGGGGAAGCCAAGGCCGTCGGGACGCTGCTCGACGACCGCTGCGAGGCACTTCTTTTGATCGGCAGCGAGTTGCCTGTGCGCGACCTCTCCGATCTCGATGACCGGCTGCCGGTGGTGGCGTTGGCGCGCAAGGTGCGCGGCGTGGACGCGGTGCGCAGCGATGACGTGGTAGGCGCCGGCCTGGCGGTGGATCACCTCGCCGAATTCGGGCATATCGCCATCACCTACCTCGACGGTGGCCGGGCGCCCGGGGCTGCCGAACGGCGTAAGGGTGTCCGCCGAGCGGCTGCGGCGGCCGGTGTCACGGTCACGACCGTCGAAGGTGGCATCACCGAACAAGCTGGAGCAGCCGCCGCGACGGCCCTCCTCGGCGCTGGATCACTGCTACCCACAGCGGTTTTCGCGTTCAACGATCGCTGCGCGCTCGGCTTCGTCGACGTCGCCATACGCGCGGGTATATCAGTGCCGCAAGAGGTTTCGGTCGTCGGCTACGACGACAGCCCGTTGGCCGGCCTGGCCCACGTGGACCTGACCACCGTCGGGCAGGACACCGCTCAACTTGCCGAACTCGCCGTGAGCCGCGCGGTCGAACGCATTGACACGACGAGCGACCGAGTCGACATGGTATGTGAGCCCAAGCTGGTCGTGCGCGGCTCCACTGCACCGCCGCGGTGAGCTGGCGGGGCTTCCGGGCCCGCGCAGCTGACGCGCGCACACCGCAGTGGCTCCATGTTCCGAGTCTGGGTTGACAAAACTATACTCAGCGGGTGATGGTGTTCTGACACGCACCGGCACCGGAGGGCAGCATGGCATCGCTCGACGACATCGTGAATGCAACTGGCGGACTTGACTGTTGGCAAGCCGGCCAACGGGTGCTGGGCACGCTGCGTTTCACCGACCTGCGCGCGACATCCCGTGACTCCTCGACCGCGGCGCGATAACTCAGCCAATCCGATGGCTTTACTCAAAGGAGAATCCCGTGCAGCATCTGGTACTGACCGAATTCGGAGAGCCCGAGGAGTCCGTTCAGCTGGTCGACGGCGCTGATCCGGCTCCGGGGCCGGGGGACGTGGTGGTGCGGATGGAAGCCGCGGCGATCAATCCCTCGGATCTGCTGTTGATTGCGGGACGCTACCTGGCGCGCCCCGCCCTGCCCGCCACCGTCGGCGCCGAGGGTGTTGGCATCGTCGAGGCGACGGGGCCAGGCGTGGACGGCGCTCTCGTCGGACGGCGGGTCATCGTCCTGCCCACCTTCAAGTACGGCACATGGTCGCAGAAAGTGGTTGCGGCCCAGGATGATGTCGTCGTGGTGCCGGGGCAGGATCCTGCACAATTGGCGATGTTGTCCATCAACCCGGTGACCGCCCACCTGTTGCTGGAGAAGATCACCAGCCTGGAGATCGGGGACTGGGTGGGGCAGACCGCCGCCAACTCCGCAGTCGGTCAGCACGTGATCACGCTGGCCAAGCGCCGTGGCATCAAGACACTCAACGTCGTTCGGCGCGCCGATGCCGTCGACGACGTCCGCCGCGCCGGCGCAGATGTCGTGTTGGTCAGCGGACCGGATCTAGCGGCAGACATCACCAGGGAACTGGGCGAGGAGAAGCTGCGCCTGGTACTCGACCCACTGGGTGGTACGGCCGTGGCCCCGCTGACCTCCGCGCTGGGATTCGGCGGGTCCGTCGTCAGCTACGGCAGCCTGACCGGAGCGCCGGCGGGTTTGACGTCGGCCGACCTGTTTCAGCGCGAACTCCGCCACACCGGGTTCTGGCTCGGCAACTGGTATTTCCGGTCACCGACCCGAGAGATCAGGGCCGTGCTGGGCCACTTGGCCACCCTGGTGGCCGACGGCCAACTCCACGTTCCCGTCGAAGCGACTTACCAGCTGAGCGACTATCGCAAAGCCTTTCAGCACGCTCAGACAACGCAACGCGGCGGGAAAGTCCTGTTCGCGTTCAACTGACACGGCACCATCACGACGAGAGGAACACACCTTGACCGCCACCACGGGAACGGCCAACCCGATCCTTGTCACCGGCGCCACCGGGCGTCACGGCAACACCGGGGAACACCTGGTACGCCGACTCCGCGAGGCGGGCCACCCGGTCCGGATCCTGGCCCGCCGGCGCACCGAGCGAACCGAGCAGCTCGCGGCGTTGGGCGCCGAGATCGCGGTGGGCGACCTCCATGATCGCCGCACCCTGGTACCGGCCCTCGCCGATGTCGACTTGGCCTACTTCACCTATCCGATCGACTCCGGCGTGGTCACCGCGGCGTCGAACTACGCTGCCGCCGTGCGGGAAGTGGGCCGCTCACCGCGCACCGTGGTGATGTCGATGGGGGCCGCACATCCGGACAGCCCGTCGAATCTGGGTCGCGCCCAGTGGCTGGCCGAGCAAGTTCTGGACTGGGCCGGCCTCGATCTGTTGATCCTGCGGGTCGCGGCCTTGTTCCACGAGAATCTGGTTGTCCTGCACAGTCGTTCGGTCCGGGAGGACGGGGTCATCCGCAACTCGTTCGGCACGGGGAAGATCCCGTGGATCAGCGGGGCTGACGCCGCGGAGCTGGCGCTGGCCGCCCTACTGCACCCTGAACGGTTCACCGACACCGTCTACTTGGCGAAAGGCTCCGAGGAGCACAGTCACGTCGAGATCGCCGATCTGCTCACCGAATCCTCGGCAGGCACGATCCGCTACGAGCCCATCAGCCAGGACCAGTGGCGTGACGAACTGCTGGCGCTGTCCCGAACAGCGGATGCCGGCGCGGTCAATACCGCTATGGCGCAGCATATTTCGGCGGTGGGTCAGATGGTGGCCCAGAGCGGCCGGAGCCTTCCGGCCGATCCGGATGCTCTCCGTGCGCTCACCGGTCGGGAGCCGGCCACCATACGGGAATTCCTGCTGAGCAATCGGGAGGCGTTCGCGACCACCTAGCGCACCGGCAAGCCCGCCGCCCGGTACACCGCATCGACAGTAGCCATATTGGCCACCGCGTCGTCGGTGCCGAACGGCAATGGTGTGCCGTGCTCGACGTGCGCGGTGAACGCTTCCAATTGGTAGCTGTAACTCGGCCGGGTGCCCAGATGCTTCACGGTGGTGCCGGCGGCGGTGGTGACCGACAGTCGGTCGTCTTCGGCGGGATGGATGAAATCGTGCACAAACGCGTCACCGTCGGTGCCGGTGATGCGCAACGTGAACGAATAGTTCTCGGCCACCATCGAATTCGTCGACAGGCCACGGGCGCCGCCCGGGAACGAAAACTCGGCGGCGCAGCGCGCGTCGACGCCGGGACAGCGCTGCTCGGCGTGTGCCTGCACCACCGAGGGCGCACCCGCCACGCCAGGCACGCCAAGGCGCCCGAGGGTCCGCATGATGTGCACGGCGTAGCAGCCCAGGTCCATGACCGCCCCACCGGCCAGCTCCAGGGACCAACGCGGGTCGTCGGGAGTTGGCGCCGGCATCGCCATCCGGACCTCGACGGAGCGGATCTCGCCGAGCGTGCCGTCGGCCGCCAGGCCGAACGCGGTTTGCGTCACCGGGTGGAACGCGTAGTGAAATCCCTCCAGCACGGGGATCCCGGCCGCCTGTGCAGCGTCGGCGACCCACCGTGCCTCGGCCTGGTTGCGGGCGAACGGCTTTTCGCTGAGCACCGGCTTGCCTGCCGCGATCGCCGCCAGATTCCACGGTGCGTGTAACGCGTTGGCCAGCGGGTTGTAGATCATGTCGACCTCGGCGTCGTCGATCACGTCCTTGTACGAGTCGAGTGTGCGTTCGACGCCGTACTTGTCGGCGAAGGCCTCGGCGCGGCCGCGGTCCCGGGCAGCCACGGCCACCAGCCGGTGACCGAGTTCGGCCGCGGGACCGACGATCGCCAACTCCGCGATCCGGGAAGCGCCCAGAACGCCGATCCTCATGCCGTCACGGATTTGAGGTACGCGACGCTGGTGCGCACATCGCGGACCGGTCCCTCGTCGGTCGGTTCGCCGTCGAGGATGGTGTCCTGCTCCATGACGAACCAGCCGTCGAACCCGTTGTTCCGCAACACCGAAACGATTCCGGCGATGTCGATGTCCCCGGTGCCCAACGGCGTGTACATGCCTGCGCGCACCGCGTCGGTGTAGGTGAGCTCGCCCGATTGCACGCGGGCGGCCAGGGCGGCGTCGACATCCTTGAGGTGCGTGTGCTTGACGCGGTGCGGCACGGATTTCGCCAACTCGAGCGGGTCGGTTCCGCCGATCAGCAGATGGCCCGTGTCCAAGCACAGCGGGATGGCTGAGCCGGCGAGCACGCGGTCGACGTCGCTGCGGGTCTCCACCATGGTCCCGACATGCGGGTGCAGCACCGCGAGCAGGCCTGCCGCGGCAGCCAGGTCCGAGAGCCGGTCCAGATTGGCCAGCAGGGTGGCCCACTGGTCGTCGTCGAGTACCGGTCGCGAGTCGTAGCCGTCGGCTCCGGTGGCAGCGGCCAGCACCACGACACCCGCACCGGCCGCCCGCAAGGAGGCCACCGGCCCGGCCAGATCGTCTGCCGGGTCGTGGCTCGCGTCGTGCAGCACCACGGGGACGAATCCGCCGACGCACGAAAGGCCCTGTGCATCAAGGACAGCGGTCAGCTCGGCCGGATCGGCGGGCAGAAATCCGTCGGGTCCCAGCTCCGTCGCGCTCAGCCCGGCGCCGCGCATCTCGGCCAACACCCGGTCGCGGTGCAGCTGATGGCCCCATCCGGGAACCTCGCAGACGCCCCACGAGATCGGCGCTCCCGCTACTTTGATCCCCCGGTTGCTTCGCTCCTGCCCGCCGGTCTTGATCGCGCTCATGCGTTCCGAACCTCCTCGATGCGCACCGGAACCCCTCGCCGCAACGATTCGGTGGCCGCTTCCGCGAGCCAGGCGACCTCGACGGCGTCGGCCACGGTGGCTCCGGGAATCGCTGCGCCGTTGACCACCGAGACGAAAGCGGCCAGCTCGGCACGGAACGCGTCGGTGAAGCGGTCCATGAAGAAATGATGGTAGGGGCCGGTCGGAAAGTCGTTGTGGGGGTCGGTGTTCCGCATCGGCACACCCTGATCCCAGCCGGCCACGACGGTGTCGTGGAAGCCGTGCACCTCCAGCCTGCAGTCATAGCCGCGCGCGTTGTACCGCGCCGCAGAGACGATGCCCATGGCCCCGCCATCGAACGTCACCACCACCGCGGCGGTGTCGACGTCGCCGTACTGAGTGAACCGCGGGTCGCCCTGATTGGTTCCGGTGGCATACACCTGCACAGCGTTCTGGCCGGTGATCCAGCGCAGCACGTCGAAATCGTGTACCGCGCAATCGCGGAAGATGCCACCGGATCCGGCGATGTACTCCATCGGCGGCGGGGCCGGATCCATGGTGGTGCTGCGCACGGTGTGCAGGGGGCCCAGAGAGCCGGAATCCACCGCCTGTTTGGCCGCGGCGAACGCAGCGTCGAACCGCCGCTGGTAGCCCACCTGGACCGGAACCCCGGACTTGGCGATCACGTCGGCCACGTGCGCGCTCTCGGCGGCCGTTGCGGCTATGGGCTTTTCGCAGAAGGTCGGCAGGCCTCGGTGCACGGCGGCCAGGGTCAGCTCGGCATGCGCCGGTGTCGCGGCGGCGACGACCACGCCGTCGACACCGGAATCGAGCAGGTCTTCCACTGAATCAGCAGGCGTCGCACCGTGTTTGGCGGCTACGGCAGCCACCACATCGGGCCGCTCGTCGGCGACGACCAGCCGGTCGATGCCGTCGAGGCTCGACAGCGTGTCGACGTGGAAGGCGCCGATGCGACCCAGTCCGATCACACCGAGTGTGGTCATGGGATTCTCCGTTCGTTCTGTGCGGCGAGGATGGTGTCGAGTTCGTCGGCGTCGAGATCGTCGGCCAGCGCGGCCAGCACGGTGTCGACCTGGCTGGGTGGGGCCAGACTGCCGATGGGTTGATCGTGGTCGAGATTGGTGGGGAAGGCGTAGCCCTCGGCCGTGGCGTTGACGACGTTGGCCAGCTCCTGCTCCGAGCGCCCGGACTTCTTCATGGCCAGCAGCGCCGGGTACACCGCGCGGACCATCGCGGTGCGGTCCAGCGATTCCATCGCCCGGCCGAACGGGGACGAGATCTGCAGCAGGTTGGCCATCCGCCGGATGTCCGGCGAGGTGTTGGCACCGGCCCCGTGATAGAGCGCGGGGTTGAAGAACACCGCGTCCCCCTTGGCCAACGGAATCTGCACCTGGTGCGCGGCAAAGAAGTCGATGAACTCCGGCCGGTAGAACGCGATGTAGCCGGCCTCGAAGCGTTGCGAGTACGGCAGCAGCATGGTCGGGCCGCTCGCCAGGGGCATGTCACAGTGAGCCACCGCACCTTGCAGGGTCAGCGCGGGCGAGAGCCGGTGCAGGTGGGCCGGATAGTTGGCCAGCTGGTCGGGGCTGACGAATCCCAGGTGGTAGTCGCGGTGCGGAACCTGTGCTGCCCCACCGGGATTGACGACGTTGACCTGGGAGGTCACCTGATAGCGCGGACCCAGCCAGGCTTGCGACACCAGCGCGAGCGTGTCGTTGGCGTAGTACTCGGCGAACACAGTGGGGGAGTGCAATGCCAGCTTCTGCGCTGCGTTCCAGATGCGGTCGTTGGCGCCGGCCTTGCCGAAATGGTCGCCCGCGGCGGCGCCCTCGGCGTGCTGGGCTTCGATCAATTCCGTGAATGCGGCGCTTGCGGCGTCGATCACCGCGTGGTCGAACGCGTCGGTGAACACGACCACACCGGGACCGTCGGTGAGCGCTTGGATCAGCTCGGACTGCGGGGCCTTACGGTCGGTGGGTGCGGATGCCGCGTACACCGGCACGTTCGCGCGGATGTCCACGGCGTGCGGGTAATCGGCGGGATCGGTTTCGCGGGACACCTGCTCACGGAAATCGTCGAGCGAACAATCGGATTCGGTGATCCACGGGCGATGGACGGTGGTCAGTCGAGCGGCCATGACAGACAGTCTTGCGGTGTTCTGTGACACAATCAACGGCAAAAAGCCATCAAAAAACCATCACCTTTCCCGGCGAGCAGACACTGGGGTCCGCGAAGGGCGGCGTGTCGCGTACCGCAACGACTGCTCGCGAGAAGAAGGAAGCGAGAGGCCCACATGGCACACCGGTACAAGGTGCGCGAGATCGCGCAACAGTGCGGGCTGAGCGAGGCCACCGTCGACCGCGTCCTCAACGACCGGCCGGGAGTGCGGGAGAACACGCGCGCCGAGGTCCGGCAGGCGATCGCGGATCTGGACAAGCAGCGGGCACAGCTGCGGCTCAACGGACGGCGTTTCCTGATCGACGTGATCATGCATACGCCGCAACGGTTTTCCGATGCCTTCCGGGCGGCGGTCGAGGCCGAACTGCCGGCGTTCGCCCCGGCGCTGGTGCGTGCGCGGTTTCACCTGTGGGAATCGGGGACGACGGCGCAGATGGTCGATGCGCTGACGCGCGTCCGCGCCAGCCACGGGGTCATCCTCAAGGCGCAGGACGAATCCGCCGTGGCCGAGGCGATCGACCGGCTCGTCGGCTCCGGCGTACCGGTGGTCACCTACGCCACCGACGTGCCGACGAGCATGCGGTGCGGTTACGTCGGGATCGACAATCACGGCGCCGGGCTTACGGCGGCCTATCTGGTGGATCAGTGGCTCGGCGGCGCCGCATCGGACGTGTTGATCACCGTGAGCCGCACGGTGTTCCGCGGCGATGGTGAGCGCGAGATGGGGTTCAGGTCGGGCCTGCGGGCGTCGGGTCGGGCCGTCGTCGAGGTCACCGACAGTGACGGTATCGACGTGACGACTGAACGCCTGGTGTTTGACGCGCTGCAGCGGCACCCGTCGGTCCGCGCGGTGTACTCGCCAGGGGGCGGCAACACCGCGACCCTGGCGGCTTTCGACAGGCTCGGCCGCGATTGCAGCGTCTTCATCGCCCACGATCTCGATGCGGACAACCGGCGGCTGCTGCGCGACGGCAGGATCTCGGCGGTGCTGCACAACGACCTGCGTGCCGATGCCCGCACCGCCGTGCGGCTGATCCTGCAGCAGCACGGCGCTCTACCGGCCGAACCCGCCAAGCCGACGCCCATCCAGATCATCACGCCGTACAACCTGCCGTGATCATCGAATTGTTCAGCTCACAGTCCGTCCCGCTAACATTTCGCCCCACGGCCACGCACGTGCGCCCAGACCATATAGACCAGCCCGGGGGAGATCCGCTCGATGTCGAAACAGCTCGTCCCGGGCGTGACCGTGCTGGGGAACCTGGCGATCGACGTCATCGACGGCGCGCCGCCCAGTCCGGGTGGTTGTGCGTCATTCGCCGGGGTGGCCCTCGAGTCGGCCGCAGGCATGCGGCACATCGTGGCGATGGGTGCCGAGGCAGACCATGAGCTGTTCGACGGCGTGCTGGACCGCTTCGGGTCGATGGTGCGGTTCCTTCCCGCGGACCGGACGAGCGGCTTCCGCCTCGATTACGACGACACCGATCACCGGCACATGTCGGTCGACGCGGTCGGACCGGTGTGGACGCCTGCCGACATCGACGCCGACGATCCGCAGACCACCTGGATTCACCTGGCCCCGCTGCTGCGCACCGATTTCCCGGCGGACACGCTCGCGCACCTCGCTGCCCGCGGGCACCGTATCGCCTATGACGGCCAGGGGCTGGTCCGCGCAGACAAGCTGGGCCCGCTGATCCAGGACCGGAACTTCTCGCCCGATCTGCTGCGTCATCTCGATGTGCTCAAACTGGCCGAGGACGAGGCCGTGATCGTCGCCGACGGACCGTTCGACGCAGCGGTCGCCGAACAGCTCGGTGTGCCGGAAATCGTGGTCACCTACGGCTCCGAGGGCTGTGACATCTATACCGACGGCACAGTGGTCCGCGTGCCCGCGGCCTGGCGAGTGATGGGTGTGCAGACCACCGGGGCCGGCGACATGTTCACCGCGTGTTACGTCGCCAACCGGGCGGCGGGGGCAGGCCCCTGCCGCGCCGCCGAACTGGCCAGTGAGCTCGTGGCCCGCGAGCTCGACAAGCGTGTTCAGGTGGCGCCCGAACTGTAGGGACGGCGCGCCGGCCAAGTGCTAGCCTACAGCTACTCATCGGTAGCTTTTCCTTAGAGAATGACATTCTCCTCGACGTGACGAATACCACAATTCTGTCTCACTTCAGCGAGGTCACGTCACTGAACAGCACCTTCGTTCAATGATCGCCCGCGTGTCGGGCTACGCCGTGGTAAAGGCCAACCTAAGAGCAGTGCAATAATCGGTACTGCTAGTGACATCAAAATTTGGGTGCGCGCCGAACCGACGGCGCACCACTGAGGACAGTGCCGTTTGAAGCTAATGAGTGAGGCGGCCAACAGCGTGAAAGGCGGGAGCCGTGGGTGACAACGGCAACGGCACCGGAGCCGCGCCGAGGCAGAAGCTGGAGAAAGTCGTCATCCGGTTCGCCGGTGACTCCGGCGACGGTATGCAGCTGACCGGTGACCGCTTCACCTCCGAAGCGGCGCTCTTCGGCAATGACCTTGCCACGCAACCGAATTACCCCGCCGAGATCCGCGCGCCACAGGGCACGCTGCCCGGTGTGTCGTCGTTCCAGATCCAGATCGCCGACTACGACATCCTCACCGCCGGTGACCGCCCCGACGTGCTGGTCGCCATGAATCCGGCCGCTCTCAAGGCCAATGTCTCCGACTTGCCTCGCGGTGGCCTGATCATCGCCAACTCCGATGAGTTCACCAAGCGCAACCTGGCCAAGGTCGGCTATGACAGCAACCCGCTGGAAACCGACGAGCTGTCCGACTACGTCGTGCAGTCGGTTGCGATGACCACGCTGACGCTCGGAGCGGTCGAGGCGATCGGCGCGACCAAGAAGGACGGTCAGCGCGCGAAGAACATGTTCGCGCTCGGGCTGCTGTCGTGGATGTACGGCCGCGAGCTGGAGCACAGCGAGACCTTCATCCGGGAGAAGTTCTCCCGTAAGCCCGAGATCGCCGAGGCCAATGTGCTGGCGCTGAAGGCGGGCTGGAATTACGGCGAGACCACCGAGGCTTTCGCGACCACCTACGAGGTGTCGCCGGCCAAGCTCGACTCCGGCGAGTACCGGCAGATCTCTGGCAACACCGCGCTCGCCTACGGCATCGTCACCGCGGGACAGCTGGCCGGCATCCAGGTGGTGCTGGGCACGTATCCGATCACGCCGGCGTCGGACATCCTGCACGAGCTGTCCAAGCACAAGAACTTCAACGTCCTCACCTTCCAGGCCGAGGACGAGATCGCCGGCATCGGCGCGGCCATCGGTGCCTCCTATGGCGGTGCGCTCGGCGTCACCAGCACCTCGGGCCCGGGCATCTCGCTCAAGTCCGAGGCCATCGGTCTCGCGGTGATGACCGAACTGCCGCTGATCGTCATCGATGTGCAGCGTGGTGGCCCGTCGACAGGTCTGCCCACCAAGACCGAGCAGGCCGACCTGCTCCAGGCGCTCTTCGGACGCAACGGCGAGTCGCCCGTTGCGGTTCTGGCACCGCGGTCACCGTCGGACTGCTTCGAGATCGCGGTCGAGGCCGCGCGCATCGCGGTGAACTACCACACCCCGGTGATCATCCTGTCCGACGGCGCGGTGGCCAACGGCTCGGAGCCGTGGCGCATCCCCGACGTGACCAGCTACCCGCCGATCGAGCACACCTTCGCCGAGGAAGGCGAGCCGTTCCAGCCCTACGCCCGCGACCCGGAGACCTTGGCGCGGCAGTTCGCCGTCCCGGGCACCCCCGGCCTCGAACACCGCATCGGCGGCCTCGAGGCTGCCAACGGTTCGGGCAACATCTCTTACGAACCGAAGAACCACGACCTGATGGTTCGGCTGCGCCAGGAGAAGGTCGCCGGTATCGCGGTGCCCGATCTCGAAGTCGACGATCCGAGCGGCGACGCCGACCTGCTCATGCTGGGCTGGGGGAGCAGCTACGGGCCGATCGGTGAAGCCTGCCGGCGCGCGCGGCGCAAGGGCATCAAAGTTGCCCAGGCGCATCTGCGTTACCTCAACCCGTTCCCGGCCAACCTCGCTGAGGTGCTCAAGCGCTACCCCAAGGTCGTGCTGCCGGAGATGAACCTGGGCCAGCTTGCCCTGCTGCTGCGCGGCAAGTACCTGGTCGACGTCCAATCGGTGACGAAGGTCGAGGGCATGGCCTTCCTGGCCGACGAGGTCGAGGGCATCATCGATGCCGCGCTGGACGGCACATTGAGCGAGAAGGAAAGTGACAAGGCCAAGTTCGCGCGGTTGGCGGCGGCCACTGTCGAGTCTGTGGGAGCGAGCGCATGACAACAGCGAGAAGCGAAGCGGATCGCGCGTCGAACCAGTTTGTTGGCACGGACCTGGGATTGACGGCCGGCCTGACCAAGACCGCCCTGGTGCCCACCACGGACACCCCGCAGAAGGGCAAGGACTTCACCAGCGACCAGGAGGTCCGCTGGTGCCCCGGATGCGGTGACTACGTCATCCTCAACACCATCCGCAACTTCCTGCCCGAGCTGGGGCTGCGGCGCGAGAACATCGCGTTCATCAGTGGCATCGGCTGCTCCAGCCGCTTCCCGTACTACCTGGAGACCTACGGTTTCCACTCCATCCACGGCCGTGCCCCGACCATCGCGACCGGTCTGGCGCTGGCCCGGCCGGACCTGTCGGTCTGGGTGGTGACCGGTGACGGCGACGCGCTGTCGATCGGTGGCAACCACCTGATCCACGCGCTGCGCCGCAACATGAATCTCACGATCCTGCTGTTCAACAACCGGATCTACGGTCTGACCAAGGGTCAGTACTCACCGACGTCCGAGACCGGCAAGGTCACCAAGTCGACACCGATGGGCTCGCTGGACTACCCGTTCAATCCGGTCTCGCTGGCGCTGGGCGCCGAGGCGACATTCGTCGGGCGCGCGCTGGACTCCGACCGCAAGGGCCTGTCCGAGGTGCTGCGTGCCGCCGCCGCCCACCGCGGCGCGGCGCTGGTCGAGATCATGCAGGACTGCCCGATCTTCAATGACGGTTCTTTCGACGCGCTGCGCAAGGAGGGCGCCGAGGACCGGCTGATCAACCTGCGCCACGGCGAGCCGATCACCTTCGGTGCCGACGGCGAGTACTGCGTGGTCCAGTCGGGCTACGGCCTCGAAGTGGCCAAGACCGCCGACGTGTCCGCCGAGCAGATCGTGGTGCACAACGCCCAGATCGAGGATCCGGCGTATGCGTTCGCGCTGTCGCGGCTGTCCGAGCAGAACCTCGAGCACATGGTGATGGGCATCTTCCGGCAGGTCGCCAAGCCGACCTACGACGACGCCGCCCGCGCACAGATCAGCTCGGCGCGCGAGGCCAAGGCTCACGACACGGCTGCCCTGCAGGCGCTGTTGCGCGGTAAGGACACCTGGACGGTCGACTGACCGTCTAACCTGCTCCTCGCGTGCGCCCGTCTTGAGCGCTCCTCGCGTGCGCGTGCGCTAACGTCACGGGCGTGACATCGCCCGTGCCGTTGGCTGCAGTGGTCCTCGCGGGTGGAGCGTCCCGCCGCATGGGCCGCGACAAGGCCACACTCCCGTTCGAGGGTTCGACGCTGGTAGAGCGCGTGGTCGCCGCGGTCAGCGTGCGCTGTTCACCCGTGTTCGTCATCGCCGCCCCCGGCCAGCCGCTACCCGATCTGCCCGCAGAGGTGCTGCGCGACGAGATTCGCGGCGTCGGTCCGCTGGTCGCGACCGGGCGTGGGCTGCGCGCGGCTGCCGACGCCGGCCGGGAGCTGGCCTTCGTCTGTGCGGTCGACATGCCGTATCTGTCTGCCGAACTCATCGATGAGCTGGTCGCCCCGGCTGTCCGGCTCCATGCCGACATCGTCCTGCCGTGGGACGGTCGCGATCACTACCTCGCGGGCATCTACCGAAGTGCGCTCACCGACCGCATCGCCCAGTTGGTGGCGGCCGGAGAACGCAGTATGCGGGCACTGGCGGAATCAGTCGACACTCAGAGGGTGGTCTTCGACGGCGAGCAGCCCGCCCTGACCAACGTGAACACCACCGCAGACCTGCCGTGACGGGTCCCGCACCGAGTGGTCTGCAGGTCAGCAAATAACGAATTAGCACGCTTATATTGCTGAATTTATCGTTTCGATATTTTTCATAAATTTTCTGTTCATATTCGATGCGCACCTTTTGCGAATGGCAATGGGTCTCTTGATCGGCGGTTGATCTGGAGGCGCATGAAAGTTGTTGTACCGCTGACGATTCGGGCTACTTGACGCGATCTCCTCAAGCTAGCTGCCAAGGGCAGGTTGCCCAAAACGGTCGAAAAAGGCCCGTTGACCGTGCTGTCTAAGAGACTCTGAGAATCAGGGGCGTGGCTGCGTGCCGCGTGAACCTTGCCAGCGCGGTCGAAATGACTGCAGCATAAGGTCTTAACCCTGTAGCTCGAGCATCGCCCGATCGTGCGCCGGCGCGGTGTGATGCCGAAATCGCTGTGCCGCAACGAGTTCCGCGGCCGATTGGCCAGCGCTGCCTGCGTGCCCGCAGCGAACAAATTCGAGTGCCCGACGTTTGTAACACTCGTCAATGGCACTGACCAGTCGTTTTGCGTCCATCCCATGGGTGCGCGGTCGGTTTTCCTGCGGTTTTCCCGTGGCTCAGGTCACAAAATACCGGTGATATGCGTCACTTTGTGCTGGTAGAAGGTTTACCGGACGAACTCGGAGAAATGCAGAGTTGACCTGCATAAACGAATCTCTCATCGTCCCGTGATCTGACCGTTATCTTTCCGCGATCGGTTCTAGATCGATATGACTTCGCTTCGAGACCTTTGTACGGTCCCTAGCGGCTCCAAAACGGAGCAAACAATTCCAAAACCAAGAACCTGCGTGTGAGCGGGGCCGCGGCGGCGAGAGCGCCCATGCGGAGGTCAGGTGTCACACCGGCCGGGCGTTTCGGCCCCCCCTTTCGTGCCCGACCGAGACGGCACGAACCAACTCCTCCGGCCTGTCACAGGCTGCCGCACCCGCGTGAGCGGGTGTGGGTGGCGCGCGCTTGGCGAAAGGAACGAAGTGAAGAACATCCGCAAGACGTTCGGAATGGCCGCTATCGCCGGAGCCCTCGCAGTGGCTCCGATGGCGCTGGCCTCCGGCACCGCCAATGCGGACAGTGTCAACTGGGACGCCGTTGCAGCCTGCGAATCGGGCGGTAACTGGTCGACCAACACCGGCAACGGGTACTACGGCGGCCTGCAGTTCACGATGAGCACGTGGCGCGCCAACGGTGGCTCCGGCTCGCCTCACAACGCGTCGCGCTCGGAGCAGATCCGCGTCGCCGAGAACGTGCTGCACTCCCAGGGCATCGGCGCATGGCCGGTGTGCGGCCGTCGCGGCTGATAACGCGCACGCCAGACGCTTCACCAGGAGCGGTGCCCGGAATCATCCCGGCACCGCTCCTTTTTGCTCAGCAGGCCCTCCGGTTGCTCTGGCCTCAGAAAAATCTTCAGCCTCCCCTGTAACGCGTGAATTTGGTCACACGATGCAAACAGTGACCGCACAGATGCAAGATCGTGACCTTGTTGGTGTGCGTCCTGGAGTCGAAGGTCGGGGAAGGACCACGATGAGCACCATCCGCAGGGCATTGATCAGGGGTTTTTGGCTCACAGTCGGCGCTGCGGGACTGATGCTCGCCGTATCCACGGCGACCGCGGCTGCCGACACCGTCAACTGGGACGCCATCGCCGCATGCGAATCGGGCGGCAACTGGTCCACCGACACCGGGAACGGCGCGTACGGCGGACTGCAGTTCAAACCGGCCACCTGGGCCGCCCACGGTGGCGTCGGTTCTCCGGCCACGGCGTCGCGCGAGGAGCAGATCCGGGTCGCCGAGAACGTGCTGGCCACGCAGGGCCTGGGCGCCTGGCCGAAATGCGGCGCGCAAGCCGGAGCACCCGCCGACTGGGGTGCCCCGGCGCCCGCGGCCACCAGCGGATGTGCAGCCGTCCGGCCCGGGTCGGTGCTGGGGATCCTGGACCTGCGCCGGCTCTGCTCGACCCTGCTCGATCCGCTGGCCTCGCTCGGCGCACCCCGCTGAGGCCTCAGCGCGCGGAGATGAATGCCGAGCGTGCCGCGATGGTCGCCAGGTGCCGGCTGAGCACGAATTCGGGGACCAGCACACTGGCCCGGGTCGCGGCCGCGCTCAGGACCGGCGGGCGCAGATTCACGATCCGCCCGATCAGCCGCGACTCGCGCACGATCCTCTGTACGCGGCGGCGACGGTGCGTCGTGAACTGCGCGAAGGCCGTCGGCAGGTCCGGAGCCCGGCCCGCCAGCTCGCCCAGAACCGCCGCGTCCTCGAGCCCCTGACAGCCGCCCTGGCCCAGATGCGGGCGCATCGGATGTGCGGCGTCCCCCGCGATCACCACGGGTCCGCGCGCCCAGCGCCTGGCCGGCGCGCGGTCATAGAGATCGTTGCGCAGTACCTCGGCAGGGTCCGCGGCGGCGAGCAAGGCCGGGATCGGTTCGGCCCAGGAGGAGAAGGCCCGCTGTAAATAGGCCAGCTCTCCGCCGGGGCTGGTGCGTCCCTCCGGTGCCCGCTCGGTCGCGAACCAGTAGGTGTGCTCGGAGCCCATCGGCACGTGGCCCACCTCCAATCCGGCGGCCATGGTCTCGCCCGCCATGTCCGGATCGATCCGGTGCTTCGCCACGCCGCGCCACGCGGTGTAGCCGGCATAGCGCCGAGCGAGCGGTCCGTTCAGGTGGCGCGCGACCACAGAATCGACACCGTCGGCCCCGACGACGGCTGCCGCATCGCGCGTCGACCCGTCCGACAACGTGACGCGCACACCGTCGGCGGTCATCACGAGCCCGCGCACGCCGACGCCGTACTCGACAGTGCCTGGCGACAACGCACCGGACAGGATGTCGGTGAGGTCGGCGCGCCGGATGACCACGAGCGGCTCGCCGAGCGCGCGGATGAATCGTTCGGGCTCCGGACGGCGCAGCCAGGTGCCATCGTGCCAGCGCACGGCCCCGGCCGTCACGCGCCCGCCTGCGGACCGGACCGCGTCACCGAGGCCCAACTCGTCGAGCGCGGCCAAAGCGTTGGGCCAGATGCTGATTCCCGTACCCGCCGACGTGTCGTCGCGGGCCTCCAGGACGCGAACCTCGAATCCCTGGCGTTGCAACGCGACCGCGGTGGCCAGGCCAGTGATCCCGGCTCCGACGATGAGGACGGACTGAGCCATGGCTCGAATGTAGCCACATGGGAGCGCGTCCCACGGACGTGGGATCGGTGGCGCGCCGGCACGCTGTTGCCGACCGCAGCAACAGAATGAGAGGAACAGATGAAACTCACCCGGCGCCGTCCAGAGCGTGAGCGTCAACGTCAAGAGTGATCGCAGCAGTAAGCAGGTTCGTGCCGACAGCACCGGCCAGGTCACCCAGGTGGTCTGACTCCACACGGCTACCGTGAGTGACCATGACGCCGTTTCACGATCTCGACGAGTACCTTGCATTGCCCCGGGTTTCCGGTCTCGCGGTGTCGCCGGACGGTTCGCGTGTGGTCACCACGGTCAGCGTGCTCAATGACAAGCGCACCGAATTCGTCACCGCGATCTGGGAATTGGATGCCGAGGGGAATCGGCCCGCGCGGCGACTGACCTACGGCGCCAAGGGGGAGTCCGCACCGACGTTCACCAGCATCGGTGATTTGTTGTTCCTGGCCGCGCGCCCGGCGCCGGACGGCGCCACCGACGACAACGCGCCGGCAGCGGTGTGGCGATTGCCCGCGGCCGGCGGTGAAGCAGACGAGCTGCTGAGCATGCCCGGCGGCGTGAGTGCTGTAGTCAGTGCGCGGGCCGCCGAGGTCACCGTGGTCACCGGGGCGCAGCTGGCTTCGGCCGAGAGCTTTGCCGACGACAAGGCCCTGCGGGCTCGGCGTAAGGACAACGCGGTATCGGCCGTGCTGCACACCGGTTATCCGGTCCGGTTCTGGGACCACGACCTCGGGCCCGACCAACCGCACCTGATCGATGTCGACGGGCAGGCCGATCTCACCCCGCATCCCGCGGACGCGTTGCGCGAGACGACGTTCGACCTCAGCAGTGACGGCGACTTCCTGGTCACGTCCTGGCATGTGCCCGGGCCGGGTGTGGCCAACCGGTCCGTTCTGGTCCGCATCGACCGGGCTTCCGGGACACACACCACCATCGCCGAGGAATCCGGCGCCGAACTGGAGCATCCCGTCATCGCGCCCGACGGCAGCGCCGTGGCGTTCACCAGGGAGACCCATTCGACCCCGACCGACGCGCCACGGATCACGCTGTGCTGCATGCGCTTCGGTGAAGAGCACGTCGAGATCACGGCGAACTGGGATCGCTGGCCGGCATCCGTTGCGTGGGCGGCGGATTCGTCGGCATTGATCGTCACCGCCGACGAGGCCGGCCGTCGGCCCATCTTCACCGTGGACCCGCACAGCGGCACCGTCACCAAGCTCACCGACGACGACTATGCCTACACCGACGTGTGCCCCGCCCCTGGCGGCGTCATCTACGCGCTGCGCAGTTCCTATGCCGTGCCGCCGCACCCGGTGCGGCTCGATCCCGACGGCACGATCATCGAGTTGCCGTGCGTCGAGATCCCGGAAATCCCAGGCACAGTCACCGAATTGCTCGCCACCGCAGAGGACGGGACGCCGATCCGCTCATGGTTGACACTGCCCGAGGGCGACGAGCCGGCCGAACTGGTGCTGTGGATCCACGGCGGGCCGTTGGGCAGCTGGAACACCTGGCACTGGCGGTGGAACCCGTGGCTGCTCACCGCTCACGGCTACGCGGTGCTGATGCCGGATCCGGGCCTGTCCACGGGCTACGGTCAGCAGTTCATCCAACGAGGTTGGGGCGCTTGGGGAGCCGAGCCGTACACAGACCTGATGGCCGCGGTCGACGCGGCATGTGAGCACCCGCGGATCGACGATTCACGCACCGCGGCGATGGGCGGTTCGTTCGGCGGCTACATGGCCAACTGGATCGCGGGGCAGACCGACCGGTTCGACGCGATCGTCACGCACGCCAGCCTGTGGGCGCTCGACCAGTTCGGGCCGACCACCGACAGCGCGTTCTGGTGGGCCCGCGAGATGACACCCGAAATGACACAACGCAATTCGCCGCATCAATACGTCGGAAAGATCCATACGCCGATGCTGGTGATCAACGGGGACAAGGACTATCGCGTACCGATCGGCGAAGGCCTGCGGCTGTGGTACGAGCTGTTGTCGGCCTCGGGACTGCCCGCCGACGAGAACGGCCAGAGTCCGCATCGCTTCCTGTACTACCCGACGGAGAACCACTGGGTGCTCGCGCCGCAACACGCCAAGATCTGGTACCAGGTGGTGACGGCATTCCTCGGCCAGCACCTGCGCGACGAAGACTCTCAGCTGCCTGATCTGCTCGGGTAGCGTCGGCGTGATGACGCAGCGTGAGTTCGATCTGGTGCTGTACGGGGCGACGGGTTTCGCCGGCAAGCTCACCGCCGAATACCTGGCCCGGGCCGGTGCCGCGGCCCGGATCGCCCTGGCAGGCCGGTCGGAGGACCGGTTGCGGGCGGTCCGCGACAGCCTCGGTGTGGCCGCGCAGGATTGGCCGCTGCTCACCGCCGACGCATCGGCGCCGTCCACTCTGCAGGCGATGGCCGCCCGCACGCAGGTGGTGGTGACCACCGTCGGGCCGTACACGAAATACGGGCTGCCGTTGGTGGCGGCGTGTGCCGCGGCCGGAACCGACTATGCCGATCTCACCGGCGAGACGATGTTCATCCGCGAGAGCATCGACCAGTTTCACAAGCAGGCCATCGACACCGGTGCCCGGATCGTGCATTCGTGCGGATTCGATTCCGTGCCATCGGATCTCACCACCTATGCGCTGTACCGGCGGGCTGCGGCCGACGGTGCGGGTCAGCTCGGCGACACCGATCTGGTGGTGCGTACATTGGCCGGAGGCGTGTCGGGCGGCACGGTGGCCTCGACGATGGAGTTCATGCGGACATCGTCGCGGGATCCGCACGCCCGGCGGCTGATGAACGACCCGTACACGCTGAGCCCCGACCGTGCTGCCGAGCCGGAACTCGGTGGGCAGCCCGACGTGCGGTGGCGCCGCGGCAGCGAGATCGCACCCGAGCTGGCGGGCTATTGGACGGGCGCCTTCGCGATGGCGGGGCCGAACACCCGAATCGTGCGGCGCAGCAACGCGCTCCTCGACTATGCCTACGGCCGCCGGTTCGCCTACAGCGAGCAGATCAGCCTGGGCCGCTCCCTGGCTGCACCGCTCGCGGCCGCCGTGGTCACCGGATCCAGTGCGGTGGCCCTCGGGCTGGGCGGCCGCTATTTCGACCGGCTGCCCGCCACCCTGGTCGAACGGTTGGCGCCCAAGCCGGGCACCGGCCCCAGCGAACAAACCCGCATGCGTGGGCGCTACCGCGTCGAGACGTACACGACGACGTCGTCGGGTGCGCGCTACGTGGCGTCGATGGCCCAGCAGGGCGACCCCGGATACCAGGCCACCGCGGTGCTGCTCGGCGAATGCGGGCTGGCGTTGGCGCTCGATCGCGACAAGCTGTCCGACCTGCGTGGGGTGCTCACCCCTGCGGTCGCGATGGGCGATGCCCTGCTGGTCCGATTCCCTGCTGCCGACGTGCAATTGGAGACCACCGCGCTGACGTGAGCCGAATTGATCGGGGCGCGCGGAACACCTGTGTAACAAGATCAATTCGACTAGGGTCGTCGGCGAGGATTTCATCAAAGCCAGCAACGAAGGTGGGGACAATATGGCCGATCTGAACGATCTCTTCGCACAGATTCCCGTCGCGGAGATTGCGAGCAAGCTGGGCGCCGATGAAGGCGAGGTGAACAACGCCATCAAGACGCTGGTTCCCGCGCTCGTCGGCGGCGTGCAGCACAACGTGCAAGCCGACAACATCGACTCGAGCAACCTGGAGTCCGCCGTCACCGCGCAGGGTGCCAGCGGTCTGCTCGACGGCGGCGTGAAGGTCGACGACGTCGACCAGAAGGAGGGCGACCAGATGGTCGCCCACATCTTCGGCGGCAACGACAGCGGGCAGGTGGCCTCGGCGCTGGCCGGCACAGGCGCCGGCGGTGGCGACCTCATCAAGAAGCTGCTGCCGATCCTGACCCCGATCGTGCTCGCCTACATCGGCAAGCAGTTCGCTCAGAAGAACGCGCCCGCCGAGCCGGCTGCCCAGGCATCCGGTGGCGGCCTCGGTGACATCCTCGGCAGCATCCTAGGCGGGGCGAACGCCGGCGGCGGAGGCGGTGCCGCCAACAATCCGCTGGGCAGCATCCTCGGCAGCGTGCTCGGTGGCGGCGGAGGCCAGGGCAACGCCATCGGCGAGATCCTCGGCGGCCTGCTGGGCGGCAAGAAGTAGCTCCGGAGATCGCTTTCCGCGCAAGCCCCCGTCGCCAGCGAATACAGCGGCGTCGGGGGCTTTAGCGTATCCGGGTCACTCCTTCCTAGAATGGCGCGGTGACCTCCACCCCTGACAACCGCGCCGACGCCCTCCCCAAGTCCTGGGAGCCGGGTGCGGTAGAAGCCGAGCTGTACCAGGGCTGGGTGGATGCCGGTTACTTCACCGCCGACGCCACGAGTGACAAGCCTGCCTACTCGATCGTGCTACCGCCGCCGAACGTGACCGGCAGCCTGCACATGGGCCATGCCCTCGACCACACCCTCATGGACGTGCTGACCCGGCGTAAGCGGATGCAGGGTTACGAAGTGCTGTGGCTGCCCGGCATGGACCACGCCGGCATCGCCACCCAGACCCTGGTCGAGAAGCAGCTCGCCACCGACGGCAAGACGAAGGAAGACTTCGGCCGCGAACAGTTCATCGAGAAGGTGTGGGACTGGAAGCGCGAGTCCGGCGGCACCATCGGCGCACAGATGCGCCGGCTCGGTGACGGCGTCGACTGGAGCCGGGACCGGTTCACCATGGACGACGGCCTGTCCCGTGCGGTCCGCACCATCTTCAAGCGTCTGTTCGACGCCGGGCTGATCTACCAGGCTGAGCGGCTCGTCAACTGGTCGCCGGTGCTGGAGACCGCGATCAGTGATCTCGAGGTGAAGTACGAGGACGTCGAAGGCGAACTCGTGTCGTTCCGGTACGGCTCGATGAGCGATGACGAGCCGCACATCGTGGTGGCCACCACCCGCGTCGAAACCATGCTGGGCGACACCGCGATTGCCGTGCACCCCGACGACGAGCGCTACCGCCATCTGGTCGGCACCACATTGCCGCACCCGTTCACCGACCGAGAAATGATCATCGTCGCCGACACCCACGTCGATCCCGAATTCGGTACGGGCGCAGTGAAAGTCACCCCGGCGCACGATCCGAACGACTTCGAGATCGGGTTGCGGCACCAGCTGCCGATGCCGACCATCATGGACACCAAGGGCCGGATTGCCGACACCGGAACGCAATTCGACGGGATGGACCGGTTCGAGGCGCGCGTCAAGGTGCGTGAGGCGTTGGCCGAGCAGGGCCGAATCGTCGCCGAGAAGCGGCCCTACCTGCACAGCGTGGGGCACTCGGAGCGCAGCGGCGAGCCCATCGAACCGCGCCTGTCGCTGCAGTGGTGGGTCAAGGTGGAGAGCCTGGCCAAGGCCGCCGGGGACGCGGTGCGCAGCGGCGACACCGTGATTCACCCGCCGAGCCTCGAGCCGCGGTGGTTCGCGTGGGTCGACGACATGCACGACTGGTGTATCTCGCGGCAGCTGTGGTGGGGCCACCGCATCCCCATCTGGCACGGCCCGAACGGCGAGACGGTGTGCGTCGGTCCCGACGAGACCCCGCCGGAGGGCTGGGAGCAGGACCCCGACGTGCTGGACACCTGGTTCTCGTCGGCCCTGTGGCCGTTCTCGACCATGGGGTGGCCCGACCATACGGCCGAGCTGGCCAAGTTCTATCCCACCAGCGTGCTGGTCACCGGCTACGACATCCTGTTCTTCTGGGTGGCCCGGATGATGATGTTCGGCACGTTCGTCGGCGACGATCCGGCGATCACCCTGGAGGGCAAGCGTGGCCGGCAGGTGCCCTTCGAAAATGTGTTCCTGCACGGCCTGATTCGCGACGAGTTCGGCCGCAAGATGAGCAAGTCGCGGGGCAATGGCATCGATCCGCTGGAGTGGGTGGAGAAGTTCGGCGCCGACGCGTTGCGGTTCACCCTCGCGCGCGGTGCGAGCCCCGGCGGCGATCTGTCCATCGGCGAGGATCACGCCCGTGCCTCACGCAACTTCGCCACCAAGCTCTTCAATGCGACCCGGTTCGCGCTGATGAACGGGGCCGCCCCGGCCCCGCTGCCGCCGGCGGCCGAGCTGACCGACGCCGACCGCTGGATTCTGGGCCGGTTGGAAGAGGTCCGCGCCGAGGTCGACGAAGCGCTCGACGCGTACCAGTTCAGCCGGGCCTGCGAGGCGCTTTACCACTTCGCGTGGGACGAGTTCTGCGACTGGTACGTGGAGCTGGCCAAGGTGCAGATC
>NZ_BCSX01000035.1 GCF_001570425.1 Mycolicibacterium brisbanense
GGTTGATGGTGAGCAGGCCGCCCATCAGGCCCAGCACGCCGGTGATCATCGCGAAGAACGCCCCGGATTTGACCGCGAACACCGGCATCACGCGCACGCCGACAACATTCTTTTCCGTGTGTCCCGGTCCGGGGAACTGCGTGTGCTTGCCGAACCAGAGCAGGGTGAGGTGAGTGGCCACGAGCGCCAATATGACGGCAGGGATCAGCAGGATGTGCAGGGCGTAGAGGCGCGGGATCAGCACGGTGCCGGGGAAGTCGCCGCCGAACAGCGCCCAGTGCAACCAGGTGCCGATCACGGGTAATCCCAAGGTGATCGACGACAGTGCGGCGCGCAGGCCGATGCCGGAGAGCAGGTCGTCGGGCAGCGAGTAACCGAAGTAGCCCTCGAACATGGCCAGGATCAACAGGATTGCTCCCGTTACCCAACTGGCCTCGCGCGGGCGTCGGAACGCGCCGGTCAAGAACACCCGGGCCATGTGCACCATGATCGATGCGGCGAACATCAGGGCGGCCCAGTGGTGGATCTGGCGGACGAACAGGCCACCGCGGATCTCGAAGCTGATGTCCAGCGCCGTCTCGTAGGCGCGTGACATCTGTACGCCCCGAAGCGGTTGATACACCCCGTTGTAGGTGACCTCGGCCATCGACGGGTCGAAGAACAGGGTCAGCCACACGCCGGTGATCAGCAGCACGATGAAGCTGTACAGCGCGATCTCACCCAGCAGGAAGGACCAGTGGGTGGGGAACACCTTGTTCAGCTGACGACGTACCGAAGCGGACGGATGGTACCGAGAATCGATCGCGTCGGCACTGGCGGACATGACAGCCACGCTAGCCCGCTGGTGGCTCATGACTGGGCTCCATTTTGAGGCAGATTTCGGGTACCACTTTTCCTGCCTGGCGGCCCCGCGCGACGGGGTTAGAGTGATCGCCGGGGGACATATGGCACGACGACCGGCGACCCGGCTGCAACTCAACGGGCACCGCTTCCTGATCCGGCGCACGCAACACGCACTGGTGCGCGGCGACGCCCGGATGATCGACGATCCGCTACGTGCACAGGCGATTTCGCTGACCACCGGCGCTGTGCTCACGGTCGTGGCGTTCGCGGTGTGCGCGGCGACGGCAATGCTGCGTCCCGGTGGCGATCTCGATGAGACGCCGATAGTCATGGCCCGCGAAACCGGGGCCCTGTATGTGCGGATATCCGACACCATGCACCCGGTGCTGAATTTGGCGTCAGCCCGGTTGCTGGCCGCAACCCCGGCCAACCCGAGACCGGTGAGTGCCCACGCGCTCGCCGCCGCGAAACGCGGTCCGCTGGTGGGTATTCCGGGTGCACCCACCCAGATCGATCGTCCGTTGGGCATCGACGAGTCGGGTTGGACGCTGTGCGATGTGGCCGATCCGCCGGCGACGGTGCTGATCGTGGGGCGCGTGCCCGCGGATACCGGCGGCCTGCCGAGCGGGCGGGCGTTACTGGTGGCCCCGCGAGGTGAGGGGCCCGCTGCCACGTACCTGATCTTCGACGGCTGGCGTGCGGCGGTCGATCTGCGGGATATCGCGGTGGTGCGCGCACTGCATCTGGAAGGTGTTGAACCGCTGACAGTTTCGCGCTCCCTGCTGGACAGTGTTCCCGAGGCGCCCGCGATCGCGGCTCCGCAGATCACCGATGCGGGCGCACCCGGCCCGCCCGCGCTGGATGGTCTCGGCATCGGCACGGTGGTGCGGGTGGAACGCGCGGCAGGCCACGAGTTCTACGCCGTGCTGTCCGACGGGGTGCAGCGTGTCGACCCCGTCGTTGCCGACCTGATCCGGTTCACGGTCGCCCAGCCCGGCGGACAACCCCCGGTGATCGCAGCCGACGTGATCGCGACCGTGCCGTTCGTCGAGACGTTACCGGTGGGCAGGTTTCCCGATCGGGTCGAGCAGCACACCGGCGACACTGTGTGCGCCGGCTGGAATCACCGCAGGCAGGGTTCGGAAACGAATACGACGGTGTTCGTGGGCAGTTCGTTGCCCATGTCCGACGGGGTGACGCTCGCGCAGTCGGATGACGAAGGGCCGAACATCGACCGGGTCGTCATCCCAGCCGGCCGCGGTGCGCTGGTGCGGTCGACCCCCGTCGTCGGAACCGGCGGGACCGCCGGATCGCTCTTCTACCTCAACGACCGTGGGGTGCTGTTCGGTGTGCACGACGAACGGGCTGCCGAGCATCTCGGTCTGCCCGGGCCCGCGGTGGCCGCCCCGTGGCCGATGTTGGCCGTTCTGCCCCGCGGCCCCGAACTGGGCCGCGACGCCGCATCAGTCGTCCGCGACGGGCTGAATGTCGCCGGTACGGCCCCGTAATCTCTTGGCGGACAGGATGACCACCAGGGCGACGACAATGCACGCGGCCGCGCCGCCGAATGCGACCCGGCGTGGCAGTCCATCCTCGACAGCGGCCGACGGTGTCGCCAGCACAGGTGGAACCACCGGTGCTGCGGATGTGGGTGCTCCACCGCTGACGGCTGCCAAGGCATCGACTACTCCGCTGCCGACATAGGGGTCCCACCCCGCCGGCGGACGGTGTGCCGTCGCCTCGATGCGGTGCATGACCTCGCGCGCACTGAGTTGCGGAAACCGCGCCCGCACCAGGGCCGCGATTCCCGCGACGACCGGCGCTGCATAACTGGTGCCCGAGATCGGTTTCCCTGCTGCGAGAAGGTCGATCAGCCCGTCTGCGTCGGGATGCAGCGAGACCACCGCCTCACCCGGTGCTGCGACGTCGACCCAGGGCCCGGCCAATGTGAAATCCGACGCGGCGCCGTCGCGGCCGACCGATCCGACGGTCAAGACCAGATCGTCATACCAAGCCGGGCTCGCGACCGCACGCACCCCGTCCCAGTCCGGTCCACCGGTCGGCCCCAATGGCGGATTCTGATCCGGACACTGGCCGGCTCCGCCGACATTGCCTGCCGCGGTCACCACGACGACGTTCTTCACATCGACCGCGTACGCGAGCGCGGCACCCAGAGCCCGATCGTCGAGGCGGTCGGTGGCGGCCACGCAGGCCACCGACGAAATATTGATGACGGTGGCACCCAGGTCGGCTGCGGTGCGCACGGCCCGAGCCAGGGTGTCGACGTCACCGATGCCCGCCGCCTGGCCCTCGACGGCGAACTTGGTGCTCGACTGACGAATGCTGAGAATCGTTGCGTCCGGAGCGATCCCGCTGAAGCCGAGGCCGTCGGGCGCTCCGCCGATCACCCCGGCGACGATGGTTCCGTGTCCGTCACAATCAGTCGTCCCGTCGCCCCGGGCCACGTAGTCGCCCCCGCCGACGAGATGGGGCAGCAGGCGGTGCCGGACCACCCCGGTATCGATCACCGCGACGGTCTGACCACGACCCCTGGTGAGCCGCCACACCGCCTCGAGCTCGATCGGATTGTGGGCGCCGTCGGCGGCGTGTGCTGTCGGTGTGAAGCATTGCCCGCGTTGCCGTGTCGGCCCCGGGGGACCGGGCGCCGACGCCTGCGGCAGCAACGCACTGTCGACCGACGGTGGCTCCACCGCCGGAATCGGCCGTGGCCCCAGAGCGGTGGCAGTCGGTGCCGCTGCGAGCGCAAGGACGGCAGCCGCCGCGGTCAGTCGGGCGACCCTGCTCATGGCAGGTTCAGACCTCGGGCCAGGTCGAAGAGACCGGCGAGCCAGCATGCCAGCGGTGCCACCGACGCCAGTGCCAGGTATTCCACGGCGTCGAGGATGCGGGTGGCCCGGTGGCCGGTGGCCAGGGTGGCCACCCCCGGCGTGAGCGCCGCGAGTCCTGCGCTGACGGCAATGCCTGCCGCCCAGTGCGCGGATCTGGGTGCCCACGCCACGATGAGAACGAATATCGCTGTGGTAGCGGCGAATCCAGCTGTGGCGAGCGCGATCCGGCAGAGGCCCGATGCATGCGAGCGGGCCCGCAGCATCAGTGCTACACCGATCGCGCCGATGAACGCCGCGGCTGCCGGCGGGTGCCCGGCGTCGACAGCGACAATCATCGTGCCCAGCGCCGCTGCGACGGAGAATCCGGTGACCAGGCCCGTCAGCGTCCGGCTCCCGCGCAGCACGCGGCCGGCGATGTCGCCGTCAGATTCATCGTCGTCGCCGGGGAGCGCAGGGGTGAGACCGGCCAGCGCGATCGACAATCGCGGAGAGGCCGTGAGGCCGCCCATCGCCGCGCTCGCCACCACAGCCCCGAGCGCCGCTGCGGACATCGGCCATATCACCGCCACCCCGCTGACCACCCCGACAGTCGCCGTCGCCGCCACCACGGCGATCAACATGACTGTGCTGCCGTCAGATACCCGGAGCAGAACCGCGCCGACCGAAGCCGATGCGACCGCGGCCAGAAAGACATTCGCCGCTGCCGGCCCGCCCGGCACGACCAGAAATCCGAGCACCGCGGCCAGCAACACCGCACACACGTCCAGCACGGTGGCCGAGTGCGGGCCACACTGCGCCCGGCGTGCGGCCATCGCGGCGCCGGTCACGGCAACGGTCAGGGCCGCCGCGGTGGCGACGCGCCCCACACCGTCTGCCGCCACCAGTGTCAGGGCGCCGATCAACACGGCACCCAGACAACCGACCGGGCGCAACGCGGGGTGCGGGTTGTCCGGGATCGCCTGGGCCAGTGCGCCGATCAGCGACGGGTCGTGAGGCCGTGGCTCAGGCACCGCGGCGGCAGACAACAACAATAGATCGCCGTCCCGAATGTCATGCTGGCTCAAGGACATCGACTCGTCCAGTGACGGCCCGCCGACGCGGGACAAGATCCAGCGTCGCGGCCCGGTGCCTGCGCCGACGGCATCGGCGATGGCGGGCAGCAATTGCCCGACGGTCATCGACGAAGGCAGACTCAAGTCGACCGTCGCCACCTCGCCGGCGCCGGGCAGCTCACAGTGAATCGCGACTCGGCACAATGCATTCGGCACGCCATCACCCCCCGGTTGACGCCAGTGATCTCACCGTAGCCGAGCACCGGGACAGCGGAGTGCGGCAATTTCGGGTGGAACGGATCGGCTCTGGCGTGCGTCTTAACGTCGATGGAGCTCACCGCGCAACACCGGCCGAGCTCGCCGGCGACGTCCGGCGAGCTCGTCATCGACGCGCCGCCACCGGTGCCGGCAAGTGCGCCGACCAATGTGCTGGCCCGCCTGCTGCCGCTGGTACTCGTGCTCGCCGTGGTCGGCATGATGGTCGTCTACTTCGGCTCGGGTGCCGCAGCTTCGCGCGGGCCGATGTTCACGCTGTTCCCCGTGATGATGGTGATGTCGGCGCTCGGCACGCTGGCTTACAGCGTGCGTGGCACGGGACGGGCCGCGGAACTCGATCGCGATCGGCGGAATTACCTGAACTATCTCGACGGCATCGACGTGGCGGCGGCGGGGACCGCAGGCGCACAGCGGGATTCGTTGTACACGCGGCATCCGGACCCGGATGTGCTGTGGACGGTCGTGGGTACGGACGCGATGTGGCGGCGCGGTCCTGACGAACCCGATTTCTGTGTGGTCCGCATCGGTGTCGGTGAAGTCGTGCCGGCGACCAGGCTGGTGGTGTCCGAGTCCGCTCCGGGTGTCGAGCAGGATCCCGTCACAGCGGCCGCATTGCAGCGTCTGCTGCGTCGGCGCGCCGTGGTGCCCGAGGCGCCGGTCACGGTGGCACTGCGCACCACCGGGAGCGTGTCGATCTGCGGCGACCCCTTACGCGCCCGGGCGTTGGTCCGCGCATTGGTCTGTGGGTTGGCGGTAGCGCACAAACCCCACGACGTGCGGGTGGCCGCGGTGCTGGACGACGCCTCGGCGGCGCGGTGGGAGTGGCTGAAATGGATTCCGCACCACCGGCATCCGCATGATGTCGAGAACCATCTGCGTTACCGCACGCTCGCGCAGGCATGCCGCGGCGCGGTGGTCCCGCACCTGGTGATCATCGTCGATCATCCGGAGGTGCAACTGCCGCCACCGGTTGCCGGCGTCACCGTGGTGGTCATCGGTGAGGAGGCCGCCGAGCTGCGGATCGATGTCGATTCCGGCGACATCCATTGGGACAGCATGACGATCGACGAGGCGCTGACGTGTGCGCGACGGCAATCGGCGCATCAGCCGGCCGGGTCGGCACGGGCACCGACGGACTGGCCGGGCCTGCTCGGGATAGGCGACCCCACTGCGCTGGATCCCACGGTCACCTGGCGGCAGCCTGGTTCGGTGCTACGGGTTCCGATCGGCGTCAGCGAGGACGGCACACCGGTGCACCTCGACCTCAAGGAGGCCGCCCAGAACGGTATGGGCCCGCACGGGCTGTGTGTCGGGGCGACCGGGTCCGGCAAATCGGAGTTCCTGCGGACCCTCGCCCTTGGCTTGGTCGCGACTCATCCGCCCGAGGTACTCAATCTGATCCTTGTCGACTTCAAGGGCGGCGCAACATTTCTCGGACTCCAGTCGGCGCCACATGTGAGCGCGTTGATCACCAATCTGGCCGACGAGGCGGCGCTGGTCGCACGCATGGGTGATGCGTTGGCCGGGGAGATCACCCGTCGCCAGGAACTCCTGCGCGCGGCGGGCAATCTCGCGAACATCACCGAATACCAGCGGCACCGGCCCGACCTGCCGCTGCCCGCCCTGCTGATCATCGTCGACGAATTCTCCGAGCTGCTCCACCAGCACCCGGATTTCGCCGAACTCTTCGTCGCCATCGGCCGGCTGGGGCGGTCGTTGGGCATGCACCTGCTCCTGGCCAGTCAGCGTCTCGACGAGGGCAGGTTGCGCGGGCTGGAAACCCATCTGTCCTACCGGGTGTGTCTGAAGACCTTCTCGGCAAGCGAATCCCGCGCTGTGCTGGGCATCGCCGATGCTCACCAACTGCCGAGTACACCGGGCGCGGCCTACCTGAAAACACCCGCCGGTGACCTCGTGCGGTTTCAAACCGCATACGTCTCGACGCCGACGCCGACGCCCGCACCGGTGCCGGTCCGGCCCACCGCCGTCCACCGGTTCACGGCGGCATGGGCGTCGGCCGGTACGGTGGCGCGCCGCGAGACCGGACCGACCCTGATCGACGCGGTGCTCGCGCGTATCGCCGGGCACGGTCGGCCCGCGCATCAGGTCTGGCTTCCACCACTACCGGACGTTGTGGCGCTCAGCGACGTGTTGCTGTCGTCCCGCACACCGTTGACGGCGTCGATCGGGTTGGTCGACAGCCCTTTCGAGCAGCGGCGGGACCGGCTCACCGTCACTCTCAAAGGCCCCGCGGGCAATGTCGCGATCGTCGGCGGTCCACAGTCCGGCAAGTCGATCACCGCCAGAACCCTCGTGATGGCCCTCGCGGCGACCCACCATCCCCGAGACGTCCAGATCTATTGCCTCGACTTCGGCGGTGGCGGTTTGGCTTCCTTGCGCGCGCTGCCCCATGTCGGTGCGGTGGCCGGCCGCCACGACCTGGAACTGGTGCGGCGCACGGTGGCGCAGTTGGAGGACCTGGTGCGGGGCAGGGAGGCGCGGTTCGGCGAGCTGGGGGTCGACTCGATGGCCGCGTACCGTCAGCGTCGCGCCTCCGACCCGACGGTTGCCGACGACGAATTCGGCGACGTATTCCTCGTCGTCGACGGTTGGTCGGTATTGCGACAGAACCTCGACGAGGTCGAGATGGCAATCACCAGTCTTGCCGCACAAGGCCTTTCGTATGGCGTGCACGTCGTACTGACGGCATCGCGCTGGGCGGAATTCCGCCCCTCGGTCAAGGACCAGCTCGGCACCCGGATCGAACTGCGGCTCGGTGACCCCGCCGAATCGGAGATTGACCGCAAACGTGCCCGCACCCTCACCGACCGACGCCCCGGACGGGGACTGACCCCGGACGGCCGTGAGTTGCTGATCGGAGTACCCCGGCTCGACGGCGTGCCGAGTACCACGGATCTGGTCGAGGCTGCCGCACGCGTGGGCCAGACGCTGCGTGCGCAATATCCCGACATGTGCGCTCCGCCGATTCGGCTGCTCCCGACGGTGATCGACCATCGCGATCTGCAGCCGGTCATCAAAGCGCGGCCGGCCGGTCAGGCGCTCATCGGACTCGGTGAGCACGAATTACGGCCGGTGCTACTGGATTTCACCGACCAGAGCAATCTGCTCGTGCTCGGTGACAGCGGGTGCGGCAAGACCACGGCGTTGCGCACCCTGTGCGCCGAACTGGTCGCGTCCAACAGTTCGCGCGATGTGCGTGTGCTCCTCATCGACTTCCGACGCACTCTGCTCGGGGTGGTCGAGTCCGACCATCTGGCCGGTTACGCCATCTCACCGCAAGCGGTGGCGACCCACCTGCCGGTTGCGCTGGAGCTTCTGCGAGCGAGGATGCCCGGACCCGACGTCACCCAGCAGCAGTTGCGTACCCGCTCCTGGTGGTCCGGGCCGGAGCTCTACATTGTGATCGACGATTACGATCTGGTCGTCGGCGACAATGGCAACCCGCTGAGCCCCTTGCTCGAATGCCTGCCGCACGCCAGGGATGTGGGGCTGCACGTCGTCGTGGCCCGCAGGTCCGGGGGAGCGGCACGGGCCATGTTCGACCCGATGCTGGCACGGATGCGAGACCTCGGCTGTATGGGCCTCGTGATGAGCGCGGGTGCTGAGGACGGCGTGCTGTTCGGCGTGCGACCCCAGCAGCTGCCGCCCGGGCGTGGCACGCTCGTCACCCGCACCGGCGGCGATCAGGTGATCCAGGTGGCCGTCGTCCCCGAGCAGGACATGCTGTGACGACCGCGGTCATCGAGGCAGGCCCAGTACTGGTGCGCGGCCCCGGCACGGTTGCCGACGAGCCTGCGCGGATCGCGGTGGAGTGCATCGACGACGCCGTGGCGCTCGTCGACGACGAACCGGTACGGGTCGAGGACCTGTGGGCTCAGGTCATCCGCGCGGCCGCGGGCCGGAACCTCGAGGCACCGATCGTCGTATGCCCGACGTGGTGGACCACCGACCAGACCGACCGGATCCGCACTGCCACTGTCGAACTCGACGCTGTTGTGCTGCACCGGGCTCAGGCCCTCGCCGCGACGCTGGACCACCCGTCGTGGGCGGTGGTGGAGATCGCCGACGAGCTGATGATGGTGTCGTGCGAGGACGCTGAATCGGTGCGCTTGGTCCGTCGCGGTGAACCGTGCGCATTGGCAGGCGACGTGGTCCATGCGACCCGAGGGGCCACCCAGGTCATCGTCGACGCGCCGTGTGAGGTCAGCGGTGCAGCTGCCCTGGCTCGCGCGGTCGGTGACGCCGTACGTGCCCACGGGGCAACGGTATCCATGGCCGGCCCCCGGATGCTGAGTACCGGCGCACGCGCAGCCGTTCCGCGCGAGGAGGTCCCCGCGTTCACGGTGACCAGGCGCCGCCGGGGCGCCCGTCACCTGATCGGGATCGCAGTAGCCGCGGCGATCGCGTGCGCGGGCCTGGCCGCCCGGCCAGGCGCCGTTGCCGAGCAGAAGGCTTTGGTGGAGGGCCGGGTTGGGATGCAGGTCCCCGCGGATTGGCATGTGCGCCGGGTGACATCCGGCCCGGGATCAGCCCGGGTGGAGGTGGTTTCGGTGGCCGATCCGGATACCGTCATCTATCTGACCCAGTCGCCGATCGACACGGCCGACCTGCAGGCAGTGGCCGACACGTTGCGTCGCGCTCTGGACCAACAACCCGCGGGGGTGTTCACCGACTTCAACCCGGCTGACCGCATCGCCGATCGTCCAGTAGTGAGCTACCGCGAGGTCCGCGGCGGGCGGGAGATCGGCTGGGCGGTGTTCGCCGACAAGACGGTCCGCATCGCGGTCGGTTGCCAGGGCCCGGCAGAGCGGAGAGCGGCGCCGTGCGAGGCGGCGATCCGCTCGGCGCATGCAGTGTTGTGAAATCGGGTGGAACCGAATCGGCACCGCCTGCGTCGAATTGATATACCCCGCAAGACAAACCGGAAGGTGCGAGATGGCTTCAACCTCGGGATCCCTTGGTACCGACTTCGACGTGATGACCACTGCGGCCGGCCGGATCGATGTCGTCAACGATGACATCCGCGCCATGCTGCAGACGTTCATCGGCCGGATGAGCATTGTGCCACCGTCGGTTTGGGGTGGGGCGGCGGCGCTGCGGTTCCGTGATGTGGTCGACCGCTGGAACAGTGAATCGCTCAAGCTGCACACCGCGCTTCAGCGCATCGCGGAAACCATCCGCTACAACGAACGCACGCTCCGCGAAGCTGCCGAGGGACATTCGCAGCAGCTCGGTGCCGTCGCGGACACCCTGTGAGTGATCGGAGCGACCCATGAGCCAGGTACTGTCCTACAACTTCGGTGAGATCGAATACACGGTGCGCCAGGAGATTCACACCACCTCGGCCCGGCTGAACGCGGCCCTAGAGGACCTGCGCACACAGCTCGCCCCGCTGCAGAGCGTCTGGACTCGCGAAGCTGCCGAGGCGTATCAGCTGGAACAGACGCGCTGGAACCAGGCCGCGACGTCCCTCAACGAGATCTTGTTCAACCTGGGCAATGCAGTTCGCGACGGCGCCGACGATGTGGCCGCCACCGACCGCAGCGCCGCCAACGCGTGGGGCTATTGATCCCCACCGGCGAAGCTTGTGCGGTCCCGCTCGGAATGGAGAGGCCAGCGGGGCCGCACATTTCGCTGGGCGCGCAGCCAGGACAGTTGGCCTGCCACGCGACTGCGTTCGTCGCGGTAGTGCGTCGCAAGCCACGCCGCCCGATACACGTCGCCTGCCCGCTCAGCTTTGGCGATCCGATCGTGCTCGCGGGCGTCGAGCCACGACAACCGCAGCGCGAACACCGGCCCGGTCAGGGTCTGCAGCGCACGGTCATATCCGCTGCTGATCAGTGAAAAGGATTGAGCAGCAACATTTTCTGCCTGAGTCCTGGCCGTTTCGGCATGCCCGCGATAATCGGTGGTGTGCAGCTGCCTGCGGGTGCGGTCCACCAGAGCGCGCCAATCGACCGGGGTGTGGAAGGACGCCATGGCGGCGTTCACGGCATCCACGGAGCTGAGCGCCACGCCGTGATCGCGGTCTCGGATCTCGGCCGCCCGCTCGAACACCGCGGCCATCGTCAAGGGCGGGGTCCTGGCGATCAGTTCACTGCTGGGCCTGATCAATTGGGTTGGGGCGCCAAAGTATCCGAACACCGTGCGGGTCAGGCCGTCATTGCGGACGAAGTTGCCGACAGCCCGGTACAGCCAAGCCGCCGTCAGGAGCACCGGGATGCCGAACAGCACCTGATAGACCCACCAGGCATCGACCCACAGCAATGCGTAGTAGACGACCAGCGCGGTCAGCAATCCCAGACCGACCAGTGCGAGCCGAGTGGTCTCCGTGCTGCGCTGCGGATACTGCGCTCGGTAGGCCACCGCCAGGGTGGCTTTGTCGATGTCGGCCGCGATCTGCCTGCTGCCGGGCGTGGTCGCCGGCAGTTTCTCGGCGAGCAGCAGCGAGCGGTACAGCCCGCGCTGCAGTTGCCCCTTCGAGGCGAAGTCGGTGTGACAGGTTGCCACGGCGATCACCGCGGGGGCGACCGCGACCAGTGGCGCGCAGGCCATCACGACGTCGAACAGCATCGCTGCAGAGTCTAAGCGGCCGCGCGGCCCGTTTTAGTGTTTGGCGTTACCCGCGGCGTCGTTGGGACGACTCGGCCGGCGCCGCCGGCCATTGCGCGCCGCAGGGCTTCCGGCGCGGGAACCGGAGGCCCCGACAGGGTGCCCCGCGTTGCGGGGCTTGCTTCGCCGCGGCTGCGCGGGCTGGGGCCGGGCCGGTTTCGCCTCGGGACGCTTCGGTTCACCGAAAACCCGCTCGCCGGGAGCAATCTGCTGCAACACCGGATGATCGGTGCCGTTGACGCGGGTGATCGTCGGCTTGACGCCGGCCTTGCGGGTCAGGTTCCGCACGTCGGACACCTGCGCGTCGTGCATGAGGGTCACCACGGTTCCCTCATTGCCGGCGCGGGCGGTACGGCCGGAGCGGTGGAGATAGGCCTTGTGCTCGACCGGCGGGTCCGCGTGCACGACCAGGTTCACATCGTCGACATGAATTCCGCGGGCGGCGATGTCGGTGGCCACCAGCACCGTGGCGGAGCCGTCGGAGAACGCGGTGAGATTACGGGTTCGCGCGTTCTGAGACAGGTTGCCGTGCAGCTCGACCGCCGAGATGCCTCGCGAATTGAGCTGGCGGGTCAAATTTTTCGCTCCGTGCTTGGTGCGCGCGAACACGATGGTGCGGCCCGGCGCAGCGGCCAGATCGGCGACGACGTTGACACGGGCCGCGTTGTCCACGTGCAGCACGTGGTGGACCATCGCGGCGACGGGTGACTGCGCCGAATCGACGCTGTGCACTACCGGATCGTGCAGGTAGCGCTTGACCAGCACGTCGACGCCGGCATCGAGGGTGGCCGAGAAGAGCAGCCGCTGACCGTCTTTCGGCGTCTTGTCCAGCAGACGCTTGACGCCGGGCAGGAAGCCGAGGTCGGCCATGTGGTCGGCTTCGTCGAGCACGGTGATCTCGACGGCCGACAGATCGGCATGACCTGACCGCACGTGGTCCTCGAGCCGGCCCGGGCACGCGATCACGACGTCGACACCCTGTTGCAGAGCCGAAATCTGCGGGCCGGCACCGACGCCGCCGAACACGTTGAGCGACTTCAGGCCGGTCGCGGCGGCCAGCGGGGCCAGCGAGGCCTCGATCTGGGTGACGAGTTCGCGGGTCGGCGCGAGAATCAGGGCGCGCGGCCTGCGCGCCATCCGGCGGCTGTCGCTGCGGGCCAGGCGGGCGACCAAGGGCAGCAGGAACGCGTACGTCTTGCCGGAGCCGGTGCGGCCGCGGCCGAGCACGTCGCGACCCGTCAGAGAGTCGGGCAGGGTGGCGGCCTGGATCGGGAACGGCGCGGTGACGCCGTTGGCAGCGAGGGTGGTGACGATCTCGGCGGGAAGGCCGAGCTCGGCGAACGTGGGCACAGTGCTGCCACTGTGGTTTGGCGCAGACAAAATGAAACTCCGAAAAGTCGAGGGCGGTCGTCCTGCCCGGCGCGGGTGACATCCCGCGGCGCTCGGTGTGACGATCGAGGAGGCGGCACTGGCAGAACAGATGTGCCGATCGCCGATGAGTCTACCGGTACGAAACGGCCGATTTCGCCTCGACGCGGTGTGACCTGCGCGACTGGGCGGCCGTGTGGCAGCCGGGAGCGGCGATCCGACTGCACCGATATTTCTTCCGGCGAGCCCCGGTCAACTATCCTTGCGAACACGCGGTGGCCTGCGGAAATGGCCTGCTGCGAGGAGTGTGATCGAGGTGGGCATGTCGAGGACCTCCGGCGGCCGGGTGCCGTCGGCGCAGGTGCGCGCGGTCCGCGAGCTTTTCGTCGCCGGAGAGGTCGACGCTGCCTACCTCGACTCGACTCCCGTTCGGCGTGTCGTGGCCGAGAGCTGGCAGCGCAGCCTGGCCATCGGCGTGGACCCTGACCGCGGCGCACAGGCTGCCGCGGCCGCCGCCCGGCTGGGCGCACTGCGGGACGCCAACCCGTTGTCGAGTGCCCTTCCGGTGATCCGCCGGCTGCTGGTCGATGATGCCGCCGACTCGGGTGTCGTCGTCGCGATCACGGGCCCCGACGGCACCCTGCTCTGGGTGGAAGGTGACCTCGCCGCGTGCCGCAAGGTCGAGGCGATGAACTTCGTCCCGGGGGCCGACTGGAGCGAGCGCAGTGCAGGCACCAACGCGCCGGGCACAGCACTGGCCCTCGACGCCGAGGTGCAGATCCGCGGTTCCGAACACTTTTCCCGGGTCGTGCAGCCGTGGAACTGCACGGCGGTGCCGGTCCACGATCCGGCCAGCGGAGCGCTGCTCGGCAGTATTGACCTCACGGGTGGCTCGGCGATCGTGACGCCGCAGACCCTGGCGCTCGTCCGGGCCACCGCGGTGGCGGTGGAGAACCATCTGGCGCTGCTGCGGCTGACCCGGCCCGCGAGCCAACCGCCGCCCGCCGAGGCTCGTCTCACCGTGCTGGGAGCCGACCGCCCGCAGTGGCAGTACACCGACGACGACGGCGTGGTGCGGTCCACCATGCTGACCGGCAGGCACGCCGACATTCTGGTGTTGCTCCTGCGTCATCCGGAAGGTCTCAGCGCCGACCACCTCGCCGTGCTGCTCGATGAGAAGGACCTCGACGTGGTGACCATCCGGGCCGAGATGTCCCGATTGCGCCGGGTCATCGGTGAGGCCTATCTCGCGTCGCGGCCCTACCGGCTGGTCAAACCCATCGCGAGCGATATGGGGGAGGTGTTCGATGCGCTGGGTGCCGACGACGTGGACGCGGCATTGCGGGCGTATTCCGGGGAGCTGCTGCCGCAGTCGGTGTCTCCGGCCGTGGCGAGGGTGCGGACCGAGCTGAGTGCCGGTCTGCGTGGCGCCGTACTGGCGGAATCCAACCTCGATACGCTGCGGCGCTGGCTTGAGCTGCCCGAAGGCCGCGACGACCGCGAGGGTTGGCGCAAGCTGCACGACCACAGCGACGCCGGTGCAGGCACCCGGGCCAAGGCGCACGGCCATCTTGTCGGCATCGATTTCGACCTGAGCTGAAGGTGCAGGCGGCGACGTTGCAACGTCGTGCAACTGTGGTGCAACCCTCCCGTCCCTATCTTCAGTGACCACCGACACATTTCGTCGTCTGAAGGCAGGGAGAAGTCATGACTGTGTACGCCCGTCCGGGTGCCGAAGGCTCGTTGATGACCTTCGAGTCGCGTTACGGCAACTACATCGGTGGCGAATGGGTGGCCCCCGTCGAGGGGCGGTATTTCGAGAACCCGTCGCCGGTCACCGGGCAGGTGTTCTGCGAGATTCCGCGGTCCACCGAGGCTGATGTCGAGAAGGCGCTCGACGCCGCGCATGCCGCGGCACCGGCGTGGGGCAAGACCTCGCCCGCCGAGCGTGCGGTGATCCTGAACAAGATCGCTGACCGCATCGAGGAGAATCTGGAGTCGATCGCGCTGGCGGAGTCGTGGGACAACGGCAAGCCGATCCGCGAGACGCTCAACGCCGATATTCCGTTGGCGGTGGACCACTTCCGTTACTTCGCCGGTGTGCTGCGCGCGCAGGAAGGCTCGCTGAGCCAGATCGACGAGGACACCGTCGCCTACCACTTCCACGAGCCGCTGGGTGTGGTCGGGCAGATCATCCCGTGGAACTTCCCGCTGCTGATGGCGACGTGGAAGCTGGCCCCCGCCTTGGCCGCTGGCAACGCTGTCGTGCTCAAGCCCGCCGAACAGACCCCGGCCTCGATCCTCTACCTGTTCTCGCTGATCGGTGATCTGCTGCCGGCGGGTGTGGTGAACATCGTCAACGGCTTCGGTGTCGAGGCGGGCAAGCCGCTGGCTTCGAGCAACCGGATCGCCAAGATCGCGTTCACCGGTGAGACCACCACCGGCCGGTTGATCATGCAGTACGCGTCGCAGAACCTCATCCCGGTCACCCTCGAACTCGGCGGCAAGAGCCCCAACATCTTCTTCAACGATGTGCTGGCCGCAAACGACGACTACCAGGACAAGGCGCTCGAGGGCTTCACGATGTTCGCCCTCAATCAGGGTGAGGTCTGCACGTGCCCGTCGCGCAGCCTGATCCAGGCCGACATCTTCGATGAGTTCCTGGAATTGGCCGCGATCCGGACCAAGGCGGTGCGCCAGGGCGATCCCCTGGACACCGAGACCATGATCGGCGCGCAGGCCTCCAACGATCAGCTGGAAAAGATCTTGTCCTACATCGAGATCGGCAAATCCGAAGGCGCCAAGCTGATCACCGGTGGTGACCGGGCGCAGCTGGGCGGCGACCTCAACGGCGGCTACTACGTGGCGCCGACGGTGTTCGCGGGTAACAACAAGATGCGGATCTTCCAGGAGGAGATCTTCGGACCCGTCGTCGCGGTGACGTCGTTCAAGGATTACGACGACGCCATCAGCATCGCCAACGACACACTGTACGGACTGGGCGCGGGCGTGTGGAGCCGCAACGGCAACACCGCCTACCGGGCCGGCCGCGACATCAAGGCCGGCCGCGTGTGGACCAACTGCTACCACCAGTACCCCGCGCACGCCGCGTTCGGTGGCTACAAGCAGTCCGGTATCGGCCGTGAAAACCACAAGATGATGCTGGACCACTACCAGCAGACCAAGAACCTGCTGGTGTCCTACAGCAACAAGGCCCAGGGATTCTTCTAAAGAGGCACACCAGCCCGACAACTGAATACCCTGCACCGCGAATGCGACGGTGTTGCGAGAAACCGCCCGTGACTCGTGACACCGGAGCATTCGCGGTGCCCTCGTGGGTTTACGGAAAGTCTTGAAACACAAGGAGATCCGGCTTTCAAACTCGCTCTGGACATCTGAGCCGGGTCAAGTGATACTAGTTAAAGGTCGATTTTCGGACCTTTGACTTCGGTGGGCGGACGCCCCGGAGGAAATGTCGCGCTGGGCGCTGACGTGCCAGCTCATCGAAAAGCTTTGCATATTAAGGAGTTCGAAGTGTCTGCTGTTGAGGAACACCTCGAAAGCGCAGATTATCTGCAGAAGCGCCAGCTCAAATCCGGAAGCGCGGGCTGGCTGCTGCTCGCCGGCCTCGGCGTCAGCTACGTCGTGTCCGGCGACTACTCGGGCTGGAACTTCGGCCTCGGGCAGGGCGGGTTCGGCGGCCTGGTGATCGCCGCGGTGATCATCGCCGGCATGTACCTGGCGCTCGTGCTCGGGATGGCCGAGCTGTCCTCGGCGCTGCCCGCGGCAGGCGGCGGCTACACATTCGCCCGCCGGGCCCTCGGCCCGTGGGGCGGATTCGCCACCGGCACTGCGATTCTCATCGAATACTCGATCGCACCGGCAGCCATCGCCACGTTCATCGGCGCCTACGTCCAATCGCTGGGGTTGTTCGGCATCACCAACGGCTGGTGGGTGTACCTGGCGGCGTACGCGTTGTTCATCGGGATCCACCTGTCCGGTGTCGGTGAGGCGCTGAAGGTGATGTTCGTGATCACGGCCATCGCCCTGGTCGGTCTGCTGATCTTCTCGGTCGCCGCCGTCGGGCACTTCGACGTCGCGAATCTGACCAACATCGCCGTGGACAACAGCGCGGCAGGGTCGTCCAATTTCCTGCCGCACGGCTACCTCGGCATCTGGGCCGCGATCCCGTTCGCCATCTGGTTCTTCCTTGCCGTCGAGGGAGTTCCGCTGGCCGCCGAGGAAACCGCCAACCCCGAGCGCAACGTCCCACGCGGAATCATCGCGGCGATCGGTGTTCTGCTCGTGAGCTGCGCGGTGGTGCTCGTGCTGACCACCGGGGCCGGCGGCGCCGAGCAGATGTCGGACTCGGGCAACCCGCTCGTCGAAGCGCTCGGTGACACCACCGCGGCCCGGCTCGTCAACTACATCGGGCTGGCCGGCCTCATCGCAAGCTTCTTCTCGATCATCTACGCCTACTCGCGGCAGCTGTTCGCATTGTCGCGGGCCGGTTACCTGCCCACCAGACTGTCGGTGACCAACTCCCGCAAGGCGCCGACGCTGGCGCTGATCGTCCCCGGCGTCATCGGATTCCTGTTGTCGCTGACCGGCAAGGGCGATCTGCTGCTGAACATGGCTGTCTTCGGCGCTGCATTGAGCTATGTGTTGATGATGGTCAGCCATATCGTGCTGCGGGTGCGGGAACCCAACATGCCGCGGCCGTATCGAACTCCCGGCGGTGCCATCACCACCAGCTTCGCGCTCGTCATCGCCGTGCTGGCCGTCATCGCGACCTTCCTGGTCAATCCGGTGGCCGCCGGCCTATGTCTGGGCGTGTTCGCCGCATTCATGGTGTACTTCGCCGTGTACAGCCGCCACCGCCTGGTGGCCAACTCGCCCGATGAGGAGTTCGCGATGCTGGCAGAAGCGGAGAGCGAACTGAAATGAAGTACCAGCAACAGGTTTCGGGAGTCAACTACACCTTTGACGGGCTCGTCGAGGTGATGGCCAAGGCCACCCCGCTGCGTTCGGGCGACCAATTGGCCGGATGCGCAGCCGAACATGACGGGGAGCGGGCGGCCGCGGCCTGGGTGCTCGCGGACCTGCCGCTGGATACCTTCCTCACCGAGGAAGTTGTTCCGTACGACACCGACGAGGTCACCCGGCTGATCATGGACACCCATGACCGCCAAGCCTTTTCGGCCGTGTCGCACCTCACCGTCGGCGGATTCCGGGACTGGCTGCTGGAAACCGCTTCGCACGACGGCAGCGCTGAACGCATCACCGAGATCTCGGCCGGCCTCACCCCGGAGATGGTCGCCGCGGTCAGCAAGATCATGCGAAACCAGGATCTGATCGCGGTGTCGGCCGCCATGCGGGTCAGCGCGGCGTTCCGCACCACCATCGGCAGCCCTGGCACGCTGGCGACGCGGCTGCAGCCCAACCATCCGACCGACGATCCGCGCGGCATCGCCGCGGCCGTGCTCGACGGTTTGCTGCTGGGGTGCGGTGATGCCGTGATCGGGATCAACCCGGCCACCGATTCGCCGCAGGCCACTTCCGATCTGCTGCATCTGCTCGATTCGATCCGCACCCGCTACGACATCCCGGCCCAGTCCTGCGTGCTGTCGCACATCACCACCACGATCGGGCTCATCGAGGCCGGGGCGCCGGTGGACCTGGCCTTCCAGTCGATCGCCGGCACCGAGGGCGCCAACACCGCGTTCGGGGTCAACATCGCGCTCCTGCGGGAGGGCAACGAGGCCGCGCGCAGCCTCCATCGGGGCACTGTGGGCGACAATGTCATGTACCTGGAGACCGGGCAGGGTTCGGCGCTGAGTTCGCACGCCCACCTGGGTGTCGGCGGCAAGCCGGTGGACCAGCAGACGCTGGAGACCCGCGCCTACGCGGTGGCCCGTGACCTGCAGCCGCTGCTGGTCAACACCGTCGTCGGGTTCATCGGCCCCGAGTATCTGTACGACGGCAGGCAGATCATCCGGGCCGGCCTGGAGGACCACTTCTGCGGCAAGCTGCTCGGTCTGCCGATGGGCGTGGACGTCTGCTACACGAACCATGCCGAGGCCGACCAGAACGACATGGACACCCTGCTGACGCTGCTGGCTGCGGCGGGGGTGGCGTTCGTGATCACCGTGCCGGGTGCCGATGACGTGATGCTGGGGTATCAGAGCCTGTCGTTCCATGACGTGCTGACCACGCGGCGCACGCTCGGCCTGCGGCCCGCGCCGGAATTCGAGGCCTGGCTGCGCACCGTGGGCATGGTGGACGAAACCGGCAGGCTCACCCCGTTCGACCTGGAACGCTCGGCGCTCCGGTCGCTCACTTCGGCGGAGGCATTGTGAGCACCAATCACGTTGCGGTACAGGAGTTCTGGGACGAACTGCGCAAGACCACCCAGGCCCGCATCGGCCTCGGGCGGGCCGGTAACGGACTGCCCACCCGGCGGGTGCTCGAGCTCGCCGCCGCGCATGCCGCCGCGCGCGATGCGGTGCACGTGCCGCTGGACGTCGAGAAGCTCGCCGAAGAGGTGCGCCGGATCGGCATCGGTGAGCCGACGCTGGTGACCAGCCGCGCCATCTCGCGCGACGAGTACTTGCGCCGGCCGGATCTCGGCCGGATGCCCGCCGACTCGATGAGCGTGCCCGACACCCCGGCCGACATCGGGTTCATGCTGGCCGACGGGCTGTCGCCGACGGCCCTCAACCACCATGGCGCTGCCCTGCTGGCGGCGCTCGTGGAGCAGCTGAAGGATCGCTACACCCTGGCGCCGCCCGTGATCGCCACCCAGGCCCGGGTGGCCCTCGGTGACCATGTCGGAGCACGGTCGCATGTGCGCACGCTGCTGGTGATCGTGGGGGAGCGGCCGGGGCTCAGCGTGGCCGACAGCCTGGGCATCTATCTGACGCATCTGCCGCAGCCCGGGCGCACCGACGCCGACCGCAACTGCATCTCCAACATCCATCCGCCCGACGGGCTCGGTTACGCCGAGGCGGCCCGGGTGGCGGCCGGTCTGGTGGCCGGGGCGCGCGAGCTCGGCCGCTCTGGCGTCGACCTCAAGGACACGTCGCGCACCGCGACTCTCGGACAGGGTGGCGCCACGGAGCTCACCTGATTCGCAGCTGTGTTGGGCCTGTGTGCATTTCGGGCCAGCGCTGGGCAAGTCCTGTGGTGTTGCCGCGTAACCCCTTGTGCTGCAACGGAGTCCGTGAATATCCTGCCTGGCTCGTACGAGTTCGCTGATACAGCGATCACACAGCCTAGGGGTAGCCTGTTCCACAGAATCCGGCGTGAGATTGTCCTATGGAGACAAACCACGGAGGGGTCCCGTTCCGACCGCACCGCGTACGAGTTCTCGGCGTTGTGATCGGTGCCGGTGCCGTCGCGGCGATGGCGGGATTCGCACTCGCACAACCGGATAGCGGTCCGTCAGGGCTCGGGATCCCGTTGGCCGGATCTGGTGACGCGCCTGGGAACACCACCTACAGCCAGCCCGCCATCGGTCAGATGAAGATCGGGAACACGGCGACGGTGACGACCTCGGCCGCCAGCCCGGCGGGTTGACGGCCGATCCGTAGGAGGAGGTGGACGAGATGAACTCACGTATTCTCGGCGTGGTCGCGATTGCCGTCGCCGCGCCGGCGGTCTCGCTCGTATTCAGCGGGCCCGCGCAGGCTTCCTCGCCGAATGTCGTCGGCCAGAAGTACGGCGACGCGAGCAGCACGCTCAGCGGCGCCGGCTACACACCGGTGGTCCGAACCACCGTCGGTGACCGCCTGGCGTGGTCGGACTGTGTCGTCACCAACCAGGTGGACCACACCGAGCAGCCTGCGCCGAACTCGAGCGGCTCAGCCGTCAACCAGACGCTGGTATCGCTCAACTGCGACGCCGCGGTGGCGTCGGCCAAAGCCCCCGGCAACTCGCTCGGCAGCCCCGAGGGCCGCGCTGCGGCTGCGGCGGCGAAGACCTCCACCACGCCGACGCCTGCGGCGCCTGCGGGTTAGGACCCGCCTCAGGGCAGACCGGCCTCTTCCGACGGCAGCGCGGCCGGACCCTTGATGGCCGGCTTGGCTTTCGCGACCAGTGGTTGGGTGGCCGGTGCCTCGGTTGTGGTCGTCGCACCTATCTGCATGGCCGGTGAGGACACTGTGGGCGGAGGTGGGGGCAAGTGCACGGCCAGCGACGTGCTCGAACCTCCGGATGCGACGCCCAGCCAACCCAATGCCAACACAGCGCCTCCACCTACCACGGCGGCGAGTGCTCTTACGCTGATCTTCTTCTCGGCAGCCATGATCTGAACCCCCTGGTTCTAGAGCAGGTAAAGCGAGTGCACGCCGGTAATCTGGGAATTCGGGTCGGTGTTTCTTGTGAGTTGCCTTCAAGCCTCTTGGGCATTTGCTTCTCGCGATGCGCCCGTACCGCGGGCGTCCCGCTAAACGGCGTTTTGACCTGCGCCGACAGGGCACGGTAGGCTGCTCCGTTGGCGTGTGCTGCCCTCGCGGGCAAGCGGGTCCCGGGTCAACGTCGGTCGCCGGGAACACCGAGATGCATCCGCCGGACCGACAACCACAACGGGGCAACCCGATACGAGAGAGGTAAGCGCTGTGCCTACATACACGCCGAAGGCGGGTGACACCACGCGGTCGTGGTACGTCATCGACGCCACCGACGTGGTGCTCGGCCGGCTCGCCGTCGAAGCAGCCAAGCTGCTCCGCGGCAAGCATAAGCCGACATTCACGCCCAACGTCGACGGTGGCGATTTCGTCATCGTCATCAACGCCGACAAGATCGCCGTCAGCGGCGACAAGCTCACCAAGAAGTTCGCTTACCGCCACTCGGGCTACCCCGGTGGTCTGCGTAAGCGCGCCATCGGCGAGCTGTTGCAGAAGCATCCGACCCGCGTTGTCGAGAACGCCATCGTCGGCATGCTGCCGCACAACAAGCTCAGCCGGCAGATCCAGAAGAAGCTGAAGGTCTACGCCGGTCCGGAGCATCCGCACGCCGCGCAGCAGCCGGTTCCGTTCGAGATCAAGCAGGTGGCCCAGTGACCGAAGTGAATGAGACCGAGGCCGTGGCCGACGTTGTGACGGAGGCCGTCGAAGAGGTCGTCGAGCACCGCGAGCCGGTCATCATCGACCGTCCCATCCAGACCGTCGGCCGCCGCAAGGAGGCCGTGGTGCGGGTGCGTCTGGTGCCCGGCACCGGCCAGTTCAACCTGGATGGCCGCAGCCTCGAGGCCTACTTCCCGAACAAGGTGCACCAGCAGCTGATCAAGGCCCCGCTGGTCACCGTCGACCGGTTGGAGAGCTTCGACGTCTACGCCCACCTCGACGGTGGCGGCCCGTCCGGCCAGGCCGGTGCGCTCCGTCTGGCCATCGCCCGGGCGCTGATCCTGGTTCAGCCGGAGGACCGGCCCGCGCTCAAGCGGGCGGGCTTCCTCACGCGTGACCCGCGTGCCATCGAGCGCAAGAAGTACGGTCTCAAGAAGGCCCGTAAGGCTCCTCAGTACAGCAAGCGCTGATCTGTTTCGCCGTCAAACCGCCGGGCGTGGAATATCCACGCTCGGCGGTTTTTCTTATTTATCCCAGTCTCTCTATTTCAGTAATCATCCCACCATCGGGCCTTATTGAGCATTGGCCAGTTCATGGCGTTGCGCATTTATATCGGTGCGAATGGAGTTAATCCGATAGCCCGCCTAATCGCTTAATTTCTGATGTATTCGTTTTGACATCAGCTCGGAAAATGGAAAACCCTGGGTGCCGAGCGGGGCGCGAATATGCGTCTGGGCAGGCCGAATCTGCCCGCCGGTACGGGTCAGTCAGCTCGATGGGGGACCGGGTCGCTTCCTGACTGAAAGGACTGGTTGATGAAGAGCACGATGAAGCGTGTGACGGTTGGTACCGCCCTGGGTGGTGCGTTGTTGGCGTCGGTTGGTTTGGGCCTGGCCAATGCCGAGCCGCGCGGCGACGGACAGGTCGACGTGGTCGTCGGCACCTCGGGCACGCTGCACAACGTCCCTGTCGCGACGGCCGCGCAGATCGTCGGAAGCGTGTGCAACCGCGATGTCGGGCAGGTGACCCCCGCGGTTGAGGCCGTCGACGCCAACGGCGGCGATCAGAACGTGTGCAACAGCAGCCTGGGGGCGGTCGACCTGCGGCAGAACGACTCCAGCAACGCGGAGGGCACCCAGTCCGCCCCGACCATCGCACCCAGCACGAAGTCGACGACCCCGACGTCGTCCGCGTTGCCCGTGCCGACCGCGACGCACGCCCCGGCGCAATAGTCAGCTCGGCCCGCGCCGCCCGCATCCGCATTGAGGTGCGGGCGGCGCACCCGCTGGTCTCGAGGCCATTGCGATTCGGCGGCGGCATGGCTGCGGGGGACCTCAGTTGGCTCTTTATGCCCTTCTTATGAGAAGTTTGTGGGTATGGGTCGACTGTTCGGCACCGATGGGGTGCGCGGAGTCGCCAATCGCGATCTGACGGCCGAGCTGGCGCTGGCGCTGGGCTCCGCGGCCGCTCGTAGGTTGGGTTCTGCAGGTGGGGCACGCCGTCGTGTCGCGGTCGTGGGTCGTGACCCGCGGGCGAGCGGCGAGATGCTGGAGGCCGCGGTGATCGCCGGGCTGACCAGTGAAGGATTCGATGCGCTGCGAGTCGGGGTGTTACCGACGCCCGCGGTGGCGTATCTGACCGGGGCATACGACGCCGATTTCGGCGTCATGATCTCGGCATCGCACAATCCGATGCCCGACAACGGCATCAAGATTTTCGGTCCTGGCGGCCACAAGCTCGATGACGCCACCGAGGACCGCATCGAGGAACTGGTCAACTCCGGTCCCGGGATGCGGCCGACCGGTGCCGGGATCGGCCGGGTGCAGGACGCCGAGGACGCACTGGACCGCTACTTGCGCCACGTCAGCAAGGCCGTCACAACCCGGCTCGACGGGCTGACCGTGGTGGTGGATTGCGCGCACGGTGCGGCGTCGGCGGCGGCGCCGTTGGCCTACCGCGCGGCGGGCGCCAACGTCATCGCCATCAACGCGGCTCCCAACGGGCTCAACATCAACGACGGCTGCGGGTCCACCCACCTCGACGTGCTGCAGGCCGCGGTCCGTGAGCACGGCGCCGATCTGGGCCTCGCGCACGACGGCGATGCCGACCGGTGTCTCGCGGTCGACGCCACGGGCCGGGTGATCGATGGCGACGCCATCATGGTGGTGCTCGCGCTGGCCATGCAGCAGGCCAATGAGTTGGCGTCCAACACGCTGGTCGCCACGGTGATGAGCAATCTGGGCCTGCATCTGGCCATGCGGGCTGCAGGAATCGAGGTCCGCACCACCAGCGTCGGTGACCGCTATGTGCTCGAAGAACTGCGGGCCGGCGAATTCTCCCTGGGTGGTGAGCAGTCGGGTCACATCGTGATCAGCAGTTTCGGTACCACCGGCGACGGCATCGTCACGGGTCTGCGGCTGATGTCGCGGATGGCGCAGACCGGATCCACCCTGGCCGAATTGGCGCAGCCGATGCGCACCCTGCCGCAGGTGTTGATCAACGTCCGGGTCGCCGACAAGGCGACCGTGGCTCAGTCGCCTTCGGTGCAGTTCGCGGTCGCCGAGGCCGAGGCGCAGCTTGGGGACACCGGGCGAATCCTGTTGCGGCCCTCCGGTACCGAGCAGGTGGTCCGGGTGATGGTGGAAGCCGCCGACGAGGACACCGCCCACCGGCTCGCAGCTCGCGTGGCCGAGTCGGTGAGCGCACAGAACTGAGGGAACCGCTCGGCGGCCCGCTGCGTCTAAATCGGGCATGGGAGAAGTGGACGCCGCCCACGTCGACGTCGGGGCACTGCTGGATGTGGCACGTCAATATGACGCCGCGGCCGAGATCGTCGAGTCCTGTGTGGGAGTGCGACTGCGGTTCGACGGCGCGACGGCCGGTCGGGAGCACACTGCATCCGGTGAAACGCTGCGGACGGCGCTCGACGAGCGGATTGCGCCGCTGAGCCAATGGGCCCGCGCAGTAGGCGAGGTGGCCGCGGTACTGCGCAGCACCACCGACCGCTACGTCGCCGCCGATGCCGGCGCAGCTGCCCGGGTGGGCTGAGTTGTGGCCCAAACCGGTGATGTCGCAGCACGTTTGGATGAGGGTCAGGATGCCGTCGAGACCTTCGCTGAATTGGTCTGGGCCTGTGGGCTTTTGGGTTACCGACATCCGGACCTCACTGTGCACATGGGGCAGGTGCACGACTGGTACGCCGGCGAGGACGGCCTCGATCTGAGGGTGCTCGCCGCTGACGGTGCGATGCTGTCGGAAACTGTGGCGGCCGCCGAACGGGCGCTGCGGCTGCAGGACGATCAGCTCAGCGCACTCGAGCAGGCGTGGCAGGGGCGTGGTGCGCAGGCCGCGCGCGAGTTCCTGCGCCGTCAGGGTGGCACTGCCCAGCAGGCCGTCGTCGCGCTGCGCGGAGCAGCAGAAACCGTCGCCTGGCTGCGCGATCAGCTGTGGCAGGCCGTTGACAGCAAGGTCGCGGTCACCGAGCGGATCGCGGAGCGCTGCGCAGCACAGCGTGAGGCCTGGTTGGCCGCGGCCCGCACGGTGCGGACCGGTCTTGGTGATCGTGACACCGCCAGCGAGCTGATCGATACTCAGGTGAAACCGTTCGTGGACAACGACATCGGACAGCAGTGGGTGTCCGCGATGCGCTCGGCGGGTACCGCGGTGTCCGATGCGTACGCATCCGCGATCTCCGCACTCACCGATACACGGGCTCCGGTCTTCGAGATTCCGGGGGATCTCGGACCGTCATGGACGCCGCGCCCGGTCACTGGTGTTCCGGCCGATCCGCCCGTCGGCAGTACCGCCACGATACCCGCCGGGTTCGTGCCGGCCGGCCATGGGGAGCAGGCGCCCTGGGCAGCTCCCATCAGCGCGCCGTACGCGGAGCCTCAAAGCGCCTCTCCTGCACCACCTCTCGCATCGCCCGCTGCCGATCCGGTCGTCGTCCCTGCTGCCAGTCCTGCTGCGTTCGATCCAGCTGCGGCGTGGGGCGGCCCGTCCGGCGGTGGCCTCCCGGGTGCCGGGTTGACGGGGCTCGGATCGGGTTTGTCCGGCATCGGTCAACAATTGGCCGACCTGTTCGGTGGATTGATCGGATCGTCGGCGGACGGAGCATCCGCGCCCGCGACCGACACTGCGCTTTCCGACGGGTCAGGCGATGCCTCAGACCTGGTCGACCATGAGGACGCATCCGACGACACTGACGAACAAGACTCCGACGAAGCTGGCGAGCCTGACGAAGAGGACTCGGACGAAGCTGACGAGGACGCCAAAGCCGACGAGGACACCGAAGGTGAGGGCGACCCAGCTGCCGGGGACGAGCCGCCCGAGGAGGACGCGGCGGCAGTGCTCGGCGAACCCACCGAACCCGCGGATACCGCCGAGCCCGTTACACCGCAGGCGCCGGCTCCCACTGTCGCGCCACCCGTCGCTCCGGTTTCGCCGGCCGAACCGGTAGCGGCACCCGCAGGCAAGACGCCCTGCGAGATCGCCGCGGACGATCTACCACAGGTGGGCGGCTAGGCCGCGCGGGGGCAGCGTGCGAGTGTGATCGCGACGTGTAGTTCGGTCACGCTGTCGTAGATTTCGACCGGGCCTGGTGGTGGTGGGGCGGTCAAGTGGTAGCGCGCTGCGGTGGGGGTGACGAATTCGGCGGTGTGAACCCCGTTTTCGTCATGAGTGGTCACGCTCCAGCCGGGTGACTCTTTGACGTAGTTGCAGCGCTCGCACAGCCCGAGGCCGTTGAGTGCACTGGTCGGTCCGCCACCCGCGTGCGGTCGGGCGTGATCATGGTGGCGGATCGGCGCATCACAGTACGGGGTGCGGCAGGTTTGATCGCGCAACCCGATGAACTTGGCCAGCGCCTTGGGGAACAGCCGCGACCGCGACTCCATCGCCGCCAACGCCCCTGACTTCGGATGGCGGTAGAGCCGCCGCAGCGTCGCCCGCGACCGCTTGTCGCCCACCGCGGCCCGCACGAGGTTGCGGGCCACCGCCGCGGGCATCGGCCCGTAGCCCTCGAGCACCGCGGGACTGTCATCGTCACCGAGCAGGGTCTGATCGGACATGACGAGATTGACCGCGACCGGTTCGGGAACGTCGGTGGGGCGGCCGGTGACCCGCTCGACGAGCGTGTCAGCCATCACCTGAGAGCGGGTGCGGCCATCAAACGTGGTGTCGGCACGGTGTTTCAACGACGCATACACCCCGACACCCTGCTGCACCGGTACCAGCACCGTCACCCGCGTCATACAGTCCGGTGCCGGCCGGATGGTCACCGTGCGGTCCTCGGCGGCCGTGGCGGCCCGGTCCACGATGGCCTGCGGGTCGAGGCGGTAGGCGATCGTCTTGGCTTCGGCCTCGATGCGCGCGTCGCCCATGCCGTCGAGCCGGGTGAGGTCGGCACACATCTCGGCGTCCAACACCCGCCGGTCCTCGATGCTCAGCCACGCCGATTCCCGCACGATCAACGTCGCGCGCCATTCGGAGAGCACCCCGGACTCCAGTGCGGCCAGGGTATGGGGCATCTCGTCGACCAGGGCCTTGGCGAAGCCGAGGTGGCGGTTGCCGCGATTGGGGGAATCGTGGCGGGCCAGGGCGATCTCCGAGGCGACCCCGCGGCCCTGTTTGGCCTTCGGTATCCCGGCGGCCGCGTCGGCGGCGCGGCGCTTGGCGTCGAGCAGTGCCGCGCAGCGGGCTTGCCCGGCGGCTGCCGCGGACTTCACCCGCTCGAGTTCTTCCATCCGCCGATGCAGTGCAGCCTCATCAGCGTCCTCGCTGACCTGCGCCAACACCGCGATATCGAACATATGAGCGACACTACCCCCGCGCCCCGACAAGCCCGCTCAGCTACGGCTAGCAGCACGGTCGGCGAGCAGACCGTAGATGGGCCGCGACCGGAGGACCATGGCGACCAGCAGCGCGGTGGCGCACGCGCCGAGCATCGGTGGCAACTGATTGGTGGTGCCGGTGAGCTCGGTGGCGAGTATCAGACCGGTTACCGGTGCGTGCACGCTGGCAGTGAAGAACGCTGCCATCCCGATCAGTGCGAGTGCTGCCGCATCGGGCGCGGCATGCGGCATGAAGTGGCCGGCCATCAGTGCGACGATGAGCCCGGCGTCGGCGCCGAGCACGAGCATCGGCGCGAACAAACCGCCCGGGGTCCCCGCCGCGTAAGAGGCGACACCGAGGACGAACCGCAATGCCAGTACCCCGATCAGAGCCCACGTCGTGCCGTGGCCCAGAAGCGCTTCCTGGGTCAGGTTGTCGCCGCCGCCGACGAGGTCCGGCGCACACCAGAGAAGGAAGCCGACTCCGCCACCGATGGCTGCGGCGCGCACTTCGACGGGCCAGCGGCTGGTGTCGGCCTTGTGCAGACCGAACATGATGGCCTTGTTGTAGAGCACGGCGAGAACGCCGGTGACGATGCCGACCACCACCACCCAGCCCGCGTCGGCGAGTCGGGGCGCGTCCAGCTGCGGCATGTGGAAATCGGTGCCGGAATGGACGAGGGGAAAGGCCACCATGAATCCCGACGCCGAGGCCACCAGGGTGGCGAGGGTCGTTCTGGGGTCGAAGCGCTTGACGAGCTCCTCCAACACGAACACCCCACCCGCGATGGGCGCGTTGAATGCGGTCGCCAGGCCGGCCGCGGCGCCTCCGGCGGCCAGGATCTGCAAGTCGGCACGGGACCGGCGGGTCACCGACGCGACGGTCACCGCTATCGAACCACCCATCTGCACCGACGGCCCTTCGCGTCCGAGCGCCAGGCCGGCGCCCAGCGAGAGCAGGCCGCCGATGTACTTGATCGGCAGAATCCGGAAGCGGCCGGGCTCGGCTCGGCCTTCGACGACCGCCTCGACGCGCGGGATGCCGCTGCCTTCGGCGTTCGGCTCGACGCGTGCCACCAACGCCGCCGCGACCGCCGTGCAGGTGGCGCAGATGACTACCACGACGATCAGGCCCCACCAGCTGCCGTGCGCCCAGCCGGACAGCGATTCACGCCACTTGGCCGCCTGATCCAGAAGCAGCCGGAAGCTGGCGGCGGCCAGGCCGGTCAGTGCACCGACAATCGCCGCCGCCAGAACGAAGCCAACCAAGCCTTCTGCGCCTTCGCCACTGTTGTCGACGGGGCGCAGGGTGGGCTTCTGCCAGCCGGTCAGCGTGCTGCGTAACCACCGGCCTGCCTGTCCGTCCACGTTGCCCACCCCGTATCTGTGTCGCTGTGACAGTCAACCAGCCGACGGGTCTCAAAGCTGAGCTAGGTCGTGGATCAGATGGTCTGGTCGCGGCACGCTAAGGCCGCCGCGACGAACTCGTCGCGAACCGGGTTGTCCACCGCGGCATTCCAGATCAGGCTCACCTGGCCTGGCTCGAGGTCCTCGATCGGCACCACCCGGACGTCGGGGCGACGGTAGTAGGCCGTGGCCGATCGCGGGAGCACCACGAAACCTTCACGCGCGGCGACATGTTCGAGTTTGTCCTCCACGCTGCGGATGGCGCTGCGCGGTGGCGCCCAGCGCTGTTCGGGCGGGGCCAACGATTTCCACTCGGGTAGTACCTGGGGGTCGAAGAGCAGCTTGCGCGTGCGCAGCTCGGCGAGCCGCACCGACGGCTTGGTGGCCAGGGGATCGTCGGCGGGCAACACCGCGTCGAGTGGCTCGGACAGCAGGGCCGCAGTTCCCAGCCCGTCGTGATCGAACGGTTCGCGTGCGTAGACCACGTCGAATTCGCCGCTGCGCACCACCTCGACCTGTTCCAGCAGGCCTACCTGACGCACCACCGCCCGCCGGTGGGGGCCCGCAGCTTCGAAGGCCGCCGCGGCGGCGGTAGCCCGTAGACCCGGCGACACCCCGACCGTGATCGTGGCCGTGGGCATCGCGGCGCGCAATCGCTGCTGCACGGCGGAGATCTCGTCCAAGAGATGCTTCGCGTCGATCAGCAGTTGGTTGCCGGCCGCGGTGAGTTGGGTGCCACGCGAATCCCGGACGAACAGCTGCACACCGAGTTCCGTTTCGAATGCCCGGATTTGGCGCGACAACACGGGCTGGGCGATGTGCAGCCGCCGTGCGGCGCGGCCGAAGTTGAGATCCTCGGCGACCGCGACGAAGTACCGCAACTTGCGGATGTCGAGGTCCGGCATGGCCATACCTCCAGGGTATCGACACTCGACCAAAAGGGTCTTGGACGCGGGCGCCGCTCACGTGGACGGTGGAGCCATGAGCCTCAAGAACGCACGCGTCCTCATCGTCGGCGGCACCTCCGGAATCGGGCTGGGTGTCGCCTCCGCCGTCGCCGAGCGTGGTGGCATCCCGATCGTCGCGTCCCGGCAACAGGCGAGTGTCGACCGCGCACTGGCGACCCTGCCCGACGGCGCCCGCGGCCTGACCGTCGACCTCACCGACACCACCGCTCTCGACCGGCTGGTCGACGAGGTCGGTGCGATCGAGCATCTGGTGTACACCGCGGGCGACGCACTGGCACTGGCCCCGCTGAGCGCTCTGACGCCGGAGGCGATCAACAGTTTCCTGCTCGTCCGCTTCGTCGGAGCCCTCACCGCCATCAAGGTTTTCGCGTCACAGATCACGTCGGGAGGATCGATCACGCTCACCAGCGGAACCGCTGCCGAGCGGCCCGGGCTGGGGGTGCTGCCGACCGCGGTCTGCGGTGCGGTGAATGCGATGACGCGGGCGCTTGCCCTCGAGCTGGCCCCGCTGCGGGTGAATACCGTTGCGCCGGGGCCGATTCGGACCCCGCTGTGGGACACGCTGAGCGAGACGGACCGGCAGGCCATCTACGACCAGTTCGCCAGTCAACTACCCGTCGGACGCATCGGTGAGGCCGGAGATACGGCGCGCGCCTACGTGTACCTCATGGAGCAGGAGTTCGGTACTGGCGTGGTGCTCACCGTCGACGGTGGCAGCACGCTGTCCTGAGGACTTCCGTCACGGCAGGATCGAGCCGAGAAGTGTGATGCCGTCGCGCAGCGCCGTATCGCCGATCCCGCCGTAACCGATCACCAGGGCCGGTGGCGCTGCGCCGGGATCCGACCAGTGAGCACGGGCACCCGAGAGGATGAGGCCCCGCTGTCGCGCGGTAATCACCAGTGCCTCCTCATCGGTGTCGGCGGGCAGACGCAGATAGATGTGCAGTCCGGCGGCGACCCCACTGGGTGCGGTCTGCGGTAGGGATTCGGCGATCGCCGCCAGCGTGGCGTCGCGGCGGCGCCGGTAGACGGGCCTCACCCGGCGGAGGTGGCGGGTGAATCCGCCGGTTTCGAGAAATCGCGACAGCGCGAGCTGTTCGAGCGTGGAGTTGCCCATGTCGTCGTAGAGCTTCTGCGCTGTGACGTCGTGAATCAGCCAGGGCGGCAGGGCAATCCAGCCGAGACGCAGGGACGGGGTCAATGTCTTGCTGATACAGCCGGCGTATGCGACGCGGTCGGGCGCGAGTCCCTGCAAGGCGCCGATGGGCGTCCGGTCGTAGCGGAACTCGGCGTCGTAGTCGTCCTCGAGGATGAGCGCATCACGGTGGCGGGCCCAGGAGATGAGCGCCAACCGGCGCTCTGGGCTCAACGCTGCCCCTGTCGGGTACGAATGCGCGGGTGCCAGAAGTACCGCGCCGACGTCGAGTTCGGCCAGCCGGCCCACGTCCAGTCCGTCATCGTCGACCGGTACCGGTACGACCCGCAACCCAGTGTTGATGATCGCGTCGCGATGGAAGGCGAACCCCGGATCCTCGACTGCGACTGCGTCGTATCCGCGGGCCTGCAGAGCACGGGCCACCAACGTCACCGCTTGGGTCAGGCCCGAGGTGACAAGCAGGTGATCGGGTGTCGTCGCGACTCCTCGGACGCGCGCGAGGTAGCCCACCAGGGCCTCCCGCAGCGCGGGCGTCCCGCGCGGATTGGGGTAGGAGAGTTGGGCATTGGGAGTTTCGGTGAGCGCTGCGCGGTAGTGCCGAAGCCATTCGGTGCGTGGGAACAAGGCCGGGTCGGGTATGCCGCCGAGCAGCGGGATGTACCGCGACGGCGCGGGTGAGGTGCGCGATGGCGGGGGTGCGGCGACCGGCCGGACGCGGGTGCCGGACCCTTGCCGCGTGGTCAGATAGCCGTCGGACGCGAGCAGTTCGTATGCGGCGACGACGACGCTGCGGGCCACGCCGAGTTGTTCGGCGAGCAGGCGTGACGGCGGAAGCAGCGTTCCGGCCGGGAGTCTGCCGTGCTGAATCGAGGTGCGCAGCTGGTGCTGGAGTTGGGCGGCGAGGCCGGAGCGTGACGACCGATCGAGGGTGAGCAACAGGTCCGGCGGGAAACCGGACTCTGCAGAATTGGTCTGTTCAAGACCGTCAAGATTGGATCCTGACACGCACCAATATTACGGCCACTCTGGATGCCATGACCGTGATCACCGATATTTCGGGGGCACTTGCCCAGCCGCTCGTCACCTCGTGGATGCCCGGACCTGTTGACCCGGCGGACAATCCCGTCGTCGTCAGCGTCACCGAGTACACCGCGCAGCGTCGACGCGACGTGCCCGGCATCGCTGTCCACGGGATGCGCATGCGGGAGGGCTGGTACGCCATGCCCGGGGCCGTCGGGCTGTGGTTGTGGAGCATGCCCACGCCCGGTCGCACGGGCTCGATCTCGGTGTGGACCGACGAGGAAGCCCTGCAGCGCTTCATCACCCTGCCGCACCACGTCCGCATCATGCAGAGCTACGGCCCTCGCGGCGAGGTCCGGTCGACCACCTGGCATGCCGAATCCTTCGATCCCGCGGCCACCGTCGCGCGGGCCCGTGGGTGGATCCTCGATCGATAGCCATCGTTGTGCAGTTGTTGGACAAAGAATTTCGCAATCTGTGTCGACTCTGACGCAGGCGGCGACCGTAGCGTCGGAAGGAAAGGTCCGGCACCGGCCGGACCTCCAGAAGGCGAGGTCGTCATGAAGCTGTCGGATACCCGCATACACGGACGGTCGGGCCTGGAATTCACCGCGATCGGTTACGGTGGGGCGCCGATCGGCAACTTCAACGGGGTGTTCACCGACGCCGAGGCTCGTGAACTCGTGGACCTGGCCTGGGACCAGGGCGTGCGGTATTTCGACACCGCACCCGGATACGGCAACGGGCTCAGTGAATATCGGCTCGGGCATGCGCTACGTGACCGCGACCGCACCGATACCGTGCTGTCCACCAAAGTCGGCCGGGTACTGCGCCCGGAGATCGATGCGCCGAGCACCAACGGCCAATACCTCGAAATCCCGCCGTTCGTCGCCGAATTCGACTACAGCTACGACGGGGTCATGCGAGCGGTCGAACAGAGCATGCAGCGGATGCTCACCGACCGGTTCGACATGCTGTTCATCCACGACTGCGACCACTACACCCACGGGGCTGCGCAGCCCGAGCTGTTCCGGCAGGCCGTGGTGAGTGCCTTCCCGGCGTTGGAGTCATTGCGTGATCAGGGCGTGGTGCGGGCCATCGGATTCGGGGTCAACGAGACCGATGTGATGGTCGAGGCCGTCAAGGCGACCGATGTCGACATCTGCCTGCTCGCGGGCCGGTACACGCTGCTGGAGCAGGAACCCCTCGACACGTTGTTCCCGCTGTGCGCCGAACGCGGTATCGGCATCGTGCTGGGCGGCGTCTACAACAGCGGTGTGCTGGCCACCGGTCCGGTTGACGGCGCCCGGTTCAACTACGGCCCGGTGCCGGCCGAGATCTTGTCGAAAGCCGCTGATCTCGAACGGATCTGCCGCAGGCACGGGGTGGCATTGCCTGCGGTGGCCCTGCAGTTCGCGTACGCGCACCCGGTGGTGACCAGCATCTGCCTCGGCGCGCGCAACCACCGCCAACAGATCAGCAACGCCGAGCTGTTCGAATCGCCGGTGCCGCAGCAGGTCTGGGTCGACCTGCGCGACGCGGGCTTGATCCGGGACGACGCGCCCACCCCGTAGCGCGCTACTCGGTCAGGTGACGTGCCTTGAAGGGGTTCAGGGCACCGGCGTCGATGACGTGTGCGGTGCCGGTGATGTAGCGGCCGTCGTCGGAGGCCAGGTACGCCACGGCGTTGCTGACATCGATGGGCTCCAGGAACGGGACGGGCAACGCGTGCATCGCGGTGAGCGCGGGCAGCGCATCCTCCTGGGTCGCACCCTCCTTGCCGCCTGCGAACAACCGGTTGTAGCGCGGGTTGTTGATCATCAGGGTGTTGACGTTGGTCGGATTGATCGAGTTGACCCGGATCCCGTACGGCGCGAGTTCACCCGACAGGGTGCGCATGAGCCCGTTGACGCCGTGTTTGGCCGCCGCGTAGTGGCCGACGTTGAGTTCCACGGTGAGCCCGGAGATCGAGCTGATGAGGATCACGGCCCCACCGTCGTTCTGCCGCAACAGGGTTGGCACCGTTGCCTTGATGGTCTTCCATACGCCGGTCAGGTTCACGTCGATCTGATCCTGGAACTGCTGCTCGGAAAGTTCCCACAGCGGCGCGGTGTCGTTGAGGGTGCCCGCGTTGGCCACGACGATGTCCAGCCGGCCCAGCTCGGACACGCCGGCGGCCACCGCCTCCTGCATTCCGGGCAGATCACGCACGTCGACCTCCGCGGCGAAGATGCGTCGGCCCCGGCTCTTGATCAGGTCGACCGTGGTGGCCAGGTCGTCGAGATCGGCCATCGGGTAGGGGACCGAATCGATCTGGCGGCAGATGTCGAGCGCGATGATGTCGGCACCCTCTTCGGCCAACCGCAACGCGTGCGAGCGGCCCTGTCCCCGCGCCGCTCCGGTGATCACTGCCACCTTGCCGTCGAGACGGTTCATGTGCGGTTCTCCTTGCTCGGTGAATGACGTTGATCTCGGTGAATGACGTTGATGCAGAACAGCTCCACCACCCGTCGACTGCGACGGATGGCGGAGCTGCGATGGGTGTTACTGGTGCTGTTCGCTGGCGCGCCGCTCGCGGTACTCGTCGGCGCGTTCGTCGGTGATGTGCGGCAGCGGCGGGAAATCCAACCAACCGGGCACGAACGGGCTCGCCAGGTCGCGGTCGGTCGGGATCTCCACCAGCACAGGAGCTTTGGCGTCGAATGCGCGTTTGAACGTCGGTTCCAGATCGGCCGCGGAATCCACCCGGAATGACTCAAGCCCGAATGATTCGCCGAGCGCCTTGAAACTCGGGCTGTACGGCGTGCCGTCGGGCCGGTTGAACTCCGTGCCGATGATGCGGTCGGTGGCGTTGCGCTGGCCCCCGCGGATGGAGATGTAGCCGGAGTTGTCCTGCACGATGAACACCACCGGGATGTCGTGCTGGATGGCCACGCCGATCTCCTGGGCGGTCATCAGGAAATCGCCGTCCCCGGTGATGGTCGCGACCTGACGTTCCGGGGCTGCCAGCTTGGCGCCCAACGCGGCCGGTACCGGCCAGCCCATCGATGAGAACCCGCCCGTGGTGAGGTGGGTGCGCGGCTCGTACACCGGGAACGTCTGCTTGACCGCACCCTGGGTGTTGCCCGAGCCCACCAGCACGATGCCGCTGCGGTCCATCACGTTGCGCAAGGCGGCCAACGGCCGCTGCAGCGTGAACGGGAACCGGTCGGTATCGCGGCGGCCGGCCAGCTCGGCCTCCCAGTCGGCCTTGCGCTGCGCGATCTCGGCGAGGTATTCGGTGCGGTCGGGCTTGGCGGGCAGCGAGGCCACGATCGCGGCCACCGCGGGCTTGGCGTCGGCCAGGATACCGACCTCGGCCGGGTAGATCTTGCCGATCTCGTGCGGGTCGATGTCGATGTGGATGAGTTTGGCCGGCGGGAACGAGAACGATTGTCCCTTGGCGTAACTCGACGCGGACCAGTCGGTGAACCGGCAACCGATGGATACCACCACGTCGGCGTTGGCGGCCAGGTAGTTGCCGTGGATGGTGCCGGTCTGGCCGACACTGCCGACGAACAGGTCGTGATCCTCGGGGAACGCGCTCTTGCCGTTCCAGGTCGTCACCACGGGGATGTCCAGGCCTTCGGCCAGGGCGCGCACCTCGTCGGTGGCGTAGGCGCTGATCGCCCCGCCTCCGACCACGATCACCGGCCGCTTTGCGGTGGCCAGCAGCGCCACGGCGCGTTCGATCGCCTCCGGATCGGGGTACTGCAGCCCGACGGGAAGCCGGCGGGCCAGATCATGGAAGTTCACCTCGGCCGTCTCGGCGTGCAGGTCCCACGGCACCTCGATATGGGCCGGCCCGCGCCTGCCGGTCAGCATCGCGGAAAACGCGCGGTGCATGATGAACGGCAGGTCCTCGATGCTGTTGGCCACCCAGCTGCGCTTCGAAACCGCCTCTGCCACTTGCGGAAAGCCGTTGTCCTTCTGGCGTTCCAGCTCCTGCAGCACACCGCGGCCACGCATGTGGCGCGGCGGGCCACCGGTGATCACCAGCACGCTGGTGGAATCGCTGTAGGCGGTGGCCAGCCCGAGCACCGTGTTGGACGCACCCGCACCGATTGAGGTCACCGCGGCCATCGGCTTGCCGGACACCCGGTAGAACCCGTCGGCCAGATGGACCGCACTCTGCTCGTGGTAGGTCTGGATGAACGGGATCTTGGACTCGTCCTCGTTGAACGCATCCATCAGGCCCCAGATGCCGTGGCCGGGTATGCCTGCGACGTAGGGGACGCCGTACTCCTTGAGAATGCGGGCGATGACCTGTCCGCCGTTGAGCCTGGGCATGATGAGTGTCCTTCGTGTCGGGTGACTATCGGGATAGATACAGCCTGACGCCAGTCTGCCCACTGGTCGACACCGGTCGTTAGACTCAGTTTGCGCAGCGGATGAGCAAGTGACTGCACAAGTTGTCGGCATTCGGCGTGTTGTCATTGGACGAATTGCCCTGCGAAACGGAGAACAGCCATGGCGATGACGGTGCGAGCGGCGCTGCAGCTCGAAGTGTTCAGCCGCGTGCCGCTTCAGGTGTACGCCGGCGAGGAGAACCTCGACCGCACGGTGCGCTGGGTCCATCCGACCGAAGTGCCCGATATCGCACGGTTTCTCACCGGCGGCGAGATGTTGCTGACCGCCGGGCTGGGCATCGGGTCGACCCCCGAGCGGCAACGACGCTACCTCACCGAGATCGCCGACGCACAAGCCGCGGTGCTGGTCATCGAAATCAGTGGGCGAGCCTTCGACACCATGCCGCAACCGTTGATCGACGCGGCGCGCGAACGGGGCTTCCCGTTGGTCGGGCTGGCGGGCGAACTGCCGTTCGTCGAGGTTTCGGCGCAGGTGCACGAATCGATCGTCGACCAGCGGGTCCTCGACCTGAGCGCCTACGAACGGCTCAACGCCACGTTCATGCAGCTGCTGCTGGCCGGCCGTGACCCGGTGTTGTTCACCGACGCGCTGGCCGCCGAGGTCGGTCATCCGGTGGTGCTGGAGGACGCGACCCGCCAGGTCGTCGCGTATTCCGGTCCGTCGACCGAAGCCGACACGGTGCTCGCCGAATGGGAACATCATTCCCGCATCGACCACGACACCGTCGCCGGCGATGTCAGCAACGCCAACTCCGCCCACAACTGCACACGGCGCGCAGTGGTGCTGCGGGGCGAGCGCTGGGGCTGGCTGCATGTGCTGCACGGCGGAAGCCCGCTGGCCGGCACCGCCGGCTACGCGCTGGACCGGGCCACCGACGGTATCGCGATCGCCCTGCTCGGCGCGCGCGAGAGCGGCGCGAAATCGGCGCAGCGGCAGAACGCGCTGGTGAACCGGTTGTTGCTGGGTGACATCTCCGGCGAGTCCTTCGTGACCAGGGCCATGAGAATAGGACGTGACCTGCGGGACCGAGCACTGCTGGCGGTCTACGTGTGCAAGGAGACCCCGGCGGGCGCCACCAGTGACGAGGCCATGGAGGAACTCTGCCGATCCCTGCACGTGCCTGCCGTCGTCGCCGACGTCGGCGAACACACGCTGGCGATCCTGGGTCTGTCCCGAACCAGCTCGGAAAAGCAAGTGGTGCAACGGTTGTCAGCGGCCAACGTGCGCGCCGGCATCAGCCGCCCGGTCAGCGCGGGGCAACTGCACACCGCGGTCGACCAGGCCCGCAGCGCGGCGTCGGTGGCCGCGGCACGACCCGACAAGGCGGTGCACCGCTTCGACGATCTCGGTGTGCTGCGGTTGCTGGCTTCGCTGGCCGGTGGCCCGGAGCTGGCGCGCTACATCGAGGACGAGCTGGGCCCGCTGCTCAAACACGATGCCAACTCGACCAGCCCGCTGTTGCCGACGTTGCGCACCTACCTGTCCTGCGATGGCAACAAATCGCAGGCCGCCCAGCAGCTCTATGTCCAGCGCCGCACGCTGTACTACCGCCTCGAACGGATCACCAGCCTGCTCGGCCGGTCCCTGGACGACCCCGACACGCGGCAGGCCCTCATTTTCGCGGTGCGGGGCCACGACCTGCTGCAGCGGCAGGAGAATCGCTGAGGTTGCACACAATGTGTAGTCGCTGGCGGGATGCTGCGCACTCTGCGGGTCGTGCCCCTGCGGCGGCGCTCCTAGATTTGGGATAACCCGCATTGCGGGCAGCCCATCGTCCTCTCAGCCCGGAGGAGCCCGTACATGTTGCCGAAAAAATCCCTGCCATTGGCCATAACGCCCCCGATGTCACCGCCGGTGGCCGCGCTGCAGACCCAAGTCGTCTCGGACCCCGCCGACGTCGTCGAAACCGACATCGCGATCATCGGGTCCGGTATGGGTGGCGGCAGCCTGGCCTACGCACTGCGCGACTGCGGCGCCGAGGTGCTGATCGTCGAGCAGGGCGACTTCCTGCCGGTGGAACGCGAGAACTGGTCGTTCGACGCGGTGCACACCAAGGGCCGCTACAAGAACTCCGCCGCGTGGTACGACACCGTCGCCGCCAAAGAGTTCGTGCCCGGCAACTACCACTACGTCGGTGGTAGCACCAAGCTCTACGGTGCGACCCTGCCACGGTTCCGCGAGAGCGATTTCGATGCGGTCGAGCACGCGGACGGCGTCTCGCCGTCCTGGCCGATCAGCTACGCCGACCTGGAACCGTTCTACGGCGAGGCCGAGCAGATGTTCTGGGTGCACAGCAACAAAGGGGAGGACCCGACCGACCCCTGGCGGTCCACCGACTACCCGTTCCCGGGCGTGCCGCACGAGGGCGCCATGGCCCGGCTGGTCGAGTCGGCGAAAAAGCAAGGGCTGCATCCGTTCTCCTCGCCGCTGTCCATCGACTACCGGCCCGGCGGCGGCTGCGTGCGCTGTTACACCTGCGATTCGTTCCCCTGCATGATCGACGCCAAGGGCGACGCCGACGTCTCCGCGGTGCGGCCCGCGCTGCGCGCAGAGTCGCGCAACGTCCGCCTGCTCACCAACGCCGAGGTCACCCGGCTGGACACCGACGCCACCGGGCGACAGGTCACCAGTGCCCGGATAGTGCATGCGGGCAAGCAGATTCAGGTACGGGCCAAGAAGTTCGTGATCGCCTGCGGCGCGGCCAACACGGCCGCGCTGCTGCTGCGCTCTGCCTCCGACGCGCATCCGCAGGGGCTGGCCAACTCGTCGGACCAGGTCGGGCGCAACTACATGGCCCACGTGACCACGTTCTTCCTGGCCATCGATCCGCGACGACAGAACGAGGCCGTCTACCAGAAGACCATCGGCATCAACGACTGGTATCTCGCCGGACCGGACAACAGGTTTCCGCTGGGCAACGTCCAGGGCCTCGGCAAGCTGCGCGGCCCGCAGGCCAAACTGGGCAAGCCCTGGGTGCCGATGCCGATCCTCGACGAGGTCACCAAGTACACCCTGGACATGTTCATCCAGTCCGAGGATCTGCCGTTGCCGGAGAACAGGATCGCGCTCAACACCCGAGGCCAGATCACCGTCACGCGACGCGCGACCAACCTCTCCTCTCACCAGGATCTGATCGCACGCATGAAGAAAGTGGTGCGCCGGGCCGGGTTTCCGATCGTCATGACCCGCAGCCTCGGCGTCGAGGCGACCTCGCACCAGTGCGGCACGGCCCGGATGGGTGCCGATGCCGCCACCAGCGTGGTCGACGCCGACCTGCGCAGCCACGACGTGGACAACCTGTGGATCGCCGACAGCTCGGTGTTCGTGTCGTCGGCCGCGGTCAACCCGGCCATCACCGTGGCCGCGCTGGCCCTGCGGCTCGGCCGCTCCGGCGCGCTTACTGCCTGACAGATCTCGCACATCTACTGACCCACTGAGGAATTGACGATCCATGACCATGGTCGACGAGTTGACCGACGACACCGCACGCGTGCTCGCCCCGTTGTTCGAGCCCATCACCCTTGGCAACGTGCAGATCCGCAACCGGGTCGTGATGACCGGGCACGGCACCGGCATGGCCAAGGACTACCTGCCCACCGAGCAGCACGTGGCCTACTACCGTGAGCGTGCCATCGGCGGAGCGGGCTTGATCGGCATGGCCTTCCCGCAGATCCACCCGACCTCGCAGGACGTCCCGGGCGAACCGCGGGCGTGGCTGCCCGAGATCGTCCCCGGCCTGCGCCGCATCTCAGCCGCCGTGCACGAGCACGGCGCCCGCATCGTCATGCAGTTGGGGCACGGTGGCCGGCAAGGACATTCGACATTCACCGAACGCGCCCTGTGGGGTCCGTCGAACACCCCGTGCCCGTTCAACCTCGAGATGCCCAAGGAGATGGAATCCGAGGACATCGAGGAGATCATCGAAGCCCACGCCATCGGAGCCCGGCACGCTAAGCAGGGCGGCATGGACGGTGTCGAAATCCATTCGGGCTACGGGGGTTACCTGCTCGCGTCGTTCCTGTCACCGTTCTCCAACCACCGCACCGACGAATACGGCGGCTCGCTGGAGAACCGCATGCGCATCGTGCTGCGGGTGATCGACGCCGTGCGCGCCGAGGTGGGTCCGGACTACCTCGTGGGAATGAACCTGCAGGGCCACGACTTCAGCCCGGGCGGCCTGGAAGTCGGCGACGCGCAGCAGATCGCCGCCGCGGTCGCGGCCACCGGCAAGATCGACTACCTGTGCGTCAAGGCGGCGACCTACAACGAGGCACACCAGAACGTGCCGGACATGCAGCACCCCAAACGAATCTGGGAAAGCCTGGCGGCAGCGGTGAAAGAGGTCGTCGACGTCCCGGTGATCGCGGTCGGGCGGATCAACGATCCGCTCGACGCCGCCGACATCCTGTCGCTGGGCCACGCCGACATGGTGGCCATGACCCGCCAGCAGATCGCCGACCCCGAGACGGTCAACAAGATGAAAGCCGGGCGCCTCGACGAGATCCGCCGCTGCATAGGCTGCAACCAGGGCTGCATCGATCGGCTGTTCAACGTGACGCACTCCTCGTGCGTGCACAACCCGGCGGCGGGGTATGAACTCGAGCTCGGCATCGGCACCCTGGTGCAGGCCACCTTGCGGCGTCGGGTCGTCGTCATCGGCGCGGGCCCGGCCGGTATGAAAGCCGCCGAGACCGCCGCCAGGCAGGGACACGAGGTGATCCTCATCGAGCGCCGCAACCGCACCGGCGGCCAACTGCGGATCGCGGCGAAGATCAAGGGCCGCGCCGAGATCGGTGGTGTCATCGACCATCTCGACGTGATGATCGGCAAGCACGGTGTCGATCTGCGACTGGGCTGGTCGCCGACGGCCGACGAGATACTCGCGCTCGATCCCGACCACATCATCGTGGCCACCGGTTCGGCACCCGCGGCCGACATCGTGGGCAACCTGGCCCAGGGCATCACGCACACCCCCGGGCTCGATCAGCCCCATGTGCTGTCGGTGTGGGACGTGCTCGACGAGGACAAGCCCGTCGGTCACCACGTCGCGATCGTCGACGACGGCGAGGGCGGTTGGAAGGGCATCGGGCTCGCGCTGCAGTTGCAGGCCGACGGTCACCAGGTCGAGTTCCTCACACCGCTGCCCTATGTCGGGGCGAAGCTGGGGCCGTTCAGCGCCAACCTCGCGGTGCCGCGAATCCTCGAGTCCGGCATGTCCACACATCCGTTCACCACGATGACGGCCGTGGACGGGCCGACCCTGCGCATCGTCGAGAAGGGCGCCACGGGCACACTGGAAGGCATCGACACCGTAATCCTGGCGGGCTGGCACCGCCCCGTGACCGAGCTCTACTTCGCGCTGAAGAACCGAGGCGTGACAGTCGAGCGGGTCGGCGACGCCGTCGCCAGCCGCACCATGATGGAGGCTGTGCACGAAGGCGAGCGCGCCGCGAGGCGGGTGCCCGCGACGCGGTGACCGGGTACAGGGCTTCGCGGATCACGGTCTTCCTGCTGTTCGCCGGGTTCGGGGTGTGCATCTCGACCTGGGCGGTGCACATCCCCACCGTGCAGCAGCGCACCGGGATATCCGCGGCTGCCCTGGGCACCATGCTGCTGCTCAACGGCGCAGGGGCGCTCGGCGGAATGCAGATCACCGGTCCGCTCGTCGACCGTCTCGGCGCGGGACGGGTGGCGCTGGCGGGTGCCCTGGCGATGGCCCTGACACTGGCGCTTCCGCTCACCGCGGGCTCAGCGGTGGCGCTTGCGGCCGGACTGCTCGCGTTCGGGGTGTGTACCGGCATCACCGATGTCGCGATGAACGCGCGTGCCGTGGTCGTCGAGCAGTCGGCCGGTAAGCCGATCATGTCGGCGTTCCACGCGGTGTTCTCGGTGGGCACCGTGCTCGGTTCGTTGATCGGTGCTGCCACGCTGGCCGCAGGGTGGTCGACGCCGTCGACCGCGGTGGTGCTCGGGTCGGTGTGCGGCGTCGCCGCCGTGGTGTCGGCGCCGAATCTGCTACGCGCCCAACCCGACACGACGACGCCCACACCGCCCGGCGACACCCCACGGGCAGCGCCCGCGCGCCGGCGGTTCGTCCTGCTGGGCATTCTTGCGTTCCTGCTGTACCTCGCCGAGGGGTCGGCAACAGACTGGAGCAGCCTGCACGCCCAGGACGCGCTGGGGACGTCGAAGGCTGTCGGAGCCCTCGCGTTCGCCGCGTTCGTCGCGGCGATGACCGTCGGACGGTTCACCGCCGACTGGGTCAGCGCCCGGGTCGGACCGGTGGCGGTGATCCGCTACGGCTGCGCCGGCGCCGCGGTCGGGATGGCCGTGGTGCTGCTCTCCGGTGCCCTACCACTGACGCTGATCGGCTGGGTCGTCTTCGGTCTCGGGTTGTCCGGCGCGATACCCCAGGTGTTCAGCGCGGCAGGCAACCTGGGGTCGGCCACGCAGTTCTCCCGGGTGGTCGGCGGTGGCTACGCGGCGTTCCTCGCCGGTCCGGCGGTGATCGGTTGGCTGGCCGACGTGGTGACCCTGCGACTGGCGATGGCGGTTCCCCTGCTGGCGGTCCTGGTGTGCACCGTGGGCGCGCGTGCGGTGCGGCCACCGATGCCAGCGGCGAATGTGCGCAGCGAAGCCGTCGATCCTTGCACATAGTGAGTCTGTGACCGGGCGTTCGCTGCCCAGAGACTGGTAACTACGCCGAAGCCCCTGGTCGTCGGCGCCAGCTACCCACTCAGTGCAATTCGAGGGAGAACCACCGTGTCGGTCATTCTCAAGGCGCCGGCCGCTCAGAGCGGAACACCACACAAGAGCAACCCGCAGGTCGTCGACACCGTCGGACGCGTGCTCGACGACATTCGCGCAGACGGTGATTCCGCGGTCCGCAGGTACTCCGAGCAGTTCGACAAGTGGGCGCCGCAGTCTTTCCGGCTCACCGAGGCGCAGGTCGCCAAGATCGTCGCCGACCTGCCCGGCACCGTCGTCGACGATCTCTCGTTCGTGCAGCGCCAGGTACGCGATTTCGCACAGGCACAACGTGATTCGATGCTCGACATCGAGGTCGAGACACTGCCGGGTGTGCGCCTCGGCCACAAGCATGTGCCGGTGGCGGCGTCGGGCGCCTACGTTCCCGGCGGGCGTTACCCTCTGACGGCCTCGGCCCACATGACCGTCGTGACCGCCAAAGTGGCCGGGGTGCCCCGCGTCGCGGCCACCACACCGCCCAACCAGGGCACTCCACCGGCCATCAGCGTCGCCGCCATGCACCTGGCCGGAGCCGACGAGATCTACGTCCTGGGTGGGGTACAGGCCATCGGGGCGCTGGCGCTGGGTACCGAGACCATCGACCCGGTCAACCTGCTCACCGGCCCGGGCAACGCCTATGTGGCCGAAGCCAAGCGGCAGCTGTTCGGTGAGGTGGGCATCGACCTGTTCGCGGGGCCGACGGAGGTTCTCATCATCGCCGATGACACCGCCGACCCGTTCGTGGTCGCCGCCGATCTGCTGAGCCAGGCCGAGCACGGTCCGGATTCACCGGTCGTGCTGATCACCACCTCCGAGCGGGTGGGTCTGGAGACCATCGCCGAGGTCGAGCGCCAGCTGGTCAACCTGCCCACCAACGCGATCGCCGCGGTCTCCTGGGCCGATCACGGCGAAGTGCATCTGGTGGACACCATCGAGGAGGCGTTCGCGCTGGGGGACCACTTCGCCAGCGAGCACGTGCAGATCCTCACCGAAGAACCGCGCCGGGCGCTGGCCGAGATGCAGGATTACGGCGCCCTGTTCCTGGGGGAGAAGACCTGTGTATCGTTCGGCGACAAGGCGATCGGCACCAACCATGTGCTGCCGACGCTGGGCGCGGCCCGCTACACCGGCGGCCTGTGGGTCGGGAAGTTCCTGAAAACCGTGACCTACCAAGAGATCACCGATGCGCAGTCGAGCGCTGAGCTGGGCCGGCTGTGCGGGCGCGCCGCCCGGCTGGAGAACTTCGAAGGACATGCCCGGTCGGCCGATGTGCGGGCCGCCAAGTACGGCGGTGACGATCTGCCGTGGACCGATCACCGATTCGATCGGGTTCCGGCGGCCGCGTCGTCGGAGAATTGAGACATGACCGACGCCCATCAGCCCAAGGTTCCGACCATGCGGTCGGTCGACCACGTCGCCTACACGGTGCCCGACCTCGACGAGGCCGTCGCGTTCTTCGTCGACCATTTCGGTGCTGAACTGATCTTCACCGACGGCCCGTTCGCCGACGCCGAATCCGACAGCATGCGCCGGCGTCTCGGCGTCGACCCGGGGGCGCGGTGCACCCTGGCCATGCTGCGGCTCGGGCAGCACCACAACATCGAACTGTTCGAGTACGACGCACCGAACCAGGTCCGCACACCGCCGACCAACAGCGATGTCGGCGGGCATCATCTGGCGTTCTACGTCGACGACATCGACGCCGGATACGACTATGTCAAGGCGATCCCCGGGGTGGTCGTGCACGAGGGCCCCAACGGTGTCGACCCCGCCGCTCCCGTGGCCGGGCAGCGCTGGTTCTACTTCCGGTCGCCGTGGGGGATGCAGCTCGAGCTCACGAGTTGTGCCGGCGGCGGCTTCTACGATGGTCTGCCCGGGGCGCGGGTCGCCCCACCGAGCGAAACGTGGCGGTGATGCCCGACGTGACCCTCACGGCCGATCCGCAGCTGCGCATCGAGGAGGACTCGATGGGCAGCCGGGCGGTACCGGCCGAGGCGTATTACGGGGTGCACACGGCCCGGGCGCTGGAAAACTTTCCCATCTCCGGCATCCCGCTGTCGACATATCCCGAGTTCGTCAATGCACTGGCCGCGGTCAAACAGGCTGCCGCGCTGACCAATTGCGAGCTGGGTCTGCTCGACGCGGCGCGCTGCGCGGCCATTGTCTCGGCGTGTGACGAGATTCGTTCGGGGCGGCTGCATTCCAGCTTCGTCGTCGACGTCATCCAGGGCGGCGCAGGCACGTCGAGCAACATGAACGCCAACGAGGTGATCGCCAACCGGGCGCTGGAACACCTGGGCGCGGCCCGCGGCGACTACCACCGGCTGCATCCGCTCGAACACGTCAACCGGGGCCAGAGCACCAACGACGTGTACCCGACCGCGATCAAGGTCGCGCTGCAGATGTACCTGTCGGAGTTGCATGACGCGCTGCAGGAGGTGTCTGCGGCGTTCCGTGCCAAGGCCGACGAGTTTCGCGATGTGTTGAAGATGGGCCGGACCCAACTGCAGGACGCCGTGCCGATGACGCTGGGCCAGGAGTTCGGCGCGTATGCGGTGATGGTCGCCGAGGACGCCCAACGGCTGCGGGAGGCCGCGCAACTGGTCACCGAGATCAACCTCGGTGGCACGGCCATCGGCACCGGGCTCAACACCCATCCTCGGTATGCCGAGCGGGTGTGCGCCACGCTCGGTGCGCTCACCGGGATCGACCTGTCCACCGCGACCGACCTGGTGGAGGCCACCCAGGACGTCGGGGCCTTCGTTCAGGTGTCCGGGGTGCTCAAGCGCACTGCGGTGAAACTGTCCAAGATCTGCAGCGATCTGCGGCTGCTGTCCTCAGGGCCCCGGTCGGGCCTCGGCGAGATCAATCTGCCTGCGGTGCAGGCGGGTTCGAGCATCATGCCCGGCAAGGTCAACCCCGTGATCCCCGAGGTCGTCAACCAGGTGGCCTTCGAGGTGGTGGGCAACGACGTCACCATCAGCATGGCGGCCGAGGCCGGGCAACTGCAGCTCAACGCGTTCGAGCCGATCATCGCGCACTGCCTGTTCACCTCGGCTGCACACCTGACCGCCGCATGCCGAACACTGGTACAGCGCTGCATCGTCGGGATCACGGCCAATGAGCAGCGCCTCGCCGAATCGGTGACCAACTCGATCGGTGTGATCACCGCGCTCGCGCCCTACCTGGGCTATGCGGAGTCGGCACGAATTGCCAAGCGGGCCTTGCACACCGGCGCGGCGATACCCGATCTCGTGGTGGCCGAGGGGCTGATGTCCGCCGAGCGCGTGGCGCAGCTGCTGGCGCCCGATGCCCTGCTGAACCCGCGGTCAACCGATCAACCGAAAGAGGAGTCCGAAGCGTGACCAACGTTCTGTACCTGTACGGCGGATGGCCCGGCCACAGCCCATACAACATCGCCGAGTGGACCCGCGAACTCGTGGTCGGTGAACTGGGCTTCGACATGGAGGAGTCGCAGGACATCTTCACCCTCGACCGCGATCTCACGGGCTACGACCTGATCATCCTGGGCTGGAACAACGCACTGACCACCGAGGATCTGTCGGACTCCCAGGAGGACCACCTGCTGGCGGCGGTTGAGGCGGGCACCGGGGTGGCGGCCTGGCATGGCGCGGCGGCCGCGTTCCGGTCGAGCCTGCGGTATCACCTGATGCTCGGCGGCGATTTCCTCGCCCACCCCGCGGGCGAGGGATATCCGCAACCGTACGACGTGACGATCACCGACCGTGAGCACGAAGTGACCAACGGGGTCAACGACTTTCCCGTCGTGTCCGAGCAGTACTACATGAGCGTCGACCCCAACAACACGGTCCTCGCCGAGACCACCTTCAGCGGTGAGCACTTCCCGTGGCTGGACGGGTTGAGGAGTCCAGTGGCCTGGGTACGCCAGTGGGGGCAGGGGCGCGTCTTCTACCACTCGGTCGGCCATGCGCCGCAGGACCTGGCCGGCGACGACGTCCGTCGGCTCACCAAACAGGGCATCGCGTGGGCGGCGCGGCAGTAACGTCCCGCGGCATCGTCATATCAGCCGTTTGACCAGCAAGTTCAGTGCGTGTTTCGAAGGGATTTCCGATGGGATTCGGTACCCGCAATGGGAAATCTCTCCACCGTTGGTTGCACGAAGTGCGTCTGCCTGTGGGTGCCGCCGGAGACCAGACTTCATGTGTGGTCGCAGTCACATGACCCGGGATCCAGCGTCATCGCGCCGGTGCGACCCGCCCGGTGAGTTGACCAGATCATCCGATATCAAGAACGTGAATCCGAGGAGATCGCAATGACAGTGACAAACGGCGGGGGTGGGTCGTTCAGCGGCGACGACGCCCATCTGCGCGTGCTGGGCTACGAAGAGAAATTCGACCGGAAGATCGGCATGTGGTCGAACTTCGCGCTCGGGTTCCTCTACCTGTCGCCGATGGTGGGTGTGCTGTCGATGTTCACCCAGGCCCTCACCACGGCAGGGCCGCCGTCGATCCTATGGCTCGTGATCGCCGCGGGCGGACAGCTGTTGGTGGCCATGGTCTTTGGCGAGATCGTCTCTCAATTTCCGATCGCCGGCGGCCTGTACCAGTGGGCACGGCGCCTGTGGAACGGCCCGTACGCGTGGATCATGTCGTGGATCTACATCGCGGGCATCGTCGTCGGCTGCACCACCACCGCGATGTTCAGCGCGGATTTCGTACTGGCACTGTTCCATTCGGATTCCAACATCTCGTCGACGCCACTGCAGAAGCTGATCATCGCCACCATCGTGGTGCTCATCTGTGTGGCCCTGAACTCCACCGGGTCCAAGACGCTGGCCACCATCGCCAAGGTCGGTTTGGCCGCCGAGGTGGCGGGCATCGTGGTGGTCGGCCTGTACCTGTTGATCTTCGCGCGCAAGAACAACTTCTCGGTGTTGTTCGACACCATGGGCACCGCCCACGACGGTGACTACCTGAGCGCTTTCGTCACCGCCGCGATCATCGGTCTGGTGCTCTACTACGGCTTCGAAGCCTGCGGCGAGGTCGCCGAGGAGACACCCAATCCGTCGCGCACCATCCCGCGATCGATGATGCTCACCGTGATACTCGGTGGGGCCGCAGCACTGTTCGCGTTCGTCGGCTACATCCTGGCCGCACCCAATCTGCAGGACATCGTCGACAACAAGGTCGCCAATCCCATCACGGCGATCCTCACCGATACGTTCGGCGAGACAGGTACCAAGATCTTCCTCGTCATCGCGCTGACATCCTTCCTGGCGTGCGTCATGGGACAGCAGGCCGCAGGCAGCCGGCTGATCTTCTCCTTCGCCCGTGACGACATGTTCCCCGGTGCCCACATCTTCAAGAAGATCTCCGGTCGCAAGGTTCCGGTGAACGCGATCGTCCTGGTCGCCTCGCTGTGCATCTGCTTGTTCGTGCTGCTGTACTTCCTGCCCGACGCGCTGTTCCGGGTGGCCGCGTTCCAGATGCTGGCCGGCTACTTCGCCTTCCAGATGGTGGTGTTCGCCTCGCTGCGGGCCCGCGCCAAGGGCTGGAAGCCCGGTGGCAACTGGTCGCTCGGCAAGTGGGGCTGGCCGGTGGGTATCGGCGCCCTGACCTACGGTGTGCTGTCGATGATCGTGCTGGCCCGCCCCAACGGCGACCCGAGCCTGCACTTCTTCGATCGCTGGATCGCCTTGATCGGCTTCCTGATCGTTGCCGGTGTCGGTCTGATCTACATGGTCGTGGCCAAGCCTTACCGACACTCGACTGCGCCCGAGGGCGACGCCATCGAGATCGCCGACCTGCTCAGGGAGCACCGCGCCAAGCACGACATGGAGCGGTTCGCCGGACAGGTGCCGCTGGCCGAGCCCGACCGTCAGGCGGTGACCGCGACCGAGTAGTGCCCAGCGCAGGCGCCGCCGGTGGATTCCCTCGAGTCCGCCGGCGGCGTTTTCGCTGTGCCGGTCAACGCGGCGCCGGACCGGTTGTCGTGCGCACCACCAGTTCGGTGGGTTTCACCGAACGTCTGCGGGTGCGGCCCGCGATCAGGTCCAGCAGGATGGTGGCCGCCGTTCTGCCCTTGTCCACCAACGGTTGCCGGATGGTGGTCAACCCGAGCAGGTCGGCGATCGGCGCGTCGTCGAACCCGATGACCGACGCATGCTGCGGTACCGCGATCCCGTTGTCCGCCAGCACCCGCAATGCCGCCGCGGCATGGACATCCGACGTGGTGAGCACACCGGTCGGCCGGAACCCGGCGATGAGCTGCTCGGCGGCGATCAGCCCGCTCTGCCGATCGATGCCTGCCGACTCGACGATCGCGATATCGGTGTCGGGTATCGAAGCATCCCGGCATGCCCTGAGCACACCGGTCAACCGTTCCCGCAGATAGCGTTCGGTGGCCGTGGGAATGGCCGAAGGCAGCCGGAAGCCCGGCTGGGGGATAGGGCCCAGCCGGTCGGTGATGATACCGATGCGCCGATGTCCCTGTGCCAGTAGATGATTCGCCTGAACCATACCCGCGGCGTGGTGATCCACCGTGACGTAGGGCAGGTGGGGGACTTGCGGCGAATCGATTGCGACCGCGGGGATCCCGCGGGCCAGGATCGCGGCGACGACCGGATGGGCATCGGGTAGGCAGTGCATGACCACCCCGTCGACGAGGCCGCGCAACGCACCGGAATGCGGCGAGCGGGCCGGGTCGGTCGCGGTGCCGTCGGCGGGCAGCAAGGTCAGTGCGACGTCGGCGAGTTCGCCGGCCTCGACGATGCCCTTGAGCAGCAGCGCCGTCGAAGGATCCTCGACCGCCAGGGCCAGTGTCCCGGGGATGATCACCCCCACCGTGCCCATCCGGCCGGAACGCAGGCTCGCACCCGCGATGCTGGGGCCGTGGTAACCAAGCTCTGCTGCCACGGCGAGGATCTGATCCCGTTGCCCGGCAGAGACTTTCGGTGATCCGCTGAAGGCGTAGGAGACCGCCGCCTGGGATACGCCCGCAGCCTTTGCGACGTCCTTCATCGTCACCATCTGGTCACCATGGGAAAAGACTAAGCCGTTGCGAGTGAGTGATCGTTAGTGGTCATGTGACTCGCATCCCGTCTCGGGGTTGTTCGCCGGCCGGATGGCCGGTTCCCTTCCGCGCTTCGTTGCCACCGGCCGGGCGGGGCCCGGTCTTACGGTCGGCTCCACGCTTGACGGCGGCCCCAACTGGGCCGACGACGCTAACGGGTTCCTCGTAGCGTGCGAGGTTTATAGCGGCGTTGTCGTCGCGGTGATGCGTGGGTGCCGAACACGCGTCACATTGCCAGTGTTCAGCCCATCCGATGTTCTGGACATGCCGACATACGTGGCAGGTTTTCGTCGACGGGAACCACCGGTCGGCCACGATCAGTTGTGACCCGTACCAGCGGGTCTTGTAGGACAGGTGTCGCCGTAGTGTGCCCAGGGCGGCATCGGAGAGCCCACGTCGCCGGGCCCGAGCCCCTGGCAGCCCCTTCTGCTGCAGCATTCCCGCCGCATCCAAACCTTCGACAACGATGCAGCCGTGGGTTTTGGCCAAACGTGTTGTCAGGACGTGTAGATGATGCGAACGGACATCGTTGACCCGGCGATGCAGCCGGGACAGCTCGGTGGTGCGCTCACGATGGCGTCGTGAGCCTTTCCTGCAGCGCGAGCGAGCACGGGACACGTGCCGCAACTGCGTGAGCGCTGCGTGCAGCGGGCGCGGGTTGTCGACCCGTTCAACGACGGTGCCGTCCGTGCTGGCGACCGTGGCCAGGCGCCGGACCCCGACATCGACACCGACCCGCGAATCGGGCCGTGCCACGCCAGGCTGCACGGGCCGCTGCACCAGGACCCGCACGCTCGCATCGAACCGGGTGCCGTTGCGGCGCACCGAGATCGCCAAAACCCGCGCCCGTCCCTTGCTGATGAGCCGCTCAATCCGGCGGGTGTTCTCGTGCGTACGCACACAGCCGATCACCGGCAGCGTGAGATGCCGTCGATCTGGCTCGACCCGCATCGCCCCGGTCGTGAAACACACCCGGTCAGCGTCGCGGCCCTTGCGTTTGAAGCGGGGGAACCCGATCCGTTTCCCTGCACGGGTGCCCGCACGGGAGGTTTGCCAATTCCAGTAGGCCTCGACCGCACCGGCGATGCCGTCGGCGTAGGCTTCCTTCGAGCACTCGGGCCACCACACTTCACCGCTGTGCGCGTTGACGCACACGGTGTCCTTGACGGTGTTCCACCGTTTGCGCAGCACGCGCAGCGATGGCTTCGCCGTCGCGTCGCCGGTCGCATGCCAGGCTTCGATGTCGGCCTTCAAGGCCGCGACAGTCCAGTTGTATGCCTTACGCCGGGCACCGAAATGCCTAGCCAACGCGTGGGCCTGCTCGGCTGTCGGATCCAACGTGAACCGGGACGCTTGCACACACCAGCCGTCGGGGATCTCGAAACGCGGCATCTCAGGCCGCCTGCACGTCATCGGACGCCGCAGCCACCAGTGCACGCTTGGACCGGTTCTGCGCGGCTCGTTTGCCATACAGACGCGCGCACATCGATGTCAGGATCTCGGTCATATCACCCACCAGGTCGTCATCGACCCCGGCCGAACCGACCACCACCAGCTCACGACCCTGGGCGGCACGAGCGGCTTGAACGTGCTCAGAGCCCAACCGGCAGAAGCGGTCTCGGTGCACCACGATCCGACTCACCATCGGGTCACCCAGCAGCGCAGCAATCAGTTCAGCCCTGGCCCGCCCAGTCACCCGCACTACCTGCCGATCCAGATCCGCCGAGGAGACCCGCCCGGACACCGCCGCCCTTTACCGCGGTCCCGCAACGCGAGAAGGCTCGTCGACAATCATCAGCCGGCCACTTTCCGGGCGGGTACCGACAACGCCCCCGCGCCCAACCAGCGATACGCGGTAACCGGCGCAACACCCTTGCGCTCTGCCCACACCGCCAGATTCATACATCTGTTCCTACAGCACACCACCGACAACTACCGACCACTCGACCCGCAACAGTTCGCAACCCCTCGCACGACGCAACACGTCATGCGAGGGGCTGGGTCGGCTGCGGTTTCAGGACTTCACGATGAAGCCGGCGTCGATGACCAGAGGGGTCGCCGTGATGTAGCGGCCGGGCTCGGTCACCAGGTAGAGGATCGCGTTGCTGACGTCCTGCGGCTGGATCCACGGCACCGGAAGAATGTGGGTGCCGGCGAAGGTGTCGATGACGTCCTCGCGGGTCGGCTTGTCCAGGTCCGGGCGGAACAGGCCGTACACGAAGTCGTTGTTGATCATGTGGGTGTCCACGCAGGTCGGATTCACCGAGTTGACCCGAATGTTGTACTGGCCCAATTCCCGTGCCAGCGAGGTCATCAACCCGGTGACCCCGTGCTTGGAGGCCGCGTACGACGAGATGTTCTCGGCTCCCTTGATGGCCTCGGTGGAACCGGTGAAGACGATGCTGCCACCGCGACCCGCGGCGATCATCGTCGGTATCGCGGCCTTGACAGTGTGGAATACGCCGTTGAGGTTGATCTCGACCATTTCCCGCCAGGCGTCGGGCGTGATCTCCCACGTCTTGGCGCCCGAACAGATTCCGGCATTCGGCAGCACGATGTCGACGCGGCCGAACTGCTCGATACCCCGCGTGAAGACGGACTCGACCTGCTCGTAGTCCCTGGTGTCGGCGACCTCGGCGACGATCTGGCGTCCGGTCTCCTTGACGAGCCGGATGGTTTCCTGCAGGTCCTCGTAGGTGGCGCCGTCGTAGGCGGTGGTGGAGGGCTTGGCGCACAGGTCGAGTCCGATGATGTCGGCGCCCTCGCGCGCGAGAGTCAGGGCGTGCGAGCGGCCCTGGCCGCGTGCGACACCGGTGATGAAGGCAACCTGCCCGTCGAGTTGTCCCATGTTTGTTTCCCTTCGCGTTTGCCGTGCTCAGCGTGTGGTGAATCGTATCACTATAGAGCCTTGGTGGGCCATGGTGAGCTGCGGTGATACGTTTCAGCGGCTGAACTGGTCGACGAAAGTCAGTAACGCCGTTATGGGGACGTCTCGGTCGGTGTGGTTGCTGGAGGCGCTGGGGCATTCTGGCCACGCGGCGATTCGTCGGCGCGCGGTGGTGAGTCGAACGTGACTTCGACGTTCTCGAAACCCTTACTGCGTTGGGCCGTCGCCTGTCCGGTGTACACGTCGCGATCAGCCGCGGTGAGATCGATGTTGTCGGTGAACTGGGTGAGCAACGCTCGCGGATGAAGGTGGTCGACCCGCACGACGTTGATCTCCGCGGACAGCACCACCAGAACGGCGGTGATGTACAGAAACGTGAGCATGCCCAAAACCAATGCGAACACCCCATTGGTCGCGCTGGCGCTCTTGACCACGTGCCCAACGTAGACAGCGCCGAAGGACTGCAACAGTTGCCAGCCCAGTGCCGCAATGACGGCTCCCGGGGCGACCTGCCGCACGGTCAAATAACGATCCGTGCTGATCCGGAACGCCGCGACGAACGCAGCGGTATTCACAACGCACAACCCCACGACGACGGCAATCTTGACGCCGACGCCGAAGATGCCCGCACCACCACTGATCGCGGACAGTACCGTCGTTGCGAGCAGCGCTGCACCCACGGTGACCAACAGCAACAAACTCCGGCCACGCGCGTTGAGGGGATCTGGGCGACGGTGGCGTGGAACCGCCCACACGGTGTTCATCGCGTTCTGAAGCGCCACGCCGACGCCGAGGCCACCGTACAGCGCGCCCAACGTTCCTACGACTACTCCGGCGATGCCTCCGCTGATCTGCTTGGGTTCGCCCAATTGTGACCCGATCACGGGAAACTCGTGCAACGCCGAATGCAGCACCTGATCGCGCAGCGCCGGATGACCTACCAGCACCCAACCCAAGACGGTCGAGAGTAACAGCAGCAGCGGGAAGACGGAGACGAACGCGTAATACGCGATCAGCGCCGACAAGTATCCGCCTTGATCGTCGATGAACTTGTAGAGCACCGCCAGCGGATAGCCGAACACCGGATAGCGCCGCTGCGCGGCATCGAGGCGATCGGTCAGTTCCACGACCCGCCTCCCTTCATCCTCCAGCGGAGTGTGGAGCGCTGTATACCCTGCTAGGCGACGTAATGAACCTGAAGCGATGTCCCGGGGGGCAGTTCGGGCTCGGAGTCGACATCGCCCGAATCAGGGACGGTTGTGGTCAATCCTCAACGGCGGAATCCCCGGTTGACGGGTCGCGGCTCGAAACCATTGAAGGGATTGAACCAGCTCGTTGACATGGGTGGATCACCGAGCCATTCCAGGGTGTCGTCGAGGCAGTGTTGCCAGTCGATGTGCCGACCACTGACGAGGGAATTTGTCGCTGATTGCCAGTCGTCATCTCCCGGGGTCGCAGGCAGAGCCACGACCCTGTCGTTGTACTGGCCGTTCATCAGTGCGGCCTGGGCGTCAGCGATGCTGAGCATGAGCGCGACTTCTTCGGCCACGCTCCGGGGGTAGGGGAGATGGCCGACTTCAAGGTCAAGAGCCAGGTCGTCGAATCCGCGTGCGAACTGGCGCCGCCACCAGGCGGGAAGCGCCCATGTCTCTTCAGGAAGACGATCGAAAACCCGCCACCGGCCTGCTAACTCGCCGACGGGCCGATCACCGTTCTCCTCGATATCGTCGTAGGCGTTCTCGGAGTTGGCTCGTAGCTGGGTCCGGAGCAATTCGCGTTGTCGCGGCGTGAGTTTGAGCCGAAATGCCGCCACCGGATCGTTGCTAGTCATGTCGAATCCACTTGCCGTTGCTTCGTTCTGAGCCAAAGCCGTGCTGCAATTGCCGGCGTCGCGTCGCGGGTTCTCACCAACCGCTGTACCGACCCCACCCGGCGTTCATGAACGTCCGGACTTCTCCAGCGTGAACTGATTGACATCAACCTGGCCCTGCCGGAACAACCTCGCGCATCCTGTCAGGTATTTCATGTACCGCTCGTAGACCTCCTGCGATTGGATCTCAGTGGCCTGCACGCGATTTGCCTGTAGCGCGCTGGCCCAGATGTCCAGGGTCCTCGCATAGTGGGACTGCAGCGATTGCCGGCGGGTCAGCGTGAAGCCCACGTCGTTCGCGTGCTCTTCGACCATGGGCGCAGACGGCAGCTGACCGCCGGGAAAGATCTCGGTCAGAATGAACTTGATGAAGCGTGCCAGCTCGAACGTGATGGGCACGCCGAGCCGTTGGGCGTCGTTGGGGTGGATTCCGCAAATCGTGTGCAGCAACATCGCGCCGTCGGACGGCAGGGCCCGATACGCCATGTCGAAGAACGCCGGATACCGCTGATGGCCGAAATGCTCGAACGCACCGATCGACACGATGCGGTCGACCGGTTCGTCGAACTCCTCCCACCCGGCCAACAGCACTCGCCGGCGCCTGGGGCTGTCCAAGCGGTCGAACATCGCCTGCACATGCGCGGCCTGGTTCTTGGACAGGGTCAACCCGACGACGTCGACGTCGTAGCGTTCGATCGCGCGCCGTAGCGTAGCGCCCCAACCGCAGCCGATGTCGAGCAACGTCATCCCCGGCTCAAGGCGCAGCTTGCCCAGCGCCAGGTCGATCTTGGCCAGCTGCGCCTCCTCCAACGTCATGTCGTCGCGTTCGAAGTACGCGCAGCTGTAGGTCCGTGTCGGATCGAGGAACAGGGCGAAGAAATCGTCGGAGAGGTCGTAGTGAGCCTGTACATCCTTGAAGTGCGGGGTCAAGCTGGGCATGAGTGGATCCACCTTTCTGACACGTGCGGGTGAACGCGCCGGTTCATCGGGTCCGCTCACGGAATTCGCAGCCAACCCGGCCGCGGATGGCTTCCCATTTCGGACGCCATTGAACCCATCTGCGGGCGCCTGCGTTCCGAATCTGTAGTGAAGGGCGGCGGTCGGAGCCGTCGCGAAAAGATGGGCGGCATTGTGCACGGTGAACCTGCGACGGCGTCGGCGGCAGACCACTTCGCCCCCGAGGAGGTTGCCCTGCGGCCACGGGAAGTTCGCTTCGACTGGCACAGTGCGCCGCTGCACTGGATTCCGGGGGATCCGTATGGTTCGCACATCGTCACGGCCCTCAACCTGTTTCTGCCGGTGGCGGAGCGGTGGTTTTCCAGGTTGCTGGCAGACGCAATGGAGTATGTGCGTGATGAGCGTCTGCGCGAGGAGATCATCGGCTTCATCGGCCAGGAATCGGTGCACGCCAAGACCCATGACGACGTCCTGGTCAATTACGTCCGGCGCCACGGCATCGAGCCCGACCCGTTCTATCGTCAGCTGGAATGGGTTGCGGCACAATACGACCGGCGGATGGCCGGAGTCTCCGGTCGCCACCGGCGCAAGGCGCTGGCCTCAGGCACCCATGCGCTGTGTGCCGCAGAGCATTTCACCGGTGTGCTCGGCCACTGGGCGCTCAACAACGCTTGGGATGACATGGGTGTCGACCCGACTTTGTGTGACCTGTACCGGTGGCACGGGGCCGAGGAGGTCGAGCACCGCCACGTGTCCTACCACGTCGCCAAGTATTTCGGCATGGACTTCCTGGCCCAAGCAGTCGCAGGGGTCTTGGTCAGTGTCGTGTTCTTCACGATGTTGTTGCGCGGCACCAAGTTCCTCATCCACGAAGATCCAGCGCTGCCCAATCTCGGCTACGTCCGGCTCCTGTGGAAACTACGCGCCGCGGGCAGGCGCGGGACCATTCCCACCGGAGGCTTCATGATCCGTTGCGGGCTGCGGCTGCTGCGACCTGACTACGATCCGGTCGACGAAGGTGTTACAGCACAAGCGGTCGCCTACCTGGCCACATCTCCCGCGGCGCGAGCGGTCCATGGCTGAGTCAGCCCGTCGGGTGATCGGTTCGCACGTCGGCGACCCGCCACCGGGCCTTTACCGAACCACCCGACCCGACCTCCTCATCCGGTTCGCCGGCTACGCCGTCGCCAAGTTCGTGTCCGGTGTCATGCGTCTGGGCGGCGACGGCGAGCTTCCGGAACTCGCCCATGCCCGCAATCGCCGGGAAATGCTCGTGGTGCGTCGTCGCAACGTGGCGCGGGATGGCACCGTCGTCGAACTCACCGTGGCGGCGCACGACGGCACGGCCCTGCCTCCGTGGCACCCGGGCGCCCACATCGATACCCATCTCCCGTCCGGGCGCACACGCCAGTACTCGCTCTGCGGCGACCCGCGTCGAACCCAGGAGTACCGATTCGCCGTCCGACGAACGTGGGATGGCAGTGGCTCTTCCAAGGAAGCGCATGGGCTGCGCGTGAACCAGGTCATCGAGATCAGTACGCCGCGCAACGCATTCCTCATGCCCCTGCCCGGTTCAGCGTCGCGCGCACAGAGGCTGCACTTCGTCGCAGGCGGCATCGGTATCACGCCCATCCTGCCCATGGCGCGGCTCGCTCAGTGCACGGGAGTGCCGTGGTCGCTGTGCTACGTCGGCCGGCACCGCGACAATCTACCGTTTCTGGACGAACTATCCGCCTTCGGCGACAAGGTGCGGGTGCACACCACCGATCAGCACGGACGACCAGGTACCACTGAGCTACTCGCCGGGGCTGATGAAACGACCGCAGTCTATGTGTGTGGCCCACCCCCGATGGTCGACGCCGTCCGTCGCACCGTCGCGCCCGGTACCGAGTTGCACTTCGAGCGTTTCTCACCGCTACCTGTTGTCGACGGAAAGCCGTTCGAAGTGATGCTGGCCCGAAGCGCCACGGTGATACAGGTTGGTGCCCAGCAGAGCACCTTGGCCGCGCTGCAGTCATACCTTCCACACGTCAGTTACTCGTGCCGACAAGGGTATTGCGGGTCCTGCGTGCAGCAGGTGCTTGCCGGTGACGTCGACCATCGCGACAACCTGCTCACCGACGAACAACGGGAACTGGGACAAATGCTGGTCTGTGTCTCGCGGGCCAAACCTACATCCGCACCGCTTGTTTTGGACCTCTGAAGGAATTCGCCGGCCCGCGACGCTCGACTCGAACTCTCGCAACCTGCGCGGGCTATCGCGTCAGCGACACCAGTTCTTCGCAGAACCGCACCGTCTCGGTGTCGGAGGTGGCCAGCGGATGCACCAGCATCGTGGTCACACCCGCCTCGGCGTAGGCGGCGAGCCGTTCCTTCACGAATCCCGTTGGCCCCACCAGGGATACGTTGCGCACCAGCTCGTCGGGGACGGCCGCGACGGCCTCGGCCTTCTTGCCCGCCAGGTACAGATCCTGGATGCGGTCGGCAACGTCGCCGAATCCGTACCGGGTGGCGAGGTTGTGGTAGAAGTTCTTGCCGCGGGCGCCCATCCCGCCGATGTACAGGGCCAGTTGGGGTTTCGCCCATGCCAGCCGGTCGTCGACGTCATCGCCGATGGCCAGGCTGGCGCTGACCATCACGTCCAGTGGCCCCAGTCCCGGGTCGCGTTTGGCAGCGCCGACGCGCAGGGCGTCACCCCAGACGTCGTCAGCCTTCTCGGGGTAGTAGAAGACCGGCTGCCAACCCTCGGCGATCTCAGCGGTGAGCTCCACGTTCTTCGGCCCCAGAGCCGCGATGGTGATCGGAATGCGTTCGCGCACTGGATGATTGATGAGGTGCAGGGATTTGCCGAGGCCGGTGCCACGCTCTGCGGGCAGCGGCAGCTGGTAGTGCTTGCCGGCGTAGTTGACGTCCTCACGCCGCCACACCTGACGGCAGATCTCGACCACCTCGCGGGTGCGGCCCAGCGGCGCGTCGAACGGAACGCCGTGGAAGCCCTCCATGACCTGGGGTCCGGAGGTGCCGATGCCGAGCCGGAAACGGCCATCGGAGACGTAGTCCACGCCTGCGGCCGTCATCGCGAGCAGTGATGGGGTGCGGGTGTAGATCGGCACGACACCGGTGCCGAGTTCGATGGTCGAGGTCTTGGCGGCCAGGTAGCCCAGCTGGCTGATGGCGTCGTACGAGTAGGCCTCCGGCACCAGGGCGAGGTCGATGCCCACCTTCTCCAACTCGACCACCTGATCGGCAGCCTCTTTGAAGCCGCCCGCATAGCTCAGAAAGATGCCCGTCCGCATGGTGGAGTTATACACCATCAACCGGTTGGTTGGGACGGTGGTGTGGCCCGGGCTTTGTCGAACGCGCGCCTTCCGCGAAAACGACGAAAAGGTCGTTCCGGCGTGCTCGGAGCTGCGTTTACGTCAATCTCGCGGGCTCTCATGCCCGCCGGGGAGTCAGCCCTTCAGCAGGGCAGCGACCTTGTCCTCCAACTGGACCGGCGGGGCGTCGGGGTCGGCGAATCCGGTGCGCGGCAGCGCCACCTCCGCGTCGGCGAAGTCCCGGTAGGTCTTGTCGCCGGCCAGCGTGGCCAGCAGGTATCCGGTGAGCAGCGCCCGGACCACCTTCTGCGTGCCGCGGTCCGGGCCGGGCAGACCGATGAACCGGGTGAGCTTGCGGCCTTCCACCAGACCGGCGGACTCGGCCTTGTCGACGGTGCGCAGCGTCGAACCCTGCCACGCCGCCGCCAGCTCGGCAGCGTTGGAGCGCAGGTTGAGGGGGTCGCCGGTGGAGGCGAGGATCAGGCCGGGCACCTTGAGCGTCGCCGCCGGCTGCTCGGCCGGTGGTTTGGTGACCGTGGGGAACAACGCGGCCACCGCCTTCGGGGCGTGCGGTCCGGAGGCCAGCCCGGCCGCCGCGAACACCGCGGCCGAACCACCGAAACCGTGCCCCACCAGGCCTCGCTTGGCCGGGTGCACGCTGATCTTGCCGGGCCCGAGCCGCACGCCGCTGACGATGTCCAGCGTGGCGCCGAGGTCGAAGGCGAAGTTGAGCACCGAGGGCGCCACTCCAGCTTCGGTACTGGGTGCCGCGGCGACGATGCCCCAGGACGCCAGATGCTCCAGGGTGCGGGTGTAGTTCTCGGCTTTCGCCAGCCAGTCGTGGCCGAACGCCACGCCGGGCAAATTCAGACCGGCCTCGGGTGTGTACACGACGCCGGGTACGCCTGCGAATGCCAAGTCACCGCGCAGTACGCGGTGCGGTCCGCGGCGGGTCAACGCACGGAAGAGCTTCTTGGTGCTGGCCACCCGATGACCGTAGCCCACGCCCATGTCCGAGCAGGGGACGAATGGTGTCGGTGCACCAACTGCCCATCCTGATGAATCAGCTCACAGCTAGCGGAAGCAGGTGCGGGGCGCCGCCTGCACTACCCTGGGTCCCTATGTGTGGAATCGTCGGCTACGTCGGGGTGCGCCCGGCCCGCGACATCGTCGTCGACGCGCTGCGCCGCATGGAGTACCGGGGCTACGACTCAGCGGGGATCGCGCTGGTCGACGGCGAGGGCGGGCTGACGGTACGTCGGCGCGCCGGCCGGTTGGTCAACCTGGAGGCCGCGCTCGCCGAGACCGACGATGACCTGCTCACGGGCAGCACCGGCCTCGGCCACACCCGCTGGGCGACCCACGGCAGGCCCACCGACCGCAACGCACACCCGCACCGCGACGCCGCGGGCAAGATCGCCGTGGTCCACAACGGCATCATCGAGAACTTCGCCGGGCTGCGTGCCGAGTTGGAAGCCGCCGGAGTCGAGTTCGCCAGCGACACCGACACCGAGGTGGCCGTGCATCTGGTGGCCCGGCAGTACGCCCACGGCGACACCGCCGGTGACTTCCCGGCCTCGGTTCTGGCGGTGCTGCAGCGCCTGGAAGGCCACTTCACGCTGGTGTTCGCCAACGCCGACGATCCGGGCACCATCGTGGCGGCGCGCCGGTCCACGCCGCTGGTGGTCGGTGTCGGCAAGGGGGAGATGTTCGTCGGCTCCGACGTCGCGGCGTTCATCGAACACACCCGGGACGCTGTCGAGCTGGGCCAGGATCAGGCCGTCGTGATCACCGCCGACAGCTACCGCATCACCGACTTCTACGGCAACGACGATGTGGACTATCGCGAGTTCCACATCGACTGGGATCTCGACGCCGCCGAGAAGGGTGGCTTCGACTACTTCATGCTCAAGGAGATCGCCGAGCAACCGGCGGCCGTGGCGGACACCCTGCTGGGTCACTTCGTCGACGACCGCATCGTGCTCGACGAACAGCGCCTGAGCGATCAGGAACTTCGCGAGATCGACAAGGTGTTCATCGTCGCCTGCGGCACCGCTTACCACTCGGGCCTGCTGGCCAAGTACGCGATCGAGCACTGGACCCGGCTGCCCGTCGAGGTCGAGCTCGCCAGCGAGTTCCGCTACCGCGATCCCGTACTGGACCGCAGCACGCTCGTCATCGCGATCTCGCAGTCCGGCGAGACCGCCGACACGCTGGAGGCGGTGCGGCACGCCAAGACGCAGAAGGCCAAGGTGCTGGCCATCTGCAACACGAACGGCAGCCAGATTCCGCGCGAGGCCGACGCTGTGCTCTACACGCGTGCCGGGCCGGAGATCGGCGTGGCGGCCACCAAGACCTTCCTGGCGCAGATCGCTGCGAACTACCTGGTCGGGCTGGCGCTCGCGCAGGCGCGGGGTACCAAGTACCCCGACGAGGTGCGGCGCGAGTACCACGTGCTGGAGTCCATGCCGGCTCTGGTGAAGCGGGTGCTGGCCGGCATCGAGCCCGTGAGCCAGTTGGCGCAGCGGTTCGCGTTGTCATCGGCGGTGCTGTTCCTGGGTCGCCATGTGGGTTACCCGGTTGCGTTGGAGGGCGCGCTCAAGCTCAAGGAGCTCGCCTACATGCACGCCGAGGGCTTCGCGGCCGGTGAGCTCAAGCACGGCCCCATCGCGCTGATCGAGGAAGATCTCCCGGTGATCGTGGTGATGCCGTCACCCAAGAACGCGCAGATGTTGCACGCCAAGCTGCTCAGCAACATCCGGGAGATCCAGGCCCGCGGTGCCATCACCATCGTCATCGCCGAGGAGGGCGACGACACGGTCCGGCCGTATGCCGATCACCTGATCGAGATACCTTCGGTGTCAACGCTTTTCCAGCCGTTGCTGTCGACCATCCCGTTGCAGGTGTTCGCTGCCGGGGTGGCCCGGGCCCGCGGGTACGACGTCGACAAACCACGCAACCTGGCCAAGTCCGTCACCGTCGAATAGCGCCGCGTGCCCACCGCCAAGGAACTCCACAAGCTCTGGGACCAGCGGATCAAGGACGAGTGCAAGGCGCGTGGTCTGCGATTCGTCGCGGGGTGTGGTTATCGGGCCGACTCGGTGTACCTGAGCGTTTTCTCCGCAGGCCGGTGGGCGACCAAAGGTGAGGCGGTACCGCGCTGGCGATGGACGGTGGCCATCAAACCGCGGGTGCTCGATGAGATCCTGTGGGAAGCGTTCATGCCCGACGAGGATCTCGGTGGGCCTCGCAAGCGGTTGAACCTGCGGGTCAGCGGCTGGTTCACCGTTGACGGGCTGGAAGTCGGATCGGGGTTTGTCGACGTGCCCGACCCGGCTCAACCCGATGCCGCGGTGACGACCATGTTCGACGAATTCGACCGCCTCACCACCGAATTCGTCGCCGCACATCCCGACGTGGACGCATATCTGAAGGCCCTGCAGGCGATGCCCGCCGAGCAGGCGGGCTGGCCGCGCAACCGGCTGCGCGAGATCGTCACCCTGATCGCGGTGGGGGACCGGGACGCGGCGGGCGCGCTGGCCGACGCCGAGCTCGCCCGAGGTGAACACGGCCCCATGTCGGGACCGCGCGGCACTGTGTTCGAACTGCTGTCGGTGTTCTGCAAACCGGCCGAGGTGCAGGCCGAGTACTGGGAAATGGTCAAGCCCACCCACCGATTGACGTTGGTGTCCGGTACGAGTGGACCGGTGACCGTCACGCTCGCGGCAGGGCGTGAGCGCGGCGGCTCATTCGATCGTCGCCTGCGCAAGTTCAACGGCCGCGACGACTTCGCGCTGATTCTCACGCCGATCGGCGACGATGACACCTACCTGCAGGCCGCGGGGTCCGGACCGGATCGCATCACCGTCGAGATCCGCAAACCGGGCGGGCAGCAATGGGGGGTCGAGTCGGTGCGCTACGTCATCGGTCGCGCAGGCTCTGATGGCTCCGCGCTGGACCAGCCGATCGAGCTGCCCACCAGTACTCAGATGGTCGGTGCGACAGAGGTTTTCGATGCCGACGAGGCGGCAGCACTGTTCACCGATTTCTACCGGCGCGGTTCGATTCCCGAGACCTGTACACTGCGCCCCGCCGAAGGCTGGACCGCCGACGGGACCAACGTCGACCTACGCTGAAGGTATGGATCTGGCAGTACCGGAGGTCAACTTCACGGCACGCTGGGCCCGTGGCGGCCTCGGCGGGTTCATCGATGACGCGGCGTTCGATGACTATCTGCGTGCCTACCGCGCCGGAATGGCCAAGCTGCCCGACTGCGAGATATCGGATGTCTCAACCACATTCGGTACGGTGCGGGCATACCGGTTCGCCGGTCCGGACGACGGCACGCCGGTTGTCCTGTTGCCGGGGCGCAACGCCGCGACGCCGATGTACCGGACCAACCTGACGTCGCTGCGGGCGCATCGCACGATCTACGGCATCGACCTGCTCGGCGAGGCCGGATTATCGGTGCAGCGCAAGGAGCTCCGGACTCCGGGCGACCAGGCGCGCTGGCTCGACGACGCGCTGGCGGGCCTCGGCCTATCCCGCGCGCACCTGCTCGGGGTGTCGATCGGCGGCTGGACCGCGACGAATTGCGCAGTGCACCAACCGGATCGGATCGCCTCGTTGACGTTGCTTGATCCGGTGTTCACCTTCGCCCGGATACCTGTCAAGACGATGCTGGCCGCGGTGCTCATGTATGCACCCGGGATGCCCGAGACGCTGCGCCGCCGGGTGCTCAGTTGGATATCCGGGGGCGCCGACATCGAAGCGGCCGCCGAAACTGAGCTGATCTCCGCCGGATCAAGAGATTTCGCGCTGCGCACGCCCATGCCCACACTGTTCACTGATGCCCAGTTGCGCTCGCTGGCGGCTCCCGTGTTGGCGTTGATCGCAGGCCGCAGTGTCATGCACAATCCTGATCGGGCGGCGGCCCGGGCGCGCCACCTGCTGCCGCACGGGCAGGTCGAGGTGTGGGCGCAGGCGTCACACGCCATCAACGGCGAGTATCCGGACGAGATCGCGCAGCGTGCTCGCCGATTCTGGGATGAGGCGGACGCGTCGTCCTGACAGCAGGCGTCAGACGGTGCAGGTCGGGCGAGCGATCGCCCGGTACTGCCGCGCCCGGTTCACCAGGTCCATATCCGCAGCGTCGAGGGGCAGCTGTTGCGACATGGACACATCGAGCACCGCGTCGAATCGCTTCATGATCCTGCGGGCGTCCATCCCGAACTGCACGCGCGTGCTTTCGTTCGGCTGTGAGAGCAGGTCGGAGTCCAACACGAAGCTCACGATGCGTCGGTCATACCAATCGAGATGCATCTCAGGTCTCCCGTCTGCTGAGTTCAAGTGTCGTGACCCCAAGGCCAACTATTGATCGCCATCTGATATATCAAGTTCGTTTTAAACGGTACGGCAGACGGCGGGGGCGGTCAAGACCCGGAGTTCGATCCACGTGGGACATCGGCCGTGCCGCACACCGGGGTCACCGGTGACCCCGGTGTGCGGAAACCGGCTACCACGTGATCGCGTACTCCCCGGCAGCGTCGACGAGCCACTCGGCGAGATAGCGGGCGAACGACGACCGCACCAGGATGCGGTAGTCGGTGCCGTTGTCGGCCAAGGGAATCAGGACGACAGCGGCAAGCCCGAGCATGGTCTGCGCGGCGGCGCCCGGCGCGAAGGCCGAGGGATGCAGATCCAGTGAGCAGCCCTTGGCCAGGACGTCGCGGGCGTGTTCGCCGCGCAGCCGCAGCGTTGTGCGCTGCGCCGAGACATCGACGGCCGCGCCGTCGTGCTCGGCGACCGCGTCCCGCAGCTGTGCTTCGAGATCCTCGCCGGCCCGGCCGGTGGAGGTGACGAGCCATTCATCGGGCCCGAACCAGATCACCGTGGTGTCCGCGCCGTCCACCGCCGTCGACGGCGTGGTGGGCAGCGCATCGACACCGAGGACCCCGGCCGCAGCGGCGGCTCCTGCCCCGTCGGGGTCGACCCACAGATCGACCATGGTGACAAAAGGCTCCTCTTCGAGCCGTGCCGAGGGCGGCAGCTCGGCGAACCGAGATTGCCAGTCCTGCAGCGGGCTTTGGCGGTACAGGGTGTCAGCCATCGCGGCGTGCTCCTTCGGGATCGACCAGGACGCTGCTGGTGACCTCGACGGACACCAGCCTGCCGTCCACGGGAACGTGCAGGGTTTCTCCGATGCGGGCGTGCCCGCCCTTGACCAGGGCCAGGGCGAACGGCCGGCCCAGCTCGGCGCTGCGGTAGCTGGACGTGACCTGGCCGAGCATCGGCACCGGCGGCGGGGGAAGGACGCCGTCGGCGCAGGTCTCGATGATCTGGGCGCCCTCGGGAAGCACGGTCTGTGCGTCGACGGGCAGCAGCCCGACGAACTGCTTGCGCAGCGGGTTGAGGTTCTCCGCTCGGGTGAACGACCGCTTGCCGATGAAGTCCGGCTTCTTCTTCGACACGACCCAGTTCATGCCGAGATCCTGTGGTGTCACGGTGCCGTCGGTGTCCTGCCCGATGATCGGGTAGCCCTTCTCGGCACGCAGCACGTGCATGGTCTCGGTTCCGTACGGCGTGATCCCGTACGGCTCACCCGCGGCGATCAGACGCTCCCACACCGCAGTCGCGTGCCAGCCGGTGACGTTGACCTCGTAGGCCAGCTCACCGGAGAAGCTCACCCGCCCGATCCGGACGTGCACGCCGTCAAGGCTGGTGTCGCGCCAGGCCATGAACGGGAACGCCTCGTTGCTGACGTCCACATCGCCGAAGACGGCGCCGATCACGTCGCGGGACTTGGGGCCGACGACCGGGAAGGTGTGCCACTGCTCGGTGACCGACGTCATCCGCACCTTCAGGTGCGGCCACTCGGTCTGCAGCCATTCCTCCATCCACTCCAGGATGTGGGCCGCGCCGCCGGTGGTGGTGAACACCTGGAATCGGTCGTCCGCCAACCGCATCACGGTGCCGTCGTCGATCACCATGCCGTCCACACCGCACATCACGCCGTAGCGGAGCATGCCGACCTTGAGCGTGCTCATCATGTTCGTGTAGAGCATGTCGAGGAATGCGCCTGCGTCGCGGCCCTGCACGTCGATCTTGCCGAGGGTGGAGCCGTCCAGGATTCCCACGCCGCCGCGGGTGGCCGCGCACTCACGCAGCACCGCGGTCTCCATGCTCTCGCCGTTCACCGGGTAGTAGCGCGGCCGCTTCCACTGGCCCACGTCCTCGAACACCGCTCCGCGGGCGACATGCCAATCATGCACGGCGGTAACGCGTTCCGGGTCGAACATGTGGCCCCGGTTGCGGCCCGCGAGCGCGGCGAACGCCACCGGAGTGTAGGGCGCGCGGAACGTGGTGACACCCAGGTCGGCGACCGGGACACCGAGCAGTTCGGAGGTGATGCCGGAGGCCACCACGCCGGACGTCTTGCCCTGATCGTGTGCGGTGCCGATGGTGGTGTAGCGCTTGATGTGCTCCATCGACCGCATGCCCGCGCCAACCGCGCGCTCGATGTCCGCCACGGTGGCGTCGCGCTGGACATCGACGAACTGGCTGGCCGTGCCCTCCGGATCGGCAACCTGCCACAGCACCATGCCCGCGTCGCTGTCCAAAGTCGAATCAGCTTCGCCCGCAAACGGTTCGGCGGCGGTGGCGACGCCGAGCGCGTCGAGTGCCGCGGCCGCTGCCTCGCGTCCGCTGCGCAGGCAGCCGGGCAGGTTGAACACACCGTTGGCGGAGCCGACGACGTGCACGCCGGCCAGCGGCTCGCCGGGTACGAACGCGCCGAGCGCCTCGTCGTAGCGCAGGACGCCGCGGGCCTGGCTGAACAGGTGCACCGCAGGGTTCCAGCCGCCGCTGACGAGCAGCACGTCACAGGCCACCGCAGTGGTGTCGGTGCTGCCGGACCGGGCGACGAGTGCATGGCTCACGCGGTTTTCGCCGCGGGTTCCGCGCACCACGGAGTCGGTCTGCAGGTCGATGCCGCGGGCAGCGCACTCGTCGCGCAGCCGCGCTGACACGTCGGCGCGCGCGTCGACGATGGCGCTGATCGCCACGCCGGCGTCGTGCAACTCGAACGCCGCGAGATACGCACTGTCGTTGGTGGTGAACACCACGGCCTGCTCGCCGACCTTGACGCCGTAGCGGTTCAGGAAGGTTCGCGCACCGCCGGCCAGCATGATGCCGGGCCGGTCGTTGTCGGTGAAGACCACCGGACGCTCGTGTGCACCGGCGGCGACGATGACCTGGCGTGCGCGGATGCGCCAGACCCGCTGACGGCTGATCTCCGCGGGTGCCGCGGCACCCAGGTGGTCGGTGCGGCGCTGCACCGCGAGCACGAAGCCGTCGTCGTAGTGCCCGAACGCGGTGGTGCGCTGCAGGTGCAGCACCTCGGGGTAGCCGGCCAGCTCGGCGGTGGCGTCGGCGACCCAATCCAGGGCGGGCTTGCCGTCGATGGTGTCGGTGCTGCCCAGCAGTGCGCCACCGGCTTCGCTCTGCTCGTCGAGCAGCACCACCCGGGCGCCGGCGCGCGCCGCGGTCAGCGCGGCGGCAAGGCCGGCAGGCCCGGCACCGGCGACCAGCACGTCGGTGTGCACATGGGTGGCGTCGTACCGCGCCGGGTCGGCGGTTTCGGCCAACCGGCCTTGACCGGGCAGACCGCGGGCGACGAGGCCGTCGAACAGTTCGACGGTGGTCGCGAGCAGCATCGGCTCGGGGAAGGGGTGTTCGATCTGCACCAGACCACCGGTGTCCTCGGCCCACGCCGAGGTGAAGCCGCGGGGCCGGCCCAGCTTGATGCTGGTGGCCACCTGGTGCACGCCGTTGGCCAGCAGAGCGGAGGCGAGCGTGTCGCCGGCGTGCCCGGTCAGTTCACGATCGTTGAAAGTGAAGGTGTGCACGGTGTTCCGGTCGATACGGCCACCGTCGGTGGTGCGCAAAGATGCGTTCATCAGATTGTCGGCCTCTGCTCGTCCAGGCGGTACACGCGGTGGAATCTGTAGGTGGCGGTGTCGCGCAGCGCGTTGAACCAGCGCCGGCAGCCTGCGCTGTGGGTCCAGCGCTCGGCGAACAATCCCTTGGGATTGTTACGGAAGAACACGTAGTGGCCCCACTCCTCGTCGGTGAGAGCCTGAGGATCTTCGGGGTAGGCGACGTGTGCCTGACCGCCGTAATGGAATTCGGTCTCCTCGCGCGGCCCGCACCACGGGCATTCGATGAGTTGCATGGTGACTCCTGAGATCTAGTGGGCAGCGCCGGCGAGCCGGCTAATGGGCAACGCCGGCGGCGCCGTGCTCATCGACCAGCGCGCCGGTGATGAATCGGTCGAGGCTGAACGGGGCGACATACTCGTGCTCGCGGCCGTTGGCGATCGTGTCCGCCAGGCACCAGCCGATGCCGGGGGTCACCTTGAAACCTCCTGTGCCCCAACCCGCGTTGAGGTAGAGGTTCTCGTAGCCGGCGCGGCCCACGATGGGCGATGCGTCCGGGCAGACGTCGACGATGCCCGCCCAGGTGCGCAGCAGATGCGCCCTGGCGAAGACCGGGAACAACTCGACCGCGGCGGCCATCTGGCGTTCGATGATGTGGAACGCACCACGCTGGCCGTACCCGTTGTACGAGTCGACACCTGCGCCCATGACCAGCTCACCCTTGTGCGCCTGAGATACGTAGACGTGCACGGCATTCGACATGACGATCGTCGGATGCACCGGCTCGAGGAGCTCGGAGACGAGCGCCTGCAGCGGATGGCTCTGCAGCGGCGTGCGGATGCCGAGCATGTCGGTCAGCGTCGACGTGTGCCCGGCCGCGCACAGGAGGACCTGGCCGGCCGCGATGTCACCACGGGTGGTGCGCACGCCGGTGACCCGGTCGCCGTCGGTGGAGAACCCGGTCACTTCGCAGTTCTGGACGATGTCGATGCCGGCTTCGTCGGCGCGGCGCGCGAATCCCCATGCCACGTAATCGTGTTTGGCGATGCCGGCCCGCGGCTGATACGTCGCGCCGAGCACCGGGTAGCGGATGTCGTCGGAGATGTTGACGATCGGGCACAGCTCTTTGACCTGCTTGGGATCCACCCACTCGGCGTCGATCCCGTTGAGCTTGTTGGCTTCCACACGCCGCACGCTGTCGCGGACGTCCTGCAGGCTGTGGGCGAGGTTGAGCACGCCGCGCTGGCTGAACAGGATCGGGTAGTCGAGGTCGTCTTCGAGCCCTTCCCACAGCTTCAGGGCGTGCTCGTAGATGCGGGCGCTCTCGTCCCACAGGTAGTTCGACCGGATCAGCGTGGTGTTGCGGGCCATGTTGCCGCCGGCCAGCCAACCGCGCTCCAGCACTGCGACATTGGTGATGCCGTGGTTCTTCGCCAGGTAGTGGGCGGTGGACAGGCCGTGTCCACCGCCGCCGACGATGACGACGTCGTAGGACTTCTTGGGCTCGGGGGTGCGCCAGAGGAAATCAGGGTGCTCCGGCAGGTGGGCGCCGGGCGGGGTCGTGGAAGCTGTTGTCACTGTGCGACCTTCGTCAGGGAGGGGTAGAGCGGGAAGCGGGCGGCCAGAACGTCGACGCGGTCGCGCAGAGCGGCCAGGCCGGCATCGTCGGTGTCGGGGCGCAGGGCGAGGCTGATGATGTCGGCGACCTCACGGAACGCGTCGAGGTCGAATCCACGCGTAGCCAGCGCGGGGGTGCCGATCCGCACGCCCGAGCTGACCATGGGCGGCCGGGGGTCGAACGGAACGGCGTTGCGGTTCACCGTGATTCCGACGCGGTGCAGCCGGTCCTCGGCCTGCTTGCCGTCGAGCTCGGATTCCCGCAGATCGACCAGAACCAGGTGCACGTCGGTGCCACCGGAAACCACGTTGATGCCGGCCTTGCGTGAATCCTCTTGCAGCAGACGGTCGGCCAGGATCTTCGCGCCTTCGAGGGTGCGCTGCTGGCGCTCACGGAACGCGGGCTCGCCTGCCAGCTTGAACGACACGGCCTTGGCGGCGATGACGTGCTCCAGCGGGCCGCCCTGCTGGCCGGGGAACACCGACGAGTTGAACTTCTTGGCCAGCGCCGCATCGTTGGTCAGGATGATGCCGCCGCGGGGCCCGCCGAGAGTCTTGTGGGTTGTCGAGGTGACGACGTGCGCATGCGGCACGGGCGACGGGTGGAGCCCGGCGGCGACGAGACCGGCGAAGTGCGCCATGTCGACCATGAGGTAGGCACCCACCTCGTCGGCGATCCGGCGGAACTCCGCGAAGTCCAGCTGCCGCGGGTAGGCCGACCATCCGGCGATGATCACCTTCGGGCGGTGCTCGCGGGCCAGCTCCGCCACCTGGGCCATGTCGACGCGATGGTCATCTTCGCGCACGTGGTAGGCGGCGACGTTGTACAGCTTGCCGGAGAAGTTCAGGTGCATGCCGTGGGTCAGGTGACCGCCGTGGGCCAGGGCCAGGCCGAGGATGGTGTCGCCGGGCTGCAGCAGGGCGGCCATGGCGGCCGCGTTGGCCTGTGCGCCCGAGTGGGGCTGGACGTTGGCGTACTCGGCGCCGAACAGGGCCTTGATGCGGTCGATGGCCAGCTGCTCGACAACATCGACGTGTTCGCAGCCGCCGTAGTAGCGCCGGCCGGGGTAACCCTCGGCGTACTTGTTGGTCAGCACGCTGCCCTGCGCCTCCATCACCGACAGCGGTGCGAAGTTCTCGCTGGCGATCATCTCCAGGGTGTTCTCCTGGCGGCGCTGCTCGTCGGTGACGGCGGCGTAGACCTCCGGGTCGGCGTCGGCGAGGGACTGGCCCAAGACCGTGCCGTGCGCGGCCTCTGTTTGAACACCCATACTGACTCCTCTGGTCCAGACGATTGATATATCAGTTGGCGATCACCTTAGCGGCCGCGTTCGAGCCAGGTCAAGGGGTCTGTGGGGTTTGGTCGACGCGGGTTTGCCGACGCTGCCCAGAACCAGCCACAGTGGGGAGAGAACGGCTTGCTGCGGCAGGGCATTGGCAGAAACCCGACGGGTGAAAAGGGGTGCAGAGGCGTCCGAAACGGACGAACTCGTGATGGTCCGGTGGCGACGTCAGATGACGGCGCGCACTCCGACCTCGAAGCCTGTCACGTGCTGCAGTGTGAGTTCGGCGGCGGCGTCGCCGTCACCGCTGATGATGGCCGACAGGATGGCCGAATGCTCGTTGATGTGCTCGGCGACGTCGGTGAGCCGCTCGAGGAAAAGGCAGAAGATGCGGGTGACCAGGTTGTGGTAGCGGACCAGCACGTCTTCCAGGTGCGGGTTGCCCGCGGCCCGGTAGATGCTGCGGTGGATGGTGATGTCCAGCCGCATCAATTCGGTGGGATCGGTGGGCAGATCGTCGATCGTCTTGTACGCGTCCAGCAGCTGCTGCAACTCGTCGCGCTGCGCGGCGCTGGCACGCTCGGCCGCGCGCCGGGCGGCCAGGGGTTCGAGCTGTAGGCGAATCTCGTTGATATACGCCAGATCCGTGATCTCCACGCCCGTGGCGAATGTCCCGCGGCGGGGGTAGGAGATGACGAGACGATCGTCTTCGAGGCGCTTGAGTGCCTCGCGCACCGGCGTGCGGCCGACATCGAGTTCGCTGGCCACCCGAATGTCGTCGATGGGCTCGCCGGGCCGGATCTGCAGCGTGGTCAGCTGGTCCCGCAGCGCCAGGTACGCACGATCGGCCAAGGAGGCCGGTGCAGTTTCTGAGCCGATGGGGATGATCGCCACGGCCCGATCTTAGCAGTGATATCCAACAGTTATTGCGTGCGAACGCACCTATGCAGATTAAAACGCAGTTGATATATTAATCGAGTATCCAACCGCAAGTGGCGTGTGAGCTTCCAGGGGTCGTCACCGAACACAAAGGTCAACGGCGTGACTGTCAGCGTTTTCGAGCTGTTCAAGGTGGGCATCGGCCCGTCCAGCTCCCACACGGTCGGGCCCATGAAGGCCGCATACCTTTTTGTGTCGCGGCTCGCGGCCGAGGGCCTCATCGCGGACACCGCCGCCGTGCGCTGCGACCTGTACGGTTCGCTCGGCGCCACCGGCCACGGCCACGGCAGTGTCAAGGCCGTCGTCCTGGGCCTTGAGGGCGAACAGCCGCAACTGGTCGACCCGGTCGCGGCCGATCCGCGCGTCGACGCCATCCGCGCCGAGGGGCAGCTGCGGCTCGCGGGCACCCGCCCGATCCGGTTCGACGTCGACCAGGACATCGTGTTGCACCGCCGCGAACGCCTCGACTTCCACAGCAACGGCATGGTGTTCCAGGCATTCGACGCGGCGGGCAATCAACTGGAACGCCGCGAGTACTACTCCGTCGGTGGCGGTTTCGTTCTCGACGAGGATGAAACCGGCACCCGGGTCCTCGTCGTGGATCCCACCCCGGTGCCGTACCCGTTCAGCAGCGGAGCCGAGATGCTCCGGCTCACCGCCGAAACCGGCATGAGCATCAGCGATCTCATGATGGCCAACGAGAAGGTGTGGCGCAGCGAAGCCGAGATCAGAGCGGGACTGCTGCACATCTGGGACGTCATGCAGCAGTGCGTCGACCGCGGAACCCACGTCACCGGCGTGCTGCCCGGCGGACTCAAGGTCCGCCGCCGCGCCGCAGAACTGCGCGAGCGGCTGGAGAACGGCAGCGACGAGCACGACGCGCTGCGGGCGATGGAGTGGGTGACCATGTACGCGCTGGCGGTCAACGAGGAGAACGCCGCGGGCGGTCGCGTCGTCACCGCACCGACCAACGGCGCGGCCGGCATCATCCCAGCGGTCCTGCACTACTACCGCCAGTTCATCGACAGCTTCAGCGAGGACGGCGTGGTGCGGTTCCTTTTGACCGCAGGCGCAATCGGCTTGCTGTTCAAGGAAAATGCCTCCATATCCGGCGCCGAGGTGGGCTGTCAGGGCGAGGTCGGCTCCGCCTGCTCGATGGCCGCAGCCGGGCTTGCCGAAGTGTTGGGCGCCACGCCCGCGCAGGTCGAGAACGCCGCCGAGATCGGCATCGAACACAATCTGGGCCTCACCTGCGACCCGGTCGGTGGCCTGGTGCAGATCCCGTGCATCGAGCGCAACGCCGTCGGCTCGATCAAGGCGATCAGCGCCGCCCGCATGGCCCTGCACGGTGACGGCACACATCACGTGTCGCTGGACAAGGCGATCAAGACCATGCGGGAAACCGGCGCCGACATGAGCGTCAAGTACAAGGAGACCGCTCGCGGCGGCTTGGCGCTCAACGTCGTCGAGCTGCCGCTCAACGTGGTCGAGTGCTGAGAGGCAAGCAGTGAACAGCTTCACCCTGACCCTGACCTGCCCGCAGCGGCCCGGCATCGTCCACGCCATCACCCGATTCCTGTTCCAGCACAAGGGCGACATCGTCGAGCACCAGCAGTTCGACGACGCCGGGCGCGGCCAGCTCTACCTGCGAACGGCCTTCCAGGTCGACGGGGACAGCACCGAGGGCCAGCTGATCGACGAGTTCGCCGCCACAGCAGAAGAATTCGGCATGTCGTTCACAATCCGCGGCGACCGGGTACCCCGGGTGCTCGTCATGGTGTCCAAGCAGGGGCACTGCCTCAACGACCTGGTGTTCCGTTGGCGCTCAGGCACTCTCGACGGTGAGCTGGCGGCCGTGGTGTCCAACCACGACGACCTGCGGTCCATGGCCGAGGCGGCGGGGCTGCCGTTCTACCGCATTCCCGTGACGGCGGAGAACAAGCCGCAGGCCGAGGCCCAACTGCTCAAACTCGTCGACGATCTCGACATCGACCTGGTGGTGCTGGCCCGGTACATGCAGGTGCTCTCCGATGAGGCGTGCACCGCGCTCTACGGGCGGGCCATCAACATCCACCATTCGTTCCTGCCCGGTTTCAAAGGTGCACGCCCGTACCAGCAGGCATTCCAGCGTGGCGTCAAGCTGGTCGGCGCCACCGCGCATTACGTGACTCCCGAACTCGACGAAGGGCCGATCATCGAGCAGGAGGTGATCCGCATCGACCACACCTACGACGAGCGCGCCCTGGCAACCGTCGGGCGCGACGCCGAGGCGCTGGCGCTGGCCCGGGCGGTGCGCTGGCACTGCCAAAGCCGGGTCCTGCTCAACGGGCACAGCACCGTCGTCTTCCGTTGACTTCTTCTGTGAGTTAGCTGTACGTCGATGCCGGCCAGGGCAATCCGCATGCGCGCGGCGCGGTGGCGCACGACGATTGGGGCATGCAACCCAACCCTCTCGACCCCGTCGCCGGTGAGCGGCTGTCGCACGCCGACCGCATCTTCACCTCCGATCTGACGGTCAACGAATTCGTCCTGCTGCACGGGGCCGGATTCGAACCCATCGACCTCGTGATGGGTGTTTCGGTCTACCACGTGGGCTTCCAGTTCAGCGGGCTGCGGCAGCAGATGGAGCTGACCGTGCTCACCGAGGCGACCTACCGCGCTCGCTGGAATGCCATGGCGCGCATGCAAGCTGAGGCCGACAACGTCGGCGCCGACGGTGTGGTCGGCGTCGAGCTGTATTGGCGCGCACACGGTGAATCGGGGGAGCACCTTGAGTTCATCGCGGTCGGGACCGCGGTGCGCTACGCCGCGCAGCCGGGTGCGTACCGCCGTGCCAACGGCCAAGCCTTCAGCAGTCATCTCTCCGGCCAGGATCTGATCACGCTGCTGCGGGCCGGGTGGGCGCCGGTCGCGTTCGTCATGGGCAACTGTGTCTTCCACGTAGCGGCCCAGGGCTTTCTGCAGACCATGCGCCAGATCGGGCAGAACGTCGAGATGCCACAGTGGACCCACGGCAACTACCAGGCCCGGGAACTGGCGATGTCGCGTATGCAGGCCGAAGCCGAACGTGACGGTGCGAAAGGGGTGGTCGGGGTGTACACCGCGGTGGACAACTACTGCTGGGGGTATCACACGCTCGAGTTCTATGCCGCAGGCACCGCGGTGCGCCAGACCGGATCCGGCGAAGCCATCGAGCCGTCGTTCGTCCTGCCGATGAGCGGCTAGTGAGCGCGTTCGACCCCGGGCGGGTCAGCCGCACGGTCGCGGCCGCCCTCGATGGGCCGGGCGGGGTAGGGCTCGTCGTCGCCGTGTTCGCCGGCGTGCCCGGCGTCGTTCACACCCCGGCGCAGCGCGGCATGTTCCGCTCGGCGCCCGAACGCATCCAGATCGCCGACTGGCGTTACGAATTGGATCGCGACGGGCGGCTGCGCACCGCCCATATCGTCAACGGCATCGTGATCGCCGAGGAGATACTGGCGGCCGCGACGGTCGGCCCGCACATCGCCCGCGCCCTGGGACAGCTGGTCGGCGGGTACGGCGAGAGCATTGTGCCGAACATCGATGCGGCACTGGAGGTTCTGCAACCCGGCAGCACCGGCGCGTGGCCTGCCCCGTGAACGCGAGCCGCCACCGCAGCGGCGCTGCGGTGGCGGCAATCTACGCGATAGCGGCCGATCAGTAGGTCGGGATGAACACGCCGTTCATCCACACGCCCCAGTGCTGCCAGCCGCGGTCCCACACCTGCGGGTTGCCCATGCCCCAGGCCGGCGCGGCCGGTGCCGGCGGTGCCCACGCGGGCGGCGGGCCGGGGTTGGGGCCGGCGGGAGGAGCCATGGGAATCATCGGCATGCCTTGTGCGGCCGGGACCGGCGGTGCGGCGCTCGCCGTGGCGGCGCTGAGCCCTGCCGCGCCCGCTGCCGCCATACCACCGGCAACCAGGGCACTTGCGAACAGTTTGGTGAATGTCATGGTGGTGCAACTCCAATCTGAGTCGGGATGAAATTGGACCGACTCATTGGCTAACCCGCTCGCGGAAGCGCTAAACCTCGACCGAGGCGGCCGCGCGCGCATCGCATGACGCTTCGCGATGAGCCCGAGGCGTGGCACCGAGGCCCGCGGCCAGCCCGCATGCGATCAGCGCGACGCCGGCCCACACGGGGATCGCGGGCAAGGATCCGGCGACGGGGATGCCGATCACCGCTGCGGCAACCGGGGCCACCCCGGTGAGCAGGCCGGCCCGCGCTGCGCCCAACTGGCCCACGCACGTGTACCAGAGGATGAACGCCAGCGCGGTCACGCCGACCGCCAGGTAGCCGATGGCCATGAGTTCACGGGCAGCGAATGTGGTTGCCGCACGCCAACCTTCGCTACTCAGCCCGAGTATGCCGAACATGGCTGCGGCCATCCAGGTGGTGTGCACCGACACGCCGGCCGGACCGTGTGAACCGAGGACCGGCACGGCGAGCAGCGTGAAGCCCGCCTCGCACGCGAAGACGACGAGCGCCCACAGCAGGCCCGTGGCGTCCGCGTCACCGAGCCCTTCGACGATGGCCGCCCCCGCGCTGACCACCAGCGCAGCCGCCAGTAGACGCGTGGTGGGGCGTCGGCCTTCCAGAACCGGGCCGATCGTCGCCAGCGCCACCGGTACACAGGCGACGGCAACCGCCAGCACGGCGGGTTCGGCGTGCTGCGAGCCATGCACGAGTGCGATGTTGAACAGCACCAGTCCACTCGCCGCGATGCCCGCGAGCCAGAGCCATTCGCTGCCGCGCGGGCGCCGCACGCTGCGGCCGGTCAGCCGCACCCAGCCCAGCAGGAGGGCGCACGCGCACGCGTAGCGGAGTGCCTGAGCGGTGAGCAGCGGAGCGCCGGCGAGCACCCCCGACGCTGCGACACTGCCGCCGACGAAGGTCATACCCAGGGCACCGCAGAGTGCTGCGCGGGTCGTAGTGCTGGACATGAGCTCATGATGGTTGGATCATGGTCCAACAAACAGCACCAAGCATTGGCGTATCTAGTGGACCAAGTTTCCTTCGGGGCGGATTTTCTCCAGCTCGACCCGTCGACCGCGCCGAGTCGCGGCATCACGGCGTGGCTCACCGATGCGTTCCGCGCCGCGATCCGCGACGGCCGGCTCGCTCCCGGCACCCGATTGCCCGCCACCCGCGTGCTGGCGGGCGAACTCGGCATCTCGCGTGGAGTGGTGGTCGAGGCGTACCGCCGGATCACCGACGAAGGCCTGGTCAGCGGCCGCTCCGGCGGCGGAACCGTGGTACTCGCCCGGCCGGTGAGTACATCTCCGCGCTCCGCGGCACCCTTCGACACGCACCGACTCCCGCGCCCGCGCCTGACCCTCGCCGAGGGCATCGACCTCTCGCCCGGCGTGCCCGATCTCTCGGCGTTCCCGCGCAGCATGTGGCTGCACGCCGAACGGGTCGCGCTCGCCGAGACGGCTCCCGAGGACCTCGGCTACGGAGACCCGCGCGGCCATCCGCGGCTGCGTGCCGCGCTGGCTCCCTGGTTGGGACGCACTCGCGGCCTGCGGGTGGAACCCGACGACATCCTCATCGTCGCCGGGGTGGCCCAGTCCATGTCCCTGCTTGCCCAGCAGCTGCGCCGCGAGGGAACCGAGGCGATCGCGGTCGAGGATCCCGGGTCGCGCGGTGCCGTCGAAGAATTCGAATACTGGGGCCTGCGAGCGGTTCCGGTCCCGGTCGACGACGACGGCATCCACGTGGATGCGCTCGCCGCGTCCGGTGCCGCGGCGGCATTCCTGACGCCGGCGCACCAGTTCCCGACGGGGGTGGTGCTGGCCCCGGCCCGGCGGCGCGAACTGCTGTCGTGGGAGGCCGAATTGATCGTCGAGGACGACTACGACGCCGAGTACCGCTACGACCGCGCGCCCGTCCCGGCGCTGCACCCGTCAGCGCCGGACCGCATCGCCTACACCGGCAGCACCTCGAAGAGCCTTGCCCCCGCACTGCGGCTGGGTTGGCTGGTGCCGCCCCGCAGCCGCTTCGCCGAGCTGGTGGATGCCAAACACGCCACCGACCTGGGTAGCCCCACGGTGCCGCAGCTGGTGTTGGCGCGGCTGCTCGAATCCGGCGAGTACGACCGGCATGTCCGGCTGGTCCGGGCCAGGCACCGAGCCAGGCGCGACGCCCTGCTGCAGAGCCTGTCGGGCGCGCTGCCCTCGGCAACCATCACCGGGGTGGCGGCGGGTCTGCACCTGTTGGTCATGCTGCCCGCCGGTGCCGATGACGTGGCACTGGCCGACGAGTTGCGGGCAGCCGGTGTTCTGGTGCACCCGCTGTCCTGGCATCGGCGGCTGCCCGGTCCGCCCGGGCTCGTGCTCGGCTACGCCTCACACACTCCCGACCGGTTGCGCGCGGCAGGGGAGACCATCGTGCGCGTTGTCGGCCGACCCTGAAAGAGCTTGATTGTCAAAGGCTGTCGCCGACGTCCACGACGTGAACGTCCACACCTGCAGACGCGATGAGATCAAGCTGTTCGGCAGCGGCCGTGGAATCGGTCACCAGATGGTCGATCTGGTTGAGCGCCACCATCTTCGCGAGCGTGACCTTGCCGATCTTCGATCCGTCGACGGCTACCACGACGCGCTGAGCATTGGCCGCCATCGCGATGGCGGTGCGGGCCTCAGCCTCGTCGAAGGTCGTCGCACCGACCTCGGCCGACATCCCGTCGGCACCGAGAACGGCGGTGCCGACGGTGATGACCTGAAACGCGTGTTCGGACATAGGGCCAACAGCCTCAAGGGAATTCGCTCTCACCAGGCCGCCCGTCATGATCACCTTCATGTGCGCATCCACAGCGCAGTCGGCAGCGATCGTCAGCGAGTTGGTGACCACAGTCATCTGCGGGCGTCCCTTCAACGCCCGGGCGACCTCGCCCGTGGTGACGCCGCCGGTCAACGCCACCGATTGTTGGCCCGCAGGCACGAGCGCGGCGGCATGCTGAGCGATCCGGCGCTTGATGGCGACCATCCGGTGGTCGCGAAGCCGAACCGGGATTTCGCTGCCACTCGGGTCGAGTGCGCGGGCACCGCCATGGGTGCGCACCAGAAGTCCTTGCCCCTCAAGCTCGGCGAGGTCGCGGCGGAGCGTCGCGGCAGACACCCGCAGTTCGGCACAGAGCACGTGCGACGCTACTTCGCCACGCTCTCGGAGCAGCGAGAGCACTTCGCGCATTCGGTCAGTGCGTTTGATCGACATTGCTGTGTCTCCCTGGGCTGATGGTCGAGACAATCAGTTTTACTGATCGTTTCGTGGATTGCTATTGCGCGCTTTGAGCGAGCTTTTCATGATCGACGAATGTTCGACAGCACCCTCCCCCCACTGCGGGTCGCCTCGTGACCCTGACCGCCACCTCCGACCTCATCGCATCGGCGACCGCCGAACGCTCAGCCGTCCTGGCGTTCAACGTCATCACCATCGAGCACGCTGAAGGAATCGCTGCCGGAGCCGAACATGCGGGCGCCGCCGTCGTCATGCAGATCAGCGAGAACACCGTGCGCTTCCACGGCGGTCGGCTCGCGCCGGTGGCGTCGGCCTGTGCGCGGATCGCCGAGGGCAGTGTCGTCCCAATCTCTCTGCACCTCGACCACTTTCGGGATCCCGCACTGCTCGGCGACGCGATCGCGGCAGCCGATGCACTCGGCGTCACATCGATCATGGTCGACGCCGCCCAATTGCCGTATCAGGACAACGTCGAGAGGACCCGGTCCTTCGCCGATGCCGGGCACCGGGCAGGGTTGTGGGTGGAAGCTGAGCTGGGCGAGATCGGAGGCAAAGCCGACGCGCATACGTCGGGCGCCCGGACGGACCCGGACGAGGCGGTGTTGTTCGCCGAACAGACCGGCGTCGACGGCCTTGCGGTGGCCGTGGGCAGCACGCATGCGATGACGGTCCGCGACGCACGGCTCGACCTTGCGCTGATCCATGAGTTGGCAACGCGCGTGCCGATTCCCCTTGTCCTGCACGGATCTTCCGGAGTTCCCGACGGCCAGCTCCGGCAGGCCGTGCAAGCAGGCATCCGGAAGATCAACATCGGAACCGCGCTCAATGTTGCCTTCACCGGCGCGGTACGGGACGTGCTCGCCACCGACGCTGCGGTCACCGACCCCCGCGGATACGTGAAGGCCGGCCGCCAGGCGATCGGGGACACCGTCGCGGAACTGTGCCGTTCTCTCGGGCCGTCGCGGCAGCCCGTGACCGCAGGAGAGCAGAAGCGATGACCAGCACTCAATCGAACACGTTGCCCGACAAACGAATCGCTGAGATGATCCGAGCGCACAAGAGCGGTGAGCCCGTCGGCGTCTACTCCGTGTGTTCGGCGCATCCCACGGTCGTGGCGGCTGCTCTCACACAGGCCATGGCCGACGGCAGCTACGTGCTCATCGAAGCGACGTCGAACCAGGTCGACCAGTTCGGTGGCTACACCGGTATGCGTCCGGCGGAATTCCGCGATCTGGTCCTCGGTGTTGCCGATGAGTACGGGTTTCCGCGCGACCGCGTCGTACTTGGTGGAGACCACCTCGGGCCCAATCGGTGGCAGCATCAAAATGCCGGCGCCGCAATGGCGAACGCGGATGTCCTGATCGCCGGGTACGTCAGCGCCGGATACCGCAAGATCCACCTGGACTGCAGCATGTCCTGCGCGGACGACCCGGCTGTGCTTTCCGATGCGGTGGTGGCGAGCCGCACCGCGCGATTGCTGCGGATCGCCGAAGACAGTGCGCAACGCGCGGGCCTCGACGGCCCGGTGTACGTCATCGGCACCGAAGTGCCGGTGCCCGGCGGAGCCCACGAAACCCTGAGCCGGCTCACCCCGACACCGGCCGAACGGGCCCTGCGCACCATCGCTGCGCACAAAGCTGCGTTGGCCGAGGCGGCACTCGAGGATGTCTGGCCGCGCATCGTCGCCTTGGTGGTACAGCCCGGCGTCGAATTCGATCACCTGAACGTCATCGACTACGACCGCGACGCGACCGCGGAACTTCGGCATGTCCTCGACGCTGAAGATCATCTGGTCTTCGAGGCGCATTCCACCGATTATCAGCGTCCGGCCCAGCTGCGAGAGCTGGTGGAGGACCATTGGGCCATCCTCAAAGTCGGACCTGCGCTCACTTTTGCCATGCGCGAGGCGCTCTTCGCGCTCGCCCACATCGAAGACGAGCTTGTCGCACAGCCGGACCGGTCGAACCTCATCGACGTGGTCGAACGCAGGATGCTCGCCGACCCCGGGCACTGGCAGACCTACTACGAAGGCGACCCGGCCACTCAGCGCACCGCTCGCCGGTACAGCTACAGCGACCGACTCCGCTACTACTGGGCGGACGACGAGGTGGACACCGCCCGCCGGACACTTCTGGCGAACCTCGATCGCAACGGCATCCCCATGCCGCTGATCAGCCAGTTCCTGCCGACCCAGTACGAACGGATCCGCACGGGCGAACTGGACACGACCGCGCAGGCGTTGGTGATCGATCGAATACGTGACGCGTTGCGCCCCTACGCCGACGCCTGCCGTACTGCACAACCCTTGATCTCAGGAGAACGCCGATGACCAGCTCGCAAGTTCAAGTCCCCGCTCAAGAAGACGGTGGCGCAACCATTCTCGAGATCGGCCAGCAACCGGACGCCTGGCGCGAGGTTGGCGCCGAAACCGATGACGATCTCGCCGAATTCCTCCGCAGCATCGTCTCGCGGCCCGACCTGCGGGTCATCCTCACCGGGGCCGGTAGCTCGGCGTTCGCCGGTCAGATCGCGGCCCCGGCGCTGCGGCGGCATCTCGGCAGGCGCGTCGAGGCCATCGCGACGACAGACATCGTGGCCAGTCCGCGAGACCACCTCGAGCGGGACACACCGACGCTGATGGTCTCGTTCGGCAGGTCGGGAAACAGCCCGGAAAGCCTCGCCACCACAGCGCTGGCCGACGAACTCGTCGGCGACGTCTGGCATTTGATCTACACATGCGACCGTGCGGGGGAGTTGGGTCGCGCGCACCGCGGCCGCGCCGATTCCCGCGTCGTATACCTGCCGGAGCGCACCAATGACACCGGCTTTGCGATGACGTCCAGCCTGACGTCGATGCTGCTGTCATGCTTGCTGACGCTGGGACCGGCGCGCCGCAGTGACGTCGAGGCCCTGGCGGGCGCTGCCGAACACGTCGTCACTCTGCAGCCCGACATCCGGGCTTTGGCGCAGAGCAAGTGGCAGCGCATCGTCTATCTCGGCTGCGGGCCGTTGACAGGGTTGGCGCAGGAGTCGGCATTGAAGCTCCTCGAACTCACCGCCGGCGAGGTCGTCACCTATTTCGATTCCCCCTTGGGATTTCGGCACGGACCCAAGTCGGTGCTCGACGGTCGCACACTGGCGGTGGTGTACGTCTCGACCGATCCCTACACCCGCCGTTACGACCTGGACATCGTCGCCGAACTGCGCGCCCAGCTTGGTCCAGACGCAGTCAGAGTGCTCAGCTGCGAACCCATCCCCGCGGCGTTGGGGGCAGCGATCGTGCTGCCGGGGCTCCAGCATCTGGACGACGCGCAGGTAGCCTTGCCCTATCTGGTGTTCGCCCAGTACCTCGCGCTGTTCAGCGCGCTGGAATACAACAAGACACCGGACAATCCGTTCCCATCCGGCGAGGTCAGCCGCGTCGTGCGGGGCGTCACGATCCATCCGATGCCCTCCACTGACCCGGAAGCGCGGTGATCGACGATGGCCCTTTTTCTCGGAGTTGACGGCGGGGGTTCGAAGACTGCGTTTGCCCTCATCGACGACATGGGGCGCGTCGTGGCCCGGGCCGCGGCACCGACCTCGTACTACTTCAACGACGGGTTCGATGTCGTGGAACGTGTTCTGGTACAAGGTGTCACGGATATCTGCGGGCAAGCGGGCATCAACACCGCCGACATCGACGCCGCGTTCTTCGGTATCCCCGGGTACGGTGAGTCGAGCAGCGATCTCGACCGCATCGATGCTGTCCCCGCGGTGGTACTCGGCCACGATCGCTACGACTGTGACAACGATATGGTGTGCGGCTGGGCCGGATCTCTGGCCGGCGCGGACGGTATCAACGTGATCAGCGGTACGGGTTCGATGACGTACGGCGAACGGCGCGGTGTCGGACGCCGGGTCGGCGGCTGGGGCGAACTGTTCGGCGACGAAGGTTCCGCCTATTGGGTTGCCACGCAAGGGCTCAACGCCTTCAGCCGAATGAGTGACGGCAGGCTCGCGCCCGGTCCGCTTCACCAGCTTCTGAAAGAGCGGCTGCAGCTCGGCGCGGATCTCGACGTGGTGAGCCTGGTCATCGAGAAGTGGGCGGGCAACCGCAGTTCCATTGCAGCCCTGGCGACTACCGTGTGCCAGGCGGCACGCGCAGGTGACGCTGCGGCCCGGCAGATCCTGTCTGCCGCCGTGTCCGAGTTGGTCACGTTGGTCGAAACCACTGCGGCGCTCATCGGGTTCACCGAACAAGAACCGGTCCCCGTCTCGTACTCCGGCGGCATGTTCTCCGACGACGGCTTTCGGGATCTGTTCGTCGCCGCGCTCGGAGAGCGGCCCGCCAAGTACGACCTGCAACGCCCGCTGCTCGACCCCGTACTCGGCGCCGCGCTCTACGCGGCCAAGCGCAGTGGCCATCCGCTCAGTTCTGCTGCGCTGCGCCAACTCACCTCAACCCACGCGTGATTCGAACAAGGTGACCGTGACATGACCGATGCGACAATCACCACCGGCCGCCGCCGCGGCTGGATCTTCTACGCGACGCTGCTGATCCTGTTCTGGGGGGTCTGGGGCGCCTGGTCTGCTCTACCCGCCACGAAGTACGGCTACCCCGACGAGATGATCTACAGCATCTGGGCGCTGACCATGATCATTCCGGCCGCGTTTGCGTTGCGGCGCCAGCGCTTCGACCGGCGGCCACGCGCCGCGGTTTACGGCCTTCTCATCGGGCTCACCGGCGCCGGCGGACAATTGCTGTTGTTCCAGGCGCTCACCATGGGCCCGGCGTACCTGATCTTCCCGATCGTCTCCATCTCACCTGCCATCACCGTGGTCATGGCAATGGTCCTGCTACGCGAGCGGATCAGGGCCCTGGCGGTTGTCGGCCTCGTCGCGGCACTGGCGGCCATCGTGCTGTTCAGCATCACCAGTGCCGACTCCACGGGCTCGTCCGGCCCATGGCTGCCGCTAGCCATCCTGATCTGTGTGGCCTGGGGAGTCCAGGCGTACTTCATGCGAAAGACCGCGACAGTGGGCGTCAACGAAGCCACCACGTTCGGCTGGATGGCCATCAGCGCGATCCTTCTGATTCCTGTCGCGGTGCTGTCGATGAGTGGTATCCCGACCGGATATCCCTGGCAGGCACCGGTTCTGACAGCGGGAACGCAGTTGCTCAACGCGGTCGGCGCGCTGTTTCTGGTGATGGCGCTGCACCGCGGCAAGGCCAGCATCGTCGCACCGACGACCAACGCGCTGGCGCCTGCGCTGACCATCGTGGTCTCACTGGTCGCCTATCACGCCCTGCCCACCCCCTACGGAGCCGCCGGCATCGTGCTGGCCCTGCTCGGCTCGACGCTGATGGTCTACAGCGACGAGAAACGCGGTGAAACGCCCACGGCGACCGCCGTATCCGGAAGCACACACACAAGGAGCCTTACGTGAAGCCCACAGTGGTCGTCATCGGCGCGGGTAGCGTCGAGTTCACCCGCGAACTTCTCGGTGACATTCTGTCCTTCCCGGAACTGGAATCCACTCGAATCGTGTTGCACGACATCGATTCCGAGCGGCTGGAAACAGCCGAGGCGATTGCGCACGCGACCGCACGTGCGGCGGGCGCCAGCCCGGAGGTGATCGCCACGACCGATCGGCGCCGCGCGCTCGACGGCGCGGACTACGTCATCAACGTGATTCAGGTCGGCATGCACGAGGCGACGCTGCGCGACTTCGAGATTCCGGCTCGTTACGGGCTGAACCAAACCATCGGCGACACGATCGGTATCGGCGGAATCTTCCGCGGCCTGAGGACTTTTCCGGTGCTCGCGGGCATCGCCCGGGACATGGAGCAGATGTGCCCGGACGCCTGGCTGCTCAACTACACCAACCCGATGGCGATGAACGTCAGCTTCCTGCATCACGTCGCACCGCGGCTGAAGGTGCTCGGCCTGTGCCATTCGGTGTACTGGACGATGGTCGGCCTGTGTGAACTCATCGACGTGCCGTATGACGAGGTGTCCTACTGGTCGGCGGGCGTGAACCACCAGGCGTGGGTGTTGCGGTGGGAACGTGGCGGGCAGGACCTGTATCCCTTGTTGGACGAGCGCATTACCGCCGATCCCGAACTGCGGCGGCGGGTGCGAGTGGACATGTACCGGCGCCTGGGTTACTACCCCACGGAGACCAGCGAGCATTCCAGCGAGTACGTGCCGTGGTACACGCGCCATCCCGACGAGGTCGACCGGCTGCGGATCAACGTGGGCGAGTACGTGTCCATCAGCGAGGCGAATCTGGCCGAATATGCCCGGGTCAGAGACCAATTGGCGGACACGAAGACGCTCCCGATCGATACCGGCTCCACCGAGTACGCACCGCAGGTGATCCATTCGTTGGAAACCGGGACGAGGCGCGTCATCTCGGCCAACGTGGTCAACCACGGGCTGATCACCAATCTGCCGGACGGCGTTGCCGTCGAAGTTCCGACCGTACTCGACGCGCTGGGGGCCCATCCGATGAAGGTGGGTGAGCTGCCGCCGCAATGTGCCGCGCTCAACCGGAACTTCCTCGGTCCCGTGGACTTGACGGTGCGTGCCGCGGTCAATGGCGATCCCCGCCTGGTGCGAGCGGCGGCGATGGTCGATCCCAACACCGCTGCCACGCTTACCGTCGACCAGATATGGGAGCTGTGCAACGAGCTGACCACCGCACATGGTGACCTCCTGCCCGCGCCGCTGCGCTCGACGTTGGCGCCGTGAGAACGGCCGGCCATGAACCAGACCCACGTCCACATGTCGCCAACAAAGGAGTGTCTACCGTGATCCGACACCGGCTCTGTATCGCAGTGGTTGCTGTTCTTGCCCTCGCACTTGCCGCGTGCGGTGGCGGGTCGTCATCGTCCGGCGCGGTCGAGATCGCGGTGTGGCACGGGTACCAGGACACCGAGGGTGAAGTGTTCAAGGGTCTGATCGCGCAGTACAACAAGGAGCATCCCGACGTCCGGGTCAAAGAGCTCTACTCCAGCAATGACCTCGTGCTGCAGAAAGTTCTGACCGCGGTACGCGGCGGCAGCGCCCCCGATGTGGCGTACATGTTCGGGTCGTGGTCCCCGAACATCGCCAAGATCCAGTCTGTGGTCAACATGTCCGAGGTGGTTTCGTCGCCCGACTGGAATTGGGACGACTTCTATCCCGCCGAGCGGCAGGCGGCGACGGTCGGGGACAAGATCGTCGGGGTACCCGCCCTGGTGGACAATCTCGCGATCGTCTACAACAAGAAGCTGTTCGCCGAGGCCGGGGTGGCGCCGCCGACGGCGAGCTGGACGTGGGACGATTTTCGCAGTGCTGCCGCCAAACTGACCGACCCGGCGAAGGGGCAGTACGGCTGGCTCATCCCCGCCGACGGCAGCGAAGACACGGTGTGGCACTACATTCCGATGCTCTGGGAGGCCGGTGGTGACGTCTTGACGCACGACAACGAGCGGGCTGCCTTCAACTCCGAGGCCGGTGTGAAGGCCCTGACCACCCTGCAACAGATGGCGGTCACCGACAAGTCGCTCTACCTCGACACCACCAACGAGAACGGCCCGAAGCTGATGAACAGCGGCAAGGTCGCAATGCTGGTCACCGGTCCCTGGGACCTCAGCCAGCTGTCCGACATCGAATACGGGGTGCAGGTGATGCCGACGTTCGCCGGTGGTACGCACCAAACGATCTCGGGTCCCGACAACTGGGTGGTGTTCAACAACGGGGACAAGCGCAAGCAGGCGGCGATCGACTTCGTCAAATGGCTGACCGCACCCGAACAGGTCAAGGCGTTCTCGTTGGGCACCGGGGATCTGCCCACCCGGCAGTCCGTCGGGCAGGATCCCGCGTTCCGCGAGCAGCTGAACCAAAAACTCCCGGGCAGTGCCACATTCGTCGAGAACCTGGCCAACGTGAAGAACGTGCGGCCGACCGTCGAGCAGTATCCGGCGATCTCCGAGGCGCTGGGGCAGGCGATCGTCGCGGTCATGCTCGGCAAAGAGCAGCCCGCGGATGCACTGAACTCCGCAGCGCGGGCTGCCGACGCCGCGCTGGCCGGGAAGTGAGCGTGGTGTCGGCGAGAGGGCTGACCGCCCGGTTCCAGTGGCTCGGCCGGTCGGAGACAGTGGCGGGATGGGCGCTGGTGAGTCCGGCTGCGGTGCTCATCGGTGCCTTCGGCTTGTTGCCGGTGCTGATGTCGCTGATGCTGTCGTTCCAGCGGTCGGATCTGCTGACGCCCGAAACCCCGTGGGTGGGCTTGGACAACTATCGCAAACTGGCCGAGGATCCAGTGGTCGTCGAGGCGATCAAGCACACGATCATCTACACGGCGCTGTTTGTACCCGGCACGATGCTCGTCGGTCTGTTCGTCGCGGCGGCGCTGAACCGCTCGGTGCGCTTCATCTCGGTGTACCGAACCGCTGCGTACATCACCATGGCGGTCTCGACCATCTCGCAAGGAATCATCTTCCTGTGGCTGACCGACCGTGACTACGGTCTGGTGAACGCGGCGCTGGGCGCCGTCGGCGTTCCGGCACAGCCCTTTCTGGCCTCGCCGACCCAAGCCCTGTACGTGATCGTGGCCATGACGATCTGGGGCTGGACCGGATTCTCGGTCATCGTGTATCTGGCTGCCCTGCAGGGAGTTCCCGCCGAACTGCACGAGGCCGCGGCGATCGACGGGGCGAGCCCGTTCACCCGCTTCCGCACCATCACGGTGCCACTGCTGGGACCGGCGAATCTGTTCCTCGTCGTCTGGCTGACCATCAACGCGCTCCAATTGTTCGACGAGGTCTACGCGACGACGCGCGGCGGACCGCTACGCGCCACCACCGTCATCGTGTATTACCTGTGGGACCGGGCGTTCGTGCAGTTCGACGCCGGGTACGCCGCGGCGATGGCCTACGCGCTGTTCGTGGTCATCCTGCTGATCACCGCCGTCCAGTTCCGTATCGCCCGGAAGCATGTGCACACCTCATGACCACCACCCGACTACCCGAAACCGAAACCCTTGCGCAGCAGGCACAGCAGCATCCGCCGGGCCGACGGAAGATGCGAATCCCGTTCAGCCCGTGGCATCTGGTTCTCATCCCGCTGACCTTCCTGCTGGTCGTCCCGCTGTTGTGGATGCTTGTCACCTCGTTGGAGAGCGAAGGGGAGGCCAACCGCTTCCCGCCGGTGCTCCTGCCCGAGCGGCCGCGGTTCGAGAACTACGTCGACGCCTGGAACGCCGCACCCTTCGGGCATTTCTTTCTCAACAGCCTGTTGGTCACCTCAGTGGTGTTGGTGAGCAACCTGATTGTCTGCAGCCTGGCCGGCTACGCCTTTGCCCGCATCCGATTCCTGGGCAGGGGAGCGCTTTTCGCCACGTTGATGGCCACTCTGATGGTGCCGTTCCAGGTCACAATGATCCCGGTGTTCCTGATCGTCAAATGGTTCGGCGACAACGTGTGGGCGGGCCTGGGCATCGATCACATCGGCGCGCTGATGTTGCCCAACCTGGCCACGGCCTTCGGCATCTTCTTCCTGCGCCAGTTCTTTCAGACGGTTCCGGTCGAGCTCGAAGAAGCGGCCCGGGTGGACGGGACATCCCGGCTGGGCGTGCTGTTCAAGATTGTGCTGCCGCTGTCGCTGCCCGCGTTGTCCACCCTCGCGGCACTGACCGTACTGACCTCCTGGAACGACTTCCTGTGGCCGCTGATCGTGATCACGTCGCAGGACCAGATGACGATTCCGTTGGGGCTCAGCTATTTCCAGGGAGCACATCGGGTCAAATGGCCGCTGTTGATGGCGGCGAATGTCATGAGCCTGTTGCCCATGCTGTTGGTGTTCGTCGGAGCGCAACGGTATTTCGTGCAATCGGTGGCCAGTACCGGACTGAAGGGCTGAACGTTGGCTGAAGTGGAGTTTCGTGATGTCACCCGCCGGTTTTCCGGGGATGTGCTCGCGCTCAAGGGGCTGAACTTGACCGTGTCGGACGGCGAGTTCCTGATCCTCGTCGGACCATCGGGCTGCGGTAAGAGCACCGCGCTGCGCTTGCTCGCAGGCCTCGACAAGCCGACATCCGGAGAGATCCGGATCGGCGGCACCGTTGTGAATGACCTTGCGCCCGGGCAGCGCGACATCGCGATGGTGTTCCAGAACTATGCGCTCTACCCGCACATGTCGGTCTATCGCAACCTCGCATACGGCCTGCGGCAGCGCCGGACCCCGCGCCAGGAGATCGACCGTCGGGTGCGCGAAACCGCCGAATTGCTGCAGATCACCGGACTTCTGGACCGCAAGCCCGGCCAACTGTCCGGCGGGCAGCGACAGCGAGTGGCCATGGGACGTGCGCTTGTCCGTGAACCGCGGGCGTTCCTTCTCGACGAGCCGTTGTCGAACCTGGACGCCAAGTTGCGCAACCAGGTCCGCGGGGACCTCAAACGCCTGCACCGCGAGGTCCCGGTCACCTCGATCTACGTGACCCACGATCAAGTGGAGGCGATGACGCTGGGGGACCGTCTGTGCGTGATGTCCGACGGCGAGGTGCAGCAGATCGGCACCACCGACGACATCTACAACCGCCCGGCCAACACGTTCGTCGCCGCCTTCATGGGCAGTCCACCGATGAATCTGATTCCCGCGGTCATCCGCTCCGGCATCTTGCATGTGGGCGGTGCCGCGGTGACACCCGCATCCTCCCCGGACGGGCCGGTCACCGTCGGGGCCCGCCCCGAACATCTGCAGCTGTCGGCTCACTGCCGCGAAGGCATGGTGCCGGCCCGCGTCGACTTCGTCGAACCGCTGGGCAGCCATGTCCTGGTGACGGCCCTTGTCGACGCCGGGGACACGCAGACGCGGGTGATCGTGCAGGCACCGGCAGACACCGAGTTGGCCTCGGGTGCCCCGATCGGCCTGACACTGCCGCCGGAGCGGACGTACTTCTTCGACGCCGAGACCGGCGATGCCCGACGCGATCGCGAGCGCATCTGTCTCTGAGGCGTGCTTGCGGCCGATCATTTCGGCAGCCCCGGCGGGGTTTGGGCCCGAACTCATGACCCCATCATGCGATCCCGCGTAACCTGTTGGCGCGCGGGCATGTCGAGAGTCATCGATCGGGGCGGGAGCTGATGCGGCACTACTACACCGCTGATGCGATCCGAGCCGCTGAGGCCCCGCTGCTGGCTTCGCTGCCCGACGGCGCCCTGATGCGCCGTGCCGCCTACGGATTGGCGACGGCCATCGCCCGCGAGTTGGTCGCCCGCACCGGCGGGGTCGCGGGCCGCCGGGTGTGCGCGGTCGTGGGCTCCGGCGACAACGGCGGCGACGCGCTGTGGGCGGCGACCTTCCTGCGCCGCCGCGCCGCCGCCGCCGACGCCGTGCTGCTCAACGTGGACCGCACCCACCCCGCCGCGCTGGCCGCATTCCGCGCCGCAGGCGGCAGGGTCGTGCAAAAGATCGCTGCCGCAACCGATCTCGTGATCGACGGGGTGGTGGGGATCTCGGGGCGTGGCCCGTTGCGGCCGGCCGCCGCCGAGGTGTTCGCCGCCACCACCGCGCCGGTGGTCGCCGTCGACATCCCCAGCGGCATCGACGTGCAGACCGGGTCCACCGACGGCCCGCATGTACGCGCCGCACTCACCGTGACCTTCGGCGGTCTCAAACCCGTACACGCACTGGCCGATTGCGGACGCGTCGAACTCGTCGACATCGGCCTGGATCTGCCCGCCACGGACGTGCTCGGACTCGACGCCGACGACGTCAGAGCGCTGTGGCCGGTTCCCGGTCCCCACGATGACAAGTACACCCAGGGCGTGACGGGGCTGGTGTCCGGTTCGGCGACGTACCCGGGCGCGGCGGTGCTCAGCGTCGGCGCTGCCGTGGCCGCAACGTCGGGCATGGTGCGCTACGCGGGAAGTGCTGCACAGCAGGTGCTTTCCCACTGGCCGGAAGTCATCGCCGCGGCAAGCCCGCAGGAGGCCGGGCGGGTGCAGGCCTGGGTGGCCGGCCCCGGTATGGGCACCGATGACGACGCGAAGGCGGCACTGCGGTTCGTCCTCGACACCGACCTGCCGGTTCTCGTCGACGCCGACGGGCTCACGCTGCTCTCCCAGGACCCCGGCCTGGTGGCCGGCCGCAACGCCGCGACGGTGCTGACGCCCCACGCGGGGGAGTACCAGCGGCTGGCGGGCGAACCCGTCGGGGACGACCGCGTCGGCGCGGCCCACAGGCTCGCCGACCGGCTCGGCGCCACGGTCCTGCTCAAGGGCAACGTCACCGTCATCGCGGGCACCGACGGTGCCACCTACCTCAACCCGGCCGGTCAATCGTGGGCCGCCACCGCCGGTTCGGGCGACGTGCTCTCGGGTGTCATCGGCTCTCTGCTGGCGGCCGGGCTCGAGCCGGCACGGGCCGCCGCCGCCGGGGCATTCGTGCATGCCCACGCGGCCAACCTCTCCGCGGCCGACCCGGGTCCACGACCCGCACCCACATCGGCGTCGGCCATCCTGGCCCACATCCGCACGGCGATCGCGTCGTTGTAACGGAAGGAACACCATGTCCCGCAAGCATTCCCACGCCCAAGTCGCCCCCGCCTACACCGGACGGCTCGACATGGCGCCGGTGCCGGCGCTGCGCCTGCCCGACGACGCGATGGAACCCGCTGCGGCCTACCGGTTCATCCACGACGAGCTCATGCTCGACGGCAGCTCACGGCTGAACCTGGCGACGTTCGTCACCACCTGGATGGACGACGAGGCCGGAAAGCTGATGGCCGAGACGTTCGACAAGAACATGATCGACAAGGACGAGTACCCGGCGACCGCGGCGATCGAGACGCGGTGCGTGAACATGGTCGCCGATCTCTTCCACGCCGAAGACCTGCGCGACGACGACCCGGCCAGCGCCACCGGGGTATCCACGATCGGATCCAGTGAGGCCGTGATGCTGGCGGGCCTGGCCCTGAAATGGCGCTGGCGCGAGAAGGTCGGCGACGGATGGAAGGGGCGCACCCCCAATCTGGTGATGGGGTCCAACGTTCAGGTGGTGTGGGAGAAGTTCTGCCGCTACTTCGACGTGGAACCGCGGTATCTGCCAATGGCCGAGGGGCGCTACGTCATCACTCCCGAACAGGTGCTCGGGGCGGTCGACGAGGACACCATCGGCGTCGTGGGCATCCTGGGCACCACGTTCACCGGTGAGCTCGAACCCATCGCCGAGATCTGCGCGGCGCTCGACGAGCTGGCGGCAGGCGGAGGCGTCGACGTCCCGGTGCACGTCGACGCCGCCAGCGGCGGCTTCGTGGTGCCGTTCCTGCACCCGGACCTGCAGTGGGATTTCCGGCTGCCCCGGGTGGTCTCGATCAACGTCAGCGGGCACAAGTACGGCCTGACCTATCCGGGCATCGGGTTCGTCGTGTGGCGCAGCAAAGACCACCTGCCCGAAGACCTGGTGTTCCGGGTGAACTACCTGGGTGGGGACATGCCGACGTTCACCCTGAACTTCTCCCGCCCCGGCAACCAGGTGGTCGGCCAGTACTACAACTTCCTGCGCCTCGGCCGGGCGGGATACACCCAGGTCATGCAGTGTCTGTCGCAGACCGCACGCTGGCTGGGCGACGAGCTGCGGGCAAGCGAGCACTTCGAGATCATCTCCGACGGGTCGGCCATCCCGGTGATCAGCTTCCGGCTCAGCGGCGACCCGGGCTACACCGAGTTCGACGTGTCGCAGGCGCTGCGGGCGTTCGGCTGGCAGGTTCCGGCCTACACGATGCCCGACGATGCGTCCGATGTCGTCGTGCTGCGGATCGTGGTCCGTGAGGGCTTCTCGGCCGACCTGGCCAGGGCCCTCAAGGAGGACCTGATCACCGCCCTCGGCCACCTCGACAAACTCAAGCCGGGCGGATTCTTCGATCGGGTGCAACCCTTCACGCACTGACGCCGCACGCTCCGGTGCGGGGCCGCTCGCCGCTTCTGGGACAATGGCGGGCGGTGATATGACGATGCAGACGAGCGAACTCACGGCCCCCCTGACTCAGCACACCGCGCCGCAGGCAGTGGTGGATCTCGGCGCCGTCGAGCACAACGTGAAGGTTTTGCGCGAGCTGGCCGGGCCGGCGCAGGTGATGGCGGTGGTCAAGGCCGACGGGTACGGGCACGGCGCTGTCCAGGTCGGCCGCGCCGCGCTGGCCGCCGGGGCCGCCGAACTCGGCGTCGCCACCGTCGGCGAGGCGCTGGCGCTGCGTGCCGGCGGCATCACGGCACCGGTGTTGGCCTGGCTGCACCCACCGGGCACCGACTTCGCCCCGGCTGTCGCGGCCGATGTCCAAGTGGCGGTGTCATCAGCGCGCCAACTCGGCGAGGTCCTCGCGGCGGTCGCTGACGTCGGGTCGCCCGCCACCGTGACGGTCAAGGTCGACACGGGGCTGAGCCGCAACGGGGTGAGCCCCGCCGACTACCCCGCGCTGCTCACCGCCCTGCACCGCGCGCATACCGACGGTGCGATCCGGGTGCGCGGCATCATGAGCCACCTGGCGCACGGTGACGTTGTCGACCATCCGTTCAACGACGTGCAGGCGCAGCGGTTGGCCGCGATGCGTGATCAAGCCCGCGAGCACGGCGTCCCCGTCGAGATCGCCCACCTGAGCAACTCACCTGCCGTGCTGACCCGGCCGGACCTGGCGTTCGACATGGTGCGCCCCGGCGTCGCGGTCTACGGCCTCAACCCGGTCCCCGACCGCGGCGATGTGGGCCTTCGTCCTGCGATGACACTGAAATGCCCAGTGACACTTGTACGTTCGGTCAAGGCCGGGGACGGCGTGTCCTACGGTCACCTGTGGGTGGCCGATCGTGACACCACGCTGGCGCTGCTGCCGCTCGGTTATGCCGACGGGGTCTACCGGGCCCTGAGCGGCCGGTTCGACGTGCTGATCCGGGGCAAACTGCGGCGTGCCGTCGGGCGGGTCTGCATGGACCAGTTCGTGGTCGACCTCGGGCCGGACGCGGCCGACGTCACCGAGGGCGACGACGCGATCCTGTTCGGGCCGGGCACCCAGGGTGAATCCACCGCGCAGGACTGGGCCGATCTGCTCGACACCATCCACTACGAGATCGTCACCAGCCCCCGCGGCCGCGTCGTCCGCAGCTACGTTTCGGGCCAGAGCCATTGAGCGACCGCGCCCCCGATGAGCACCATCACCGGGCCCGCTGGCTGGCGGGTGCAGCGGGGCTGACCGCCATCGGCACCGTCGCCGGTGCATCGGTGGCACGGTCGCTGGGGCGCCGGGTGCTCGCCGAGGATCCGTACGCCGGCGAGAATTTCCACCTTCTCGACGCCGACCGCAGTTCGGTCGTCACCACCGCCGACGGGGTGCCGCTCGCGGTGCGCGAGGTCGGGCCGCTCGACGCGCCGCTGACCGTGGTGTTCGCGCACGGATTCTGTCTTCAGATGGGCGCCTTCCACTTTCAGCGGGCCCGGTTGGCCGAACAGTGGGGTCCGCAGGTGCGAATGGTGTTCTACGACCAGCGCGGCCACGGCCAGTCCGGAACCTCCGACCCCGACACCTACACCGTCGAGCAGCTCGGCAAAGACCTCGAATCCGTACTGGCAGTGACGGTTCCGCGAGGGCCGGTGGTACTCGTCGGCCATTCGATGGGCGGCATGACCGTGCTGTCGCATGCCCGGCAGTTCCCGAAGCGCTACCCGTCGCGGGTGGTCGGTGCCGCGCTGATCGCCTCGGCCGCCGAAGGGGTGTCGCGGTCCCCGCTCGGTGAGATCCTGCGCAACCCGGCGCTGGAGGGGGTCCGGTTCGCCGCGCGGTATGCCCCCAAGACGGTGCACCGGACCCGCGGCGCCGCGCGGTCGGTCATCGGTCCCATCCTGCGCGCCGCGTCGTACGGCGACGAGAAGATCAGCCCGAGCGTGGTGGAGTTCTCCGAGCAGATGATGCACAGCACGCCGATCGCCACGCTGGTGGAGTTCCTGCACGCACTCGAGGTGCACGACGAGTCCGCGGCGCTGCCGGTGCTCGCCCGGGTGCCGACGTTGATCGCGTGCGGTGACCGGGACCTGCTCACCCCGATGGAATACTCAGAGGCCATGGCCGCGCAGCTACCGAAATCCGAGTTGGTGATCGTCGGGGGCGCCGGCCATCTGGTGCAACTGGAGGAACCCGAGGTGATCGACGACGCCCTGGTCGGACTGGTCCAGCGGGCCACCCCGTCCAAACTGGTCACGCTGTCGCGGCGGGTGCGCGAGCGGGTGCGGCCCCATGACTGAGCGCACCGCGGGTACCGCGCAAGTGGGCACCGCCGACGACACGATCGCCCTCGGCGCGACGCTCGGTGCCGGCCTGCGCGCCGGGGACGTCGTGGTGCTGTCCGGGCCGTTGGGTGCGGGAAAAACGGTGCTGGCCAAGGGAATTGCGCAGGCGATGGATGTCGAGGGACCCGTGGTGTCGCCGACTTTCGTGCTGGCCCGGGTGCACCGGGCCCGCCACGCCGACCGGCCCGCGATGATCCACGTCGACATGTACCGGCTGCTCGACCATGCCGGGGCCGACCTGCTGGGCGAACTTGACGCGCTGGATCTGGACACCGATCTCGAAGATGCCGTCGTGGTGGTCGAGTGGGGCGAGGGCCTGGCCGAGCGCTTGTCCGATCATCATCTCGATATCCGGATCGACCGGGATCCCGACAGTGAGGTCCGTACCGTGACGTGGCAGTGGAACGCGCCGTGAACCTGCTGACGATCGACACCGCCACCCCGGCGGTCAGCGCCGGGGTGGTCCGGCGCGCCGACGACGGCACGGCGACGACGCTGGCGGAACGGGTCACCGTCGACCCCCGGGCGCACGCCGAGCAGCTCACCCCGAATGTGCTCGGCGCGCTGAGCGACGCCGGGCTCACGGTGGCCGACCTCGGCGGCGTCGTCGTCGGGTGCGGGCCCGGCCCGTTCACCGGGCTGCGGGTCGGGATGGCCAGCGCCGCGGCGTTCGGACACGCCCTCGGTGTCCCGGTCCATGGCGTGTGCAGCCTCGACGCCATCGGGGTCCGCACCTCTGGTGAGGTTTTGGTGGTCACCGATGCCCGCCGCCGCGAGGTGTATTGGGCGCGCTACCGCGACGGGGTGCGGGTCGACGGCCCTGCGGTCAACGCACCCGCCGATGTGCCCGCCGGGGCGGACCGGGTAGCGGGATCGCCCGAGCACGCCGCGTTGTTCGACCTGCCGCGTCTGGAACCGGTGTACCCGACGCCCGACGGCCTCGTCGCCGCGGTGGGGGACTGGGCCGAACCGGCACCGCTGATCCCGCTGTACCTGCGCCGCCCTGATGCCAAACCGTCTGTGGCGGTGCAGAAATGACCATCACCTACGACGACAGGACCAAGGCTGACGCGGACCGCTGCGCGGAACTGGAATCCCAGCTGTTCCCCGGGGACGATCCCTGGCCTGCGCGGGCCTTCCTGGCCGAGCTGGCCGCCAAGCACAACCACTACATCGCCGCGCGCAGCGAAGGGCGCCTGGTCGGCTACGCCGGCATCTCCCGGCTGGGCCGGGTCCGCCCGTACGAGTACGAAGTGCACACCATCGGTGTCGACCTCGAGTTCCAGGGCCAGGGCATCGGCCGCAGGCTCCTCGCGGAGTTGCTCGAATTCGCCTCGGGCGGAACGGTTTTCCTGGAGGTGCGGACCGACAACGTGCCGGCGATCAAGCTCTATGAGAGCGTCGGATTCGTCAACATCGGTCTGCGTAAACGGTATTACCGAGCCAGCGGCGCCGACGCGTATACCATGCAACGCCTTCCCGCGGGGAGCCCATCATGATCATCCTGGCCATCGAAAGTTCCTGTGACGAAACCGGAGTCGGCATCGCTGAGCTCGCTGACGACGGAACCATCACGCTGCTGGCCGACGAAGTGGCCTCCAGCGTCGACGAGCACGCCCGGTTCGGGGGCGTCGTCCCCGAGATCGCCTCGCGCGCGCATCTCGAAGCGCTCGGCCCGACCATGCGGCGGGCACTGGACTCCGCGGGCATCGAGCGGCCCGACGTCGTCGCCGCGACCATCGGTCCCGGACTGGCCGGGGCCCTGCTGGTCGGCGTCGCCGCGGCCAAGGCCTACGCGGCCGGCTGGAACGTACCGTTCTACGCGGTCAACCATCTCGGCGGGCACCTGGCCGCCGACGTCTACGACCACGGCCCGCTGCCGGAGAGCGTCGGGCTGCTGGTCTCCGGCGGACACACGCACCTGCTGCACGTCCGGTCGCTGGGCGAGCCGATCGTCGAGCTGGGCAGCACCGTCGACGACGCGGCCGGTGAGGCCTACGACAAGGTGGCCCGGCTGCTGGGGCTCGGCTACCCCGGCGGCAAGGTGCTCGACGACCTCGCCCGCACCGGAAACCGTGACGCCATCGTCTTCCCGCGGGGGATGACCGGGCCGCGTGACGACCCGTACGCGTTCAGTTTCTCGGGCCTGAAGACCGCGGTCGCGCGCTATTGGGAGAAAGAAGCGACGCATTCCGATGAGGTCAAGGCCGATATCGCGGCCGGCTTCCAGGAGGCGGTTGCCGATGTGCTCACGCGTAAGGCCGTGCGTGCGGCCACCGACCTCGGTGTCTCGACACTGCTGATCGCCGGCGGGGTGGCTGCCAACTCGCGGCTGCGGGAACTGGCCGAAGAACGCTGCGCCGCAGCGGGTTTGACGCTACGGGTGCCGCGCCCGCGATTGTGCACCGACAACGGCGCGATGATCGCGTCGTTCGCCGCGCATCTGATCGCCGCGGGCGCTGCGCCCTCACCGCTGGATGCCGCAAGCGACCCCGGGCTGCCGGTGCTACAGGGGCAGGTGGCGTGAGCCCGGCGGACAAGCTGGAGATCACCGAGCTGTTGTACCGCTACGCCGAGCTCATCGACGCGGGTGATTTCGACGGCGTCGGGCAGCTGCTCGCCCGGGCCACGTTCGGCGGTACCGCATCGCCGGCCACGTCCGGTGCCGAGGACATCGCGAAGCTCTTCGCGTCGAGCACGCGGCGCTATCCCGAACACGGCAACACCCCGCGGACCCGGCACCTCGTGCTCAACCCGATCGTGGAGATCGACGACGGGCACGCGACCGCGCGGTCGACCTTCGTCGTCGTCCAGAACACCGATGCGGTTGCACTGCAACCCATCGTGGTCGGGCGCTACGCCGACCGGTTCGCCCGAGATGACCAGGGCTGGCACTTCACCCAGCGCACGGTCGACGTGGAGATGGTCGGAGATGTGTCAGCGCATCTCATGATCGACCCGAGCGTCTATCAGAGGTGATCGCAGGCGTCACGGCGCGACCCGCAACAGGCCCCACGACGTCAGCGTCCTGATCAGGTTGACCTTCTCGTCGTCGGTCAGCCCGCCCGGCAGCTCCCGAACGTAGAAGGCTCCTGTCTGGGCGATGAACCGCAAGGCATCGTAGGCGATCGCATTGGCCGACAGGATCACGGTGCCGCCGTCATCGATGAGCTCTGCGATCGAATCATGCTGCGTCACCGTCATATTCGGTGCGGAGTCGTTGAACACCCGGCGCGCGGGCACGATACTGCGCACGTCGTACCACACGTCCGGCAGCGGCTCGGCGAAAGCGTCCTGATACCGCTCGCGGAACTCGTCGAAGGTGAGTTCGCGCCGGTCGCGGTGATCGTGGGGGCCTGCGCGCGGGGCGTTCTTGGGGGCATGCCCGACGTACCGGCCGAAAAAGCGCATGCAGAAGTCGGTGTATTCCGTCGTGTACAGGATGAACGCGTGCCAGGCCTCGTCGACGCGGGCCGAATACATGCCGACGACGACATCGCGATTCAGCTCACACAGCACCAGATATCTGAGTATCTCGGCTAACAGTTCGCGGCCTTCGCCCGGTTCGCCGACGACGCGATCCTTCACCAGTCGCTCGACGACATAGGGTGCCTCGAACGACAAGGCATCGCGAAGCAGCGGGGAAACCGTCGCTTGGACTGCGGATTCGGCCGTGGACATCAGGTGGGCTCCATTCGGAACAGGCCGGCATCTTCCAGGGCTTCGGCGATCGCATATCGCTCCGCTGCCGTCACCGGCCCCGGAATCTCGCTCACATCGAATTCGCCTCTGCGCGTGCAGAACACGATGGCCTCGCGTGCCAACCTGGTCATCCGCAGCTGTTCGATCCAGCCGCCGGGCGTCTCGACACCCAACGCAACACCACCATCGACATCGCGACAGCTCAGCGCGAGATCCGGGTGCGTGATCGTCAAGACCGGCGACGCGCCGCGGTCCGGACTGTCGGGTTCTGGTCTGCCAAGGCCGGTGACGAACCGGCGCGTCGCGGCCGAGCCGAGCTGATGGCACCGATCGAGAAGGTGTTCGGCGGCAGCGCATTCGGTCTGCGCCAGGAATCGGGCGACTTCGCGAAGCAACGCCTGCCGATATCTGGCCGTCTGAACCCAGAGGTACGGATCGTCGGCGTCGACCGGCCGTCGCGCTTGCAGTACGGGCAGGCACGCATCTGCGTCGTCGCGGCGCTCACCGTCGCGCGGGCTCGTCACATGCAGCGACAGCGACCATCGATTCGTCGGGTTGCGCGGGTCGTGGATACACGGTTCGTAGATGAAGCCGACGCGTCCCGCCGGGGCCGCAAAGCGGTTCTTGGGGACCAATTCCTGTCGCCGATAGGACTGGTCCCGATCGTAGGTCTGAACGGTGAGTTCGTTGCGGCAGACGGCGGTGATGGTCCAGGCCGTGTGCTCGTGGGCGCCTGCGCTGCTGCCCGGTGGCCAGTAGCCGAAGGCGAACCGGATTCCGTAGCCCGCCAGAGTGTAGAAGGGAACCAGGCCGCGCCGTGGTGCCGGGCGTTGCATGAGATCGAGCTCGCGCGCCATGCAATCGACCAAGAACTCGTCGTCACGCACCGCCGCGGTGATGGCCGCGCGCGCCGCGACGACCGAGTGCCGGTCCGGGTGCTCGGCTGCGTCTCGGGACGGGAAGCCTTGCCCGTCGATCACGCCGCAGAGGTCGTCGAGTCTCATCTACTGCGACTGGCACGGCGGCAGGCAGTGCGACGAGCAGTTCTTCGAGGTGCACACTGCGCACTGCTCCGGCGGGATGTACACAGGAGGAACTTTGGCGCGCAACGCCGGACTCATCTGAATGTTGAGGCGATCCACGGCCCGTTCGGTGCTGTTGGGCTCCAGCACGGAACCGGCGTCGAAGAAGCGTCGCACCTGCGCAGCCGTGGCAGAGACCGTGCGCGTCCGGCGGAACGTCACCTCGGCCGTGCGGGCCAGCCAGACGACGACTCCGCCCATCGGCATCGTCGGCGCGGGTGCGTCTCTGACGGCCAGGATGTCGCTCTTCGGGATGTCGATACTGATCGACATGTCGTCCAGCTCAGGGTGGAGCCGGACGACATCCTCTTTGGCCGACACGCCGATGTAACCCGCCAACGCGATGACTTCGGCGACGTCGACACCCTGGGCGGCCATCCGCGCCAGCTCCGGATGCACTGAGAATTCCTGCTCACCGCTAGAGGCGGTATCGGCCATTTCCCTCTCCTTCACTGCTGGCGCTAGAACAACACAGACCTCTCGGGGCGGCTCGAAACGGGACGTGACCCGTGCATTTGCGCCACAGCATCCCATGCGTGATTCGCCGTCGAGGCGTGATTGTGGCGATTGGGGTGGGTCCGGGATTGCGCCGGTCCGGAGGGGCCGGCTGCCGTCGTGTTCGCCGTGGACGAACAGCCCGCCGAATAGTCAGGGTCCAACCTTGAGTGCTAGCACTCGCATGTATAGAGTGCTAGGTGGCACGCGGCCAACCCCAGCGCCGGCACCCGCGACGACGGAGCGAGGGCACGGACGTATGCCACGAACACCTGGTAACCGGCATCTGGGGATCCCCCCGGATCCACACCCCGACAAGTGGAGGGCTTCCATCGTGGCAGTCAACATCAAGCCACTCGAGGACAAGATCCTCGTTCAGGCCAACGAGGCCGAGACCACGACCGCTTCCGGTCTGGTCATCCCTGACACCGCCAAGGAAAAGCCGCAGGAAGGCACCGTCGTCGCAGTTGGCCCCGGCCGCTGGGATGAGGACGGCGAGAAGCGGATCCCCCTGGACGTTGCCGAGGGCGACACCGTCATCTACAGCAAGTACGGCGGCACCGAGATCAAGTACAACGGCGAGGAGTACCTGATCCTGTCGGCCCGCGACGTGCTGGCTGTCGTCTCCAAGTAAAAGCACCGTGTCCCGCCCCGGAGATCCCCGTACGCGTACGGGCGATGTCCGGGGCGGTATGCGTGATAAGGAAAGACATCTATGAGCAAGCAGATTGAGTTCAACGAAACTGCGCGGCGTGCCATGGAGGCCGGTGTCGACAAGCTCGCCGACGCGGTCAAGGTGACCCTGGGCCCGCGCGGCCGAAACGTGGTGCTCGCCAAGGCATTCGGTGGACCGCAGGTCACCAACGACGGCGTCACCATCGCCCGCGAGATCGACCTGGAAGACGCATTCGAGAACCTCGGTGCCCAGCTGGTCAAGTCCGTCGCCACCAAGACCAATGACGTCGCCGGTGACGGCACCACCACCGCGACCGTGCTGGCGCAGGCTCTGGTCAAGGCCGGGCTGCGCAACGTCGCTGCCGGTGCCAACCCCATCGCACTCGGTTCCGGCATCGGCAAGGCCGCCGACGCGGTCTCGGAGGCCCTGCTGGCCGCCGCCAAGCCGGTGTCCGACAAGACCGCGATCGCGCAGGTCGCCACGGTCTCCTCGCGTGACGAGCAGATCGGCGAGCTGGTCGGCGAGGCCATGACCAAGGTCGGCCATGACGGCGTGGTCACCGTCGAGGAGTCCTCGACGCTCAACACCGAGCTGGAGATCACCGAGGGCGTCGGCTTCGACAAGGGCTTCATCTCCGCCTACTTCGTCACCGACTTCGACCTGCAGGAAGCAGTGCTCGAAGACGCCGTGGTGCTGCTGCACCGCGACAAGATCAGCTCCCTGCCCGACCTCCTGCCGCTGCTGGAGAAGGTCGCCGAGGCAGGCAAGCCGCTGCTGATCGTCGCCGAGGACGTCGAAGGCGAGGCACTGTCGACGCTCGTCGTCAACGCCATCCGCAAGACCCTCAAGGCCGTCGCGGTCAAGGCGCCGTTCTTCGGTGACCGCCGCAAGGCGTTCCTGGAGGACCTCGCGATCGTGACCGGCGCCCAGGTGGTCAACCCCGACGTGGGCCTGGTGCTGCGCGAGGCCGGCCTCGACGTGCTGGGTTCGGCGCGTCGTGTCGTGGTCAGCAAGGACAGCACCGTGATCGTGGACGGCGGCGGCTCCAAGGACGCCGTGGCCGACCGCGTCAAGCAGCTCAAGTCCGAGATCGAGACCACCGACTCCGACTGGGACCGCGAGAAGCTCCAGGAGCGGCTGGCCAAGCTCGCCGGCGGCGTCGCGGTGATCAAGGTCGGCGCGGCCACCGAGACCGATCTCAAGAAGCGCAAGGAAGCGGTCGAGGACGCCGTCGCGGCAGCCAAGGCCGCCGTCGAAGAGGGCATCGTCACCGGTGGTGGCGCCGCCCTCGTGCAGGCTCGCGCCGCCCTCGACAAGCTGCGCGGTGAGGTCAAGGGCGACGAGGCCATCGGCGTCGAGGTGTTCTCCTCCGCGCTGTCGGCCCCGCTGTACTGGATCGCCACCAACGCCGGGCTCGACGGCTCGGTCGTGGTGAACAAGGTCAGCGAGCTGGGCAACGGGCAGGGCTTCAACGCCGCGACGCTGGCCTACGGTGACCTGGTCTCCGAAGGCATCGTCGACCCGGCGAAGGTGACCCGTTCGGCGGTCCTCAACGCCGCATCGGTGGCCCGGATGATCCTGACCACCGAAACCGCTGTCGTGGACAAGCCTGCGGAAGAGGCCGACCACGGCCATCACCACGGGCACGCCCACTAGGTAGTGCGTACGAAACACCCCCGGCCTGCAGGCCGGGGGTGTTTTGTTTCGGCATGGACCGGATCTTTCAATGGGTGTGGGACCGGTACGGACCGACGTACTCGTGGGCGATCTGCGTCCTCGTATACCTTGCGGGCCTGTCGGTCCACCTGGCCTACCCGCTGATCATCGTCGCCTTCGAGGGATCTGATCGCTACGTACAGGCGGCCGTCATCACGTGTATCGCCATGCTGGTGCGGGTCTACTTGATGGTCCTGCCCGGCTCGAAGCGGTTGCGCCTGATCGAGAAGTGGGCAGCAGGCCGCGCGGTCGATCCGAAGGAGGCGTTGGCGGCCACCTACGTCTACGCGCGGCGCACGACTGCCCGAGTGTTCGCAACCGATGTCGTCTGGACGCCGTGCGTCGCGGTCGTTGTCGGTGTGGTCGCGGGCGCCACCGGGTGGCGACTGGTCCAGTACGCGATTATCGGCGCGGCCTACGGAGCGGCCACCGGAGTGTTCGGTGTGCACAGCTTCAGCGAGGGATCGCTGAGGCCGGTCAGGACCGCCATCGCCGGTGACACGGGAATGGGCGATTCCCTGCCACGCGCGCACCCGACGTTTGCCCTGTGGTCGCACGTCACCATGATCGCGATGGCCTTCGGATTCTCCACCGGCGCGGCGATCACGGCGTCGGTGATCGACCGCGCCCGCGAGGACCCCATCGTGTCCTTGGCGATCGGGTGTGCGTTGACACTCATCTCGGGACCGGTGGCGGTCATGGCAATCGCACCCTTCCTCCGGCCGATACGCGATCTTGCCGAGGGCACTGAACGTGTTGCCGCGGGCGACTACAGCCAACGTCTGCCCGTGGTCCAAGACGACGACTTAGGGGCACTCTCGGCGTCATTCAACAGGATGCAAGCGGGTTTGGCTGAGCGGCAACGACTTCAGCTGGCGTTCGGCAGCTATGTCGACCCCGCGCTGGCGGCCCGGCTGCTCGCGCAGAGCGATGACGTGTTCGCCGGCGAGCGCCGTGAGGTGACGGTGATGTTCATCGACGTCCGTGACTTCACCCCGTTCGCCGAGGCGAACACTGCCGAGGACACAGTGTCTCGGCTCAACGCGTTGTTCGAGATCGTCGTGCCCGCCGTGGTCGACGCCGGTGGGCACGTCAACAAGTTTCTCGGGGACGGCGCCCTGGTCGTGTTCGGCGCGCCCAACGACCTTGCGGGGCATGCCGATGTCGCGGTGGACACCGCCGTTCTGATTCAGCGGCTCGTTGCTGCGCGCTTCGGCGATGAGCTTCGGATCGGCATCGGCATCAATACCGGTCCGGTGATCGCCGGCACGATCGGCGGAGGAGCCAAGCTGGAGTTCACCTTGATCGGGGACACCGTCAACGTCGCGGCCCGCGTCGAGCAGCTCACCAAAACCACCGGCGCGATGATTCTGCTTACCCAGCAGACGGTTGACGCGCTGGTTTCCCGACCGGCCGGCCTGGTCGATCGTGGATCGCACGCGATCAAAGGCAAGGCAGCCACCGTTGCGGTTTTCAGCGTCGATCCGGCGTATCCCGTTGGAGGCGAATCGGTTACCTGACCGATACCGCGACACAGACTGCGGCGGAGCCGGTTTTGATGATGACTGGGCAAGAATTCGGACATGACGGTACCGCGGGAGTCACCGCGTGGGATCTCGCGTCAGACATTCCTGCGGGGTGCCGTCGGAGCGTTGGTCACCGGGACGGTGTTCGGATCGAACCGGGCCAGTGCCCAGCCGGCAGCGTCGGGCTGGGGAGACCTGTCAGCCGCCATCGGCGACAAGGTGATACTGCCTGACAACGGCCAATTCGCCTCGGCCAAGGCGGTTTTCAACACCAACTTCAACGACTTCGCGCCGGCCGCCGTGGTCACCCCGACCTCGGCGGTGGAGGTGCAGAAGGCGATGGCGTTCGCCGCTGCCCACAACCTCAAGGTCGCTCCGCGCGGTGGCGGGCACTCTTATGTGGGCGCGTCGACAGCCACCGGCGCCATGATCCTCGACCTGCGTCAATTGCCCGGCGGCGTCAACTACGACGCCGCCACCGGCTACGTCACGGTGACGCCTGCGACCGGTCTGTACACCATCCATCAGGCCCTGGCCGCGAATGGTCGGGGGATCCCAACCGGGACATGCCCGACGGTCGGAGTGGCCGGGCACGCCCTGGGCGGCGGGTTGGGCGCGCAATCGCGGCACGCGGGCCTGATGTGCGATCAATTGGTGTCGGCGACGGTGGTGCTGCCCGGCGGCGCGGGCGTGATCGCGTCGGCCAACGAGCATCCGGATTTGTTCTGGGCGCTCAAAGGTGGGGGCGGAGGCAACTTCGGGGTGACCACGGCGCTGACCTTTGCCACCTTCCCCACCAGCGATGTGGACGCCGCGAGCCTGCATTTCCCGCTGGAGTCGTTTCCGCAGGTGCTCCTCGGGTGGCAGACCTGGCTGCGCACCGCCGACCGCAGCAGCTGGGCGCTGGCCGACACCATCACCGACCCGGGTGGCGCGCACTGTCGCATCCTCGCGACCAGTCCGGCGGGCTCCGGTGACGCCGTATCGGCCGCGGTATCCAAAGCGGTTGGACTGCAACCGATGACGGTCGAGAAGCACACGTTCAACTACCTGGATCTCGTCCAGTACCTCGCCGTCAACAACCTCAATCCCTCGCCGCTGGGCTACGTCGGCGGATCCGATGTCTTCTCGTCAATCACCCCGGCCGCGGCGCAGGGAATCGCCGCGGCGTTCAACGCCTTTCCCGCCGGGGCCGGTCGTCCGTTGGTGATCATGCACGCGCTCGACGGTGCGTTGGCCACCGTGGGGCCAGGGGACACCGCGTTCCCGTGGCGACGGCAGTCCGCTCTGGTCCAGTGGTACGTGGAGACCTCCGGTTCGCCGGCAGCAGCAGCCAATTGGCTCGGCACCGCTCACCAAGCCGTGGCACCGTATTCGGTCGGCGGCTACGTGAACTATCTCGAGGCGAACCAGCCCGCGTCGCGGTACTTCGGCGCCAACCTCTCCCGGCTGGCCGCCGTCCGGCAGAAATACGACCCGGGGCGGGTGATGTTCTCCGGTGTGAACTTCTGATGGGCGCTATCGTCGAGCAACCTGGAGGCAACACCCGATGGACGACACGTTCCCGCAGACACCGGCGGCAACGGCCGCACTCTCCGTGGCCGGCCGCTTCTATTCGCCCGCCCTGCTCAATCACTGCATCCGGTCGTATCTGTGGGGTGCGCGCTACGCCGCCGCGCACGGTATCGAATTCGACGACGAGCTCTATTACGTCGCCTCGCTCCTGCACGACATCGCGCTGACCGACCCGTTCGACAGTCACCGGGTGTCGTTCGAGGAGGCAGGCGGAGACCTGGCATGGGTGTTCGGGGTCGCGGCCGGTTGGTCCGCCGAGCGGGCGGCCAGGGCGACGGAGATCATCGTCTTGCACATGCGCGACGACGTGTCCGCGGCCGTCGATCCCGAGTCCCATCTGCTGCAGGTCGCGACGGCGTGGGACGTTGCCGGGCGCCGGCCGGACGAGTTCCCCACCGACGCACGGGCGACGATACTGGCGCGCTATCCCCGGCACGGGTTCGGCGACGAGTTCCTGGCGTGCTTCGAGGATCAGGCGAGACGCAAACCCAACGGTGCGGCCGCCGCATCGATCGCCAACAACGGTGCCGAGCGCATCAGGGCCAATCCGCTTGACGCCTAGGCGCAGCGGGCGAGTTTGTCTTTAACGTTAATTCCGCCGTATGTAAACGCGGTAAGGGATAACCTCGACGTATTCGGTTCCTCAGGCCCTCCTGCCTGCAGAAAAGGAGGAAGCGGCGTGCGAATTACACAGCGCTACCTGATTTTCGGATTGGCGATGACGATGGTGCCCGTCGGGCTCGTGACTGGGGCGCCTGCGGCCAAGGCCGACTGCACGAGTTCGGGCTACGCCACCGTCTGTGCGCAAGGGGACGTGCGTGGTGCTGACGGCGGACCCGTAGCTGCCACACCCGTCGTTCCCTATCCGTGTGAATACGACTGGTACTGCGGCAACGACTGGGATCTCGGAATCGTCTGGAACCCGGGGCGTCCCGGCGGCCCGGGAGGTCCAGGTCGGCCCGGCGGCGGTGGTGGTATCGGCCCACGTTGAGAACCTGCTGCGTGCGACCATCTGATCGAAGGAGCCAAACATGTTGCGAAGCCGTCTGACATACCGCCCACTGGGAGCCGCGATCGCTGCCGGCGCCCTGGCCGGTACGGCACTGCTCGGCGCGGCGTCTGCTGTTGCCGATCCGCCGGTGCCGCCGCCGTGCACGGCCGCCGAAATGGCGCGCGTCATGTCCGGTGTCACGTTCGACACGTCGAACTATCTGACCGAGCACCCCGACGTCAACGATTTCTTCACCGGCCTCAAGGGCCAGCCCAAGGACCAGATCCGGGACAAGGTTCAGAGCTATCTGGACGCCAATCCGACTGTCCGGGACGATCTTGCGCGGATCAGGCAACCGTCGGTCGACTTCCGCGATCGCTGCGGGCTGCCGCCGACGCCCTGACCAACCCCCGGTGGTGCGTGGGCAATGGGTGGATTGAGCCTGACCGGGCTATGGCTGTTCCTGGCCGCGGTGCTCTCCACGTCGGTTTACCTGGCGGTCGCGAGTGTCTGGGTCGCCAACAAGACGGCGTACCGGCCGGACGCCGCGCAGCCCACGGGATCCCTCTCGCCGTTCCTGACGACCGTTGCGCTCGTTTACGGTGCGCTGCTGGGCTTCACCGTCGTCGTCGCCTGGGAGCAGTTCTCCTCGGCCGAGGCGAACGTCACCAACGAATCGTCGACCTTGGCAACGATGTACCGGCAGACGGTCAGCCTGCCGGCACCTGACCAGGCCCCTACGCGTGAGTTGCTGCGGGACTACACCGCCGCGGTGAAAGCCGAATGGGGCAGTCGAGGAGATGGCGCAGCCAGCGCCGCGGCGCGGACCGCGATCACCGACATGTACCGGATGCTCGGTCAGCAGCAACCTTCCTCGGCGAATCCCATCAATGCCGAAATGCGCCAACAGCTCAATGTGCTGACCACCCAACGCAATACCAGGATCCTCGATGCCAAGCCCCGCATTCCGGGACTGCTGTGGAGTGGGCTGTTGTTCGGGGCCGTTCTGCTCATCGGGTTGATCGGCTTCACCCACCTGAGCAATCCGCTCAATCACATGTTTCTGTCGAGTGCGATTGCGATCTTGCTCGGCTTGCTGCTGTTCTTGATCTTCTTGCTCGATCATCCGTTCGGGCGTGAACTCGGTGTCACGCCCGCATCATTCGACTATGTCGTGCAGGTGTTCGACGGGGTCGACGACGGCAAGTAGCCATCGAACGACCGCGGCGGGTGCTAGCGTCCCGAAGGCATGGACGCACCGCTGCTGCTTCACGACCGCGACGACCGCGGCGTCGTGACCCTGACGCTGAACCGGCCGCAGGCTTTCAACGCACTGTCCGAGGCAATGCTTGCCGCGTTGGGCGAGACGATGGACGCGCTGGCCGAGGACCAGACCGTGCGCGCTGTGGTTCTCGCGGCGGCAGGAAAGGCGTTCTGCGCAGGCCACGACCTCAAGGAGATGCGGGCCGAGCCATCGCTCGACTACTACCGACAGCTGTTCGACCGCTGCACCGCGGTGATGCTCTCGATTCAGCGGTTGCCGGTACCGGTGATCGCGCGGGTGCACGGTATCGCGACCGCCGCGGGGTGCCAGCTCGTCGCGATGTGCGATCTGGCGGTGGCGAGCGACGATGCGCGCTTCGCGGTCAGTGGCGTCAACGTCGGATTGTTCTGCGCGACACCGGGAGTCGCATTGTCGCGCAATGTACCGCGCAAAGCGGCCTTCGAGATGCTCGTCACCGGTGACTTCATTTCGGCCGAGCAGGCTCGAGCGTTGGGGCTCGTGAACCGGGTGGTGCCTGCGGAGGCGCTCGACGGCGAGGTCGAGACCCTGATCGCGAGCATCGTCGCGAAACCTGCGGTCGCAGTTGCGATGGGAAAAGCCTTGTTCTACCGCCAGATTGACGTCGGCATCGAGGCGGCCTACGCCGACGCCGGGACCACCATGGCGTGCAACATGATGGATCCCAGTGCCCTCGAGGGTGTTGCCGCCTTCATCGAAAAGCGCCCGCCCAGCTGGCCGGGGCGCGGATAACAGGGGCTGCAGACCATCGCTGACGGCGTCACACAGCCGTTGTGGTGATGTGGATCTCCGAGGTCAGGGTCTGGTGCACGGGGCAGCGCTCGGCGATGGCCATCAGCCGTTCTCGTTGGTCGTCGTCGAGGTCGCCGATCAACTCGATCTCGCGGTCGATCTGATCGAGCATTCCCATTTTCGTCTCACAGTCGGCGCAGTCCTTGGCGTGGATCCGGGAATGCCGCAGCGTCACGCGGACGCGTTCCAGTGGCCAGCCCTTGCGGTTGGCGTACATCCGCACGGTCATCGACGTGCATGCGCCCAACCCGGCGAGGAGGAAGTCGTACGGGTTCGGGCCGGCGTCGTCTCCGACCGGTTGCGGTTCGTCGGCGACGAACCGATGGTTTCCGGCGGTGATCTCTTGCGTGTAGGTTCCCTGGCCGGTTTCGGTCACGGTCACTTCGGTCGTCGCCATGAAGGGTCCTTACGTCGATTGTTTCTGTTTGGTGGAGATCTCGATGAGCGTGGCCGTGCTCAGCGTGCCGAGTTGTTGCTCCAAGCGACTGGCGAGCGCGAGGAACAGATTGGCGGTGGTGACGGCGTCGCCCAACGCGTGATGCGGCGTGTGGACGGGGACGCCGATCTTGGTGGCCGCGTATTCGAGGGAGATGGCCCCTTCGGTGATCGGAACTCCAAGTGCGCGTGCGGCCAGCGGAGCGGTGTCGATGAACCGATTGGTCAGACGGCGGCCGCAGCCACGGTACGCGCGGCGCAGCAGCGTCCGTTCGATGACGGCGCAGTGGGCGATGATCGGCCGATCACCGATGAGTGTATGCAGCTGTGCGACAGCATCTTTGATGGGTGGTGCCGCGGCGAGGTCCTGGGTGCGGATGCCGTGGATGCAGGCCGAAGGCGCCGGAACGGCTTCGGCGATGTGCACCAGGCCGTAGGTGGCGTGAGCCATCAGGATGCGTCCGTGGTGGATCGGGATGGCGCCGTAGGAGATGATCTTGTCGCTGCGCAGGTTCAGACCGGTGGTCTCCAGATCGACCACCCAGAGTTCGTCATCGCGCCACGAGCGGCTACCGCTGCGGTCGCCATGGCCTGAGTTCTTGCGCGACAGCAGGTTACGCATGGTCGGTATATCCGAGTCCGTAAGGCCAACGGCCGGCCACCTTGTCCTGCACGGCGGCGATCACCCGGAACGCGTCGCGCAAGTGCCGCAACTCCAGGCTGTCCAAATCGGATGGGGCCACGGTCGGTTCGATGGGCTTGCCGTCACGCAACGCGCGCATCTGGGTATCGACCGACAGTTGGTAACACAGCGTGAAGGCGGTCTTGAGCGATTCGGCATCGTCGACATTGAGCAGCCCTGCCCGGCGGGCCCGGTCGAGGCGGTCGGTGGTGGATCCGCTCAGATCCCCGGTCTGCAAGGCCAGCGCCTGGGCCATGGTCACGATCGGGCGCATACCGGCCTTCTTGATGTTGAGGCGGTTCTTGTGTTCGCCGAAGTGATCGGCGACGAACCCGCGCACGAATCCCCGTGGCGGACGGCTGGCGATGGACAGCCGGGTCAGGGCGCGGGTGAACTGCGCGCGACCCACGCCCGAGATCAGGGCCGTGCGCATGGGCCGCGTCAGGACCGGACGAGTGATCGGCCGGGCGTCGAGCATCGTCGCGGCCAAGAGCAGTTCGCCGACGTTGCCCGGGTTCTGGCGCCAGCGTTCCGCGGCGGCCCGCCATCCGGACACCGACCGGTTGAACAACGGGTACGACGCGTTGAGCCCCTGCGGGCACGTGCGCAGCCCGCAGCTTTCCAACGCGTCCATCACCGGTTCGGTCGCGGCGCTGACGACCGACCTGTCGGGCTCGGGGTCGTCGGGGGAGCGGGTGACCCAGGCCAGCGCGCTGTCGACGTCGGAGTTGGGCAGCGGTTCGCGCCGGCCGACCGACCCGAGCAGCATCCAGGCGCAGTCCAGGTCGGGCAGCGGCGGTGCGGTGGCGGTGAGCTCGATGGCCTTCGCGACGATCGCTTCGATCATCGCCGCCAGTAGGGATCCGAAGTGATGGGCGGGCACGCCGGTGTCCCACAGTTCGAGCATGGTGGGTGTGAGCATGGCTGCGGCGTCGCGCAATTGGGTGAGGTTGGTCGCCGCGCCCGTCTCCGTGCGGATCACCAGGGGATGGCGGACTTCGCCGGCCACCATGTCGACCACCCGGGTGATGCCGACCGGGCGGCCGCTGGCGCCGTCGACGACGACGAGATGGTGAATGCCGCGTTCGTACATCAGCAGATACCCGGCGCCGACGGTGCGGTCGGCTGACATGACGATGGCGGGCAGGGAGGCGATGGTGTCGATGGGGGCGTCGATGCCGACTTCTCCGGTGACCACCCTGCGGCGGAAGTCGTCGTCGGTGACGATGCCGACGTCGTCACCGCGCTGGAACACCGCGCACGATCGGTGGTCGTCGGTCATTCGCCGTGCGACGTCACGTATGGATTCCGATGGCTCACACCACGTGATGGGGTGCATGACCTCGCCGATGGGCCGCTCGAGCTGACCGAAGGTTCCACCGGAGGAGATCAATCGCGCGCGGGCGATCTGATCGCCGTAGTACGAGAAGGACAGTCGCTGCGGGTGTTCGAGAACATCGCGGGGGTCGTCGAGCAGATAGCAGAGGGTGTCCTCGGCGGCGCGGACCGTGAGGGGCGGGGGCTGACCGGAGAACACCGAGATGTGGCCGAAGGTGTCGCCGGGGCCGAGGACGTCGACGACGTGGCCGCGGTCGGTCACCTCGACGCTGCCGGTGCGGACGACGAAAAGTCGCTGCAGCGCGTCGGATTCGGCTTCGACGATGGTTGTCCCCGCGGAGAAGTACTCGACTTCGACAGTGGCGGCCAGCCGGTTCACATCCTTCTCGTCGAGACGGTTGTACGGATCGTGGGCAGCCAAGAAGTCGGCGATGTCCTTGATGGTCTACCCTCCTGTCGCGTTGGGGTGCCCGGTTGGCCGTCGAAGCACTGCGTCACAGTAGACCTCAGAGCTCGGCCGGCTGCGCCGTTCTGATCGGTGACGGCGATATTCGTCGGTCACGCGCAGCAAAAGGCCCTCACTCCATTACGGAATGAGGGCCCTTTTCGTTTGCTGAAGTCAGGCGGTTCGGCGGACGCCGCGCTTCAGGAGCAGCTCGCGCTCGGATTCGCTGAGCCCGCCCCAGATGCCGTAGGGCTCGGCGACGGCCAGCGCGTGCGAACGGCACTGTGTGATCACGGGGCAACTGCGGCACATCTCTTTGGCGCGCAACTCGCGCTGGGCGCGGGCCCGTCCGCGTTCCCCGTCAGGATGGAAGAACACCGAGGAATCGACGCCCCGGCAAAGCCCTTGCATCTGCCAATCCCAGATGTCCGCGTTGGGTCCGGGTAGCTGTTGCGGCTGTGGCATGGAGGAAGCCCCTCTCTGCGCGCCCATTCCGATTACGTGAGCGTGCGTGAGTTGGTGGTACCGAACTGAGCACATGTCGCCGATGACTACTCGTGCACACAAACTAGGGGCGCTCATTAATTCGCGTCAATAGCCTGAGCGTGTGCTCAATGACATATCCGCAGGTCGAGAATTTACATCACGTTCATCATTGCGATGTGTCCGTCACGAGAGCCGTGTTAAGCACTGGCTGAGTCGCCGATGTTTCCGCTGTTCGGACCGGCCGTGGCAACACTCGGCATTGATCGCGGCGATGGCTCCGTTGACACCTTATTAACGTCGCGGGCATCAATTGTTAACGAATGCGGATTCGAGAATATCTTTTATCCGTGTCTTGCGGTATCGGGTTCCCGTGGACCCGGCTTTTGTCCGACGTTGATAGCGTCGCAAACCGATGAGCACCACCACCGAGGCAGCAACCGTGCTGGCGAACGCCGCGTTCGGCGACGACCCGGGCCGCTGGCCGCTGCCCAGCGCGGCGACACCGCGCGATCGATGGCTGCGCGCGGTGGCTGCGGGCGGTCAGGGGCGCTACGCCTGCGCTCTGGCCGAGCTGTCCGCGATCGAGCGCAGCGTGGCCTCCGGACCGTTGCTGTCGCTGAGCCTCAGCACCCGGGCGTCGTTCATGCGCCAGCTCGGCGGTCACAACAGCGCCCGCGGGGCCGACGGCCAGGCCTGGGCCCACAGTGGGGGAGAGGATGCCGCCGACCCCGAGGCCCCGGCCGACGCCCTGATCGGCCTGGCCGCCGATGCGCTCGGAGTCGGCCGGTTCGCATTGTCTGCACGGCTGCTGCAGCGGGCCGGTTCGGTGGTCGGCGAGCCCGCAGGGCGCGTGGCGGTTCGCCTGGCATGGGTCAGTGCGGAGCTGGCGATGATGCGCGGTGACGGGGCCACGGCGGTCACCCATGCCGAACGCGGTGCAAGGGCCGCCGCTGGGTACCCGTCGGCGCGTCACGCGGTGAAGTCCGATGTGGTGCTGGCAGCCGCGCTGTGTAGTGCAGGTCAGCCCGACCGGGCGCGCGTCGTCGCCGACGCCGCACTGGCGGCCACCGAGAAGCTCGGCCTCGTCCCGCTGCGATGGGCGCTAGCCTGTCTGCTGGCCGACATCGGCAGTGCGGCCCACTCACCCGCGCAAGTCGGCACGATCCGCGACGTCAGCGCCGATACAGTGCGTCGCAGAGGCGGGGTCTGGACCGGCGACTGATCCGGTCGCCCCGCGCCGATCGTTATTGTTTAGCTCAACCAAGCGCCTGCGAGTGTCGGTGCCAAGTAACGCTGGAGATACCGCCCACGATGACAAGTTCGGGAGACCGTCTCGACGCTGTCGTTGCTGAGGCTGTGGCCGGCGATCGGAATGCGCTTCAGGAAGTCCTGGAGATCATCCGGCCGATCATCGTTCGCTACGTCCGGGCGCGGGTCGGCACGACCGAGCGAAGTGGTCTTTCAGCGGATGACGTTGCGCAGGAGGTGTGCTTGGCCGCCATTACGGCGCTGCCGCGCTACAAGGATCAGGGACGACCGTTCCTGGCCTTCGTATATGGCATCGCCGCGCACAAAGTTGCTGACGCGCATCGCGCGGCGGCCCGGAATCGGGCTGAACCGACCGATGTGGTGCCGGAGCGCTACTCGCTGGACGCGGGCCCGGAGCAGTCTGCTCTCGACAACGAGTCCTCGGCACGAATGGCCAAGCTGCTGTCGGTACTGCCGGAGAAACAGCGCGAAATCCTGATCCTGCGGGTCGTCGTCGGCATGAGCGCCGAAGAGACCGCCGAGGCCGTCGGCAGCACCCCTGGCGCGGTTCGCGTGGCCCAGCACCGGGCGCTGAACCGGCTGAAGTCCGAAGTCATGGCGACGGGGCGTGACTATGCCTGACTTCGGCCGCTGGACGTCCAATGGTGGCGATCCCTCACTCAACGAGATCAACCGCACCGATCGGTTCATCGAGGCGCTCTCGCTGGACCGCCAGGTGTACGCAACCGACCCTGCGGAAGCCGAACTGGCCCAGCTGCTCGCCGGCTGGCGCGACGAGGCGCGGCGTCCCACCTCCGGTGTCGTGACGACGCGCGACGCCATCACGGCCCTCGACCGCGGCACGCGGGGCAGGCGGCCACGGCTGCCCCTGGCGTTGGTGGGCTCGGTGGCGGCCGCAGTGCTGTGCCTGGGTGGGTTCGGCGCGGCCGTCTACGGCGCCGGGCCCGGTGACGCCCTATACGGCATGCGCACCACGCTGTTCGGCGAACGGCCGACCCGCGACGTCAACGTCGAGCTGGCCTCCGCGGAACTCGCGCAGGTCCAGCAGCTCATCGACCAGGGGCAGTGGCAGGCGGCGCAGGAGAAGCTGAGCACCGTCACCACCACGGTGGCGACCGTCGACGACACCCAGCGCAAGCAGCAGCTGGTCGATCAGTTGCAGCAGTTGTCGGTCAAGGTCGAGAACCGCGATCCGAACGCGACAGTACCGCCGAACGCGCCGCCGATCGTGCTGCCGGAGGTGCCTGCGACGCAGAGCAACCCGGCTACCTCCACGAGCGTGTCCGACACGTCCTCACCGACGAGCACTCCGTCGACCACGGCTCCGTCGACCCCGACACCGACGAGCACCAGCCCGGCGCCGTCGGACACCACGTCGCCGGCCGGCACACCGGTGTCACCGTCGTCGTCCCCCGCATCGGGCACACCCGCTCCGTCGGCGTCGACCGAGACCTCGTCACCGGCCGCGCCGTCGTCGCAGAATCCGTCGACCAGTACCGCGGCCCCGTCGACCAGTCCACGCGTGGAGGTGCCACCGTCCTCGGCGGTGTCGACGGTGCCCTCGTCGGTGGTGCCGTCACCGGCGCACACCCAGACCACGACCATGCCGACGGTGAGTGTTCCGCCGGCGGCTGAGCCCACGGTGACCGTCCCGGCACGCGGCGGGGCGACCGGTGGTGGTGACGGCGCAACGCAGCATGGGGAAGAGGCGCCGCCACAGCAGCAACAGGGTGCCGGCACACCTCCGGGGCGCGCGGCCGTACCTCAGCTTCCGGTCACGACGGTCATCGAAATCCCCGGGTTACCGGGGCTGGGACTGGGCGGCGCCGCTCAGCGGTAGCCGTCGGTTTCCGACGTGGCTTCGTTGAGCGAGGCGTCCGCGTAACCACGGCAGTAATCCCAGGTCACGTAGGAGTCAGGCTCGGGATCGTAGGCCGGCTCGTGCGGGCGGACCGTGCCGTCGACGAGCAGCTGCAGCAGGTTGGCGCGCAGCATGTCCCAGTCGTGGTAGTGGTCCTGCTGGCATTCGTCGCACGACACCACCAGACCGCGGATACCCTTGTGCGCCAGCAACGCCTCGTACACCGCCAGATCCGCAAGGTCGGCCTCGACAGCGGTGCGCTCCTGGGGGTCCAGAGGCTGGCCCGGCTCGATGGCATCAAGTGCGGCCGACGGATCAGACGGATCGTCGGCGAAGGGGTCGGGTGGCAAACCAGGTGGCAGGTGGTCACGCACGAGATCCACACTACGCAGCGGCACAGGTATCGCGCCAGCCGCGCAAGGTGCCGCGACGTGCGACGTGGCGGCCGGGAGCCGATGCACGTCGCGACCCGGCCGCCATTGCGGCGGTGGCGCCGACCCCGCCTGGCGAGCCGATAGGATTAGGGGTAAAGCTCTGCGACCGCCTGTATCTGGAGGCCCGCCCATGTCGATCGCTGAAAGCAGCGTTCCCATTGCCGTACCGGTGCCGACCGGCGGCGACGATCCGACCAAGATCGCCATGCTCGGCCTGACGTTCGACGACGTGCTGCTGCTGCCTGCCGCCTCGGACGTGGTGCCCGCCACCGCGGACACCTCCAGCCAGGTCACCCGCAAGATCCGGCTCAAGGTGCCGCTGGTCAGCTCGGCCATGGACACCGTCACCGAGTCGCGGATGGCCATCGCGATGGCCCGGGCCGGCGGCATGGGCGTGCTGCACCGCAACCTGCCCGTCGCCGAGCAGGCCGGTCAGGTGGAGACCGTGAAGCGGTCCGAGGCAGGCATGGTGACCGACCCCGTCACGTGCTCGCCCGACAACACCCTGGCCGAGGTCGACGCGATGTGCGCGCGATTCCGGATCTCGGGTTTGCCGGTGGTCGACTCCGACGGGGCCCTCGTCGGCATCATCACCAACCGCGACATGCGGTTCGAGGTCGACCAGAACAAGCCTGTCTCCGAGGTGATGACCAAGGCCCCGCTGATCACCGCCCGCGAGGGGGTCTCCGCGGAGGCCGCGCTCGGGCTGCTGCGCCGCCACAAGATCGAGAAGCTGCCCATCGTCGACGGCCACGGCAAGCTCACCGGGCTGATCACCGTCAAGGACTTCGTCAAGACCGAACAGTTCCCGCTGGCCACCAAGGACAGCGACGGCCGGCTGCTGGTCGGCGCCGCCGTCGGCGTGGGTGACGACGCCTGGACCCGGGCGATGACACTCGTCGAGGCCGGGGTCGACGTGCTGATCGTCGACACCGCCCACGCGCACAACCGGGGCGTGCTGGACATGGTGTACCGGCTCAAGACCGCGGTCGGTGACCGCGTCGAGGTGGTCGGCGGCAACGTCGCCACCCGGGCCGCCGCGGCCGCGCTGGTCGAGGCCGGTGCGGATGCGGTCAAGGTCGGCGTCGGGCCCGGTTCGATCTGCACCACTCGCGTGGTGGCCGGGGTCGGTGCCCCGCAGATCACCGCGATCCTCGAAGCCGTCGCGGCGTGCAAGCCGTTCGGGGTACCGGTGATCGCCGACGGCGGCTTGCAGTACTCCGGTGACATCGCCAAGGCCCTCGCGGCGGGTGCGTCGACGGCCATGCTGGGCTCGCTGCTGGCGGGCACCGCCGAGTCGCCCGGCGACTTGATCTTCGTCAACGGCAAGCAGTTCAAGAGCTACCGCGGCATGGGCTCGCTGGGCGCCATGCAGGGCCGGGGTGCGGCCAAGAGCTACTCCAAGGACCGCTACTTCCAGGACGACGTGCTCTCCGAGGACAAGCTGGTGCCCGAGGGCATCGAGGGCCGGGTCCCGTTCCGCGGGCCGCTCTCGACCGTCATCCATCAGCTCACCGGCGGTCTGCGCGCGGCCATGGGCTACACCGGGTCGGCGACCATCGAGCAACTGCAGCAGGCACAGTTCGTGCAGATCACTGCGGCGGGGCTCAAGGAAAGCCACCCGCACGACATCACGATGACCGTCGAAGCACCGAACTACTACACCCGCTGACGGGCGCTCGCGCGCCGAAGCACACGCACAAGAGAGGCTCGTCATGCGTGACATGGTCGAAATCGGCATGGGCAGAACAGCCCGCCGAACCTACGAACTCGACGACATCAACATCGTGCCGTCACGGCGCACCCGGTCGTCGAAAGACGTGTCGACGACGTGGCAGCTCGACGCCTACCGGTTCGAGATCCCCGTGGTGGCCCACCCCACCGATGCGCTGGTATCGGTCGAGTTCGCGATCGAACTCGGGCGTCTCGGCGGGCTCGGCGTGCTCAACGGCGAAGGCCTGATCGGCAGGCATGCCGACGTCGAGGAGAAGATCGCCCAGGTGGTCGAGGCCGCCGCGAAAGAGCCCGAGCCCTCGGCCGCGATCCGGCTGCTGCAGCAGCTGCACGCCGCACCGCTTGACCCCGACCTGCTCGGCCAGTCGGTGGCGCGGATCCGGGAAGCCGGCGTGACGACGGCCGTGCGGGTCAGCCCGCAGAACGCCCAGGCGCTGACACCGGCCCTGGTGGCAGCCGGCATCGACCTGTTGGTCATCCAGGGCACCATCATCTCCGCAGAGCGGGTCGCGCAGGACGGGGAGCCGCTCAACCTCAAGAAGTTCATCTCCGAGCTCGACGTGCCGGTGGTGGCCGGCGGCGTGCTGGACCACCGCACCGCCCTGCACCTCATGCGGACCGGCGCGGCCGGTGTCATCGTCGGCTACGGCTCGACGCACGGTGTGACCACGAGCGACGAGGTGCTGGGTATCAGCGTGCCGATGGCCACGGCCATCGCCGACGCCGCAGCCGCGCGCCGCGAGTACCTCGACGAGACCGGTGGCCGCTACGTGCACGTGCTCGCCGACGGTGACATCCACACCTCGGGCGACCTGGCCAAGGCGATCGCCTGCGGCGCCGACGCGGTGGTGCTGGGCACTCCGCTGTCCTCGGCGGCGGAGGCGCTCGGCGGAGGCTGGTTCTGGCCGGCCGCCGCGGCGCACCCGTCACTGCCGCGCGGCGCGCTCCTGCAGATCGCGATGGGGGAGCGGCCGTCGCTCCAAACCGTGCTCAACGGTCCGTCCGACGATCCGTTCGGCTCGTTGAACCTGGTGGGCGGTCTGCGCCGGGCCATGGCCAAGGCCGGATATTGCGACCTCAAGGAGTTCCAGAAGGTCGGGTTGACCGTCGGGTCCTGATTCCCCGCGACAGGTACGCGCGTCTTTACAAGTTAGGGCCTCCTGTCTAGCTAGTTACCTGTGGGTAGCGTCATACTGTTCGGATGAAGCCTGACTACGACGTCCTGGTTATCGGTTCGGGGTTCGGTGGCAGCGTCAGTGCGCTGCGGCTGACCGAAAAGGGCTACCGCGTCGGTGTGCTGGAGGCCGGCAGGCGGTTCGCCGACGCCGACTTCGCCAAGACCTCGTGGGACCTGCGTAAGTTCCTGTGGGCGCCGCAACTCGGCATGTACGGCATCCAGCGCATCCACCTGCTGCGCAACGTGATGATCCTGGCCGGTGCCGGCGTGGGCGGCGGATCGCTGAACTACGCCAACACGCTGTACGTGCCGCCGGCGCCGTTCTTCAACGACCCGCAGTGGAAAGACATCACCGACTGGCGCGCCGAGCTCATGCCGCACTACGAGCAGGCGCAGCGCATGCTCGGAGTGGTCAAGAACCCGACCTTCACCGATGCCGATCGCATCGTCAAAGAGGTCGCCGACGACATGGGCTGCGGGGACACCTTCGTCGCCACACCGGTCGGCGTGTTCTTCGGGCTCGACGGCGAGAAGACCCCGGGCAAGACCGTGCCCGACCCGTTCTTCGGGGGCGCCGGGCCTGCCCGCACCGGCTGCCTGGAATGCGGCGAATGTATGACGGGCTGCCGTCACGGCGCCAAGAACACGCTGGTCAAGAACTACCTCGGCCTCGCGGAATCGGCGGGCGCGCGGGTGCATCCGATGACGACGGTCACCGGGTTCGAGCAGCGTGGCGACGGCCTGTGGGAGGTCACCACGGTCAAGACCGGCAGCAAGCTGCTCCGGGACCGCAAGACCTTCACCGCCACGCACCTGATTCTGGCGGCGGGCACGTACAACACCCAGAAGCTGCTGTTCAAGATGCGCGACACCGGCAAACTGCGCAAGCTGTCCGATCGCCTCGGCGTGTTGACCCGCACCAACTCCGAGTCGATCGTCGGGGCCCAAACCCTCACGGTGCCACCGGATCTGGACCTCACCCACGGCGTGGCCATCACATCGTCGGTACACCCGACCGAAGACACCCACGTCGAACCCGTGCGCTACGGCAAGGGCTCCAACGCGATGGGCCTGCTGCAGACGCTCATGACCGACGGCACGGGCCCCGGCGGCACCGATGTGCCGCGGTGGCGGCAGTTCCTCGACCAGGGTCGCGAGCGCCCGGCGCTGCTGATCCGGCTGCTCAACCCGGCACGGTGGAGTGAGCGGACGGTCATCGCCCTGGTGATGCAGCATCTGGACAATTCGATCACCACGTTCACCAAGCGCGGCCCGGGCGGCAGGCGGGTGTTGACGTCCAAGCAGGGCCACGGCGAACCGAACCCGACGTGGATCCCGGTGGGCAACGAGTTCACCCGGCGGATGGCCGAGAAGGTCGGCGGCATCGCAGGCGGCACATGGGGCGAGTTGTTCAACATCCCGTTGACCGCGCACTTCCTCGGCGGCGCCGCGATCGGTGCCGACGCCGAACACGGCGTGATCGATCCGTATCAGCGGGTGTACAACTACCCGACGCTCTACGTCGCCGACGGTGCCGCGATCTCGGCGAATCTCGGTGTTAATCCGTCGCTTTCGATCACCGCGCAGGCCGAGCGGGCGGCGTCGCTGTGGCCGAACAAGGGTGAGGAAGACACTCGGCCGGCCCAGGGCGAGCCGTATCAGCGCCTCGACCCGATCGCACCGCTGCATCCCGTGGTGCCCGCCGACGCGCCAGGTGCGTTGCGGCGGTTGCCGATCGAGCCGGTCAACACGGGCGGTTAGTTGGCGAAGGGGTTGCGCCCCTCGCCGGTGTTGAGCAGCAGCGGGTTGTTGACACCGAGGATGAAGCTGCTTGCCGGGGTGAGGGCGAATCCCGCCCCGTCATAGGAGTTGCTGCACATCGTCACCGTGCCGTCGGTTCCGCACGTCACGTTGCGGAAGCTGATGCGCGATCCGGGCAGCAGTCGGTTGGGCAGCCCGTCGAAGCCGAACAGCGGCCGGTTGTCGTTGAGGAACGTCGGCGGACCCTGCTGTCCACCCGTGACGGCGTTCGCGCCGTCCGGAGCTGCGGGCAGCGGACCCGTGCAGCCGTAGTTGCCCGACTTGCGGCTGATGGCGCATGCGATATCGCCCGGCACCGCGAACGCGTAGTACTCACCGTTCTGCATCGCGAAGTCCGACGGCTTCACCGGCGTGAGTGCGTTGAGATTGAGCGGCGGCGGGGGCGGAGGCGGCGGCGGGTCGGCCGCGGCCACACCGGGGACGGTGACGCCGGCGCCGACCGCCGCGCTCACCAGTGCCATCAGCATTCTCCTGCGCATCACGACACCTTAAGGCGTTGAGTCCGGACACGCTGTACTACCTGGCGGATTGCCACGGCTGAGCGCGCCAATGAGTACGTTCCTAACCAACCGCTGTGAGGAGTTGACATGACCGACCGTCTTATCGCCGGAGTCATCGGATTCGGCGTCGCAGGCGAGTTCTTCCACTCGCGCTTCCTCGCCACGAATCCGAACTATGAGCTGCGAGGCGTCGTCACCACCGACGCGGCGCGGGCGGAGCGGGCTCGTGCCCTCGCCCCAACTGTCGAGGTCTTCGCCTCGGTGGACGAGATGCTGAAGTCAGGCCAGTTCGACCTTGTCGTCGTCGCATCACCGCCCGCACTGCACGTCGAGCACGCCACGGCGGCATTGGCCCACGGCGCGGCGGTGGTGGTCGACAAGCCTTTCGCGCCGACCGTCGCCGACGCCAACCGCATCGTCGAGGCCGCCGTCGCCCACGACCGTCCCCTGGTCGTCTACCAGAACCGTCGGTGGGACAGGGATTTTCGGACCATTCAGCGCATGCTGGCCGACGGCGCGTTGGGAACCCCGCACACCTTCGAGTCTCGTTTCGAACGGTGGAAGCCCCAGCTGGACAAGAACTGGAAGGCCACGACGACGGTCGACGCCGGCGGCGGCATCCTGCTGGACCTGGGTCCGCACCTGGTGGATCAGGCGGTGCAGCTGCTCGGGCCCGTTCGCCGCGTCGCGCATGCGCGGCTTCGCATACTGCACGACGGCGGCGCCGCCGACGATGACGCCTTCCTCGAACTGGAGCACGAATCCGGAGCGGTGAGCCGGCTGAGTGCCGGGTCTCTGGTGGGCGTCACGGGTCCGCGGTTCCGGCTGTCGGGGACCAAGGGAACCGTGGTCGTGGAAGGCCTCGATCAACAGGAACACGCGCTGCGGGTCGACGGCGCCATGCCCTCGGACCCGGGCTTCGACCACGACACCCGCGTCGCGCAGTTCGGCGCAGGCGACGAGCGGTCCACGATCGCGTTGGACCCCGGCAGCTACCAAGACTTTTACGACGCCGTCGCTGCCGCGGTCCGCGGCCAAGGCCCCGTCCCGGTCGATCCTCGCGATGCTGTGCGCACCATGGAGATCCTGGAAGAAGCGCGGCGCCTGGCGTAACCGGGGCGGTGATCCCTACGCCTGGTCGGCGTGTGGCGCTGCTTGCACCAGCGCGGCGATGAGGCGGGCCAGCATGGATTCGTCGATGGTCCCGGGTTGCAGCACCTCCTCCATGGCGACCCCCGTCGACATCGTGACGACCAGTTGGGCCAGTGCCAGCAGGTTCTGCCGGGGCAGTGCGGTGGTGACGTTGTTGACGACGTGCAGCGCCTGCTCGACGGCGGCGCGACGCCGCGCGATCAGGCGGTCGCGTAGCTGTGGATCGCGCACGGCCCGCAGCCAGTATTCGGTGAGGACGAGGTAGAACTCGTTCTGGTCGTGAATCGACTCCAGCATGGATCTGCTCAACGCCTGGGCCGTGGCGGCCGTGTCGCCGCCACTGTTGTCGAAGGCGGTCGCGATCAACTCACCCCGCGTTTCGAACTGGCGGTCCAGCAGCGCCAGGAACAACTCGTCCTTGGATTCGAAGTTCGAGTACACCGCGCCCTTGGTGAATCCCGCCGCCTGACCGATGGCGTCGATGGTCGCACCGGCGAACCCCTCGGCGGCGAACACGGCCAGGGCGGCGTCGAGGATCCGGTCGCGCACCTCGCCCCGGGTCGGCCTGGTGCGTGCGGGTTTGACAGACGGCATACCCCGCAGCATACTCGCGAGTATCGAATGGATACCAGTGGGTATCGAAATGTCGGGGATGGCAGACTTTGAACCGGCGGTTCGGTGGGGGAGCAGCAATGGCATACCGCGCAGAATCGACCGGTGACGGCAACGGGCAACGGAAAGAGCAACCGCATGCGCGCAGAGGACGAACCGGGCGAGGCTGACCTGCAGTCCGGCGATGGCCCGACCGAACCAGGGGACGAGACGGACACTCCCGAGGATGAGACCGACGCCCACGAGGGCGAGAAGTCCGAGGGCGACGCGGCCGTCGTGCAGACGACCGAAACCGACGAACCGGACGACGAACCTCTGATCGTCGCCGCCGGACTTGGCGTGGACGGCGAACATGAGCCGCTGTTCTCGGGTGTCGATCTCGAGCTGACCCGGGGCTTTCACGCCATCCAGATGCCTGGTGGCTGGGGACAGACAGCGCTGCTGCTGACGTTGGCCGGCCGGCTCAAGCCGACGCACGGCACGATCACGGTGTGCGGCGACACGCAGCCGCGGGCCATCCGCAAGCACTGCTCGATCGCGGCGTTCGACGACATCGACGAGCTACCGGACTCGGTGACTGTGCAGACGGTTCTCGCCGAGCAGCGGCGCTGGCTGGCGCCGTGGTACTCGCAGGTGTCCGACCAGGCCGGAGTAGTCGAACTGTCATTGGTGTTCGGCGACGTGCCGACGCCCTCGCCGAAGTCCTTCATCAGCGATCTGTCCGACCTGGAGATGTTCCTGCTGCGGGTCACCCTGTCGCTGTTCTCCAACCGGCCGATCCTCGTGGTCGGCGACCTTGAGCAGGTGCGCGACTACAACCGGCGCGCGACAGCGATCGAACGCCTGGCCGCCATCGCGACCAAACGCACCGTCGTGGTCGGCGTCACCAATCCGCTCGGCCCGGACGCCCCCGCCCACGACCTACACGATCACCGCATCCTGACCGGGAAGGACTGACGATGCTGGCTGGACTCGCACTCGGCTCGGAGATCAAGCGCTTCGGCCGCAGCCGAATGACCCGGCTGGCGATCATCGTGCTGATGCTGCTGCCCCTGGTCTATGGCGCGCTCTACCTGTGGGCGTACTGGGATCCGTTCGGGCACGTCAACAAAATGCCTGTGGCGCTGGTCAATTCTGATCGCGGGACCGTGGTGTCCGGCGTGCAGGTGAAGGCAGGCGATGAGATCGCCAAGAGCCTGACCGACGATGCCAGCCTGGACTGGCACGTCGTCGATCTCGATGAGGCGCGCCAGGGCGTCGAGCACGGCAAGTACTACTTCATGCTGGAGTTGCCGCCGGACTTCAGCGAGGCGATCGCGTCCCCGGTGACCGGAGAACCCAAGCGGGCCAATCTGATTGCCGTCTACAACGACGCCAACAACTACATCTCGTCGAGCATCGGCCGCACCGCCGTCGACCAGGTGCTCAACGCCGTCTCCACCCGGATCTCCGGCCAGGCCGTCAATCAGGTGCTCTCGGTGGTGGTTTCGTCCGGGGCGGGCATCAAGCAGGCCGCCGACGGTGCGCAGCAACTCGCCGACGGCGCGGTGAAGGTCGACGACGGCGCCGGTGAATTGTCGAACGGCCTGCACACCGCGCGGTCCGGGTCGGCGCAGGTCGCTTCGGGCGCCAAGCAGCTCTCCGATGGCATCACCAAGGCCACCGACCCGCTGGTCACGGTGACCAAGGCGCTCTCCCAGATCGGCGGCAACACCGACCAGTTGCAGAAGGGTGCGACCGCCCTGCAGCAGGCCAACGAGCAGATCGGCGGGATCGCGACGGCGCAGGATGCCGCGGCGAACTCGCTGACCGCGGTGATCGACCAGCTGTCCGGAAGTCCGGATCCGTTGGCCAACAATGCCGCCGGTACCCTGCGCGGGATCCAGGACCAGCTGCGCGGGCATCAGTTCACGCCGCAGATCCGCCAGCAGCTCACCGACGCCGAGAATGCCGCGATCTCGATGACCACGGCGCTGCGCAATCCGGGCAGTCCGCTCAACTCCGCGCTCAATCAAGTCGGCAACACCGGCCAGGACCTCAACAACAAGCTGACCCAACTGCGCAGCGGGGCGCAACAGCTATCGTCCGGCAGTGCCGAATTGGCCAGCGGTATCGCCAAACTCGATGACGGCGCCGTGCAGCTGAAGTCCGGCACCGCGCAACTGCGGTCAGGCTCGGCCGAGCTGGCGACCAAACTGGCGGAGGGGGCCAAGCAGGTGCCCGATTGGAGCACCCAGCAGAAGAACGCGATCGCCGACACCATCGGCGGCCCGGTCAATCTGGAAACCTCACACGAGAACGCCGCACCCAACTTCGGCACCGGGATGGCGCCGTTTTTCCTCACGCTGGCGCTGTTCTTCGGCGCGCTGGTGCTGTGGATGATCCTGAAGCCCTTGCAGACCCGGGCCGTCGCCGCCGAAGTGCTGGCGATCCGGGTCGTCCTCGCCAGCTACCTGCCCGCGGCGATGATCGGGTTCTTCCAGGCCGTCATCCTGTACTGCGTGGTGCGGTTCGCGCTGGGCATGCACGCCGTGCACCCCTGGGCGATGCTCGGGTTCATGGTGTTGATCTCGTGTGCGTTCATTGCCGCCACCCAGGCGATCAACGCCCTCGTCGGGCCGGCTGTGGGCCGGGTGCTGGTGATGGCGCTGCTGATGCTGCAGCTGGTCAGCGCCGGCGGCATGTATCCCGTCGAGACCACGTCGAAGCCGTTCCAGGTGATCCACAAGTACGATCCGATGACCTACGGCGTCAACGGTTTACGGCAGCTGATCCTGGGCGGCATCGACTACCGGCTGTGGCAGGCGATCATCGCGCTGGTGATCATCTGGGCCGGGGCGGTGACGATCTCGTGCCTGTCCGCCAGGCGCGACCGGCTGTGGAACCTCAACAGGCTGATCCCGGCGATCAAGATGTGAGCCGGTCGCTCACGCCGCGCTGATCACCCGGCTCGGCCGGCCGTGCACGTCGACCGGTACATCGCCGGCCAGGGTGACGCGGTGCATGACGCGCCGTTGGTCGTCGTAGTCGTCGACCGCACGGTGCTGCGTGGCGCGGTTGTCCCAGATCGCCACGTCGCCCGGCGTCCAGTTCCATCGGACGGTGTTCTCCGGCGCGGTGATTCGGCGCTGCAGGAGCTCGAACAGCACGTGGGACTCGTGACTGTCGAGGCCGACGAACCCGCGCGCGAAATCGCCGGCGAGCAGCGTGCGTTCGCCGGTCTCGGGGTGCACCCGCACCACGGGGTGTTCGGTGCGGAAGTCGGGTTTCTCGAAGGCGGCGCGCATCAGCTGCTGGGCCTCGGTGCGTTGGACCGCCGGGGCGGCGGCGTAGTCGAAGCGGTTGGTGTGCACCGCGCGCAGGTTCTCGGTCAGGTGCTTGAGGGGCTCGGGGAGCTGGTCGTAGGCAGCGGCGGTGGACGCCCACAGCGTGGATCCGCCGTACGACGGCAGCGTCACGGCACGCAGGACCGAGATCGCGGGGTAGTCCGGCACGAAGGTGACATCGGTGTGCCAGCGGGTGGCCTTGGCGTATTCGGAGTCGATCGGGGTGATGATCGGGACGCCGTCCTGTTTGAGTGCGTGATGACCGATCGGGGTGCCCAGCAGGCGCGCGAAAGCGTGTTGCTCGTCATCGGTGAGGTGCTGCTGGTCGCCGAAGAAGATCACCTTGTGCTGCAACAGCGTGCGGCGGATCGCGGCGACGGTGTCGGCGTCGAGATCCCCGGCGAGCCGCACACCGTCGACGCGTGCGCCGATGCGGCTGCCCAGTTTTGTCACGGTGATACCGGTGGTGGCAATCGTCATGGTTGAGGTCCTTTGTCGCTGGTCGGCCAATGTGTAGTCGAATGACTACAGCTGGATGTGGGCTAGTGTAGCCAGGTGACTACAGATCCGCCAGTGGCCGAGCCTGGGACTTCCGCTCCCGTCGGTCGTGACGAGGTGGTGGCGGCAACGCTGGCCGCAGCGGCCGAACTCTTCGCCGAACGCGGCCCGGCCGCCACCTCCATCCGGGACATCGCTGCCCGCTCGCGGGTGAACCACGGGCTGGTCTACCGGCACTTCGGCACCAAGGAACGTCTGGTCGGGGCAGTGCTCGACCACCTGGGGGAGTCGCTGACCGTCCTGCTCGACGGTGGCGCGCCTGCCGGCGAGATCGAGCAGGCCATGGACCGGCATATGCGGGTCATGGCCCGCGCCCTGCTCGACGGGTATCCGGTGGGGCAGCTGCAGTCACATTTCCCCAACGTGGCCATGCTGGTGGATCGGGTGGTGCCGCGATTCGACGATGAGCAAGAGGGCCGGTTGGCCGCAGCGAATGCCGTTGCGCTCCAAATGGGTTGGCGCTTGTTCGAGCCGTTCCTGCGATCGGCCACGGGTCTCGAGGAGGTCGGCGAGGATGTGGTGCGTGGCGCCGTCGCCGCCCAGATCGGCCGGATGCTCACGCCGGAATGAGGGTCGGGGCACCTCAACTCCTAGACTGAGCCGGTGGCAGCAGAATCCCCCCGCCCCGTTCTCGTCGTCGACTTCGGCGCGCAGTACGCCCAGCTGATCGCGCGGCGCGTTCGCGAGGCGCGGGTGTACTCAGAGGTCGTCCCGCACACCGCCAGCGTCGAGGAGATCAAGGCGCGCGATCCGCAGGCGATCGTGCTGTCCGGCGGGCCGGCCAGCGTGTACGCCGACGGTGCGCCGCGCCTGGACCCTGCGCTGTTCGACCTCGACGTGCCGGTGTTCGGTATCTGCTACGGGTTCCAGGCCATGGCGCAGGTGCTCGGCGGCACTGTCGAGCACACCGGGACCAGCGAGTACGGTCGCACCGAGCTGGCAGTGTCCGGCGGCGATCTGCATGCGGACCTGCCCGCGACGCAGCCCGTGTGGATGAGCCACGGCGACGCCGTCACCTCCGCACCGGACGGATTCGACGTCATCGCCAGCAGCGCCGGGGCCCCGGTCGCCGGATTCGAGAACCGGGCCCGTCGGCTGGCGGGAGTGCAGTACCACCCCGAGGTGCTGCATTCGCCGCACGGGCAGCAGGTGCTGACGCGGTTCCTGCACGAGTTCGCCGGCATCGGGCCGACCTGGACACCTGCCAACATCGCCGAGCAACTCATCGAGGCGGTGCGCGAGCAGATCGGTGACGGGCAGGCCATCTGCGGGCTGTCGGGCGGGGTCGACTCCGCGGTGGCCGCCGCGTTGGTGCAGCGTGCCATCGGTGACCGGCTCACATGTGTGTTCGTCGACCATGGCCTGCTGCGGGCCGGGGAGCGAGCCCAGGTCGAGCGCGACTTCGTCGCCGCCACCGGCGCCAAGCTCGTCACCGTCGACGCCGCCGACCGGTTCCTGCAAGCGTTGGGCGGGGTGACCAACCCCGAGGGCAAGCGCAAGATCATCGGCCGAGAATTCATCCGCGCCTTCGAGGGGGCAGTGCGTGACACGCTCGGCAGCTCCGAGGCCGAGATCGAATATCTGGTGCAGGGCACGCTGTATCCCGACGTCGTCGAATCCGGCGGCGGTACCGGCACGGCCAACATCAAGAGCCATCACAACGTGGGCGGCCTGCCCGACGATCTGAAGTTCAAACTCGTCGAGCCCCTGCGACTGTTGTTCAAGGACGAGGTGCGGGCCGTCGGCCGGGAACTCGGCCTACCGGAGGAAATCGTTGGGCGCCAACCCTTCCCAGGCCCCGGCCTGGGCATCCGCATCGTCGGCGAAGTGACCGCCAAGCGACTGGACACACTGCGGCGCGCCGATTCGATCGCCCGCGAGGAGCTCACGGCCGCCGGCCTGGATCAGCAGATCTGGCAGTGCCCGGTGGTGCTGCTCGCCGATGTCCGCTCGGTCGGTGTGCAGGGCGACGGGCGCACCTACGGCCACCCGATCGTGCTGCGTCCCGTCTCCAGTGAGGACGCCATGACGGCGGACTGGACCCGCGTGCCTTACGAAGTGCTGGAACGGATTTCGACCCGCATCACCAACGAGGTGCCCGAGGTCAACCGCGTGGTGCTCGACGTCACGAGCAAGCCACCCGGCACCATCGAGTGGGAGTAGTAGTTCTTCCGCGACTTTCTTCCGCGAGCAGACGCGGAGGTTCGCGACACGCCGCTGTTTGGGGACCGCTAAGTCTGCTCGGCAGTTAGTAGGCGACCGTCTGGCATTCACTCACCAGACGTAGGCGTCGGCGACCGGGGACAGGAAGAACCCGTAGCGCGCTCCGTCGCCCTGCTGTTCACAGGTCAGTGAGCCGTCGTCGCCGACGGCGCAGGTCGCAACCGTCGACGACGGGTCGCCCCCTGGCGATGAACTGAGCTCGGCTCGGGACACGACGATCTTCTGCCCGGGGCCGAGAAGGTGATAGCTCGCGGGATCGACCGGCTGTGATTTGAGGCCGACCAAATGCGTTTCGTACCGGTCGTTGAGCTTCGCCGGGTCGAGGTGGGCGAACGTCGAGAACACGTGATGCGGCGGGGGTGTCACGCCGGGGTCTTTGGCGGGGTCGTCGGCGTCGTACCCCCACAGGCTCACGCCCGCGGTGTTCATCCCGGCCGGCATCGCCGGCGAATCTTCACTCCAGCAGTCGATCCCGAACGGTCCCGGCATGTTGTTGCCGGAAAGCTGTATGCGACAACGAATTCCGTTGTTCGTCTGCCACTGGGCAGCGCTCACGCCGTAGGATTGATACGTCGCGTAGTCGGCCAGGTTCACCGTCGAGAAGCGGTCGAAGTCGATGGTCGGCGCCGGGCGCCGCTCTATCGTGGCCTGCGGATGCCCGGTCGACGGCTGCGCGGAGGACGGACCGCCGCCGCATGCGACCACGCAGGCCACCGCGACCGCAATCATCGACGCTGCACGCGCCGCCGCCGAGACCACCATGAGACCGAGTCTAAGTAGCTCGGTGTGGTGGTCCGCGCGCCAATTTTGGCCGACTCTACGTCTGTTCGCCGGGGTTGGTGGCGGCCTTATCGACGTACTCGGTGAGCATCTGGCCGACGACGGATTCGATGGTCGATTCGATCGAGGCCGCCAGGGTGGCGCTGACGGCGGATACGGCCTGGGTGCGGAACCGCACCAGCATCGTGATCAGCTCGGCCACTTCGGTGTCCGGGGGCAGCGACTCACCGGGTTTGATCTTGTCGGCCACCTGATCGACGCCGGCACGCACCAGGATCGAGCTGATCGCGTCGAGATGCGGCAGCACCTGTTCATGGACGTCGATCAACGTGCCGATGGGTACGCCGTACTGGCGGATCTCGTTGAAGGCCTCGATGAGCTTGGGCCGCAGGATGATTGCGTCTTCGTCATCGAGTTTGATCACCCCGATGGCAACCAGCCGGTCGAACGCCGCGGCATCGTCGACCAGATGCTTCGCGTCGGCAACAGGCAGGCGTTCGGGTTTCTCGGCGCCCCAGTTGCCGACGATGGCGCTCTCCAAACCGAGCACATCGCCGATGTCCTTGCCCTGCTCCCATGCCGACAGCATCTCGTGGACGTGGGCGATGTTGTAGCCACGGTCGAGCATCGAGGTGATGAGCCGCAACCGGGTCAGGTGGGTGTCGTTGAACAGCGCGATGCGGCCCACCCGCAGCGGCGGATGCAGCAACCCGCGATCGCGGTACACGCGGATGTTGCGGGTGGTGGTCCCGGCCAGCCGGGCCAGCTCGTCGAGGCGATACTCGCCGGACGCCGCGACACCGTGCGGCTGTACCGCCGCATCGAACAATTGCGTGACGGCGTTCTCGACGACGTCACGCGAGCTGCGTCGGATCTGCCGAGGCGCCCGGCGCAGCCCGGTCAGGATGGCCGAGATCGCGCCGGCTTGCTGCCCGGACGGCTTGGCGGCTGCCATCAGGCCGACGAGCTGATCGCCACGTGTGTGTCGCGTACCGCTGCGTCATAGTCGCCGAACCGGAAATCCCGCATCTGTCGAAGATACTGGGTGGCGAATCCGGGGTACATCGACGCGTTGAATCCGTCGGCGGTCAGGTACCAGCTCTTGCACCCCGTCATCCACGTGGTCTTGGTGAGCCGCTTCTGCAGCGCTTCGTTGTAGCGCTGCTGGACGTCGGCCCGCACGTCGAGGTAGCGAAGATTGTTGCGCAGCAGCGCCGTGATGCCGGACACGGCATAGTCGATCTGGCCTTCGACATACACCAGCAGTGAGTTGTGGCCGGGCCCGGAGTTGGGGCCCGTCATGAAATACAGGTTCGGATAGCCGTGGGCGTTGATGCTCTTGTACGCCTGCGCGCCGCCTTTCCACTCATCGGCCAGCGAGCGGCCGCCCAGCCCCGTGATCGGGTAGGGCGGGCCGGTGAGGTGAACGTCGAAACCCGTGGCAAACACGATGGCGTCCAGATGGTGTTCGATGCCGTCGCTGGTGCGGATGCCGACCGGGCTGATGGTGGCGATGGGCCAGTCGATGAGCTTGCAGTTGTCGCGCTGCAGCGCCGGGTAGTAGTCGCTGGACACCAGCATGCGTTTGCAGCCGGGCGTGAAATCCGGGGTGAGCTGTCGGCGCAGCCACGGATCGGCGACCTGCCTGCGCAGGTGTGCCTTGCCGATGCGGGCCACCAAGCCCGTCAGCGGCGTGTTCCACACCATCGCCGTCGCACTCGCCTCATGGCCCCAGAACAGAATTTGCCGGGCAAGCTCTTGTACGGCAGGGATTTTCGCGAACAGGGCGCGAGCCTCCGGCGGGGTGGCGAAATCCAGCCGCGGTATCACCCACCCCGGGGTGCGCTGGAACACCTTGACGAAGCCCGCGGTTTTCACCAGTTCCGGGATGATCTGCACGGCGCTGGCGCCGGTGCCGATCACCGCGACCCGCTTTCCGGTGAAGTCGTAGTCGTGATCCCAGTTCGCACTGTGGATCTTGTGACCCTCGTAGGTCTCCAGCCCCCGGATGTCGGGCCACTTGTGATCGGGCAGCGGGCCCGAGGCCAGTACCACGGTCCGGGCTTGAAAGTGCCGTGGACGTGAGGAGCGATCAGACCCTGAGCGGCCGGTGGTTTTCACCGTCCACACGCCTTCGGCCTCGTCGAACGACAGGCCGTCGACCTCGACGCCGAACTGGATGCGGCGACGCAGGTCGAAGGTGTCGACCATGTCCTCGATGTGCCGACGGATCTCGTCGGCGGGGGAGTAGGCCCGCGACCAGTCCGGGTTCTTGACGAACGAGAACGAGTACAGCAACGACGGAACATCGCACGCCGCACCGGGATACGTGTTGTCTCGCCAGGTTCCCCCGACGCGATCGGAGCGGTCCAGGATGACGAAGTCCTCGACACCGGCCTCGACGAGCTTGATGGCGGTGCCAATACCGGTGAACCCGGCGCCGACGATGAGCGTGTCATAGGTGCGCATATCAGGCCGCCGGCTCGTGGGTCAGCTCCTTGAACCAACTCGGGATCGGCCGCAGCAGGGTTTTCGGATACCGGTCGGATGCCCACACCATGGGGTTGGCCACCCAGTGGTAGGGGTGGCGCGGGTTGGTGACCATCCGGCCGTGCAGCTTGAGCAGCTGATAAGCCGGTACGCGCCAGGTGTATTCGGCGCGACCACCGAGTTCCTTGAACCGCATCATGGCCTTGTAGAGCTTCTCGGGCTGCAGCCCCATGTCGACGATGTTGTTGCGCATGCGGTTGAGCAGAGGAACGTACATCAAGGCGCCGATGATGACGCCCGGCGATGCCACATTGCCGACGAACTCCACCGCGAGGCGCCGCATACTGGCGTGCCCGATCATGTTGAGCACTTCGAAATCGACTGCGATGTGCCGGGACTCGTCATTGTTGATCTTCTCGAACACCTGATGGCAGACCGGATCGTCGACTTCTTCGAGCAGGAACTTCAGCAACGCCCCGTCGAGCGCGACCTCGAGCATCGGGATGACGGTGCCGAGCACCGACAGGGACATGTTGTCGGAGTACGTGTCCAACCATTCGATGGCCAACCGGATGTTGACGTTCGGTTCGGGCATCTCACCGTCTTCGAGCATGCCCCAGCGCTTCATCAGCGCCAGTTCGGCATTGGCGTGCCGCTGCTCCTCGGCGTGGAAGTAGCGGTAGATCTCGGCGATGGTCGGGGTGGGCGCCTTCTTGGCCAATGCGGCGAATCCACGCGCACCGACATTCTCGATCCAGCACAGATCGGCCATGAAAGCCTTGAGCTTCGGCCGCATCTCGTCGGTGATGGTTTCGGCTCCCGGGGCGTCCCAGTCGATATCGGCCAGGGCCCATTGCCGATCCTTGATCTTCGCGAGCATCACATCCATGTCTATGGCCATTACGAAACCTCCTCCGAGCTGGTGAACCGGGTCGTCATACCCACCGCACGGGTGTAGACCGTCGGGGTGAGTCGTTTGATGCCCCAACCGATGCGGGCGTCGGGTTGGGGCATGCAGTACAGGCCGCCACGGTCGTTGGTGTCCAGGCACATGCGGGCGACGCGCTCCGGAGAGAAGCCGGTCCACCGCATCAGCCGGTCGGCCAATTGTGTCGATTGTGCTGTGATCCTGCCGGATTCGACGATGTTGGTCTTGACGAACGTCGGGCACAACACCGTGACGTTGATCCCGGTGCCGGACAACTCGGCGGCCAGGGTCTCCGACAGGGACAGCGTGCCCGCCTTGCTCACGTTGTAGGCGGCCATGCCGGGCGCGGCACCGAACGCGGCGGCCGATGCGACGTTGATGATGCCGCGGGGCTGATCACCTTGTGCGGCACGCAAGATCGGGGTGAAGACGTGGCAGCCGTGGATCGGGCCCCATAGGTTGACGCCGAGCACCCAGTTCCAGTCGTCGAGGCTGATCTCGCCGATGGGCCTGCCGCCCGCTCCGACGCCGGCGTTGTTGACGACGAGGGTTGGCGGGCCGTCGAACCACGTCTGCGCGGCGTCGGCCAGCTGCTCGACCTGCTCGATGCGGGACACGTCGCAGTGCACGGCGGTGGCTTGGCCGCCGTCGGCGACGATGGCCTCAGCGGTGGCGCGGGCGGCGCCCTCGTCGATGTCGCCGCACACCACCCGGCCGCCTCGGCGGCCCAGCTCTGCGGCGAACGCGGCGCCGATGCCGCTGCCCGCGCCGGTGACGACCGCGTCGGCGCGATGGCTGCGCTTGCGGCTGCTGCCGAAGATGTTCATCCGGCTACCTCTCTGACGGCGTTGTGGTGCAAGGATTCCGAGATGAAACCGGTGATCCGGCCCATCGCCGCCACCGCGTCGGGGCTCAGCCGCGGCAAGGCCTGGAAGACATGCACCTGGTCCGGCCACACTTCGAGTTCACTGTGCCCGCCTGCGGCGCGGATGTCGGCATCGAGCTTGCGGGCATCGGCGACGAGCATCTCGGCGCCGCCGGCCTGGATGAGCGTCGGGGGCATGGGGCGGCCGCGCGCGACGTCGAGCGTGAGCCGCGGATGCGTGAGATCGGTTGCGCTGCAATATAGTCCGATCAGGCGTGCGGCGTCGGACGCCCTGATCGCCGGGTCGCGGTGCAGTTGCTCGCGAGCCCGGGCGAGCGCGAAGGTCAAGTCGATCAGCGGTGACAGCAACACCAGCCCGGACGGATGCGCCGTGTTCGGTTGCAGCAGCAGGTCAACGGCCAGGTGCCCACCGGCAGAGTCGCCCGCCATCACGACGTTCTCCGGATCGAGCCGGCCGTCGGTGCACAGCCAGTCCCAGCCGGCGGCCACATCGTCTGCGGCAGTGGGGAATCGGTGTTCGGGAGCCAGGCGATAGTCGATACTGAACACCGGCAGGCCGGTGCGCCGGGAGAGCCAGGCCGTCAGGCGCCGGTGTGTCCGCGCCGAACAGAGTGCGAAGCCGCTGCCGTGCACGTAGTAGATGGCGTGCTCGGGCGTCGCGGTGGAAACACCGGAGCCGCGCACCCACTCGCCGATCACCCGCCTGCCGTCGGCCATCCGCACATCGACGGGCTCGACCCGGGTCCCCGCCAGGGGCGGGCCGAAGGTGTCCATGATCCGCGCGATCAGGCACCGTGACGCCCACAGTCCGAGCACGTGCTCGGGAGGGAGTGCCCCGCTCAGTTGTCGCAGAGTCAGCGTGCTGATCGCGGCCGCGCCGCGGGATCGCAGTGAGCCACGTCGGGGGATGCCAGGGTCGGCCATCGAACCTCCTCGTCGAAGCGGTTCGCTGAGTACACCAACAAATGATGACATTTGTCAATGTCATCATTTGGCGACGGCGGTATTACCTCGTAGGTGACCGGCCGATTACCGCGCGGGATCCCCGCGCCAGCGGAAACTGTTGACGTACTTGCCCATATCCAACGCGAGCTGCAGATTGGCGCCGGACGGCTTGCCGGAACCGGAGTCAGGGCCGAACTGGCGGTACGGCCCCACGGCCGCCGCGATGAGCGCGAGATCATGCTTGACCGCCACCATGATGATCACCCGCATCCTGGCGTAGCTGCTGGTCGAGCCCTGCGGCCAGCAGTCGGCGGCAAGCCCGAACCCGGGCTGATAACCGACCATCGTGTTGGGTATCTCGTAGGCGGTCTTGGTGTCCGGGAATGTCTGGTGAACCAGTTGGACCGCAATGTCTTTCGGCGTCTTCCCGGCAGCGGGCCTACTGAACAACTGCATGGTGCCGCCATCGCCTGCCGTCAGGTTCGCCATCACGCCGTGATCGGTGGTGGTGATCTTGTAGGCCGACCCTTCAGCCGGATATGCCACCGTGAACGATCCGTCGGGTGCGGTGTACAGGGGATTGATGGTGACAGGTTGCCCGATCGGTGGCGAGCCGCAGTTCGGCGGGCACACGTAGCGTGCTGCGGGCTTCTGCAGTGCCGCCGAGAGCCCGACCAGCCCCGCCGCCACCACGACGATGACGACGCCGAGAGCCAGTGCCAGCCCGGTGTAGGACGTCTTGTGGACCGGCGCAGCGGTGAATGTCCCCTTGTGGATCGAATAGCCGGGAAGCAGTCCGACCGTGATCTCGCCGGGCTCCTCCTGAGGAGTCGGGCGGCCCGTCCTGCGGGCTGCGCGCGAACTGCGCGACGACGCATGGGTAGCCGCGCCGCAGTGTGCGCAGAACGGAGCGTCAGGCACGACGTGTCCACATTGCGCGCACAGCAGTGGCTCGTCGGTGTTGATCTCGTCGTGTGCCTCGTGCAGCAACGCCAGATGGACCCCGACCCGCAGGAGCAGCAGCGCCACTGCGGCCAGCGCGATGTAGAGCGCGAACTGCAACCACTGCGGGAACCGCGCGATGTCGATCAGCCCCAGCCCGGCGTAGAGGATCATCACCCCGGCCGCGAACAGCATCAGGGTGATGCGCACGAAGCCGCGGTGCACGAGAACCTTGTTCGGCGGCCGGGTGAACCACAGTGCGGCACCGATCAGCCCGCCCACGGCGGCGGCGGTTGTCGGCACCGCCACGCCCCGGATGCCTGCCTCGATCAGCAGCCCGCTCATCGGCCGATCCCGTGCCACCATGCCGGTGGTGAACTGCGGGGCCAGGCGCGTCATCGTCGCCGCAGCGCAGTAGGTCAATGCGCCGAACGCGCCGATTGCGTAGCCGTCCAACGCTTCTTGCGTCCCACGGCGGATGAAACGCACCAGCAGTACGGGGACCAGCATCAGTGCCATGCCGCCCAGGGACACACCGATGCCGTCGCGCAGCATGCGCGATCCGGTGATACCCATGCCCAGCGGGACGCCATACGCGCGGGCCATCGCGCCGCCCGTCAAGAGCACCCAGCCGGTCCCGAGGCCCAGGCCCAGCACCGCGGTGAGTACCAGCGTGCTGCGCGGGACGTCGCGGTGAACATCGGACTCGTGCAAGTAGATTCCGAACAACAGCGGCAGGCCGAGGGCGGCGACCGTAATGAGCGCTGCGGGCAGCCGGAACAGGGCAGCGGCCACCAGCCCCGCCAGCAACAGCCCCAGACCGATCAGGAACGCGGTCCGCGACCGCGGCGAAAGGTGCGGGAACAGCGAACTGGTGACCGACGGGATCAGCAGGTGCTGGCCGGGGGCGGCGCTGAAAGACCGCACCCGCAGCCAGTGCGGGCCGTCGCCCCGGTGCTCCGACAGCGGCGCGCCGCACAGCCCGCAGTACTGGCCCGCGGGGACGTCGAGTTGGCACACCTCGCACCGCATCGTCGCGGGACCTGCCGGGTCGAGGCCGGGATCGATACTCATGCGCGATCCGCCTTCGCTCCGCTAATCATGGATTCGCTCTCTGCCACACCAGGATGTTCTTGACGAGGTTGTCCACGTTGGGCGTTCCGAGCCCGGTCACCAGGTCGTAGCCCGGGCCGGCGCTGGCCACCGCATTGCCGCCGAGCGTGACGTCGTGGAAGGCGGGCAGCGGGGCGCCGGCGGCGATGCGGTACAGCAGGGGATTGAGGTCACCGAGCTCCCGGCCGCCGTTGGCGAGCAGGTACTGGTTCATCACCGCGGCCATCCCGGCCCACAGCGGCGCCGACTGGGAGGTGCCGCCGCCGACCAACAGTTGATCGTTCAGCACGATCTTCACCCCGGTGAACGGGTCGGCGACCGCGGACACATCCGGGGTGAACCGCCGCTCGGCGCCACCGTCATCGGGCGCGGTGAGCCCGCGCTGCCACTCCGGTCGGACGAACAGCGCCGAGACGCCGCCGCCGGTGCCCTGGGTGAGCGGTACGTCGAACCAGGCCTGTTCGGCCAGCCAACTGCCGTCGGTGTCGGTGGACAGCGTGGTGCCTCCGACGTTGGTGATCTCGGGCAGCGATGCGACCGAGTCCAATCCGACGTCATCGGGGCCCGGCGGTGACGACCAGTCTTGTCCGCCTTTGCATTCCAGGCCGGCCAGGTCGCCGCTGGCGTTGAACGCCGTGGTGCCGTGGGAATGTGCGGTGGCCAGCGCGGAGCGGACCGGGGCGAGATCGGCGGCGGTGATCAGCTTGTCGCAGCCCCAGCCGATGGAAAAGCTCCACACCGCACCGGGATAGTCGGCATCCGCCGACAAGAGCATCTGACCGATTTTCTCGTAAGCGCCGTCGCCCTGGACCGTTGGCCGGGCGTTGATCACCACCTTGCGCGCATCGGGCGCGATGGCGTGGGCGACTTGGAGGTCCATCGTCGTCTCGCCGTGAGGTTCGCTGGGCTGTCCGCCAACCAGAATCGGTGTGAACCGCGGCAGGTTGAAGGTGGTGGCGAAGGTGTCCAGATCGGTCTGCTTGAAGCCGTCGAAGGCGAAGATCACGATGGTGGTGCCCTTGCCGGTGTAGCCCTGTCGCGCAAGCCCGCTCAGGTTGTAGGTGTTGAGCAGCGCCGTGGGGGTCAGCCCGCGGTCGGGGACATCGGCGGGCAGGTTCGACAGGTCCGGCCGCGACATCCGGGGCGGGGTGTAGCCGAGGAGGCGGCCCACCTCGGTGACTTCGCCGCGCAGAGGTTCGGGTATCGCAGGCTGCTGCGGCGACGCATAGAACACCTGGCCACGTCTACCCAGGTAGTCGTGGATGTCGACGCCGAAGGCGCTCGCCATGTCGGCGGGCGCGCCGTCGACGATGGCCCAAGGGTCGCCCGAGCGCCACCGCACCGACAATCGGTGTGCGTCGGCCCATTGGTAGAGCGCTGCCGGCCGTAGCCGGCTCTGCAGGGCGACGGTGAGTTGGACCGAGTCATTGTGGGAAGGGCCGAGATCGGTTGAGGCAGCAAGCAATTGGGCGTAAGGACCCCCGATGGGAGTCCTTACGCCCGGTGCTTGGGTAGCCCGCAGGTCCGATGCCAGGAGCAGCGCTCCTGCCAGGATCAACGTCAGCAGTGCGTACCCGGGTATGACGCGCGGCCGGGTCATGGATCCACGACTGACGAACGAACCTCGCGTGGTTCTAGTGGTCGCCGGGGATGGCGGTCGCCGGCGGCGGCGCCTTCACCGTCGGGGTGAACAGGTTGCCACCGGTGGGGTTGATCGACTTCTCGGTGGGCTCGACCGAAGGCGGCGGCGCAGGATAGGCCGGTGTCGTCGTCGTCGTGGTGGTGGTCGTGGTGGTGGTCGGCGTCGTCGTCTCGGGAGCCTTTTCCTTGGTGCCGCACGACGCGGTGAACGAAATCATGCCCACGACAGCGGCGCCGCCGGCGATGACGGCGAGCCGACGAGTCAATTGCCCAGACCTCATGATGGTGTCCTCACTTGTCCCCCGGTATTTGAGCGCTGGCCTTCGGCGAATCGTTGTGCGATTCCGCACGATCGGGTGATCGTGCACCAGTCCCATCCCGAAGTGGGTTTTGGTAGTCGAACTTTAACTTAAAGCCCAAAAGGGCGCAGGAGCATTCCCGGTGGTGTTGCCGGTCGCTTCGAGGCGACCGTCCGCGGCTTGACGCTGTCGGGGTGTGGGTGTTTACTCGGTGTATCGAACATATATTCGAACACGGCCTGGTTTAGATGGTGTTGGAGGTGCTGCTGTGACCGTTGCGGCGGACCTTGAACTGGGCCGGCTTACCCGCGCTGAGCAGGTGGAACATCTGCGGCGCAAGATCGCCGCAGTGTCGGGGAAGGTCGGTCCGGCGCATCGGGGGGTGGGTCGGGCCGGCGCGGCGATTCCGGCGGGTAATTCTTTGCTGGAACTCCCTGAATTCCCGGCTGACCCGACGCCTGCCGGGTTGCCCACGACGCTGCCGCGCGGAACCGTCGCGGTGATGTCGGGTGCCCGGTCGCTGCCACTGGGCATGGTGGCGGCGGTGACGGCGGCGGGCGGGCACGCCGCGATCGTCGGGCAACCCGATGTCGGGCTGCTGGCCGCGGTGGAAATGGGTGCCGATCTGAGCCGGCTTGCGGTCATTCCGGATCCTGGGGCGGATCCGGTCGAAGTGGCGTCGGTGTTGATGGACGGGATGGATCTGGTGCTGCTCGGGTTGGGTGGGCGCGCGGTACCGCCGGGCCGGGCCAGGGTGATGGTGGCGCGGGCCCGGCAGAAAGGGTGCACGCTGCTGGTCACCGACGGTGAGTGGCGGGGTGCCTCCACCTGGTTGGAAGCCAGGGTCTGCGGTTACGACGTGACCGGTGCGGGCAGCGGCCTGCCCGCACCCGGGCGTGGCCGGATCGGCCGGGTCCGGCTGGCCATGCGGGGCGCCGCCGGATCAGTCTGCGTGGCAGGCGGTTAGACCGTGTCGGCGTCTCGGGTGCTGGCGCTGTGGTGCATGGACTGGCCTGCCGTCGCGGCGGCCACCGCGGCGGGCTTGGAGCCGACCGCTCCGGTCGCGGTCACGCTGGCCAACCGGGTCGTCGCTTGCTCGGCGTCGGCGCGGGCGTCGGGGGTGCGGCGTGGGCTGCGTCGACGGGAGGCCCAGGCCCGGTGTCCGTATCTGCATGTCGTCGCCGCTGATCCGGCCCGTGATGCCCGCCACTTCGAGAACGTCACGGTCGCGGTCGATGATCTGGTGCCGCGGGCCGAGGTGCTGCGGCCGGGTCTGCTGGTGCTGCCGGTGCGCGGGGCGGCTCGCTACTTCGGATCCGAACCTGCAGCAGCCGAACGGCTGGTCGACGCGGTGGCCGCGGCGGGGTCGGAATGTCAGGTGGGCATCGCGGATCAGTTGCCCACCGCGGTTTTCGCCGCCCGGGCGGGACGCATCGTTGAACCCGGTACCGATGCCCTGTTCTTGTCCCCGCTGTCCATCCGGCAGTTGGCCACCGAACCTGCCTTGGCCGCACCGGGCCGCGAAGAGCTGGCAGACCTGTTGTGGCGCATGGGAATCCGTACCCTCGGTCAGTTCGCCGAGCTGTCGCGTACCGATGTGGCCTCCCGGTTCGGGGCCGACGCGGTGGCCGCGCACGCCTTCGCCCGCGGCGAGTCGGCCAGGAAGCCATCGGGGAAGGACCCGGCTGCCGAACTCGACGCCGTGATGAACTGCGATCCGCCGATCGAGCGGGTGGACGCGGCGGCCTTCGCCGGGCGGTCGCTGGCCAGCGCCCTGCATCGCAGTCTGGAAGGAGCGGGCGTCGGCTGCACCCGGTTGGCCATCCATGCCGTCACCGCCAACGGCGAAGAGCTGGAACGGGTGTGGCGGTGTGCCGAACCGCTGACCGAGGATGCGACTGCCGACAGGGTGCGCTGGCAGCTGGACGGCTGGCTGAACCGGCGTACTTCCGAGAAGCCCACCGCGCCGGTCACCGTGCTGCGATTGCGCCCGGTGGAGGTGGTGTCCGCGGCGGCACTGCAGCTGCCGTTGTGGGGCGGTGTGGGCGGGGAGGACCGGCTGCGGGCCCGGCGCGCGCTGGTACGGGTGCAGGGCTTGCTCGGACCGGAGGCGGTTCAGGTGCCGGTGCTCAGCGGTGGGCGCGGGCCTGCCGAACGCATCACCCTCACGCCGCTGGGGGACGAGCCGGTGCCGCGGGCCGACCCGCGGCAGCCCTGGCCCGGGCAACTGCCCGAGCCCTCGCCCACGGTCCTGCTCGATGATCCGGTGGAACTCCTTGACGGGCAAGGTGTTCCGGTACGGGTCACCAGCCGGGGGATGTTCACCGCGGATCCGGCTCGGCTGGCCGGTGCGGGCAGGCGCGACGGCAGCTTGCGTTGGTGGGCCGGGCCGTGGCCGGTCGACGAACGGTGGTGGGACCCGCAGAGCCGGGGCGCGGGGCGCACCGCGCGGGCGCAGGTGCTGCTGGGCGACGAAGCGAACGGCCTGGCGCTGCTGCTGTGCTACCGGCAACGGCGGTGGTACCTGGAGGGAGTCTATGAATAGCCCTTGATCTATGAACGATCGTTCGTATAGTTTGGCGGTATGGAGGAGATCTCCGACGGCCGCCTTGCTCGCGGCGCCCGCGCTCGCGCGGCGATCCTGGCCAGCGCTGCCGACATTGCGTCTGCCGAAGGGCTGGAAGGCCTTTCGATTGCCCGGCTGGCCCAGGAATGCGGCACCAGCAAGAGCAACGTGGCCGCCCACTTCGGGTCCAAGGCGCAGTTGCAGCTCGCGGCGGTGGACTATGCCGGGGAGGTGTTCACCACCGAGGTGATCGCACCCGCCCTGACGGCGCCGAAAGGCATGCCTCGGCTGTTGGCGCTCTACCGGCAGTGGATGGATTATTCGCGCCGGCGCGTGTTCTCCGGCGGGTGTTTCTTCGCCGCCGTCACCGCCGAATACGACGCCCGCGACGGCGCTCTGCGTGATGCGCTGCGCGAACGCCGGCTGAGCTGGCTGGGCCTGCAGCAGCAACTCGTGCGGGAGGCGCAGGCCGCCGGCGAGATCGGCGCGGACCTCGACCCGGTGCAGCTCGTGTTCGAACTCGACGCGTTCGCCGTCGCCGCGAACTCACAGGCCGTGCTGTTCGACGACGACACCGCCTATGACCGGGCCACCGCAGCCATCACATCCCGCATCGACGTGGAAAGGACACGCGTACATGAAGATCCGTAGACTCGGCTGGGCCGGCATCGAGGTCGGTGCACAAGGTGCATCGCTGGTCGTCGACTACGTCCGGCAGTCGAAGATCATCAGTTCGGCGTTGCCGCCGGGAGCGCTGCTCGACCCGCAGCAGAGCGCCGCGGCCGCCCTGGTCACCCACTTACACGCCGACCACACCGATGTGCCCGCGATCCAATCCGCAGTCGGGCCGACGGGCATCGTGCTCCGCCCACCGCCGTTCATCGGATCGGCCGAGGAATCGGTGTGGACCGCCGAACAGGAAGCACGACTCGCCGCCAGCACCTTGGATGTCCGCACCGTCTCCGACTGGCAGCGCGTCGAACTCGGCCCGTTTACCGTCACCGCGGTGCCATCGGTCGACGGGCTCGGCGACCCCCAGGTGAACTGGGTCATCGAGGCCGACGGTCAGCGGATCTTCCACGGCGGCGACACGATATTCCACGGATACTGGTGGCTCATCGCCCGCCGGGTCGGCCCCATCGACGTCGCGGTGTTGCCGATCAACGGGGCCGCGGTGAACTTCCCGCATCTTCAGCCTGCCAGTCCGTTGCCTGCGGTGCTCACCCCCGAGCAGGCAGCCCAGGCGGCCGCGATCCTGCACGCGAAAGCGTTGGTGCCCATGCACTTCGGTGTCGACCAGCCACCGTTCTACGTGGAGCAGGACGATGCGGTGCAACGCCTCGGGGCGGCTACCGAACACCTGCCGGTCCGGGTGGTGGCACTGGCGGCGGGGGAGGCCGTCGACGTCACGGCCGATCTGGCCGCCTGAGCGGGCTCACCCCAACCGCTGCGCGAACGGGCCGACCCGCTCGATGAACCTGTCGAAAAACACCGCCGGGTCCACCCGGACACCGATGAGCGCGTTGGGTTGGCGGCCCCAGTGCCCGCGCCAATCGGCCACCGTCATCCCGCGGGTCAAGGTGCCGGTCAGCTCGACGTCGACCGTGGTCTGCCGGTACTGCACAAGGTCGGGGTCGAGGGCCACCGCGGCGGCCAGCGGATCATGCAGATGCGCGAGATACCCGTCGTCGGTGTCGAAGTGGAATTCGAAATAGAACCGCATCGCGTCCTCGAGCACCCGGATGAGCGGATTGACCGCCGCCGACCGGGTCCCGCGTGCGTCGAGCTCGCTCATCGGCGCCGTCGGTGACTCCGCCGCCTCGGCCAGCCGGCCCAGCAGCTGCGGCGTCATCGCGATGTGCTCGGTGAGGTTGAGCCCCAACACAATCGGCAGGTGTTCCGGTGCGTCGGTGCCCCACGCCGCGGCCCAGCCGCCGAACACCTCGGCCGCCGATTCCGGATCCACGCTGATGTTCCACTCCGAGACCGGGGTGGTGTTGCCGCGGTAGTCGAACGCCCCACCCATGATCACCAGCCGGCGCAGCAGCCGGGGGAGACGAGGTTCGGCCCGCATCGCGAGGGCCAGATTGGTCAACGGGCCGGTGGCCAGGCCGATCAACTCACCCGGATGTGCTCTCGCCGCGGCCACCCATGCCTGCGCGGAGTCGTGCCCGGTCAGTTGCCGATCGGTGGCGGGCAGTCGCGCATAGCCCAGCCCCTCGGGCCCATGGGTGTCTTCCGCGGTGCGCAACGGGGCGCTCAGCGGCTGCTCGGAACCCTTGGACACCGGGATGTCGTCTGCCCGGCACAGCTCCAGCAGGCCCAGATTGTTGACGCAGACTTGTTGCACGCCAATGTTTCCCGCGGTGGAGGCGATGCCAACCAACTCTGCGTCGGGACTGGCCAGCAGATACACCAGGGCCATCGCGTCATCGACTCCGGTATCGACGTCGGCGAAGACAGGTAGTCGCGTCACCGGGTCAACGATAGGCGAACCGGTTACCAGTGCACGCCGGGCACCAGCCGCACCGCCCGTTTGACCGGGCGGCTCACGGCGCGTGGCACTCGCAGCGATGCGCCGGTGCGGGCCGGGCGCTTCGGCCTGCGCATCGGCGAGCTGCTGACCGGAGCGAGCGCGGCCGGTGGTTCGGGAGGCGCTTCGCCGCGGGCGGCCGCTGAATCGGGGTAGCCCAGGTACAGCTGGTGCAACACCCGGCGGGAGAGCTTCGGGGTCAGGTAATTGCCGAAGTCGGCCAGGGTGCCCAGCGGGGTGTCGATGCGGGCCGGCTTGTCGACCAGCCCGCGGACCACCATCGCCGCGGCGTGCTCGGCCGAGATCGGCGGCACCGGGTTGAGCTTGCGCGACGGTGCGATCATCGGGGTCTTCACCAACGGCATATGGATGTTGGTGAAAGTGATGTGATCCGAGAGGGTTTCGGTGCCGACCACTTCGGAGAAGGCATCCAGCGCGGCCTTGCTCGGCAGGTAGGCGCTGTATTTGGGGCTGTTGGCCTGAACACCCGCGCTGGACACGTTGACCACATGGCCGAACCGGCGCTCACGCCAATGCGGCAGCAGCGCCAGCACCATGCGCACCGCGCCGAAGTAGTTGACCGCCATCACCCGTTCGTAGTCGTGCAGCCGGTCGGTCGAATTCACCACCGAACGCCGGATGGACCGGCCTGCGTTGTTCACCAGGTAGTCGACATGGCCGAACCTGCCGAGGATGTCCTTCACCGTGTGCTCGACCGATGCCGAATCGGTGACATCGCACGTGAAGGCGTACGCCTGCCCGCCGGCGGCACGGATCTCGGCAACCAGATCGTCGAGCGCCTGGCCGTTGCGGGCCAATGCGAACACGCAGCCGCCGCGCTCGGCCACCGCGATGGCCGAGGCCCGCCCGATACCGCTGGATGCGCCGGTGATGATCACGTGCTTGCCGACCAGTGGACCTGCCGGATCGTCGCGGCGGGCCCGGTCGGGGTTGAGATGCTGCGCCCAGTACCGCCACAGCTGCGGTGCGTAGGAAGAGAATTCGGGCACGGTGATGCCGGTGCCGCGCAACGCCTCGGTGGTGTGCTCGGCGGTGAAGGTCGGCATCAGGTCGACGACATCGAGTACCTCACCGGGAATGCCCAGCTGCGTGGCCACCATGTTGCGCACGGTCTTGGCCCGTCCGCTCACCTGCAGCACCGGTGCGGCGGCGGCGCGCGGCAACGATCCGCGCAACGGCGGCAGCCCGGCCGCCTCGGCCACCCCGCGGTAGATCCCGCGCAGCCCAATGGTTTTCGGAGCGGTCAAGTGGAAGGTCTCACCGTCGCGGCCCTCGGCATGCATGAGATGCACGAGCGCTCGCACAACGTAGTCGACCGGCACGATGTTGGTACGGCCGGAGTCGGGCAGCATCACCGGGGTGAACCTGGGCAGGGCGGCCAGTCGCGCCAGCACGCCGAAGAAGTAGTACGGGCCGTCGACCTTGTCCATCTCACCGGTGGTGGAGTCGCCGACCACCACGGCGGGCCGGTACACGCGGTAGCGCAGTCCGGGTGAGGACCGGACCAGCAGCTCGGCTTCGAACTTGGTCTGGTGATACGGCGTGGGCAGATCCTGGGCGACGTCGAAATCGTCCTCGGTGTACACGCCGGGGTAGCTGCCCGCCACCGCGATCGAGGACACATGGTGCAACGTCGCGTCCAGCCGCCGGGCCAGTCCGATCACCGCACGGGTGCCCTCGACGTTGGCCGCCTGCTGCTCGGCTTCGCCGACGGTGATGTCGTAGATCGCCGCGCAGTGCACGACGTGCGAGATCCCGTCGTCGCCGGAGCCCAGGTCGGCGATGTCGGCGTCGGTCAACCCGAGATCGGACGCCGTCAGGTCGCCGACCAGCGGCTTCGCCCGTTCGCCCCATTCACCGGCCAGTTGCTCGAACCGGGCCAGCGACGCCCGCCGGACCAGCACCCACACTTCGGCATAGGCATCGCGGGCCAAGATCTCGGAGACGACGCGGCGTCCGATAAACCCGGTACCGCCGGTAACGACATAGCGCATGCCAGACATGGTCGCCCCTCACCGGGCAAACGTCAACCGACGGTCTATCGTCCGATCCATGCCCATCAACCCCAACGCCATCGGCGAGAAGACCGACCCGCACGTCTTCGAGTGGACCGACCGCGACACCCTGCTGTACGCCGTCGGCGTCGGCGCAGGCCTCGACGATCTGCAGTTCACCACCGAGAACAGCCATGACATCGAGCAGCAGGTATTGCCGACGTACGCGATCATCGCGTGCTCGCCCTTCGCGGCGGCCGCCAAGATCGGCACGTTCAACTTCGGGATGCTGCTGCACGGCTCGCAGGAGATCCGGGTGGCAAAACCACTGCCGCCGGCCGGGAAACTGAAGGTGGTCTCCGAGGTCGCCGACATCCAGGACAAGGGTGAGGGCAAGAACGCCGTGGTGATGCTCAAAGGCATCGGCACCGATCCCGCGACCGACGAGGTGCTCGTGGAAACCCTGACCACCGTGGTGATTCGGGGTGAGGGCGGTTTCGGCGGGCAGCCCGGGCAGCGTCCGGCGGCCCCGGAGATCCCGGAGTCCGAGCCGGATGCGCGACTGGCCCTGCCGACCCGCGAGGACCAGGCCCTGATCTACCGGCTGTCCGGCGACCGCAACCCGCTGCACAGCGATCCGTGGTTCGCCAAGAACCTCGCAGGCTTCCCGAAACCGATCCTGCACGGGCTGTGCACCTACGGCGTGGCCGGGCGCGCCCTGATCGCCGAGTTGTGCGGCGGTGACGCGACCAGACTTCGCGCCGTCGCGTCGCGGTTCAGTGCACCGGTGTTTCCCGGGGAGACGCTGACCACGTCGATCTGGCGCACCGCGCCGGGCAAGGCCGTGTTCCGCACCACCGCCGCCGCGCCGGACGGCACCGGCGAGCGGGTGGTGCTGGACGACGGCGCCGCCGAGTATGTCGACTGATTGCCCCGCGCTGCGGTGAATTTCGTCGAAGCTGTGATAAACCGGGCCGTGGGTTGACAGGATCTGTCCGACTACGGGCGCACAACGCAGTGCGGGAACGGTGGTGACTGATGAAGTTGGTCGTTGGATATCTCGCCACAGCCGGTGGCGCCGACGCGTTGGCTCTGGCGGTGCGGTTCGCCCGCACGCTCGGCGCAGAGGTCGAGATATGCATCGTCTTACCCCAGGACACGGGCCTGCCTGCACTGGTGCCCAAGGGCGGGTACGAGGAGGTGCTCGCCGAGCAGGCCAAGGGCTGGCTCGAGGAGGCGGTCGCCTCGGTACCCGACGACGTTGTCGCCCACAGTCATCTGAGTTTCGACGAGTCGTTCACCGACGGGTTGATCCACGAGGCGGTGCGGCTCGACGCTGAGGCCATCGTGGTCGGCGGCTCCGGCGGCGGCTTGGCAGGCAGCTTCTCGCTGGGCTCGGTGGTCAACGAACTGTTGCATTCGTCGCCGGTGCCAGTCGCGGTGGCGCCGCGCGGAACTCGGCAATCGACCATCGAGCGGGTTCGCGAAGTCACCTGTGCGCTCGGCACCCGCAAGGGCGCGGATCGATTGCTGGACACCGCGGTACGGGCCAGCAAGGCGGCCGGCACGCCGCTGCGGCTGGTGTCGCTGGTGGCACTCGATCCCACCTTCGGTACGTTGCGCTCAGACGACGACGCCGTGCGTGAGCACGCGCAGGATCATGCTCGCGAAACTCTGGAAACCGCGAAATCCAGCCTGCCCGAAGGCTTTCCGGTGACCTCGACGGTGGTGACCGGCTCGACGGTGGAAGCCGCGATCAACAAGCTCGACTGGCACGACGGTGACGTGCTGATGGTGGGGTCCAGCCGGCTGAGCGCACCCAAGCGCATTTTCCTCGGCTCAACGGCCGCAAAGATGTTGCGGGTGGTCGACGTTCCGATGATCGTGGTGCCGCGCGACGATGTGAGTGACGGCGAGGGTCAATGATGCCCGAAACCCCTTGGGCGTAGCGCCACGTCGAATTCGCGGGCCGGCGTCACACGGCGTAGGTCCGGTCGATACCCGATTCACCGGAAACATGCGCCAGCTGGAACGGGTCGAGGATGTTCCACGCCGTTACGAAGGCCTGCTGCTTGAGATCGTCGGCCGGGTACTCCACGTTGAGCAGATCGGCGACCTCGTCGTACCCGTAAAAGGCGAGCGAGCCCGGCTGGGTGGTGATCAGCAACTGGTTGACGATGACCTGACGAGCTCGCAGGCCGGCCGGATCACTCTGCAAGGCGGGGGACAGGTTGGGGATGATCTTGGTGGCAGGCACCACGATGTTGAGCCACGGCACCATCTGGCTGACCCGGTAACCGGCCTCCACGCCTTCACGGGTCACGGGCTGCAACGCTTCCGGGGTGATCCCGATCAGGGTGCTGCTGAGCTGCTGCACCAGGTCGGGTTCGTTCGTCGGCTTCGGATCATCGGCGCGGAACGGATTCGGGCTCCACGCTGGGGCCGCCGTCGGTGACGGGGCGTCGGCCTGGACAGCCGCCCGTGACACCGGCGCGTCGACGGAACTGTCCGTTTTCGGCGCGGTGGGCTGGCTCGGTGCGGCGGCCTGCTTGGGCTCGAACATCTTCTTGAGCCGGTCGACCTGCTTGGCCTCGAAGTCCGCCGCACTGGGCGCGGGCTTGCTGCCGACCTTGGTCACCGGTTGTGCGGCGGGCTTGGCCAGAGAGTCCGAGAGCGACGTGGACACCGTGTGTGCCGTCTTGGTGACCTGGGCGCTGACCTTCGCCACATTGTCGTTGATCTTCGACAGTGCTTTGGCCGGGCCGGCGGGTGTGCGCTTGGGCCCGGCGTTGACCGACGTGCTGGTGCCGGCGTCCTTGGCGGCCGAACCGCCGTCGGTCGCATCGGCGTTGGCGGTGCCCTGGCCGGCTGTGGCGATCGCCGCACCCACACCCATGGCTACCGCCACACCGCCGACATAACCGATGTACTTCGTTGACGCCATTGCCGTCCTTTGCAGTCGATCCCCCAGCCCACGGGCATCGTAGGGGGTTCACAGCAATTTGGCAGCCTGATCGGCCGGTTCAGCGGTGGCGGTAGAACCCCTCACCGGTCTTCACGCCGAGCTTGCCCGCGTCGACGTAGCGATGCAGCAGCTCGCGCGGCCCCGCCGGAAGATGCGGATTCTCCTCGGCATAGTGATTCTCGATGTCGAGCACGACGTCGAGGCCCACCTGGTCCATCATCTGGAACGGCCCGACGGGCATGTGCCAGTTGATCCGGAACATGCCGTCGACATCCTCCGGACGGGCCACGCCCTCGGCGACCACCTCGAGGCACTCGCGTTTGATCGCCGCCCACACCCGGTTGAAGATGAAGCCGACGCTCTCCTTGCGGGCCTCGAACGGGTGGATGTCGTACTCGGGCAGTACCGCCAACAGGGTGTCGAGCACGTCGCGGCTGGTCTCGCCGTCCGACATCAGGTCGACGGCGTTGGACCCCGGCGGCATGTAGAAGTGCATGTTGCACATCCGGCTCTTGTCCCGGATGTGCTCCGTCATCAGCCGGGACGGATACGACGACGAATTCGTCGCGAAGATCGTGTCGGCGGGTGCCGCGGCGTCGATCTGGCCCCACAGCGGAATCTTGATGTCGAGCCGCTCGGGGACGGCCTCCACCACCAGCCAGGCGTCACGCAGCGCATCGTCGAGCGACCCCGCGGCCTCGGCGCGGCCGACCGCACCGGAGCCCCGGCGCTCGATCACCCCGGGCAGCGTCTGGGCGACGTATTCGGTTGCGGCGGCTACCTGTTCGGCGCTCGGATCGTAGACGCGCACAGTGCCGCCGCGAGAGGCGAACATCAGCGCGATGCGCCGTCCGAGCGTGCCGGCCCCGATCACGGCGACCGGTCGGTGCTCGACATCGCCGAAGGTGTGTGCGTAGGTCATGCCGCCCTCCTGTCGACTCAGATCCCGGCGATCCCCGAGATCGGTTCACCCATGTCGGCGACCAGCCGAGGTTCCCCGGGACACCCGGGCAGCGGCACGGCGCGGATGTGCCCGCCCAGGTCCGACACGTACGCGGTGTCCTCGTCGACGGCAAGGCCGATCGCTTCGGCGAATCCGTCGGCGAGGATCTCCGGTTGGGCACCGGTGGCACCGGGGCCGGGGAGCGGTGCCCGGTTGAGGGTGTTGCCTGCCGGCGCAGCGCCGCGGTCGGTCCAATACAGCCAGTCGCCGTGGACCTCAAGGTCGATCGGCTCCGGCAGGTGATCCCACAGCACTTCGATGTCGGTACGGTCGGCCGCGGTCTGCCCGGCGGGAATGGTCAAGCCGGCCCGTAGGATTCGGCCTTTGCCGCCCTTTGCCGGCCCCTTCTGGGTCCAGTACAGGTGAGTGGACGTGACGGCGACGCCGACGCATTCCTGCAGCCAGCTGTCGTCCCGGGCGTTGGCCACGAGGTCGGTCAAAGCGCTGCCGTCGGGACGCACACAGCTCACCCGGCAACCCTCCCGGTCACCCCAGTAGAGGGTGCCTGCGGCGTCGACGGTGAGTTGCTTGCCGGTTGTCAGTGAACCGACCGGGATCACGTCGTGTGCATCGGTGCCGTCCAGGCGCACCGCGTGCAGACCCCCATTACGCGCGGAATAGTCCAGGCTGGCTTCGCCTTTGAGTGCCGGGTCGCGGGTGGGGACGCCCATGGTGGTCCAGTAGACGACACCGTCACGCACCACCACGCCGTCGGGGGACGGGCCGAGGCCGTCGCTGTGAACAGTGGTCGCCGAGCCATCGGCGATGTTCACGCGGTACACCGCACCTGAACGGATACCCAGCGCGATCAGTTCACGGAACACGATTCCTCCCCGGTCGACGCCAGGCTACCTGGGCCGGCTGGCAACAGCCGAGGATTTGCCGGTCGCCTCGGTCACACCCAGGTTCCGCCGTCGACCCGTAGCGTTGCACCCGTGATGTAGGACGCGCGGTCGCTGAGCAACCAGGCGGCGGCTTCCGCGATCTCGTCGGGCCGCGCAGCGCGCCGCAGCGGTGTGTCCGCGATCAGCCGGTCGACCACGCCGGGGCTCGCGTCCTCCCACTGCTGGATCATTTCCGTCATGGTCGGTCCGGGAGCGATCGCATTGACCCGGATTCCCTGCGGCCCGTAGCTCACGGCGGCTGACTCGGTGAGGCTGTTGACCGCGCGCTTCATCGCTCCGTAGGCTGGCAGGTCGGGATTGCTGTGCAGGCTCCCGACGCTGGAATTGTTCACGATCGCACCGGTTTTGGCGGTCGCGCTGATCGCGGACACCTCGGCGGACAGCGCCAGCCACAGGCCTTTGAGGTTGACCGTGTAGACATGGTCGAAATCGTCCTCGGACACCTCGTGCAGTGGTCCCGGCGGCTGGATCGTCGCGCCGTTGTTGAAGGCGATGTCGAGACGACCCCACAGCTCGACGACCCGCTGTACCGCGGTCCGCACACTGGATCCGTCGGCCAGGTCACAGACCACGTAATCGGCAGTGCCGCCCGCGGATCGGACGTCTTCGGTGACCGCCTTGAGCTCGCTCTCGGTCCGCGCCGCGAGGACGACGGTGGCGCCCTCGGTGGCGAACAGGCGGGCGGCCGCGGCGCCGATACCGCGACCCGCGCCGGTGATGAATGCGATCTTGCCTTCCAGCAGGCCGGTTTTCGTCGGAGAAGTCATGACAGCGAGCCTGCGGGCGCGCGCCGGTCTTATCCAGGTATCACCGGTACCTGGCTACGGTCGGCGGTCCCACGGAGAATGGCAGCGTGGACAAGCGAGAGCTCGGCGCGTTCCTGCGCAGCAAGCGCGAGCGGATCCGGCCTGCCGACGTGGGTCTGCCCGTCGGTCAACGGCGTCGCACCCCTGGCCTGCGGCGCGACGAGGTCGCGCACTTGGCGTTCATCTCGACCGACTACTACACGCGTCTCGAACAGGCAAGGGCCCCACACCCGTCAGCTGACGTGCTTTCCGGTCTGGTTCGGGCACTTCGCCTTTCCGATGCCGAGCGGGCGTATCTCTACCTGCTGGCCGGCGTCGAACTCGAGCGGCCACCCGGCCCGCCGCGGGAGGTTCGTGTGAGCATCCTCGACCTGATCCAGCGGCTGCCGCAAGCCGCTGCCATCGTGCTGTCGGCGACCTATGAGGTGCTCGCCTGGAACGACCTGGCGTGCGCGCTGATGGAGGACTTCTCGGCACTGTCGCGCCGGGACCGCAACCTGGTGCGGCGGGCGTTTCTCGGGCCGCATCCGCCGGACGGGCGACGGCTGTACGGAGTGTCCGACGCCGACGAGTTCTCCCACACTGCCGCACTGCACCTGCGCGCCACTGCCGCACGGTATCCCGACGACCCGGAGACCAACGCGCTGATCGCCGAACTGCGTTCCGGCAGTGCTGAATTCGCGGGGCTGTGGAATGCGCACGACATCGTGTCCCGGCCGACCCTGTGCAAGACGTTCGCCCATCCGGTGGTCGGCCCGGTCGCGGTCAACTGCGATTCGCTCGACATCGCCGACCGCGATCAACGTGTCGTGATCTACACGCCGGAACCGGGCTCGCCGTCGGAAGAGGCGATGCGGCTGCTGGCGGTTCTTGGCACCCAGAGGATGGACGTACCGGGCTGAAGGAAAGCCGGCCTACTCGCGTGCGGGTCGTGTTCACCGGCCGGTCGAGCCGTCGATCAGTTCGCGGATGATGTCAGCATGGCCGGCGTGACGTCCGGTCTCCTCGATCATGTGCGTGAGGGCCCAGCGCAGGCTGGGGGCGGCGCGTCCGGGCACGGGCGCGTCGAGATCGCCGCAGCCGTCCAGCATTTCGTTGGCGCGGGCGACCGCGGCCCGGTAGCGGGTGACGACATCGGTGACGCTGTCCGCTTCGGGCGCGCGGAACGTCGCCTGCCAGTCGGTGACGTCTTCGCCGAGGAAGATCCAGCGTTCGACGTGGGCCAGGTGCTCGACGAGGCCGAGCAGGTTGGTGCCCGACGGCACCGCGGGCGTTCGCACGGCAGGTTCGGGTGTTCCGTCAACCTTGGCCGCGATCGAGGTGCGGAGGTAATCGAGAAAGCCGCGCAGGGTCGTGGTCTCGTCGGACCCGGTCCGCGGTGGCGGGGTGTCGTGAGGCATGTGCCGAGTCTTGCCTGACTCGGCTCCGATGGCACGCGGACTTGCTGTTGGGGCAAGCGCGATGAGTTTTGCCTTGGCGCCGCGTCTATATCGACAAATCCGACACCCGAGGAGAGCATCATGGCTGCCACATACACCTTCGACGTCTTTTCCAGCCTCGACGGCTACGGCGGGATCAACGGCGGTGACTGGGGTGGTTACTGGGGCAAGCAAGGTCCCGAACTGCTCGACCACCGTCTCGCGCTCTACGGCGAAGAGCAGCGAATGGTGTTCGGCGCCAACACCTATCGGACGTTCACCGAGCTGCTGGGCTCGGGCACCGATGAGTCCGTTGGCGATCCCTGGGTGACCCGCATGCGCAACCTGCCTGCGACGGTCGTCTCGAGCACCCTGGCCGGGCCGCTGGACTGGCCGGACGCGACCGTGGCGAGCGGTGACGCCGTCGACGTCGTCGCGCGGCTCAAGGAGGAGTCCGACGTGCCGCTGCGCTCGCACGGCAGCCTGTCGATGAACCGGGCGCTGATGGCCGCCGGCCTGGTCGATCGCATCCAGGTGACGATCTTCCCGGTCATCACCGGCCAGACCGGCGACGACCCGATCTTCCGGGGTGCTGCCGACTTCGACCTCGAGCTGATCGAGAGCCGCACGCTCGACGGCCGCATCCAGGAGCTCACCTACCGGCCGTCCCTGCATCTTGTGATGTCCTGAGAGATCACAGGGCTGGCACGACGGACCGCCGAGGTTGAGTGGGTGCTTACGGGCAAACCGCGTCGGTCCGGGCGTTTCTCGGGCCTACAGCCGAACCAGTGAGAACGGATAGGTCAACGTTCCACTCGGTGCGCCGTCGCAGCCCGCCGCGAATGAGGACTGCAGCGTGCCGGTCAGGGTCTGCGCATCCCACGAGTACACGTCTCGGGTCGCGACGACCGGACCGTAGTAGACGTTGCCGCAGCGCAGCCCGTCTGGCACATCTACGGTCAGTGTGTAACGGCCGTCGGTCAGGGTGGCGTTTCCGCGGTACTCGAACGCCTTCGCGATGGGCATCGGTATCGCGTTGATCTGTACGCAGTCATGGGCTTCCGGAACGCAGTACGAGACTGCCCATGTCCAGGTGTGGAAGTCGTACCGGTCGGGAATGAGCAACTGGTAGTTGGCATAGAAGGGGGTGGCGTGCGCGACGGGTGACAGCCAGCCGACCGCGGTCATCAGACTGGCGAGGGCGACGATGGGCTTCGGAATCGGCATGTGTTGTCTCCGAGTCAGTTTCGGCGGTCACGTCACATGTGCGAACCGCCGTCGACACGGACCTCTGTGCCGGTGATGAAATACGCATCGTTGCTGCCGAGCAGGGCGACCACACCGGCGACTGCGTCGGGAGCCGCGAAGATTGCGCCACCGTCAATGGGCAGCATCGGGGCGACCTTGCCGAACAGGGTGTAGTCGGCGTCATCGGGTAGACCTGGGCCGACACTTTGTCGCGACTCGCCGGAGCCGTCGGTCATACCCGATGAGATCGACCCTGGCTGAACGGAATTGAACCGGATCCCGGCCTTGGAGAACTCTGATGCCCACGCGTGTGTCATCGCCAGCACCCCGCCTTTCGAAGCTGCGTAGGCCGCCATGTAGGGGTGTGCGAATTGCGCGGAGGTGGAGCTGAAATTCACCACGGCCGGCCCGTTGCCCTCATGCAGCGGGCCGATCGCTTCACGGGTCACCAGGAAGGTGCCGACGAGGTTGACCCGGACCACTTGTTCGAAATCATCGAGGCTGGTTGCCGCCAGGTGCGCTGAACGCAGAATCCCGGCGGCATTGACCAGGGTGTCGAGGCCACCCACGGCCTCGACGGCGCGGCTGACACCGGTGCGCACCGATTCCTCGTCGCCTACGTCCATCACCACGGTGGTCAGCCGCTCCCCGAATTCCACAGCCCTAGAAACGGTGTCGTCCAGTCCGTCTGCGCTGATGTCGGCTGCCACGACCCGACCGCCTTCGGCCAGGATGCGCAGCACGCATGCCTGGCCGATGCCGGAGCCGCCGCCGGTGATCAACACCCGACGGTTGGCGAAGCGTGACGGGGCGATCGTCGATGCAGGCAGTGCAGTGGGCACGGTTGTGGCTCCTGTCCGATGTGGGGCCGGCTCGTCGTCGGATCCGGCAGCGACTACCTACGGTGCGGCTTGGACGGGCGCCTGGCAGTGACGGCTCCCATTGGGTGGGAGGTTGTGTGTTCGCGATCACGGATGGCTGCGAAGGTTTGGGACGTCCCCACCAAGTTCGGCACGTTGCCGAGATGGCTGTAGGCGGATCGTAATGGAGTATTCGGTGACACATGGTGAATAAGGCCGCGGACCGCTGGTCCACCGGATTGCCCGTGCTGAGCGCTGGCACGTCGGGAACGCTGCAGGCCGTCGGTGGTCTGTTCAAGATGTCTGCCGACGCAGTCAAGTTCGTGTTCCGCCGACCGTTTCAGGGCAAGGAGTTCTTGGAGCAGTCGTGGTTCGTCGCACGCGTCTCCTTGCTGCCCACACTGCTGGTGGCCATTCCGTTCACCGTGCTGGTGAGCTTCACCCTCAACATTTTGCTGCGCGAGCTCGGCGCGGCCGATTTGTCGGGCGCCGGCGCGGCCTTCGGGGCGGTGACCCAGGTCGGGCCGATGGTGACGGTGCTGATCGTGGCAGGCGCCGGTGCTACCGCAATGTGCGCCGACCTGGGTTCACGGACCATACGCGACGAGATCGACGCGCTCGAGGTGCTGGGGATCAATCCGGTCCAACGGCTCGTTGCGCCCCGCGTGTTGGCCTCCGGGCTGGTGGCTTTGCTTCTCAACAGTCTGGTCGTCATCATCGGCATCCTGGGTGGCTACGCCTTCTCGGTGTTCATCCAAGGGGTCAACCCTGGCGCCTTCGCTGCCGGGATCACCCTGCTGACCGGCGTGCCCGAAGTCATCATTTCCTGTGTCAAGGCGGCGCTGTTCGGGCTCATCGCCGGACTGGTTGCCTGCTATCGAGGGCTGACGATCAGCGGCGGCGGCGCCAAGGCGGTTGGCAACGCGGTCAACGAAACCGTCGTCTACGCGTTCATGGCGCTGTTCGTGGTCAACGTGGTGGTCACCGCGATCGGTATCCGGATGACGGCGCACTGAGGCCGGGAGGATTCGCGATGACAATACGTGCGCTCTACCCACGGGTCTCCCGGGAACTCAACAGGCCGATCGAGGCCGCGAGTCGGTTGGGCGACCACACACTGTTCTACGGCAGGGCCTTGGCCGGAATGCCCCACGCCGCGGTGCACTACCGCCGCGAGATCGTGCGGCTGGTCGCCGAGATCAGCATGGGCGCAGGCACACTGGCGATGATCGGCGGCACGGTCGTGATCGTCGGCTTTCTGACCCTGGCTGCCGGCGGAACCCTCGCAGTCCAGGGATACAGCTCTCTGGGCAACATCGGCATCGAAGCCCTGACAGGATTCCTCGCCGCCTTCATCAACGTGCGGATATCAGCTCCGGTCGTCGCCGGTATCGGGTTGGCCGCCACCTTCGGTGCCGGTGTCACCGCTCAGCTGGGAGCCATGAGGATCAGCGAGGAGATCGATGCACTCGAGACCATGGGCATCCGGCCGGTCGAGTACCTGGTCAGCACCCGCATCGTCGCGGGCATGGTCGCCATCGCGCCCCTGTACTCCATCGCGGTGATCCTGTCGTTCGTCGCCAGCAAACTCACCACCGTCGTGATGTTCGGCCAGTCCGCGGGTCTGTACAACCACTATTTCTCGACCTTCCTCAACCCGATCGACCTCCTGTGGTCTTTCCTTCAAGCCATCCTCATGGCGCTGGCAGTCCTTCTGGTTCATACGTATTTCGGATATTTCGCGGCGGGAGGGCCGTCGGGCGTCGGGGTGGCGGTGGGCAACGCGGTGCGTACCTCACTCATCGTGGTGATCTCGGTGACTCTGCTGGTGTCACTGTCGATCTATGGGTCCAACGGCAACTTCAACCTGTCGGGTTAGGAGCGCGTCGAGTCGATGAAGAGAAATCCGAATGTGGTGCGTCCGTTGGCCGGATTGGCGACCGCAGCCATCGTCGTGGCGATTGTGGCTGTAGCGGTGGGGCTGTTCCGGGGTAGCTTCACCAAGGCTGTGCCGGTGACCGTGCTCTCGTCGCGGGCCGGCTTGGTGATGAACCCTCAGTCCAAGGTGAAATTGCATGGCGCACAGGTGGGTTCGGTCGAGTCCATCGAGTCGCTGCCCGACGGTCAGGCGGCGATCCATCTGGCGATCGACCCGGCACGGATGGACCTGATTCCGGCCAACACCGGTGTCGATATAGCGTCCTCGACGGTGTTCGGCTCGAAATTCGTCGAGTTCGTTCCCCCGAAAGATCCGGCGACACAATCGTTGCAAGCCGGGCAGGTGCTTTCGGCCGACCACGTCACCGTGGAGATCAACACCGTCTTCGAGCAGCTGTCATCGGTGCTGTCGAAGATCGAACCGGACAAACTCAACGAGACCCTCGGCGCACTGTCATCGGCTCTTGATGGGCGAGGCGGGCAGATGGGCCAGACGTTGTCCGATCTCGATGAATTCCTGACCAAGATCGACCCGAGCCTGCCCGCGATGGAGCATGAGCTTGCAGTGGCGCCGCAGGTGACGAGTGCCTACGCCGATGTCACACCGGATCTACTCACGAGCGCCAAAGCCGCGACCACCTCCAGTCAGATGCTTGTTGACGAGCAGCGCAGCCTCGACGCGGTGCTGCTGAGCGTGATCGGCTTGTCCGATGTAGGCAATGACGTGGTTGGCACCAACCGCCAGGCGATCACCGATGTGATGCACCTGCTTGCGCCGACGACCGACCTGACCAATCAGTACCACGAGGCACTTACCTGCGGGCTTGGTGGAGCCGCGCAGCTTGCCAAGGCACCCGGCAGCCCGGTTCCTGGCGGGCTGTTGCTGCAGACCGTCGTTCTCGGCCAGGAGCGGTACCGATATCCAGCGAACCTTCCGAAGGTGGCGGCGACAGGTGGTCCGCAATGCACAGACCTGCCGAAGGTGCCGTTCCAGAAGCATCCACCGTTTGTCGTCACAGATGTCAACGCCAATCCGGCGCAATACGGTAACCAGGGCATCCTGCTCAACTCCGACGGTCTCAAGCAGATGCTGTACGGACCGTTGGACGGCCCGCCCCGCAACTCCGCTCAGATCGGACAACCGGGATGACGGGCCTGGGACGAACCGCCGTCAAGTTCGGTGTCTTCGCGGTGGTGATGACGCTGCTGACGGCGGCGTTGTTCGCAATCTTCGGGCAGTACCGATCCGGTTCGAGCAGCAGCTATTCCGCAGTGTTCGCCGACGCCTCCAGTCTCAAATCGGGAGACTCGGTGCGAGTGGCCGGAATCCGCATCGGCACCGTCAAGGATGTGGCCCTGCAATCGGACAACACGGTCGTCGTGACCTTCGACGCCGACAACTCCGTCCGGCTCACGGAAGGGACACGGGCGGCGGTCCGCTACCTCAACCTCGTCGGTGATCGCTATCTGGAACTCGTCAATCGGCCCGGTGCGGCAAGGATTCAGCCCCCGGGGTCACGGATCGGGGTAGACAGGACTGAACCAGCTCTCGACCTCGACTTGCTGCTCGGCGGTCTGAAACCTGTCATCCGTGGATTGAATCCTCAGGACGTCAACGCGTTGACCGGCTCCCTGATCCAGATCTTGCAAGGCCAAAGTGGTGATGTGGAATCGCTTTTCGCGAGGACCTCGTCGTTCACCAATGCTGTCGCCGACAACGGTCAAACCGTCTCACAGCTGATCGCCAACCTCAACGACACCCTGGCCACCGTCGCGAAAGATGGCGACAAATTCTCCGGTGCGGTGGACCGCCTGGAGAATCTGATCACAGGCCTTGCCGCCGACCGGGACCCGATCGGAGACGCGATCACCGCGCTGGACAAGGGGACAGCGTCGCTCGCCGACCTGCTGACTCAATCCCGTCCGCCGCTGTCTGGCACCGTCGACCAATTGAGCCGACTGGCTCCGCTGCTGTCGAACGACAACGACATGGCCCGGCTCGACCTGACACTGCAGAAGACTCCCGCCAACTATCGCAAGCTGGTTCGGCTCGGTTCCTACGGCAGCTGGCTGAACCTCTACATCTGCGGCGTGTCGGTGCGGGTGACCGACCTGCAGGGACGGACCGCTCATTTCCCCTGGGTCATTCAGAACACCGGAAGGTGCGCAGAACCCTGATGCACAAATATCGTGGAAAACAGCTCGTCCGTACCGGTTTCCTCGGCCTGGTGCTGATCATCCTGACCATCGTCGCCGGCATGCAGCCCCAACAGCTGTGGTCGATGGCGACGTCGGTCAGGTATCACGCCGTGTTCGCCGAGGCCGGAGGATTGTCGGCGGGCAACGACGTCAAGGTCTCGGGTGTGAACGTCGGCACCGTCTCCAGCGTCGAACTCGAAAATGGCCGTGCACTGGTGACGTTCGCGGTCAACGGAAAGGTCCGCCTAGGATCCGAGACGACCGCGCAGATCCGGACCGGGACCCTGCTCGGCCAGCGGATCCTCACACTGCAACCGCGCGGCAGTGGCAGCCTCGGTGCCTCGGGTGTCATCCCGCTGACCCGCACCGCGTCGCCGTATTCGCTGACCGATGCGGTATCAGACTTCACCTCGAACACCGCGGGCACCGACACCTCGGCCATCAATCAGTCGCTCGACACCTTGTCGGAGACCATCGACCGGATAGCCCCCCAGTTGGCGCCCACTTTCGACGGTGTCACCCGACTTTCCAAGTCGCTCAACAATCGTGACGAATCGCTGTCCGGGCTCCTCAAGAGTGCCGCCGATGTCACGGGGATCCTGTCCGAGCGCAGCCAGCAGGTCAATCGGCTCCTTCTCAACGCCAACGATCTGCTCGGTGTCCTGCAGCAGCGTCGGTATGCGATCGTCAACCTACTGGCCAGTACGTCGGCGGTGGCCCAGCAGCTGTCCGGCTTGGTCGCCGACAACGAGAAGAAACTCGCCCCGACCTTGGAGAAGCTCAACAAGGTCCTGCAGATGCTCGAACGCAATCGGGACAACCTCACAAAATCGCTTGCCGGGCTGGCGAAGTATCAGCTCACCCAAGGGGAGGCCGTGAACAATGGCTTCTACTACTACGGGTTCGCCTCCAATTTGCTGCCCGGATCCGCGATTCAGCCATTCCTGGATTACGCGTTGGGGTTCCGCCGTGGTGTCAACGCTGGGCAGCCGCCTGACAACGCCGGACCGCGCGCCGAGTTCCCGTTCCCCTACAACGGTATTCCCGGAGGAGGGCGATGATGGCCGAACGTAGACACACTCCACGGTTGGCCAAGGTGCTGTTCGCTGCCTTGATGGCCTTGATCGTGGCGGGCTCGGGTTGGCTGCTGTACCAGAAGCTGTTCAGCCCCAAGACGATCGTCGCCTACTTCAGTTCAGCGACGGCGATCTATCCGGGCGACGATGTTCGGGTCGTTGGCGTCAAGGTCGGCACCATCGACGCGATCGAGCCGCAGGGCACTCGGGCCAAAGCCACTCTGAGCGTTGACCGCAACGTGCCCATCCCGGCCGATGCGCAGGCGATCATCGTGGCCCAGAACCTGGTCTCGGCACGCTACGTCCAGCTGACCCCGGCCTACGGTTCGAGCCCCGCTGCGAGCGGCCCGGTGATGGCCGACCACGCGGAGATCGGGCTGAATCGTACGGCGGTGCCTGTCGAGTGGGACGAAGTCAAAGCGCAGCTGACTCGCTTGGCGACCGAACTCGGCCCCGCCAACGGCGTGTCGGATACATCGCTCGGCCGCTTCATCGATACGGCCGCCAACGCCATGGACGGAAACGGTGAGAAACTGCACGAGACGATTACCCAGTTGTCCACCGTGGGCCGCGTTCTCGGCGAGGGTAGCGCGAACATCGTCGACGTCATCAAGAACCTGCAAACATTCGTTACCGCGCTGCGCGACAGCAATGTTCAGATCGTGCAGTTCCAAGATCGACTGGCCGACGTGACCAGTACGGTCGACGCGAGCCGATCCGATCTCGATGCCGCCATCAACAATCTATCCGGCGCTGTCGGCGATGTGCAGCGGTTCATCGCAGGGTCACATGATCAGACCGCGGAGCAGATCCAGCGGCTGGCGAACGTCACCCAGGTCCTGACGGACAACGCCATGGTGGTCAAGAACGTGCTGCATGCGGCACCAAATGCACTCGTCAACGGCTACAACATCTACAACCCGGACACCGGAGGCCCACGAGGGTCGTTCGCCATGAACAACTTCGCCAACCCGGTCGCGCTCCTCTGTTCGGCCATCGGAGCCGTCGAGAACGCCACCGCAGAGCAGTCGGCCAAGGCCTGCGCTCAATATCTGGGCCCCGCATTGCGTCTGATGAATTTCAACTACCTGCCGATGCCTTTCAACGCCTACCTGGGACCCGCCCCCCAGAACGTCGTCTATTCCCAACCGGGACTTGCCCCCGGGGGTGGCGGCACAGGTGACAGCCCAGCCGCTATACCTCCCGCGGTATCGGCCTACACCGGTGCAGGTGACGTTGCGCCGCCCGCCGGTTGGGCAGATCCCGCACATCCGCCCGGCGCGTACACGCCTGGCGGTCTGCCGGCGGATCCACAGCCTGCACTGTTCCCCGGCGCCCCGATTCCCCCCGTACCCGGCGTGATGCTCCCGCCGCCCACGCGGAAGCCATCGAGCTTGCCGGAGATGTTGTTGCCTGCAGAGGCCGCTGCCGTGCCGCCACCACCAGGAGGGACGCCATGAAGACACGACGCAGGTCGGCGCGCGGATTGTTCGCAGCGGCTTGCTCCAGCGCCGTGGCCCTCTCAGGCTGCACATTTGACGGTGTGAACTCGCTGCCATTGCCCGGCACCGTCGGTAGCGATGTCGATGCCGTGATGTATCACGTCCAGATACCGAATGTGGGTACGTTGGAGTCGAATTCGCCGGTCATGGTCAGCGATGTGGTTGTTGGCACGGTGGGCAGGATGAAGGTCGACGACTGGAACGCCGATGTGGATGTATCGGTCAAGCCGGATGTCGTCGTGCCTGCGAACGCGGTAGCCACCGTGGGACAGACAAGCCTGTTGGGCTCGATGCACCTGGCGCTGGATCCCCCAGTAGGCCAACCTCCAACAGGCCGCTTGCAGCCCGGCTCGACCATTCCGCTGAATCGCTCCTCGACTTACCCGTCGACCGAGCAGACGCTGTCGTCGCTGTCGACCGTGGTCAACGGTGGCGGTCTCACCCAGATCGGCGACATAATCCACAACTTCAACGCCGCGCTCGACGGTCGGTCTGACCAGATCCGCGACTTGCTCACCCGAATGAACAGCGTGGTGACGATTCTGGACAACCAGCGCGAGAACATCGTTGCGACGATCAGCGCATTGAACCGATTTGCCGGCACCGTTGCCGCACAACGCGATGTCGTTACGAAAGCGCTTGACCGGATCCCTGCTGCCCTACAGATTCTGGTCGAGCAACGACCCCAGATCACCACCGCATTGGAGAAGCTCGGCAGTCTCAGTGCCACCGCCGATCGTCTGATCAATGACTCGCAGGCTGACCTCGTCCGTAACTTGAAAAATCTCGAACCCACCGTGCGCGCATTGGCAGATGTCGGACCCGATCTCGTGACGGCGCTGTCGTACCTTCCGACCTACCCATATACGCAGGAATTCATCGACCGGGGCATCCGTGGCGACTACATGAACCAGTTCATCGTTTTCGACTTCACGATCCCCAGACTCAAGAGCGGAATCCTGCTCGGGACCAGATGGGGCGAGCCAGGCGCATCGCTTGTCCCCGCACCGGGAGATCCGTGGTACTCGTCGTACACGCTGGATCCGCTCAAAGCGCCCGTTACCCCGGTCCCCACTGAACTTGCCCCGATCCCGCCGCTGGTCGACGTGCCGGGGGCTCACGGCGCAGACAACCCGCCCGCACCGACCGAGCGGGCCACCCCCGACGCCCCACCGGCACCGTCGGGCGACGACCAGCCGGCGAACGCCCCCACGGGACAGGGAGGCGGAAACTGATGCTCACCCGCTTCGTCCGCACTCAACTGGTCGTCTTTTCGATCGCTTCGATCATCGGGCTCACGATGATGGTGCTTGTCTACCTGCAGGCCCCCGTGCTCGTCGGAATCGGCCGCATGACAGTCACATTGGAGCTGCCGTCGACAGGAGGCCTGTACCAGTTCGCCAATGTCACTTATCGCGGGATCGAGGTCGGCAAGGTCACAGACGTTGCACCCACCCGACACGGCGCCGTCGTCACGATGTCGCTACAAAAGACGCCGAAGATCCCGGCGGACTTGCAGGCCGACGTGCGCAGTATCTCTGCCGTCGGCGAACAGTACGTGGATCTGCGGCCCCGTACCGATACCGGGCCGTACCTGCAAGATGGTTCGGTTATCGCCGAAAGCAACGCATCCATCCCACCTCCGGTCGGCCCCATGCTCGATCAGATGAGTGCGCTGGTGGACAGTATCCCCTCAGGCAAACTTGGTGACCTGCTCGGCGAATCATTCAAGGCACTCAACGGAACCGGCCATGACCTGGCCGCGTTGTTCGACGCATCGGCGCGGCTGAGCGCCGACGCCAACCACACCGCGGATCAGACGCGCACACTTGTCGACGACAGCCGACCGTTGCTCGACGGTCAGGCTGCCAGCGTCGACGCGATACGTACCTGGGCGCAGGGCCTGGCCGGGATCAGCCAGCAAGTGGCTGCGGACGACACCGCCCTGCGTACCATCCTGCGGACCGGCTCCGGGGCCGCCGACCAAGCCACGCAGTTGCTCAACCAGGTCAAGCCCACCTTGCCGGTGATGTTGGCCAACCTGACCACGATCGGCCAGATCGGCGTGACCTACCATCCGTCGATCGAACAGTTGCTCGTGCTCTTGCCGCCATACCTGGCTGCAACCCAGTCCTACGGATCTTCCCTGAACAATCCAACGGGTATGGCGTTGTCGGAATTCAGTCTCACGCTGGGCGACCCACCGGCGTGTACGGTTGGCTTCTTGCCGCCGTCGTCATGGCGGTCACCGGCGGACTTGACTGACGTTGACACCCCTGACGGGTTGTACTGCAAGTTGCCGCAGGACTCACCGATCGGGGTGCGCGGGGCACGTAACTTCCCGTGCATGGACCATCCGGGGAAGCGCGCCCCTTCCGTTGAAATCTGCGACAGCGACAAGCCTTACGAGCCGCTGGCCATGCGACAGCACGTCACGGGCCCGTACCCAATCGACCCGAATCTGATTGCCCAGGGTGTACCGCCTGATGACCGGGTCAATTTCGGCGACCAGATCTTCGGGCCGACGGAGGGTACGCCGCCACCGACTTCCGTGCCGGCCGATGGGGCAGTGCCGCCGCCCCCGGTCGGACCCGTCGTGCCCCAGGCGCCTGCCGGCGGCGCTTTGCCTGCTGCGCCCAGCGCATTTGCCCCGGGCGCCGCGGGCCCCTCCGTGGCCTTCGCGACGTACGACCCGAAGACGGGTCAATATGCGACCCCGGACGGGAAGGTATACAGCCAGGCCGATTTGGCGACACCGGCTGCGGGGACTTGGGAAGACTTACTTCCCAAGTGACTCGAGTGGCTGCGATGCCGGCGTCCCGTAAGTGGCGCCGGCTTACCGGCACACGTCACGCCTTGACTAGCTTGAACGGCATATTGATGTAAACGGGCTTGTTGACGCCGCAGGCACCGCTAGGGCTCGTGGTGATGTCTTCACCCACCAGAGTCGTGGAAGCGGGATCGGACATCGCCCCATCCGGAGTCATCGCTTTGAAGCGGAAAACCTGCAGACCGGGAGCTGTCGTTCCGTCCTGGCATGGCACCCAGTTGTCGACGGTGTGCTTGACGTACCAGACCCCACTCTTCTGATAAATCGGTGCTGTCCAACCCCATTCGCTGTGCACCGTTCCCGTGCATTCGCCCGGATAGCTGCACTGCGTGCTGATCGCCCAGGTGCTGCGGACACTGTCTTGTTCGTAGAAGACCTCGTTTTTGCGGGCCCACTCGCCGTTGGACGTTGCGACGTAGGTACCGTTCAGTCCCCACGACGAGTCGTCGGCAACGGCCGTGGGCCCGGTCAAGACACCGACCACTACGGCTACGCTGGTCGACACCAACACGATTACACGCGACATCGCCTACTCCTCAGACTGGCCGTTCGGCGCGAATTCGGCGGTGCCCGACGCTAACACCGGCAATCGGCCCAACGAGCGGGTGTGCCCACTGAGCGGACATATCGACTCCGGTACCCGCCGAGTGCATGTCAAAGTGACCCTGTGAGAACGACTCTGGCCGTGGCGACGGTATTGGCATCTGTGCTGATGACGCCCGGCAGTGCGGCGGCCGAGCCATCGACCTGTGGCGATCCGTCGTGTGTTCCCGGTATTGCCCCGGGAGTGGTGCTTGGGGCGCCATGCTCGGACACCGCATACTTCGTCTTCGGCACCACTTCGTGGGGTCGGCTGGTGTTTTGTGGCTCGCCGCGCCGCTACGAGCCGAGGTATTTCCGGTCGCCCTCGATGGCTGGCGTCAAAGAGTTCGGTTCAAGCTGTGAAGGTTACGAGAATTGGGTGGCCCAAGCTCCCGATGGCCTGTTCCTGAGTTGTCAGTCGCGAAATGGGACTGCCATGTGGGGACGGGGAGACTGATGCGTAGAGCCGTAATTGTGGCTTTCGCAGCGCCATTGTTGTGTACGCCGGTTCAGGCCCACGCAGACGATCCGGTTCTGCACCGCGTGACCTACAAGGTTTCGGCGGAAAGCCAAGTAACCGCGGACATCTACTATCGAGAGGTCGACCCGCCCACGTGGGCGGATTACAGTCACAACCCCTATGAATTCAGCCCCAAGGTGGAGGCGACAATCGGTCCGGGCCAGCCATGGGTGATCGATGTGATGCTGGCCGACCCTGATCAGTGGGCCATGGTCACTGCGACCAGCGGGCGATTGCCGACCTCTCCGATGTTCCACTGCGAGTTGGCCGTTGATGGTGTCTCCGTGACGAGGAGCGGTGGCCCGAAGGGAGCACTCTGCGCGCTACGTCACTGGTAGTGCGCGGCGACGATATGCCTGCCCACTGGGTGGGAAACGGCGAACTGTCGAGGGGGTTCCGCGGATTACCGTGCGGATATCGGGACGTGGCCGCGGTCACATTCGCCATCGGAGGAACGCAGTTGCAGATCATGACACGAGGTGCGAGGACGCAGCGTGACCGAGAAGAACCGCTCCGGAATTCGGAGTACGCGGAAGCTGACGAAGCAGAACTGACACCAGACCAGGCCGCGCTGCTCGCCGAACAGGCAGAGGCAGAGGTCGCTGAAGCCGAATCGGCTGCAATGGCGGCTCGTACCCGGGCTCTGCGGCTGCGTGAGCAGGCCGCCGCCAGTCGCCCAGCCGAGGCGGCCGAGGTTGACGCCTGCAAGACTGCGTCGGACGGTGGAGCCTCTCATGCCGACATGGTGGCAAGGCAACCCAACGGCAGGCGCTTGCCCAGGCTGGGGCTGGCCCGACCGCGCCCGTCGATCGTTGCCGCCGCGTTGGCCCTTGCCTGCACCGCGGTGCTGGTCGCCGCGACTGGATACTTCGTATGGCATCAACAGAAGGTGCTTCGAGAGGCGCATGACCGCGCTGAATTCACCGCCGCCGCGCGCCAGGTCGTCGTCACGTTGATGTCCATCGACTTCAACAATGCCCAGGGCGATGTGCAGCGCATCGTCGACAACTCCACCGGGGCGTTCAGAGACGACTTTCAGCATGCCGCTGAGGATTTCATCAAAGTAGCCAAAGACGCGAAGGTCACCACAGCGGCCACTGCCAACGCCGCAGCCGTGGAGTCGATGACCCACGATTCGGCGGTGGTGTTGGTGACGGCCTCGTCCACGGTCACGAATGCGGCCGGGGCAAAGGACGCGCCGCGCACCTGGCGCCTCAGCGTGGACCTGCAGCGTGAGGGCGATCAGATCAAGATGTCGAAAGTGGAGTTTGTGCCATGACAGTCAACGACGAAATCGCCACGGCCACCATCGAGGATGACGGCGGCAATATTGCGGTCGCCGATCCGGACTTCGTGGAACCGGTGGCCGAGGAGTCCGAGGATGAGCCACTGCCCGCCGAACCGGCGAGGAAACCCGGCAGAGCCGGGCGAACATTGCGCGCTCTGGCGATGCGATGGCGCGTCGTCGTTGTCGTAATCCTGCTCGTGTCATCAGCCTCCTCGGCCACAATCCTGTATTTCACGCAGTACCGAGTCGCTCAGGAGACCGGCCCAGTGGCGGTCAAGGGCGTCGTCGAGGCCGCGTCGACCGGAACCGTGGCGCTGTTGTCGTATGCCCCCGAAACACTCGACAAAGACTTGGCAACCGCCCGGGCGTTGATGGTCGGCGACTTCCTGACCTACTATGGAAAGTTCACCTCAGACGTGGTGGCACCGGCGGTACGAGACAAAGGCATAAAGGCCAGCGCTCAAGTTGTGCGCGCCGCCATGATGGAAATCCATCCTGAATCGGCGAAGGTATTGGTTTTCCTCAATCAGGAGACCGTGAGCAAGGAGCGGCCCGACCCCGCGTTGACCGCCAGCAGCGTGGTCGTCAGCCTGACCAAACTCGATGGGAAATGGTTGATCTCGGCCTTCGACCCGGTCTGATCCATCGGCGCCGGGGACTTAGCAGCAGACCGGCTCGCTTGCGTCACAACGCTGTCGGCAGCTTCGCTGCGGATCGTCACATCGATCAGGCGCCGCAGAGAGTCTGTCAGTGGTTCGTAAAGCGACTCTTCGCGTTCGACGTCGACAACGGGAATCGGGTCGCTGGTGTGTCCCACGGCGAATACCCGATCGTATGCCTCGTTTGTGCGGACGCCGGACTGTGCCGAATCTGAATCAGACATCGTCGTTCTCATCGAACACTCCGTAATCGCCGCGGAAGAAGAGAAGCGGGGAGCGTTCGTCATGTGCCCACAGTCCCGTCACACGCGCCACCACGATGGTGTGGTCTCCGGCGGCATGCTCCAACTCGACGTCGGCCTCGATTGCGGCAAGAGTGCCGACGAGGGTGGGAGCGCCGTTGCTGCCGGCGAACCAGTCCACCTCCTTGAACTTGTCGCCGCCGCGGGTGGCGAACCGAGCACAGACGTCGCGTTGACCTCTTGCGAGGACATTCACGCACAACGAACCGACCTCACGGATCAAGGGCCAGCTGGTCGAATTGGCCGACGGGCAGAACGAAATGTACGGCGGCTCGAGCGACACAGAGGTGACCGACTGGCAGGTGAAGCCAATAGGGTGGGCGCCATCGTGTGCCGTGATCACCGCAATGCCCGTGCAGAAGTGCCCGAGGACCCGGCGCATTGCCGGGGCCAACGGTGTGAGTAGTGCGCCGCGCCCAGCAGCGGTCGTCTCGTCGGGCATGCTCCTCCTTTGGTTAGACCGCCTCAACTGTCGCGCCGACGGGACCTACCTGCAACGAGTCCTCCCAGTCAGTGGTTGTCGCAGCACCTGGGCCACTCGGGCTGTTGCTAGCCTTGGGCGGTGACGGAAGCTGCCCGAGAACCCACCGACCGGCCTAACCTCGCCCCCACAGGGTGGGCGCTGCTAGGCATGTTGTCCGGGGGAGACGAGCTCTCCGGGTACGACATCAAGAAGTGGATCAACTGGGCGATACGGTTCTTCTACTCCACTCCCGCCTACAGTCAGATCTACTCTGAACTCAAGCGTCTCGAACAGCTGGGTTTGGTCACCTCACGCGTGGAGGGCAGCACCCGCAGTCGGCGAATCTACAAAATCACCGATGACGGACTGACCGCGGTCACCCGATGGAGTAACGAAGAGCCGGTTGAACCGCCCACCCTCAAGCATCATCCACTGATGCGGGTGATTTTGGGGCACCTGACCAGCCCTGACCATCTCAAGGAAATACTCGGCGAGCATGTCGCCTACGCCGATCGGATGCAGCGTGCCGCTGTGACGGAGGCACGCTGGACCGCTGAGCAGCCGGCCTGGTCGTATGCGCACTTGGCGCTGCGGTGGTCCGAGCGGTACTACGCCGCTGAGCGGGATCTGGCACAGCAGTTGATCGACGAAATCGATGCCGCCGGTGACTTGTTCACCCAAGCCGGTGTGACGGGTATTCAATGGCCTGTGCGTGAGTACTGGTATGAGGTCGAGCGGCGGATTGCAGCCGAGGAGGAGCAGGGCTGACCGGTCTCGGCCAGCCCTGCTCCTCCGATCAGTTCATGCGCCCAGCGGCGTGACGCGCGGCGATATAGCCGAACACCAATCCTTGCCCGATGGTCGCGCCCGCACCGGGATAGCTGGCACCAAACGCATTGGCAGCCGTGTTGCCGATTGCGTACAGGCCCTCGATGACCGAGCTATCCTCGCGCAATACCCGACCGAGGTCATCTACCTGCAGACCACCACATGTCCCAAGGTCGCTGAGGACTACTCTGACTGCGTAGAAGGGGCCGTGATCGAGGGCGCGCAGGTTCGGATTCGGCGTCACGGTCGGATCGCCGTAGTAGCGGTCGTAGGCACTGGCTCCCCGGCCGAAGTCGGCGTCCTCACCCGCGCGCGCCAACTGGTTGAAGCGCTTCATCGTGAAGATCAGCGATGCCGGGTCGACACCCATCGACCTGGCCAGTCCGGCGAGATCATCGCTGCGGTGCGCGATGCCGGCGTCGTACCATTGCCGTGGAATCGGCATGCGTGGAAAGAGCTCTGCGGCAAGCAGATAACTGTTGCGGTACTGCTGATCGAAAACCATCCACATGGTCTCGACCGGTGTCCCTGCGCGCTCGCGCTGCAGCACTTGTTGCCCGAACGACATGTAGTCGATTGCCTCATTGATGAACCGGTTGCCGGTCTGATCGACCAACAGGCATCCCGGAAGCGACCGCTCTGCGAGCATGACGGTGGGCGCATACCCGGATAGGGGAGCGAACGCCGGAAACCACCACGCCTGATCCATCAGAGCGGTCCCGGCGCCCAATTCCTGGGCGGTGCGGATCGCATCACCGGTGTTGCCCTCGGCTCCCAGACTCAAGTGTTCGCCGAGCGATTCGGATTGAAATTTGTGGCGCCAGTCCATCGAATGGTCGAATCCGCCGGCCGCCAGGACGACGCCCCGGCGCGCTGTGATCGTGACGTATGAGCCATCACGGCTGATTACCGCGCCGTTGACGCGGACGCCGTCGGTGAGCAGCCGGACGAGCGGAGTGCTGGTCCATACCGGGATCCCAGCGCGAATGACGCCGGCAAACATGCCCGCGGCGAGAGCCTGCCCGCCGGCGGCATAGCGTCGGCGTAGGGCCAGGCCGCCGATCCCTTGCACTGCGCGCAGCATGATGCGCGGTATTGCCTTGCGGGGTGCCCGCGCCATGAGGTTCAGCCAGCGGTAGTCCGCACCCGTCACCGGCATTGGGAAAGACGACTTCATCACCCCGGGGCGCAGGCGCGCCAGTTCCCGGCCCAGTATCGAAGTGTTGAACGGCCGGCATTCGCACGTGCGACCGACCGCGCTGCCTCCTGGCAGCTCCGGGTGGTAATCCGAATAGCCTTTCGCCCATTGAAATTTCATGGGGGTGGTGCGGCGCAGCATGTCGATCGTCGCGGCGCCGTGATCCAGAAATGAGTGCGCGCGGCTGATCGGTGCAGCATCGCCCACGACGGATTCAAGGTACGTGCGTCCGGCTGCCACTGTGTCTCCCGAACCGGCCTCTGTCAGGACTGGGTTCGCCGGCATCCAGAACGCTCCACCCGAGCGGGCGGTCGACCCTCCGACGTACTCCGTCTTCTCCACTATGAGTGTTGAAAGACCCAATTCGTGGGCCGCGAGTGCTGCGGCCATGCCGGTTCCCGAGCCGACAACCAGCAGATCGACAATCATGTTCTGGGGATCATCCACTCGCCGATTCTCAGACGAACGTCGCAGCTTTGTGTCTGGCCTGCCCAGTCAGTGGAACACAGCGTCGGTTCGTCCACGGTGCCGGTGCTACAACAGGATTAGTCCCTTTGGTAAGCGATCAGATGAAGAGGATGGCGGCATGACTTCGTTGCAGTCCGACGGCGCAGGCGACATTCGGCAGATCGAGGCCGATGCCGCCCCGAGGCGATTTGCGCGCGGCTGGCACTGCCTGGGTTTGACCCGCGATCTAGGTGACGGTAAACCACACGCAATCAACGCATTCGGTGGCAAGCTGGTAATCTTTCGTGGAGAAGACGGCAACATCAACGCACTTGACGCCTACTGCAGGCACATGGGTGGCGACCTGTCCGACGGTGAGGTCAAAGGCAACGAGATCGCCTGCCCGTTCCACGATTGGCGCTGGGGCGGCGACGGCCGCTGCAAGCAGATCCCCTACAGCCGTAGGGTGCCCAAGCTTGCCCGTACTGCAAAATGGCCCACGATCGAGCAGGACGGGATGTTGTTCGTCTGGAACGATCCTGAGAAGAAGGCGCCACCCGTCGACGTCACCATTCCGCGTATCGAGGGGGTGGGCGGTGACACCTGGACTGACTGGCATTGGTACACCACGACGGTCAACACCAATTGTCGCGAGATCATCGACAATGTCGTCGATATGGCGCACTTCTTCTACATCCACGGCGGGCTGCCGACCGAGTTCAAGAACATCTTCGAAGGCTATGTGGCCACGCAGTACTACAGGAGCGAGGCGCGGCCGGATCTCGGTTCTGGCGAGAGCGCCAAGATTCTCGGCACGACCTCGGTGGCGTCCTATTACGGTCCGTCATTCATGATCGATGACCTGACCTACCACTACGAGCATGGCGATCAGCGCACGGTGCTGCTCAATTGCCACTATCCCATCGACGCGGATTCCTTTGTGCTGCAATATGGAATCACCGTGGAGAAGTCGGAGGCGCTGCCGGAAGAAGCAGCCACGCAGATGGCGATCGCCCTGGGGGACTTCGTGAAGATCGGCTTCGAGCAGGACGTGGCCATCTGGCGGCGAAAGGCTCGAATCGACAACCCGCTGCTGTGCGAAGAGGATGGTCCGGTGTATCAGCTGCGTCGGTGGTACGAGCAGTTCTACGTCGATACCGCAGATATAGCCCCAGACATGGTGGACCGCTTCGAATTCGAGATCGACACCTCTCGTCCGCGCGAGGCGTGGATGAAGGAGGTCGAACAGAATCTTGCGGCCAATCGACTTCCCAGATTGGTGGGCTTGACGCAATGAGTCTCCGCCCCGACAACCGGCTGCGTGACGCGCCCATGACGCCGATCACGTGTTTGTCATGCGGGGCGCACGTTTTGGTTCGAAAGAGCAGCTGGGAGCAGACCAGCGTGCAGTGGAATGCCGCGTCTCGATCGAAATGCACAGTAGCGAGCATCTATTCGCCGCGCCGGCTTCGGGGATGTGGGGACACCGGGGGCGCTGGGCTTCTGGTGTGTCAGCAGCTGAGGATGTCCATCGAGGCCGCGGTACGCAATGGTTCACTGCCTGTCCTCGATGAACTCTGATTCTCTGCCGAAGTTACCAATTCCCGCTCGACGAACGAATTTCGCTACGGCAGCGTTGTCAAGGCGCGCATGACGATGTGTATTCCAGCCCTCAAGGCCGACTGCAGATGATCGAAGTCGCCGCCTTCGGCCCAATGGATATAGGCCTCGCGGCTGATCTGGATCACCAGATGAGCGGGCACCGCACGGGCAAACGGATCCTCGTCCAGATGGACACGGGTGGCGAGGAATTCGGTGACGGGGTCGACCATGTCCTGCCCCCAATCCAGCCATCGCAGGCGGTATTGCGGATTATTGATCATCAGTGCCATGAACCTGCGATCGATCTCAAGTTCACCGCGTTTGGAAACCTCGGCGCTGAAAGCTCGGACGAGCCTCAACTATGACGACTACCAGCACGACTTCATGGGAAAGGTGGGTAACATCGAGGACTTCTCGCAGGAATTCCTCGCTCGACTCGCCCGAGTATTCGAAGACGTCATGGTGTTCATGCCCTACGCCCATATCCAGACATACGCCCCCAAGTGTGGGCTGGCTACGGCGATCGACATTGCCGAGGAGGTGTCGCGCGGTGGAATGCGCCAGGTGATGCCGATGAGTCGGTTTCTCGCACCGCCGGAGTGGGACTGGAAAAACCCGCAATACCAGGCCATCCCGTTCGATGTGCAAACCGGCGATCTGACCAAACCTGCTCTGCGCCGCCTCATAACGACCTACTGGGATCAGTACCTCAAGGACCACAACTGCTTCATCGACCAATGGGTGAAAGTCATTCCCGAGGAGGAAGTTTAGCTGGCGTTACCGGACATGTACCAGATGATCATCGATTACCAGTACCCGAAGCTGGCCAAGGTGCTCAAGATCGAACCGGTGCACGTGGTGGACTATCTGAAGCTGGCATGCCTGAGTATCGACGGCACCTTGGGCTATGGCGGCGAGTACATCGTTCACAACCCCGATCACGTTGTGCTGAACATGCGCCGTTGCGAAGTTCTACAACGCTACCTTGACGAGGTCCTGTATCCGCCGGCGCGGGCATGGATGAATTGCACGTTTGAGCAAAGTATTTCAGCGCCATTCTTCCCAGGATGCAAGCTGGCCATAAACTTGCCGCCCAAGGATTTCAAGTTCGCGTAAGGCGAGCCCCTTCTGCGTATGGACCAACACCCGAAGAGAAGAAAATGACGCCGCGGCAGCCGCAGCGCCAGACCCCCGCGAAAGTGCCATGAAAAAGATCCCGATCATGCCGATCTCTTCAACTTCCTGAGCTGCAGTCGCCGACGTGCAAGCCCTGCCCAGAGTCGTTGTGTGCTCCGGCGCCCCAAATTTGGGGCGCCGGAGCACACAACGGGTGGAGAGCTCACGCGAATTGGAAGGAGCTCAACGGTGCTTCGTCAGGGTAGATCGATGGGCCACCGAGGTCATAGCCTGCGTTCAGGGCACCGATGAAGGCCGCGTCATGCAGTGGTGCACTGGGGATGTCGAGCTTGATGCCCTTTTTGCCGAGGTCGTCGACCATCATGTCGATGGCCTTGTCGATGGTCAGGTCGTCCGAGTGGTCCATGTTCTTCTTCAGTTCGTCGTAGTCTTCGAAGACCTCTGCCGACCAGTGGACCAGGAAGCGCAGCTCGTCGGTGTGATGCCGGGCGATCACATCTTCGCCGTTCTTGAGCACCCAGTAGTCGTGGTCTGACGGATCGCCGGCGAACACCGTGTCGAAACCTAGTCCGGCCGGAACCTGTTGTTCCAGTGGTCCGTTGGCCTCACCGCGATGCACCAGCATCTCGTTCTGCACCACTACTCCGCGGTTGTACACCGGCGGCAGCACGCGCTTGGGCGCCCTCAGCGGCCCCTCGGGCCAATAGGTGAAGCCACTGCCCTCGTCAAGGGAGAACCAGGTGATCACCTGCGCCATCTTGATCAGGTATTCCTGGAACAACCCGGACTTGCCCATGACGCTTACCAGCCAAGTTGGCGCGTTCTCGTAGCGGATACCGCGGAAACTGGGCGAATCGAGGTGTCCGGGATCGCGATTCGCGCATGGTCCGTTGATATTGAACAGCATCATCTGCGGCTTGGCATATTCGGCATGCCAGTACGACTTGGCCTGTTCGATGAATCCGGCGTTGTAGAAGCAATCGTGCAGTTCCGGATAGAGCAGGGTGCCGTAGTTCGCCAGGAAGCCGCGGAAGGTCGGGGTCAGGAACAGATCGAGAGTGGGAGTGAAACCTTCGGGGAATTTGCCGCTCATGGTCGCGATTAGCTCTTCGGGCGAGGCGAAGTGCTGAGCGATGATGAGCCTCCACGGCGCGTCCCTACGAACCACTTCGAGCAGGCGATCCCGCTGATCGTCGGTGTAGACGTTGTCGATTTCGCGGGGCGGCGCGGCGGGGCGGAGGATGTCTGACAACTCCAGGCGCCGCTCTTCGGTGAGCATTACAGGGACTCCTTACCTATCAGTTGCGGCGTTGACAAACGCCGTTGGTGTGTTCGATTGTGTGCCGAATCACCGTCGTGCGGGCCCGGGTTGTCCGGCTATTGGGACGGTAGGTCTGTCCTCAGAACGGAAGGGGATTGGCGAATTTCGCACGCAGCAGCGCGCCAGTTTCGGCCAACGCCAGCCGACCCCGTGCGGTCGCCTCGTACCGCATGAGGAATCCGTGATAGATGCCGGGATAGCGGGTGAGCGTGGTCTGGACGCCGGTATCGCGCAGTCGCACGGCGTAGCGTTCGCCCCAGTCCCGGATCGGATCGCATTCGCCGGTCACCACTATCGCTTGAGGAAGACCTCGTAAGTCGGTCGCGTATGCCGGTACCCGGTACGGACTGTGGGGCGCGTCGGCGCCGAGGTCGGCCAGGTCGTGCATGTAGACGATGTCTTCGTGCAACAGCATGGGCGCTTCGGTCATCCGGGTGATCGAGGGCGCTCCCATGTCCCGATCAAGGCCCGGGTAGAGGAGAACCTGGGCGAAGATCGCCGGGCCGTGATGGTCTCGCGCCGCCAGGGCCACGGCCGCGGCAAGTCCGCCGCCGGCGCTGTCTCCGGCAACCACGAGCCGCGCAGCGTCGACACCTAGCGATGCGGCGTTCGATGCCACCCATTCGGTGGCGGTGAAGGCGTCGTCGAATTGCGCGGGCGGCGGATTCTCCGGCGCAAGCCGGTAATCCACCGCCACCACGACTGCTCCGCTGGCTGCTGCGAGCCCGCGAGACAGTGGTTCGAACGAATGATTGGAGCCCATCACCAGGCCGCCGCCGTGGAAGTGCAACACCACCGGTGCCGGGTCATCGAACGTCCGCGCCGGCCGGTATATGCGCACGGGTATCTGCCGTGCGGATGCCGGAACCGTCATGTCGCTGATCTCCGCCATCTGTGGCATATCCGTTGGTAGCGGTGCTGTTTCGAGCGCTTCCCGGACCGCGTCGAGGCCGCGTTGCCGGATCGGTTTGACGGGTCCGAACGCTGCGTATCGTGCTGCGGCATCGGGATCGAGTGCGGGGCCCTCCTGTGCGGACCGCATGATCACTGCCGGGCCGGGTCGAACCGGCGCTGAGTGCGCAGTTGCGGTGGCACCTGAGTGGTGAGCACCTGGGCACGTTCTGCCATTGCCGAGCCTACGTATTCGGGTTGGGTCAGCAGGTAGAACCGGCCTTGCGCGGATTGGTCGAAGATCACTTGGGCTGCCGCGAGCGGGTCCATGGCCTCGGCTTTGATGTCCAGCATTGCTGCCCGTTGTGATTCGGCGGCACCGACATCGGCATTGGCCTCACCGGCATCCACGCCACCTGCAGCCTCGAAAATGTTGGATTTCACGGCCCCCGGCAGCACCGCGTGGACGTGAATACGGTGAGCGTGGCCAGACAACTCCACTTCCATTCGCAGGCATTCGGTGAGGGCCAGGACGGCGTGCTTGCTGATGATGTAGGGCGCTTGCAACGGCACAGCCGCCACCCCGCCGATCGACGAGAGATTCCAAACCCACGTGGGGGAGTCATGCGCCATCATCCTGGGCAGGAAGGCGCGTACACCGTGGAACACACCGCTGACGTTGACGTCCATCACCCGATTCCAGTTCGCGATCGGGGTGTCCCACAGGTAGCCGAACTGCTCTACTCCGGCATTGTTCACCAGAAGCCGGACCGGGCCGCGATCGTGATAGACGTGTTCCGCCAGCGCCGCCACTGCGTCTGGATCGCGAACATCACAGTGTTCGGCTACCGCGGTGGCACCAGTGTCGTCGAGTTCGTCGCGCAGTGACTCGACTGCGGCCTTGTCGATGTCGGCCAGGACCGTAGTCATACCAAGCCGGTGGGCGTATCGGGCCAAACCGGCACCGATTCCCGCTCCGGCGCCCGTGATCACGGCAACGCCACCTTCGAACAACTCGCGCGCGGAGGTCACCGTCATGCGCCCGCCGCGGCGCCGTCGGGAGCACCGGGCAGGCCTGCGCCGGCCAGCGGCTCGGAATTGGTGACGTCGAGAATGACCTCCATCTTGGTGAATTGCAGGCCTTTCGGTGCGCTGATGTCGCGACGCACGCCGACGTGAGTGACTCCGCTGGACACTGCGAACGGAACGAAATTGGTGACCTGATTGACGAAGATGTAGAAGCGCGCGTACGTCACACCATCCTCGGTGCCGGTGATGTGAAGGTTCGTCGCGTGATGACGAAGCGGGTAGGGGCTGGCCCGGCGGTGCTCCGTCAACCAGGGGATGATCGCGGCCGCACCGGACAAGTCGGCCGCCAGCGCCTCTTCGAACGGGCACGAACCCGAATCGCTGCGACTCAGGTACGCAGCGTCCTCGGCGAACGCGGCAGCCATCTCACCGTAGTGCGCCTCGTCGTAGTGAAACCAGAAATTACCGACAAAGTCCTGCAATTCGGCCAGTGAGATGGCGTCAGCGCTCACGATGTGTCTCCCGTTGGTGTTTCGTTGTGATGATCCTTCGCTTCTGGAGTCAATCGCTGCAGCGTGGCCTGTTGTACCGCAATGCCCAGTCAGTGGACTGTTTTTCAATCGGCGATCAAGCTCCAGAGGCCGCGTGAACCGACGCATCGTGCGGCATCGGTCACCACGGCGTCCCAGGACTGAACGGATCCGAATTCCGACCGCCAGGTAAGCGCGGGACGGGTGTATTCGTGCAACCGATGTTCCATCGTGGTCCCGATCGCACCGCACGCCTGATGCGCGTTGCGTACCACCACCGAGGTGGCATGGCCGGCGCACGATCGGGCAACTGCCACGAGAAACTCCAGGTTTGGCGCCGACCAAGCGCTCTGCACGACCGCAGTGAGGGCGGCCTCGGTGGCTGCACGGGCCAAGGCCGCTTCTGCAGCGATGTCGGCAACCATGTTTTGAACCGCCTGGAACTTCGACAGTGAGCGGCCGAACTGGGCTCTGGAGGAGGTGTGTTCGATGGTCAGTTCGAGGATTCGATCGAGCGCTGCGCACACTTGGATCGAACGTACCAGTGCCGATTTCAACTTGAGTTGTGTCAGTTGGCCGGCGGCGACCGGTGTGCCGGCCAGCGCGGTCAGATCAGCGCTGATGCTGTCTCGAGGTTCACCAATCATGTTGGTGCCCTGCGTGATTTGCACGGCAGGATCCGAAACATCCAGATCGGCAGCGTAATAGTGAATACCTGTCGGCCACACCACGACGACCCGTTCGGCCGTCGAGGCCCACGGCACGTGGCGTGCCGTCCCGTCATGGCCCAACACGCATATGGTGCGGGCGGCGCCGTCCGCCGGCAGCCCCACAACGTCCAGGAGCCAGCAGGCCAGCAAATCATGCTCGGCCAACGGGATCCGGATACCGTGGCGTACGGCGGCGGCCATGAGCTCGGCGGCCTCCGGCCAGCCAGCCGCGCTGCCGCCGGTCTCCTCGCGTCCCGTCAGTCGCACGAGACCGAGCTCGTCGAGTCGCTGCCACAGACCGGCGTCGCGGGTTATCGGGGCGGCGGCAGGCCCAGATTTCCGTTGATCGGCGAAGACCGCGTTCATCATCCCAACGAGATCTGGGTCTACGGATAACGCCGCGTGGTGATCGGTGCCGTTCGATGGGGTGGTCATCGGATCCCCAATCCGCGGGCGATCACGCCGCGCAGTACCTCGTTGGTTCCTCCGCGCAAGGTGAATCCGGGTCTCTGATCGACCGCGAACGCCGCCAACTGCCGGATCGCTGGGCCAACGGTGTTGTCGTCTCCGACATGCAGATCGGCAAAGTCGGCGATGTCGCCCTCGGTGGTGGTCCCGAGTACCTTGACCACTGCCGCCGGCACGTCGGCGGACTCATGACGTTCGAGCGCACCGGCGATCGCCATCGACATCTGATGAAGTCCGGCCACGCGTGCGACCAGTCGGCCGAGGTTGGTGTCACGCGAAATCGCTTGGGCTTCCTCGGCGTCAGCGCAAGCAGCCAACAGCGGGAAGGTGCTCAGCAATCGTTCAGGGCCGCTACGTTCGAAGCTCAGCTCGGAGGTCACCTGGTGCCAGCCGTCGCCGATCTTGCCGAACACCATGACGTCGGGCACATAGGTGTCATCGAGGACGACCTCGTTGAAATGGTGGCGGCCATTCATCGAAATGACCGGTCGCACGGTAACACCCGGGCTGTCGAGCCGTACGATGAACTGGCTCAGACCGCTGTGCCGGTGCGTGGGATCCAGCGGAGCCGTGCGGGCCAACACGATGAAGGCGTGGGCGCGGTGCGCGCCGGAGGTCCACAGTTTGGTGCCGCTGATGTGCCAGCCGCCGGCCACCTTCGTGGCCCGGGTTCGGACACTCGCCAAATCGGAGCCACAATCCGGTTCGCTCATACCGATGCCGAAAAAGCACCGTCCCGCCGTTATTGCGGGCAGGAACTCTCGCTTTTGCGCTTCGGTGCCGTACTTCAGCAGTGACGGCACGATCTGCCGATCGGCGATCCAATGGGCGGCCACGGGTGCGCCTGCGGCCAGCAGCTCCTCGGTGACCGCGAACCGCTCGATGAAGCTGCGCCCGTGCCCGCCATACTCCTTGGGCACCGTCATGCCGATCCAGCCTCGCTGTGCCAGTCGGGCTGTGAAATCCTCGTCCCATCCTGACAACCAGGAATCGATTGAGGGAGTGAAGGTTCCGGCAGCGAGTTGCTCGGCGAGGAACCCACGCACCTGTTGGCGCAGCGCGGCGGTCGCTGATCGTTCGAGAGCCGCAGGCGGGACCATTCGGGGCGGTGCCATCAGGCGGTTCGCCATTTCCCGATCCGGCGCACGTGCTCTGCATCTTGATGGGCGAGCGGTTGCATGGCAGCGGCCATACCCAGCGTGGACTCCAACTCGCCCGTACGTGATTCTCGTAGCAGGCGTTTGGCCATTCGCAGCGCGTGTGGTGGATTCTTGATGACGCGCGTGGCGAGATCTGTGGCAGCGGTGAGTAGCTCGTCGTGCTCGACGACACGGCTGACCAGGCCCCACTCAAGTGCAGTCTCTGCATTGATGCGGTCGCCGGTGAAGGTCATCTCGGCAGCACGCGCGTAGCCGATCGCCCGCTGCAGAAACCAGGTGCCACCGTCACCGGGAACCAGTCCGAGTTGCACGAAGCTCTCGGCGAAAGATGCTCGCTCCGAGGCGATCCGGATGTCACACATGGCGGCGAGATCGCATCCGGCGCCGACCGCCGCACCGTTGACTGCTGCGATGATCGGAACCTCGAGCCTGGTCAATGCCCGTGGTAGTCGTTGAATTCCGTCGACGTAGGCGTATCGCTGGTAGATGGCGTCGAGGCCGAACATGCCGCGGCGGTCGGCCATCTCCTTGACGTTGCCGCCCGCGGAGAAGACCTTGCCTTCGCCGGTCAAGATGATCGCGCGCACTGCCGTGTCGGCGTTTGCGAAGTCGACGGCCGCCTCAAAGGCTGCGATGAAATCCTCGTCGGTGATCGCGTTGGCCACCTCGGGCAGGTTGATCGTCCAGATCTCGATGGTGTCGCGTTTGTCGATCTTCAATGGTTGCATCGGTGCGTCTCCTGGTTTGCTCGTCGTCATGCGGGCAGCTGCAGCGACTTCACCTGCAGATATTCCTCGAACCCGATTCGGCCCAGCTCGCGACCGATGCCTGACTTCTTGTATCCGCCGAACGGCGCGGCGGGGTTGTACTTGCCGCCGTTGATGTCGAGCTGACCGGTCTGCACCGCGCGGGCGAACGCGATGGCGGCAGCGTCGTCGGCGGCCCACACTGCACCGGACAGTCCGTAGGGGGTGCCGTTCGCGATGCGCAGCGCATCCTCGGTGTCGGTGAACGGAATGACTGCCAGCACTGGTCCGAAAACCTCCTCCTGACCCAACTCCGACTCCGGGTCGACGTCGGCGAATACCGTTGGCGCGACGTAATAGCCGATGTCGCGGATCTTCTCGGGCCCGCCCAGTAGGAGCCGGGAACCGTCGCGTCGTGCACGTTCGATGAACCCAACTACCGATTCGTACTGGCTCTGTGAGGCCGACGGGCCGATCCTGGTGCTCGGATCCCACGGATCACCCACCGGATACTTCGATACAGCGGCCTCGACGAGGTCGAGTGCTTCGCCGTAGTGGGCCTGTGGCACCAGCATCCGCGTCCACGCCATACAGGTCTGGCCGCCGTTGAGGAAGGCACTGCCGACACCGACTTTGACTGCCGTTGCCAGGTCGGCTCCGTCGAGTATGACGTTGGCGGACTTGCCGCCCAGTTCCAACGCGACCTTCTTGATCGTCTTACCGGCCAGTTCGCCCACCCGGCTGCCAACGCCGGTCGAACCCGTGAACGATACGAAGTCGACGTCAGGATGCTCGGACAGCCGTTCACCGATCACCCGGCCGGGCCCGGACACGAGATTGACCACCCCGGGCGGCAGTTCGGCGGCCTGGAGCGCCTCGACGAATTCGAACACCGACAAAGGCGCTTCATTACTGGGTTTCAGTACGACGGTGCAGCCTGCGGCGATCGCCGGAAGGACTTTGGCGACCACTTGGTAGAGCGGGTAATTCCACGGTGTGATGGCGCCGACGACACCATAGGGCTCGCGTAGCACCATGGAGTTGCCGATGCGTTCTTCGAACTCGAATGTCCGCAGTGCTTCGGCGAATCCGCGCGCGACCGCAAGTGGAACCTGAGTTTGAACCGACTGAGCAATCCGGATGGGTGCGCCCATCTCGCGGGTGATGGTCTCGGCGATGGCCGGTAGCCGCTTCTCCATGGCCTCGATCACGCGCGTGAGACGTTCGTACCGTTCGCCAATGCCGATCAAAGGGTCGAAGGCGCGCCGCGCGGCGGCGACGGCGGCGTCCACATCTTCGACCGATCCTGCGGGGACGCGGCCGATTACGTGCTCGGTCGCAGGATCGATCACCTCGATGGCCGCGGTGCTCGCGGGCCTGACCCATTGGCCATCGATGAACAACTCGTCGCGATCGTAGTTATGCATATCGGAGCTGGGCATATTGGACTGCTTTCCGTCAGGGAACGATACTGGCGCGCACGTCGCGCTTGCCTTCGGCGGCTGCGAACGCGTCGTTGATGTCGTCAAGGGAATAACACGCTGCGGCCAGCCGGTCGAAGGGCAACGTGTCTTGAAACGTGTCGAGGAATGCCAGCGCCCGGGACAGTACCGCCGGATCGTAGAGCGACACCCCGACCATGGTCTTGTTGGCGAACACGAAACGCGAGGGGTCGAACTCAAAGGTCTTGCCGATGTTGATGTTTCCGATTTCCACGTACCGTCCGAACTGACCGAGCATCTTGAGACCCTCATCGATCGCCGACGGGTGCCCGACCACCTCGACGACTACGTCGGCGCCCTGACCTTCCGTGAGCGTCCGGACAATCTTCGTCCGGTCCCTATCGGCGGGAACCTCGGTGATATCGATGATCGCGTCGGCCCCGAACTCCTTGGCGAGCTCCAGACGCTCGCGAACCCCGTCTACAGCGATGACCGTCGCGGCGCCACGGGCTTTCGCCACCGCGACCGCGTAGAGGCCCAGTGCTCCGGCCCCCTGTACGACGACGGATTCGCCGAGCTGTAGATCAACCCGATCGAGTCCGTACATCACTTGTGACAAGGCGCAATTGGCGCCTGCAGCGATGTCGTCGGAAACGTTGTCGGGCACGGTGTAGACGACGGCCCCGGCCGGAAGCAGGTAGTAGTCGGCGTATCCGCCTACGAAGTAAGGGGGCTGGTCCGCGCGCCCAAGCATGGCCATCTTGAGCTTCAGACATGCGTTGCGGCGGCCGGCCAGACAGTTGCGGCAGGTGTGGCAGGGGAAGAAATAGGGAAACACGACCCTGGTGCCCGGTGAGAGTGGACTGCCGTTCGAGTCGGTGGACACACCGTCGCCGAGTGCTTCGACGGCGCCCACCATCTCGTGGCCCAACACGGTGGGAAGTTGACCGCCGAGTCCGCGGGTGGCGAACGTGCCGTGCCAGGCATGCACATCGGAGCCGCAGATGTTGGCGCGGCTGACCCTGATGAGGATCTCGCCGTGGCCGACCGCGGGTAGGCTGACCGTTTCGATCTGGAATGGTTGACCAGGCCCGTCGAATCTTGCGATGCGTCCCTTGAACACTGTCGGCACAGTCCTTTCAGTAGCTGGTGGACCCTTCGGTGACAGCTGGATCCAGCGTCGGTCCCGAAGTCATCGAGCGCAGCTGCCCCGCGGTGACTCCTTAGAGCGCAGGCTATGTCGAGTGCGATCGCACGCGCGTAGAGCTTCCCGCCCAGTGGGCGTTACTTGATGCGTAGTGCACGCGACCTCCTCAGCGCACCGAACCCCGCTCGAGATTGAATTGATCGCGCAGCAGTCGTTTCAGCAGCTTGCCGCTGGGGTTCTTGGGCAGCGAGTCGACGAAGAAAATGTGCTTGGGAGTCTTGAACCCGGCCAGGTGGAGTCGGCAATGCGCGAGGATGTCTTCTTCGGTGAGATCAACACCCTCCCGCACAACAATGGCGGCTACCACTGCCTCGACCCATACCGGATGGGGAAGTCCGAAGACTGCCGCCTCCTCGACCCCGGAGTGCCGGTAGAGGATCTCTTCGACCTCGCGGCTCGCGACGTTCTCGCCACCGGTCTTGATCATGTCCTTCTTGCGGTCGACGACATGTAGGAGGCCGTGCCGGTCGTAGTAGCCGAGGTCGCCGGAGTGAAACCAGCCTCCGCGAAACGCGTCGGCGGTCTTGGCATCGTCATCGAGATAGCCGAGCATCAGATGCGGGCTGCGGTGCGCGATCTCCCCGACAACTCCGACGCCCAGCGGCTCATTGTCGTCGTCCAGGATCGCGGTCTCGACGTTGATCGCCGGCCTGCCGGCCGACCCCGCATGGGCATCCTGCTCGTCTGGACCGAGGGCTGATGCCAACGGAGCCATCTCGGTCTGGCCGTAGAAATTCCAGAGGCGCAGGTTCGGCAGGCGCTCGCGCATCTCGGCGAGGATCTCGACGGGCATTGCCGACGCTCCGTAGTAGCCCTTGCGCAGGCTGGAAAGGTCGACTTGCTCGAACACCGGCGAGCGCAGCAATCCGATCCACACCGTCGGAGGAGCGAAATAATTTGTGACGCTGTACTTTTCGATCGCGCGTAGGACGAGTTCGGGCTCGGGGCATGGAAGAATGATGCTCGTGGCGCCGAGGTAGATGTCGGTGATGAGGAAATTGTCGAGCTGCGCACAGTGATAGAGGGGCAACGAATGGATCTCGATGTCGGTGCTTTCCATGGAACCGGCGACGATGGAGCTGACGTAGTTGCCCATCAGGCTGCGGCTGGTGTGCATCGCGCCCTTTGGGTGTGACTCGGTTCCGCTCGTGTACATCAGCCGGATCAGCTGATCGTCGGTTACGTGGTGCCTCGGCGCCGGCGAGTTCGTCTTGAGCCAGTTGTCGAAATCCGTCCAGCCGTCGGGTGTGCTCTGCCCGGGCAGGTTGAGAGCCACTGTGGTGTCGACGACCCCGCCGAGCTGCACGGCACGGGCAGCCGTTGCCGCCAGGTCGGATTCGACGATCAAACCGGTGACCCTGCTGTGGCCGAGGATGTACGAAATCTCCTCGGCCGTGAGCATGAAATTGATGGGCACCAGCACCACCGCGGCACGAGCCGTGGCGAACGCCAGCACCGCGTACTGCCAGCAGTTGTGAGCCAACACAGCGACTCGGTCTCCGGGGGAGAAACCGTTGTCTTGCAACGCTGCTGAGGCACGATCCACCAGGCGCTCGAACTCGGCGAAAGTCAGTGTCACGTCGCCGTCGATGATCGCGACCTTGTCCGGATATCTGCGGGCCGAGCGGCGTGGAATATCGCCGAGGGCGTGACTGCGCGCCGGGGTGAGCACGTCATTGAGGCCGTCCATGTCCGGTGACACTAGGCGTCGTCCACGACTGCCGACCAAGCAACCTCCCGCTCAGTAGACATGAGCCGCACCGGTGCTCGCCGCCGATCACATACTCAAAGAGACAAGGGAGGTTCGATGACGACCGATGCGACCGCGACGGCGGCCGAGGCAGTGATGGATGCCGACGAACTGCGAGAGAACTTGCGCCAGGCCGATGCCGGGGTGCTGGTAGCGGTGCTGGCGCAACTGACCGGTGACCCCGACGTGGTCGATCGATTCGGCCCGCAGATCTCCCACGTCCCCGACCCGCCCGAGCACATCGGTGTCGCCGCTCCGGAGACTCTCGACGAGCTCGTCGACCAGATCGTCGTTGCCATGGGCACCCCGCGGCCGGTGGACGCCGTGCGCGCCGACGATCCGGAACTGTTCGGTCGGATCGCCCCACTGGCCCTGGGAACCGACGTCGATACGCAGTATGTGGGGCTGTTGCTGGAACAGGGTGGCTTCCATCCGTCGCAGCCCGTCCTGCCCCGGGCCGCCAGGCTGCCCACCGGTTTCAAGGTCGTCGTCATCGGCGCGGGAATTGCCGGATTGGCCGCCGCGCTTGAGCTTTCCGCCGCCGGAATCGAGTACGAGATCATTGATCGAAACGACGAGGTCGGCGGCACCTGGCACACCACCGTCTATCCGGGCATCGGAGTGGACACTCCGTCGGCTTACTATTCGCTCTCGCGTGACATCAACGGCGATTGGTCGAATTACTACCCGCAGGGCGCCGAATATCAGAACTATCTCGTGTCAGTGGCCGACAAGAACGGGCTGCGCGAGCACACCAGGTTCGGTACCGAAGTGATGGCTCTGAGATGGGACGAGCGTCGCAAACAATGGGAAGTCCACACCGCCTCGCCGGGTGGCAACCACGACGTGTCCTACGCGAACGTCGTGATCCCGGCCACCGGCTACCTGAATCGTCCTCGCTGGCCGGAACTGGCGGGCATGGAAACCTTCACCGGGGTGAGCATCCACTCTGCCGAATGGGATCCAGATTTGGATCTCACCGGCAAGAAGGTCGCGATCATCGGTGCGGGATGCACGGCGGTTCAGATCGTCGACGCCACTGTCGACCAGGTCCAGCATCTGACAGTGTTCCAGCGACAGCCTCATTGGGTCGCGCCACGCAAGAGATTGAGCGACGAGGTTCCCGAGCCCCGGCGATGGCTCAACAACCACGTGCCGTATTACGCCAACTGGAATCGCCTGAAGTCGTTCTGGGGGACCGCCGACAACAACTATCCTGTCATCCTGCGTGATCCTGAATGGGCCGCCGAGCACCCGCTGTCCATATCGAAGGCCAACGACGTGCTTTTGCAGATGTGCCTGGACTACATCAACCGGACGTTCGGGGCGGGCAGTGAGCTGGCCGCGAAGGTCACACCTGACTTCGCGCCATACGGTAAGCGGATCATCCGCGATCCGGGTGGCTACTACTCAGCGTTGACTCGACCGCACGTCGACGTCGAGGCCGCTGAACCCGCGCGGGTCAACGAGCGCGGCATCGTCACTCAAGACGGTCGTCAGATCGACTTGGATGTCATCGTCTACGCAACCGGCTATCACCTGGACTTCCTGTCCACCATCGATATTCGGGGTCGCAATGGGCTCAGGCTGAGAGAAGTGTGGGGGGACAGCCCTAGTGCCTATCGGGGTGGGATGGTGCCGGGATTTCCGAACATGTTCGTGTCGTCGGCGCCCAACTACAGTCCCGGTCATGGCGCCGGACACAACTTCGGTGTCGAGGTGATGGTGCATTACGTCATGGAGTGCCTGCAGTTGATGGCGCTGCGAGGGGCCGAAACCATCGAAGTCACGCCGGAGGCGTTCACAGACTACGTACGGGAGATCGACGAGACAATGGCCAAGACGGTGTGGTGTCACACCCCGACGGCACACACCTACTACCGTTCCGGCGGCGGCCGCATTGTCACGGCCTTCCCGTTCCGACTGATCGACGTGTGGCAGAGTCACCGCCGTCCGATAGAAGAGGATCTCGTCGTCGGATGAGCCAACTACTCAGCGGCAAAACCGCTTTGGTGACCGGCAGCAGCCGCGGTATCGGACGGGCAATCGCTCAGCGGCTGGCCGCCGAAGGGGCGACGGTGGCGGTGACGGCCAGGTCGTACGAACCTTCCCTGTCGACGCGGGCGGGAGAGTCGACTGCGTTGCCGGGAACGATCGACGAGACCATCGAACTCATCGAATCCGCCGGGGGTACCGCGCTCGGCATTGCCGCCGACCTCGAAAACCCACAACAGCGTGCGGGCTTGGTCGATCAGGTTGTGGAGCGCACCGGCCGGCTCGACATTCTGGTCAACAACGCCGGGTTTGCCGACTATTCGGTCATCGAAGACATGTCGATGGCCACCTTCGATCGAACCGTCGAGCACTACGTGCGTACGCCATTTGTGTTGACGCAGGCAGCCATCCCACACATGCGCCAGCAGGGTGGTGGCTGGATCGTCAATATCGGCTCGGTGACCGGGCTCCCGCCGGTGCGGCCATACCGCGAATACAACAAGGTCTCCGGCGATGTCGTCTATGCATCGGTGAAGGCGGCCCTGCACCGGTTCACCCAGGGGATCGCCGCAGAGTTGCTGGATGCCAATATCGCTGTCAACGCGGTCGGCCCGACCAGTGCAGTGCGAACTCCTGGAGCGGCCAGCCTGATACCGGACACGTTTCCGACCGAGCCCGTGGAGTACCTCGCCGAGACAGTTCTGGCGATGTGCCATCTGCCGGCCGTCGAACGCACTGGACTGGTCGCGTTCAGTCTGCACTACCCGTGGTCGCAGAACCTCACGGTGCATTCTCTCGATGGCAAAGAGCTTCTGCCACCACTGCAGCCGCCGGTGACAGCTCATCCGCACATCCTGCCCGCGGGGGTGTGAGCGGTCAGGACAGCGGGGATTGGGCGATGCTGCAGAAGCTGTGGCACACCCGGTCGCGGACAATCACGTCGGTGGTCTCGGGGTCGAACCAGCGGTCCACCACCGCCCAGTGAATCGGGTGCATGAGGTAAGGGCCCATCAGACCGTCGACGTCGGTGAACTCTTGCTCGAACACGTGGGTCCATGATGTCGCCCCGACGGAGTCGATCACCCGGCTCAGTTGCCACGCGCGGATGGTGTGCACATAGCGTGGCATCGATCGCAGCTCTGCCTCGAAGCGGGCAACGGTGTCCGAATCGGCTTCAGGCGCCACCCGCAGCAGCAGAGTCCGGTAAACCGTGCCCGGCGTACCGGTGCTGACCGGCGTGCCGTGGTAGCTCACACCGTTGACCCGCGTGACTTCCGGATCTGCCAATACCGATGCGAACTGATCTGCCACGCATCGCCATTGGCCCTCGTCGGCGAAACGCAGATGGACCAGTAGGTCGCCTCCGTTGCGTGAACCGGGTTCGGTGGCCGCCACGATCCAGCTCTGTGCATCGGTGGCCGTCGCGGCGCCGCGAAGTGTCGTCAGCAGTCGGGAGCGATGATTCGTGGTGACATCGATCAGGCGGGTGACGCTATACATCGGTCTCTCCTTGCATTCCGCACAGGGTGTCGACATCCGCGGCCGACGCGGCAACCGAACGCGATCGATCTCGCACCAATTCGGCTATGCTCGACCACCATTGGGCCAGCGACGGGTCTGGGCGGCCTTGCCAGGTCATCTGCCACCAGGCCAGCGGGTCGGGCAGGCTCCAGATAACGGTGACGGTGTTGGGCTGGTCGTCGAACCAGATCGGCGGGCTGACCAGAACGTGCTCCAGCGTCATACCGCGCTCACGCGCACCGGGCGCGTACTCGGCGAGGTATCGATCGATGAACGCCCGCGCCTGGCCGCACTGGGTCAGCACGCGGTCGATGACATAGACGACTTTCCTGACTTCGTTGTCGGCCATGCAACGAGGTTAAGGATGACATCGGTATTCCCGGCTGTGCGCTCCCGGCCAATGGGAGAGCGGCGTTGACCGCGCCCTCGGGGAGAGTGACAGTAGCGTAATGAACGACATCAGCCCAGACCCGTTCGCCCCGACTCACCTTGGCCCAATTCGGTTGCGCAACCGGATGATCAAGGCGGCGACCTCGGAGGGCAGGTCGCCGCACGGCCTTGTCACCGACGACCTCGTCGAGTTCCATCGGACCTTCGCCGCCGGCGGCGTCGGCATGACCACGGTTGCCTATTGCTGCGTGTCGTCAGAGGCCGCCAGTGCACCGGGCCAAATCGTCATGAACGCGGCGGCATTACCGGGCCTGCGCAAACTCACCGACGCGGTGCACCATGCCGGCGCAGCCATCTCGGCGCAACTGGGGCATGCCGGTGTAGTGGCGCAGAAGCGGCTGACCGGCGTGACGGCCGTGGCGCCGAGCCGGTTTGTCAATCCGGCCTCGTTCTCCTATTGCCGGGAGATCAAACGAAGTGAGATCGGCATGGTCATCGACCAGTTCGGCGACGCCGCTCAGGTTGCCGTAGACGCCGGATTCGACGCGGTGGAACTGCATTTCGGACACCTATATCTGCCGAGTTCCTTTTTGAGTGCGCTGATCAACCGGCGCAGGGACGAGTACGGCGGCGATATCGACAACAGGTCACGTTTCGTGCGCGAGATCGCGCAGCACGTTCGGGAGGTGGTCGGGAACCGGGTCGCGGTGATCGCCAAACTGGACATGGACGACGGTCTGCCCGGCAGCATCTGGATCGACGAAGCGTTGCGAACCGCGCAGCTGCTGGATGTCGACGAAACCTTGGACGCCATCGAGTTGACCCAGGGATCATCGGTTTTCAAGCCGATGTACCTGTTCCGCGGGGATGTTCCGGTGCGAGAGTTCGCCCAGGTCATGCCGCGGGCAATGCGGCCGGCGATCCGAATCGCGGGCAAATGGGCGATGGGCAGCTACCCCTACGAGGATCTCTACATGCTCTCTGCTGCACGCCAATTCGTTCCGTTGATGCGCAACACCAAGTTGATTCTGCTGGGTGGCATCACCAACTGCGAACACCTCGAAGTCGGGTTGGGGGAGGGGTTCGATTTCCTGGCAATGGGTCGTGCGCTGCTGCGTGAGCCGGATCTGGTGAACCGGATGCGCGCCGACCGCAGCGTCCGCAGCCGCTGCAATCACAACAACCGGTGCATGGTGACGGTATTCGATCGCACCCATTGCGTCCTTGACCCGGAGCAGCGCTACGGTGCCGCTGCCCCGTTGGTCCTCGAAACCCCGAACGGCTCTGCTATTACCCAGTGACCTTGTGGCCGAGTACGGTTGCCACATCGACGCAGGCCTGAGCGCGAGCACGCCTGCAGATATCGAGAGCACGCATGGTCATGAAGCCGTGAACTCCTCCGTCGAACACTCGCGTAACGCTCGACACCCCCGCGGCCCGCAGCGCTTCGGCATACGCCAAACCCTCGTCGCGGAGCGGATCGTGGCCGGCGACGAAGGTGATTGCCGGCGGCAAGCCGGCGAGATCGGCCTGCAGCGGAGATGCATACGGGTGCTCACGGTCGGAGATATCGGGGACATACTGGTCCCAGTACCACTGCAATGCGCGGCGGGGGTTGTAGAAACCCTCGCCGAACCGGCGGTAGGAATCGGTATCGAAATCGGCGGCGATGACTGGATACAGCAGCAGCTGGCCCGCCAACTCGGCGCCGCCGCGGTCACGCGCCATCACCGCGGTGACGGCAGCGAGATTGCCACCGGCGCTGTCGCCGCCAACCATGATGGCGCCTGGGTCGCCGCCCAACGTCGAAACGTGGTCGGCCGCCCAGCACGTGGCGGCGTACACGTCTTCGGCTGCGGCCGGCCATGCGCCTTCCTCGGAGGCTCGTCGATAGTGCACGGAGATCACCACGGCGGGAATGCGATTGGCGAGGTCACGGCAGAGCTCGTCGTGGCTGTCGAGATCGCAGAACACCCAACCGCCGCCATGTGCGAATACGAGCGTAGGTACGGGGCCCTCGGCGGTGCGCGGCCGATAGATCCGAACCGGCACCACTCCGGCCGGACCGGGAACGGTCGTATCGTCCATGGCGCCCACGGCTTCTGGTTGCGCCACAGGAACGAATCGAGACCGGATCGCGGCACGCGCCTGCTCGCCGGTCATGGTATGGACGGCCGGGAAACCGGAGTCCAACGCTTCGATGATGTCGGCGATCTCTGGATCGAGCCCGGCGGTCACGTCGGGTGCTGCCTCGTGATGGTTGCTCATGCCGGCTGCGGGCTACTGGCCGCGGGCGCAATCGAGGCCGCCGGTCCGCCCCGTAACGGCCGCATATGCTGCAACGCCGCCGGGACCGGGGCGCCTTCCATCGACCGCCAAACTCCGAGCGCCGCCATTCGTACCGGTGCAACGAGTTGCTGGTCCAGCGAAACGATCTGACTCATCGGACCACAGACCGAGATCGCGGCAACAGCCTCGCCGGGGTCTCCCACCGGGGCAGCGACGCAGCCGAAGCCGCGCAGTGATTCTTCGCGATCGAATGCCACGCCGTGCGCACGTACCTTCGACAACTCGTTGCTCAACTGAGCATGGGTACGGATCGAGTACTTGGTTTGTTGCCCCAGGTCGGTACCCAGCAGCTCGATGGCGTGATCGTCTGCGAACGCCAACATGGCCTTGCCGACCGCTGCGCAATGTGCCGGCTGGCGGCCGCCGACGCGCGTCGGGATCGCTGTGGCCATCCTGGCGCCCACCTTCTCCATGTAGAGCACATCAGGTCCGTCGAGGACAGCCAGGTGAACAACCAGACCCGTGGCGGCATGCAGCTTGTGCAGGATCGGGATCGCCGCTTTGTGTAGACGGTCCTGGTGCACCGCAAGCGATCCCAGCTCAACGAGGCGCATCCCCAGTTCGTAGTCGCGCCCGATACGGCGCACCCAGCGCAGTTCCACGAGTCGCTCGAGAAACCGATGTGCAGACGAACGGGGCAACCCGGTGCGCCGCACGATTTGCGCCAGGGTGAGCCGGCCTGGTCCGTCGAATGCGTCGAGAACGGCGGAGACGCGATCAATGACCGCGCTGGGCGCGTCGGCAGCGGTCTTCGTGGCGGTGGTCGCGAACTGTTCGATGGTCGCGGTCATGGGATCCTCCGCGGGCGGCGATATGACTAGTCGCTATATGACTAATAGAAATATAACTACCACAAACATGTGTCTGCTGTCACATCTTGGAGGCGCTCGCGGTAACGGTCAGGGAGGTGCCCGGCGAGTGTGCGCAGTGGACCTCACCAATCGGGCGAGGGAGCTGATGTCCAGCTGCATCCGAGGCGCTCAACCACGGGCTGCGGCGGCCCCGGCCCGGCGACCATAGAAGCTGCCGTCGCCGAGCGAGATACCGCTGGCGTACCCCCACGCCGCCAGGCCGGCAGTCGATCTGCCCGCCGCATACAGGCCCGGAATGGGTTCGCCGCTGACGTGGAGCACCTCAGCGTCAAGGGTGGTGGCCAGACCGCCGAGCGTGAATCCGCCCGTGCTCTCCCTCAGATCGATGGCACCCAGTGGCGCGCCGATCGGCCTGAGCCACTGCGGCTTCTTGTGCAGAAGCGGATCCTCGCCTCGAGTCGCACCGTCGTTGTAGGCCTCAACCGTGTGCTGCAGCGAGCCCGGAGGCAACCCGATTGCCTCTTCGAGTTCGGCCACGGTATCGGCAACCCAGGTCGGTGGCCGGAACATCAGCTGCGGTGTCGGTGAGGACATTGCCTCCTCGTGAGCCTCACCGTCGATGATCAGATAGGCGGTGTTGTCCTGGTGGTAGAGCGTCAGCTGGCCGATACGGCCCGGGTAGGTGTCCTCGGGCACATAGCGTTGGCCGCGGGCGTTGACCAGGACGCCACGCACCAACTGCTGAGGATCGGCGAAGATGGCGACCTCGGTGGCGTCCATGTGTGCGAGATCGGCGCCCAGCGCCTGCGCCATACGAATAGCTCGTCCGTCGTGCTGCTCGATCGACGCTGCCGGACGACCCGCGATGCGCGGAGCGTACTGCGCCACCATGGAGTCGTTGTATGCGAAGCTGCCGGTTGCCAGCACGACCCCGCGCCGCGCTCGAATCGCGACCGGGTTGCCGAAGCGGCGGGCGGTGAGGCCGACGACTCGCCCTCCGGTATCGACGACGAGCCGCTGAACACGGACGTCGTAGAGGGCCCGCGTCCCCGCCGCCGTCGCCGTCTCGACGAGCGGCTTCATCAACATGTAGCCGGCGCTGGCCTCACCTTGCTTCTTGCCGGACATCTGTGGCACGTGACCGCGGGGGGCGGGCCGCGCCACGGTGTTGAACGGGAAGGAGTTCTCTCCGCCGCTGAACATCAAACCCTGGTCACCCATCGGCTCCCAGCCGGGCTCACCGAAGAACTCCGCCTTGAATGGCACACCGCAACCGACCAGCCAGTCGAAATGCGCGACGCTGTGTTCGCAGTAGTCGGCGATGCGCTCGCTGTCAGCTCCCGGACCCATGGCCACATTCAGGAATGCGGCCATATCTTCCACGGAATCGTCGAAACCGCACGCGGTCTGGAGTGCCGTACCGCCGCCGAGGTAGATGAATCCGCCCGCCATCGCTGCGGCCCCGCCCCACGAGCCGGTCCTTTCCAGCACCAGCACGTCGGCGCCGCCACGTGCCGCCTCGACCGCCGCGGAGGCACCGGCGACGCCATAGCCTGCGATGACAACATCGGCTTCGTGATCCCAGCCGGCGATGTCGCCCACCGCAACTGGAACGACGTCGGTGTTCACGGGCGCATGGCCGCGGGCAGATCAGATACCCACTCGTGGCCCCAGTAACTGTCGGCCGTGATTTCTTCGGCGGTGTAATAGGTTTCGTCGACGCGCGTACCTTCGGTGCCGAACTCGACGTCCCAATCGCCGGGCGCACGCACATAGAACGACACCATCTTGTCGTTGGTGTGCCGCCCGAGTGTCGACGACAACTGGAAGCCGTCCTTGTTCACGCGGTCCAGGGCCTGGCCGACTGCGTCGAGGGTGTCGACCTCGACCATGAGATGGATCAACCCGGGGTCGCGCAGGTTCGACGCCGGGCAGATGGCCAGGCTGTGGTGACGCTGATTGACACCCATGAACCGCACCCGTACCGGCCCGAATTCTGGTGGCACCGGCACCCGGAACGCGCCGCGCGACTTGAACCCGAGTACCTGCGTATAGAACTCGAACAATCCGTTGACGTCCAATGCAGGCAGCACCACGTGGCCCAGCCCCTGTTCACCGGTGACGAACTTGGCGCCGAACGGTGTCACCACGGGACTGTGATCGAGTACCGCGCCGTGGAATACCTCCAGCGAGGTGCCGGCGGGATCGTCGAATGCGATGACCTCTTCAACGCGTCGGGCATCGGCCTCCGCCAGTGACAGTTCCTTGTACGGAACGCCGGCGGCGTCAAGCGCACTCTTGAGTTCCTCAAGGTCCGCGTGGTCGCGAACCTCCCAGCCGACGGTGACGATCTTGTCGGTATCGCCCGGCGTGACGATGATCCTGGCGGCGCGCTCGTCCATGCGCAGGTACAGCGTCGCGGGATCGGGCCCGCCGCCTTCCGCGAAACCCAATACGCCGAAGGCGAAATGGCGCCACCGCTCGATATCGGTCGCCTGGACGGTCACGTAGCCCAGGCTCTTGATCAAGGCCATTGCGCTTCCCCTCAGATCATCGCCCGCAGCGGACCCTGGGGGTCCACACCGAGCGAGCTCAATGCCGATGCGTGATAAACGGTGCCGGGAACGTGGATCGCATGCGCCTGCCCCACGTGGACGTCGCGCCAATAGCGCTGCAGTGGTTTGTCCATCCGCGCTGCGTTCCCGCCGCACCTGGCGAAGATCTCGTCGACCGCCGACACCGCCCGCCACACGGCACGTACCTGCGTGCGTCGTCCCGCGGCCCGGTCCTCGAACGACACCTCCTCGCCGGCGTCGACCATGTCGTAGATGCGGTCGGCATTGGCGAGCAGTTCCTGACGCGCCGCGTTGATGTCGGCGGCCGCCTCACCGATGGCGTACATGACATAGGGATCGTCCTTGATCGCGACACCGCTGGAGTTGACGCGCTCGCGCTGGTAGTCGAGAGCGGCGGCCAGTGCACCCTCGGCGATACCGATGGTCGCCGAAGAAATGCCGAGCGGGAACATGGTCGACCACGGCATGAGGTAGAGCGTCTCGGTCATACCGGCTTCGCGTTGGGCGGTGCCGTCCATCACCTTCATCGCGTCCATCGTCCGGTACGACGGCACGAACGCATCCTTGACGATGACATCCTTGGAGCCGGTACCGCGCAGGCCGACAACATCCCAGGAGTCCTCGACGATCTCATAATCCTTGCGGGGCAGGATCATATGCAGCATCTGCGGGGGCATGAGCGGCTTGCCGTCTGCATCGCCGATCATGGCTCCGAGGAAGATCCAGTCACAGTGGTCGGTGCCGGAGCTGAACTGCCACCGGCCGTTGAAGATATAGCCGCCCTCGACCGGTTTGGCCACGCCCTGCGGTGCATAGGGAGAGGCCACCCAGGTGTCGATGTCGTCGGCCCAGATCTCCTCCCCGACACGGGGATCGGCGTATGCCAACTGGTACGGATGTACGCCCACGACACCGTTGATCCACCCGGCGGAGGGATCCAGGGCCGCGGTGGCCATCACAGTTTCTGCGAACTCGCGCGGGTGAACCTCAAGTCCGCCATGCCGTTTCGGCTGCAGCAGCCGTATGGAGCCCACCTGCTTCATGGTCTTGACCGTGTCGTCGGTCAACTTACCGATCTTCTCCGCCTCGGCGGCCTGTCCGCGGAGCTGCTCGGCCAGCTCCGCGATACTGTCGATCACCCGTTTCGTCATGGTTCTGATGGTGGACTCATCAGCCGTCCAGCCGTCGCGGCTGTCCCAGTGAGTGGACGTGAATCAGCACTGCAATTACGGATTCCCAGCCGCCGGAACACGAATCGCCCGGGGTGCAACAGTATCGACAGAAGCGGCCTGACCGAACGGCGACGCTGTTGTGAGATACCGAAATGCCGGTCGGCAGAGGGGGTCGAAAAGGGGTTTCAGAACTCAATTTTGAGTTTGTGTGACCGTGGACAAGCCTGGCAGGCCAGGAAAAGGCCATCGGCGATGTCTTTGTCCTCGAGAATCTCGGCATTGCCCATCTCGACTTCGCCCTCGATCGTGGTTGCCGCACACGAACCGCAATGGCCTTCCCGACACGAGTAGGGCACGGCGATGCCTGCGGCCAGCATGGTCTCCACGAGATTGCGCCCGCGCGGCCATCGCAACGTATGTACCTGACCGTCGAGTTGGATCTCGGCGTCGGCAGCGTCCGTGTCGTCGACAACGAGCGTTTCGGCGGTTACCTCGGCGAACGGATCGCCGGTCAGCGACTGGAAAACTTCCTGATGGATCCGGTCCCGTGGAACGCCGGCCTCTGTCAACGCCTCCCTGACCACGGCCATGTAGGGCGCTGGTCCGCAGATGAACGATTCGTAGCCGCTGAACATGCTCGCGAATGCGCTGAGCTGAGCGTGGGTTGGGAGGCCTTGAATCGATTCGAGCCAATGCAGCACCGTGATCCGGCCGGCATAGCGCGCTGCGAATTCACGCAACTCGGCTTCGAAAATGACGGACTTCTCGTCGCGGTTGGCGTAGCATAGGATGACCCGGCCGGTGCCGGCCACCAGCACGGATTTCAAGATCGACATCACCGGTGTGATACCGCTGCCCGCGGCCCACAGCAAGAAGTCGCCGTCGAGACTGGTTGGGGTGAACACTCCGGACGGAGGCAAAACCTCAATCGTGTCACCGGAGGAAATGTTGTCGCACAGCCAATTTGAACCGTATCCGCCTTCGGTTCGCTTGATGGTGACCTTGGGGGACTCGTCGGTGTGCGGTGAACTTGCCAGAGAGTAGCAACGGGCTACCGCACCCGTGAGGTTACTGGGCACCCGCAGTGTCAAGAACTGCCCGGGGCGGTAGGCGAACCGATCGCGGTGCTCGTCGGGCACGGTCAGTACCAGTGAGCGAGCGTCGTGGCTTTCGTCGATGACCTCGCTGACGGTAACCACCACGGTACGCACGCCGGTTGTCTGCGTCGGGGCGGATTCCACGTCGGTCATGCGTGCCATCTTGGCCGGGGCCACACCGCGGGTGTGGGCGCTTGTCCAATGGCCGGGACGAAATCTTGGGATGCCCGCTCACCGGGAAACTCCACCGGCGGTGCGGATCGGAGGCCCTACCGTACGGTGCGTGAGCAGCGTGACCGGGTTCGATGTCGATGTAGTTGTGGTCGGAGCGGGGTTCGGGGGGTTGTACGCTCTGCACCATTTCCGCGAGCGGGGACTGTCCGTGCGGGTGTTCGAGGCTGCACCTGATGTGGGCGGCACGTGGTACTTCAACCGATACCCCGGTGCTCGCTGCGACGTGGAGAGCGTCGACTACTGCTATTCCTTCTCCGAAGAACTTCAGCAGGAATGGACCTGGACCGAGAAGTACGCGACTCAGGGCGAGATCCTCAAGTACATAAACTGGGTGGCCGACCGGCTGGATCTCCGCAGCGGAATCACCTTCAACACCCGGGTCAGCTCTGCCGTGTTCGATGAGGATGCGTTGTTCTGGCGGGTGACCGGCGAGGGTGCTGCCGGTACGGTCACTGTCGCTGCGCGGTTCGTGGTCATGGCCACCGGGCCACTGTCGGCATCGTTGACGCCGGATTTCGCCGGACTGGAAACCTTCGCCGGCGAGATCTACCACACCGCGCATTGGCCGCACGAGGGCGTCGATTTCACCGGCAGACGCGTCGCCGTCGTCGGCACGGGATCATCGGGCATCCAGTCGATTCCGGTGATCGCCGAACAAGCAGAGCAGCTGTACGTATTCCAACGCACACCGAATTACAGTGTCCCGGCGGGCAACCGCGCACTGACCGATGCTGAAATCGCCGAGATCAAGGCCAACTACGCGGAGCGGCGCCACAAGTCGTGGCGCAGCGGCGGAGGGTCGCCGCACGTGGTCCACCCGAAACTGACCATGGAAGCCACGCCGGACGAGCGCCGCGCGGCATTCGAAGAGCGCTGGAATCTCGGTGGTGTGCTGTTCTCCAAGACTTTCGCCGATCAGATGACGAACATCGAGGCCAACGAGGAGGCGCGCAAATTCTATGAGGAGAAGATCCGCGCGCTCATCGACGCTCCTGAGCTGGCGGAGTTGTTGATTCCCACCGATCATCCGATCGGAACGAAACGAATCTGTACTGACTCCAACTATTTTCAGACGTTCAATCGGTCCAATGTCAGGTTGGTCAGCGTTCGCAAGACGCCCATCGAATGCGTCGACGAAAGCGGGATCAACACGACCGAGGCGCACTACGACGTTGACGCCATCGTGCTGGCGACCGGGTTCGATGCGATGACGGGCGCGTTGGCCAAGATCAACATCGTCGGCCGCGGGGGCAGGCGGCTCGTGGATTCCTGGGCCGATGGACCGCGGACCTACCTGGGCCTGGGTGTCGACGGTTTCCCGAATCTGTTCCTGGTGTCGGGCCCGGGTGCGCCTGCCGTGCTGGCGAACATGGTGTTGCATGCCGAAGCGCACATCAACTGGATCGCCGACGCCATCGCCTACCTCGACGAGCAGGGCTACGCCGCCATGGAGGCCACACCGGAAGCCGTGGACGGCTGGGTTCTCGAATGCAATCAGCGAGCCGAGGCGACATTGTTCCCCCGGGCGAATTCTTGGTACATGGGTGCCAACGTTCCGGGAAAGCCGCGGGTTTTCATGTTGTTCATCGGCGGATTTGCAACCTATCTCGACATCTGCGCCGAGATCGCCAACGCCGATTACAAGGGATTCGCCTTGATCGAGGGATCCTAGATGCCGACCTTGGCGGGCAAGGTTGCCCTGGTCACCGGCGCATCACGCGGGACGGGCCGGGCACACTGCGAGCGGTTTGCCGATGCAGGTGCCGACGTGATCGCGGTGGACATCGATGCGATGCAGGACGAACTCGGGTGTACCGCAGCGTTGGTGCGGGAGCGTGAAAGGCGCTGTATCGCCGGGTTGGCGGATGTGCGTAACTCGCACGTGCTCTCCGAGGTGGTCGATGCTGCCGTTGCCGAGCTCGGACGCCTGGACGTCGTTGTGGCCAATGCGGGCATTCATCCGCCCGGAGCCCCGACGTGGGAACTGTCCGAAAAGGCGTGGCGGGACACCCTCGATGTCAATGTAACCGGAGTGTGGCACACCGTAAAGGCGACTGCCAGGCATTTCGGCGACGACGGTGGATCGATCGTCATCATCAGCTCGACCAGCGGCATGCGCGGTACCGCCAACTCCGCGCATTACACAGCGAGCAAACACGCCGTGGTCGGGCTGGCGCGCACGTTGGCCAACGAGCTCGGCCCGCGACGCATTCGGGTCAACACGGTGCACCCCGGCGCGGTCGCGACCCCGATGGTTCGCAACGCGGCAACGTATCGACGCCTGTGCCCCGACATCGAAGACCCGACAGAGGCCGATGCCGCGCGAGTACTTGCGGCCCGCCATCTTTTGCCCGTGCCGTGGGTTGAGCCCGTGGACGTTGCCAACGCCGTGGTGTTTCTTGCCTCTGACGACGCGAGATACATCACCGGAGCCGAGCTTGTCGTCGACGCCGGTCTCACCCAAAAGACATGACGCACAGGGAAGGGCGGCTGGCCCGGAAGGTAGCTTTCATCACGGGTGCAGCTCGCGGCATCGGACGCGCCCAGGCGGTGCGCTTCGCCGAGGAAGGCGCCGCAGTCATCGCCGTCGACCTTTGCGGCCCGATCGCCACCGTGGGCGTACCTCCGGCCACTCCCGTCGATCTTGCGGACACCGCGCGGCTCGTGCGAGCAGTCGGTGGCCGCATCTCGACCGCGATCGTCGACGTCCGTGACGTCGACGGGCTCGCCGCTGTGGTCGACACCGGTGTCGCAGAATTCGGTGGTCTCGACATCGTCTGTGCCACAGCGGGAATCACATCGAGGGCAGCCATGGCGGAGATGGATGAGCAGACTTGGCAGACCATGCTCGATGTGAACCTCACGGGAGTGTTCCATACCTGCAAAGTCACCGCGCCGCAGCTGATCGCGCGCGGTGCCGGCTCCATCGTCCTGGTCAGCTCAATCGCTGGGCACCGCGGACTGGTCGGTGTGGGTCATTACACCGCAGCCAAACACGGCATCGTCGGCCTGATGCGCAGCTTGGCGCATGAGCTTGCACCGCACGCGATTCGGGTCAATACGGTCCACCCGACCAACGTTGACACACCGCTGATCCAGAATGACATGGTCCGCAGCGGATTTCGGCCAGACCTGGACCGCGTGCCCACCCGTACAGAGTTTGCACAGGCGGCGCGGACGATGAACCTTCTCGACATTCCGTGGGTGGAACCGCACGATGTCGCGAATGCGAGCCTGTTTCTGGCATCCGACGAGGCCCGATACATCACCGCCGCCGCGTTGCCGGTCGACGGCGGCAGCACACAACGATGAGGAGAAATCGGTGACCGATCTCGAGAAGTACGGAAGGTGGGCAGTGATCGCGGGCGGCTCGGAAGGAGTCGGCGCGGAGTTCGCTCGTCAACTCGCTCGGGACGGATTTGGTCTTGTGCTGATCGCACGTAAACCCGAACCCTTGGAAGAGACGGCCGACCAGTGCCGGGCCGTCGGGGCCGAGGTCCGAACAGTGGCGGTGGATCTGCTCGACCGGACTGCCGTGCAGCGCATTTCCACTGCGACGTCGGACCTAGAGGTGGGACTGCTGATCTACAACGCGGGCGCAAGCACCTGCAACGAGCCGTTCCTCGATGCGCCACTTGCGGACTTCCAGAAGGTGATCGATTTGAACGTGACCCGGATGATGGATCTTGTTCAACTGTACGGGCGTCAAATGGTGGAACGCAGTCGCGGGGGGATCCTGATCGTGGGCTCCCTGTCGGGCTACATGGGCGCTGATCGGCACTCGGTTTACGCTGGTGCCAAGGCCTTCTCCAGGATGTTCGCCGAGAGTCTGTGGCTCGAGTTGCGTGAGCACAACGTAGATGTTCTCGAATTGGTGCTGGGAGTGACCCGGACACCGGCGATGGAGCGTATCGGGCTCAACTTCGACGCCCCAGGGATGATCGTCAACGAACCCGGCGACGTTGCCGCTGAAGGACTTGCACATCTGCACGACGGACCGGTGTACGTGGCGGGCGGCAATGCCGCCACCGCGGCGCGCAACAGCTCACCGGACCGTGCGAGGGTGGTGCTGGAAGCCCATGAAGCGATTCAGGAACTGGTCAGGCTGCGTAAGTGATATGCGGATAGGACTGTCGACGCCGATCGTCGTTCAAGTTCCCGGCGTGGCTTCGGAGTGGGAAGCGACCGCCACCGTAGACGATCTCGCCACGGTCGCGAAGGTGGCCGATGAGGCGGGCTTCGAGTTCCTGACGTGTTCCGAGCATGTCGCGATCCCCAGCAGCGACGCGACCCGTCGCGGTGTGGTGTATTGGGATCCACTGGCCACGTTGGGGTTCCTCGCGGCCCACACGCGTCGCATCCGCCTAGCTACCGCGGTGCTGGTGCTGGGTTATCACCATCCCCTCGACATCGCCAAGGGATACGGGACGTTGGACCGCATCTGCGCGGGCCGAGTGGTCCTCGGGGTCGGGATTGGCTCTCTGAAAGAGGAATTCGATCTCATCGGAGCCGTGTGGCCGCAACGCGCGGCCCGTGCTGACGATGCCATCCGCGCGCTGCGCGCGACGCTCGGCCGGGCGGAAGGATGTTATTCCGGCCGATTCCATGAATTCTCCGCGATGACCGTCATGCCGCACGCTGCTCGCACCGACGTGCCGATTTGGGTAGGTGGGCGGACCGCGGCCTCATTGCAGCGGGCCGTCAGCCTTGCCGACGGCTGGATGCCATTCGGTCTCGACCCATCCGATGTCCGTGTGATGCTCGACAATACCGACGTGCCAACGGGATTCGAGGTCATCTTGGGAACTGGGCAGACGGTGGATCCGTCCGGTGACCCAGTCGATTGCCGGACCCGGCTTCTGGAGCTGGCAGGCAGCGGTGCCACCGTCGCGTATTGCACCATCGCGGCCCACTCGGTCGAACACTACTGCGAGCAGTTGATACGTCTGGCCGACATCGCCGCCACCGTGGAAGGAAACACGCCGTGACCCTCGACCAGGAGACAGTCACCGACCTACTGCACCGGGTGCGTCTGTTGGAAGACGAACGTGCCATCGCCCGGTTGATCGCGTCCTACGGCCCGGCGGTGGACTGCGCGAATGCCGATGGCGCCGCGTCGTTGTGGGCCGAAGATGGCAGCTATGACGTCGAGGGCTGGCGGATGACCAGTAGTTCTGACATCCGCGCGATGGTCAGCTCAGCGCCGCACGGCGAGTTGGTGGCGGCCGGGTGTTGTCACTTTCTCGGGCCGGCAGTGGTAACCGTCGCGGGCGACACCGCGGTGGCGCTGTGTGAATCACTCGTCGTGCTTCGCCGTCCACAGCCACTGCCAGACAGTCAGTTCCCTCACCAAGCTTGGCAAGCATCGGCCCAGGAGTACCTCGTATGGCGTGCGGCCGCCAACCACTTTGAGCTGCAACGCAGAGAGGAGGGCTGGCGCATCACCAAACGCACGAGCCGAATGCTGGACGGAAGACCGGCCGGCCACCGGCTGCTCATCGCGGGCGCCACCGGAGCCTCACTTGGCGCCGAAGCCGATGAGCGAGGAGCCTGACCGGTGGGCACATATGCAGTAACCGGATCAGCGTCCGGTATGGGCTGGGAAGTGGCGCAACGGTTACGGGCGGCGGGTCACAAAGTCATCGGTGTTGATCTCAGAGACAGCGAGATCGTGGCCGACCTGTCGACCGATGGCGGTCGTCGTAGTGCTGTGGGTGAACTACTGACCACTTCCGGCGGTGTACTTGACGGCGCGGTGCTGGCGGCAGGGCTCGGTCCGATTCCTGGCCGGGAGCGTCTCATCGCGCAGGTCAACTATTTCGGCGTGACTGAGCTGTTGGATGCGTTGCGTCCGGCCTTGGCGCGCAGCGATCGCGCCAAAGTGGTGGTGATCGCGAGCAATTCGGCAACCACCACGCCGGCGGTACCGAGGCGGGCAGTGCGGGCGTTCCTGGCCGGTGATGGCGAGAAAGCCCTGCGCGCGGTGCGGTTCTACGGACGGGCTTCCGCTGCGATGATCTATGCCGCCTCCAAGATCGCAGTTGCTCGATGGGTGCGAAGACAGGCTGTGCGCCCAGACTGGGCGGGTGCGGGTATTCGACTCAACGCCGTGGCACCTGGGGCGGTGACGACACCGTTGCTGGCCGAGCAGTTGGCAGATCCAAAGGAAGCCAAGGCGGTCAAATCCTTCCCGGTGCCGGTCGGGGGCTACGGTGACGCCGGGCATCTCGCGGACTGGATGATGTTCATGCTGTCGGATGCGGCTGACTTCCTCTGTGGAAGCGTTGTTTTCGTTGATGGCGGTTCTGATGCGTACTTCCGTGCGGAGTCCTGGCCGGCTCCTGTGCCAGCCAGGTCTCTGGCCCGGTATCTGCTGCGCTTTCTCAGCTATCCCCGTTCAGGTGGCTGACGCCGAGGAACGGCAGCACTGTTCGTTCGAACGCTTCCTTGGCCTCGATCATGACCCAATGCCCACAGTTGGGGAACACGTGTAGTTCGGCGTTCGGGATACTCTTCATGGGTATCAGTGACATGTCCAGCGGGCTCACCCGGTCGTCGCGTCCCCATGTCAGCAAGGTCGGCGCCTGTACCTTGTGCATGATCGCCCACGGCATCGGGGAATCCATCGTGCGCATCATCTCCATCATCGCCGCGAACGCGGCCTTGCCGTACATCCGCCGTGAGGATTCCAACGTTGCGGGATCTGTGGCCAGCGCCCACCGCTCCTCGATGAGGTTCTCGGTGACGAGGTTCGGGTCATACACCATCGAGTTCAGCCAGTCGACCAACTTCGCCCGGGTCGGCTGCTCGGTGAACTCCTGAAGCAGTCGGATACCTTCGCTGGGCCCAGGGCTGAAGATGCTCGTGCCGATGCCGCCGATCGTCACCAACCGCCCGACGCGTTCGGGATGGTTGATGGCGAAGTTGACGCCGACACCGCCGCCCATGGAGTTGCCGATCACGTCGACGCGCTCGAGTCCGAGAGCGTCAGTGAACGCCACCGCGGCCCCTTGCGCGTCGACCATCGGGTGGCCGCCGAAATCGTCGCTGATCCCGAAACCGGGGAACTCCAGGATCAGGCAGCGGAAGTGCCGGGCGAACACGGCGAGGTTGCCGCGGAAGTTGCGCCAACCGGTCACTCCCGGACCGGAGCCATGCAGCATCAGTAACGGCGGACCGTCACCGGCCTCGTGGTAGCGCAGAACTCCTTTCGGGGTGGTGACTTCACGCAATGTGTCCTGGTATTCGAACGTCAGCATCGTCATTGAGAGCCCTTTCTAGGTGATACGGATGCGATCACACACGATCCGCGTTGTCCCGCATAGCCCAAGTGTCGAATGACTGGAACATCGGAAGGTTGAATCGATCGACGCTCGGTTCTGTGTGAGTCATATGACTTCCAGTGAGTGGACGCTGCGGGATGGGGCCAGTGGTTTCGGCGTGACGATGTGTCTGTTGGGATCTGGGGTCAAGGAGACGGACAGTTGCACGACGAGACCGATGTGGTGACGTATCAGGTGCGCGACGGCGTCGCGGTTGTCACGATGAATCGTCCGCGCTATCGGAATGCCCAGAACTCGGTGATGACATACGCCCTGGATTCGGCGTTCGCGTCAGCCGTCGACGATGACGAGGTCGATGTCATCGTGCTGGCCGGAGCCGGTGAGCATTTCAGCGCGGGTCATGATCTGGGCACTCCTGGACGTGATCACCACGTTCACTACGACAACCGTGCGGTGCTTTGGTGGGATCACCTCGAGAGGTCTGGCGGGGACCAACGGTTCGCTCGCGAGATGGAGGTCTATCTCGGGATGTGCCGGCGATGGCGGGAGATTCCGAAGCCGACCATCGCCATGATTCAGGGTGCCTGCATCGCCGGGGGCCTGATGCTGGCCTGGGTGTGTGATTTGATCGTGGCGTCGGACGACGCATTCTTCTCGGATCCGGTTGTGCAGATGGGGATTCCGGGAGTGGAGTACTTCGCCCACCCCTGGATGGTGGGGTCGCGTTTTGCCAAAGAGCTTCTGTTCACCGGTGATCGGTTCAGCGCTCAGCGTGCGTACGAGGTCGGCATGGTCAACCGGGTCGTGTCTCGTGATGATCTGGAGCGCACGACATTCGCATTGGCCTCACGAATCGCATCGATGCCGCGGTTTGGACTGTCGTTGACCAAGAAGGCGGTCAACCAGTGTGAGGACCAGATGGGAATGCGCAACGGAATGGATTCGGTCTTCGGGCTCCACCACTTCGCACACGCACACAATGCCGAAGTCGCAGCAGATTCCCTGGGGGGCATGGACATCAAGGCCATGGTGGAGCGACACCGTGCTTAGTGTCGAGGTTCGTGATCAGCTGGCTGCAGACCTGGCTCAGGCTGAGCGCAGCCAGGTTCCGACGACCCCGTTGACTGATCGGTATGGCGAGATTGATGTGGTGGATGCCTACGAGATCCAGCTGATCAACATCCGGGCGCGGGTGGCCGAGGGCGCCAAGGTGATCGGCCACAAGGTCGGCCTGTCCAGCAAGGCGATGCAGGACATGATGGGCGTCGACGAGCCGGATTACGGGCATCTGCTCGATGTGATGCAGGTTTTCGAGGATGTGCCGGTGAAGTCGTCGAAGTACCTCTATCCGCGGGTGGAGGTGGAGGTGGGGTTCATCTTGGCCGACGATCTGCCGGGGGCGGGGTGCACCGAGGAGGATGTGCTGGCCGCGACGGCGGCGTTCGCGCCTGCGATCGAGTTGATCGACACCCGGATCACCAATTGGCAGATCAAGTTGTGCGACACCATCGCTGACAACGCGTCGTCGGCGGGATGGGTGCTCGGTGAGGCGCGGGTGTCGCCCAAGGATGTGGATATCCGGGCCATCGATGCGGTGTTGACCAACCGCGGTGAGGTGGTCGCCGAGGGGCGTAGTGATGCGGTGCTGGGCAATCCGGTGACCGCGGTGGCCTGGTTGGCCCGCAAGGTGGAGAGTTTCGGTGTGCGTCTGAAGGCCGGTGACATTGTGTTGCCGGGGTCGTGCACGCGTGCGATAGATGCACCTGCGGGCAGCGATTTCGTCGCCGACTTCGCCGGGTTAGGTTCAGTAAGACTGAGTTTCGAATAAGGGAGCCGAATATGGCTGAGAAAGCGTCAGTTGCCATCGTCGGGTCGGGCAACATCAGCACCGACCTGCTGTACAAATTGCTGCGTTCGGAATGGCTGGAGCCGCGCTGGATGATCGGTATCGACCCGCAGTCCGAAGGCCTGGCGCGAGCGCGCAAGCTCGGTTTGGAAACCAGTCACGAGGGCGTGGATTGGCTTCTGGCCCAAGACGAGAAGCCTGATCTGGTGTTCGAGGCCACCAGTGCTTATGTGCATCGCGACGCCGCACCCCGCTACGCCGAGGCCGGCATCCGGGCCATCGACCTCACCCCGGCCGCCGTAGGCCCCGGTGTTATCCCGCCGGCAAACCTGCGCGCACATCTGGACGCACCGAACGTCAACATGGTGACCTGTGGCGGGCAGGCGACCATCCCCATGGTGTATGCGGTGTCGCGTGTGGTGGAGGTGCCGTATGCCGAGATCGTGGCATCGGTGTCGTCTGCCTCGGCGGGCCCGGGAACCCGGGCCAACATCGACGAATTCACCAAGACCACCAGTGCGGGTGTGCGTGATATCGGTGGGGCCCGCAAGGGTAAGGCGATCATCATCCTCAACCCGGCGGAGCCGCCGATGATCATGCGCGACACCATCTTCTGCGCGATTCCCGAGGATGCGGATCATGGCGCGATCACGGCGTCGATCAAGGATGTGGTGGCCGAGGTGCAGACGTACGTGCCGGGCTACCGGCTGCTCAACGAGCCGCAGTTCGACGAGCCGTCGGTGGTCAACGGGGGCAACCACCTCGTCACCATTTTCGTGGAAGTGGAGGGTGCGGGTGACTATTTGCCGCCCTACGCTGGAAACCTGGACATCATGACCGCGGCGGCGACCAAGGTCGGCGAAGAGATCGCCAAAGAGTCGCTCAGCGTCGAGGAGGCAGTCCGATGACCGCTGACATTTTCTTCAACCCGGTGTGGGACGTCCGGATGACCGATACGTCGTTGCGTGACGGGTCGCATCACAAGCGTCATCAGTTCACCAAGGACGAGGTCGGTGCGATCGTCGCGGCGCTGGACGCTGCGGGGGTGCCGGTCATCGAGGTGACCCACGGTGACGGGTTGGGCGGTTCGAGCTTCAACTACGGGTTTTCCAAGACCCCTGAGCAGGAGCTGATCAAGCTGGCCGCCGAGACGGCCAAGGACGCCAAGATCGCCTTTTTGATGTTGCCGGGGGTGGGCACCAAGGAAGACATCAAGGAAGCCCAGAACAACGGTGGGTCGATCTGCCGGATCGCGACGCACTGCACCGAGGCCGACGTGTCGATCCAGCATTTCGGGTTGGCTCGTGAGCTGGGTCTGGAGACGGTGGGGTTTTTGATGATGAGCCACACGATCAGCCCGGAGAAGCTCGCCGCGCAGGCCCGCATCATGGCCGACGCCGGATGCCAGTGTGTGTACGTGGTGGATTCCGCCGGTGCGCTGGTTTTGGATGGGGTGGCTGATCGGGTGGCGGCGTTGGTCGCCGAACTCGGTAGCGACGCGCAGGTCGGTTTCCATGGGCATGAGAACCTCGGTCTGGGTGTGGCCAACTCGATTGAGGCGGTGCGTGCGGGTGCCAAGCAGATCGACGGGTCGTGCCGCCGGTTCGGGGCAGGGGCGGGTAACGCGCCGGTCGAGGCGCTCATCGGGGTGTTCGACAAGATCGGTGTGAAGACCGGGATCGATTTCTTCGATATCGCCGATGCTGCCGAAGAGGTTGTCGCACCGGCGATGCCGGCTGAATGCCTGCTCGATCGCAACGCGCTGATCATGGGCTACTCGGGTGTGTATTCCAGCTTCCTCAAGCACGCCATCCGCCAGTCCGAGCGCTACGGGGTGCCCGCGCACCAGCTGCTGCACCGGGCCGGGCAGCGCAAGCTGATCGGCGGCCAGGAAGACCAACTCATCGACATCGCCCTGGAAATCAAACGCGAACAGGAAGCCACCCGGTAGAAGCGCTGAGGCCCAAATTCGGCACCAGGCACCGCTCGACTACTTATGCGAACATATGTTCGATAGACTGGCGGGGTGGGTTGGCACAACGGGCCGCCGAGCTGGGCCGAGATGGAGCGGGTCCTCTCGGGTCGGATGCCTCGGCCCGCCGAGGAAGGCAAACCGCGGCGGTCCGGCCTCCCGCTGGAAGAGTCCGGCGACGGCGGCGACAGCCCGGCCTGGTCACGGAAGCGCGGGGTCTATCAACCGCCCGAGGTGTCCCGCGCGCCCGGCGCGGTGTCCTATGCCGAACTGCACGCACATTCGGCATACAGCTTCCTCGACGGCGCCAGCACCCCGGAGGAGATGGTCGAGGAGGCGGCCCGGCTGAATCTGCGGGCCATCGCGTTGACCGACCATGACGGGCTCTACGGGGTGGTGCGGTTCGCCGAGGCCGCACGGGAACTCGACGTGGCCACGGTGTTCGGCGCCGAGTTGTCGTTGGGCAACACGCCGCGCACCGATGTCCCTGACCCGCCCGGCCCGCATCTGCTGGTGCTGGCCCGGGGGCCCGAAGGCTACCGGCGGTTGTCCCGGGAGATCGCCAGGGCGCACCTGGCCGGCGGTGAGAAGGGAAAGCCGCGCTACGACCTCGATACGCTCACCGAGGCGTCCGGCGGGCACTGGCACATCCTCACCGGCTGCCGCAAAGGCCATGTCCGCCAAGCATTGTCCGAAGGTGGTCCGGAGGCTGCCGAGCGGGCGCTGGCCGACCTGGTGGACCGGTTCGGTCAGAGCCGGGTCAGCGTCGAACTCACTCACCACGGGCAGCCGTGCGACGACGAACGCAATGCCGCGCTGGCAGACCTGGCGCCGCGGTTCGGGGTGAACATCGTCGCGACCACGGGTGCGCACTTCGCCGCGCCCTCCCGCGGTCGCCTCGCCATGGCCATGGCGGCGATCCGGGCGCGTAACTCGATGGAGGCCGCGGCCGGCTGGCTGGCACCGTTGGGCGGGGCGCACCTGCGTTCGGGGGAGGAGATGGCACAGCTGTTCGGTTCCGAAATCGTCGCGGCAGCAGCGGATCTGGGTGACCAGTGCGCGTTCCGGCTGGAACTCATCGCCCCGCAGTTGCCGCCTTTCGACGTTCCGGACGGGCACACCGAGGACACCTGGCTGCGGCACCTGGTCATGGCGGGTGCGGCCGAACGGTACGGGCCACCTGCGCAGGCGCCCGCAGCCTATGCGCAGATCGAGCATGAGCTGAAAATCATCGAGCAGCTGACGTTTCCGGGGTATTTCCTGGTGGTGCACGACATCACCCGGTTCTGCCGGGAGAACAACATCCTGGCCCAGGGCAGGGGATCGGCGGCCAATTCGGCGGTGTGTTATGCGCTCAAGGTCACCAATGTCGACCCGATCAAGAACGAGCTGCTGTTCGAGCGGTTCCTGTCCCCGGCCCGCGACGGCCCGCCCGACATCGACATCGACATCGAATCGGACCTGCGCGAGAACGTCATCCAGTACGTCTACGAACGTTACGGCCGGGATTACGCCGCCCAGGTCGCCAACGTCATCACCTACCGTGGGCGCAGTTCGGTGCGGGACATGGCCCGCGCGTTCGGATTCTCCCAAGGCCAGCAGGACGCCTGGAGCAAGCAGATCAGCCGGTGGAACGGCAAGGTCGACTCACCCGAGGTCGAGGACATCCCGGAGCAGGTGATCGACCTGGCCACCCAGATCGCGAACCTGCCCCGGCACATGGGGATCCACTCCGGCGGCATGGTGATCTGCGACCGCCCCATCGCCGACGTGTGCCCCGTGGAATGGGCCCGCATGGCCAATCGTAGTGTCCTGCAATGGGACAAGGACGACTGTGCGGCCATCGGCCTGGTGAAGTTCGACCTGCTCGGGTTGGGCATGCTCTCGGCGCTGCACTATGCGATCGATCTGGTGGCCGAACACAAGGGCATCACGGTTGATCTGGCCAAGCTGGACCTGAGCGAGTCCGCGGTCTACGAGATGCTGCAGAAGGCCGATTCGGTCGGGGTGTTCCAGGTCGAGTCACGGGCTCAGATGGCGACGCTGCCGCGACTGAAACCGCGCGAGTTCTACGACCTGGTGGTCGAAGTGGCCCTGATCCGTCCCGGCCCGATCCAGGGCGGCTCGGTGCACCCCTACATCCGGCGGCGCAACAAGATGGAAAAGGTCACCTACGACCATGATTCGATGAAGCCCGCGCTGGAAAAGACCCTGGGCATTCCACTGTTCCAGGAGCAACTCATGCAGCTGGCCGTCGACTGCGCGGGTTTCTCGGCGGCCGAGGCGGACCAGTTGCGCCGGGCCATGGGATCCAAACGCTCCACCGAGAAGATGCGCAGGCTGCGTTCGCGCTTCTACGACGGCATGCGGGAGAAACACGGCATCACCGGTGAGGTGGCCGACCGGATCTACGACAAGCTGGAGGCCTTCGCCAACTTCGGTTTCCCGGAAAGCCATTCGCTGAGCTTCGCGTCGTTGGTGTTCTACTCGTCGTGGTTCAAGCTGCACCACCCTGCGGCGTTCTGCGCGGCGCTGCTGCGGGCGCAGCCCATGGGGTTCTACTCACCGCAGTCGCTGGTCGCCGATGCCCGACGGCACGGGGTGACGGTGCACGGGCCTGACGTCAACGCCAGCCTGGCCTACGCCACATGCGAGAACCGCGGGCTGGAGGTTCGGCTCGGGCTCGGCAGTGTCCGGCACATCGGCGATGAGCTGGCGCAGCGCATCGTCGACGAGCGGGATGCCAACGGGCCGTTCGCAACTCTGCTCGATCTGACCGGCCGGATTCAGCTGAGCATCCCGCAGACCGAGGCACTGGCCACCGCGGGCGCGCTGGGGTGTTTCGGGATCACCCGACGGGAGGCGCTGTGGGCAGCGGGCGCGGCCGCCACTCAGCGTCCGGACCGCCTGCCCGGGGTGGGGTCGTCATCGCACATCCCGACACTGCCCGGGATGACCGATCTGGAACTGGCCGCCGCCGACGTGTGGGCCACCGGTGTCTCGCCGGACAGTTATCCCACCCAGTTCCTGCGGGAAGACCTCGAGGCATTGGGTGTCGTGCCCGCGAGCAGGCTGCTGGAGATTCCGGACGGGACCCGAATCCTGGTGGCGGGTGCGGTGACTCACCGCCAACGGCCGGCGACCGCGCAGGGCGTCACCTTCGTCAACCTGGAAGACGAGACCGGCATGGTCAACGTGCTGTGCGCGCCGGGGGTGTGGGCGCGCCACCGCAAGTTGGCACAGACGGCCTCGGCGCTGGTCATCAGGGGCATCGTGCAGAACGCCAGCGGCGCGGTCACCGTACTGGCCGACCGGATGAGCCCCGTCGACCTCAAGGTGGCGTCCCGCTCCCGGGACTTCCGCTGACGGCCGGCTGATACCGGCTTTCCTCCGATCGGAGGACACCACATTCATCGGGTGTATCCACCACCAGGACGACAGACCTGGACCGCGTGGGGCGGCATTCTTATCTCAACGGCGAAACAAGCCGAAGAGACAAACGAAAAGCCCACTCACGCAAAGGAATACAGAAATGAACCGCATCACCAGCGCCATCGCCCTCCCGATCATCTCCGCCGGCATCATCGGCGGCGCCGCCCTCGGCCTGGCCGGTACCGCGTCGGCAAGCACCACGTCCACGGCTCCTTCCGGACCGGGCCACTCCTACAGCCCGCACACCTACGCACACCCCGCCCCCAATGCCCAGCCCGGCTGGCACAACCACCACGGCGCCTGGCACGTCGCGGAACGGCAGAACCGCTGAGTCTGTCCCTTACTCGCCGGTCGGAGTGGTCCACACCTTGTCGATGGTGATTCGCAGCCGCGTGCTGTACGCGGCCATTGCCTCGGTCAGGCCGAACCGCTCCGCATCGGAGGAGTACTTGGCCCAGTACGGGGTGTCCTCACGCGGATCCACGTCGGTTGCGTCGATCGCGACATGGCCCCCGAGGGCGATCACACCGCCACCGTTTCCGTCCGAATCCAGGTTCAGGCTCACCTGCGGATGGGCCGTGACGTGGCGGACCTTGGCCGCGCCCGGCATCGAATACACGACCACATCGGTGCCGTCGAAGAAGAACCACACCAAGCGGGGAACGGGCAATCCGGATTTCGCGACGGTGGTCAACCAGCCGTAGTGATCGGCAGTCAGGCGTTCGGTTACTTCCGGTGTCAATTCAGCGGTCATGGCCCGAATGTAGTCTCGCGCCATGACAGCCGATTCGAACCTGAACTTGTCCACTGATGAACTTCTGACCACCACCCGATCGGTACGCAAGCGCCTCGACTTCGACAAGCCGGTGCCGCGCGAGGTGATCATGGAGTGCCTGAACCTGGCGCTGCAGGCGCCGACCGGTTCCAATGCTCAGGGCTGGCAGTGGGTCTTCGTCACCGACCCGGCAAAGAAAAAGGCGCTGGCCGACATCTACCGGTCCAACGCCAACCCCTACCTCGACCTGCCCGCACCCGAGCGCGGCGATATCCGCGACGAGCAGATCGGCGCCGTGATGAGCTCGGCGAAGTTTCTCAACGAGAACTTCGAGAAGGCACCCGTGTTGATGGTGCCGTGCCTGGAGGGCCGCCCGGACGGAGCGCCCGCCGGCATGCAGGCGTCGTACTGGGGGTCGCTGCTGCCCGCGGCATGGAGCTTCATGCTGGCGTTGCGCTCGCGGGGCCTGGGTTCGGCGTGGACGACGCTGCACCTGCTGGGCGACGGTGAGAAGCAGGCCGCCGAGGTGCTGGGCATTCCGTTCGACAAGTACGCGCAGGCCGGGCTGTTCCCCATCGCCTACACCAAGGGCACCGACTTCAAGCCCGCCAAGAGGCTGCCCGCCGAGCAACTCACGCACTGGGACACCTGGTGACCTGACCGCGAGGCCTTATATATGGGAGTCAGACGGCGCCGGTGAAGCCGTGCTGTCGCCACGCCTCGTACGCGGCGACCGCGGCGGCGTTGGACAGGTTCAGCGACCGCCTGCCGTCGAGCATCGGGATGCGCACGCGGCCCGTGATATGCGGGTCCGCGAGCGTCTCGGCATCCAATCCGGTGGGTTCCGGTCCGAACATCAGCACATCGCCCGGTTGGTAGCTGATATCGGCGAACGGCGTCGATGCGTGCGCTGTGAACGCGTACACGCTGGCGGGCATCAGCGCCGACCACGCGGTGGCCAGATCCGGGTGCACGGTCACCGACGCCAGGTCGTGGTAGTCGAGCCCGGCCCGGCGCAGTTTGGGCTCCGACAGATCGAATCCCAGCGGCTCGACCAGATGTAATTCGCAGCCGGTGGCCGCGACCATCCTGATCGCGTTACCCGTGTTGGGGGCGATTCGAGGCGAGAAAAACAGCAACCGGAACATTTCGAGGGTCATCGTACGGCGGGCCGGTGCACCGTACTCCCGGTGACGGCGATCGACAAGATCAGCGATGGTTGCGAGGTTTGCTCAATTACCACACGACTGCGCTACGGCTCGGTCACGAACTCTGTCTGTTCAGTAAGAATTGTGGAAACGCTCGCCAGTGGCTGTCATACTCGTCGAATTGCCAGGCGTAGTGACGCCCGCCCAAGCGTGGGCGAAATCAGCAGGAAGCCTAATGAATCACGCCTCAGGACCGAAGTGCCGAGACGCAGCCGGTAGCAGGGTTGGATGCCGATGACCGCCTTTTCGCAGCTCAAACAGGCCGACGGAACGGTGGTTGAATTCGCGTCGACGCCACACGTGCCGGCAAAGCGACCATCTCGCTGGTCGCCCGCCAACTGGCCCGTCCGCGGGAAAGTGCTCGCCATCGTTCTGGTGCCGCTGATTCTCGCCATCGTGTTCGGCGGACTGCGCATCTACGGCAGCTCCGTCGAGGCCTCCCGCCTGCGCCTGGCGGCAGACCGCGCCGAGATGATCCCGGACATCGACAAATACATGGCGGCGCTGGAGAGCGTCATGGTGGCGGCCACCGAGGGTGGTGACACTCAGGCCGCGACGGCGGAGTTCACCGCACGCAAGAACGACCTGCGCCAGCGCACGGACTCCACCCAGGTCGCAAACGACGTCGCACAATCGGTCAACAGCTTGATCGACAAGGGCCAGGAACTGGTCGGCGCGGTGACGGCCAACGCCGTCGACCTGCGGACACGGGTGATGGGGTACGGGTCGCTGCTGCTCACCGCGGAGACCGCGATCACGGGATCGGCGCGTACCGACGACCAGGACGTGCAGCTCAAGGCTGACGCGTTGTCGCGGGCCATCGGCGCCCGCGGGCAGATGATGATGCAGCGGCTGCTGGTCACCCGCGGCGGCGACCTGCCCGAGCCGGTGCTGCGCAGCTCGATGGTCGCGCTGGCCGGTACCGAACCGTCGACCGTGACGGCGATGGCAAAGGTTCTGGGCGGAGCCTCGGAGCAGGCGGCGACGCTGCGCTCGGAGATGGTCAAGCGGCTGGGCATGTTGTCCGACCCGACGATCCCGCTCGTCGACAACCCCGATCTGCTCGCCTCGCTGCAGGCCACCGACAAGGTCGCCGAACAGATGATCGGCGACTTCACCGAGTCCATCCCGGCCGCCGTCGACGCCGAAGCCAACCATCAGCGCAGCACGGCCATCCGCGACGCGATTCTGGTTGCCATCGCCATCGTCAGCGCATTGGTGATCGTGTTGCTCGTCGCCCGCTCACTCGTGCGTCCACTGCGGACCCTGCGCGACAGCGCCCTCAGAGTCGCCCACGAGGATCTTGCGACCGAGATCGAACGCGTCCGCAGCGGCGGTGAGCCCGGCATCGTCGAGCCGCTGCCGGTGTACACCACCGAAGAGGTCGGCCAGGTGGCGCACGCCGTCGACGAACTGCACCAGCAGGCCGTCTTCCTGGCCGGTGAACAGGCGCAGCTGCAGTCGCAGGTGTCCGACATGTTCGAGACACTGTCGCGCCGCAGCCGTTCGCTGGTGGACCAGCAGCTGTCCCTGATCGACCGGCTCGAGCGCGACGAGGACGATCCCGAGCGGCTGGAAAGCCTGTTCAAGCTGGACCACCTGGCTGCCAGGATGCGACGCAACGGCGCCAACCTGCTGGTGCTGTCGGGCTCGAAGGTCACGCGCGAGCACAAAGACCCGGTCCCGATCGACACGATCATCAACGCCGCGGCCTCCGAGGTCGAGGACTACGCGCGGGTCATCACAGCCACCGTCGCCGAGGCCGAGGTGGTCGGATCGGCATCCGGTGACCTGATCCACCTGCTGGCCGAACTGCTCGACAACGCACTGCGCTACTCGCCGCCCATCTCTCAGGTGCGCGTGTCGGCCGTGTACGCGGACACCGGCGGGCTGGTCATCGAGGTCAGCGACATCGGTCTGGGTATGACCGAGGCCGACCTGCGGGTGGCCAATGCCCGTCTGCAGTCCGGTGGTGAGGTCAACCCGTACACCGCCCGCCACATGGGCCTGTTCGTGGTCGGACGCCTGGCCACGCAGCACGGGCTCGTGGTCCGGCTGCGCAGCACCATTGCCGACGAACCCAACTCCGGAACCACCGCCGGGATCTACATTCCGGCGGAACTGCTGGTGCGTGACGGAGTGTCCCTGGCCCCGGCGCCGCGCCCGACGGTCAACACGTCCGGCGACGCCCCGATGGGCCTGGCCGCGGCGATGGGCCTCGACACCCGGCCGGGCGGTTCGGCCGCCGACGCCGCCGAACCGATGCGCAACGGTTCCGCCGACGCGCCGTTCGGGCTGCTGCCGCAGCGCAATCCCGGGGCCAGCGGTATTTCCGACCTGCCCCCGACGCTTGCCCCGATCACCGCCGAACCGTCGGAGCCTGCGGCCGAGGAACCCGCAGCGGAACCGGCGGCCGAGGCGCTGCCGACCCGCGAACCGGCCGCCTCCTGGCCGCAGCAGTGGCCGACCGATGAGGACGAGCATCCCAGCCGGGACACGGCGAACGGGGCGCTGACCAACACGGCCGTCACCAACACGTCGGCGTTCTTCGCATCGCGGGCACAGGCCGCGTCCAACGGCGCGCAGGCGGAGTTCACCCCACCGACGCCTGCTCCGCTCGCCGCGCCGCAGCCCGCGGCCGACGAACCGCATCCGGTGACGACCGCAGGGGACGGCGACGCGATCTACCAGTCGATGGTGACCGAATGGGACATCGACCCGACGACGCACGTCCGCAGCGCCGACCTCGACTGGAAGACCGTCTGGGAAAAGGGCTGGACCGTCGCCGCCGCGGCGCAGGATGCGCCGGTCGAACAGCACACCGAGGAAGGTCTGCCGATGCGTACGCCGGGTGCGCGCCTGGTCCCGGGCGGTGTCGCGGCGGTCGCCGGGCTCAACGGCCGGCACCGCAACGGCGGAGCACACCGGTACGAGGACAGCGCGCAAACGGTAGCATCGGCTGACGAACCTGACAGCGGCGTATTCGCGGCGTTCCAGCCGCGTGATCCCGAGGCCGTCCGCGCGAGCATCAGCAACCATTTCGGCGGCGTGGCCGCCGGCCGGTCGCACGCCCGAGAGACCAGAGGAACAGATAGCGAATGACCCGTGGAGGAACGCAGCGCGATTCTCTGGACTGGTTGGTGTCCAAGTTCGCCCGCGAGGTGTCCGGGGTGTCGCACGCCGTCCTGGTGTCGGCCGACGGCCTGTTGATGGCGGCCAGCGAGGACATGCCGATCGAACGTGCCGACCAGCTCGCGGCAGTGGCGTCCGGGTTGGCCAGCCTGGCCACGGGCGCGGCGCAACTCTTCGACGGCGGCAACGTGCTGCAGTCGGTGGTCGAGATGGACAACGGCTACCTTCTGCTGATGCGGGTCGGTGACGGTTCGAACCTTGCGACGCTGGCCGGCCGATCCTGCGATATCGGGCAGATCGGGTACGAGATGGCGATCCTGGTGGAACGCGTCGGCGCCGTTGTGCAGTCGTCGCGCCGGGCAACCCAACATTCGTGAGCGGTCCATGGACGTATCTGATCCCGCCGAGCAACCGAGCCTGGTCCGTCCGTACACGCTGACCGCAGGCCGGACCGATTCGCGCGTCCATCTGCCCTTGGAGGCGCCGGTGGAGGCATTGGAGTCTCCGGCGCGGGAACCGCGCTGGTCGGCTCGTGATGTCCGTGGTCAAATTGTGGAACTGTGCATCGACAGCCCATCTGTGGCGGAGATCGCGGCACATTTGTCCCTGCCGCTCGGCGTGGCGCGCGTGCTAATCGGGGACCTGGTGACGCAGGGTTATCTACGGGTGCACACCACCCTCGACGACTCGGCGACCTTCGACGAGCGCCGCGAACTGATAGGAAGGACCCTGCGTGGTCTACGGGCACTCTGACCGCGCCGGCGGCAAACCGCGGCGGCGGGCTGCGTCGACGAAGATCGTCATCTCGGGCGGGTTCGGGGCAGGCAAAACGACGTTCGTGGGTTCGGTCTCCGAGATCATGCCGTTGCGGACCGAAGCGTTGGTCACCAACGTCTCCGAGGGCGTCGACATCCTCGACGGCACCCCGGACAAGCGGACCACCACTGTCGCGATGGACTTCGGCCGCATCACCCTCGACGAGGATCTGGTGCTCTATCTGTTCGGCACGCCGGGCCAGCGCCGGTTCTGGTTCATGTGGGACGACCTGGTCCGCGGGGCCATCGGCGCCATCGTGCTGGTCGACATCCGCAGGCTGCAGGACAGCTTCGCCGCGGTGGACTTCTTCGAGGCCCGCAACCTGCCGTTCATCGTCGCGGTCAACGAGTTCGACGACGCGCCGCGGCACCCCACGCAGGCCGTCCGCAAGGCGCTCGCGCTGCCCGACCACATCCCGGTGATCACCGTGGACGCCCGCGACCGCAATTCGGCCAAGGCTGCGCTGATCGCCATCACCGAATACTCACTGAGCAGCCTGACGGCGCTGCCGGGCTGAGCCCGTGACGGAACTCTCCTGGGCCGACGAGGAATTCGTCGGCGTCGATTTTCGCGCCGACGAATACGACGGAGCACTGAGCCGGCTGCGCACCGAGCGCGTCGTCTTCACCGAGTGCGATTTCAGCGGCGTCGACCTGTCCGAGTCCGAGCATTCCGGCTCGGCGTTCCGCAACTGCACGTTCCGTCGGGCCACGCTGTGGCACAGCACGTTCACCAACTGCAGCCTGCTGGGTTCGGTGTTCACCGAGGCGCGGCTGCGGCCGATCACCCTGGTGGAGTCCGACCTCACACTTGCGGTGCTCGGCGGGTGCGATCTGCGCGGCGTCGACCTGTCGGACTGCCGGCTGCGGGAAACCAGTCTGGTCGGCGCCGATCTGCGCAAGGCCGTGCTGCGGCGTGCCGACCTGACCGGCGCCCGCGTGCAGGACGCCAAGTTCGAAGAGGCCGATCTGCGCGCCTCCCGCGTCGACCCCACGTTCTGGACGACGGCGAAGCTGCGCGGCGCCAAGGTCGACATCGAGCAGGCATTGGCCTACGCGGCAGCCCATGGGCTCGCCGTCGGCGGCTAGCCTTTCTCCGCCGAACAGACAGTGCGGCACCCGACACGCCGCGCCTGGAGTACCCCGATGTCTGCTCGCCGGACGAACTCAGCCCTTGAGGCGGATCTTCCATCGCACGAAGCCGATGTAGAACACCGACAGCCCGGCCAGCATGGCCATGTTGAACAGCCACGCGCCTGACGTGTGCTTCCACAGCGAGTCGTCGGGCATGATCGGCGGCTTCACCAAATCGGTGAGTCCCACGGTCGAGGCCGTCGTCGCAAAACCCCAGCGCGCCGGCGTGACCCACGACATCTGATCCAGGCCGGCCCGGCCGGTCACCGGGATCATGCCGCCCGAGAACACCAACTGGCTCATGACCGCGACCACCAACAGCGGCATGATCTGCTCGCTGGTCTTGGCCATCGACGACAGCGCGAGGCCGACGGTGGCGGCGCAGACGGTACATGCGGCCATGCCGACGAACAGTTCGAAGGACGCGTTGCCGAGCACGTTGGCACCCTGGGTGGGCGCGCCGACACCGATGATCGTGATGGCGGTGACGATGCCCGCCTGGATCACCGCGAAGACGCTGTACACACAGATCTTGGCCAGCAGGTAGGCCGACGTGGACAGGCCGACCGCCTGCTCACGCAGGAAGATCGCGCGTTCACCGATCAGGTCGCGCACGGTCAACGCGGTGCCCATGAAGATGGCGCCGACGTTGAGCAGCACCAGCACCTGCCCGGGCTGGTTGGGCGCATCGCTGGCCGGGTTCGGCGGTCCGAAGCCCGTCTCACCAGGCACCGACAGCGACAGCACGCCCATGATGAACGGCAGAAGCGCCAGGAAGATGAAGTAGCCGCGGTCGGAGACGATCAACCGCATCTGGCGGCGCGCGATGGTGGAGAACTGGCGCAGCAGGCTCGTGTGGACCGGCTCGCCGAGGTTGGCCGGCTTCTCCGCGGGCGGTCTCTGCGGAGGAGGGCCGTGGATGGCCAGGTACCGCTGCTTGGCCGCCTCGGGGTCGCCCGCGACGGTGCTGAAGATGTCTGCCCAGTTGGTGGTCCCCAGCTCGTTGCCGATCTCGCTGGGCGGCCCGCAGAACGCGGTCTTGCCGCCGGGAGCCAGCAGCAGCACCTGATCGCACACGTCGAGATAGGTCAGCGAGTGGGTGACGACGAGCACCACGCGGCCTGCGTCGGCCAGCTGGCGCAGCATCGTCATGACCTGCCGGTCCAGCGCGGGGTCCAGGCCCGAGGTGGGTTCGTCGAGGATCAGCAGCGACGGGCCGGTCAACAGCTCCAGCGCCACCGACGCGCGTTTGCGCTGACCGCCCGAGAGCTTGTCGACACGCGTGTCGAGATGCTTGGTCATCTCGAGCTCTTCGAGCACCTGCATGACGACCTGTTCGCGGTCGGCCTTGGTGGTGTCGGGCGGCAGGCGCAGTTCGGCGGCGTACATCAGCGCCTGCCGGACGGTGAGCTGCCCGTGCACCACGTCGTCCTGCGGCACCATGCCGATACGTGACCGCAGGGAGGCGTACTCGGCGTGGACGTCGTGACCCTCGAACGTGATCGTGCCGCTGGTCGGATGGGTCAGACCCGCGACCTGCTTGGCGAACGTCGACTTGCCGGCACCCGACGGGCCGATCACGGCCGTCAGCGTGCCCGGCCGCGCGTCCAGCGAGATGTTGTCCAGCAGAGTCTTGTTGCCCTCGATGGTCCACGTGAGGGCACGGACCTCCAACCCGCCGGTGCGGGTGTCGGCCTCGGTCTCGCTGCGCCGCACCAGCGTGCCGCCGGTGTAGGTCAGGTCGACGTTGCCGATGGTGACCACGTCACCGTCGTGCAGGATCGCCGAGTCCACCCGGGCCCCGTTGACGAACGTGCCGTTGATGCTGCGCTCGTCGCGGATCTGGGTGCCGCCCGGCATCGGCAGCAGGCTGGCGTGATGGCGCGAGGCCAGCACGTCGGGGATCACGATGTCGTTGTCGGTGGCGCGACCGATCTTCACCGCGCCCGTCGCGGGCTCGGGTCCGCGACCCGGCCGCAGGATCTTGAGCATGCTGGTCGCCTTGTTGGCGATCGGCTCGTTGCCGCCGCGCGGCGCCGACACGGCAGGGCCCATGGTGGTCGGGGCCTGCGCCGAGGGCGGGCCTGCGGGCCGCGGCGGTGGCGGCGGTGCGTACGACTGCGGGCTGCTGGGATAACCCGTGTGGGGGCCGCTCGGATACCCGGTCTGCGGACCGCTCGGATAGCCCGACTGCGGGCCGCTGGAGAAGCCGGACTGCGTGCCGGTGGGATAGCGCTGCTGCGGGCCCGACGGATATCCCGGGCGCTGCGTGCCTGCCGGGGGCTGGGAGTGCGGCTGCTGCCAGCCGCCGCCGGTGGGCGCCTGCGTGGGCCAGCTGCCGGACTGCCGCGTGGCGATGGGCACCGCGACCGTCGGCGTGCGACCCACGTTGCCCTGGTGGTGGCCGACCTCGAAGCTCAGCTGCGGGCCGTCCGGGTTGCCGATGTTGATGACCTGGCCGTCCTGGATGTCCACCGAGGGCACCCGGCGGCCGTTGACGTACATGCCGTTGAGGCTGCCGTTGTCGATCGCAACCCACCGGCCCTGGTCGAACCGCAGCACCAGATGGGCACGCGAGATCAGCGGGTGGGCGATGCGAACGTCGGCGCGCAGGTCGCGGCCGATGACGACATCGTTGCCTGCGGCGAAGGTACGGGTCGACCCGTCGTACCGAACGGTCAGCGCGGGTGGGGCTGGTCGGCTCATCGGGACCAACTCTAACCGTCCGGCTGCGGGAATTGCCGCGCCGCGATCGTGTGGCGGCATGTGTGACGATGGCCCGCATGTCCCGAGATCAGGCGACTGAACGAATTCGTGCCGTGCTGCGGCCGGCGGTAACCGTGTGCGCCGGGGTGGCGGTGGGGTTGCTGGCATGCGCTGTCGCGCTGGGGTGGTGGAGCCGGTTGGGTCCGCAGCGCCCGCTGGGCCTCGACGCGTGGTTCATCGGTGGTTTGCACCGCTGGGGTGCGGATCTGCCGAGTCGCATGCCGCTGGCGGTGACCGTCATCGCGCTGCTCCTGATCGCCTCGATGGTCACCGTGTGGCAGCGTGGGCGCGACGGGCGAGATTTGCCAGGCATCCCTGTCGTGTTGGTGACGCTGGCGGTGCTGGGGTTCTTCGCCTACTTCAGCCAGGGCATCCCGGCGTTCTACCGCACCCTGACCCAGGCATACCCCGTGTCGCCTGCACTGCCCGCGGGCGTGGCGGCATGGCTGCTGTGTCTGGCCGGCGCGATCGCCACGCTGCTGGCCACCTCTGCGTTTGCCCGGCTGGGCCGCGACAGTGTGCGGTTGGTCGTGACAGGGGTGGTGATCGCGGTGGTCGCCGGCGCGGTGGTCACCGTGGGCGCGCTCCGCGCAGGCGACGACGATCGCTTTGTCTACGGCTCCACGGCGGCGGCGACCGATGTGCCCGCGCTGCCGTCGGAGTTGGGCAAGCGCAGCTTCGGTGTCACGGTTGCAGGCACCTTCGACGCCGAGGCCCCCGGCACGCTCGTCGGCAAACCGGGGCACTACCAGATCGCCGCAGCGGGAGCCGGTTTCGTCGTGTTCGCCGACCGCCGGGTCACGGCATACGGCGCCGACGGCACCGAGCGCTGGCATTACGCACGTACCGGGCAGAGTGACGTCGCGGCCGACGGCATCTCGGTCTTCGACAACGGAGCCACGGTCGTGGTGTCCCTGGGCCGGGCCTTGGTAGGCCTCGACGCCGTCACCGGAGCGCGGCTGTGGACCACCACCGACGCGCGAATGCTCGAAGCCGTCGGACACGCCGCCGACCGCGATGTGCCGTACCTGGTCTCCCGGGACGCGGTGTCGTGGACTCGCTTCGACACCCGCACCGGCAAGCCGGCGTGGACGGTGTCGGACCCGAACCCCGCGGAGTGCGCCGACGGGCAGATCGATGCCGACACCCGCTCGTGGATGGTGTCGGTCGCCCGATGCACGTCGGCCGCCGGCGTCGACATCCGGCTCATCGCAGTCGATCCGGCCAGCGGGGTGACCCAGTGGGACACGGTGGTCGTGCATGCAGCACCCCAGCAGGATCCGCAGGCCCGACCGCTCGATGTCATCGCCGCCGCAGCCAACGCCGTCGGGGTGTTCCTGCAATTCGCGGGCTTCGGGGCGCCCGCTGCGCCGTCGTACGCGAATGTCGTGCAGAAGACGGTCACAGCGCTCCCCGAGCGCGGCTACCCGCAGCCCTCTCCGGGGCCCGGCGACGACTTCGTCGTATCCGACCGGCAGATGACGCTGTTCGGTGCCGACGGCGCGCCCCGCTGCACGGTCAACGGGACGGTGAGCGGGTTGACCAACAGGGTGCCCGGTCGCGGCGCCGGGCTGTCGTATGTGGTTTTCCCGCACAGCTTCGTCGTCGCCGACCGCGGCATCCAGCCGGCGCTGCGCACCTACGACACCGCGACCTGTGCGGAGTCGGGCTGGGCGGTGCCCGCACCCGCGGTCGAGGGCTTGGTCCCGGTTCCCGGGGCCGTGCTCGTGCTGCGGCGCGACGGGCAGAACCTGCTGATCGACGGTTACCGGGCGGGCTGAGGGGCGTTGGCCAGCGCGGGCACCGCCTCGGGCGGGTACTTGTCGCGCGGCTCCCACACGTCCCACGTCTGGACCGCCCAGAACACCGCGAACTCGCCGATCAGCAGGAGTTCGACCAGCAGCAGGCCGAACTCCACATGTTTGATCAGCAGCACCACGGCAAAGACCACCGTGGCGAGCATCAGCACCGCGATGGCGGCGTAGAACCGGGCCCGCTGCTGGCGGCCCGCGGCGCGGGCGTAGCAGGCGTGGTAGACCGCGACCATCGTGATGGCCAGGAACATGGCGACTGCGGCGAACGCGTGCGCCCGCGCCATGAACCAGTCCGAGAACAATGCCAGGGCGCCGACGACGGTGATCGCGAACAACGCCTTGGGCAGCCAGGTTTCGGTCTTCAGCAGCGCTTTCGCCAGCCACTTCCACAGCGCCGCGGCGGTGGCGCACTCGTCGTCTTCGGCGGTGGGCTCCGGCTGCGGCGGCCGCCACCGGCTCAATGCGAGATACAGCGCGATCCCGGCGGCTGCGGCAACGAACAGGGCGGTGATGTTGTTGGCGACGCCGCCGAGCGGATCGGCCACCGACGGCAGCCAGGGCTTGCACAGCCCGTCCGTTCCGGTCGGGATCAGTGCCACGACGAACGCCATGAACCCGGAGAAGTTCAGCAGCGCATCCTCGGCGTTGCGGCTGCCCTGGTAGGCGATCAGGCATACGCCGATGGCGCACAGCGCGGCCACGAACACCGCATGGGTGCGGGTATAGAAAAACGCGCTGATCGAACCCTGCAGACACGTCCGGGTGGCCGTCAGCACCAGTGACACCAACAAGAACACCACGAGGGCGACCAGACCCACCCGCACGTAGCGGTAGGTCACCATGGCGTCGTCAGCGGTCTCCCGCATACCTCTCAGATTGACAGAGAGTCGGGCGCTCCGGTGACCACACAGTGGGTGTGGCGGTAAATCGTCGGCATGCACTGGTTGCAGTGCGTGCACAGTGAGGCGACCGAGCCTGCGGTGTCCTCGTTCTTGATGCGGTTGATCAGGTCGGGTTCGGCGAGCAACGCGCGGCCCATCGCAACGAAGTCGAAGCCTTCGGCCATCGCGAGGTCCATGGTTTTGCGGTTGGTGATGCCGCCCAGCAGGATCAGCGGCAGTTCGAGTTCGGCGCGGAACAGCTTGGCGTCGCGCAGCAGGTAGGCCTCGCGGTAGGGGTACTCGCGGAAGAACTTGTGGCCGCTCATCCGGATACCCCAGCTGATCGGTGGTTTGAAGTTGGCCGCGAACTCCTTGACCGGCGCGCCACCGCGGAACAGGTACATCGGGTTGACCAGCGAGCTGCCCGCGGTCAGCTCGATGGCGTCCAGCCCGCCGTCCTCCTCGAGCCATTTGGCGGTCTGCAGCGATTCCTCGGTTGAGATGCCGCCGCGCACCCCGTCGCTCATGTTGAGCTTGGCGGTCACTGCGATCCGGCGGTCGCCGTGTTTGTCGACGGCGTCCCGCACAGCGCGCACCACGCCGCGCGCCACCTTCGCGCGGTTCTCCAGCGACCCGCCGAATTCGTCGGAGCGGCGGTTGATCAGCGGGCTGAGGAACGAGCTGGCCAGATAGTTGTGGCCGAGATGCACCTCGACCGCATCGAATCCGGCGTCGATGGCCAGCCGTGCGGCGTTGGCGTGGGCCGCCATCACATCGCGGATGTCGTCGACGGTGGCCTTGCGCGCGAACCGCATCGACAGCGGATTGAAGAACCGTACGGGGGCCAGAGCCGGGGCCTTGTTGGTGCGGGCGTTGGCCACCGGGCCCGCGTGGCCGATCTGGGCGCTGATGGCTGCGCCCTCGCCGTGGATCGTTTCGGTGAGCCGCCGCAGTCCTGGCAGGGCCTCCGGGCGCATCCAGATCTGCCAACCATCGGTGCGGCCGCCGGGGGAGACGGCGCAGTACGCCACGGTCGTCATGCCGACCCCGCCTGCCGCGGGCAGCTGGTGGTACTTGATGAGGTCGTCGGTGACCAGGGCGTCCGGTGTCGACGCCTCGAACGTGGCGGCCTTGATGACACGGTTGCGCAACGTCACCGGGCCCAACTTGGCCTCACTGAACACATCCGCAGAACTGTGCATAGCGGGAGCCTGCCATGCGGCCTGCAAGAATGACAGGGTGGGTGCGATAACGCTGGATGGTAAGGCCACGCGCGACGAGATCTTCACCGATCTCAAGGAACGCGTAGCGAAGTTGACCGCTGCGGGCCGCACGCCCGGTCTGGGCACCGTGCTGGTCGGTGACGATCCAGGATCGCAGGCCTATGTGCGCGGCAAGCATGCCGACTGCGCGAAGGTCGGCATCAACTCCATCCGCCGCGACCTGCCCGCGGACATCTCGCAGGCCGAGTTGGATGCGACCATCGACGAACTCAACGCCAATCCGGACTGCACGGGTTACATCGTGCAGCTGCCCCTGCCCAAGCATCTCGACGAGAACGCCGCGCTTGAGCGCATCGATCCGATGAAGGACGCCGACGGGCTGCACCCGACCAACCTCGGCCGGTTGGTGCTCGGCAAAGACGCACCGCTGCCGTGTACTCCCCGCGGCATCGTGCATCTGCTGCGCCGCTTCGACGTACCGATCGCCGGTGCCCATGTGGTGGTGATGGGCCGTGGTGTGACAGTCGGCCGGCCGATGGGTCTGCTGCTCACCCGGCGCTCGGAGAACGCCACGGTGACGTTGTGCCACACCGGAACTCGCGATCTTCCCAGCCTCACCCGGCAGGCCGACATCATCATCGCCGCGGTCGGTGTGCCGCACCTGCTGACCGCGGACATGGTCAAGCCGGGCGCTGCCGTCGTCGACGTCGGCGTGAGCCGGGTGAACGACAAGCTCACCGGTGATGTGGCTCCCGACGTCTGGGAGGTGGCCGGGCACGTATCGCCGAATCCCGGCGGTGTGGGGCCGCTGACGCGGGCGTTCCTGCTGACCAACGTCGTCGAGCTCGAAGAGTCGAAACTGGCGTGACCACCCGGGAATTCGTCCGCAAGGTGTTCGCCGGGCAGTGGCCGATCCTCGTGGTCGGGCTGATCTTCATCGCGGCGTTCGCCTTGGTTGTGGCGGGTTACTGGCGCCGTGGCGCGCTCGTCATCGGCATCGGGGTCGGGGTGGCCGCGGCATTGCGGCTGACGTTGGCCGACGATCGGGCCGGTCTGCTGGTGGTGCGCTCCCGGGCGATCGATTTCGTCACCACTGCCACCGTCAGCGCCGCGGTGCTCTACATCGCGTGGACCATCGATCCGCTGGGCACCAGTTGATCCAGCCGCACCGGGATTCACACCGGGGACAGGCAAGCACGTCTGCCGGTCCCACAGAATATTGCCCAACAGGAAATATTGCCCAATAGGCAATATTCGGTTAGCGTGGTCGGCGTGGGCCTCAGGGAACGTAAGAAACTCGACACGCGGCGGGCGCTCAGCGACGCGGCGCTGAGGCTGATGTTCGAGCGGGGGCTGGAGAACGTCACCCGCGAAGACATCGCCAATTCGGCCGGTGTCTCGGTGCGCACCTTCACCAATTACTTCGCCGGTAAGTACGACGCACTGGCCTACCGCCAGGTCGAACGTATGCGGCGCAGCATCGAGACGCTGCGTAACCGGCCGGCCGACGAGCCGTTGTGGACGTCGGTCATGGAGGCCGTGCTGGAGCCGCTCGACGAGGACTTCGCCGACATGTACGGCGCGGAGAACGTCCTGCCGACTCGTCAGCAGCTTGCCGAGGTGCGAAAACTGTTGATGGTTCCGGAGATCCGTGACGCGACATTCCGCGCGATGTTCGACGAGTGGGTGGCGGTCATCGCCGAGCGCACCGGCACCGACCCTGTGCACGACATGTATCCACAGCTGGTGGTGGCCGTGGTCCGCGCCGTCGGCGACGTCGCGATGGACCAGTACGCACATGCCGACCCACCGGTGTCATTTCCGGCGCTGCTGCGACAGGGGTTCGCGGCCGTCACCGCCGGACTGCCTGAACCCGAGAGGAAGAAATGAACGAGAAGACGGACGTCGTCATATCGGGTGCCGGGCCCAACGGCCTGTTGCTGGCGGGGGAGCTCGCATTGGCAGGCATTCGTCCCGTCGTGCTCGAGCAACTTGCCGCTGCGAGCACCGAATTGAAGGCCAATGGGATTGTCGGACAGGCGGTTCGCGCGCTCGACCTGCGCGGCCTCTATGCGATGCTCAGTGGCTCGGCCGACCCGCCGCAACCCATGCCCGGCTACATCTTCGCGGGTATGCGGCTGCCCTTCGTCGGCGTGGTCGACAATCCCATGTACGGCATGATGATTCAGCAGCCCCGCGTGGTGCGCACGCTGGTCGACTGGGTGGAGTCCCTCGGCGTGCAGATCCGCTGGGGTCACGAGCTCACCGGAATCGATTCGCGCGCCGACGGTGTCACGCTGTCGGTGACCTCCTCCGAGGACTCCTACCGGCTGGACGCCCGCTACCTCGTCGGGGCCGACGGTGGGCGCAGCTTCGTCAGGAAGAGCGTCGGCATCGAGTTCCCCGGGTTCACCACCGACGTGGTCGCTCGGATCGCACATGTCAGCGTGCCGGACGAGCTGCGCACCGGCGACGGGGGCCTGAACCTCCCGGGGTTCGGACATATCCCGTTCGGGCACAACAGGTTCGATGGTGGCGTGCTGATCTACGCCGAGTTCGAGCCGAGCCGGCCGATGGTCGGGACGATCGAATACGGGAACATGCTGCCCGACGACGCTCCGCCGCTGACGCTGGCGGAACTGCGGGAGAGCGCCGCGCGGGTGATCGGGGTGGATCTGCCCATCGGTCCGCCACCCGGCGACGGGCCACATGCGTTGCGGCGCATCAACGGCCAGAACACCCGGCAGGCTGACCGGTACCGGGCCGGCAACGTGTTCCTGGTCGGCGATGCCGCGCATGTGCACTCGGCGATGGGTGGTCCTGGGCTGAACCTGGGCATGCAGGACGCGATGAACCTCGGCTGGAAGCTGGCCGCCGAACTCAACGGCTGGGCTCCGCCGGGGTTGTTGGACAGCTACCACACCGAACGTCACCCGATCGGCCGGCGCGTGATGACGCAGTCGATGGCGCAGGCCGCGCTGATGGCGGCCGGTCCCGAAGTCGATGCTCTGCGAACACTTTTCGCCGAACTGCTGGCGACGCCGGACGGCGCGACGCACATCGCGAACGTGATCGCCGGCTCGGACCTGCCCTACGACATGGGGTCCGGGGGACACCGGCTCTGCGGGTCGATGGTGCCCGAGCTGGTGCTCGACGACGGGCGTCGGGTGGCCGAGCTGATGCGGGCCGGCCGGCCGGTGCTGATCGATTCGGCGGGCGGTTACGCCGATGCCGCGCAGGCATGGGTCGACCGGGTCGAGACCGTGCGGGCGCGGGTGGTCGACGGGCCGGCCGCCTTGCTGATCCGGCCCGACGGCTACGTCGCCTGGGCCGCAGACGGATCCGACGATGGTGGGTTGACCGACGCACTGCGGCGATGGTTCGGCGCCGGCGTGGCCGACGCCGCAGAGCTCAGCGCCTGAGGCGACCTTCGAGAAGCTGGTTTGACCGTGTGACCAGGCGGAAATCCCTCAGGTATGCACGAGGCTCTCGAGCGGGAAGACAAGTGGGACGTCGATGATCAGTTCCAGTTGCCGGATCTGCGCGACATCTTCACGGATGCTCACGTCGAGCACGACATCGTCGACTTGACCAGCGAGTACTACGACACCGCGGAGCGCGACCTGCAGACGCACGCCATCTTGCTCCGCCGTCGCTCCGGTGACGACGACACCGGATGGCAGGTGAAGGTTCCGGCGGCCGAGGGGCGCGTGGAGCTGCATTGGCCGCCCACCGACGGGCTACCCGACGCCGTCAGGGAGCTGCTCACCGGGGTGACCCTCGGCAAACGTCTGGACAGCATCGCGACAATCCACACCGTCCGCAACCGCTACCGGCTTCGCAGAGCCGAGGGCGGGGAGCTGTGCGCCGAGATCGCCGACGACTCGGTGCGCGCGTGGGCGGACGAGCGGCTGCTGGCGTGGCGTGAGGTCGAGGCCGAACTCGGGCCCCGTAGCCGGTCGGTCCCCAAGCGGCTGACCAACCGGCTGGCGGCTGCGGGTGCTCGGCCGTCTACCTATCCGTCGAAGCTGGCCCATATCGTGCCCCCGCTGCCGGCGGTCGAACCCTTGTCACGGGCGGCGTCGGCGTTGGTGCGGTACGTCAACGCCCAGATCGACCAGATCGTCGCGGGTGATATCGGGTTGCGTCGCGGGCAGGACCCCATCCACGACACGCGGGTGGCGATCCGGCGGCTGCGCAGCACGTTGCGGGTCTTCGGGAAGGTGTTGGACCAGTCGGTCATCGGTGATCTCGATGACGAGCTGCGATGGTTCGCCGGGCTGCTCGGCGATGTCCGCGATTGCCAGGTTCAGCACCGCAGATTCCTGACGGCACTCGATGAGTTCCCCGACGACCTGGTTCTCGGCCCGGTGCGCTCGCGCGTGCGAAATGACCTGCAGGCCATCGAGCTTCCCGCGCGCGCCGAAATCTCCGAGGCCATGGACTCGCCGCGGTACCTGGCGATCATGGCGGCGCTGCGCATCTGGCGCACCGCACCGCCGGTGGATCCGAAGATCAGCACCAAGGATCTGATCAAGCGGGCGCGCAAAGCCCAGCGGAAGGCCGATCGACGGCTCACCGCCGCGCTCGGTGACGGCGACGCCGACGGCGCGATGCTGCACCGCGCACGTAAAGCAGCCAAGCGCGCCCGATATGCCGCGGAGCTGTGCGCAGGCGTCGGAAACTCGGCGCAAGCCAAGCGAACAGCCAAGCGCTACAAGCGATTCCAGTCGGTGCTCGGTGACCATCAGGACACCGTGGTGGCATCGGCCAGCCTGCGCCGCATGGCAGCGTCGGCGGGCACGACCGGCGGTGAAAACGGCTTCACCTTCGGTCTGCTGTTCGGTCGTGAACAGCGGCTGGCCGACGAGTGTCGTCGCAAGGCACGCAGCTTGCTGTGACCCGCAGTGCGACTAGGGCAGCGTCGAGCGGATGGACACCGTCACGTACGGCAGCGCCAGACCGGAGCTGTTGGCCAGCGCCGGGTGCGTGGCCAGCAGTTCGCGAACCTGCCCCAGCGTGCGCGTGCGCACCTGCTCGGGTGAGGTGATGCAGTAGCTACGTGAGGCCACGAGATCGATAAGTGCTTGTGGCGTCAGATAACTCGTCCACTCGACCTGCTGGCGTTCGGTCTCGGCGAACGGCGCGGGCAGCTTCACCTCGTGGTTGAAGGGATCGTTTTCGTGACCGATGATCTGCCCGAGGTCCTTGACCCAGCCCATCCGCTCGTCGCGGGTGTTCCACACCAGGCCCAGCCGCCCGCCCGGGCGCAGCACGCGGCTGACCTCGGCCGCCGCCCGTTCCGGATCGAACCAGTGCCAGGCCTGGGCGACCAGCACGGCGTCGACACTGTTGTCCGCCAACGGGATCTCTTCTGCGGTGCCCAGCAGCGCCGGAGTGTCGGGCAGTGAATTCGTCAGCAGCTCCAGCATTTCCGGGATCGGATCGACGGCGATCACGTTCAGGCCACGCTCGACGAGCCGGGTGGTGAGCTTCCCGGTGCCCGCCCCCAGGTCGAGCACGTCGGATGCGCCGGCAGGCAACAGCCAGTCGATCGCTTCGGGTGGATAGGACGGGCGGCCGCGTTCGTAGGCCGCGGCCTCCGAGCCGAACGAGAGGGAACGGTGCGGACCCGACACGCTCACCTCGGTATCAGCTCCAGTGTTCGGCGCACCAGCTTGCCGACCACCTCGGTCTCGACAAGGAATCCGTCGTGCCCGTACTCCGAGTCGACGACGTCCAATTCACGGCAACCGGGCAGCAGCTCGGCGAGCTCCTCCTGCAGGCGGATCGGGTAGAGCCGGTCGGAGGTGATCCCGCCGACGATCACCGGAACCGGGCAACCGCGCAGCGCGGCCCGCACCCCGCCGCGGCCGCGGCCGACGTCGTGGCTGGACAGTGCGTCGGAGAGCACGACATAGGTGCCGGGATCGAACCGGGCGGCCAGCTTGCCGCCCTGGTACTCCAGGTAGCTCTGCACCCCGTAGCGGCCGCCGTTGACGGGATCCTCGCCCCGTTGCGCGTCGTTGCGGAACCGGGCGTCGAGCTCCTCTTCGCCGCGGTAGGTGAGGTGCGCGAATCGCCGCGCGATCTCCATCCCGGTCAGCGGTTCGCGGCCGGTGCCGTAATAGTCGCCGCCCTGCCAGTCGGGATCGGCCTTGATGGCCGCGACCTGGCTGCTCTGAGTACCGATCTGGTCGGCGGTCGCGCGCGCCCCGACCGCGAGCACCAGACCGGCGCCGACCTCGTCGGGGTGGCCGACGAGCCACTCCAGCGCGCGTGCCCCGCCCATCGAGCCGCCGACCACCGCCGCGACCTTGGTGATGCCCAGCGCCGCAAGCGCGGCCCGGTCGGCCTCGACTTGATCGCGGATGGTGATCTGGGGAAACCTTGAGCCCCAAGGCTTTCCATCGGGAGCAAGCGACCCAGGACCAGTGGAGCCGCGGCACCCGCCGAGCACGTTGGTGGAAATCGCGCACCAGCGGTCGGTGTCGATCGGGGCGCCGGGGCCGGCCACGCCGTCCCACCAGCCGGGGGTCGGGTGGTCGGGGCCGGCCGGGCCGGTGATGTACGAATCTCCGGTCAGTGCGTGCAGCACCACCACGACGTTGTCGCGGGTCGGGGACAGTTCGCCCCAGCGCTGCACGGCGATGGTGACGTCGGGCAGGACGGTGCCGTTCTCCAGGCGCAGTTCGCCGATGTTCACCAGACCCAGCTCGCCTTCGGCGGGCAGCTGGGCGGGGGGATGGTCGGAGGCCACGGTGGGAATCTCGGTGATGGTCACTGTGCGGTTCTCACCTTCCTCACACCGTCGCCGTGGCCTGGTCGGCGGCGCGGAACGGACGAGCGGCCGCGAAGCCCCGGTCGAGGTCGGCCAGGATGTCGTCGATGCCCTCGAGACCGACGGCGAGGCGCACCAGCCCGGGGGTGACACCGCTGGCCAACTGCTCCTCGGGGTTGAGCTGCTGGTGGGTGGTCGATGCCGGGTGGATCACCAGCGAGCGGACGTCACCGATGTTGGCGACGTGGCTGTGCAGGGTGAGTGCGTTGACGAAGGCCTTACCGGCCTCGATGCCGCCCGCCAACTCGAACGCCAGCACCGCGCCGGTGCCCTTGGGGGCCAGTTTGCGGCCCAGCTCGTACCAGGGCGAGGTGGGCAGCCCGGCATAGTTCACCGAGATCACGTCCGGCTGCCCTGCGACGTACTCGGCGACCTTCTGGGCGTTGGACACATGGCGTTCAACGCGCAGCGACAGCGTTTCCAATCCCTGTGCGATGAGGAAGGCGTTGAACGGGGCGGCGGCACTCCCCAGATCACGCAGCAGCTGCACCCGCGCCTTGAGCGCGTAGGCGGGCGCACCGAGATCGGCGAACACCACACCGTGGTAGCTGGGGTCCGGCTCGGTGAAACCGGGGAACTTCCCGTTGGTCCAGTCGAAGTTCCCGCTGTCGACGATGACGCCTGCGATCGCCGAGCCGTGTCCTCCGAGGTACTTGGTGGCCGAGTGCACGACGATGTCGGCGCCGTGGGCGATCGGCTGGATCAGGTACGGGGTGGCGATGGTGTTGTCGACGATCAACGGCACGCCGTTGTCATGCGCCACGGCGGCCACGTTCGGGATGTCGAGGATGTCGATCTGCGGATTGGAGATCGTCTCCCCGAAGAACGCCTTGGTGTTGGGCCGCACGGCCGCCCGCCAGGTGTCGAGGTCGTCGGGGTTCTCCACGAAGCTGACCTCGATGCCGAGCTTGGGCAGCGTGTAGTGGAAGAGGTTGTACGTGCCGCCGTAGAGCCGCGGGGACGACACGATGTGATCGCCCGCGCTGGCGAGGTTCAGGATCGCGAACGTCTCGGCGGCCTGCCCCGAGGACAGGAACAGCGCCGCGACACCGCCTTCGAGAGCGGCGATGCGCTGTTCCACCACGTCGGTGGTGGGGTTCATGATCCGGGTGTAGATGTTGCCCGGCTCGGTCAGCCCGAACAGCGCCGCCGCGTGGTCGGTGTCGCGGAAGGTGTACGACGTGGTCTGGTAGATGGGCAGGGCTCGGGCGTTGGTGGCGCTGTCGGGTGTCTGACCCGCGTGGATCTGCTTGGTTTCGAACGACCAGGTGTCGGGGGTGGTCATGGTCGGTGTCTCCTATGAAGTCGGGTGAATCGGCTACCGGGCGTCGCGCCTGCACGTGCAGACGGCGGACGGACGCGAACAGTTCACGGACGACAGCACATGGGTGGCCTCCATCAGGTTTCCCTGTCTCTCTGGGGGCCCGTACCTTCGGACCCGCGCTTGCCTTGCAGCCGCTGACGGCTACTCAACCTGGTCATCACCCGGGGCACCCCACCGCGGTTGGAGGGTTGCCGGCCAGCAAGCCGGGGCTTATCGCTGGCGCTCATGACCGCGTCCAAGAATATCTCATGACGGCGGGCGGGAACCAAGTGGTCGTCCTGGCGGGTCGGTGCCGTGGCCGCCTGGAACGTGTTGCAATCCGCGCCGCCGCGGTGCCGGCACGCTACTCCCGGGTAAGAAAGCGGCCACGTCATCGAGGCTGCGCGCCCTTGTAGGGTGGCCGCGAGAGACGTTCGACGAGCAGGAGGGTGCGGGCTCACATGTCCAAGATCAAAGTCGAAGGCACTGTCGCCGAACTCGACGGTGACGAGATGACCCGCATCATCTGGCAGATGATCAAGGATCAGCTGATCCTGCCGTACCTCGACATCGACCTGGACTACTACGACCTCGGCATCGAACACCGCGACGCGACCGACGACCAGGTCACCATCGACGCGGCCAACGCCATCAAGCGCCACGGGGTGGGCGTCAAGTGCGCGACCATCACGCCCGACGAGGCGCGGGTCAAGGAGTTCAACCTCAAGAAGATGTGGCTCTCGCCCAACGGCACCATCCGGAACATCCTGGGCGGCACCATCTTCCGCGCCCCGATCGTGATCAAGAACGTGCCGCGGCTGGTCCCCGGCTGGACCAAGCCGATCATCATCGGCCGCCACGCGTTCGGCGACCAGTACCGCGCCTTCAACACCAAGGTCGACAAGCCCGGCACCTTCACCGTGACGTTCACCCCGGACGACGGCAGCGAGCCGATGGTGCACGAGGTCGTCCACATCCCGGAGGACGGCGGCGTCATCATGGGCATGTACAACTTCCGCAAGTCGATCCAGGACTTCGCCAGGGCGTCGTTCTCCTATGGGCTGCAACAGGATTACCCGGTGTACCTGTCGACCAAGAACACCATCCTCAAGGGCTACGACGGGATGTTCAAGGACGAGTTCCAGCGCATCTTCGACGAGGAGTTCAAGGCGGAGTTCGACAAGCGCGGCCTGACCTACGAACACCGCCTGATCGACGACATGGTGGCCTCCTGCCTGAAGTGGGAGGGCGGCTACGTCTGGGCCTGCAAGAACTACGACGGTGACGTCCAATCCGACACCGTCGCACAGGGTTACGGCTCGCTCGGGCTGATGACCTCGGTGCTGATGACGCCGGACGGCAAGACCGTCGAGGCGGAGGCCGCCCACGGCACGGTCACGCGGCACTACCGCCAGTTCCAGCAGGGCAAGCCGACCTCCACCAACCCGATCGCGTCGATCTTCGCCTGGACCCGCGGTCTGGAGCACCGGGCCAAGCTGGACAACACCCCGGCGGTGGCGCACTTCGCCGAGACGCTCGAGCACGTGGTCATCGAGACGGTCGAGGGCGGTTCGATGACCAAGGACCTCGCGTTGCTGATCGGCCCGGACCAGGCCTGGCAGACCAGCGAGGCCTTCCTGGGGACCATCGCCGAGCATCTGAAGCGCGCGCTGGAGGGGTAGTCGCGGGATCAGCCCGTCGCGCGGGCCGTGCCGGTGTTGTGATCGATGAACTCGCTGATCACGTCGGTGATCGTGGTGGGAGCCTCGAACATCGGGACGTGGCCGACGCCGTCGAGGCGCTTGATCACCGAACCGGGCGCGAGGCTGTCGGTGAAATGCCGCGTGAACCGGGGTGCCGGCAGCACCCGATCCTTCTCGCAGATCACCAGCTGGGTCGGGGTGCGTGAATGTGCGATCTCCAGCAGGCCCGGCGTGGTGAGTGCCCTGATCATCAGCTTGTAGTAGGCGCGGCAGTGCGCCACGTCGTCGACGAGGTCGCGGCGGTCCCCGTCGTTGAGGCCCTCCGCGGTTGCGCTGACGGCCAGGTAGGTGATCTGCCGTGCGAACGGCAGGCTCAGCACCCGCTGCCGGAGCAGGGCGGTGGCGACCACGATGGGCAGCGCGGCCATGAATTTGGCGATGATCTCGTACTTGACGGGCGTGAACCGGGCCCAGCCGCCCGCGGGCGCGATGCCGGTGAGGGTGCGCGCCCGCCCGCGCCGATCGAGTTCGAAGGCGACCCACCCGCCCAGTGAGTTCCCGACGATATGGGCTGTGCCCCAGCCGAGTTCGTCGAGGCGGCGCTCGACGTCATCGGCCAGCGACGCCACGTCGAGCAGTGCTGGTCCCGGGTTGCCGCCGTTGTGCCCCGACATGGTCGGGGCGAACACCTCGTAGCGCTCGGCGAGTCGCGGGGCGACGTATTTCCACACGCTCTGTGACAGCAGGAACGGGTGCAGCAGCAGGACCGGCTCGGAATCCGGGTTGTCGGCGCCAAGGTGGATCGGTGCGCGTTCGGCCATTTGCCCGACATTAAGGTGATACCGCCGGTACCGCAAGGGTGTGTCGGTGCGGGTCGGTAGGGTCTCGGCCGTGACATCACCAGGCTCGCTGATCGTCAGCACCATCAACGTCAACGGCATTCGCGCCGCGGTCAAGCAGCGCTCCACCGAGAACCTCGGCCTGCTGCCGTGGCTCAAGGAGACCGACGCCGAGGTGATCTGTCTGCAGGAGACGCGGGCCGACGACGAGCAGCTCGCCGACGCGCTGGCCCCGGCCCTGGCCGACGGCTGGTCGCTGGCGTCGGCCGAGCCGCATGTGAAGGGCCGCAACGGCGTTGCCGTGCTGTCGCGCCATCCCATCACCGCCGTCCGGCTGCTGGAATCCGACGAGTTCAACGCGCACGGGCGCTATCTGGAGGCCGACACGGCCGGCGCGACGGTGGTCAGTGTGTACTTCCCGACCGGAGAGGCCGAGACCGACCGCCAGCTCGAGAAGGAGCGGTTCATGGCCACGGTCGCCGACCGGATGGCCGTGTTGCGGCGCAAACGTCGCGAAGCAGTCGTGTGTGGGGACTGGAACATCGCCCATACCGAGAACGACATCAAGAACTGGAAGGGCAACGTCAAGAAGGCCGGGTTCCTGCCTGCCGAACGCCAGTGGCTGACCGAGCTGTTGGCCACCGGCTGGGTCGATGTGGTGCGCCGGCTGCATCCTGATGTCGCCGGCCCCTACAGCTGGTGGTCATGGCGGGGCAAGGCCTTCGACAACGACGCGGGATGGCGCATCGATTACCACCTGGCGACGCCGGGGCTGGCCGCCAGGGCGGTCAGCGCCCGTGTCGATCGCGCCGAGTTGTATGCGCTGCGGTGGTCCGACCACTCACCGGTGACCGTGCACTACGCCTGAGTCCAGTCGGGCCGCCGACCGAGGTGCGCCAGGATCTTCTCGAAATCCGTTGTGCCGGAGGCAGTGACGGCCGGACCGAACGGCGCGTCGGGAGTACCCCGGAAATCTCCGTCGGGAATCATCATCACCAGTGGCAGGACCGCGGCGACGACGTCGGGCGCCGGTTCGTAGGGCACGCCCATGGTCGCGGCGACGTCCCATCCGTGCACCACGTAGTCGACGAAATGAAACCCGATCGCCATCGCGCCCGGGAACGTCGCACCCGGTCCGAAGTCGGGTAGCGCGAACTGCGCGTCGGTCACACCGTCGGCGGCGAACGCGTCGAGCACGTCCTGTGCTGCGGCGGCGTACGTGCCGGCCGGATCGGCCCGCACAGCATCGGTGACCGTCGCGGGTCGCCAGAGTTCGGTGTCGGCGCCGTTGCCGCGGGCGGCGGCCGCGAAGCCCCGGTGCTGCACCGTCATGTGGTCGAGCAGGGTTCCCAGGTTCCAGCCCGCACACGGGGTGGCCCGGTCCAGGTCTGCGCGCGTGACGGTGTTGACGACGTCGACGGAGTGCAGCACGGCGAGGCGGTGGTGGGGACGGACATCGGCGTTGATAGTAGGCATGTGCATACGATAAGCGGCAGCATATGAATTGACAATGCCTACGATGGCGCGGTGGCGAAGCGTCCTGACCTGGCGGCGATGCTGGCCCCGTTGCTGCGCGAACTGGCTGCCGCGGAGCTGCCCGTGTTGACCGCGCACGGGCTGAGCATGTGGGGCTACGTCGTGCTGCTCGCACTGGACCACGCGCCCGTGCGCACGCAGGCCGCCCTGGCCGAGGCCATCGGCGCGGACAAGACGCGCATCATCGGAACCCTCGACGAACTGCAGCAGCAGGGGTACATCGAACGCGGGCCGGATCCCGAGGACCGCCGGGTGCGGTTGCTGGCCATCACCGACGCCGGCCGGGCCGTCAAGGACGCCGCGCAGGCCGAGATCCAGATCGGTGAGGAGCGTTGGCTGGGAAGACTCGCCGCGGCCGACCGCGAGGTGTTCCTGCGTGTGCTGCGTCAGCTGACCGGTGAATAAACCGGATGACGGCAGTGCGAAAATCGACGCCATCATGACTAGCGGAAGCAAACGCGTCGTGTTCTCCGGCGCCCAACCCACCTCCGACTCCCTGCACCTGGGCAACGCGTTGGGCGCGGTCACCCACTGGGCTCAGCTGCAGGACGGTTACGACGCGTTCTTCTGCGTCGTCGATCAACACGCCATCACGGTCCCGCAGGACCCCGCGACGCTGCGCCGGCGCACCCTGGTCACCGCGGCGCAGTACCTGGCCCTCGGCATCGACCCGGCCCGCAGCACGGTGTTCGTGCAGAGCCACGTGGCCGAACACAGCCAGTTGGCCTGGGTGCTGGGCTGCTTCACGGGCTTCGGGCAGGCCTCGCGGATGACGCAGTTCAAGGACAAGTCGCAGAAGCAGGGCACGGACGCGGCGACGGTCGGGCTGTTCACGTACCCGGTGTTGATGGCTGCCGACATCCTGCTCTACGACACCGACCTGGTCCCGGTCGGTGAGGACCAGCGCCAGCACCTGGAACTGGCGCGCGACCTCGCACAACGGCTCAACGGTCAGTTCCCGGGCACCTTCGTGGTGCCCGAGGCGATGATTCCCAAGGCCACCGCCAAGATCTACGACCTGCAGGATCCGACCGCCAAGATGAGCAAGTCGGCGGCCACCGACGCGGGCCTGATCAGCCTGCTCGACGATCCCAAGGCCACGGCCAAGAAGATCCGCTCGGCGGTCACCGACAGTGAGCGTGAGATCCGCTTCGACCCCGAGAACAAGCCGGGCATCTCGAATCTGCTGACCATCCAGTCGGCGATCACCGGGACCGCGGTCGACACGCTGGTGCAGGATTACGCCGGCCGTGGATATGGCGATCTGAAGAAGGACACGGCCGAGGTGGTCGTCGAGTTCGTCGCACCGATCAAGACCAGGGTCGATGAGCTCCTGGCCGACCCCGCCGAACTGAACTCGGTGCTGGCGGCAGGCGCCGAGCGGGCCCGAGAGGTTGCCGGCAAGACCCTCGCCCGGGTTTACGACGCGATAGGGTTTCTTCAGCAAACGTCGTAGGCGCCCGGGGGAGGGTGGTGCGTGAACGAGCAGGAGAAACCGGGATTCCTTGACCGGCTGCGGACTCGATTTCCGTGGTTCGACCGGGTGATGCGGGCCCAGGATCGCTATAACGACTGCAACGGCAACTTCTACGCCGCCGGGATCACCTACTTCACCATCTTCTCGCTGTTCCCTCTGCTGATGGTCGGGTTCGCGCTCGGCGGCTTCGTGTTGGCCAGCAAGCCCGACCTGCTCGCCGACATCGAGAACCGGATCCGGTCGGTGGTCTCCGGTGACCTCGGCCATCAGTTGGTCACCCTGATGGACTCCGCGATCGCATCCCGCGGCACCGTCGGCGTGATCGGTCTGGCCACCGCAGCCTGGGCGGGGCTCGGCTGGATGGCCAACCTGCGCGAGGCGTTGAGCCAGATGTGGCTGCAGCACAAGAACGATGCCAGTTTCGTCGGCACCAAGCTGTCGGACCTGGTGGCCCTGGTCTCGGCGTTTCTGGCGATGGTGCTCACCATCGCGCTCACCGCACTGGGCGACCCAGAGTTGATGCGGAAAGTGTTGCGGTGGATAGGTTTACATGACTTCGCGGCCCTCGGCGGCGGCCTGCGGGTGGCGTCCATCCTGGTTTCGGTGCTGATCTCGTGGATGCTGTTCAGTTTGATCATCGCCCGGTTGCCACGCGAGTCCGTGCACTTCCGCAGCGCTCTGCGGGCCGGGCTGCTGGCCGCCGTCGGGTTCGAGCTGTTCAAGCAGGTGGCGTCGATCTACCTGCAATCGGTCACCCGTGGCCCCGCGGGGGCGACCTTCGGCCCCGTGGTGGGCCTCATGGTGTTCGCGTATGTCACTGCACGGCTGATCCTGTTCGCCACGGCGTGGGCCGCGACGTCGGCGGAGAGCCTGGCCGAACAACCCGTACCGCCGCCCGACCCTGCGCAGATCACCACGCGGGTGCAGATCAACGAGGGGCCGGGTGCCTCCGGTCTGATCGCCGCCGCGGTAGCCGGTGCGATTGGCGCCCTGGGTATTTCGCGCCTGCTGCGGCGCTAGCGGGCCTCAGAGCACCTTCGACCCGTACATCTCGCCCAGCGGGTCGGCGATGAGTTCGATGCGCGCGCCGTCAGGGTCGCGGAAGTACAGGGACACCTCGCTGTGTTCGGCGAGGTCCACGCCTGCGGCGGTGAGCTTGTCGCGCAGATGCTGCCAGCGCTCGGGTTCGACACTGATCGCGATGTGGTGCAGGCCGCCGAGCACCTCTTGGTACGGGCTGACGTCGAGACCCGGAAAATCGAAGAACGCCAGCAGGTTTCCGTTGCCGATGTCGAAGAAGAAATGCGTCGAGCCCGGATAGTCGCGGTTCTCGATGATCTCGGTCAGCGGGAACTCCAGCAGGCCCTGATAGAACCGGACGGTGCGCTCCACATCGCCACTGACCAGCGCGGTGTGATGAAGACCCCGTGCCGACGACGGCGGGCGGGCGCCGGAGGGTTTGAGGTACTCGTCGGCGATCCGGTCGCGGCGTTCCTTGAATTGCTGTACACGTGCGTCGGAACTCATATCCGGATCCTGCCGCCGCCGGCGGCTTGCCGGTGCGTTTTCGGCGAGGCGGTTAGTCGCCGGTCTGGGCCCACGCCGCGACAGGCAGTGTGAGGTACACGCCGATCGCCACATCCTCGCCGGTCACGTTCTGTGTGGCTTCAGCTGATGGTCTTGAGCCCGATGATGCAGCCGACGACGCCCAGCATCAACAGCACTTTGACCACCGACGCGGATTCGGCCCCGGTCATCATCGCGAACGCGATCGTAAGCACGGCTCCGATGCCGACCCATACCGCGTAGCTGGTACCCGGGGGCAGGGTTCGCATCGCGATGGCCAGACCACCCATCGACAGCGCCAACGCAACGATGAAGATCAGCGACGGGACCAGGCGGGTGAAACCCGCGGACTTGCTCAACGCGGTGGCCCACACCGCTTCCAGCACACCGGAAAGAACCAGAATCCACCAAGCCATGACTGACCTCCAAGGCCCGTCTTGTCGCTGTCCGGGTACGGTGCCACCCTCGTCCGGTGCCAGATCCTGGCAGGCCCGAGTGTAGCATCGCCCGGTGTGAGCATGGTTACCGGCTGGGCGCGCGAGATGGGCCTAGATGCGCCAATTGTCAACGCGCCCATGGGCGGTGCGGCCGGTGGTCGGCTGGCGGCGGCCGTGTCCCGGGCCGGTGGACTCGGCATGATCGGCATGGGCAGCGCCGCCACGGCCGAGTTGTTGAAGCGCGAACTCGCGGCCCTCGGACCCCTCGACCGACCGTTCGGCATCGGCCTCGTGCACTGGGTGATGAGCAATCAGCCGGCGCTGCTCGACGAGGCGCTGGCCGCTCGGCCCGCGCTGCTCAGCGTGAGCTTCGGTGAGGACTGGGCATGGGTGCGGCGGGCCCACGACGCCGGGGTGCGGGTGACGACGCAGGTTGCGACGGTCGACGCGGCGCGGCGCGCCGTGGACGCCGGAGTGGATGTGCTGGTGGCCCGCGGTGCCGAGGGTGGCGGGCACGGTAAGCCGCTCGTCGGCACCCTGCCTCTGCTCACCGAGGTGCTCGACACGGTCGAGGTTCCGGTCCTCGCCGCCGGTGGCATCGCCTCGGCGCGCGGCGTGGCCGCGGTACTGGCGGCCGGCGCCGCCGCGGCGTGGGTGGGCACCGCGTTCTCCACCTGCGTCGAGGCGATCACGCCGGATGCCGCGCGAGACGCGTTGCTCGCCGCCGACGCGGGATCGACGACACTGACCTCCGAATTCGACATCGCCTCCGGATATGGCTGGCCTTCAAGCATTCCCGAACGTGTGCTGGTGGACGCCGCAGGCCGGGCCACACCGGTGAACGCCGGTGAGGGGGTCGGCATGGTGACCCGGGCCCTGACCGCCGCAGAGACCATCACAGCCCTGATGAGTCGAGGCTGACCGGTTCTTCCAGCCACTGACCGCTCGCCATCACGGCGCGCACGGCAAGGTCCGCGTCGAGCACCACGAGATCGGCGCGCAGACCTGGTGAGATGCTGCCGACGTCCATGAACCCCAGGGTGCGGGCCGGTGTGGTCGCCGTCATCCGTACCGCGGCGGCCAGCGCGTCATCGGACGTCGAAAAGTCAACGGCGGCGCGGAATATCCGGTCCATCGTCGCCGTACTGCCTGCGATGGTCGACATGCCACGCACTCGCGCGACATGGTCGGCGACGTCGACGTCGAGGGTGCCGAGCCGAAACGACCCGTCGGCCAGCCCGGCCGCGGCCATGGCGTCGGTGATCAGTGCGACCCGCTCGGCGCCCGCGAACTCGACGACGTGGCGCAAAAGCGCGCGATGCACGTGCACACCGTCGGCGATCAACTCCACGGTAACCCGGGGGTCCTCCAACAGCGCCATGGCAGGGCCGGGATCGCGGTGGTGTAGCGGGCGCATCGCGTTGAACAGATGCGTGCCGACGGTGGCCCCCAGTTCTACCGCCCGGTGGGCCTGCTGATAGCTGGCATCGGTATGCCCAACCGCGACAACGACTCCGGCGTCGGCCAGCAGCCGGATCGCGTCGTCGCCGCCGGGCAGTTCGGGTGCGATGGTGACCATGCGTACGGCACCGTCGGCCGCGGCCAGCAGGGCCTTGATCTCCGTGGGATCCGGATCGCGCAGCTGCGTGGCGTCGTGGGCGCCACAGCGTGCCGAGCTCAGCCACGGCCCTTCCAGATGGATGCCTGCCACCACACCCGCAGCCGTGGCTTCGGTGAGTGCGGAGACCTCGCGCAGCAGGTCGGTCGGCGACGCGGTGACCAGACTGGCCAGCGTGGTTGTGGTGCCATGGCTGCGGTGAAACGTTGCCGCACGGACGATTTCGTCGGCAACGCCGTCGGTGTAGGAGGCACCGCCACCGCCGTGCACATGGATGTCGACGAATCCGGGCACGATGACCGCATCCGGGTAGTCGACATCGGCGGGCCGTGGGGGAGCGCCGGCGCCGCAGCCGGTGATGCGATCCGAGCCCGTCTCGATCCAGCCGGGCCGGTGCACTCCGTCGGCGGTCACTACGGTGCCCGCCGCGATCAGTGTCACAGGGTCTCCGTGACTTTGCGCAGCCCGCGCGGCTGGTCCGGGTCACCGCCGCGGGCCAGCGCCAGATGCAACGCAAGTTGTTGCAGCGGAAGGATTTCCAGCAGCGGGGACAGCTCGTCGGGCACTCCCGCGGGCAAGGCGATGCCGCCGGCGAGCCCGCCCAGTGCCGCAGGTGCGCCCACGCCGAACACGTCGGCGTGCCGCTCGGCCAACCGCTCCAGCACCGGCAGCATGGCCTGGCCGCCTGCGCCGTCGGGCACGATGGCCAGGACCGGCACCTGTGGGTCGACGGTGGCCAGCGGGCCGTGGAGCAGGTCGGCACCCGAGAATGCCTGCGCCGAAAGGTACGACGTCTCCATCAGTTTGAGTGCGGCTTCCCGGGCGGTGGGGTAGGAGTAGCCGCGCGCGGTGGTGATGAGCCGCTGGGCGAAGCGGTAGCGTTGCGCGACGTCGCGGACCTGCTCGCCGGCGGCCAGCACGGCCTCACCGAGTTCCGGCAGCGCCTCCGCACCGCGCCCGTCACCGCCGGTGAGCAGCAAGCGCAAGGCCAGCAGCTCGGCGGTGTAGGACTTGGTCGCCGCCACCGAGCGTTCCGAACCGGCGAGCACGTCGATGTGGAGCTCGGCGGCCGCGGCCAAGTCGGACTCGGCGTTGTTGGTCACTGCCACCGTCAAGGCCCCCTGAGCCCGGGCAACCTCCACCGAGCGCACCAGATCGGGCGAACCGCCGGACTGGCTGACCGCGATGTAGAGCACGTCGCGCAGGTCGGGCTGAGCGCCGTAGACCGTGACGGTCGACGGCGACACCAACCCGGCGGGCAGACCGTGTTTGATCTCGATCAGGTACTTGGCGTACAACGCGGCATGGTCGCTGGTGCCGCGGGCCACCAGCTGCGCGAAACGTGGTGCGGCCTTGGTGATCTGGTCGGCAGCGGCCCGGATGGGGTCGAGCCCTTCGGTGAGCAGACGGCGCCACACCTGCGGTTGTTCGGCGATCTCGGCGGCCATCAGGTGGCCGGGGGCGTTCACGGGGCTGGCTTCGAGGTTGCTCACTTCTTCTCCTTCTCGGGATCACATGTCAGTAGTAGTCGTTGGGCCAATTCCACCGCACCCCGTACCGGGTCGACGGCCAGTACCCGGACGTCGGTGAACTGCTGTTCGGTCAATCGGGTGCGCACGGCCTTCTGCAGTGCGGGCTGATGCACGGCCAGGCCGCCGGCCAGCACGACCGGGCCGGGTGAACCGAGCCGCGTGCCGACCGCCACCGCGAGTTCGGCCAGCGCCGCGGCGGCGGCGTCGACGATATCGAGGCTCACCGGGTCGCCATCGCGGGCCAGCTCGAACACCACGCGGGCGCGTCCGGCCCAATATCGCCGGTCCGGCTGGGCGTAGAAATGGTCGAGCAGTTGTTCGGGCAGTTGCAGGCCGCAGTCGGCGGCCAGCTGCTGGCCGAGCCGGTCTGCGGGTTCGCCCCGGTCGGCACGGATCAGGCTGCGCCGCAGCGCTTCCCGGGCCACCCAGTAGCCGCTGCCCTCGTCGCCGAGGAGGTAGCCCCAGCCGCCCGCCCGGCTCTGCTGGTCGCCGCGGCGCCCCCAGGCCACCGAGCCCGTGCCGGAGATGACGGCGATGCCGTCCATGACGCCTGCGGCGGCCAGGATCAGCTGGCTGTCGTGCACCACGCGGATGCGGGCGCAGGGCAGCCGTCGAGCCAGCAGATCGCGCAGCCGGGCCTCGCCGTCGGGGGTTTCGACGCCCGCCGCACCCGCACAGACTGCCTTGACGTCGTTGGTGCCCAACTGGTCGAGGATGACGTCGAGTTGCCTGCCGGCTTCTTCGACACCCACCGACGAGATGTTTGCGCTCCCGGCCAGGGCCTCGGCGACCACGGTGCCATTCTCCACCCGCAGGGCCTGGGTCTTGGATCCGCCGATGTCCAGGCCGAGGACCGCCGCGGGGCTCATCGTCCGGTCGTCTCGGCCTCGGCGCCATTGGTGGCCGCGACAGGCCACTGGCCGCCGTTCTCCCAGAAGTGCCGGATGTCCTCCAGCTGGCGGCCCTTGGTCTCCGGCGCGAACTTGTAGACGAAGGCGAAGGCCAGCAGGGCCAGGGCGCCGAACACCATGAACGTGCCGGATCCGCCGAGAGTCTGCAGCATGGTCAGGAAGAAGCCTGCGACGATCGCGTTGGCCACGAGGTCGGAGGTGAGCATCGCGCTGGAGCCCATCGAACGCAGCCGCGACGGGAAGCTCTCGCCCGCGTACACCCAGACCAGCGCACCGAAGCCGAACGTGAAGCCGACGGTGAACAGCAGCACCCCGATGAAGCCGAGCGCCGTCAATGCCCCGCCGAAGTTCTCGCCGGCGACGAAGACACCGATCAGCAGGGCGTTGGCCAGCACCATCATGGCGATGCCACCGAGCAGGACCGGGCGGCGGCCCACCCGGTCGACGAGCACCAGCGATACGAACACCGCGAGCAGGGCCGCGACCTGGACCAGGGCGGGCAGGATCAGCAGCGCGAAGTTTCCGTGAAAACCCATGGCTTCGAAGAGTTTCGGGCTGTAGTAGACGATGGCGTTGATGCCGGTGATCTGGATGAAGAACCCGAGTACGACGACGAACACAGTGGCCCGCAGGTAGGGCGGGCGCAGCATCTCGCGGAACGCCCCTCCGCGTTCTTCGTGCAGTGCCCTGCTGATCTCGGCCAGTTCGGCGTCGACGTCGGCGGCGGGTTCGACCATCTGCAGCGTGCGGCGAGCGTCCTCGGTGCGGCCTTTGAGCAAGTACCAGCGGGCGGTGTCGGGCATGCGCATCAGGATGAGGGCGACGACGACGGCAGGCACGGCGGCCAGGCCCAGCATCCAGCGCCAACCACCTGATGCGGCCAGCGCGTAGGCGGCCAGGTAGCCGATGATGATGCCGACCACGGTCGCCACCTGGTAGGCGACCAGCAGGGACCCGCGGATGTCGGCGGGTGACGACTCGGCGACGAACACCGGCACCACCACGACCGAGACGCCGATGGTGAGGCCCAGCAGCAGCCGCGCGACCATGAGCATCGGCACCGATACCGACAGCGCGCACATCAACGCGAACACCGCGTAGGTGACCGCCACCAGCACCACGGACTTCTTGCGGCCGATCCGGTTGGCCAGCCACCCGCCGATGATCGCGCCGACGATCTCACCGATCACCACCATGGTGGTGATCCACTGCACGCCCGCGGTGTCGAGGTCGAACTCCTTGGGGATGAACAGCATGGCACCGGCGATGTTGGACAGGTCGTAGCCGTAGATGACGCCGACGCTGGCGGCGGCGATCCCCACCAGCACCGCGAGCCGCGGGGTTTTTCGAGTTTCTGTAGTGCCCACGGGCGGTTCCTCTCGGATGAATGTGACGGGGTCGAATTGGTATACGCCAATATGATGGAGGTAACATTGGCATACACCAATTTCGTCCGTCAAGAGGTAAGGGAAAACTGGTATGGCCGAACCTGCCCCGCCGCGGTATTTCCAGGTCAAGCTCGCGCTCGCCGACCTCATCGCAGGACTCGACCGCGGCGCGTCGCTGCCTCCGGAGCGTCAGCTCGCCGAACAGCTCGGCACGTCGCGCACCACGCTGCGCAAGGCTCTGGCGGAGCTGGCGGGGGAGGGCGTCCTGCGCCGTACCCAGGGCAGCGGCAACTTCGTCGCGCCACCCAAGGTGGTCCACGTCCGGCAGCTGTCGTCACTCACCGACGATCTGAAAGCCGAAGGGATGCAACCGACTTCACAAATCCTCGGGCTGGAGCAGGTGCGTGCCGAACCCGCTGTCGCGGAGCATCTGGAGATCGCGCCGGGCGAGCGGATCCATCTGCTGACGCGGCTGCGTGAGGTCGACGGTGAGCCGTTGGCCATCGAGGAGGCGCACCTGCCGGGCGCGCTGCCGCGGCTTGAGGCGCGGTTGGCCGAAACCGGCTCGCTGTACGCGGCGCTGCGGGATTGCTACGACCGCGGTGTGCACTCGGTGGAGGACACCGTCGAGACCGCGCTGGCCAATCCGGACCAGGCGGAGCTCCTGCGGATCGCGACCGGGCAGCCGCTGCTGCTGGTCCACCGCACCAGCCGGGACAAAACCGGACGCGTCGTCGAATGGACCAGATCGGTGTATCGCGGCGACCGGTTCCGCTTCGTCGCCCGCGCCTGACTGTGTTTTCTTTCCGCGAGCAGACGCGGAGGCACCCCGACACGCCGCGTTTCACGCACCTACCTGTCTGCTCGGCAGTGTCAGGCGAGCAACTCCTCGACGACGGTGAGCACCCGGCCGGCCCCGTCTTCGGCGTCGATGCGGGCTTTCAGCTCGGCGGCGTTGTCCCGGAACCTGCTGTCGGACAAGGTTATCCGGATGGCTTCCGCGAGATTTTCCGCGGTCAGCCGACGGTGCGGGATCGCGGCCGGGGCGACGCCGAGAGTGTTGAGCCGTCGGGCCCAGAACGGTTGATCGGCCTGGTTCGGCACCGCGATCGCGGGCACGCCCGCACGGAGTCCGGCCGCCGCCGTGCCCGCCCCGCAGTGGTGGACCACCGCGGCTGACCGGGCGAACAACCAGTCGTGCGGCACTTCACCCACGCCGATCACGTCAGGCCCCGATGCGGTCAGCCCGGCCCAGCCGGACTGGATCACGCCGCGGGCCCCGGCGGCACGCAGGGAGTCGCGCACCAGAAGCGAAACCCGTTCGGCCGCCGCGACACTGGTTACCGTGCTGCCGAAGCTGACCACCACGGGTGCGGGGCCGTCGTCGAGAAACCGCACCAGCTCGGCCGGCGGCTCCCAACCGGCGGGCCGGGGCGGCCACCAATAGCCGACCACCTCGATGCCCGGCCGCCAGTCGGTAGGCCGTGGAAGCACCGTGGGGGAGTACCCGTACAGGATGGGCCAGCGCGATGCGGTGCGTGCGTACCGCAGCCGTCGGGTGGACTCCCGCCGTAGGCCCAATTCCGTGCGAAACCCGTTGACAGTCCCGCGGTACATACCGTCGATCAGACGCTCGCCCCATCGCGCGGCCGCACGGTTGCCGCGCCCACCCGCCGACCACGATCCCAGCACGGCCGGCGGGTAGTCGGCGGTGGAAGACAACGGCTGCAACCGAAGTCCGACGCTGGCCACACCGAGAGCCTCGGCGAGTGGATGGCCGACCAACTCGGCGAACGGCGACAGCATCAACAGATCCACCTGCTCGTCGCGCAGCGCAGTCAGCACCCGATCGCCCAGTTTCCGCATGCCACCGGGGGAGAGGAACGCGGCCAGACCCCGCACGGCGTCGGCAGGTGACACATCGGCCAGATCGGCGGCACTGTCGTCGTCCGCGTCGATCGACCGGAATTCCAGGCCGCAACCCGTGATCAGGTCACCGAACAACGGGTAGCTGACCACGACGACCCGATGCCCCGCCTGCCGCAAGCGGATCCCCACGCCGGTCAGCGGCGCGACGTCACCACGGCTGCCGATGGCGATGACGCCGATGGTCGCCATCTACCCGCCCGGCGTGGCGAAGACGAACAGCGCCATGAAGGCGATGTTGATGAAGAACGTGGCCTCGACGAGGCCGACGGTGATGAGAAACGGTGTGAACAACCGTGATTGAGCATCGGGCTGGCGAGCCACCCCGGCGATGAACTGTGAGCCGGCCAGCCCGTCGCCGATCCCCGCTCCGATCGCCCCGCCGGCCAGCACGATCGCGCCCGCCAGCAGTGCGTTTCCCATCAGTGCGTCGCTTGCCATGGTGCCCCTCCGCTCGTCATGTGGTTGCGCGTCGGAAAATCGCGACCAGTTCCTCGCCATGGCCCACCACGTCGTAGGTGGGGTCTCTGGCGTATTCGGCGGCGGCGCTGTCCAGCGCGCCGCGCAGGATGTTCGTCATGAACTGCGGTGACAGTTCACGGAATTCGCCGTCGCGCAGGCCTTGCGCGAAGATCGTCTGCGGGTCGAGGGCGGCCAGATCGCCGGTCGGCGGGTGCTCCTGCACCGATTTGGCCGCCGCCTGATCGAGACGCAGCCCGTCCGGGTCCCGGTACCCGGCCATCAGCTCCAGCATCGCCACGGCAGTGGACCTGTTGGCGGCGACGAATGCGATGTTGGCCCGGATATAGGCCGTCAGCCGGACCGAGGCGGTGGTCTCTGCGTTGACGGCGGGGACGATGACCGCGGCGCCACGTTCGAAGATGTCGACGAACACCGCCTCGATTATCTCGGCCTTGGTGGTAAAGTGGTAGAGGACAACACTTTTCGCGACACCGATGTGGGCGGCGATGCGCGCGAGCGATGCCTGGGCGTAGCCGGACGCCGCGATCACCTCGATGGCCGCGTCGACGATCTGCCGGCGCCGAGCCTGTTCGGTGAACGTCTGCGAACGGTCAGACCGCATGGTCTGAGATTAGACCGATCGGTCAGAATCTGGCAAGCCTCGCCAACTTTTTCCCTCGGCGAGCAGACGTGAACTCCCCCAATTTCAGACAAAAATGGGGAAGTTCACGTCTGCTCGGCAGGAGGGGTCTCGGCGGGGATCCCGGCGATCTGGCGGGCTGCGCGGGTGAACGCGCGCTGAGTGTTGCCGATCCCGTCGAGGTATCCGCCGACGAGCGCGGCGTCACGCAGCAACACCAGCGATGCAGCGATCTCGGCTGGGTGATCGCGGCCGGCCGCGGCCTCCTCCAGGGCGCCGCGAAACCAGCTGCGGTGCGACGCGATGAGCTTGCGGACCTTGCTGTCGGGATCGGGGTATTCGGCGGCGGCGTTGATGAACGGGCATCCGCGGGTGTGGTAGCGCGCGATGTCTTCGGCGATCCCGTCGATCACGAGCTCGAGCATGTCGTCGTCGGGGCCGGCGTGCGTCTCGGCGTCGGAGAAGTAGCCGCGGATCGTCGCGTCCTCCAGCGCGAGATAGGCCTCGACGAGACCTTCCTTGCCCGCGAAGTGCCGGTACATGGTCGCGCGCGTCACTCCTGCCTCGGCGAGGATGCGGTCCACGCCGACCGAGTGGATGCCCTCCCGGTAGAAGAGCTCCGCGGCGGTGCGCAGGAGGCGTTCGCGGGCCTGCGAGACGGGGGTCGACGAGTCCATACCTCGACCGTACGCCGGGTAGGCAGAACGTTCTTTCTTCGAAATGGGAACAGATCGGGAGGCGCCCTGGTTACAGCCCGCAGAACGACCGTTCTTTCTACTGACAGGAGATTGCCATGACCACCACCATCACCGCCCGTGAACAGGCCGAGATCGACCGCGCGAACAGCTCGTCCGCGCAGCCCGTCGTCTTCGTCCACGGTCTCTGGCTGCTGCCGACGAGCTGGGACAACTGGCGCGCACTGTTCGAGGAGCAGGGCTTCGTCACCCTGGCTCCGGGCTGGCCGGACGACCCGGCGACGGTTGCGGACGCCCGTCGTGACCCTTCGGTTTTCGCGCACAAGACAGTCGGCGCCATCACCGAGCACTACGCCGAGGTGATCCGCGCCCTCGACCGCAAGCCCATCGTGATCGGGCACTCGTTCGGCGGGCTGATCACCCAGAAGCTCGCCGGTATGGGGCTGGCGGCGGTGTCGGTCGCCATCGACCCTGCGCCGTTCCGCGGGGTGCTGCCGCTGCCGCTGTCGGCGCTGCGGGCCGCCTTCCCGGTCCTCGGCAATCCGCTCAACTACGGCCGCGCGATCGCCTTGACCCGCAAGCAGTTCCGGTTCGCGTTCGGCAACGCCGTGTCCGAGGACGAGTCGAACCGGCTCTACGACGAGTACTCCGTGGCCGGCTCGGGGGCGCCGCTGTTCCAGGCCGCGGTCGCGAATTTCAACCCCGGATCGCAGACGAAGGTCAATACCAAGAACCCACAGCGTGGCCCGCTGCTGGTCATCTCCGGCGAGAAAGACAACACGGTCCCGTGGGCCATCGCCAACGCTTCCTACAAGCGGAACAAGAAGAACCCCAACGTCACCGAGATCGTCGAGATCCCCGGCCGTGGACACTCATTGGTGATCGACAGCGGCTGGCGCGACGTTGCCGAACAAGCGCTCGGCTTCATCAAGCAGAACGGCTAAAGCTGCGGGCGGCGATTCAGCGACCGGGCACCCATGATGAGCAGCAACACGATGATGCCCCCGACGATCGCCACGCCCACCCGCACCGGAAGCGCGTCGGCCGCGGGCAGGACCGCGGCCGCTTCCGCTGCCGAGGGCGCATCGGGTTGCTTGGGTGCCGTCAGCGACGGGTCGGGATCCACCAGCGTGCCGATCTTGGTTCCCTTCGGGGTGGCGAAACCGTAGTCGAGCAGATGGGCGGCCTGTTCCCACGGGGCGATCGGTAGCCGCGTGCCGTGCATCAGGATCGCGACCAGGCGACGTCCGTCGCGATTGGCTGCGCCGACGAAGGTCTGCCCGGCGTCGTCGGTGTAGCCGGTCTTGCCGCCGAGTGCGCCAGGGTAGTTGTCCAGCAGTTTGTTGTCGTTCTCGATCGGATACGTCGGATTACCGTCGCGCCCAGGGAAATCGAAAGTCTTGGTGGCGACGATGTCGGCGAACACCGGGTTCTGCCACGCGTAGCGGTAGAACAGTCCGATGTCGTATGCCGACGTGCTCATGCCGGGGCCGTCCAGCCCGGACGGCGTGGCCGCCCGGGTGTCGCGGCCACCCAGCTTGCCCGCCAAGACATTGATCTTCTGCAGTGCCGTGTCCATGCCGCCGAGTTGCATGGCCAGCGCGTGGGCGGCGTCGTTGCCCGAGTGCATGAGCAGGCCGTGCAGCAGGTCGTTGATGGAATACACGCCACCCGGTCCGACGCCGACGCGGGTGCCCTCGGCGTTGGCATCGTCCTGGGTGCCCTGGACGCGCTTGTTGAGATTCAGTTCATTGAGCGCGGCGGTGGCGACGAGCACCTTGATGATGCTCGCGGGCCGGTGCCGGGCGTGCGGATCACGCGCGGCGATGATGTCGCCGCTGTCGAGGTCGGCGACCACCCAGGCGTCGGCGGAGATGTCGTTGGGCACCGGCGGGGTGTCAGGTGCGGTGATGATGCCGCACCCCGAGAGTGCTTCGCCCCCGATGGTTTTCGTGGGCACCGGCAGGGGGAGCGGTGGATCGCCCGCCTTGGGGACCTCTGACGAGTCCACCGCGGGCGGCGTCGTCACCTTGAACGGGCAATCCGGCGGCGGCGGTGCCGGGGCCGGTGCCGCGACCGGGTCGGCCGTTGCCGTCGGCGCGATCACCACAGCCGGTGCCGCGAGCATCGTCAACGCCGCAAGCACGGAAGATCCGCGCATCAACGCGCGCGTCGAGATACTCCGCAAGGTCGCCATCGTGTCCGAAGGTTAGGCGATCCGGGCTCCGATTCCGGGGAGCCACGCTGTGACGTATGTGACTCGTGTTAAAGCTGGGTATTAGCCAGAGCGGGGAATGCGATGGTTGACATCCACAGCTTGCCGCCCGTCTCGACGACGCCCGTGACGGTCCCGAACGCCGGGTTCTGAGTGCGGATGCCCGCGACGGCCGCACCGGATTCGGCATCGAACGCCACCACCCACACCTCGGGCTTGATCTTGGGCAGCAGCGCGTCGGGCAGTCGCCACAACACTTTGCGCAGCACGGGTGACAGCGGGGCCAACCGCTCGGCCGCGGGAATGATCGGGCTGACGAGCGCGACCCAGATCCGGCCATCGGGCGCGGTGGAGATGTTGTCCGGCATGCCGGGCAGATGCTCGGCAAGTGGTGTCACGGTCCCGGCCGCCGGCCCGCTCAGCCAGTATTTGGACAGCCGCCGGCCTTGCGTTTCGGCGAATACCAGCGCCGATTCGTCGGCGGTAGGGGTCACCCCGTTGGCGAAATAGAGTCCCTCGACCAGCGTGGTGACAGTACCGTCCGGTGCCAGCCGGAACAGGCTGCCCGCGCCGCGGGCCTCCATGATCGCGCCCTGGTAGTACTCGAAGTGGAAACGGCTGGTCGACTCAGTGAAATAGATTGTGCCGTCCGATGTTTCGGTGACATTCGAGCAAAACGTCAGGGGGCGCCGCACGGAGCCCGCGGAGCTGCGGCCATCAGGTCGGCCGTTGACGGATTCCACCAGTGTCGTCAACGTGCCCGTCGTCGGGTCCAACGCCAGTAGGCCACGGTGGCTGTCACAGATCAGCACCCGGCCGTCGCGCGCCACATGCATGCCGAGTGGACGCCCGCCGGTATCGGCGACCACCGTCGTGGCTCCGTCGGGAGTGACGCGCACGATGCGGCCGTCGACCAAACCGGTCCACAGCTGCCCTGAGGCGTCGACGACGACGTCCTCGGGGCCGTCGCCGGGCGTCGGCACGATCGTCAACTCGGCGGGCGGGAAGTCGGGGAGCGCGCCGACGGGCGGCGGGGTCCAGCGAACCGGATCGATCGGTGGCTTGCGCGGCACAAACCGACCGTACGCTCGCGGACCGCTCCCGTGAACGACAAACGGCCGGGCGGTTTCCCGCCCGGCCGCTGTGTCGTCGAACGCTACAGCAGATTGCCCGCCTCGCTGAGCACGCGGTGCAGGATCTCGTAGATCGCATCGAACTCGGCCTGCCCACTGATCAGCGGCGGGGCCAGCTGGATCACTGGGTCGCCACGGTCGTCGGCACGGCAGTACAGTCCGGCATCCCACAGAGCCGGGGTGAGGAACCCGCGCAGCAGCCGCTCGCTCTCCTCGTCGTTGAACGTCTCCTTCGTGGTCTTGTCCTTGACCAGCTCGATGCCGTAGAAGAAGCCTTCACCACGCACGTCGCCGACGATCGGCAGATCGTAGAGCTTCTCCAGGGTGGCCCGGAACGCCGGTGCCAGCTCCTTGACGTGCTCGTTGATCTTCTCGCGTTCGAAGATGTCGAGGTTGGCCAGCGCGACGGCCGACGAAACCGGGTGCCCGCCAAAGGTGTAGCCGTGACCGAAGACCGTCTTGCCATCGTCGAACGGCTCGAACAGCCGGTCGCTGGCGACCATCGCCCCCAGCGGCGAGTATCCCGACGTCAGGCCCTTGGCGCTGGTGATGATGTCCGGTACGTAGCCGAAGTCGTTGCACGCGAACATCGAACCGATCCGGCCGTACGCGCAGATCACCTCGTCGGAGACCAGTAGCACGTCGTAGCGGTCGCAGATCTCGCGGACGCGTTCGAAGTATCCGGGCGGCGGCGGGAAGCAGCCACCCGCGTTCTGCACCGGCTCGAGGAACACCGCGGCGACGGTTTCGGGGCCCTCGAATTCGATGGCCTCGGCGATGCGGTCGGCGCAGTAGCGGCCGAAAGCCTTTTCGTCATGGGCATATTCGGCAGGTGCCCGGTAGAAGTTGGTGTTCGGTGCGCGGAAACCGCCCGGGGTCAACGGCTCGAAAGGTGCCTTGAACGCCGGGATGCCGGTGATCGCCAGCGCGCCCTGCGGTGTGCCGTGGTAGGCGATCGAACGCGAAACCACCTTGTGCTTACCGGGTTTTCCGGTCAGCTTGAAGTACTGCTTGGCCAGTTTCCAGGCGCTCTCGACGGCCTCGCCGCCACCGGTCGTGAAAAAGACCCGGTTGAGATCGCCCGGGGCGTAACCGGCGACCCGCTCGGCCAGTTCGATGGCAGGCGGGGTGGCGTAGGACCACAGCGGGAAGAAGGACAGCGTCTCGGCCTGCTTGGCCGCCGCCTCGGCAAGTTCCTTGCGGCCGTGGCCGACCTGAACGACGAACAGCCCGGAGAGCCCGTCGATGTAGCGCTTGCCCTTGTCGTCGAAGATGTAGGCACCTTCGCCGCGGGTGATGATCGGCGGCGTGATGCCCTGCCCGTGGCGGGCGAAGTGGCCCCACAGGTGCCGGTTGGCCTTGGCGCCGAGATCGGACGCCGTTGCCTCAGTGGTATCGGTAATTGTCATCGTGTACCCCAATTGTATTGCTGTTTAACGAGTTTCAAGTAGACAAGGGTTTCGGTTGATATCACTCCCGGCAATGAGCGGATCTGTGTGTTGAGTAGCTCGAGCAGGCTGTCATCGTCCTCGCAGACCACTTCGACGATGATGTCGAACGATCCCGCGGTCAGTACGACGTAGTCGACTGAATCCATGGCGGCCAGTTTTTCGCCCAGCTTGGTGGTGTCACCGGTGCAGCGGATGCCGATCATCGCCTGGCGGGCGAAGCCCAGCTGCAACGGATCGGTCACCGCGACGATCTGCATGACGCCTGCGTCGACCATCCGTTGCACCCGTTGACGCACGGCGGCCTCGGACAGCCCGACGGCTTTGCCGATCCCCGCGTAGGAGCGGCGGCCGTCCTGCTGGAGCTTCTCGACGATTGCTTTTGACAGTTCATCGAGCTGGAACACGGCTCCCGGCCGAGAATGGTTGACACGAAACGGGACGGGGGCGGGCGCCAGCTCGTGACCGTCGGGGTTGGTCATACTGTCGATTCTGCACGGAATTCGTTGTTTGGGGCAACTATTTCGATGAAATCCCTTGTTTGGGGGGTTTCCCGCTGCGGTATCCCGTAGAGATTGGTGTGCCCATCCGATACCGTATGCCTCCATGAGCGTGGCAGTGAATGTGGCGGGCAGTTGGATCAATGGTGCGGCAGTGGCGACCGGTGGACCGGCGCATACCGTCATCAACCCGGCGACCGGTGAGGCGGTCGCGGAGTACGCCATGGCCACCCCGGCCGACGTGGACATCGCCGTCGCCTCGGCGCGGGCGGCGTTGCCGGAGTGGTCGACGGCAACCCCCGCGGAACGTTCCGCCGTGCTGGCCAAATTGGCGAAGCTGGCCGACGAACGCGCCGACGACCTGGTCATCGAGGAAGTCAGCCAGACCGGCAAGCCCGTGCGGCTCGCCCGCGAGTTCGACGTGCCGGGCAGTGTCGACAACATCGACTTCTTCGCCGGCGCGGCGCGCCACCTGGAAGGTAAGGCCACCGGCGAGTACTCGCCCGATCACACGTCGAGCATCCGCCGCGAGGCCATCGGCGTCGTCGCGACCATCACGCCGTGGAACTATCCGCTGCAGATGGCGGTGTGGAAGGTGCTTCCCGCGTTGGCCGCGGGCTGCTCCGTCGTCATCAAACCTGCCGAGATCACCCCGCTGACCACACTCACCCTGGCCGGGCTCGCCAGCGCCGCCGGACTGCCCGACGGCGTGTTCAACGTGGTGACCGGCGGCGGCGCCGACGTCGGCACCGCCCTGGCCGGGCACCGCGACGTGGACCTGGTCACCTTCACCGGGTCGACGCCCGTCGGCCGCAAGGTGATGGCAGCGGCCGCCGTGCATGGCCACCGCACCCAGCTCGAACTCGGCGGCAAGGCCCCGTTCGTGGTCTTCGACGACGCTGATCTGGACGCCGCGATCCAGGGCGCGGTCGCGGGCGCGCTGATCAACACCGGGCAGGACTGCACCGCCGCCACCCGGGCCATCGTCGCGCAATCGCTCTACGACGACTTCGTCGCCGGCGTGGCCGAGGTGATGAGCAAGGTGGTGGTCGGTGATCCGCACGATCCCGACACCGATCTGGGGCCGCTGATCTCGATGGCGCACCGCGACAAGGTGGCGGGCATGGTGGCGCGCGCCGCAGGACAGGGTGGCCGCGTGGTCACGGGCGGCGTGATTCCTGACCTGCCGGGCTCGTTCTACCGGCCGACGCTGATCGCCGACGTCGCCGAGAACTCCGAGGTGTACCGCGACGAGATCTTCGGTCCGGTGTTGACGGTCCGTGCCTTCAGTGACGACGACGACGCGCTGCGCCAGGCCAACGACACGGACTACGGCCTGGCCGCCTCGGCATGGACCCGCGACGTCTACCGGGCGCAGCGGGCCTCACGCGAGATCAACGCCGGCTGTGTGTGGATCAACGACCACATCCCGATCATCTCCGAGATGCCGCACGGCGGTGTGGGTGCCTCGGGCTTCGGCAAGGACATGAGCGATTACTCGTTCGAGGAGTACCTCACCATCAAGCACGTCATGAGTGACATCTCCGGGGTAGCGGAAAAGGGTTGGCACCGGACGGTATTCAGTAAGCGGTGAGCTCCCCGAGGCACTGCGTGGTGGTCGGTGCCGGCGCCTGGGGGCTGCCCGCCGCGGCCGAACTGGCTCGCCGCGGGCACCGGGTGACGCTGATCGACCGCTACGGCCCGGGCAATGCGCTGTCGTCGTCGACGGGCACGACGAGGTTGTGGCGGCTCGCCGACCCCGACCCGCTGCGCGCCCGGGTGGCCCAGCGCGGCGTCGAGGCGATGCGGCGGCTGACCGAACGTGCGGGCACCCCGGTGTTCCTCACCTGCGGCCTGCTGTGGCGTGACGATGCGTCGATACCCGACGTGGTGTCGACCCTCGACGGGCTCGGGATCCCGTATACGAGCGTGCCTTCCGGCGATGTCGACCGGTTCTTTCCTGGTCTGCGTAGCGACGGACGGGATGCGCTCTGGCAGCCGGAGGCGGGTGTGGTACTCGCGGCAGTGTCGCTGCAGGCGCAGCTGACGAGCTTCCAGAGTGCCTCGGGTGCAACGCTTCTCCAGCGGGAGGTGGTCCGCGTCGAGCGGGCGGCCAACGGTGTCCGGGTCGTGCTGACCGACGGTGACACGGTTGACGCCGATGTCGCGGTGCTCGCAGGGGGTCCGGGAGCCCGCGCGTTGCTGGCGCCGCTGGGCATCGACGTTCCGCTGCACCCCTATCTGGAGCAGGTGGTGCATTTCGGCGACCCCGCCAATCCCGGTGCCACCGACGACTTTCCGTGTCTGTTCGACGGGCCGGACGGTGACCGTCCCGGCATCTACGCGATGCCCGCGCCCGGCGCGGGTTTCAAGGTGGGGTTGGACCAGCCGCTGCGGGAATACCGTGCGGATGACCTCGACCGGACGCCCGACGCCGGCCGGACCGCGGTCATCGGTGACCGGGTACGCGCGGACCTGGGTTCGGTGGTGCCCACGGTGCTCGACGCCCAGGTCTGTAGCTGGACGGATTCGCCCGACGGCAGTTTCATCGTGGACCGGCTCGACGGCGGGATCGTCATCGCGTGCGGCGATTCGGGGGAGGGCTTCAAATACTCCGCCCTCATGGGAGAGGTGCTCGCCGACCTGGCCGAGGGCCACACCGTGGATGCCGACGTGGCGTCGTGGTCACTGGCACGCTTCGCGCGGGGTGTGCCCGAGCGGAGCGGACCGCACGTGCTCGGCAGGCACTGACTCCGAAAGCCAAGCGCCGGCGGGACGTTGGTCCCGCCGGCGGCACGGATCAGACGATCCTGATCAGCTTCTTGTTGACGAATTCGTCGATCCCGTAGCGGCCCAGCTCGCGGCCGTAGCCGGAGCGTTTGACACCGCCGAAGGGCAGTTCGACACCTTCGGCGCCGACCGCGTTGACGAACACCATGCCCGCGTCGATCTTGTCGGCGACCCGGCGGGCCTGATCGATGTCGGTGGTGAACACGTAGGAGCCCAGCCCGAACGGCGTGTTGTTGGCGAGCTCGACGGCCTCGTCCTCGTCGGCCACTTTGTACACCGAGGCGACCGGGCCGAACAGTTCCTCACCGAAGTCGGCGGCCAGGTTGGTCAGCACGCCGGCGGGGAAGAACGCGCCGTTGCGCTCGCCGCTGGAGGTCAGCTTGGCGCCACCGTCCACGGCGCGTTTGACCTGGTCGTCGAGGCGTTCGGCGGCGGCCGCCGACGACAGTGGCGCCAGGCCGTCGGCCTTGGCGAGCACCTTCTCGGTGAACTTCTCGACGAACTCGTCGTAGATGTCGGCGACGACGATGATCCGCTTGGCGGCGTTGCAGGCCTGGCCGGTGTTCTCGAATCGGCCGTCCACGGCCGCATCGACGGTGGCATCCATGTCGGCGGTGCTCAGCACGATGAACGGGTCGGAGCCGCCGAGCTCCAGGACGACCTTCTTGAGATTGCGCCCGGCGATCTCGGCAACGGCAGCGCCTGCGCGTTCCGAGCCGGTCAGGGACACGCCTTGGATGCGCGGGTCGGCGATCACGTCGGCGATCTGCTCGTTGGTGGCGTAGACGTTGACGTAGGCGCCCTCGGGGAAGCCTGCGTCAAGGTAGATCTGCTGCAGTGCGGCCGCGGATTCCGGGCACTGCGGGGCATGCTTGAGCACAATGGTGTTGCCCAGCACCAGGTTTGGGCCGGCAAAGCGGGCCACCTGGTAGTACGGGTAGTTCCACGGCATGATGCCGAGCAGCACGCCGACCGGGCCGCGCTTGATGACGGCCGAACCCTCGCCGTCGAGCAGTTCGATCGGTTCGTCGGCCAGGAACTTCTCGGCATTGTCGGCGTAGTACTCGTAGATCGCGGCGCTGAACTCGACCTCACCCACGGACTGATCCAGCGGCTTGCCCATCTCGCGCTGGATGATCCTGGCCAGCTCGTCCTTGCGCTCGTTGTGCAGCTCGGCAACCCGGCGGATCAGTGCCGCGCGCTCGGCGATGGTCGAAGACTTCGACCACTGGCGAAACGCCGTGGCCGCCGCCGCGACGGCCTGCTCGATCTGCTCGTCGGTCGCGGTCGGGTACTCCTTGACCAGTTCGCCCGTCGACGGGTCGACCACTGCATACAGGGACGCACTCATGTGTTCTCTTCTCCTCGGTCGGGCCGAGTGGCCCGGCTCGTCGCTCATCGTTCGGTGCTCTCGTGCCATGGGCGGCCTACGCGCACCCGCAAATCCTCCACGAAATCAGTCGTGTAATGCAATATTTACGACGATATTCGTTGTGTTCGACCATGTCATATGACGATCCCGGTTGCCGTCTGAATGCCGCCTGTCCTGCGAAGATGCCACTTTCCGGGGCTGTCGTGACGGGTGTCACGGCGCGTGGCGACTGTGATCGACGTCTTGCGCTCCTGGCCCGCCAGGCCTAGGTTCGTCCCAAGCGAACAAAGTGTTCGTTTTCACGGATCTACTTGTTCACGTCGAGCGAACGGACGTTTCGATATGGGTGCACCCGTCGAGCCTGATCCCGCTGCCACGGCCAACGCCGCGGTCGGCGACCGGATCCGCCAGTTCCGGACGGCGCGGAAGATGTCCCTTCGGCAGTTGGCGGATCGAGCCGGGATCTCCGCCGGCTTTCTCAGCCAGGTGGAGCGGGGGCAGGTCAACGCGAGCGTCGGAACGTTTCGCCGGCTCGCCGAGGCGCTCGGCATCGTACTGCCCGACCTGTTCACCGACGACGAGGTCACCGATGTCCGCATCCTCAGAAAGGCGGCCCGTCCGGCGATCGAGGTGTCGGAGCTGAGTGCGAAATACCTGTTGTCGCAGAAGCCGCTTCGCAACCTCGAGGTGTATGCGGGGGAACTGGCACCGGGATCCAGCGCGGGCGAGGCCTACGTCCACGGCGATGCCCAGGAGATCCTCATCGTCACCTCCGGCAGCCTGACTCTCGAACTCGACGGTGTGCGTTACACACTCGACGCCGGTGACAGTGCCGAATACCGCACCTCGAAGCCGCACACCGTGCACAACACGAGCGACACGTTCGCCGAGCTGCTCTGGATCGTCAGCCCTCCGACCGAGTGGTCGACGTGACAGATCGGTTGCCGTCACGGCGGTGTCCCGATTCCCGTAACGCCCTGTCGCACAGATCAAAAGGAGATTTCCATGCCGATGTCACCTGCTGCCCGCTGCGTGTCTGCCGCATTGGCCGCCGGCGTTCTGCTCACCGCGGCGTGTAGCCCGGCGGGGCCCGGCAACGCCGCCGACGTCGACCTCGGCAGTGGGCCGCCGCAGGCGGGCACGGTGAAGAAGGATGCGCTCAAAGGTGTGACCCTGACGTTCGTCTCGTACGGCGGCATTTTCCAGGACGGCCAGACGAAGGCGGCGATCGAACCGTTCGCGCAGCAATCCGGCGCAAAAGTGTTGCAGGACGGGCCAACCGAGAACTCGAAGATCAAGGCCCAGGTCGACACCAAGAACGTGACGTGGGACGTGGTCGACAGCACCAACGTGTTCACGGCCAAGAACTGCGGCAAGCTGTTCATGCCGCTCGATACCAGCATCGTGGACATCAGCAAGCTCCCGGCGGGGACCAAGACCGACGACTGTTCTGTTCCGGCAATGGGTTACGGCCTCATCGTGGTCTACAACACCAAGAAGTACGGCGCGAATCCGCCGAAGACCTGGGCCGACTTCTACGACACCGCGAAGTTCCCCGGCAAGCGGGCCATCGAAGGCGTGCCGGGTGAACTCGACCCGGGAGTTCTCGAAGGTGCCCTGCTGGCCGACGGCGTCGCGCCCAACGCGATCTACCCGATCGACCTCGACCGGGCAATGGCGAAGATGAACACCATCCGCAAGGACACCATCTTCTGGACCACGGGCGCGCAGTCCCAGCAACTCATCGAATCCGGCCAGGTCGACATGGCGCTGGTGTGGAGCGGTCGCGCATACTCGGCCGTCAAGAACGGGGCGCCGTTCGCGCCGATGTGGAACCAGTGGATGCCGGAGGCCGACACCATCGCCGTGCCGGTGGGCGCCAAGAACCCCAAGGCGTCGATGGCGCTCATCAACTTCTACCTCGGGGCGCAGCAGCAGGCCAAGCTCGCGGAGTTGACCTCCTACAGCCCGATCAACGTGGACGCCAAGCCCCAACTCGACGATCTCGCACGGTCGTATCTGACCACCACACCCGAGCGGGACAAGGACAAGTTCCCCCTCGACCTCGGGTACTGGGCCGAACACCAGGAAGAGATCGCTGCCAAGTACACCACCTGGCTCGCGGGCTAGGAGGGTTCGACGCATGTCGATGGTCGACGTTCTCGCGGGTGCGCCCGCGCAGAAGACCCAGCCGACGACCGCGGGTCGGCGGCTGGGTGGGGTCGGTCTGCTGCTGCCGTCGATACTGCTGATCGTCGGGGTGTTCGGCCTGCCGCTGGCGATTATGTTCTGGCAGGCGTTCAGCGATCCGGTGCCCGGCTTCGTCAATTTCCACTGGTACTTGGGCGATTCCGTGCAGCGCGAGGTGTTGCTCCGCACGTTCACCACGGGTCTCGAAGTCACGGCGATCTGCCTGCTGCTCGGCTATCCCTATGCCTACGCCATGGTCGCGTTCGGGCCCACCGTGCGCATCGCGCTGACGCTCATCGTGCTGGTTCCGTTCTGGACCAGTCTGATGGTGCGCACGTTCGCGTGGGTGATCCTGCTGGAAGACGGTGGGCCGATACACACTGTGCTGTCCGTCGTCGGGCTGGGCGGTGTGCCGCTGCTGCGCACCAATCTGGGCGTGGTCATCGGCATGAGTCAGATCCTGCTGCCCTTCATGGTGCTGCCCCTGTATGCCGTGATGTCGGGCATCGACCGTCGTCTCGTCCTCGCGTCGTCGAGTCTCGGTGCGCGGCCGGTCATCTCGTTCGTGAGGATCTGGGCTCCGCTCTCGTTGCCCGGCGTCGGAGCGGGGTGCCTGATGGTCTTCATCAGCAGCCTCGGCTTCTACGTGACGCCGGCACTGCTCGGGGCGCCGGACGATGCACTGATCAGCCAGCAGATCTATGTCCAGGTCACCAGCCTGCTGGCCTGGGGCAGGGGAGGAGCCATGGGCGTGGTGCTGTTGCTCATCACGTTCCTCGTGCTCGCGGTGCTGATGTACCTGTTGCGCCGGAACCGGAAGGAGCGCACGGCATGACGCGACGGGCCAGGACGTTCTGGCGGGTTCTGCTCGGCGTGTTCTGCGCAGGAGTCGCGTTGTGGCTCGTCGCCCCGTCGCTGATCGTGGTGCCGCTGAGCTTCACCGACCGACCGTCGTTCACCTTCCCGCCGACCGGCTGGTCGACGCGTTGGTACCAGGCGTTCTTCGCCGACCCCGCGTGGCTCGCAGCCCTGCAGGCCAGCCTCGAGGTCGGCGTCCTGGTGGTCATCGTCGCCACCACGTTCGGCACCGCCGCGGCTGTGGCGCTCAGCCGCACTGGGCTGGCCGGCCGGCAGGGCATCCGGGCATTCCTGTTGGCGCCCATGGTGGTTCCGGTGATCGTGGTCGCCGTCGGCCTGTACGCGTTGTTCCTGCGGCTCAATCTGCTCGGCACGCTGTTCGGCTTCGTCGTCGCGCACAGCATGCTGGCGCTGCCGTTCGTCATCGTGCCGGTGATGGCGAGCCTGCAGGGATTCGACAGGCGCCTTGAGGACGCGGCCGCGATCTGTGGTGCCAACCGCTGGACCACCTTCCGTACCGTCACGCTGCCGCTGGTGGCGCCGGGCGTGCTGTCAGGTGCTCTGTTCGCGTTCGCGACGAGCTTCGACGAGGTGGTGTTGTCGTTGTTCATCCAGAATCCGTACCTGCAGACGCTGCCGGTGAAGATGTACGCCTCGGTCACGCGCGACACCGATCCCACGATCGCTGCCGCTGCCACGCTCATCCTCGTCCTCACGACGTGTCTGACCGTCGTTGCGGGCGTCTACTCGCGCAGGAGGAACCGTGTCCACTGACCACACCCCACATGGCGCGTCGATCACGTTGCGGCGCTTGACCAAGCGCTACGGATCGGTGACCGCTGTCGACGCCGTCGACCTCGACGCGCGGCCGGGTGAGTTCCTCACGCTGCTCGGGCCCAGCGGTTCGGGGAAGACCACCACTCTCAACATGATCGCCGGATTCGTCGACGTCACCGAGGGTGACCTGCTCATCGACGGCCGGCCGGTCGCCGATCTGCCGCCGTACCGCCGCAACATCGGCATGGTGTTCCAGCACTACGCGCTGTTCCCGCACATGACGGTGACCGACAACGTCGAATACCCGCTGCGCCAGCGCAAGGTCGCCAAGCAGCAGCGCCGGGAGAAGGTGACCGCGGCCCTGCGAACGGTCGGCCTCGACGGCTACGGCACCCGGATGCCCAAGGAGCTGTCGGGCGGTCAGCAGCAGCGAGTCGCGCTCGCGCGGGCCATGGTCTACGAACCGAGCGTGCTGCTCATGGACGAACCACTCGGCGCGCTGGACAAGAAGTTGCGTGATTCGCTGCAGCTCGAGATCAAGCGCATACACGGCGAACTGGGCACGACGTTCGTCTACGTCACGCACGATCAGGACGAGGCGCTCGTGCTGTCGGACCGCATCGCGGTGTTCAACAACGCGCGCATCGAGCAGATCGGGTCGCCCACCGAACTCTACGAGTGCCCCAACAGCGTGTTCGTGGCGCGCTTCCTGGGTGAGTCGTCGCTGTTCTACGGGACGCTCAAGGACGGGCTGGTGGTCAATGCCTATGGCCGGCGGATCGTGGCCGGCCGCGGCGACGTGCCCAGCGGTGCCTCGGTGGCGGTCGTCGTCCGACCGGAACGGCTTCGCATCGTCACCGGTGACGATGAGCCCGACGTCGTCAACGCCGTGCCCGGCACGGTGATTCAGGACATCTACCTCGGGAACTCCCGCAAGATCGAGGTCCGGCTACCCGACGACACTGTCGCACTGGTTCGCGAGAGTGCCGGAAGCATCACGGAGGCCCAAGCCGGGCAACGGGTCTGGCTGACGTTCGATCCGGACGTCGCGGCCATCCTCCCCGCCGACACATGATGCAGGCGGCCCAACATATTTCACCAACCAGTATCGATGAATGCAGGAGAATCAAGATGTCCCCCGATGATCGCAGGCCCAGCGGTCTTGCCAATGACTTCGTGAACGGCAGTGTGTCGTTCTGGTACCGCGCGGCGGGCTGGCCCAAGTCGCGGCCGCCGCTGCCGAACTCGCTCGATGCCGACGTGTGCATCGTCGGGGCCGGCCTCACCGGCCTGTGGGCCGCGTACTACCTCAAGCGCGAACAACCCGATTTGCGAATCGTCATGCTGGAGAAGGAGTTCGCGGGGTTCGGCGCGTCCGGGCGCAACGGCGGATGGCTGTCGGCGGAGCTGGCCGGATCTCGCGATGCGTACGCCTCGACGCACGGCCATGACGGTGTCGTCACGCTCATGCGGGCCATGCGCGGAGCCGTCGACGAGGTCATCGGCATCGCCGAGTCCGAAGGGATCGACGCCGACATCGTCAAGGACGGCGTGCTGCACGTGGCCCGAAACCAGGCTCAGATGGGCCGGTTGCGCGAATCGCTCGACTTCGAACGGAGTTGGGGCGCGACCGAGGACGATTTCGTGGTGCTCACCGGCGACGAGTCGAACTCCCGGATCCGGGTCGAGGGTGCCATGGGTGCGCTGTTCACCCCGCACTGCGCCCGAGTGCAGCCCGCCAAGCTGGTCCAGGGCCTGGCGCGCGTGGTGGAGGGCATGGGCGTCGCGATCTATGAACAGACCGAGGTGACCGACATCAAGACGGGCCGCGCACTCACCGCTCGCGGGGACGTCCGGGCGCCCGTCATCCTCCGTTGTCTCGAAGGCTTCACCGCGACCATGCCCGGGCAACGCCGGGAGTGGCTGCCCATGAACTCGTCGATGGTAGTGACCGAACCCCTCCCCGAATCCGTACTGCGGCAGGTCGGTTGGCAGGGAGCCGAACTGCTGGGCGACTACGCGCACGGGTACATGTACGCCCAGCGCACAGCTGACAATCGAATCGCGCTGGGCGGCAGAGGAATTCCCTATCGCTACGGGTCGAAACTCGACCATCGGGGTGCCACCCAGCAGTGGACCATCGACGCTCTGACCGCCCTGGTTCGGGACATGTTCCCTGCCACGCGCGACATCCCGATCGCACACGCGTGGTGTGGCGTGCTCGGGGTGCCGCGGGACTGGACGGCCACCGTCGACTTCGACCGGGCGAGCGGCTTCGGCACCGCGGGCGGCTATGTCGGCAGCGGGCTGACCACCACGAACCTGGCAGGCCACACGCTCGCCGACCTGGTCCTCGCGCGTGACTCCGATCTCGTCCGGCTGCCGTGGGTGGGCCGGCGGGTCCGCAAGTGGGAACCAGAGCCGTTGCGCTGGTTGGGAGTTCAAGCCATGTATGCGCTATACCGAACCGCGGACCGGCGCGAGGCCACCAACGGCATGACCGGAACAAGCCATCTGGCACGTATCGCCAACAAGATCACGGGACGCTGACGCAATGGAGACGAGTGTGAACCTGAGGCATGTAGACACGACCACGGTCGAACTCTCTGAGCCGCAACCGAAACCGACCAGCCGCACCGGCCAGCTGGAGTCGGCCGTCGAGGTCTGGGCCGATTCCGTGGTCGATACCGGGGTGTGGGAGTGCGACCCGGGGGAGTTCACCGCTGATCGGTCGGCAGCGACCGAGGTCTGCCACATCATCTCCGGTTCGGGCACAGTGGTGGGCGACGACGGGACGAGCGCCGACATCGGGCCCGGCTCACTGCTGGTGCTGCCCCGGGGCTGGCGCGGAACGTGGTTGGTCAAGGAGACGATCCGTAAGACGTACGTCATCATCGGCGCCTGACGGGTGTCGTCGGCCCCGCCCTAGACTGGGGTCATGACCGCGAGCACTCGGGTCGATGAGTTCGAGGAGTTACGGCCGAATCTCCTTGCGGTCGCCTACCGGTTGACGGGCACCTACGCCGATGCCGAGGACATCGTGCAGGAGGCCTGGATTCGGTGGGACGCCAACCGCAACGAGGTCCATGACCTGCGAGCCTGGCTGACCACGGTGGTCAGCAGACTCGGCCTGGATCGGTTGCGGTCGGCCGCGCACCGGCGCGAAGCCTATGTCGGCGAATGGCTGCCCGAGCCGGTCGTGACACCTTTGGACCTCAACGCCGGGTCCGGCGCCGTCGACCCGCTGACGGCGGTGGTCGCCGGTGAAGACGCCAGGTTCGCCGCCATGGTGGTGCTCGAACGCCTGACCCCGGACCAACGGGTGGCTTTCGTGTTGCACGACGGCTTCGCCGTGCCGTTCCCGGAGATCGCCGACGTGCTCGGCGTCAGTCCGGCCGCGGCACGTCAGCTGGCTTCCCGTGCCCGCCGGGCAGTGGCCGACGCCCCGCCGCCGGTTGCGGCCGACACCCACAACGAGGTGGCCGGCGCGTTCATGGCGGCGTTGGCCACCGGGGACCTGGAAGCCGTTGTGCGCCTTCTGCATCCGGATGTCACCTTCACCGGGGACTCCAACCGCCGGGCGCCGACGGCCGCGCGGGTCATCCACGGCCCCGACAAGGTGGCGCGGTTTCTGCTCGGTCTCGCGAAGCGCTACGGGCCGAACTGGCATGCGCGCGGGCAGCTGGCGTTCATCAACGGCGAGCTGGGCACATACACGCCGGGGGCGCCGGCCCGCGACGGCTATCCGGAGATGATGCCCCGCGTCACCGCAGTGACCGTCCGCGACGGAAAGGTCTGCGCGGTATGGGATATCGCCAACCCCGACAAGTTCACCGGTTCCCCGCTACGTGGAGGTGCGTTGTGATGCCAGGAGATTCGGGAAATCTGGCCCAGACCTTCAGCCGGCTGGTGTTCCGCGGTATGGACAAGCTGCGGGCACCCGAGGCGTTCGACATCGGTGAGCCCACCGGAACCGACTTCACCGGCTTCGACCGCTACCGACAAATCCTGCTGTTGACGTTCAAGCGGTCCGGAGAGGCCATGCCCAGCCCGATCAACCACGGCGTCGCAGACGGCAAGATCTACGTCCGCACCGACGCGTCGACCGGAAAGGTCAAGCGCATCCGCAACAATCCGCGGGTTCTCGTGGTGGCCAGCAACCTTCGGGGTAAACCCAGGGGCCCGGTGGTCGCCGGCGTGGCGCGGATCCTCGATGAGTCGGAAACCGCGCACGCCGACGCCGTCATCGCCGCGAACTGGAGCCGCCCCATGAAGGTGTTCGAGCGCGGCCTTGACCGCGGCAGCCAGGCCATGGGCGCGGCCGTCGCCTATATCGAGATCACGCCCGCTGCTCAGACACCGCCCACGGAACCCGGCACGCATCCCCAGAGTTGAAGCCCTGCTCGGTGATGCCCAGCGCCGAGTACATCCGGGCGCGCATGTTCTCGACCCCGATCTGATACGTCAGCTCGATCACGCCGTCGTCGCCGAAACGCTGCCGCAGATCGGCGATCTGCTCATCGGTCACGGAGTGGGTGTCGGTGGTCATCGCGTTGGCGTAGGCGATGGCTGCGCGCTCGTCGTCGGTGTACAGCGGTGAGGTCGCGTAGTCGTCGATGGACTTGAGCCGGTCGACGTCCAGGTTCTCCAGCCGCATCAGCATCGAGCCGAAATCGACGCACCACGAGCAGCCGACCGTGCGGGCGGTCCAGAACACCGCCAGCTCGCGGATGCTGGCGGGCAGCTTCTTCGAAGCGCTCTTGAGCATCGTTTCGTGGACGGCATTGGCCACCAGCAGCCGGGGATGGTGGGCGACCACCGTGAACGGTTCGGGCACCTCGCCGTAGTTCCGCTTGGCGATGCGGTACATCATGCGGGTCAGCAGGCCGGCTTGTTTGGGGCTCACAGGGGTGATTCGTGTGGTCATATCAGTCAGACGAGGCAGGTCCGCGATGTGTGACAGGCCGAACGTGAGCTTGTGTGCGAAATATCGGGAAAATCCGGTACACAAGCTCGGGCGTGACGGGAACCGGTACGGAGGCCGTGCCGTCCTAACTGCATGCCCTTTCTGGGATCCGAGGCGCTGCAGGCAGGCGAGCTCAACCGCTATCAGCTGCGCACCCGGTACGACGCGGTCTATCGCAACGTCTATGTCCCCCGCGGACAGGAATTGACGCCTGCTGACAAGGCGGTGGCGGCCTGGCTCTGGTCGGGGCGCAGGGCAACAGTGGCCGGGCTGTCCGCGGCCGCGCTGCATGGTGCGCGGTGGATCGACGTCACGCACCCCGCCGAGTTGAATCACGCCAGCAGGCACAAGACCGACGGCATCGTTCTGCACAGCGACCGCCTTCGGCCGGACGAGACCTGCCTGCTCCGCGGCATCACGGTGACCACGCCGGAACGAACCGCGTTCGACCTGGGGCGCCGGCGCGGCCTGGAGATGGCCGTCATCCGGGTGGACGCGCTGCTGCAGGCCTGCGAGCTGAAGGTCTCCGGCGTGCAGCCACTGCTGCGGCGCCACCAGGGAGCGCGCGGAATCGTCCAGTTGCGAAGGGTTTTGGACCTCGCCGACGACGGCGCCGAGTCGCCGCAGGAAACCCGGCTGCGACTGGTGCTGACGGACGCGGGCATGCGGCCGACTCATACGCAGATCAACGTGTTCGACAGCTGGCGCCTCGTCGGGCGTATCGACATGGGCTGGCCGGAGTGGAAGGTCGGCGTGCAGTACGACGGTTTCCAGCACTGGACGGATCCGGCGCAGCGCACCAAGGACATCGACCAGAACGTCGAGTACCAGGATCTTGGCTGGCGCATGGTGCGAGTCGGCGCCGACTTGTTACGTCATCGCCAACGCGTGATCATTGACCGCACCCGCCAAGCGCTATGCGCCGCCGGTGCGCCCATCTAAACGAAACTGAGCTTGTGTTCGAGATTTCACGAGAATCTCGTACACAAGCTCAGCTTCGGCAGAGCAATGACTCAGCGCGCAAACATCAACGCGCGCTTGACCTCCTGGATGGCCTGGGTGACCTGGATGCCACGCGGGCAGGCCTCGGTGCAGTTGAAGGTGGTGCGGCAGCGCCACACGCCGTCGACCTCGTTGAGGATGTCGAGCCGCTCGGCGGCCGCCTCGTCACGGGAATCGAAGATGAAGCGGTGCGCGTTGACGATCGCCGCGGGCCCGAAGTACGACCCCTCGCTCCAGTACACCGGGCAGCTCGTGGTGCAGCAGGCGCACAGGATGCACTTGGTGGTGTCGTCGAAACGGGCCCGGTCGGTGGCGCTCTGGATGCGCTCGCGAGTGGGCGGGTTGCCGCTGGTGACGAGGAACGGTTTGACGGCGCGGTAGGCGTCGAAGAACGGTTCCATGTCGACGACGAGGTCCTTTTCCACGGGCAGGCCGCGGATGGGCTCGATGGTGATGGTCAGTTGCTTGCCGGGCTTCTTGGGCAGCATGTCGCGCATGAGCACCTTGCACGCCAGTCGGTTGACCCCGTTGATGCGCATGGCATCGCTGCCGCACACCCCGTGGGCACACGAGCGGCGGAACGTCAGGGTGCCATCGAGGTAACCCTTGACGTAGAGCAGCAGGTTGAGCAGCCGGTCCGACGGTAGGCACGGGACGCGGAAGCTCTGCCAGCCGGCGGCGTCGGGGTTCTCGGGGTTGAATCGGGCGATCTTGAGGGTGACCATGACCGCGCCCTCGGGCACCGGGGGCAGGGGCGGGTCGCCGGCTTCGGGCTTGTCTAGGACCTCTGCGACGGGGGCCATCTAGTACTTCCTTTCCATCGGCTCGTACCGCGTCTGGACCACGGGTTTGTAGTCCAACCGGATATCGGCCAGCAGACCGGGACCTTCCTTGTAGGCCATGGTGTGGCGCATGTAGTTGGTGTCGTCGCGGTTGGGGTAGTCCTCTCGGGCGTGCCCGCCGCGGGATTCCTTGCGGTTGAGTGCCCCGACCACAGTGACTTCGGCCAGTTCCAGCAGGAAGCCGAGCTCGATCGCTTCGAGCAGGTCGCTGTTGTAGCGCTTGCCCTTGTCGTGCACGGTGATCCGCGAGTAGCGCTCTTTGAGGGCGTGGATGTCGGTCAACGCCTGCTTGAGGGTTTCCTCGGTGCGGAACACCGCGGCGTTGTTGTCCATCGACTGCTGCAGGGCGGTGCGGATGTCGGCGACGCGCTCGTTGCCGTGCTCGGAGAGGATGTCGGCGACCCAGCCCACGACCATGTCGGCGGGGTTGTCCGGCAGGTCGACGTGGTTGTGGTTGTTGGCGTATTCGGCGGCGGCGATACCGGCCCGGCGGCCGAACACGTTGATGTCCAGCAGCGAGTTGGTGCCGAGGCGGTTGGCGCCGTGCACCGACACGCAGGCGCATTCCCCAGCGGCGTACAGGCCGGGGATGACGTTGGTGTTGTCGCGCAGCACCTGGCCGTGCACGGTGGTGGGGATGCCGCCCATGACGTAGTGACACGTCGGGTAGACCGGCACCAGTTCGGTGACGGGATCCACGCCGAGGTAGGTGCGGGCGAATTCGGTGATGTCGGGCAGCTTGGCTTCCAGGACGTCTTCGCCGAGGTGGCGCACGTCGATGTAGACGTAGTCCTTGTTCGGTCCGGCGCCGCGGCCTTCGAGGACTTCGAGCACCATCGACCGGGCGACGATGTCGCGCGGCGCCAGGTCGACGATCGTCGGGGCGTAGCGCTCCATGAATCGCTCACCCTCGCCGTTGAGCAGGCGGCCGCCTTCACCGCGCACGGCTTCGGAGATCAGGATGCCCAGGCCGGCCAGGCCTGTCGGGTGGAACTGGTGGAACTCCATGTCTTCCAAGGGAAGTCCCTTGCGGAAGATGATGCCGAGGCCGTCACCGGTCAGCGTGTGGGCATTGGAGGTGGTCTTGTACATCCGGCCCGAACCGCCGGTGGCGAACACGATCGCCTTGGCGTGGAAGACGTGGATGTCGCCGGTCGCCAGCTCGTAGGCGATGACGCCGGTGGCAACCGGGCCCGCGGGGGTCTCGGTCAGTGCGACGTCGAGGGCGTAGAACTCGTTGAAGAACTCCACGTCGTGTTTGACGCAGTTTTGGTAGAGGGTCTGCAGGATCATGTGGCCGGTGCGGTCGGCCGCGTAGCAGGCGCGCCGCACCGGGGCTTTGCCGTGGTCGCGGGTGTGGCCGCCGAAGCGGCGCTGGTCGATGCGGCCTTCGGGGGTGCGGTTGAACGGCATCCCCATCTTCTCCAGATCCAGGACGGCATCGATGGCCTCTTTGGCCATGATTTCCACGGCGTCCTGGTCGGCCAGGTAGTCGCCGCCCTTGACGGTGTCGAAGGTGTGCCATTCCCAGTTGTCTTCTTCGACATTGGCCAGCGCGGCGCACATGCCGCCCTGAGCCGCGCCGGTGTGGCTGCGCGTCGGGTAGAGCTTGGTGAGCACGGCCGTGCGGGCGCGGGGAGCGGCTTCGACCGCGGCGCGCATCCCGGCGCCGCCTGCGCCGACGATGACGACGTCGTAGCGGTGGTGGTGAATCATGGTGTTAGCCCCCGATGTTGGCGTCGAAGGTGACCAGGACGTAGGTGCCCAGTACCAGGGTGAATCCTGTGGCCAAGAGCAGCAGTGAGTTCAGGTAGAACTTGGTCACGTTCTTGCGGGCGTAGTCGCCGATGATGGTGCGCATGCCGTTGGCGCCGTGGATCATGGCCAGCCACAGCAGGGCCATGTCCCAGATCTGCCAGAACGGCGAGGCCCAGCGTTGCGCGACGTAGTTGAAGTCGATGCGGTACACGCCGTCCTGCCACATCAGCATGATGAACAGGTGCCCCAGTGCGAGGAAGACCAGCGCCACACCGGAGAAACGCATGAACAGCCAGGCGTACTTCTCGAAGTAGGGGATCCCGCGGGGGCGCCGGGGTGCGCGGGGGTGATCGAGGGCGGCGGGACGGTCGTGTTCGCGTTCGAGGACCGGGGCCACGCGGCCGAGGCGGGATTCGCCCGGCGTCGAGGCGCTCACAGGAATCGCTCCGTCATGTGCATACCCAGAACTCCTAGTCCGGCGATGAGTGCAACAGCGAACACGGTCACCGCCACGGCGAGCATGTGGCGTTGATAGCGCGGGCCCTGGGCCCAGAAGTCGATGAGGATGACCCGGATGCCGTTGAGCGCGTGGAAGAGCACCGCCGCGACCAGACCCATCTCCATCAAGCCCACGATCGGGGTCTTGTAGGTCTCGATGACCGAGTTGTAGGCCTGGGGGCTGACCCGCACCAAGGCGGTATCCAACACATGGACAAACAAAAAGAAGAAGATCGTCGCGCCGGTGATGCGATGCAACACCCACGACCACATTCCTGGATCTCCGCGATACAACGTGCGTCGCCGCGATTTCCCGGACCGCGCCGCCGGCACCTCCGCCTGAGTACTCACATCGCCCTCCAACGCCATCGGTGGACGTTCGGGACCTGGTCTGCCGATTAGCCCCAAACCTCGGGGCGACTCTAAACCCATTTGCACTGGCGAACGAATACGGTGTCGAGGTATGACGGGCAAAATGGGGGAAAGTTAGGTTTACCTATCCACATCACAAGTCGCTGACGCGGAGGTTTCGGAATGCATTCAGAGCCTATTCTCGGGGCGCTGACGTGACGCGGGTAGTTGACTGGAAAGCGTTGCAAGAGAAGGCAATTGCTGTATCGGAGCGGGCGTACGCGCCATATTCGCAATTTCCGGTCGGCGCTGCCGCACTGGTCGACGACGGCCGCGTGGTCACCGGCTGCAATGTGGAGAATGTCTCATATGGCCTAGGTCTCTGTGCCGAGTGCGCTGTGGTCTGCAACCTGCATTCGTCGGGCGGCGGACGGCTGGTCGCGTTGAGCTGTGTCGGGCCCGACGGCGCGCTGCTGATGCCGTGCGGCCGGTGTCGTCAGGTGCTGCTGGAACATGGCGGCCCGGAGTTGTTGATCGACCATCCGGTTGGCCCACGCCCGCTCGCCGAGTTGCTCCCCGATGCGTTCGGGCCCGACGACCTCGAGCGATCGGGCGGCCCGTCACGACCGTGATGGCAAGCGGTTCAACGGCTCTCATCGGTGGCCGGCCGATCGCGGATCGGCCAGAGCGGTACCAGCAGTCCGCCCATCGCCGCGACGCCCGCCGCGATCCAAAACGCCACGGTGAAACCGGTGTCGACATCGGAGCGGGCTGCCCAGCCCATCAGCACCGCGGCCGCGAGTTGGCCGCCGAGCGCGCCGCCGACGGTGCGCGCCACCGTGTTCAGACCGTTGGCGCTGCCGCTCTGCGCCGGCGGGCAGGCGACATTGACCATCCTGGGCAGCGCCGCCATCGCCAAACCCCAACCGACGCTGGCGATGGCGTAGTACAGCACCGCATGCCACACCGATGCGTGGCCGACGGCCAGCAGCGCGGTGCCCGCGGCGGCAAGGGTCAGTCCCGCGGTCAGCGGGGCTCGCACCCCGAACCGGTCGGCCAGTGCCGGTGCGGCCCAACTGGCCGGCATCGTCAGCAGCGTCCCGGGTACGAGGACCAGTGCAGCACCGGTCACCGATAGTCCGAACCCTTGGTTACCCGTGGGTAGTTCGGCCAGTTTGGGTAGTGCCACATACACCGCGAACTGGTTGACGCCGAGCAGCAGCGCACCCAGATGTGCTGCCGTCAGGGGCGGCTTGGTGAGCAAGCCGAGGTCCACGATGGGATGGGCCACCCGCCGCTCGACGGCGACGAACACCGCCAGCATCACGACGGCGGTGCCGAACAGGCCGAGTACGCGAGAGCTCGTCCAGCCCCACGCCGGTCCCTGGGTGACGGCGAGCAACAGTGCCAGCAGTCCCGCAGTCATCGTGGCGGTGCCCGCCATATCGAGCCTGCCGGGGAGGCGCTGGTGGCTCTCGGGAATCCACCGCGCCGTCATGATCAGGGCGGCCGACACCGGAATCGCGCCGATCGCGAACAGCCACCGCCACGACGCGTGGTCCACCACCAGGCCGCCGAGCAGCACGCCGACCCCGGCGGTGCCGGTCACCAGCCCGGATGCCACAGCCAGTCCCGCGTGAGCCCGCGGTGGCGGGAGGGCCTCACGCAGGATCGCGAACGTCAGGGGCAGCAGCGTGAGGCTCACACCCTGAACGGCCCGGCAGGCGATGAGCGTGCCGATGTCGGGCGCGGCGATCGAGGCCACTGTGGCAGCCAGGTAGATCGCCAGCATCCAGAGCAGCACCCGGCGCTTGCCGAACCTGTCGCCGATGCGGCTGACGACGGGCGTGACGACCGCGCTGGCCAGCAGCATCGCCGACAGCACGGCCCAGGATGCTGCTGTGGTGGTCGTGTGCAGATCGCGTTGCAGGACACCGATGGTCGGCACGAGCATGGTCTGCAGAAGCCCGTAGGAGACGACGACCATGCACATCGCGGTGAGGACGCGTCCAGAACCGTACCGTCGGGTGGCCCCGGATGCGGCATGCTGGCGAGCGATGACGTCCATGGATCTCCTTCATAAGAGGCCTGTCACGTGCGCGAACAGCGTTCGCAGCCGTTCTCACGTTAGCGCGAACACTGTTCGCGTAGGGGGCTACCCATGACGCAACCGCTGAACAGGGCGGCGATCGTGGCCGCAGCCCGCCGCATCGCTGACCGTGACGGCCTCGCCGAGCTGACGCTGCGCCGCATCGCGGGCGAGCTCGGCACCGGTGCGGCATCGCTCTACCGGCACATCGCTGACCGGCAGGAGCTGTTGCTCCTGCTCGTCGAGGATCTGGTGGCCGGCTATCCGCTACTCGACCCTGCGGGCGTCGCCCCGGTGGAGGCGGTGGTCAGGCAATGGCACGCCATGTACGACCACCTCGTCGCGCACGCGTGGAGCGGACCCGTCATCGCCGACGGCGACTACGCGCTGCCATCGGCGAAACCGGTGGCCGACCACTGCATGGCACTGCTGCGCGGCGCGGGCCTCGACGACGCGGCCGCGCAACGCGTCTACCGCGCCGCGTGGCGCCTGATCATCGGTCACCTGATGTCCCGGCATCCGTTCGGGCATTTGCAGGGCGCTCCGCCCCAGCAGGACGATTTCGACTGGGCGCTACGGACATTGCTGCGGGGCGCGCTCGCCGAGTGAGCGGCTAGGATTTGCGCCATCGACGCCCCCACCATCATCCGAACCAAGCGCGACGGCGGTGTGCTGTCCGACGCGGCCATCGACTGGGTTATCGCCGGCTATACGCATGGCCGGGTTGCCGACGAGCAGATGTCGGCGCTGCTGATGGCGATCTTCCTGCGTGGCATGACGCCCGCTGAGATCGCCCGGTGGACCGCGGCGATGGTGGCGTCGGGGGAGCGGTTCGACTTCACCGATCTGCGCCGGGCCGGTAAGCCACTGGCCCTGGTGGACAAGCACTCGACCGGCGGGGTCGGCGACAAGATCACCATCCCGCTCGTCCCGGTCGTGCTGGCCTGCGGCGGCAGCGTGCCGCAGGCCGCCGGACGCGGCCTCGGACACACCGGTGGCACGCTCGACAAGCTCGAGGCGATTCCCGGATTCACCGCCGAGCTGTCCAAAGACCGTATCCGTCAACAGCTTTGCGATGTCGGCGCGGCCATCTTCGCGGCCGGGGACCTGGCACCGGCCGACCGCAAGATCTATGCGCTGCGCGACGTCACCGCCACCACCGAATCGCTGCCGCTCATCGCCAGCTCGGTGATGAGCAAGAAGCTCGCCGAAGGCGCCGAAGCGCTGGTCCTCGACGTCAAGGTCGGGCGCGGCGCGTTCCTCAAGACCGAGGCCGAATCCCGCGAGCTCGCCACCACGATGGTGAATCTCGGCACCGCCAACGGAGTTCCGACCCGGGCCCTGCTGACCGATATGGACCGGCCCTTGGGGCGCACGGTCGGCAACGCGGTCGAGGTGGCCGAGTCGCTGGAGGTGCTCGCAGGCGGCGGGCCGCCCGACGTGGTCGAGCTCACGGTGGCGCTGGCCGCCGAGATGCTCGCTGCTGCCGGCATCGACGGCGTCGACCCGGCCGCGACGCTGCGCGACGGTTCGGCGATGGACCGCTTCCGGCATCTGGTGACCGCTCAGGGCGGCGATCTGTCCCAGCCACTACCCGTGGGCGCCTGCTCGGAGACGGTCACCGCAGCCCGCGGCGGCGTGATGGGCGATATCGACGCCATGGGTGTGGCGATGGCGGCCTGGCGACTGGGCGCGGGCCGTGCCCAACCGGGCGACCCCGTGCAAGCGGGCGCCGGGGTCCGGATTCACCGCACGCCGGGCGAGCCGGTAGCGGCCGGTGACCCGGTCTTCACGCTCTACACCGACACTGCCGACCGGCTGCCTGCGGCGCTGGCCGAACTCGAGGGGGCGTGGGCGCTCGGGGATACCGCGCCGGTGCTTCGCCCGCTGATCATCGACCGGATCGGCTGACTGAAACGCCGCAGGCGCCTCACGATGCGTAGAGCCGCGTGACGGCGTCGATGAGATCGTCGAGCCCTTCCGGGCGGTCGTCGTGTCGCCACACCAGCCGCACGGCGATGCGCGGCCCGTCTTTGATCGGCCGGTAGGTGACGCCGGGCCGCGGATGGTGGTGTGCGGTTGCCTCGGCCGTCGTACCGACGCCCCGGCCCGCGGCGATGGCATCCAGCCAGCTGTCGATGTTGGTGGACTCGACGAACCGTGGTTGATGCTCGGCGTCGCTCCACAACTGGCTGCTGGTGGTGCCGACCCGGGGATCGATGATCACCGTGCGTTCGGCGATCTCGGCCATGCTCAGCTGACGCCGCCTCGACCACTGCGGATCGTCGGACGCGAACGCGGCCAGGCGTCGTTCCAGACCGACCACCACCGAGTCGAACCGTTTGTCGTCGCCCGGTCGCCGCACGATCGCGACGTCGCACAATCCCTCGGACAGGCCCGCGGTAGGCGAGTCGTGGCGCACCAACTCGAGCTCGAGGGAGTCGTGCTGCTCGGCCCAATCCCGTTGCAGCCGTGCGGTATGGCGTCCGAGTGCCGCCCACGCGTAGCCGAGGCGCAGCACGCCGTGGCGCGAGGTGACGAACTCGGTGAACTTCTCGGCCTCCGCGAGCACCCGGCGGGCGTGTGGCAGCAGTTGTTGGCCCGTGCTGGTCAGTTCGCAGCCTCGTGGCACCCGGCGAAGCAATCGGTTCCCGACGGCCTTCTCCAGCGCCGCGATGGTGCGCGAGACCGCGGCCTGTGAGACGTACAGCTGGGCAGCCGCGTCGGTGAACGACCCGGTGTCGGCGGCGGTCACGAAGAACCGGAGCTCGCGCAGACTCCACTCCATTACCAAAGCGTATGGCAGCGCTGAAACATGCACTAGGTTTATGGCACTGGCCATCCTTACCGTGGCCGCATGAATACCGTCGACACCATCGAGCGTCCGGTCGCCCCGGCGGCTGCGCGGCGGCGCGGCGCAGGGTTCGCGTTGATGGCGGCGAGTTCGGCTTCGAATCAGATCGGCGCCGCGCTGGGCGCGTCGGCGTTCGGGGCGATCGGCCCCATCGGTGTGGTCGCCGTTCGGCAGATCGTCACCGCGCTCGTGCTGGTGCCCGTGGTGCGCCCGCGACTGCGGGGACTGCGCGCGGACCAGTGGCGCCCGATCCTGGCCCTGGCGGTGGTGCTCGGCGTGATGAACCTCTGCCTGTACGCCGCGATCGAGCGCATCGGGCTGGGTCTTGCCGTCACGCTGGAATTCCTCGGCCCGCTGACCGTCGCGGTCGCCAGTTCGCGACGCGTCATGGACATCGCGGGCGCCGTGCTGGCCGGGATCGGCGTGGTGATCCTCACCGACCCGGGGCCCACCACCGACGTCGTCGGCATCGCCCTCGGCCTGCTTGCGGCGACCGCCTGGGGTCTCTACATCCTGCTCAACCGCACCCTGGGCCTGCGGCTCCCCGGATTGCAGGGCACCGCCGTGACCAGTCTGGTCGCCGTGGCGGTGTGGATTCCGATCGCCGTGGTGTGGTTCAGCTTCCACGTGCCGACCGCCGCCGCGGTGGTGCTCGCGCTCGCCTGCGGAATGCTGTCGTCGATCGTGCCCTACGTCGCCGATCTGCTCGCGCTGCGCCGCGTACCGGCCCACATCTTCGGCACGTTCACGAGTATCAATCCGATCTGGGCGGCCCTGGCCGGCTGGCTGCTGCTGCGCCAACCGCTGGACGTCCACGAGTGGGCCGGTATTGGTCTGATCGTCATCAGCAACGGTGTGGTTTCGTCTGCGCAGTTGCGCCGCCGTCGCGGATGATGGAGCGATGAGTACCCCGCTGACCTTCGACATGATCCGCCACGCTCCCAAGGCCCTGCTGCACGACCACCTCGACGGTGGTCTGCGCCCGGCCACCGTGCTCGATCTTGCCGGTCAGTTCGGCTACGACGATCTGCCCGCGACCGAAGTCGACGAACTGGCGACCTTCTTCCGGACCGCCGCGCACAGCGGCTCGCTCGAGCGGTACCTGGAGCCCTTCGCCCACACCGTCGGTGTCATGCAGACACCTGAGGCGCTGTACCGAGTCGCCCACGAATGCGTCGAGGATCTCGCCGCCGACAACGTGGTGTACGCCGAGATCCGGTTTGCCCCCGAACTGCACATCGACCGCGGCCTGTCCCTGGATGCGGTGGTCGATGCGGTGTTGGCGGGCTTCGCCGACGGGGAGAAGGCCGCCGCGGCCGAGGGGCGCACCATCACCGTGCGCTGCCTGGTCACCGCGATGCGCCATGCTGCCCGGTCCCGCGAGATCGCTGAACTGGCCATCCGGTTCCGCGACAAGGGCGTGGTGGGCTTCGACATCGCCGGGGCCGAGGCCGGCTACCCGCCGTCACGGCATCTCGACGCGTTCGAATACATGCGAAGCAACAACGCGCGCTTCACGATTCACGCCGGGGAGGCGTTCGGCCTGCCGTCCATCCATGAGGCGATCGCGTTCTGCGGCGCCGACCGGCTCGGCCACGGCGTGCGGATCGTCGACGACATCACCGAACTGGAAGACGGCAGCCAGAAGCTCGGCCGGTTGGCAGCCATCCTGCGGGACAAGCGCATTCCGCTGGAGATGTGCCCCAGCAGCAATGTGCAGACCGGGGCCGCGGCGTCCATCGCCGAGCACCCGTTCGACCGGTTGGCCCGGCTGCGCTTCCGGGTCACCGTCAACACCGACAACCGGTTGATGAGCGACACCACCATGACCCAGGAGATGACGCGTCTGGTCGAGGCCTTCGGCTACGGCTGGAGCGACTTGGAACGCTTCACCATCAATGCGATGAAGTCCGCGTTCATCCCGTTCGACGAGCGACTGGCCATCATCGACGAGGTCATCAAGCCGCGTTACGCGGTGCTGGTGGGCTGAACCTCGGCTGTCAGCAGTTTCTTCTGCACCTTTCCCATTGCGTTCCTTGGCAATTCGTCGAGGAAGACGACGTCGCGGGGACGCTTGTGATGCGAGAGCGTGTCGGACACGAACTCGATCAGGCGGCCGCCGAGCCGGCTGCGGTCGGCGGCGTCGGTGACCACGTAGGCCACGATCCGCTGTCCCAGGTCCGCGTCGGCCTGCCCGACGACGGCGACCTCGCGGACCGCGGGGTGGGCCAGCAGCGCGGTTTCCACCTCACCTGCGCCGACGCGGTAACCGCCGGACTTGATCAGGTCGACGGACTCCCTCCCGACGATCCGGTGGAAGCCCTGCATATCGCGGGTCGCGACGTCGCCGGTGATGAACCAGCCGTCGTCGGTCCATGATTCGGCCGTCGCATCCGGCCGGTTGAGATAGCCGTCGAACAGCATGGGCCCGCGGACCTGGAGGCGGCCGATGCTCTCGCTGTCGTCGGGCACGCCCTGCCCGTCCTCGGTGCGCAGCCGGGTCTGCACACCCAGCACGGGTTGCCCGACCGACCCGGGCCTGCGTTCGCCCACGACGCGGGTGCTGAGCGTGATCATGGTCTCGCTCATGCCGTAGCGCTCGATCGGAGCGTGGCCGGTGAGTTCGGCGAGGCGATCGAAAACGGGTGTGGGCAGCGGTGCGCTGCCCGAGACCAGTAGCCGCGCGCGACTCAGCGCCCGGGCCGACGCCTCGTCGGCGGTGATCCGCGACCACACGGTCGGCACCCCGAAGTACATGGTTCCGGCGGCCGCGGCGTAGCGCTCGGGGCGTGGTGCGACGGTGTGCACGACGCGCGAGCCGACCCGCAGTGAACCCAGCACACCGAGCACCAACCCGTGCAGATGGAACAGCGGCAGGCCGTGCACGACAGTGTCGTCGGAACTCCACTGCCACGCGTCGCCGACGGCGTCGATACCGGCCGCCAAGGCTCGGTGGCTCAGATTGACGCCCTTGGGGGCCCCGGTGGTTCCCGACGTGTAGAGGATCATCGCGGTCGTGTCGTCGGCAGGGGTGGGCAGCGTGGCGCCGCCCGTATGGCCGCGGGCCGGTACTGCGTGCAGGTCGGACTCCGGATGGGCCGGTCCGGCCCAGCACCCGACCGCGGCGTCGGAAAGGATGTGGCGCAACTCGGCACGGCCGGAGTCGGGCGGGACCGGCACCACCGGCACGCCGGCCAGCAGGCACGCGGTCACGGCGATGACGGTGTCCAGTGTGGGCTCGGCGTAGACCGCAACGGGATGCTCGGCGGGCAGTGCAGCCGCGAGAGCCCATGCGGCATCGGTCAATTCCGCCCGTGACAGGCTCTGCTCGCCGATGGTGACCGCCGCTGCCGTGTCCGGCGCGGCGGCATCGAGAGATGTCAGAAGCATTGCGGGCCTTTCATTTCGGAGCTGCGGTCACCACACCGCCACGCTTGTAGGTCTGGATCAGTAGGGTCGCGTGAACCGATTCGACGCGAGATTCCCAGGGGCCGTTGACGAGAAACTCGCGTAGCTCGGCGACGTCGCGGGCGGTCACGTCGACGACGACCGGATACTCGCCCATCACCATGGCCGCGTAGCGCACGAGAGGTGAACGCGCAAGCGAAGTTCCGATGTGTTCAGCGTGCTGGGGCGCACATCGTATCCACAACAGGGCTTCGACGGGCAGGCCGAGTAGGGCCGGGCCGACAACGGCGCGAATACGCACCACGCCGCGCTGGATCAGTTGATCGATGCGCCGCCGCGCGGTGGCCTCGGAGAACCCGGCCAGCGTCGCGATCGTCTCGAAGGGGGTACGCCCGTCGGCGACGAGCGCATCGATGATGGCGCGGTCGACGTCGTCGACCTGCAGCCCGGTCCGCGTCTGTTCCGGTGGGACATCGGGCAATTCGAGTTCGGCGACCTCGGCGGGGCTCAGCACACCGGCGCGCCATTCGGCGACGGTCCGGAAGTACTGCAGCACCGGGGTCAACCGGTGGGTCAGCACGCCGTCCAATTCGGCGCCGAGCAGTGCGGGCAGCGCGTCGAAGTCCGCTGTCACCTCGGCGATCACCTCGGCGGATTCGGCCAGCACGTAGACGAACACCGATTGCGGCCATGCCGCCAGGGTGCGGGCCACCGAGTGGACACGCTCCGGCCGGCATCGCACCCGCAGCAGATGTGTCGGTGCGAGTGCGGTCAGACCGACCACCTGCACGGTGCCGTCTTCCAGCAGGGCTGCGCCGCGGCGGGCGACGGTGCGCACCGGCTCGTCGAGCACCTGCGCGATCCGCCGCCACGATGCCCTGCCGTTGACCTGGAGGGCCTCGGTGATCCGTCGGGCGAGTGGGTCGAGTGGTTCCGGCACCGGCTCAGTATTCACCTCGCGGCCGGTACTTCCTCTGCGATCGCAGGGCGGGGCATCCGGCGCCGGATCGCCTCGGCGATGACCACTGCGGCGATGTTCGGGCCCAGCGCGATGAAGCCGGAATCCCAACTGCCGATCGGAATCTCGAAGAACGTGATCCAGCTGACCACCAGTACGCCGATCACGATGCCGATCAGTACCGGGACGGCGCCCACGCCGACCCGCCCTCGCAACGCCACCAGGATCGCGGGCGCGAGCTGGGTCAGGCCGCCGTAGGTGAGCAGCAGCAGGCTGGAGATGCTGGCGCCACCGAGTCCGAAGCCGAGCGCCAGGATGATGGCCGCCGCGACGACGGCGGTGTTGACGCGCATCCGCGTTTTCTCGGAACCGCCGGTGATCAGGTTGCGCGACACCAGGGTTGAGATGCCCATGACGATCGCGGCAGCCGGAACCATAGCGGCCGAGGCACCGCCGATCGCGATGACGGCGACGAGCCAGTCGGGCAGGGTGTGGGTCGCGGTGTCGATGAGGACATGGTTGCCCGTGGTGTCGGCAGGCAGGATCAGGGTGGCGCCCAGCCCGACGATGATCGGCGCGAACAGCAACAGCTGGTAGAGCGCGAGCCAGGTGTAGTTGCTGCGCAGGATCTCACCGCTGCGCGCCGCAAGCACCGGGGGCCACAGGTGCGGAAACACGTTGAGGCCTGCGCCGATCGAGGTGACGACGACGGCCGTGACGAAGAACGTGGTGTCGTATCCCGGCGCGGACAGCGTCAGCAGCTGCGGCTGAGCACTCTGCACACGCGAGAAGACCTCGGGAATGCCCGCGATGCCGAACCCGACACCGCCCACCACGATGAGCAGTGCGACCACCATGAGCGCGTCCTTGACCACCGCGACCCGCGAGATCCCGCGAATGCCTGCCCACACGACGAACACGATGACCAGCACGCTGGCGACGACCATGGACAGCCCGCGGCTGGACGCGTTGCCGGTGGCCAGCTCGACGATCAGGCCGAGCCCGGTGATCTGCAGTTCGAGGTAGGGCAGCAGGAAGATCGCGCCGACCACCGCGACCACCTTGCCCAACGGCACGCTGTCGAACCGGTCGATGAAGAAGTCGGCCATGGTCAGGTAGCCGCGGCCCTTGCCGAGTCGCCACAGCCTCGGCGCGACGAAGTACATGCCGATCGCCGAGATCGAGAGGTACGCCAACGCGAACGTGGCACTGACGCCGCCGCCGAACGCTATCCCGGACAACCCGAGAAAGCTGAACGTGGTGAGCGATTCGCCGGCCTGTAGGAACCACGACCGCCACCGGCGGAAGCTGCGACCGCTCACGGTCCACTCGTCGAGTTTCCTGGCACGGTTCCCCGCGATGCCGATGGCGCCGATGGCGAACAGGCCGATCACGATGTAGACGGTGAGCGCGTTCATCGGGCCTCTCCGGGAGTGTCGGCGGCCTCGGCCGCGTCGAGTTCGTCGCCGCCGTCGCGCCGGTAGGACGTCTCGACGGCGCGCAGGGCGACGACGGTGCCGATCACCCAGATCGCGGTCCACACGAGGACCGACGGAACGCCGAACCAGAGGTGCGGACCGTTGACGAAGGGCAGAAAGGGCGTGGAAAGGAACCCGAGGACAGGTACTGCCGCGATGGCGAGGCGCCGCGGGCTTTCCAGGACAGGCGATGTCATGAGCGGTTCTCCGAGATGAGGGCGGGAAGCCGCGTGCCGTGTTCGGTGGCGGCTTCGAATGCGGCGGCGATGCCGAGCAGCGCCTGTTCACCACGGGCGCGGGTGATGATCTGCAGCCCGACGGGCAGTCCGCCGGGGGTGAAGCCGGCAGGCACCGAGATGGCAGGCACGCCGAGGACAGTGATGAGGTAGGCCGCGGCCATCCAGTCGAGGTAGTTCTGCTGCCGTACGCCTGCCACCTCGGCCGGCCAGAGTTGGTCGGCGTCGAATGGGACGACCTGGCTGACCGGGGCGATCAGCACGTCGTAGGTGTCGAAGAAGACGTTGGCGGCACGCTGCAGCCGGGTCAGTTCGGCCAGTGCCCGGCCGATGTCACCCGCGGTCCTGGCACGGCCTTCCCGAATGTTCCAGGCCAGGTCGGCCTTGAACGCCTCGGGCGTGGCGTCGAGCTGCTGACCCCACAGCGTGTCGAATTCGACGGCGCGCAAGGTGCGGAACGTCGCGTCGGCTCCGTCGAGGTCGGGACACGCGGGCTCGACGTGCGCGCCGAGCTCGGCGAACACCTTCGCAGCGGTTTCCAGCGGTGCCAGCACCTCCGCGTCGACGGGGACGCGGTCGCCGAGGGTCGGTGCCCACGCCACCCGAAGCCCTTTGAGATCAGCAGGTTTCACGTCGGCGAAACCTGCCGGGTCGTCGGCCAGTGAGAGTGGGTCGTCGCGATGCGGCCCGGCGATCACCGACAGCAGCAGCGCGACGTCGTTGACGGTGCGGCCCATGGGCCCTGCTGTCGCGAGGTTCGGGTACGCCCAGGCCGCGGCGGGGTCCGGAACGCGGCCGGTCGTCGGCCGCAGGCCCACGACGTTGCAGAACGATGCCGGATTGCGCAGGGAGCCACCCATATCGCTGCCGTCGGCGATCGGTTGCATGCCGCTCGCCAACGCGGCTGCGGCACCGCCACTGCTGCCCCCGGCCGATCGGTCCAGGGCGTACGGATTGCGGGTCGTCCCGAAAACCGCGTTGAACGAATGTGATCCGGCTGCGAACTCGGGCACGTTGGTCTTGCCGACGCGAATGGCGCCGGCGTGCTGAATGCGGCGCACGATTTCGTCGTCCTGCTCCGGGACCCAGTCGGCGTGCAACGGGGAACCGAAGGTGGTGCGCATACCAGCGGTGGCGTGGGTGTCCTTGAACGCGATCGGGAGCCCGTGCAGCGGGCCCAGTGGTTCACCTGCCGCGCAGCGCTGGTCGGCCTCGGCGGCGGCCTGCTCGGCTCCGTCGATGTCGAGCGTCACGATCGCGTTGACCGCGCCGTTGTAGCGGTCGATCTGAGCGACGTGGGCCGCAAGAACTTCGCGTGCGGATATGTCGCGGCGCCGCAGCGCTGCCGCCATCTCGGTGGCGCTGTCGAAGACCAATGAGTCGTTCACAAGCTCCCAAATTTCTCTCGGGGCCCATCGCGCAGGTGCCGGTCGTAACACTCCGAGCCTGATGAGATCCCCATCACAATGTTGTTATGGGCCAGAAAAGTATCAGGAATGACTGATCAGGACAAGAGTCGCCCGAAAACAACGATTTGCGCCGTGCATAGCGTTCTGGTGATGGAATGTGCCGATTTCCGGGGCCAGCAACGAGCTGCGGGGGTTGGGCGGCAACCTGAAATACACTCCCCACGTGAACCAGTGGGGGAGCTCGCCGTGGGGCGACAATGACGGTCAGCCAGGGGCATCGGGATCGACCGAGTCGCCGTTCGACGCACCCGAGGTCCGTCAGGAGGCGCCACCGGTGTTCGGCGCCGGCCCAGGTTTTCCGACCTATCCGCAAACGCAGGGCTGGGGACAGCCGCCGGGCTACGGGTACCCACCTCAATACCCCCAGCAGCAATACCCCCAGCAGCCGCCGGCCGGTCCGCGTCGCCGCGGCAAGGTCATCGGAATCGTCGTCTCCGCGGTGGTGGTCGTCCTCGCGCTGGTGATCGGTTCGGTCGTGGTGTGGAAGTTCGGCTCCGGAGATTCCGGCACTGACACCACCGCAGGCAAGGCCGAGGTCGCGGCGGAGGCACCGCGTCCGCCTACCGAACTGAAGTTGCCCTCCTTGAGCGCCGCGCCCACCACGCTGTGGAGCTACCCGCCCGGCGGGGCCTCGAGCGACTACATGAGTGTCCTGGGCGGCGACACCAAGACCGTCATCGTCAAGGTCGGGGACTCGATCATCGGACTCGACGCGGCCAGCGGCTCACAGTTGTGGCAACAGCCATGGCCGAAGTCGAACGGTGACTATGTCTACTGCGTGGTCGGCACGTCAGGCGACACGGCCATGTGCGTCGGCCAGCAGATGGCGGCGATCGTCGATATGAAGACCGGAACGACGAAGAGCACAGTGTCCGGACAGTCCGGCAGCAGCGGCCACAGTGGTTCGGGGCTGTTGGCGTATGTGGACAACACCAAGGGCGTCACGGTGTTCGACGATTCCGGACAGCAACTCTGGACCAAGCCGATGACGGGTGTCGTCCAGCCGTTCCTGGACCAGCGCATCATTGCGGCGAAGGCGCCCATGGGCACCAAGTTCTATGACGCCAAGACGGGAGACGATCTGTTCTCCATCGGCATCGTCGACGATTTGATCGCAACCGGACGCGGCATTGCCGTGTCGGTGCGTGGAAGTTCCATCGATGTCGAGCAGGACCGGCACCCGAAGCAGCGGATCGACTTCTACTCCTTCACCGGGAAGAAAGCGTGGAGCATTCCCGAAGATGCGCACTATCGCCTGCCGCAGACCGCGATCATCACCTCCTACACGTTGCCGTCGTCGGTGGAGAACTCGACGTCGGGAGTCGCGTTGCCCGTCGTGTACAGCGAGGACAAAGGCGAGATCGCCGGAGTCGACGACGCCACCGGTGACATCCGCTGGTCGCAGCAGGTGTCACTGGTGCCGCACACCGTCCCCAGCCTGTCCGGCATCGGCGACCTCTGCATCGTCGTGATCCCGACTGCCGAGCCGGGCGCTGGTGCGCCGCGGGTGCGGGTGCGCAAATGCACGGACGGAACCGGCGCGCTCGTCGGCGATACTCAGGGCAGTAGTGGCCCAGGTCTGGTAGCCGTCAATGGCGACCAGACCGTCGTCGGCGGTCTCGGTTCCGATTCGACGACGGCGTACGACGCTGCGACCGGTCAGCAGTTGTGGCAATTGGGCAGAGATGCCGGAACCTTCACGTTGGTCGGCGACGCGCTCTACAGCACATCGCTTGGAAGGGTGTCGCGGGTCTCCTGATCTTTCGCCGAGTGATCAGACCCAGCCGCGTCACGAACGTGAACCCTCTGCGAAAAATCGGCGGGAGATTCGCAGACGATTCACGCTCGTGACGGCGGTTACCGGTTTCTGGGTCACCTACTCACCGTCTGATCCTCATGCCAGCGCCAGCCGCAGAGCGTCCGCGAAATCACCTGGCTCGCTGAGGAATCCGCCGTGATCGCCGGGAAACATGACCGGCGTGCTGCCCAGTAGCTCGGCCAGCGCGAGGGTCGTGCGCTGGGTGAGTAGCCGCCCCGAATCCATGCCGAGCCCGAGTATCACCCGTGCATTGCGCAACGCCTCGAGGTCAGGCAGATACCGCGTGGTGGGCAGCAATTCATGGGCGAAGAAGTGCGTCGCGTCGGCCTCTTCCTTCGGATCGGGTTCCCCCGGCGGGCCGGTCGGGGCGCCGTCGGGTAGGTCGAAGCCCGCGGTGATCATGAACTGCGCGAACGCCGCGTGATACCCGTCGCGGTAAAACGTCGCGACGATCTCGTCGGTGGCAGCCCGTTGCGCGGCGGCGTCGGGCAGCAGTTCCAGCAGCGGTGGCTCGTGGGCGACCAGGGTGCGCACCCGGTGGGGGTGCCGGGCGAGCAACGCGAGGCCCGTCACCGCTCCGCCGGATGAGCCGAACACGTCGGCCGTATCCGCGCCGAGATCGTGGAGGATGGCGGCCACGTCGTCGGCCCGCAGTTCGGGGGTGGAGTCCTGGTCCGGATCGTCGACGACGCTGGCGGCGATGCCGCGTGGATCAGTGGTGACGACGGTGTGATCGGCGGCCAGCGCGTGCGCCAGCGGTACGAACTCGGCGGCCGACATCGGGGCGCCGAGGATCAACAGCAGTGGGCCGTCTCCACGTACCTCGTAGTGGAGTCGGGCGCCGGGGACGGTGACGGTGGACAGGCGCGTTGAGGTCATGTGCGGGTAGACCGCCGGGCTGCCGAGAATTCATCGGCAACCGGCGGCACCGCTCGTGCGCTACTCGGGTCGCAGCCGCGACTCCACGAAGCGCTCGAGGGTTTCCCACTGTTCGACGGCGTCGGCGTACGGCGCGGCCGGGGCCTTCACCTTGTCCGGGTCGAGCACGTGGCCGACGAACTTGCCGAGCGGCGTGGTGGGAGCGAGGGTCTCCTCGACGGTCTTGTCCTCGGCGTAGTCGCTGACGTCGCGCAGCAGCTCCACGGCGAGCTCGAGCTGATCGTGGTCGATCGCATCGGGTCCGTCGGCGATGTCGTCGGAGATGCCGGTGAGCACATAGACGTTCTCGTCGGAGACATCCACCCGCAGCGACCCGTCGGTGGCGGCCGTGCGGATGTCGTCGTAGGTCGCCAGGTCGGACAGATCGTGGTCGTGCTCGTCGGCCAGGTAGCGGGCCAGGGCGCGTTCGGAGCTGAACACACTGATGCGGCCGTTGCGGCCCAGGAAGACCGGTTCGTCGTCGAGGTAGCAGCGCAGCGTGTACACCGTGCCGGACCGCGTCATGAGCCGCACGGGATCGATGCCGACCTTGACCCAGAAGTCCTCGTCACCGCCGAGCACGGCGTTGTCGTCGGCGGCCTCTTCGGCCTCTTCGGCTTCGTCAGCCTCGTCGGTGTCCTCGGCTTCGGTCTCCTCGACCTCTGCCTCGTCCTCCTCAGGCTCCGGTGCGGGCTCGTCGAGTTCCTCCTGAGCCTTCTTCACCGCATCGGCGTCGATGTCCTCGGGGATGGTGACGATCTCGTCGATGGCGTCGAGGACCCCGTCCCAGCCGCGGTCGATCACACCTTCGATATCGGCCCAGCGCTTGCGTCCGCTGCGACCGGTGAATTCGTCGAGTCCGCCGCCGAGGGTGCCGAGCACCGGGTTGCCGTTGAAGAACTTGCTGATCGCCGCCAGTTCACACACCGAGCCGATGGACGACACGATCGCCAAGGTGCGGTGCAGGCTCGCGACCGATTCCTCGGTGGGCTTTTCTGCCACCAGTTCCGGCACCCCGACCAAGTCGTACTGCCGATCCTCGGAGGGGTCGAGCTTATGGGCCGAGGACTCGGTCAGCTTCTCCCATGCGGGGTGATCGGCCAGGTCGTTGTCGGAGTTGGTGCGCACGAACGCGACCAGATCGGCGACCGACTCGAAGGCGAACAGGTCCTCGTCGTCGCCGAGGAACGCCTCCCACTCGTCGCCGGCGTCCCGCCACCGCGGAGCCCACAAGGTGTAGAGGTCGCCCTTGGTCAGTGCCAGCCGAACCGGCACGATGTCAGCAGCCATGCGGCACAGCCTAACGGCGCACCCTGCGCGGCCTGTCACGTCGTCTCCGGTTGGCGGTCGATCTCCGCGGCGAGGTCATCGAGCAGCCGTCGTCGACGTTTCGCCGCGTCGGCGCCCTCGCGCAGTGCGCCCAGGTCGTCACCGGCCCGCTCGAGTGCCGCGAGGCAGGCCCGCGCCCAGGTCATCGTGGCTGCGACGTCACGCGGTGGGGCGGAAGAAACCATGGAAACCCTGCCCGGCGTTGGTGGTGCGAATCGGGGAGAGCTGTACCGGATCGCCCGCCTCGATCATCGTCGAATCGCCGACGACCATCGCGACGTGGCCGTCCCACACCGCGAGGTCACCGGGTCGCAGCGCATCCGCGGACACCGCGGCGCCGACGTCCTGTTCCTGGGCCAGGCGGGGAATGTCCAGCCCCGCTTCGTGATACGCCCATTGCGTCAGACCGCTGCAGTCCAGGCCGACGCCGGGTGTGGTGCCGCCCCAGCGGTAGGGCACACCCAGCTGCGTCAACGCGTTGCGCACGGCATCGGCCGCCACCGCATTGGGAGCCCGCGCGGTGCTGCCGTCGGGCAGCCGCACGGCCACCCCTTCGCCGAACATGCCGGGATCGCGGGTGCCGATCGCGGTCTCGGGTGCCGAGCCGGCCGGTCGGCCGCTTCGATGCCGTCCGACCAAGGCGGCCGCCGGGGCCGCCAGTCCCGAGAGGGCGCCGGGAGCTGATGGCATCGACGTCGCGGGCGACGTCCCCGACCCCGGCGCAGCCCCCAGACTCGACGGTGTGCCCAGCCCGGCCGGAACGGTCGCAGCGGGTGCCGCAGCACCTTCGGCACTGACGGCCGAGGCGTGGTCGCCCAATTCGGTGCGCAACTCGTCGACGACGGCGATCGCGTCGCGCAGCGCCTGTTGTGCCTCGGCCAGCAGCGCCTCGGCCACCCCCGGTTCGTCGAGGCGAGGTTCGAGCGCTGCGGCCCGTTCCTCGAAGCCGGCCACGATGGCCCGCAAGCGGGCGGCGGCGGACTGCACCGCAGCGCCCGCTTGCCGTGCGGCGGCGCCGAGGGTTTCCGCACGGTCGGCGAGCGCAGCTGCCGTGTCGGCGGTCATGGTCGCAGCCCGTCCGGCAGCGTCGGCGGCGGCACCCGACCAGTCGCCCAGCGCAGCCCACGAGCTGCGGGAGGCCGCGGCCACGGCGCGCAGCGCGTCGCGCACCTCGCCGGGCACCGCGTCCGGATTCCCCGGCGCGGCCCAGCCCGGGCCGACCAGCGCCGCTACCTCACGCAGCGGTGCAACCAGCGCGCTGACGAGCGGGCCCGGCATCGCTATACCCGGGGCAGCAGGTCGGCGGCCCGGCGGCCCACGGCGTCGAAATCGGCGGCGGTCCCGGCGGCGGACACCGAGGCGGCCCTGGCGTGGACGCCCAGCGCGGTGATGGCGGCCGAGTGGTCGGCGAGCGCCGTGCGCAACGCAGCCAGGAAGTCGGCGCCGACCGGACCGAGCGCTGAGGCGGGGGTGTCCGCCGAGCGCACCAGCGCGGCGGCGGCGGTGAGATCGGCGGCGTGCGTGGCGTACGCGCTGCCGAGGGCACGGATCAGGTCGGTGTCGGCGAACATGTCCTTAGGACGTCGGCAGGCCTCGTTCGGTTCCGTGTCGATTGCCCGTCACGCCACGCATTGCTCACCGGGCCCGCGGCCGGTGGTGGCCAGGTCTGCCAGCGAGGTCCGCAACCGTTGGCGGCTGCGGGCGACCCGCGACATCACGGTGCCCATGGGCACACCCAGCAGTGCTGCGGTCCGGGCGTAGGTGAGCCCCTGCATGTCGGCGTAGTACACGGTGAGGCGGAAGCTTTCGGGCAGATCGCTCAGCGCCTCGCGAATCACCTTGTCCGGCAGGATGTCCAGCGCTTCGTCCTCGGCGGAGCGGTGTACCGCGGACATGTGTACCGAGCTGGCGGCCAGGTCGCTGTCGGTGATGTCCTCGACGGTGAACACGTCGGGCCTGCGCTGTTTGGTGCGGTGCAAGCTGACCCAGCGGTTGTGCATGATGCGGAACAGCCACGCCCGCATGTTGGTGCCGGGCTGGAATCGCCGAAATCCCGCGTAGGCGTTCATCAGGGTGTCCTGCAGCAGGTCCTCCGCGTCGGCCTCGCTGCGGGTCAATCGCCGTGCTCCGCGCAGCAATACGGCGTGGTACTGCATGGCGTTGCGCTCGAACCGGGCCGCCAGCTCTGCCTCGGACTCCACCTCGCATGCGGACGTCTCGGGCGTCCCCGGCGGGATGCGGGTCCGGCCATCGGACTGCGGCAGCATGTGGGGCCTCCAATGTGGGGTGGGAATGGTGGGACGCGTACCACCTAGAGCGTTGCCGTCCGCGCCGGGCGGCGGACCCTTGACAGTCCGTGGTCCGTGGCCGCTCAATCAGCCCACGACATCCCCCGCAGTTGCCTGCGCGAGGTGATGTTGAGCTTCACGAACACTTTCCGCAGGTGCCACTCCACGGTGTGGGTGCTGATGAACAACTGCGCGCCGATCTCCTGATTGGTCAGGCCTGCGGCGGCCAGCTCGGCGATCTGGGCTTCCTGTGGGGTCAGCCGATCGCCGCCGCCGATGGGCCGTCTCCGGGTCTTCTGGCCGGTGGCCATCAGCTCCCGGCGTGCCCGTTCGGCGAAGGCCTGCGCGCCCATGCGGGTGAACATGATGTGGGCGGCGCCGAGTTGCGTGCGGGCGTCGGAACGACGGTTCATCCGGCGCAGCCATTCGCCGTAACGCAGCCGGGCGCGTGCCTGCTGCACGACGATGCGCGTGCGATCCAAGCGCTCGATCGCCTCGACGTACAGCTCCTCGGCAAGCTGGTCGTCGGCGAGGAGGGCACGAGCTCCGGCGAGTGTGCCCAGCGCCCAGTCGGTTCCGCTGGGCAGGGTGCTTTCTTCCAACTGCCGCAGGGCACTCTTGGCCGCATCGGGTTCGCCGCATCGCGATGCCGATTCGACGAGTTCGGTGAGCGACCAGCCGAACAGGCCGAGGTCCGGGTATTCGCAAGCTTCACGCGCGGCGGCGTACGCCTGGTCGTAGGTGCCCCGACCGTTGTGCAGGACAGCTCTGGCGTAAGCGGCCAGCCCGAGCAGGCGGCCCTCACCACGCGCCGTGGCCCTCTCGGCGGCCGCTTGGATCAGGGGCGTGGCCTCGGTGGTGTCACCGCACCACGCGGCCAGGATCAGCGCGTGGTCGGTCATCGACGGGTGCCCGGTGGCGGCGCTGATCGACTCGGCTTCGTCGAGAAGCATGGCCGCGGTGGTGAATTCGCCGGCCTGGAGGTGCGCGCCGGCCCGGTAGCCGAGGGCCCGGGGCAGGATGGCCAGCGCGGCGGTGTCGCGGGTCAGCTGCAGCGATCGCGTCGCGAGCCGGTGCCATGCCTCGTCGTCCCAGATCTCGTGCACGGCCGATTCCTGGGCGATCGGGAATGCCGCACCCGGCCAGTGAATGCGGCAAGGATCGGTGTGCAGCATGGTGTCGAGCAGGGCCACCGCGGCACGCAGTTCGGCGTGCCCGCTGCCGTCGTCGGTGCCGATCCGCCGCGAGATGCCGCTCACCAGAAGGTAAGCCGGATGGGGCGGGGCGGACGTTGGCGTCGTGACGGCCCGCGCGGACCGTGCAGTGGTGTGCAGCGCGGAGGAATCACCGAGCCGGCCGGCATGCATGGCCGCGGCGAGCGACTCGAGGTAGGTCGGACCGGCAGCCGCGTCGTTCAAGTTCTCGAATTGCCGTGCAGCATCGATCAATTCGGCGACCGGAGCACCCTGGAAGTTGCCGCGGGCCACCGACAACCGGGCTCGCAGGTGTGCGGCGCGGGCGCGGTCCAGATCGGTCAACGGCCCGAGTTCGGCGATGCCGAGCAGGTCCTCTGCCTCGCCGGGGGCCGCGGCATCGCTCTTGGCGCGCGCCGCTGCCAGTGCCCGGGCGCCGCGGCGGGCCGGATCCCGGGTCAGTGCGGTAGCCCACTGGAGAAACGCGGCGCCGGCGGCCACCCCGCCGCGCTGTTGCGCACGCCCGGCCGCCGCCTCCAGTTCGGCGGCGACGCTGTCGTCGGGCCCGGTGGTGGCGTACGCCGAATGCCAGGCCCGGCGGTCGGGGTCGACATCGGCATCGGTGACCTCCGCCAGCACGCGGTGGATCGCGCGGCGCTCGGCGAGGTCGGCTGACCGGTACGCCGCCGATCGCACCAGCGGATGGTCGAAGACGACGCGTCCCGTCAGTTCGATCAGGCCTTCGCGTTCGGCGGGAACCAGGGCACTCGCGGGGATACCGAGCCGCTGCGCCGCCCGCATCAGCAGGAGAGGGTCGCCGACGGGATCCGCTGCGGCGGCCAGCAGCAGCCGGCGGGTCGGGCGGGGTAGGGCCGCGATGCGGTGCGCGTAGGTCAGTTCGAGCCGAAGTGGGGGCCCGGGGCGGCCCGGGTCTCCGAATCCTCCGGCGAGTTCGGCGGCGGTGCGGTTTCGGACCGATTCCAGCAGCCCGAGGGGAAGACCGCGGGTCTCGGCGACGATCTGGTCACGGACCCGCCGGTCGAGCAGCCCGGGCACGACCGAGTCGAGAAGCCGTGCGGCGTGTTCGGTGGTCAGCCCGCGCAGCGCCAGCACCGGGAGACCCGCCAGCGCGGCGTCGTGATCATAGGTGGCCCGCGCGGCGAACACCATGCCGACCGGTTCGGCGGTCAGCCGCCGCGCGACGAAGGCGAGTGCCTGCAGCGAGGCCAGGTCGATCCACTGCGCGTCGTCGGCGAGGCAGAGCAACGGTTGCAGACGTGCGGCCTCCGACAGCAGGCTCAGCACTGCGAGCCCCACCAGGAATGCGTCGGGCGGCGGCCCGGCGGCCAGGCCGAACGCGACGCTCATCGCGTCACGCTGGGGCTGGGGTAGGCGGTCGAGCCGGTCCAGCAGCGGGGCGCAGAACTGCTGCAGGCCGGCATACGGCAGCTCCATGTCGGACTCCACGCCGGTGACCCGCAGTACACGCGTATCGGCTCGGCGGTTGTGCAGGTAGGTCAGCAGCGCGGTCTTGCCGATGCCTGGCTCGCCGTGCAGCACCAGCGCCCGGCTACGGCTCGCGCGGACATCGGAGAGGAGCTCGTCGAGCGCGGCACATTCGGCGTCGCGACCGTAGAGGCGTCCTGTTCGGCGCATCGATACTCCTCGTGCGTGCTGCGGGCGGTGTCGTTCAGGTAGACCGGGCCGCCCGCTGATCTGTGACAGTGCGATGTGTCACAGCGCCGCACCACCGGATGCGGTGGTCAGAGGTGTGTTTGACTAGCGCTCATGACCGACCTTGCCGACGCCGAGGAGGTCTTCACCGAGGTCCGCCCGCGGCTGTTCGGGCTGGCGTACCGGATGCTGGGCAGTGTCGCCGAGGCCGAGGACGTACTGCAGGATGCCTGGGTGCGCTGGCAGGCCACCGACCGCGACGACGTGCGTGAGCCAGCCGCATTCTTGATCACCATGGTGACGCGGATGTGCGTCAACGTGCTGCAGTCGGCCCGGGTCCGGCGCGAAACCTACATCGGGCCTTGGCTTCCCGACCCGGTCGATACCAGTGCCGACCCGGCGCTCGGCGCCGAACGCGGCGAGGCTCTGCAGGTGGCGACGCTGATGCTGATGGAGAAACTCGCGCCGCCCGAGCGGGCCGCCTACATCCTGCGCGAGGCGTTCGACTACCCGTACGAGTTGATCGGCGAGACCATCGCGGTCAGCGACGTCAACGCGCGTCAGTTGGTGAGCCGGGCCCGCAGGCATCTGGCGGCCCGGCGGGGCGAACCCGCCAGCACCGAGGCGCAGCGGCGGTTGCTGACGGCGTTCGTGGCCGCGGCGCAGACCGGCGACATGTCGGATCTGGAGGAGCTGCTGGCCTCCGATGTGGCCAGCTACACCGACGGGAACGGGATGCGCAACGCCGCGCCGGTGCCCGTCGTCGGCCGGGAGCGGGTCTCCAAGTTCGTACTGGCATTCCGTCGCAGGTTCTGGCGCAACTCCACGGTCACGTGGATCACCGCGAATGGGCAGGGCGGCGCGCTGATTTCGCAGGACGGCAGGTTGGCGGCGTTTCTGACGGTGACGGTGTCGGCGGAGGGCATCGAAGAGCTGTTGTGGGTGCTCAGCCCGGACAAGTTGGCGCACATCGCCACTGCGGTCCCTGATCCGGCGGAGACCGTTTAAGGTCGGCGCATGGACGTACGTGTCGTCGAGCACCCACTGGCCGCTGCCCGGCTGACCACCTTGCGTGACGAGCGCACCGACAACGCGGGGTTCCGTGCGGCCTTACGTGATCTGACGCTCATGCTGGTCTACGAGGCCACCCGCGACGCGCCATGCGAGCAGATCCCGGTGCGCACACCGCTGACCGACACCACCGGTTCCCGGCTGGCCAATCCGCCGCTGCTGGTACCCGTGCTGCGCGCCGGGCTGGGCATGGTCGACCAGGCGCACGCGCTGATCCCGGAGGCTCAGGTGGGTTTCGTCGGCATGGCCCGCGATGAAACCACACACCAGCCGACGCCGTATCTGGCGTCCCTGCCCGACGATCTGAGTGACCGGTCGGTTTTCGTGCTCGACCCGATGCTGGCCACGGGTGGGTCGATGGCCTACACCGTGGACCTGCTGCAGGCCCGCAACGCCGTCGACATCACCGCGGTGTGTGTGGTGTGCGCACCGGAAGGCATTGCGGCACTGGAGAAAATCGCCCCCGGCATCCGGCTGATCACCGCGACCATCGACGACGGTCTCAACGAGATCGCCTACATCGTCCCGGGTCTCGGCGACGCGGGGGACCGTCAGTTCGGACCGCGCTGAGGCGTCAGAACAGTGCGGCGGCGGTGGCGAGTTCGTCGTTGAGTGTGTTCGCCCGGGCCCGTGCCATGGTCAGGTCGTCGGTCGGCGCACAACGAACTTCGGTGTAGGACTTCAGCTTTGGCTCAGTACCCGAAGGGCGCACGACGACTCGCACCGTGGTCCGCGCGTCACCGCCGGTGAGGATCAGCGCGTCGGTGCGCTGCTCGCCGGGTCGCTCCAGCAGATCCTCGACGCTCACGGGGAAACCAGCGAGTTCGGTTGGCGGGGTGGTACGCAGCCGGGACATCGCGGCCCCGGCGTCCTCGACCGGCCGCGACACCGCACCCGTCACGTGCACACCGTGGCGCAGGGCCAGCGCGTCGAGCGCATCGGGCACCGTGCGGCCCTGAGCGCGCAGGGCGACCACCAGATCGCAGAACAGGATCGCGGCGCTGATGCCGTCCTTGTCACGCACTGCCGCCGGGTCGACACAATGCCCGATGGCCTCCTCGTAGGCGTATGCCAGCGTGGTGCCGGGACCTCCGGCGCGTGCCAGCCACTTGAATCCGGTCAGCGTCTCGGCGTGGCGGGCTCCGTGCGCGGCGGCGATCTCGGCCAGCATGCGCGATGACACCACGGTGCTGGCCACCACCGTGGCCTCGCTGACCGGGCCGGGCTCGACCTGCGACAGAATGTAATCGCCCAGTAGCCAACCGGTTTCATCGCCGGAGAGCATGCGCCAGCCGTCGGCGGTGAGAATTCCGACGGCACAGCGGTCGGCATCGGGATCCAGCGCGATCGCCACGTCGGCCGACACCTTGGCGGCCAGGGTCAGCAGCGCGTCGGTGGCTCCCGGTTCCTCGGGGTTCGGAAAGTCCACGGTGGGGAAGTCCGGATCGGGCGCGAACTGGCTCTCCACCACGTAGACATCGTCGAAGCCGGCCATTGCCAGTGCGTCGAGCGCGAATTCGCCGCCGACTCCGTGCAACGGGGTCAGCGCGACCCGCAGTGAACCGGTGGTGTGACGCACGTGCGCAACCCGTTCCAGATAGTGGCGGATCTCCTTGAGGCCTCCGGTCTGCACGGTCGCGCGCGGAATCTCGTCGGCATGGGGTGCGCGCGCGACGGCCGCCTCGATCTCGCGGTCGGTGGGGGAGATGATCTGCATGCCGCCTTTGCCGAACACCTTGTACCCGTTGTCCGCCGGTGGGTTGTGCGACGCGGTGATCTGGATGCCCGCCGTGGCGCTCAAGTGCCGCACGGCGAACGCCACCACGGGCGTGGGCACGGCTGCGAGCATCAGCAGCACCTGAAACCCCTGGGCGGCAAGGACTTCTGCGGCCGCGAGAGCGAATTCATCGGACCGGTGCCGCGCGTCGCGCCCCACCACCACCTGTGTCTCGCTGGGCGTGAACCCGGTGCCGTCCTGGGCGAGTTGGTCTTTGAGCACCTGTGCGACTGCCCAGGTGGTCCGCAGCACGACGGCCAGGTTCATGGCGTCGGGTCCACCGCGTACCGGTCCGCGCAGCCCGGCTGTGCCGAACGTCAACGGGTTGTTGAACCGCCGCGCGAGCTCATCGGGGTCGCATGCGGACAGTTCGGCCGCGGTGTCCGGATCGGGGTCGTGGGTGATCCACGTCTGAGCCACCGCCGAAATCGCCGATTGCGTCATGAGTCAAGTGTGCCTGCTTTTGCATCGGCGTACGCGAGCTTGCGGAGCACCGGCGCCACGAGCGTCAGCAGGCCGAGCTCCAGATCGGTGAGGTTGTCACGCATCGCGGTATGCAGCCAGGCATCGCGTTCGGCCCGGTCGCTCTGCAGTAACTCGGCGCCTTGTGCGGTCAGCTCGATGAGTTGGCGTCGGCGGTCGTGTTCGTCGGGGCGACGCATGATCAGCCGACGGTTCACGAGCTCGTTGATGCCGTCGGTCAGCGACTGCACCCGTACCTGCAGCCTGGCGCCCAGTTCGGCGGGGGTGGTGGTCCCGGTGCGGCTGATCTCGCCCAGCAGCTCGAGTTGGCTCAGCGTCAGACCGTGATCGGGACGGTGCCTGCGCATCTGCCGCGCCACCGCCATCATCGACTCCCGCAGTTCGGTGGCGGTGCTCACCGGTATCTGCGGCGGTTTCGATGACGTTCTGGTCATAACCAAGTTATACCTTGGTATCTGGCACATTGTATCGGTTATCACCGAGGTTGCGCTCAGTAATTAACAAGTCGATACTTGGCACTATCGGGATCGGAGGTTGCATGCGGCGGATGCTGAGCTGGGTTGTTCTGGTGATGCTGACCGTCACCGCGACCATTGCCCTCACCGCCATCGGCGTACCGTCCGCCGGACTGTTCGCCGCGCTCGTCGTAGGCGTCGCGCTGGCATTGGCCGCCCTGGCTCCCGCCCGGTTACCGCCGTACACCGGCCTCGCGGCGCAGGGTGTGCTCGGCGTCTACATCGGCACCATGGTCCGGCCGGAGGCGGTCGACGCGCTGAAGCCCGACTGGTTGATCGTGTTGGCCATCGCGGTGGCCACGCTGCTGCTCAGCGTCGTCGCCGGTGCACTGTTGGGCCTGCATCGCGACGTGAGCCCATTGACCGGCTCGCTGGCGCTGGTGGCCGGCGGCGCCTCCGGGCTGGTGGCCATCGCCCGCGAACTCGGCGGCGACGAGCGCGTGGTGTCGGTCGTGCAATATCTCCGCGTGGCATTGGTCACCGCAACGATCCCGGTGATGGTCACCGTCGTCTATCACGCAGACACGTCGCACCCGGGTTCATCGCCGGCGCAAACCGATTCGGCCCCTTGGTATGTGAGTCTCGCCATGCTGGCCGCGCTGGTCGTCGTCGGTGCCGCGGGCGGCAAGCTGATCCGGCTGCCCGGCGCGGGGCTGCTCGGGCCGTTGGCGCTGACCATCACGCTGCAGCTCACCGGCCTGTCGTTCGGCCTCACCGTTCCGATGGTGCTGGTGCAGGCCGCATACATGCTCATCGGCTGGCAAGCCGGGCTGTCCTTCACGCTGGCATCGGTGCGGGCCATCGGCCGCATCCTGCCCCTGGCACTCGTGCTGATCGTGATGCTGGGAGCGGTGACCGCAGGGCTCGGCGTCGTGCTGGCGAAGGTCACGGGTATCACCCAACTGGAGGGATACCTCGCGACCAGCCCGGGCGGCGTCTACGCCGTGCTGGCGACCGCCGTGGAAACTGGTTCGAACGTCACGTTCATCATCGCGGTCCAGGTGGTCCGCATGCTGCTCATGCTGTTCGCCGCGCCGCTGATGGCCCGAGCCTTGGCCAGGTTCAGCGATCAGAGACGCGCGATCACGCCGGCCAGCAGCGAGCCCATCCGGGTCGCGGACTGACGGCCCGCCTCCAACACCTCCGCGTGGCTGAGCGGCTGGCCCGTCATCCCCGCCGCCAGATTCGTCACCAGCGACACGCCCAACACCTGCGCTCCGGCGGCTCGTGCGGCGATGGTCTCGTGCACCGTCGACATGCCGACCAGATCGGCACCCAGCGTGCGCAGCATCCGGATCTCGGCCGGGGTCTCATAGTGCGGTCCGGGCAGCGCCGCGTAGACACCCTCGGTCAGAGTCGGGTCGATCTCGCGGGCGAGGTCGCGCAACCGCGGCGCATACGCGTCGACCAGGTCGACGAACTGCGCCCCGACCAGCGGCGAGCGGGCCGTCAGGTTGAGGTGGTCGCTGATCAGCACGGGCTGGCCGACCTGATATTCGGCGCGCAGGCCTCCTGCGGCGTTGGTCAGCACCACGGTGTGTGCCCCGGTCGCCGCCGCGGTCCGCACCGGGTGCACGACGTGCTGCAGGTCGTGGCCCTCGTACGCGTGGATCCGTCCGACCAGCACGAGGACCCGGTGTGCGCCGATACGTACCGACAGCACCTGCCCGCCGTGCCCGGCCGCGCTGGGCGGGGTGAATCCGGGCAGCTCGGCCATCGGCACCACCGCGACCGGGTCGCCGAGTTCGGCGACGGCAGGCGCCCACCCGGAGCCCAGCACCACCGCGACGTCGTGGTGGTCGACACCGGTGCGCTCGGCGACGGCTTCTGCGGATGCGAGTGCGGACGTGTGCTCCCGATCGGTCACGGTGGCCGAGCTTAACCGGCGCAAACAGGCAATGCGATACTGCGATGATGCCCACCGCCGCTGCCTCGCTGAGCGTCGAAGACGCCGTCAACCGGCGCCGTGGTGACCTCATCGAGCTGTCCCACTCCATCCACGCCGAGCCCGAGCTGGCGTTCGCCGAGCATCGCAGCTGCGCCAAAACCCAGGCGCTGGTGGCCGAATACGGGTTCGAGATGACCGCCGCGCCGGGTGGCCTCGACACGGCCTTCCGGGCGTCCTACGGCAGCGGTCCGCTCGTGGTGGGGATTTGCGCCGAGTACGACGCCCTGCCCGAGATCGGGCACGCGTGCGGCCACAACATCATCGCGGCCTCCGCGGTCGGCACCGCACTGGCGCTCGCCGAGGTGGCCGACCAGCTCGGCCTCACGGTGGTGCTGCTCGGCACGCCGGCCGAAGAGCTCGGCGGGGGAAAGGTGTTGATGCTGGGCGCCGGAACCTTCGACGACATCGCCGCGACGGTCATGCTGCACCCCGGTCCGGTGGACATCGCCGCGGCCCGCTCGCTCGCGCTCTCGGAGGTGACGGTCGACTACACCGGGCGGGAATCGCACGCCGCGGTGGCCCCGTACATGGGCGTGAACGCCGGTGACGCAGTCACTGTCGCACAGGTGGCCATCGGGCTGCTGCGCCAACAGCTGCTGCCGGGGCAGATGGTGCACGGCATCGTCACCAACGGCGGCCAGGCCACCAACATCATCCCTGGCCATGCCGAACTGCGCTACACCATGCGGGCCACCGACATGACGGCGCTGCATGAGCTGGAAGGCCGGATGGCCGGCTGTTTCTCGGCCGGCTCGATCGCGACGGGTTGCACGCATCAGATCAGTGAGACCGCACCCGCCTACGCCGAGCTGGTGCCCGACCCGTGGCTTTCGGAGACCGTCCGCGCGGAGATGGTGAGCCTCGGCCGTGAGCCGCTGCCGCCGAGCGTGGAAGCCAGCGTGCCGATGGGCAGCACCGACATGGGCAACGTCACCCAGGTGATGCCCGGCATACATCCGGTCATCGGCATCGACTCCGGTGGCGCGGCGATCCACCAGCCCGCGTTCACCGCGGCGGCCGTCGGCCCGAGCGCCGACAAGGCTGTGGTGGAAGGGGCAATCATGTTGGCCCGCACCGTGGTTCGGCTGGCCGAGACTCCCGGCGAACGGGACCGCGTGTTGCAGGCCCAGGAAAGGCGGACGGCATCATGACTGCGGTGAATCTTGCCCAGATCGCCGACAGTTGGCTGGCTGCCCACTACGACGATCTGGTCGCCTGGCGCAGGCATCTGCATGCCCATCCTGAACTGGGCCGCCAAGAGTTCGCCACCACCGAGTTCGTCGCCAAGCACCTCGCCGAGGCGGGGCTCAACCCGAAGGTTCTGCCCGGTGGCACCGGACTGACCTGTGACTTCGGCCCCGACGACGGCTTGCGCGTCGCGTTGCGCGCCGATATGGACGCGCTGCCGATGGCCGACCGCACCGGTGCGCCATATGCGTCGACGGTGCCGAACGTCGCGCACGCCTGCGGGCACGACGCGCACACGTCGGTGCTGCTGGGCACCGCCTTGGCGCTGGCCTCGGCGCCCGAACTTCCGGTCGGGGTCCGGTTGATCTTCCAGGCCGCCGAGGAATTGATGCCCGGTGGCGCCATCGACGCCGTCTCGGCCGGAGTGCTCAACGGGGTCTCCCGGATCTACGCGCTGCACTGCGACCCGCGCCTGGCTGTGGGCCGCGTGGCCACCAAGCCGGGGCCGATCACCTCGGCGGCGGATTCCATCGAGATCACCCTGCACTCACCGGGTGGGCATACGTCGCGGCCCCACCTGACCGGTGACCTGGTGTACGGCCTGGGCACGCTCATCACCGGCCTGCCCGGAGTGCTCTCGCGCCGCATCGATCCGCGGCACAACACCGTGATGGTCTGGGGCGCGGTCAACGCCGGTGTCGCCGCCAACGCCATACCGCAGATCGGGACCCTGGCAGGCACCATCCGCACCGCGAGCCGCGACACCTGGCTGACACTGGAATCGATTGTCGAAGAAGTCGTTTCGTCGCTGCTCGCACCTCTCAACATCGACCACAGCCTCAACTACCGGCGGGGTGTGCCGCCGGTGGTCAACGAAGAAGTCTCCACACGCATCCTCACCCACGCCATCGAGGCCGTCGGCCCTGACACCCTTGCCGACACCCACCAGTCCGGCGGCGGCGAGGACTTCTCCTGGTATCTCGAGGAAGTGCCCGGCGCCATGGGACGGCTCGGCGTGTGGAGCGGCCAAGGCCCCCAACTCGACCTGCACCAGCCGACTTTCGACCTCGACGAGCGGGCGCTGGGCGTCGGCGTCCGCACCCTGGTCAACATCGTCGCTGCCTCATCCTGCTAATCACCGCGAGCGTGCGCGTCTGTTGCCCGACACGCCGTGCGTCGTCAGCATTTTTGCCGCGCTCGCGGCTGCATGAGCGTTCATAAACTGCTGATGTGACTGATACTCCCGACGCGGTGCTGACCGCGGCCACCGCAGCATTGCGGGAAGCGGCCTCGCTTCGGCAGCGGTTGGCGGCGGCGCGCAGCAAGGCCGAAGCGTCTGCCACGGCCGCCGCAGAGGCCGAGCAACACGTCGCCGAGCAGGTCCGCGATGTCCGGAAGTTGACATCGCTTTCGCTGACCAAGATCCTGGCGCACCTCAACAGTTCGTACGACGACGATCTCGCCCGCGAGACGGCCGAACAACAGGTCGCCGAGTACGAGTACGCTGCCCGGCAGGCCGCGGCCGACGTCGACCAGAGCATCGCCGACGCGCTGCAGAATCAGCTCGCCGCACTCGGTGACGTCGACGAGGCGTACCAGCGGGCGCTGGCGATCAAGGAGAACTGGTTGCAGCGCAACGGCGGGGCGACGTCATTCCAGCTGCTCGAATTCGCCCAGCAGCGTGGCCGATTGATCGCCGAGCTCAAGGAGATCGGCGAAGCCCAGGCCGCAGGCGAGGCGGCGCTGCGGGAATCGCAGGCTGCCGCCGACCTGCTGAGTGACGCTGGACATCTGTCGGCGTACGACTCGGTGGCCCACGGCGAATACCTCGGTGCAGCGATCAAGTGGCAGATGCTCGACGACGCGGCCGACCAACTGCGGGCGGCGGACGCTGCCCTCAAGACGTTCACGATCGAGCTGGCCGACATCAAGGCCGATGGTCTGCGGCTGGCCGAGCTGGACGAGTTCACCACGTACTTCGCCATATGGCTCGACGCCATCTTCACCGATCGGGCTGTGCGACAACGGATCAGCGAAGCGCACGCCACTGTCACCGCGACCATCGCTGCAACCAACGGGATCTGGATCAATCTCGAGGAACGCAGGTTGCGGCACGCCACCGAATTCGCGGAGCTCAAGGCGCGCCGCGACGCGTTGGTGCTGCGCGCCTGACCCGCCCGAGCGTCTTAGTTCGTCTTCTCCAGCCGCGACGCTTCCGGGTGGCCGGCCAGGCGCACAGCGTCGCCATGCGGCGCGAACCTGCGCCGCGCGGCGAGGTAGACAACAGCCGCCACGATCGCGGAGACGAAGTAACTCAGGTCGGCGCCGCCGAGGCTGATACCGATCGGACCCGTGTAGAAGTCGTTGGCCATGAACGGTACTGACACGACCACACCGACGACCAGTGCCGCCAGGCCCGCCACGTTGAACCGCCCGAATGCTCCGGCGGGAGTGTAGAAGTTCTCGAACGGCAACACGTTTCGCCCGCCGCGCTGCACGACGTAGTAGTCGACCAGCAGGATCGCGACCCACGGCGTGATGTAGTACGACAGGACATGCAGGAACAGCAGGAAATTCGACTGGAACTGGTCACCGCCGAACACCAGCGCGATCACGAGACCCACAAGGCCTGCGATCGTCACGGTCACCCACTGCGGCAACTTCACGTCGCACGTCAGCGTGTTCATCGCCCCGCTGTACAGATTCACCGAGTTGTGCGGGATGGCAGACAAGCCGAGCGTGAGCAGCACGACGTAGCGCAGCCACTCAGGCAGGGCGACGCCGAACGCATCGATCACGTCACCGCCGGGCATGAGCGTGATGAGCCCCGCGCCGAGGCACATCATCCAGGTCGTGGACGCGAAGAGGCCTGTGGAAGCTGCCGCGAATATCGATGAGGGCTTGCTGTTTTCGGGCAGATAGCGAGAGTAGTCCGACGCGTAGGGCGCCCAACTCGCGGTGTAGCCGAATACGGCGGTGAAGAGAACCGACCATGCAAGCCAGTAGTCAACACCCGTCACCGTGGCGTCGGTGCCTGGCCCGCCGCCGTGGACGATCAGGACTATCGAGACCACGGTGAGCACCACGATGCTCACGTTGGTGATGATCTTTCCCAGCGCATGCAGGATCTTGTAACCGAAGATGCCGATCAGAATGCTCACTGCCGCAACGACAACGACAGTCGGGGCATACGGCGCATTCAGGAGGCTCGCCAGTGATTTGGCGCCGAGCACCGTACCGACGCTGTAGTAGCCGATGCACATCAGCAGCGTCAGGAACGCAGGAAGAAAGTTCCCGAAGTAGCCGAACGGAGCCCGCCCCATCGGTAGCTGCGGCATACCGAGCCTGGGCCCCATGACCGCGCACAAACCGGTCACGATCGAACCGAGGATGTTGGCGAGAACGATCGCGGTGATGCTGCCTGTCAGGCCCAGGCCCAGTGGGCCGCCGCTGGCGCCGAGATAGATGCCGGCAAGGTAGATCACCGGTGCGAACCGCACAGTGAACTGGTTTCGAGGGTTGCCATAACGCTGGCTTGCCGGGATGTGTGCGATGCCGCGTCGTTCGAGCATCAACGCGCTGTCAGACGTTTCCGTGCGGGTCGGTTGCACAACGGGCGGAACCGCTTGCGCGTCGCTGTCTTTCATGCAAGTCCTCATTTCGTGGACAGGAAGACTCTGAGGCCCATCACGCTAGGTTCGGGGGTGTCGGATGCACACATGACCAGGAGCCAATCTTCGCAGGGTCTGTTTGGCGGAAGGTGCCAACCCGTGGGGGCCGGCGGTGGGCTGCTGACCCGACGAGGTGGCGGGCGCCGAGCGGCCTTGACTGTGACACAACTCTCACCCTAGTATCGATTATCGATAATTACCGGTGGAAGGGTGCTTCACGTGGTCAGTGTCAGGAACGTTCGCGGCGGGACAGGTCTGGACCCCATCAAAGAGGAGGTCGACGCCATCCTCGATTCGATCTTCGCGACTGCCAAGCGCACCAGCGAAGAATTCTTCGAGTCCTTCGCGTTGGACCCTCAGCCGATCATTCTCGCCGAGTGGCTGGCCACCCGGGCGTGGCGCGAGATCGACTATGTCTTTCTGCTCAACGAGGAGATTCGCCGGTACGGGCTGGGTTTCGAGCGTAAGCACATCACCCTGTTGGCGAAGCAGGCCTTCCAGGAGGCCGAACACTACGAGGCGGTGAGCAGTGCAGTCGAATCACTGGGTGGCATTGCGCCTACGACTGTTCCCGCGGATTCTCGAGTCTGGAGCGAATTCCTTTGGGAGTGCCTCGACCGTCATCCGCTCGCGGCTGTCGCAGCATGGAATGCCTCGGAGACCTCGGCAACGGGAAGCCTTGAGCCGACTTTCCTTGCCGGAGAACGTCACGGCTTCGACGAAGTGGTCCGCGTGCACCGAAAGATCGAGATTGACGAGAAATTCCACGTCGGACTCGGACGGCAGATTCTCTCGCGTTATGCGGAAACCGACGACGATCGGAACGAGATTCTACGTGCGATGCGCGGCATGCGTGACATCGCAGCAAACATGTTCTCGCCGGACTCGGCGACGCGACTGCTGGCAACCCAGCGATAAGCCATATCCGGCAGCGAGGTTGGGCCATGCAGGTATCGAGTAAGGCACGCACGGCGGTTGCCGAACCCCTGACCGTTTCGTCGGTTCGACGAGAGGCGGACGGTGTTCTGGCCCTCGAACTGCGAGCACTCGACGGATCCGCACTCCCGGCGTGGACTCCTGGGGCGCACATCGAGGTGGACTTGCCGGGCGGATTCGTACGCCAGTACTCGTTATGCGGCGCCGCTGACGACTCGACCCGCTGGCGGATTGCCGTACTGCGCGAGGCTGCGAGTCGCGGGGGCTCGAAGTTCATCCACGACAGCGTCGAACCGGGGGACGTCCTCTCGGTTCGCGGACCCCGCAACAACTTCGGGATCGTCGATGCGGATCGATACTTGTTCGTGGCGGGAGGAATCGGTATCACGCCCATCCTGCCAATGGCCCGGCATGTCGCGCGCAGCGGCAAGCCGTGGACGCTCGTCTACGGCGGACGAACCCTCGCGTCGATGGCGTTCGTCGACGAGTTGAGAAACATACCTGCGGGCGACGTGCGCGTGATACCGCAAGATGAATACGGCCTGCTCGATCTCGACTACTTCCTGGGGACCCCTCGTACTGACACTGCCGTCTACTGTTGCGGGCCGGGCTCGCTGATCGACGCGGTCGAAGTACGCTGCGCCGCATGGCCGGTCGGTGCGTTACATCTGGAACGCTTCGCGCCGAAGGAAGTACCACGCAGTTCCGTCGATGGCGAATTCGATGTGCAACTCGCTCGCTCGGGGGAGTGTCTGCGGGTGCCCGGTGACCGGACGCTTCTCGAAGTGCTCGAAGATGCCGGCTACGACATCGACAACTCCTGCCGCGCCGGCATTTGCGGCACGTGCGAGTTGGCCGTTGCCGACGGCATCCCGGAGCACAACGACGACGTTCTCAGCGACGCTGAGCGGGCATCGAATCGAGTCATACTGCCGTGTGTTTCGCGGTCGAAGAGTGCCGTGCTGGTCATCGACCTCTAGCCGGTGCGCGGCTGACGGCGGAGTATCGCCAGGTGCGTGTCTCCGCGGCAAAGAGTCCGTATCTTCAGATCATGCCCGCGCACGACCAGATGGATGTTGGCCAGACGCTCAGTCACCGAATCCGGGACACCCTGGTGCGCCAGATCGTGTCGGGCGAACTGGAGCCCGGCGAGCGGCTGGTGGAGACCCGGGTGGCGGCGACGTTCGGTACCAGCCAGGCGCCCGTGCGGGAAGCGTTGCGCGAGCTGGAGACGTTCGGACTTGTCGAGATCAAACCGAGGCGCGGAACATTCGTCCGCTCGTTCATTCGCGAGACGCTGCGCGAAAGCTACGTTCTTCGCGCCGCCCTTGAGGAGACCGCCACCCGGCTGGTGCTCATGGCAGGCAACGTTCCATTCGAACAGCTCAAGGATGACGTCAAGCGGATGCACGATGCCGCGCGGGCGAACGATACCGAAGCGGTCGGCCTGGAAAGCGTGGCATTCCATCGCCACATTGTCGAAGCTGCAGGCAACGACCTCATCAAACGCTCGTGGGAGAACCTGCACATCGAGGCTCGGACCTCGGTGACCATCATGGCGCGCACGCCGGACCTCACCGGGATAGCCCGTGACCACCAGGCACTCCTGGATTCCCTGTCTGCCGGTGACGTCGAGGCGGCTTGTGCGATGGCGCGTCAGCATCAGTGGGATTACGCGGAACTCCCGGAAAGCTCGTCGTCCGACTGATCGGATTCACGCCAGGGCCGGCCGCGCCTGCAGATGCGTGACCTGGATACCGGCATGCGTCTTGTGCCGGATATTGATTCCGATCAGAACCGGGGTGAGCCCTTCGAGGAGTCGGCTCATCTCAAGTGATCCCGCGTCGACGACGCGCAGACCCCGGATGCGTTCCAGCGCCGCGGTCACCGCAACCTTGGCGTGGGGGTCACCGCAGATGAGAGTGTAGTGATCGAGCGGATGCGCGAGGTCGCGCAGTGCCGAGGCGCTGATGGTGTGCAGCCCCGAGGCGAGGCCGATCTCGTCGCCGATCGCCGAACGTGCTTGCTGCGCAGCCGATCCGTGCCAGGGCTCGACAAGATGGGTGGGGCGCCCGCCGATCGCAGTGGCCAGCGGAACGGTGGTGTCGAGGAGGACCTGGCCTGCCCGCCAGTGCGTGGCGACGCTCGTCAACGTCGCCACATGGCTCGCAAACGGGACGGCGATGATCACCAGTTGATCTGCCCGGGTGACGGCTTCGCCGTTGAGGCAGCCGACGAAGGTGCCGCCTTCGACGAGTTCACGAGCGTGCGTCGCGGCGCGGTGGGCCCGGTGCGTATCCCGCGAGCCGAGACAGACGGCGTATCCCGCCTCCCCGAGTCGCAGGGCAAGGCCGAAGCCCAAATTGCCCGTCCCGCCCAGGATGGACACCGTCTCCTTCGCATTGCCTTCAGCAACACGGGATTTCCCGCGTCGTGTCACGGTGTTCCTCCTCATCGGGTCGACCGGGCGCTGATGTCCGGCGTGTAGCAACCATAAGAAGACGGCCATCGCACGACCCATGGCTATTTATGCCAAAGAATGCGGCGGTCGTTGTCGATCAGCGCTAAGCTTGCCGCCGATGAACACGCCAGATCCGGCGAGTGCCAGTTCGAGCCAAACTCTTACTCTCCGAGAGTTACTCGACGACGAGGTGCTGGCCGGTGCCGAGTTGATCGCGGGCGGCGCCGGGTTGGACCGGGCCATCAGCGCCGTGAATGTGATGACGGTTCCCGATATCGGCAAATGGGTTCGGCAGGACGAGTTTCTGCTGGCCACCGGATACCCGCTGCCCCGTGCCGACGCCGATCAAGGACAGTTGCTGACGGACCTGCACCGGCTGGGCCTGGCGGGAATCGGCATCAAACTCGACCGGTACATGCCCGAGCTCGGGCAGGAGATGATCCACGTCGCCGAACGTCTCGGGCTGCCGCTGGTCGTCATACCCGAACACATCCGCTTCGACGACATCCTCAGCAGGGCGTTCGCCATCATCGTCAACCGCCAGGCGTCGGCGTTGGCCAAGGCCCAGGAGATCCATCACTCGTTTCTCGCGATCACGTTGTCCGGGGGAGGGCTCAACGAACTGGCGAGCAGCCTCTCGGGTCTGCTGGGAGACGCCAGCGTCGTGATCACCGACCCGCAGGGGACCGTGCTGGGGCTCGCCGGGGACGAAGCTCCGCTGATCGACCTCAATTTCATGAAGGCGGAGTCAGCGGACTTGTTGCGGCTGGGCATGACGGGCTTGCACACCGACAAGCGCACCGGCAGGCGGTGGGCGTCACGGGAGATCCGCGCGGGCCGTCTGCACCACGGATTCGTCGTCGCCGTCGAAGCCGAAAGGCCCTTCGGCGAATTCAGCCTCGTCGCGGTCGGGCAAGCGGCAATCGTTGCAGCACTGGAGGTTACGCGCGATCTCGCAGTGGGTGCCGTCGAGCGCCGGTTCTCGTCCAATGCCCTGTTCGAGCTGATCTCGGGCAGTGAGTTCGAAGCCGCCGAATACGCATCGTTGGGTTCGGGATTCGGGTGGGACCTGGAGCGCGACATCGTCGTGCTGGTCGGCCGCCGGGAGGGCACCGCCGACGACTCTCACGACAGCAGGCGGCGCTCTCGACTGGCCGATGATCGTGCCATCGAATTCTGGGCCTCAGCGGTGCGCAGCAGGGACCGGTTGGCGGCGGCTGCCGGGCTGGGTTCCGAACTGGTCGCGGTCGTCGGAGCCGACCAGGATGTCCTCGCTGTCGCTCGCGCGGTGCAGGACGAGGTGGCGCATTTCACCCACGCGCAGTACGCCATCGGGGTCAGCCGCAATTATCCGGGGCCTGCCGGAGTTTCGACGGCGTACCAGGAGGCCCGCACCGCGCTGCGGTTGGGTCCGCGGGTGTCCGGCAGTGGCGCGGTGACCGCCTATGGCGATTTGGGGTTGTTTCGGCTGCTGGCGCAGGTCAGCGACGATGACCTGCGGGCGTTCGCCGAGGAGAAACTCGGGCCGGTCCTGCGCATGAGCGAGCCCGAACGGTCGGAGATGTTCCAGACCTTGGAGACCCTGATCGAGCACAACATGAACATGGCCGAGGCGGCACGGCATCTGCACTACCACTACAACACGCTGCGCTACCGCCTCGCCAAATTGGAACGGCTCCTCGGGCCGTTCAGCACAAGCACACCCGTGGCCATCCAGATCGGGGTGGCGTTGCAGATCAACGAGATGCAGAAGATCCTTGCGAGCCGACCGACATGACCTGGGGCACAAGCATTCCCTCGTGAATCGACCCGACGGTGTCGGTGAGCCGCCTGCCGCTGCCGCCCCAGCGTTTCGCGATGATCTCGGCGGCGATGGAGACGGCCGTCTCTTCGGGTGTGCGCGCCCCGAGGTCAAGCCCTATCGGGCTGCAGAGCCGCCCCAATTCGGCGTCGGTCAACCCGTTGTCGCGCAACTGTTCCAGGCGTTGTTGATGGGTGCGACGTGAACCCATGGCCCCCACGTAGGCGATCTCGGGGATCCGCAGCGCGGTCTGCAGCAGGGGAACGTCGAACTTCGGATCGTGCGTCAACACCGTCACGACGGTTCGCGAATCGATTCTGCCCGAGCGGTATTCACCCTCCAGGTAGCGGTGCGGCCAGTCGACCACCACGTCGTCGGCATCGGGAAACCTGCTGCGGGTCGCGAACACCGGCCGCGCGTCGCACACCGTCACGTGGTAGCCCAGAAATGTGCCCATCCGAGCCATGGCGGCAGCGAAGTCGATCGCACCGAAGACCAGAAGCCGCGGTTTGGGAGCGAAAGCCCACACGAAGACGCGCATGCCCTCGCCACGCCGTTGGCCGTCGGCGCCGTATGTCAAGGTGGCGCTCGTGCCGTTGGCCAGCAGACCGAGCGCATCGTCACGAACCGCGTCGTCGGCCCGGGTGGATCCGAGAGTGCCCTGTACAGACAGGTTTTCGTCGGGACGGAGCACCAGCCGCCGGCCGACCCATGACCGGTTGGGATGTTCGACGACGGTGGCCACCGCGACCGGACGGCCCGCATTGACATCCTCGGCGATCGCGCCCAACTCGGGAAACGTTGTCCGGTCGATCTTCTCGACGTAAACATCCAGAATGCCGCCGCAGGTCAGCCCGACCGCGAACGCGTCGTCGTCGGACACGCCGTATCGCTGCAGCACCGGTCGGCCCGTCACCGTCACCGACTGTGCCAGTTCGTATACCGCACCCTCGACGCAACCGCCCGACACCGATCCGACCGCGCACCCGTCGGGGCCGACCATCATCGACGCCCCCGGGGCGCGCGGCGCGGAACGAAACGTCGCGACGACCGTACTGAGACCGACGCTTTCGCCGGCCCGCCAGCACTTGACCAACTCGCCCAGCACGTCACGCACGGCCGACCCCGGCCCTCAGTTCGGTCGAATCTTGGTGCTGAGGCGCTCCAGGAAGTTGGCGAGACGCTCCCGGGTGACGGCCCAGATCAGCGGCAGCACTTTGATCTCACCGCCGGCGGTGTTCTTCGTGGCGGGCTCGAGCAGTGTCACCGGCGCGGTGGGCGTCGCAGTGGACGTGGCGGCGGGCCGGCCGGGATGTTCGATGCGGTTGCCGAGTTCGCCGGCAAACGAGACGAACATCTGGTTGCTCACGTCGCGGATCCCGCGGCCCAGCGACGCAATCCGGCCCGTGAGATCGATGTCGGACACCACATCGATACGACTACCCGACGCTATGGGCTCGACGCGCAACGCGACATGAGCCACGACCGAACCGGACCCGCGCTTGTCACGTCCGGTGGCGTCCAACACGATCCGCCGCGCTGCCGCATCACGCTCGACGACCGAAGCGCGTCCCGCGTAGTTCATCTTCAGCGGTCCGATCGCGACACGAAGCACACCCTCGTAGCGGTCGTCGCCGAGATCATCGACGAGTTCGGCACCGGGCATGCATTCCACCACGCCTGCGGTGTCCTGCAGGAACGCCCACACATCGTCGGGGCGGGCCTCGACGTCGGTCTGATGCTGAAGCTTCATGCACTCATTCCCTTCTCGGACTCGCGTTGATCGAGCAGTGCCAGCACGCGTTCGGCGGTGATGGGTAACTGGGTGGGCCGGACGCCGATGGCGGCTTCGACGGCGCTTGCAATCGTCGCCGCCGGCGGTCCGATGGGTGGTTCGCCGATACCGCGCGCGTTGAGTGGGCCGCGGCCCTCGCCACTTTCGACGACGGCGACCTGAATGTCGGGCAGGTCCATCGCCGTGGGAATCAGGTAGTCGGCGAACAGCGACGACAGCGGATGGCCTGCGTCGGTGACGCAGTCTTCGGTCAGCGCATACCCGATGCCCTGGGCGGCGCCGCCGATGATCTGCCCACGCACGCGGGTCGGGTTGATCGCCCGCCCGACGTCATGACACGCGGCGTACTTGAGCAGCCGCACCTCACCGGTTTCGAGATCGACCTCGACTTCGGCGGCGTGGGTTCCGAACGTGTAGTCGGGGTAGGTGTGGCCCTGGCCCTTCTGCGGGTCGAATCCGCCGGAGCGGGCGCGCCAGGTGTTGAGCACCGAGGTGTCCACGCGGGCTTCGTTGGCCGCGCGGACCAGCTCGGGCAAACTCAGTCCGGTGCCGCCTGATTCGGTCCGCACCATCCCGTCGACCCATACCAGAGCGTCTTCGGGTACCCCGAGTTCTTTCGCGGCGACGGGCGTCAGTTGGTCGCGCAGCTTGCGCGCCGCGCGCAGGATCGCGTTGCCGGACATGTAGAGCTGACGGGTGGCGTACGTGCCGCCCGCGGGCGGGGTCAGTGCGGTGTCCCCGATGTAGACGCTGATGTCCGACAGCGCGACACCGAGGATCTCCGAGGCGATCTGGCACAGGCTCGCTGCCTGGCCCGCGCCCAGATCGGTGACACCGCTGCGGATGAGCAACGTGCCGTCGGCCTGGAGCGTGACCCACGCGGCAGCGTGGTCGCGGAACCAGATGGAGCGGCCGTACGGCTGCATGCCGCATGCGAAGCCTTGGCCGACAACCTTGTCTGGGCCACTGGGCTGGCTGGGCGCGCCGAGCATGTCGAGCGCGGCGCGCCGGGTTTCGCGAACCGCGACGGCCGTCGTGAGCGGCTCGCCACCGGCCAGCAGATCACCCTTCTCGATGTAGTTGCGGTCGCGGATCTCCTCGCGCGTGAGGCCCAGTTCGGCTGCGAGAGCGTCCATCTGGGACTCATAGCCGAGTGTCACCTGCATGGCGCCGAATCCGCGGAACGCGCTGGTGGGCACGTTGTTGGTGAACACGGCTCGCGACCTGATCCGCACGACGGGCACCTTGTACGGGCCGGGGGACAGTGCCGCCCCCGCGAACAGGACACGTGCGCTCAGGCACGGGTAGGCGCCCGCATCGCCGACGATGTCGGCATCGACGGCGAGGATCCTGCCGTCCTTGGTGGCCGCGGTGCGGTAGTGCATGGTGAACGGATGGCGTTTGGTGCTCGCCAGGATCGACTCCTGCCGCGACCAGATCATCCGCACGGGCCGTCTGGTCCGCCAGACCAGCAGCGCGATGTAGGGCTCGACGGTCATGTCCTCCTTACCGCCGAAGCCGCCGCCCATGTAGGACGCGATCACCCGGACCTGGCTCTGCGGCAACCCGAGGATCGCGGCGATCTCGACGGCGTGTTCGATCACCTGGGTCGAGATTCGCAGGGTGACAACGTCGTTCTCGATCCACCCGACGCCGGCCTCGGTCTCGAGGTAGGCGTGCTCGACATGCTGGCTGCGGTAGGTGTGGTCGACGACGACATCGGCCTGTTCGAACGCGGCGTCGATGTCGCCGCGTTCCAGGTGCCAGTTGACCAGGACGTTGCCCTCGTCGTGCACGAGCGGCGCGCCGTCGGCCAACGCATCCTCCGGGCGGTATACGCCCGGCAGTGGTTCGTATTCGATCTCTACGAGATCGGCTGCCTCCGCGGCAGTTTCGGGATCGACGGCGGCGACCACCGCGACGGGTTCACCGACGTAACGCACCCGGTCGCGCGCGAGCACGGGCTGCTCGACGGTCAGTTCGCCCAGTCCGCCACTGGCGTGCTCGACGATCGCGTTGTGCGGCACGTCGGCTGCGGTGAGGACGGCCACCACACCCTCGAGCCGCTCGGCGGCCGAGGTGTCGATCCGGACGATCTTCGCCGGGGCCATGTCCGACCGGACGACTTTCCCGTGGACCATTCCCGGCAGATTCCAGTCCGCGGCGTACAGCAGCGTGCCGCGGACCTTGTTGACGAAGTCGTGGTGGGCGGGTGACTGCCCGACCACCCGAAAATTGCGTTCGCGCTCCTCGGGGCCCGAATCGGCGTCCGGATCGAATTCGGCTGGGGCGCTTGGTGGTTCCGTGGTATCCGGAGTGGTTCCCGGTTCGACCGTCGTCACTGGGCACCTCCCATCTCGGCCTGCGGGGTGGTCGGCGCGTGCAGGTAGTCCTCGACCGCGTCGACGATGGCTTGGTATCCGGTGCAGCGACACAGGTTTCCGACCAATTCATGGCGGATCTCTTCACGTGTGGCCGCCGGATTGCGTTCGGCCAGCGTGGCTGCGGTCAGCAACATCCCGGGCGTACAGAACCCGCACTGGGATGCGCCGCGTTCGAGGAAGCACTTTTGCAGCGGATGCGCGTCGTCTTGGGGATCCGACCAACCGCGCAGGGTGACGATCTCATGCCCCTCGGCTTGAACGGCATAGACGCAGCAGGCGCTCACCGGGTCGCCGTCCAGCAGAACCGTGCAGGTGCCGCAGACCCCTTCGGCGCAGCCGTAGCGGACGTCGGGCATGCCGAGGTCGTCATGCAGGACATCGAGCAAGGTGCGATCGTTGCGCACCCACACTTCGTGGTCACGGTCGTTGACGCGAAGCAGCACCTGAGTCCGAATCATGCTGTGCCTCCCTCGGTGAGGACCTGCTGGAGTAGGCGACGGGTGTGCACGGCGACGAGTCGTCGCCGATAGTCGGCGGTCCCGTGCAGATCGGTGTCCGGGTCGAGCGACGCTGCGATGGCTTGGGCACTTTCCCTGGCCCGGTCCGGGTTGCCCGGGTCGGACAGCGCCGGTGCCAGCAGATCCTGATCGACCAGCACCGGGCGGACGGCAACGCCGCCCAGGACGACGCGGACATAGTCGGCTGCCCGCGCCATGACCGTCACGCTGACCGTCGCGAAATCCGAATAGCGGCGGACGACTTCGTGAAAGGCCCACCGACCGCCGTCCCCGACCGGGATGCGGCCACCGACAACCACCTCGTTGGGTTCCATCGCGGTCGTGAGGTAGGTGATGAAGAAATCCTCGGCGGGGATGGCGCGGATTCCGGCAGGGCCCTGCACGATGATCTCGCCGCCCATGGCCATGGTGACGGCTGCGATCTCGCCGGTCGGGTCGGCGTGGGCGAGCGTCCCCCCGAACGTGCCGCGGTTACGCACCCGCACATTCCCGACGAACTGTACGGCGTGCGCCAACAACGGTGCGTGGGTGCGTATCACCTCCGACGTGGTCAACGTCCGGTGGCGGGTGTTGGCCTCGATGACGATGTGGCCGCCGTCGATGCGAGGGGCGGCGGCCGGGATGGGGTTGATGTCGATCAGGGCGGCCGGAGCGGCCAGGCGCAGGTTCAGCATCGGGATCAGGCTCTGTCCGCCGGCGAGGATCTTGGCCTCGCCGTCCCACAATTCGAGGAGTTCGACTGCATCGGACCATGTTTCGGCGCGCTGATATTCGAAGCACGTCGCCGGGGTGCGTCCCGCGGGCGTCGGCACGGTCTCCTGCACCGTCATGCCATCTCCTCCTCGCCGCCGACGAGACGGCGCAGCAGCGTGAGCTCTGCGGCGTCCACCGGCGGCAGCTCTTCGATCTGGTCGTGCACAAGCAACTCGAATGCGGTTGCGGCCCTTACCTGGTCGAGGGTAACGCCGGCCTGTAGTGCGCGCACCCGCATCCGGTGGGATTCGGGGTGAAAGTCGAGCAACGCCAGATCGGTGACCACCCACCGAGGTCCGCCGAACAGCAAACCGCTGTCGTGCCGGCTCGTTCCTCCGGTCAAAAACCCTGGGCTGGTGATGAAGTCGACGTGTTCGACGAAGCGGCGCGGCTCGTGTTGCGTCACGACCATCACTTGGTTACACATCGAGGCGATGTCGTTGGCGCCGCCCGGGCCGGGCAGTCGCACGGACGGTTTCGCGGGGTCACCGACCACGCTGGTGTTGACGTTGCCGTACTGGTCCACCTGGGCGACGCCGATCAGGCCGTAATCGAAGAACCCGCGCTGGGCCATCAGAAAGATATCGGTTGCCGTGGTGAGCATTTGAGCACCGACCGCCGCACGTACCTCATTGGTCGACGCGGGCAGTTCACCGGGCAGCAGTTCGATGCCGATCATGCCGCCTTCCAGGAGCACTGTCAGCGACGGGGCTTGGCGACGCTTGGCGATCGCGGCGGCCACCAGCGGCTGGCCGATCCCGGCGAACAGCACCTTGCCGTCCTCGAGTAGCCGGCTGGCGGCGATGGTCATGATCTCGTCGGGCTTGGCGTCGCGCACGTGAGGAGCAGGATTGTCCGGGTGCTGAACGGGATGTACGCGCTCGCGCGTCATGGACTCGGTCATCGGGGGAGCATCTCCTGCGCGGTGCGCCGAACGGCTGCCAGCCGGGTGGGATCGATCGAGCCGAGATAGGCGTCGTGGTCGCGATGGGCGGTCAGCGCCGCGACGTACGACCGGGCGCCCTCGATGCCTTCGCTCTTGACGGCCTGCATGTACGCGGTGAACTCGTCGAGGTCGGCTTCGTAGTGCCCGTAGCACTCGTGCGGATAGGCACCCATCGGCTGGTGCACGACGGCGTCGACCGCGAATCCCGGGATCACCGTGCGTCCCGGATCCAGCCGGAGCTGGTCGGTGGCGACGATCTCCTCGGCGGTGACGATGACCCGGCGGGCGGCCAGCGCCAAATCGGCGTCCATCAGCTGGTAGCCGTCGATCTGGGCGTTGCCGAGGGCGTCGGCACGTTGCACGTGAAGCAGCGCCACGTCGGGGTTGAGGCTGGGCACGGCGTTGAGCAGCTGACCCGTGTAGGGGCAGGTCACCTTCGCCAGCCCCAACTGTGCGTCGATGTCGGAGCCGAGCATGCTCAGCGTGGGAAGATACGGCACGCCCATGGCTCCGGCCTTGTAGCGCAAGCCGATTCCGAGGTGGCTCCACTCTTCGAAGACCGGCCGGCCGTCCTCGACCAGCGTCCGCACCACAGGGGCCAGACCCCAGCCGTGCCCGATGCCGACCCAGCTGGTCATGATGCGCTCGGCGGTGCCGGTGGCCAGCATGAGCTCTGCCTCGAAACATGACAGGGGCCGAGTCATCGTCAGCCCGGTGCGGCCCTGGCGCAGGATCTCGATCAGCAGGGCCATGGGGGTGCGGGCGTGGTTGGTGCCGCCCACTCCGATCACCGCGTCGTTGCCGACCAGCCGCTGTATGGCTTCGGCTGCAGTGGTGACCTTGTCGTCGCTGTTGCGGTCGTGCCCTTCGAGTTCTCGACGCGCCGAGGCGATGTCGCGGGTCATCAACCGCCCGCTCATGCCACACCGACCAGGCTGCCCAGCAACGGGCGGACCTCCGCGGCGAACCGTTCCACCTGCTCGGGATCGTAGGCGTGGGGCACCAGGCAGATCTCTTGTACACCGGCGTCGAGGTGCGCCGCGATCTGCTCGGCGCAGTCCTCGGGCGTCCCGCAGATGGCACTCTCCGGGGTGGCGTTGCTCCACTCCGGTGTGTCGAAATACGACGCCAGCCATGGACCGGTCAGCGCCTGCGCCTGCTCCCGCGACGTGCCGATGCAGATCGGCAGCTGGTTCAGGGAGTGCAGCCGGTCGGGGTCGCGGCCCGCCTCTTCGGCGAATCTCCGTATCTTCGACCAGGATTCGGTGAATGCCTCAGCGGTGTAGAAGTACGTCAGCCAACCATCGCCAAGGGTCGCAACGCGTTTGAGCACCCTGTCGACGTATCCGCCGATGAGAACCTGCGGTCGCGGCTGCGGTAGGGGGAGCATCTTGACGCGCCGAAAGGACAGATCGTCCCAGGTGCCGGTCACGTCGTCCTGAGTCCAGAGGTTCATGCAGATTTCGAGGTTACGCTCGAAGATGCGTCCGCGCCCCTTGAATGGTGTTCCTGTGGCGTCGAATTCGCGCTCATACCAGCCTGCCGCCATGCCGAGGCGTAGCCGCCCGTTCGAGATCGACTGAATGGTCGCGGCGGTCTTGGCCAGCAGCGCGGGGTCACGGATCGGCAGCACCAGCACCCCGGTCCCGAGTTCGATGGTGCTGGTGTGGCTGGCCAGCACCGCCAGCGTGGTGAGCGCCTCCAGCTGGGGGAAGGGCTGCCGACTACCGAGGAACAGGTGATCCCACGCCCACAACGAGGAGAACCCGAGCTGTTCGGCGCGACGGGCGGTGCTGAGCAACTCGTCGATCCGGGGTGTCTTCTGAGCTGAGGTGAAATTCTCCACGGCTAACCCGAAAGTTGCGGGCATGGGGCCGTCCTCTCTGTTGCGTCGCAGCTGTTACGTCTGAGGCCTGGTGAGGCGTCACGTTATGCCACTCAGCCGTGCCCTTCTATGGCAGCGCTAGCCAACTCAGCGGCTGCTGTTTGTCATTGATTGCCATTCAGCTCCGGGCGACGCACCGCGAAGCGGATGCGGGTGCCCGGCACGGCCTGGGCGGCCGAGTTGACCGCCGTGCCGGGTACGACGCCGATGACGGGATAGCCGCCGGTCACCGGTCTGTCGGCGAGAAACAGGGTCGGACGTCCCTTGGTCGGCACTTGCAGCGCGCCCAGTACCACGCCCTCGCTGGCGAGCTCGCCGCTGCGCCGGCGGGGAAGCTCCGGTCCGTCCAGGCGAATGCCGACACGGTCCGCGTCGGCCGTGACGGTGAACTCGTGGCGGCCGAGCCGGTCCAGGGCCTCGTCGGTGAACCAGTCGTCGCGCGGGCCCAGCGTGAGCGGCAGGGTCATGGTGTTGTGATGCGGCTCCGTCATCGGTGCGAAATCTGTCGCGGGCCAGTCTGTTTCAAACGCGCCGATGCTCAGTTTGTGCCCAGCGCGCAGCGGCGGGGTGCCCAGCTGGGCCATGGTGTCCCATGACATCGACCCGAGTACGCATTCGCCGAGCACACCGCCACGCACCGCGACGTAGCTCCGGAGCCCGGCAGCGGGCACGCCGAGCGTGACGCGGTCTCCGGCGCCGACCGGGAACGCCGTGTTGAGGCCCGGTGAGCGGCCACGGCAGGACACCGGGACCGACGCGCCCGTCACCGCGATCAACGCGGGAGCATCGACACTGAATGCCATGCGGCCCAACGTGACTTCGATGCACGGCGCACCGGCCCGATTGCCGACCAGACGGTTCGCCAGGTCGTAGGACGCGCGATCGGCCGCGCCGGACTGCCCGACGCCGAGGTGACCCAGCCCGCGCCTGCCGCGATCTTGCAGCAGCGCAAGCACTCCGACCGACTCGATGGTGAGGTGCTTCATCGGCCCACATCACGGAACTGCACGACCGCACCCGGGCGCAACATCGCAGGCGGATCGGCAGAGGAGTCCCACAGCACCGCATCGGTGTGACCCAACAGCTGCCAACCGCCGGGGGAGACGCGCGGGTAGACCGACGAGAACTGGCCCGCGATGGCGACTGCGCCGGCAGGTACCCGGATGCGGGATTCGTCGCGCCGCGGTACCTGCAACCGCGGGTCACCGCCGGTGAGGTAGGAGAAGCCGGGAGCGAATCCGCAGAACGCGACCCGCCACGGCGTCCCGGTGTGGGCGGCCACCACCTCGTCCACGGTCAACCCGGTCAGCCGTGCCACGTCGGCGAGATCCGCACCGTCGTAACGCACGTCGATGATGTGGTGTTCCTCGTCGAGTACGTCGTCAGCGTCCGGCGCGAGTCTTTCCAGGGCGCTGCGCAGCGGGGCCGCGCTCGTCACCTCCGGATCCACGGTGACCAACAGGGTCGTCAGGCCCGGGACCACCTCCTGCACGCCGGGCAGGTCGGCTTGCCGGACGGCCGCTGCCCAGCGGTGCACCGATCGGTTGTCCCCGACGTCCAGCAGCCACGCATTCTCGCCGCACGCCCGCACCGGGACCGGATCGACCGTCACCGAATGGGGAAGAGTTCGACCCCCGCAGCCTCGAGCGCTGCCCGGGTCTTACGTGCGATGTCGACGGCGCCGGGCGTATCGCAGTGCACGAGGAGTGCTTCGGCGGTGACGTCGACCTCGCTGCCGTCGTTGGCGGTCAGGTGACCTTCGGTGACCATCTGCACGGCCCGCGCCGCGGCCGCATCGGCGTCGGTCAGCAGTGCGTTGGGCTCGCTGCGGGACTGCAAAAGCCCTTCGGGGGTGTAGGCCCTGTCGACGAACGCCTCGGCGATCATGCGCAGCCCGGCCTCCTTGCCGAGCCGCCACACCTCCGTGCCGACGGCCGCGAGAAGCGGGATGTCGCCGCCGAATTCGACAGTTGCGTCGACGAGGGCCTGGGCGTGCTCGGTGTCCTTCGTGGCGACATTCCACAGTGCGCCGTGTGCCCGCACGAAATCGACCTTCCCGCCGGCCAAGCGCGCGAAGACCTCCAGCGCGCCCATCTGATAGAGCAGATCGTCCCGCAGTTCGGCACCGGGGATCGCGATGTAGCGTCGACCGAAACCGTGCAGGTCGCGATAGCTCACCTGGGCGCCGATCGCCACATTGTTCTTCACCGAGATCGCGCAGGTGCGGCGCATGATGCCCGGGTCTCCGCCGTGGAAGCCGCAGGCGATGTTGGCACTGGTGACGATCTCGAGCAGGGCATCGTCGTCACCCAGGCTCCAGCGGCCCAGTCCTTCGCCGATGTCGGTGGTCAAAGCTACGCGTGGCGCCATGGTTCTCGTGCCCTCCTTCGGGTCGTCGTGCTCCGAGTATCCCCGGCGGAATGACCCGCGAACAGCGCCGGTCACTGACGCTCATCAGTCAGCGAAACTGCCGATTCCTGGAATCGGTCGTGCAACGACCGCCGAACGGCCCGCACCGACGGATCGCCCGTGCGGGCGTGGCGGCTCAGCGCGACAAGCGTCCGCGACCACCCGGTCGGCACCCGGACCAGCGGTGCGGTCTCGCGCTGCGGGGGCAGCACCAACCGCGGGAGCACGCTGGCCGCCGCGCCTTGGCGGACGATGAGCAGAAGCAGTTCGAGGTCGTAGGACTCGTATTGCACGGTCGGGGTGAAACCGAGGCCAAGGCAGTGCTGCACCGCCCACGTGCGCGAGGCGGCACCGACCGGTTCCAGCGCCCACGGCAGTGCGCCGGCCGCCTGCATGAAGTCGCGGCCCTTCAACACCGATGCCGCGACCACGGCCTCCAGCGGATCGTCGGCCAGCACCTCGCGGTGCACATACCCGGGCAGCGCCGGGGCGGCGCCGGGGTACTCCTCGCTGACCACCAGGTCGAATTCGCCGCTGAGCAGCGCGGGAACTGCGACCTCGGGCTCCGATTCGACGAGTTCGACGCGTAGTCCCGGATGTCGGTGCTGGCATTCCAGCAGCGCGGGGACCAGCGCGCGGGCGGCGCTTCCGAAGGCGGCCACCCGGCACGTCCCGGTCGGCGGCTCCTCGCCGGAACGCAGTTCGGCCTGGGCGAGTTCGAGTGCGGCGAGGATGTCGGCGCCCCGATCGGCCAGGCGCTGCCCGGCCTCGGTGAGCCGCACGCCGCGGCCGACACGTTCGAGCAGCGGGGCGCCGGCCTCACGTTCGAGCAGTGCCAATTGCTGGGAGATGCCCGACGGGCTCATGTGTAGCGCCTCGGCCACCGACGCGATCGTGCCGCGATGGCTCAGTTCCACCAGAAACCGCAGCCGACGAACGTCCAACATCACCCCAGTGTAAGAAAACATCAGTAATGCTGCCGGGTTGACGGCAGCAATCGGTGATGTTGTCCGACCTTCGCAGTGCCTACTGTTCCGAGTCAGGAGGTGTGCCGTGCTGACGACCGAACCGTTTGTGCTCAATCCCCAGTGGGCTCCAGGGGGCGCTGCCGCGCCGCGGCAGACCGACGAGATCCGGCGGTTTCACGAAACCCTGCCCAACTACGCGGTGACGCCGTTGGTCGCATTGCCGACGGTCGCCGACACGCTGGGGTTGGGCACAGTGCTCGTCAAGGACGAGTCGCTACGACTCGGCCTGCCCGCGTTCAAGATGCTGGGCGCCTCGTGGGCCGTCCACCGCGCACTGCGCTCGTCGGTCCACGCCCGCCCCCGACTGGTCACCGCGACCGACGGCAACCACGGCCGAGCGGTGGCCCGCATGGCCGCGCTGTTGAAACTGCCCGCGACCATCGTCGTCCCCGAGGGGGTGTCCGCACGCGCAGTCGACTTGATCCGTGCTGAGGGTGCCGACGTTCGCGTCCTCGACATGCCTTACGACCGCGCGGTTGAGCACGCCGCCACGCTTGCCGACACCGACCCGGATTCGCTTCTGCTACAAGACACTTCGTGGCCCGGGTATGAAGAGGTCCCACAGTGGATCGTCGACGGGTACGCCACGCTGTTCGACGAGGCCGCCGAACAGGCCGCGGCGGTCTCTGGCGGCTTCGACCTCATCGTCGTTCCTGCCGGTGTCGGCTCACTGGCCCACGCCGCGGTGATTTTCGGTCGGTCACACCCCGATTGCCGCATCGTCGCAGTCGAACCCGACGTCGCCGATTGCGTGCGGGCCAGCCTGTCCGCAGGCGCCCTCACCACAGTCCCGACCGGCCAGACCACCATGGCCGGGCTCAACTGCGGTACCCCGTCCTATCTCGCATGGCCCGACCTCCAGAAGGGACTCGCGGGAGCGGTGGTGGTCGACGACCAGGCCGCCGCCGATGCCTCCGCCGACCTGGCTCCCCTCGGCGTCGACGCGGGCCCGTGTGGCGCTGCCAGCCTGGCCGCCCTGCGGATCCTGGCAGCCGATCCCGTACGTTCGCACCTCGGCCTCGGCCCCGATTCCACTGTCCTGCTACTCAACACCGAGGGTTCCAGCGCGTCCGGTGGGTAGCTGTCGCCTCGCACCGCGAGCGTGCGTGTCTGTCACCCAACACGCCGTGCGTCGTCAGCATTTTTGCCGCGTTCGCGGTGTCGTGAGCGCTCGTAAGCTGCTGATGTGACCGATACTCCCGACGATGAACTGGCCGCGGCGACCGCAGCATTGCGTGAAGCCACCTCGCTGCAGCAGCGGTTGTCGACGGCACGCAGCAAAGCCGAAGGTTCTGCCGCTGCCGTCAAGGCAGCCAAGCGACGCATTGCCGAGGAGACCAAGGACGTTCGAAAATTGGAATCCCTTTCCCTGACGGGCATCCTGTCGCGGCTCAAAGGCTCACACGCCGACGACCTGGCCCGGGAAACGGCGGAACAGGAAGCAGCGCAATACGAATACCGGGTCCGCGAAGCCCGAGCGGCCGCCGACCAACGCAATGTCGACGATCTCCAGCGTCGGCTCGACGGTATGGGCGACGTGTCGGCGCGACACGCCAAGGCATTGACTGCCAAGGAACAGTGGTTGCGGCAGACGGGCGCTCCGTCGGCGGCGCGGTTGACCGAAATCGCCGAGCGCCGAGGGCATTTGACGGCCGAACTCGCCGAGATCGCTGAGGCCAGGACTGCGGGAAAGCGAGCGATGGCCGATCTGCGCACGGCGGCCGAACGGATCGACAGTGCACGGTCCTGGTCGGCCTACGACACGTGGTTCGACGGCGGGGTGATCGCGAGCATGATCAAGAACGACAGGCTCGACGAGGTGGTGAATTGTCTGCGGTCAGCCGACAGGGAGCTGCGGACGTTCACCACCGAGCTGGCCGACGTCCACATGCAGGGTGTCCAGAGCCTCGAAATAAGCTCTTTCACAAGGACTCTCGACGTCTGGTTCGACAACTTCTTCACCGATCTCATGGTGCGTGACCAGATCATCGAAGCCCAGCAGAAAGTGAGCCAGGCGATCGAAGGCGTCGAGGCCGTGCTGGCCCGGCTCGATGACCGCAAGCATGAGCGCACGAACGAGTTGGCCCGGCTGCAGGCGGAGCGAACGGCGCTGCTGACCTCGCGGTGACCGCTGCTGACCTCCCGCTGACCCCCGCACCGCGAGCGTGCGTGTCTGTTGCCCAACACGCCGTCCGGCGTAGGCATTTCACGCACCTTCGCGGGCGCCCGACCGCGGCGAAGTTATCCACAATCTGTCGTTTATCCACAATTTGGGCACCACCACCTTCCGGAAAGCGGTTCCAGTGTCGACTCTCGTCGACATGGACTCACAACTCGCAGAGCTGTTCACGACGCAACGTGGCGTCGCCACCAGTGCCCAGATCCTCGGAGTGATCACCCGTCATGCGTTCGACAAAGCCGTGGATACCGGTCTGCTGGAACGGATGTGGCAGGGCATCTACTGTCTGGGGGAGTCAACCGACGACCTGAGGCTGCGCGGGCTGGACCTGTCCTGCGGCCGGAAAGTCGCGCTGTGTCTCGGCACTGCGGCCGCGGTGCACGGGTTCGACACAGAAGGCCCTCCCGACCTGCAGATCCTCAATCCGCCGGGCGGTCAAATGCGATCGACGGACGGATTGGTCGTGCACCGTCGCGACGACGCGCCACTGACGTTTGTCGACGGCAGATACGTCACCGCCCCGGCATGGACCGCCATAGAGGTCGCGCGGGCATTGCGGCGGCCGCGGGCCCTGGCCACTCTAGACGCCGCGCTGCGCAGTGGCACGTGCAGCCGGGCCGGCCTGTGGCGCGCCGCCATCGAACAGGCCGGGCGTCGGGGCATCGTCAACGTGCGGAATCTCATCGCATTGGCCGACGCGCGTGCCGAGTCGCCGATGGAGAGCGAAGCGCGGCTTGTGATGCTTGACGGGGGTCTTCCGGCTCCCAAGCTGCAGTACGAGGTCATCGACGGCAACGGTCAGAGGAGAAGACTCGACTTCGCCTGGCCTGAGCAGCGCGTGGCGGTCGAGTACGACAGCCTGGATTGGCACGGTAATCCCGACGCGCTGCGCGACGACCGCAGGCGAACCGCGGCGTTGCTGGCCATCGGCTGGATCGTCATTTCGATCGTGTTCGAGGACCTGCGCGAGCGGCAGGGGGAGATGGTTGCGCGGATCAATGGGCAACTGCGTCGCGCTCGCGCGGCGTGAGGGTGCGCAGAGTGCCGACGGCGCACGGCGTGCCGGGCAACAGACACGCACGCTCGCGGTGCAGGGTGGGTGCAGGGCTGGTGCAGAGTTGGTGCAGGGTGGTTCAGGGTTACGGCCCGATGTTCCGGGCGGGCCGGGTCCGCAGGTCGTGGACATACTCCGGCGGAGCCCCGGCGATCTCGGCGGCGTCGGCCATCACCCCGAGGTAGCGGGCGGAGGGCAGTCCGCCTTCCCACGCGTCGACCACGTACAGCCAGGCGAGCACCGGGTCGGTGGTGGTGTCGGAGGACAGTCGATCGACCCGGCACCGGATCTTCTTGTGGAAGCCGAGCTCGGAGCCCTCCCAGCGGTCCAGCGAGTGCTCGTCGGCCGGGGTCATGTCGTAGAGCACCACGAACACCTTCGAGAGCGGGTCTTCGACGACGGTCGCCAGCGCTCCCTCCCAGCCGATGTCTTCCCCGCCGAAGGTCAGCCGCCAGCCGTGCAACCAGCCTGTTCCCGCCATCGGGGAGTGCGGAGCCCGCTCGAGCATCTGCTCTGGATGCATGTTCGACCCGTAGGCGGCGTAAAGCGGCACGGTAAGACAGCTTAATGCGCGAAGTTCGTTAGGTTAGTGCGGTGGCAACGCGCATCGTGATCATCGGCGGTGGCCCCGCCGGCTATGAGGCGGCTCTGGTCGCCGCTGCCCGCGGCCCCAAGGTCGCTCATGTCACCGTGGTCGACAGCGACGGCATCGGTGGCGCCTGCGTGCTGTGGGACTGTGTGCCGTCGAAGACGTTCATCGCGTCGACCGGGGTGCGCACCGAGCTGCGGCGGGCGCCCAACCTGGGCTATTCGCTGGATCTGGATGACGCCAAGATCTCGCTGACCCAGATCAACGAGCGGGTCAAGAGGCTGGCCACGGCCCAGTCTGCGGACATTGCCGAGCGGCTGCGCAGCGAGGGCATCGACCTGATCGAGGGTCGCGGCGAGTTGATCGACGACCGCCCCGGCATGGCTCAGCATCGTGTCAAGGTCACGGGGTCCGACGGTCGCGTGAGCCAGTTGACTGCCGATGTGGTGCTGATCGCCACGGGTGCGAGCCCGCGGGTGCTGCCCAACGCGGCCCCGGACGGTGAACGCATCCTGAACTGGCGGCAGCTCTACGACCTGGACGTCCTGCCTGAGCACCTCATCGTGGTGGGTTCCGGTGTGACGGGCGCCGAGTTCGTCAACGCCTACACCGAGCTCGGTGTCACGGTGACCGTGGTGGCCAGCCGCGATCAGATCCTGCCGCACGAGGACTCCGATGCCGCGGCTGTGCTGGAAGCCGTGTTCTCCGAGCGCGGCGTCACGTTGATCAAGAACGCGCGCGCCGATTCGGTCACCCGCACCGATACGGGCGTACGGGTGGCGATGGCCGACGGACGAGCCGTCGAGGGCAGTCACGCGCTGATGACCGTCGGCTCGGTGCCCAACACCGGCGGGCTCGGTCTGGAACGGGTCGGCATCGAACTCGGGCCGGGCAACTACCTCACCGTCGACCGGGTCTCGCGCACCACGGTGCCAGGCATTTACGCGGCCGGCGACTGCACCGGCCTGCTGCCGCTGGCTTCGGTGGCGGCCATGCAGGGCCGCATCGCGATGTACCACGCGCTGGGTGAGGCGGTCGCGCCGATCCGGCTGCGGACGGTGGCCGCTGCCGTGTTCACCCGGCCCGAGATCGCCGCGGTGGGGGTGCCCCAGGCCAAGATCGACGACGGTTCGGTGCCGGCCCGCACGTTGACCCTGCCGTTGAACACCAACGCACGGGCCAAGATGTCGAGCCTGCAGCACGGTTTCGTCAAGATCTTCTGCCGCCCCGCGACCGGTGTGGTGATCGGCGGCGTGGTGGTCGCGCCCATCGCCTCGGAACTGATCCTGCCGATCGCCCTGGCTGTGCAGAACGGCATCCCGGTCGCGGAACTGGCCCAGACCTTCTCGGTGTATCCGTCGCTGTCCGGCTCGATCACCGAGGCGGCTCGTCAGCTGATGAAACACGACGATCTGGATTAGCCGCGAGGCGACGCGCGTCACCCTGGTACCGCGGAACCGCGCAGATCGTTTCGACCCCACGTAGCCTGGGGACCGTGACTGACCCGATCTCTGCACCGGGCGACGGGCAAACCCTCCTCGGACCTGAACAACGTGCGCAAGCCTGGCAGCAACTGAGCGACGAGCAGTTCGACGTCGTCGTCATCGGCGGCGGTGTTGTCGGCGCGGGTGCGGCCTTGGACGCGGCCACCCGTGGGCTCAAGGTTGCTCTGGTCGAGGCCAGGGATTTCGCATCGGGCACGTCCAGTCGCAGCTCGAAGATGTTCCACGGGGGCCTGCGCTACCTGGAACAGCTGGAGTTCGGGCTGGTGCGCGAAGCCCTCCACGAGCGTGAGCTGAGCCTGACGACCCTGGCACCACATCTGGTCAAGCCGCTGCCGTTTCTGTTCCCGCTCACCAACCGGTGGTGGGAGCGCCCGTACGTGGCCGCCGGGATCTTCCTGTACGACCAGCTCGGTGGCGCGAAATCCGTTCCGGCACAAAAGCATCTGTTCAAAGCCGGGGCGCTGCGGCTGGCGCCCGGCCTCAAGCGCAGCTCACTGATCGGTGGGATCCGGTACTACGACACCGTCGTCGACGACGCTCGGCACACCATGACCGTGGCCCGGACCGCCGCGCATTACGGTGCGGTCGTGCGCACGTCGACCCAGGTGGTCGCGCTGCTTCGCGAAGGCGACCGGGTCACCGGTGTGGTGGTGCGTGATTCGGAGAACGGAGCGGTCACCGAGGTCCGCGGCCACGTGGTGGTCAACGCGACGGGCGTGTGGACCGATGAGATCCAGGCGCTCTCCAAGCAGCGCGGCCGGTTTCGGGTGCGTGCGTCGAAGGGCGTGCACATCGTGGTGCCGCGCGACCGCATCGTCAGTGAGGTCGCGATCATCCTGCGCACCGAGAAGTCGGTGCTGTTCGTCATACCGTGGGGCACGCACTGGATCATCGGGACGACCGACACCGATTGGAACCTCGATCTGGCCCACCCGGCGGCCACAAAGGCCGACATCGACTACCTCCTCGGCCACGTCAACACGGTGCTGGCCACCCCGTTGACCCACGACGACATCGACGGTGTGTACGCCGGGCTGCGTCCGCTGCTGGCCGGCGAGAGCGAGGAGACTTCCAAGTTGTCGCGTGAGCACGCCGTCGCGGTGCCCGCACCCGGGCTGGTGGCGATCGCCGGCGGCAAGTACACCACCTATCGGGTGATGGGGGAGGACGCCATCGATGCGGCGGCCGAATTCGTCCCGACCCGGGTGGCGACATCGATCACCGAGAAGGTTCCTCTCATGGGCGCCGACGGATATTTCGCGCTCATCAACCAGACCGAGCATGTCGGCGCGCACTATGGCCTGCACCCGTACCGGGTGCGGCATCTGCTCGACCGGTACGGCTCGCTGATCGGTGAGGTGCTCAAGATGGCCGAGGGACGGCCCCACCTGCTCGAACCGATCTCCGCGGCGCCGGTGTATCTGAAGGTGGAAGCCTGGTACGCCGCGGCCGCTGAAGGTGCGCTGCACCTGGAGGACATTCTGGCCCGGCGCATGCGGATCTCGATCGAATACCCGCACCGCGGGGTGGACTGTGCTCGCGAGGTCGCCGAAGTCGTTGCGCCGGTGCTGGGTTGGAGCGCCGAGGACGTCGACCGCGAGGTCGCCACGTATCTCGCGCGGGTGGAAGCCGAGGTGTTGTCGCAGACGCAGCCCGACGACGAGTCCGCCGATGCGCTGCGCCAGGCCGCACCCGAGGCGCGCGCCGAGATTCTCGAGCCTGTGCCGCTCAATTGAGGAGGCCCGCCCCGCTGCCGGTGCGCGACGGTCTGGGCCCGGCCCGGTTGCGGTTGTGGGGCGGCAACGTGTTCGACGAGCTGCAGACGCGGTTCGGGATCGGCGCGAAAGTGGTTGCCGGAGAAGTGGTGTGCGCGGACGGCACGATCGTCGATGCGACGACGACGCTGCCTGCAGGGGCGCATGTGTACTTCTACCGCGACCTGCCCGACGAGATACCCGTGCCGTTCGACATCCCGGTGCTGTACCGCGACGACGACATCGTCGTCGTCGACAAGCCGCACTTCCTGGCCACGATGCCTCGTGGTGGACACGTCGCGCAGACCGCGCTCGTGCGGCTGCGCCGGGAGTTGAACCTGCCGGAGCTGAGCCCCGCGCACCGGCTGGACCGCCTCACCGCCGGGGTGCTGCTACTTACCACGCGCCGTGAGTTGCGGGGCCGGTATCAGACGCTGTTCGCCAGGGGCGCGGTACGCAAGACCTACGTGGCGCGCGCGCTCGGCACACCCAACATCGCGCTTCCCGCCGTGCTGCGCGGTCGGATCAGCAAGGAGCGCGGGCGGTTACAGGCTTTCGAGGGTCCCGGCGAGCCCAACGCCGAGACCCTCGTAGAGGCGCTCGGTGACGGCCTCTACCGACTGACCCCACATACCGGCCGCACCCACCAGCTGCGTGTGCACATGGCCTCCCTGGGTGTGCCGATCCTCGGTGATCCCTTGTACCCCAAGGTGATCGACGTGGCGCCCGATGACTTCAGCGCGCCGCTGCAGCTGCTGGCGCAGCGGCTGGAATTCGACGACCCGGTGACAGGCCGGCCGCGCGAGTTCGTCAGCGGCCGCACCTTGTGACGGCTCAGCTGCGACCCGGTGCGGGCCCGGCGCCACCGGCGGCGATCACCGCACGATTCTGAGCGGCAACGGCGGCAACGTCGACCTTGACCAGCCTGCGGTCGTAGCTGAGGTAGCCGTTCACCTCGTTCTCGACATCGGTTGTCTGCGTGTAGATTGCGCCCGAGAGGCCACCGACGCGGACCTGCCGTTCCAGATCGCGGCCGATGTCGAGATAGCGCTTGGTCAATTGTGCTTGGTCGCTGGTCATCTCATAGGCCTCGGGCGGGCCCGGCCACCGATTGTCCGGCAGCACCAGCCCAATGCCGCCGTACTCGCCGATCATGGCCGCCCGCGCGTCGTGCACGGCGGTAGCTCCCGGCCCGACGTAGGTGTGGTCGTCGTAGATGTCACCGGCGCCACTGTCCGGGCGCGACTTGCAGCAGTTGACCCCGCTCTCGGCGTCCACCAGCCGCGTCGGGTCTTGGGCCTTGACCTGATTGGCAATTCGCGCGGTGTCGTATTCGCCCCAGCCCTCGTTGAACGGCACCCAGCCGACGATCGACGTGACGTCGTGCAACTGATCGACGATCTGCGACAACTCCTTCTCGAACTGCACTTTCGCGTCGGCAGGCGGGTCGGGGTCAGGGCCCCACGGGCCGCCGATCGGCACGCCCAGAGACGGCATGTCCTGCAACACCATCAAGCCCAGCTTGTCGGCCCAGTAGTACCAGCGGGCCGGCTCGACCTTGGCGTGTTTGCGAACAGTGTTGAGCCCCAACTTCTTCACTTGTTCGAGGTCCGATTTCAGTGCGTCGTCGGTGGGCGCGGTGTAGATGCCGTCGGGCCAGTAGCCCTGATCCAGAACGCCTTGCAGAAAGACGATCTGGTTGTTCAGCGCGATGCGCGGACGGCCCTGGGAGTCCCTGACGATGCCGATAGTGCGCAGCCCGCCGTAGCTGGAGATCTCGTCGACCATCTTCCCCGACCGGTTGATCAGCCAGACCTTGATGTCGTACAGGTAGGGATCGTCGGGGGTCCAGAGGTGCGGCGCGGGAACCGGGACCCGAATTGTGTCACCGGGCTTGCCGGATGCGCGAGCAACCTCTCGGCCGTCGCGCGTGGCGACGGCCACCACCACGTGCCCGGGATCAGGACCGGTGATCGCGGGGGTGACGGCGAAACTGGTCAGGTCCGGTGTGATGTCCAGCTTGCTGACGTGCGTCGCCCGCACGGGCTCCATCCACACCGTCTGCCAGATCCCCGACGCGCCGGTGTAGGTGAGCCCATGCGGCTGGTTCCGTTGCTTGCCGACCGCGTAAGGGCTGTTCTCGTTGTGATCCTCGACCCGGACCGACAGGTTCTGTGGGCCGGGCCATTGCAGGGCATCGGTGATATCGACGGTGAAACTGGTGTAGCCGCCCTCGTGGTAGCCGACCTGATGATTGTTGACCCACACGGTGGCGACCTGATCGACGGCACCGAAGTGCAACAACACCCGCTGGCCCCACCAGGTGCGCGGGATTTTCAGAGTCTTGTGGTACCACATCTGGTCGTCGTGACGCTGGATGCCGGACAGCGCGGACTCCGTCGGATAGGGCACCAGGATGCGCTCGTGATAGTCGTTGGGCCCCGGGGGATTTGGCGCCGACCAACCGGTGTAGTCCCAACCGCCGTTGAGGTTCCGCCAGTGCGTGCGGACCATCTGGGGGCGTGGGTATTCCGGCAGCGCGTGTGCGAGATCGACCAGTTGCGTCCACGGGGTGGACAACGGCGATTGCCGGTGCTGCCAGCTGTCCACCGCGTGCGCGGGCACCGGCAAGGCGACGCAGGCACACAGCACGAGTACCGCCACGAGCAGCCGCAGCAGCCATGCCCCGCGCAGATGCCACGCCCATGCGCCGGCGTCCATGATCGTTCCCCCACAGATCGACGTTCAGTGTCCCCATCAGCAACGCTGCTGGTGTAGTGCCGGCCAGATCCCCGCCGCACATACCGAACGAATCGAGCGACCCATGGTGAGACCGGGACAACACCCGCGGCTCGACCGCCGATACATGAATCGGCGGCACAGCACCGTTCGTTACAACCTCCACCGTACCGAATGCCACATCCGGAGGTGACGGCCCATAGCTGCCAATCATCAAGGCCGGTAAGCGGATTCCCGTGCTGGGCGGCGTGACGGTGCTTGCCGGCACTGCGACCTTCCGACCAGCGGCAGCAGATGCGTCCGGTGCCGAACTGGTACGTGTTCTACTGACGGGGTGGACCGTCAGAAATTTGACCAGCTGTTCGACATGACCGGCCGCAGCGTCATCGTGACCGGCGGAACTCGCGGCATCGGCTTGGCGTTGGCCGAGGGGTTCGTGCTCGCGGGCGCGAAAGTCGCGGTGGCCAGCCGGAAACCCGACGCGTGCGAGGCGGCAGCGGCGCACCTGCGCGAGTTGGGCGGCGACGCCATCGGTGTGCCCACCCACAGCGGCAATATCGACGACCTGGGCGCACTGGTGGACCGCACCGTGTCCGAGTTCGGCGGCGTTGACGTGGTGGTCAACAACGCTGCCAATGCGTTGGCACAACCGCTCGGGTCGATGACGCCGGAGGCGTGGGCCAAGTCCTACGAGGTCAACCTGCGCGGCCCGGTGTTTCTGGTGCAGCACGCGCTGCCGTACCTGAAGGAGAGTTCGCACGCCGCGGTGCTCAACATGGTCTCGGTCGGTGCGTTCAACTTCGCACCCGCACTGTCGATCTACGCTTCCGGCAAGGCCGCGCTGATGTCGGTGACCCGGTCGATGGCGGCAGAGTTCACCCCGTTCAACATCCGGGTCAATGCCATCGCGCCCGGGCCGGTCGACACCGACATGATGCGCAACAACCCGCAGGAGGCCATCGACCATATGGTCGGCGGGACGCTGATGAACCGGCTGGCCACGCCTGACGAGATGGTCGGCGCGGCCCTGCTGCTGTGTTCTGACGCGGGTAGCTATATGACCGGCCAGGTGATCATCGTCGACGGCGGCGGAACCCCGCGATGACCGAGGACTTCGCGACACCGGTCGAGCTGAGCGGGGTGGACACCACCCGGGTACGCAACGGCCGCGCCCAGCAGGCGCTCACACTGGGGCCCGACGGCATCACGTTGGTGCGCGACGGCACGACGGTCTCCGTCGCGTGGCGCGACATCACCGGTATCGACCTGGTCCAGGTGATGACAGGGCGCCTGTCGGCCCTCGCCAAGGCTTGGGCCATCAGCGGAGCAGCCGAACCGATCTACCCGTACGAGTTCGACGAACAATGGACGACCGGACCGATCGGACGCTGGCTGACGCATTACCGGCCCGATCTGGACCTGCCTGCCGACGGTGCGACGCTGCCGCTCGGCATCCCGCAGCGGATGTATCCGTGGGTGTTTGCGCCGGCGGCGCTGATCGGCATCGTCGTCCTGATGGTCGGGGGCATGTCGCTCTCGTCGGCAGCGCTGTGGACCGTGGCCTGCGTGGGCGGCATCCTGCTGTTGGTCAGCTCGCCCCGCAAGACCAAGATCTTCGGCAACGTCGCGGCGACAATCGGGTTCGGCTGCATGCTGCTGGCCGGTATCGCGTGGCTGATCGGCGAGTTCGGACTGCCGTTTTGACGCCCACCAGCGCGGCGCCCTAGGGGCGTCGGCCCGCCCTAACGGTCGCTGTGCCAGCCCTGTACGCCGACAGCGATCATGCGCAGTTGCTTGACCGCGGTGCGGTGGATCGCGTCGACGGATTGCGCGTCGCCCGCATCTTCCAAGGCCTCGGCGATCGAGATCATCGCGTTGACGAACAGGTTGGCCAGGATGTTGAGGTCCTCACTGCTCCAGTCCGTGAGACCGGGGAAGCGGGCCAGGTCGATCGCAAGTTCCGAGGTGATCAGCCGGATCTCGGTGCGGATGGCGTAGCGCAGTACCGAGACGCCGCTGTTGCGTTCGCGGGAGATGAACCGCCAGTGTTCGCGACGCTCGTTCACGCTGCCGATGAGGATCTCGGCCGAGGATTCGATGACGTGGCGCGGATCGAGCTTGCCCGCGCGGGCGCCACGCAGCATGTCGCGTAAGGACCGGAACGACTCGTCGATGAGGACGAGGCCCAGCGCGTCCATCGAGTCGAAGTGGCGGTAGAACGCGGCAGGCACGATGCCGGCCTCGCGGGTGACCTCGCGCAGGCTCAGCGAGCTGAAGCTCTGTTCCTCCAGCAGCTTGAGCGCGGCGGCGATGATCGCGCGCCGGGTGGCTTCTTTGCGTTCTTCACGCGTCAGCGCATCCCGTGACCGCGACGGCTCTGAGCTTCGCGTTCGTGACCTTGGTGTTCGTGAAGTGGGCGTACGGTTGTTCACTGTTGTGAAGCGTACCACAACCAGCAATTTTGCCGTTGACAGACCCCGTGTTACCGGCGGTACTGTGTACACATGTTCACCCAAACTTTGACAGCAGGAGTTCGCCGGCGGGTATCCAGCTCGTCGCTGGTGAACCTGCTTACCGGACCTCATGGTGTCGACAGATACACCGAGCTGGTGGAACCAACCTGGACGCGCGGCGACGCCCGCGCCAAGGTGATCGCGGTGCGGCGCCAGACGCCGCGCAGCGTCACGCTGACCCTGGAACCGAACGACGCGTTCACCGGATTCCGGGCCGGCCAGCACATCAACCTGTCCGTCGAGATCAACGGGCGGCGACGCACCCGGTGCTACTCGCCCGCGAGCGCCGAAGGCGCAGGCATCATCGAGCTGACGATCGGTCGCCACGACGGTGGCCTGGTCTCGAACTACCTGTGCGATCACGCCTACCCGGGCATGGTGCTGGGGCTGGACTCCGTCGGCGGTGACTTCGTGATGCCGGAGGTGCGGCCGCGTCGCATCCTGTTCGTCTCCGGCGGCAGCGGCATCACCCCGGTGCTGTCGATGCTCAGGACGCTGCGCGCCGAGGGTTTCACCGGCGAGGTGGCCTTCATCCATTACGCACGCAACGCCGATGAGGCCTGCTACCGGTCGGAACTCGCAGCGATGCGCGGTGTGCGGGTGTTGCACGGTTACACCCGCGGTGGCCAGGGCGACGTGACCGGTCACTTCGACGCTGGACACCTGGCCGCGGCGTTCCCTGGGGCCGCTCCGGATGCGGTCTACGTCTGCGGGCCTGCGGCGCTCGTCGACGCCGTGCGCGAGCTGTGCCCCGACGCGCAATCCGAGAGCTTCGTGCCGCCGACGTTCACGGTGCCCGCCGAAGCGACGGGAGGCGCTGTGACCTTCACCAACAGCAACATCACCGTGACCGATGACGGTCAACCGTTGCTCGCGCAGGCCGAGGCCGCAGGCCTGACACCGGAAAGCGGTTGCCGCATGGGCATCTGCCACAGCTGCACGCGGTTCAAAACCCGTGGTGCCGTGCGCAACCTGATCACCGGCGCGGTATCGAGCGCCGACTGCGAAGACATCCAGATCTGCGTCACCGCTCCTGTCGGCGACGTCGACATCGACCTCTGACCCGAAAGGACCAACTCATGTCCCAGAACGATCTCCGTCGCTCTGCTCGCCCCGAGCAGAAAAAGATCTACAGCCTGACCCCCGAACAAGCCGACGCGTTCGGCGCCGAGCTCGACGCCATCCGCGAGCGCGTCATCGCCGACCTCGGTGAGCGCGACGCCACCTACATCCGCAGCATCATCAAGACCCAGCGCAAGCTGGAGGTCGGTGGCCGCGCGCTGCTGTTCGCCTCGATCTTCCCGCCGTTCTGGCTGGCCGGGACCGCCATGCTGGGGATCGCCAAGATCCTCGACAACATGGAGATCGGCCACAACGTCATGCACGGTCAGTACGACTGGATGGGCGATCCGGCCATCTCAAGCAAGGCATTTGAGTGGGATACCGCGTGCCCGGCCGATCAGTGGCGGCACTCCCACAACTACATGCACCACACCTACACCAACATCGTCGACATGGACCGCGACATCGGCTACGGCATCCTGCGGATGAGCGAGGATCAGAAGTGGTCGCCGTACTACCTCGGCAACCCGGTCTACGCCTTCCTGCTGATGGTGTTCTTCCAGTACGGCGTGGCGCTGCACGAACTGGAGACCGAACGCATCCGGTCCGGGGAGATCAGCATCAAGGACAAGAAGGATGTGCTGCGCGGCATCTGGGCCAAGACCAAGCGCCAGACGCTCAAGGACTACGTGGCCTTCCCGTTGCTTGCCGGGCCGTTCGCGCCGTTCGTGTTTACCGGCAACATGACCGCCAACCTGATGCGCAACGTGTGGTCGTACATGATCATCTTCTGCGGGCACTTCCCCGAGGGCACCCAGGAGTTCTCCATCGAAGAGACCGAAAACGAGTCCCGCGGCATGTGGTACTTCCGACAGCTGCTCGGTTCGGCAAACCTGACCGGCGGCAGGTGGTTCCACATCCTCAGCGGCAACCTGTCCTTCCAGATCGAGCATCACCTGTTCCCGGACATCCCGGCCCACCGGCATGCGGAGATCGCCGTCGAGGTCCGCGAGATCTGCGAACGTTACGGTCTGCCCTACAACACCGGCCCGCTGCACAAGCAGTTCGCCAGCGTTGTGCGCAAGATCGTCCGGCTGGCGTTCCCGTGGGGCGGCCGCGGCAAGGATTCTGAAGCCGCCGACAAGCCGGTTGAGGTGATCGACTCGGTGGCCGAGTCAGTGGTCGACGTGACCGAGCCTGTGAACAACGATGATTCGGCTACGGCAGAGCGCGAACTGGTGCTCGTGCCCTGACACTCACAGCTTGACCGCCATGAAGGGCGGGGCCGGGAAACCGGCTCCGCCTTTCACGGTGTTTGGCCCACGCTGCACCGCACGGTATCGAGAGCCCCGGCCCGTGTTTGTAGCTGGCGCGGCTCGAATGCCCGCCGTTGCGGCGTTGCGCTCCGCCCGCCGCGGCCTCTAGGGGTCGTCGGGCCCGTCGCGGTTGTTCGGGCTGTGTGTGGGGTGAGGGTGTGCGCCGCGCTGCTGGTTGGCGGCGGTCTCCGGGGCGCGGTCGGCTTGTGGGGCTGGGTCTGCGGCCTCTCCCACGCTGCTGTCTGACTCGGCGTCTGGGTTTTCGGGGTTCTCAAGCTTCCGGTCATCTTGCCGGGCCGGGTCGGTCGCGTCACCCATATCGCTGTATGACTCGTCGGCAAGGTCCTCGGCGTCCAAGTAGTACAGGTCCTCAGGCTCCCGGTCGCTTTCCGGGGCATCGTCCATATCGCTGCGTGGCTCATTGTCCGGGCAGTGCAGGTTCTCTGGGTCGCGATGGTCTTGCGAGGCCTCACCGGTAACACTGTGTGAATCGTCATCAAAGGTCTCGTCGTCCGAACAGCACCGGTCCTCAGGATCTCGGTGGTCTTCCGGCGCTTCGCCCCCGTCGCCCACGTCGCTGTCGTCCCCGTCTCCCACGTTGGTGTCGCCCACGTCTCCTACGTCGCTGTCGGTGTTGGTGTGGAAGAGGTCTTCGGGGTGCCAGTAGTGGTTGAGGCGGTCTTGGCCGGTGTCGAGCAGGGGTGGGGGGATCCATTCGACGCGGCCGTCGTCGCGGACCCGCGTGGTCCAGCCGTGTTCGCTGACCAGGCGATTGTCTTTCGGGCAGGCCAGGGTCAGGTCGGTGATGTCGGTGTGGCCGCCGCGGGCGTAGTCCCGATCGGCGTGATGGCCTTGGCAGCGATCCGGGGGGTGCGGGCATCCGGGTTTGGTGCAGCCCCCGTCGCGGGCGTGCAGCGCCAGGCGTTGCCCGACGGAGGCCAGCCGCTTGGAGCGCCCCAGATACAGCGGGACTTCTGTGTGGTCGGCGAACACCGCCAGGTAGTGCCGCGCGCGGGCGGCCATGGCGATAACTTGCGGGATGGACAATCGGGTGCCGCTGCCGGTGGTGGCGATCCCGGATAACGATTCCAACTCTCGAACCGTGGTCGAGATCACGACTGATACCGGTAATCCGTTGTGCTGGCCTAATTTCCCCGACGCCAGTAGCGCGCGGCCCATGGCCAGGAACGCGTCGTGGGTGCGTTGCGCGTGGGTGCGGGTGTCGGCGGCGATGGCCTCGGCGCTGGGGGTGCCCGCCAGGCAGGGGTGGTCGTCGTCGCGGTTGCACATGCCCGGGGCGCCCAGTTTCGCGGTGATCGCGGTGAGCACCGCGGTGGTTTCGGCGTCGAGGTAGCCGTGGATCTTGCTGGTCCCGTCGACGCCCTGTGGGGAGATGGTGATGCCGCGGCGGCGGGCTTGGATGTCCTCGGGGGGTTCGGGGCCGTCCTGGTTGAGCAGGAAGGTGATGCGCTCGGCGCAGCGTCGCAGGATGTCGGGGGAGTTGGTGGCGGCGATGCGGGCCAAATCCGAGTCGATTTCCTCATGGGTTGTGGCGTCGAGGGGCAGCGGGCAGGTGTCGAAGAACTTCTTGATCACGGCGACGTGGTCGGTGTTGATCTGCCCGGCGGCTTGGGCGGCGGCCGTCGCGGGCAGCACTGGGTCGAGGGGTTCGCCCGATACGGCGGCCCGCGGGCCGAGCAGGGCGGTGTCGGTGACGCGGCGTTTGGCTTCGGTGGGGCTGATCCGCAGCCGGATGCTCAGCACGTCGGCCCAGTTTTTGCCGCCGATGTCGCGGGCGGTGGTGCGTGATTGG
>NZ_BCSX01000036.1 GCF_001570425.1 Mycolicibacterium brisbanense
TACCGTCACACCTTTGCCACTATGGCGGAACTCGTTGCAGCCATTGACAATTGGATGCACTTCTATAACAATCGGAGACGCCACTCAGCGATTGGAATGCTCAGCCCCATCGCGTACGAACAATCACTCACCACGGCCGGCCAGGCCGCATAACCCCTGTCCACTTTTCGGGGGGAACCTCAGACCGCAGGCGAAGCCTGCGGTCTCGCGCCTGTCACCGTACAGATCGAATCGTGGCCAGGTAGTAGCACGTTCGGCGGTACTGAAAAGTGAAACCCCAAACACCCCCAGAAGCGGACCCCCATACGATCAAACATCGACCACTAGGCCATCTTGATTTCTGGGGCAGCTCAGCTGCAGCAGTCAGTGCTGCAAGTGTGGCCGAGCATCTCGCAAATCCATGGGGCGCTTAGCGCGCCGTTGATCCAGCCGGGTCGATCGTGAAGCTGTGGCCCCCGTGCGCGCAGGTGATGACCGGGCCACTCACGTTGCACTCGCCTAACGGTGCGGACAGCGACGAACCCGATGGCAGCAATCGGCCGAATCTGGTGGCGTCGAAGGGATTTCCGAACGGCTTCAGTTGGGTATCCGACCACGCAAGCTGGGCCCTGGCGTCGGTGATCGTGGCCACGGTGTACTTGGACCGCGTTCCCGGCAGTGGTGCCCCCATGCAGGCGATGGTCTTTGAGATGATGCAGCTGATGTTGCTGTCGGTGTAGAAGCGCCACCCGCCGCCGCCGTGCACCTCGTAGTCCTGTGGGTTGACCGCCGCGCCCGTCAGCGTCGGCGAAGGAGTCGGCGGGGCGTTGCTTGGGGGAGTCGACGCTGCTGCGGGTGTGGTCGGGTCCGGCGACGACTGCTGAGGAGAATCCGCTGATGCGCACGCAGACAAGGCGACCAGCGCGGCGAGTGTGAGTGATGCCGCTACAGGCAGGCGAGCTGTGAGGATCATTGACACCCTTACATCGTGCCCAAGGTTGGGGGCGGTATCGAAGGATTGAGCTGGAATTTGGGGACATGCTCGGTCAGGATTTTCGATGCGTACCCGCCGTATTCCGGATTGTTGGCCTCGGCGTTGAGCACACCGTCGTATGACGCGCCGCCGTTGTATCCGTCGAGCATGAGTTTGGTGTCCGACAGCCCAAGGCTTGCGGTGCGTGGGTCGGCATGGATCGCGCCGAGCACCTGGCGGTCGTAGCGTCCCTGAGCTTCGAGGGCAAGCTCAGGGACGGTGCGCGGGTCCACAGTCGCGAGATTCGGTGTGCTGGCGTCGGCGTCGAAGTTGGTTATTGGGTGATCGGGCATGAGGTTATTCCATGTGCCAGAGGTGAATTGGCCAAGTCCACGCCCGTCGTCGTTACTGCGTGTGCCGTCGGAGTTGTAGTACGGATGTTCGCCGAAGCCTGTCCACAGTTTTGGGTCCCAGGTGCCGCCGGTCTCCTCGTCAATTTGGGCCGCGAGGATTTCTGGTGGAATGCCACTGTCCATCGCAGATTTCACGATCGCTTTGGTCCACGCCTTACGTGTTGCGTCGTCAACGTTCCCGCCACCCACCGCAGCGGCGTTGAAGTTGGACAGAAAGTTCTCTGGCACCGTGTATTTGGTGTCGTAGGCCAGGTTCAGCGCCGCCATGATCCGTTCGGGCGTCATGGGGATCAGCTGCCCGTCCGACCCGCGTACTTGACCCTGGCCATACAGGAACGCTTCGGCGAGTTTCTCGGTGTCGTCTTTGCCGTCGCCGTCGATGTCCACACCTGTTTTGAACTTGGCTGCCTGCACGATACCGTTGCTGCGTCCATCGTCATCGAACCGAAGCTCTTGAAGCTCAGTTGCTTTCGACTGCAACCGCTGGCCGACCAGAGCGTCGGCCGCCGCGAGTTGTTCGGCGTTCCAGCGGATGTTCTCGGAGTGCACCGACGCGGCGGTGAAGCGGACTTGAGTATTCGCAAGGTCGACCCTGCGGGTATCGCGAACGGACAAGTCCTCTCCCACACGAAACCCGTCGTCTTCGGCCTCGGTGATAGCCTCGATCGCCTTGCGCTGCGCGGCAGTGATGTCGCCAGCGCCGTTCTCGGCGATATCGGCCGCCTCACGCAGGACGCTGCCGTGGTTGCCCACAACGGAAACATCGCGACTGACGCGATCAAGCGCGGCATCCTTGGCGGCACCCTCCCACGTTGAGCCGCCGGGTGAGGCGATGTTCTGTCGATGCTCATCGAACAGGGCCTCGGACGCCGTGGCCGCTGCGCGCCAGCCTGTGGCGGCGTCGGCCAGGTGCGCAGTACTCCACTCTTCGATCTGCGAGCGCGTCGGCACAACGCCTCCCGAGACCGAAGGCGCAGCGCTCATATACCCACCGTCGCGATCGCCTGAGCGCCATCGTCGTCGGCGGTGTCGTAGCGGGCACCGCTGGTTGTCAGAGCATCGGCCTGACCGGTGACCCGGTGTGACTGGATGCGCTGCACGGATCGCAGGGCTGCATTGACCGCAGCGACTCCGGCCCCGCTGGGCGCAGAGGTAAGCGGGCCGTCGGTCGCCGCTCCCGATAGAGCCGTTGCAACCGCGCCTTCGCTGCTCGCCGCCGCCATTCTCAGGCCTGCCGCGTCGACTTCCAGATCGTTTGCCATGCCATCCCCCAAACTGGCCCAACTCACTGGAGTAGACACTACCGCAGGGTTGCTCGATGGGGTCGACCACTGGGCCGCCCCTAAAACACATTGGCGACATGCTTGCGATGGACAGGGTCAAGTGATCGCAAGTTCGTACGCCGTCAGCCCGACCTAGGTTCCATGCGGATAGCCCGCCGAGCTGTCAGTGGAGCACTTTACGATTCGCCGTCGCCGGATGATCCTTCCACCGGTGGGTCGCTGGGCCTGGGCCAGTTCCGAATGACGTGGAGAAAAAAGCCATCCTCGATATCAACATTCACGGTGAATTGTGAACCATCTTGGCCACGGTAAATATAGAGGCCATTGGAGCCGCTCAACCCCGAGCTGACGGCCTCCAATTCATTGCCCGGCACGCCGAACATTCCCTCAATCTGAGTCCGTGCCATTTGATCGCCGCCGGATGCGAGCATCGCGCGCATTTCGGCCTGTAGGGCCTCCTGGGTGGCCTTTGGACGCGCCCCTAATCGGCTTATTAGCTTGGGCTTCATGACATCCCATAGGGCGGCGGCGACGACGTTCTGCGCGAGATTCATGGCCACGGTCACGGCGAATGCGATATCGACAGGCCCGGGCACCCAATGACCGCCGAGGTGGGGAACATCACTTGCCTCAATGACCGGCTCGGGAGTCGACAAGCCAGCCTCTCGAAGAGAGTCTTTCAGGATGTCTTCGAGAGGACCGCGCAGCTCTGGCGCGTATGTTGACGGGCCATCCGCAGGCATGAGTACGGCCGTCTCCACAAGCTCGCCTTCGGGTGACCTGACGATAAGCCCTACGCGCATCGATCAAGTGTCCGTCGCGCACGCCTGAACCGCCACGGGATGGGGTGTTCGACGCTCGCCGCGAACTCACCGAGCAGACGAAGGCCCTGCAGGACCTCAACAGCGCTGTGGTCGCCAACGGCGGCAAGCCGATACCCATTCCGGCGCTGCCCACCGACGCCGATGTGCAGGCCTTCCCGCCGAAACCGTCGGCGTTCGCCGAGGGCAGCCGCGCGCTGAGCGAGGGCAGCCTCGGCCTGATCCCGGACGTCGCCAAAGACCTTCACACGATCAACAACTGGGACCAGGCGTCCGGGGCCGACAAGCTCCAAGCAGGGCTCGACGCCGCCGGGTTACTCCCCATCCCGGGCTCCAAGTTGCTCGGTGAAGGACTGGAGCACGCCCTACCCGGGATCGCCCACCATCTCGACGACATCCCCGCGCCGCACGCGCACGCCGACGCACCAGCTGCGGGCCACGCTGACGCACCACCGGTGGAGCACACCGTTGAGGCGCCACCTCTGGAGCACCATGCGACACCTGACACACCGGTTGAGCACCACTCCGGAGGTGACACAGGGCATGTCGTACCGCACGGCGTCGACGACACCGGCGCACTCTTGGCCGCGAGCGAAGCCACGGGCGGACACCTGATCGATCGACATGTTGGCCAGACATTCGAGGATCTCTCCGGGCGCTTGGATTCCACGCGGTTGCCAGTGGTCTCGTCATTCGGTACCACCGACGAGGCAGCGTCGGCCGTCAGTACCGCGCTCCAACATAATCAACAGGTGGTTGACCAATGGATTTCGAATGGCGCCACCGGGAAGCTCGAGCTCGATGCGCCGTTCAACGGCGGGGAGGTGCTACGCCGTGGATCAACTGAATTGGTAGCGGGAACCGGCGTTAGAGTGGTTCTCAAAGGCGATGGAACAGGTGGATGGTACGTGTTGACAGGATTCCCGACACCATGAACGACGGTTCGATCTCGACGGACTTGTATCAGTTCTTCGCGGCGTATTTTCACCAGGATTGGGATCTTGAAGCCGATGACTGGCAAGGAATCGTCGACGACTACGTCGCAGATCACCCTGCTGGCGAGCGCTTGCAGGCATTGGCTCAGGAGATTGACGGCCTGCGAGCGGACCGTTCGGAGTCAGGCCTGGAACAGTTTCTCGTGAACACTGTCGGCGTCTACTACGTCCCGGAGCCAGTGGCCTACAAGGAATGGCTGGCGCAGATCGCCGACCGACTACGCAAGCGCGCCACGGAGGTTGGGGCCGGCAACGCAGCCCAGCGCTGATCATTTTGTGGGAGCTGGAATATACGTGCCACGTCACCGGTCGGCCGACAGGTCGATGCCCTCATGTCCTGAGCGGGCCGGCGGATGCTGGCCCGCCAACAAACACAACTACCGACGCATATGACGCGGCGGTGCGGGAGAAGGGGTGAAGCCCAGCGCTGACCGAAGAGCGCGGCGTACGCGGCGCGGCGGCCTAGACATCCCTTGCGTCAGAGTCCACCTGGGCAGTCGTCACACTCGTGCTCTCCCAAGCACCCGTTGATAGCGGACCTCGTCAATTGCGTTGTCGCCGATGGCATCTGTTCGATGGGAGCCGTCCCACTGCCACCCGGCCAGTTCATAGAAGCGGCGGGCGCGCACATTTCCGGAGAGAACCCACAGCGATGCCACGTGATGCCCCTGGCAGCTCAGGTGGTCGCAACCCGCATCGATGAGCAAACGTCCGATCCCGCCACTCCATCTGGAGGGATCGACGTAGATCGCCCAGATCTCCCCGCCGCCTTGCAGATCTTCGTCGCGGCAGGAGCCCGTGGTGACGTGACCGCAAATCGCGTCTCCGTCGACGGCGACCTGGGTGAACGGGCCGGCGGGGTCCATGTGTTGAAAGCCATAGCGGCTGGCCCTGTCTTCGGGTCGGATCGCATCGAGAAAGTCCTGCGGGAGAAGACCTTTGTAGCCCACTTGCCATGACCGCACGTGAGCCTGTGCGACGGCCAACTCGTCACCAGCCACTGCCTGCCTGACGTGAATCATCAGTCGATCGTGGCAGTTTGACCCGACTGTCTCAAAGGATTATCGCGACCGTTCTTCGCGCAGAGTCGGCGACTCAGGAGCCAACTCCGGGTCGTCTGCGCCGCAGTAAGGCAACCACGACGGCGGCGATGATGCTCAGACCGATCAGGCCACCGCCGACGATGGTGCATGCGACTCCACCGAATATGCCACCCGCACCTGGGTTTTCGCCGATGCGGAAACGGTCGGAGGCTTCGCCGACGCATCGAATGTCGTAATTCCCGGCCTCTTTCGCGCTGACGTTGAGGACGGCCTGCCACCCGTTGATGATCAAGGTGCCCTCGTAGGTGTCGATCGCGGTGCCACCGGAGTCGTTCCGGAACTGGCAGCGGACCGAATGCGCACCGGACTGCGTGTGTGCGAATACGGTCTGGCTGACGCCGGGCCGGAGCGTGACGGTCGTGGAGTCACCGCTGGTGAACTCGTTGGCGTTGCCGGGCAGGGCGGCGGTGGTGTGTACGAGTAGCCCAATGCCTGTCGCGAGGAGTGCGATCCCGACGACGGCGAGCGCTACGGCGATGGTGTACCAGCGTTTGCTTGGCGGAGGCTTGGATGGTGCGCCCGCCGGAGCCGGCCACGGATGGGCGGAGGGCGGGATGCCCTGTCCGGGAATGGGTCCCGGGTTGGGTGGCTGGCTATGCCACGGCTGATGGAACCCGCCGTTGTCCGGGCCGGCTTGGTAAGGCGACGGTCCACCTGATGTCATCGTATGAGCCTAAGCGAGGCGAATCCGGTGCCCGTGCACCAAGTTGTCCATAGGGCCTTACCGTGGCGGCTGCCACGGCCAGGTACCTTCCTTGAGACGCCATCTGACGAACACGACGGTGAACACCAGCGCCGAAAGCCACAGCGCCGCGGTCCATTGCATGCCGAACGACAGCATGGCAAGGAATATCACGACGGGTGCGACAACCAGCATGACGAAGCGCGCCACGCGGACGCGTCGTTGGCGAACGGCCTCGAAGTCTTCGGTCACGTCTGCGACCCTACCGACGCGCAAACTGGCTTCCCTGCACCAATTTCGCGAAATCGGTTATCCGCGCGGCGTTGACGGTTCAGGAGCGGGTTGCGGCGCTGGTCGCAGCACCCGGTGTGCAATCACGCCGATCACCAGAGCCCAGAATGCCGCACCGATGCCGGCCACCGTCGTCCCCGAGGCTGCGACGACCAGCGTGACCGCCGCGGGTACTCGCGCCGACTCGTCGGCCATGGCGCCGGCGCAGGCACCCGCGAAGGCACTGAGCAGCGCCACACCGGCAACGGCCTGCACGACGCCGGCGGGGGCGGCGAGCACAGCCGCGGTCAGCCCGGTGGACACCAAACCCAGCACGCAGCACACCGCGCCCGTTGTGACGCCGGCGATCCAGCGGCGTCGGGGATTCGGATCGGCTTCGGGTGCGGCTGCCAGCGCCGCACTGATCGCGGCCAGGTTGACGGCATGGCCGCCGAACGGCGTCGCCACCAGGGAGCCGATCCCGGTCACCGTCAGCGCCGGCCGCCAAGGAACGCGGTACCCGAACCCCGCCATGACCGCGACGCCTGGGATGTTCTGCGCCGCCATGGTCACGATGTACAAGGGCAGCGCGATGCCGGTGAGGGCCTGCAGGGTCAGGCTCGGTGCGGTGAGCTGTAGGTGCGGGATCCATGCGGTGGCCGCGGGCACGCTGTGGTGGCGGACCAGCGTCACCGCGATCACCACCAGGGCGGTGCCGAACGCGGCCGGTACCGCCCAGCGCGGCCGGACGGCGAGCATGATCAGCCACACCAACAGCACCGGCGCGATCGCCCCCGGATTGTGGGCCAGGGCGGTGACCGGCGCGATGCACAGCGGAAGCAGCACCCCCGCGAGCATCGCCTGCGCGATCGCCTGGGGAATGCGGGTCACCAGGCGCGCGAGCGCCGGCCAGAGTCCGGTCGCCACCAGCAGCACCGCAGTGAGCGCGAACGCGCCGACCGCGGCCGGCCACCCGCCGGCGACCGCGCCGGTCGTGATCAGCAGTGCCGCGCCGGGCGTCGACCACGCGCTGGTGATCGGCATCCGGAACCGCCACGACAGCACCATCGACGACGCGCCCATCGCCAAACTCACCGCGACCAGGCCCGAGGCGGCCTGCGTCGGATTGGCACCGGCTGCCCGCAGCCCTCCGAGCACGACCGCGAAGGAGGAGGTGAAGCCGACCAGCGCGCACACCACGCCCGCGCTGATCGGGACCGCTTTCGAGACGTCCTGGTTCATCCGCACCCCTCCGTTCTGACTACGGAACGTTCTGTAGACGGAACGTAGCATGGGGGAATGTATGCGGGAGAGGTCGGTCGCCGGCTGCGGGAACTGCGGGTCGAACGCGGTTTGAGCCTGTCCGAACTCGCCCGTCGGGCTGGGGTCGGCAAGGGATCGCTGTCCGAGATCGAGTCGGGCGGGCGTAATCCCACAGTCGAAACCCTATATGCCCTGTGTGAACCCCTCGATGTGCCGCTGACCGCTCTGGTCGGCGAGTCCCCGGGTGTGCACTCGGCCGCTGACGGTGGGATGCGCACGGTGCTGTTGTCGGTGCGGCACCTGCCCCGGGTAACCGTCGAGGTGTTTCGCCTGGAGTTTCCCGATGGCGCCGAGCACATCTCGCCGTCGCACGGCGCGGGCGTGCGCGAGCATCTCACGGTCGTCGACGGCAGGGTGCTGGCCGGCCCGGTCGGGGAGGAGATCCTGATCGAGGAGGGCGCGACGGCGAGCTGGCTCAGCGATCGCCGCCACCGGTTCGCTGCGCTCGGCGGCGCCGCGGAAGCGGTGGTGGTGATCACCACCCCGCGGTGACACCGGGGATAGGGACGCTATTGGGCCGCAGCAGTTTTGGAACCGATAGCCCGTTCGCGGTCCGCATACCGCGAAGTGTTCCTCGCGCCGGTCAACCGTTCTCGGACCAAAGGTGCCGACTTTGCTTGCGCGACTTGGTAATCTGTCAAGGTGGTCAAATCAGGGACAGTCGGTGCGGTGGTTGCTGTGTTGACGTTGATGGCTGCGGGGTCGGCAAGCGCTGATCCGGCAAACCCTGACCCGTTCAACCCCGCTGACTGCTTGGGCAATGCCAATGCCGTCTGCAATGTCGGTCCTTATGGGCCGAACAGCTTGACGAATCCGGCTAACCCGATGAGCCCCCTCAATCCCAACAACCCTGCGAACCCGGCGAGCCCGCTGAATCCGAACAACCCTGCGAACCCGGCGAGCCCGCTGAATCCGAACAATCCGGCCAACCCCTTGAACCCGATGGGCTAGCCGCGCCGAACTGCGAATGCGGGCCCGTTTGCGCACAGGCCGGTTAGCTGTACCTGGCCGCGGATCTGGCAGCGTAGTCGGTATGGATCTCGGCGAACTGGCTCGCCTGATGCGCGCGCCGGCGGTGCGCGCGTTCGACGCTGAGGTGTCGGTGCCCGACGGGGTGGTGAGCGCGATCGTGGACGCCGCGCGGTGGACGGGCTCCGCTCGTAACCGGCAACCCTGGCTCATCGTCCGGGTGAGGTCGGGGGAGTTGCTCAGGGAGATTTCGGAGCTGGGCGCCTACGCGGGATTCGTGCGGGATGCTCCGGTCCTGCTCGTGGTCGCCTCCGCTGACGACGGTTTCTCCGACACCCTCTTCGACTGCGGGCGGCTGGTGCAGTCGCTGCTGCTGGCCGCGGCGGCGGAGGGCCTGCGTGGTTGTCCAGCGACGGTGTTCCCGGATGCCAACGTCAACCGCGTCGCCGAGCTCCTCGGGCTGGAAACAGGATGGCTGCCGCGGCATCTCGTGGCCCTCGGTCACCCCGCGCAGCGACCATCCGTTCGGGGGCGGTCTGCGGTGCCCCGTGGACGCAAGGAGCTGGCGCAGATCTACCGAGACCGGTCGTAACCGAAAACCCAAGTGCCGCAAGTACTGCCAGTACTCAGCGGTTTCGGGGTCCGGCGGCCCGGCCGCTGGCGATCGCCAACAGCGTCGACATCACCGCGCGCGGTGTCGCCGACGCCCGCCACACGGCACGTAGCCGTCGATGTAGGTCGACCCCGGTCACCGGAATCTCCACCAGCCGGCCGTCGCGCAGCTCCGCCGCCACCGCCAGCTCGCTGAGTACCGCTGCGTGTGCGCCGGCGGCCACCATCACTTTGATCGCGGCATTGCTGCCCAGGGTCACCGCCGCGGCGTGTGCCGCCAGCCCCACCTTCGCCAGTGCATGCTCGAAGGTGTCACGGGTGCCCGCGCCGGGCTCACGGATGACCAGCTCCAAGTTCGCCAGTTCGCCTGCCTCGATCGGTTTCCGGCGCCGGGTCAGCGGATGACCGGGCGCCGCGACCAACGCCAACCGATCGGACCGGACCATCCGACTGGTGAGCCCCGCAGGCACCCTCGGACCCTCGACGAACCCAAGGTCGGCGTCGTGCCCCAACACCGCCGTGACGACCCCGGCCGAATTCGCCACGGTCAGGTGCACCGGTTCGCCGGTGTGCTCGCGGACCCGGGCCAGCCAGGCGGGCATCAGATATTCGGCGATGGTCTGGCTACAGGCGACTCGCGCGGTCTGGTCGGCCCGCATCGCCGCCGCACCGGTGAGCAGGTCGTCCATCGCGGCAACCGCGCCGCGGGCCCATTCGGTAACGGCCCGCCCGGCCGGTGTCAGTTCGGCACCGCGGGTGCGGCGATCGAGCAGCTCAAGCCCCAGCCGGCGCTCCAGATTGCGCAGGCGCGCAGATGCGCTGGGCTGACTGATCCGCTCGGCGCGGGCGGCGGCCGAGATCGAGCCGGTGTCAGCGACCGTGATGAGCAATCGAAGTGCGCCGATCGACGGCGCCGGTCCCTGATCCATAGAGTAAGCCTATGGGTAGATAGCCGTCCTGTGGGTACCGGTCGGGCGTCGGCGGCGGGATCGTCGATAGCCATGAGCACCACCGCCATCGACGCCACCCCAACCCGCACCCGCCGCCGGATCGTCAAGGCACTGCCCGGCGCGGCACTCTCGCTCGCGGTCGCCACTGTCGCCACCGTGGTCGGCAGGGTGGTCCCGGTTCTCGGCGGCCCGGTCGCTGCCGTTCTCATCGGCGTGGTCCTGGCCACCTGGCTGCGTCCCGCCAAGCGGTGGCCGACGGTGCCGCACGGCCTGCGGCTCACCGGCGGCCTCGCGCTGCAGACCGCGGTGGTGCTGCTGGGTACCCAGATCTCGCTGCAGCAGGCTTGGCGGGTCGGCGGTTCGGCGCTGCCGGTGATGTGCGCGACGCTGGCCGCGGCATTTGTGTGTGCCTGGCTCTTCGGGCGTTGGTTGAACATCGACCACGACCTGCGCACCCTCATCGGCGTCGGCACCGCTATCTGCGGTGCCTCTGCAATCGCTGCGGTAACCCCGGTGCTCAAACCCAAGCCGAGCGCCGTGGCGTACGCGCTGAGCACGATCTTCCTGTTCAACATCGCGGCCGTGCTCACGTTCCCGGTGCTCGGGCATCTGCTCGACCTCGGTCAGCACACCTTCGGGGTGTTCGCCGGGACGGCGGTGAACGACACCTCGTCGGTGGTGGCTGCCGCCGCGGTTTACGGCGACCAGGCGGCGCACACCGCCGTGGTGGTGAAGCTGACTCGTTCTCTGGCGATCATTCCGGTGGTCATGGTGATCGGTGCGCTGGTGGCCCGCCGCGTCGGTGTTGCCCGCCCCGGTGCGCAGCGACCGAAGGTCCGGAAGTTGGTTCCGTGGTTCCTCGTCGGTTTTGTGGCGCTCGCCGCGGTGAATTCCGTGTGGCCGCTGCCCTCAGCGGTCAGAATCCCGGGTGCCGAACTCGCCGGTCTGCTGATCACGTGGGCGCTGGCAGCGATCGGGCTCTCGACCGATCTGAGCGCACTGCGCCGGACGGGTCTCAAACCGGTGCTGTTGGGTGGGATGCTGTGGATCGTGGTGGCGGGCACCAGCGTCGCGGTGCAGTTCCTCACCACTGCGAGCCTCCAAGCCTGATGTCTCGGCCGTGGTCGGTGCGATGGCGGGATCAACCAACACCTGATCGATGCTATTGTTTGTTGCTCGACAAAGAATAGGACGGTGGGCAATGCGCGCAGCGGTCATTGAGAAGATGGGCCGGCCGTTGGTGGTGCAGGATGTGCCCGCGCCGTATTGCCCAGCTGACGGGGCGATCGTGCGAGTGGTCGCCAACGGCATTTGTCGCACCGACTGGGCGTTGTGGTCAGGTGACTTCTGGGCCGGGGGCCCGGTGGTGACGCCGCCGTTCGTGCTCGGGCATGAGTTCGCCGGAGTCGTCGAGGAAGTCGGCTCCAGGGTCCGCAATTGGCATGTGGGGGATAGGGTTACGTTCCCGATGAACCCCGGTGACGGGACGTGCCCGACGTGCCGTGCTGGGCAGCAGCAGGTGTGCGAGCACGTCGATACGATGGTCCCCGGTGTCTCCTATTGGGGCGCGTTTGCCGAGTACGTTGCGGTTCGGCATGCCGACGTCAACATGGTGGCCCTACCCGATTCGCTGAGTTTCACCGCAGCCGCCAGCCTGGGCTGCCGGTATATCGCGGCCTTTCACGGCGTCGTCAACCAGGCCAGGGTGCGTGCCGGTGAATGGGTCGCAGTGTATGGGGCCGGCGGCGGCGCCGGACTTGCTGCCGTCCAGATCGCGGCGGCCGCCGGCGCGAACGTGATCGCAGTCGACATCAGCGACGACAAGCTCGCCGCGGCGCGACGCGTCGGGGCGGCGCACACTCTGACCGCTGGGCCGAACGCGCCCGCGCAGATTGCCGAGCTGACCCGGGGCGGCGCGCAGGTATCGGTGGACGCGGTCGGCCTGGCGCAGACATGCCAGGCGTCGGTGCGCTCCTTGCGGATCCGTGGGCGCCACCTCCAGCTCGGCCACACCACTGCCGCTCAAAACGGTGAGATCGCCGTGCCGATCGATCTGATGCTGATCAAGGAGCTCGAGTTCGTCAGCGCCTTCGGCATGGCGGGTCACCGGTTCTCCACCATGTTGGCCATGATCGAAGCCGGCCGACTCGACCCCGGTGCTGTCGTGTCGCGCACGGTCAGTCTGACCGAGGCGAGCTCGGTGTTGGAGGCGATGCAATCTTTCGGCACCATCGGCGTCGTGGTGATCGACCGGTTCTGAGGAGACGAAATGGCCGGGAGACCAAGAGAATTCGACAAATATCAGGTGCTCGAGAAGATACAGCAAGTGTTTTGGGATCGCGGCTACGAAAGTACGTCGATGAGTGATCTGGTCGCAGCGACGGGGATAGCTTCGGCCCGGCTGTACGCGGCATACGGGTCGAAGGAGGCACTGTTCCGGGAGACTATCGAGCGGTACGAGCAGCAGGAAGGCGGATTCGCTGACCGCGCGTTGGCGGAGGAGCCGACCTTCCGCCGTGCCATCGAACGGATCTTGCGCGAGGCGGTCGAGGTCTACACCAGCGGCGGTTCACGAGGCTGCATGGTGGTCAGCGCCGCCACAAACTGTTCACCGGCCAATGACGACGTCCGTCGATGGCTCGCCGAGCGCAGGCGTCGCCGCACCGATTCCCTTGTCGAGCGGCTGCGGGCAGCTGTTATCGCCGGTGAGCTGTCCGCCAGTATCGACGTTCAGGCCGTGGGCGACGCGTATGCCGCAGTGCTGCACGGGATCTCGGTTCAGGCCCGAGACGGTGTTCCACGCGAGCGGCTCCTGGCGCTGATCGGGCCGGCGTTGTGCCTGATCGATTGTCATCGACCGGATTAGCGAAACCATCACCCGCGCTTGTCGATACGCCTCCACCGAATCGCGTCGGCGGCGGAGATGAGGATCGCCATCCCTGCGAGTACGACACCGAGAACGCAACCCGACAAGGGGAGCCACGTCGCGAACAGGCACTGAGCGGCGACTGCCCCGATGAGCAAACCGAGAGTCATACCTTGCCGGGCAAGGAATGTCCGCTCGGTCGACAACGCGGTCGCATAGTCGCATCTATGCCGCGGCGACATCGCGCACCATCAGACGGCCTTGGTGATGCCGTAGTAGGCGACGACGTCGTCGGTGTCGGTGGTGGAGCTGGTGAGGGTGGCGTAGGAGCGTAGGAAGGATTGTCCGACGCAGCCGTCGACCTTGATGTGCACATCCTTGAGCGTGACGCGCACCGGTGCTGCCTTGAAGGACTTCTTGTCCACCGAGACGTTGGTGACGGTGCCGGGCTTGGGGTGGATTTCCAGGGTGCCCGACAGCGGCATGCTCACACCGGTGGGGATGATGCCGGCCAGGGTGGATCCGGAGGTGCTCAGGCCGATCGACCCGACCAGACGGACTTGGCCGAGTTCGATGCCGCAGCCGATTTGGTAGCCGGTGTCGAGGGTGCCGCCGGTGAGGGTGGTCGAGCCGCTGCCGGTGACGGTGCCGGTGAAGGTGCCCGCGACGAGGTATTCACGCGAGGACGCGGCGGTGGTCAGCGGCGCAATGGGCAGCTGGCTTTCGTTGGTGGCCGCGACGGTGAGTTTCCAGCCGTCGGGGGTGGTCACGACGCCGGGTTCGGCAGAGGCGACCAGGCCGTTGTCGGGTGGGGGGCCGTCAGCGGCGGG
>NZ_BCSX01000037.1 GCF_001570425.1 Mycolicibacterium brisbanense
CGGCGCGGCGCTTGGCGTCGAGCAGTGCCGCGCAGCGGGCTTGCCCGGCGGCTGCCGCGGACTTCACCCGCTCGAGTTCTTCCATCCGCCGATGCAGTGCAGCCTCGTCAGCGTCCTCGCTGACCTGCGCCAACACCGCCATATCGAACATATGAGCGATGCTACCCCCGCGCACCGACAAGCCCGCTCAGCGCACCCGCCGCAGCACGATCACGTTATCGATCAGCGTGCCCTGCTGGCCGTCGGGCCCGGTGGCCTCCCGTTCGACTGCATCCACCCGCACCCGCTGCCACTGCTCGGCGGGCAGATTCAACTCATCGACCACCTCGGCCGCGCTGGGGAACCGGAATTCATGCACATGCGCCGGCGCCCACGGCGGTGCGGCACCATGGTCCACGATGACCAGCAGGCCCCCGTCATCGACCACCGCGGCCGCACGGCGCAGCAGCTGCGCGCGGTCCCACGGCAACGGGGATTGCAGGAAGCTCGCCGACACGAGGTCGAACGGGCCGTCCGGGAACGTTTCGGACAAGTCGTGACGCTCGAACGAAATCCGGTCTGCCACCCCACGTTCCGTGGCATCAGCCGAAGCTCGCTGCAGTGCCGTCGACGATATGTCGACGGCCACCACCTGCCATCCCCGTTCGGCCAGCCACATCGCGTCACCCCCTTCCCCACAACCCAAGTCCAGTGCGCGCCCGGGTGGCAGGTCGGCGACGATGGCAGCCATCTGCTGGTTGACGCGGCCACTCCAGATCCGCTCTTTGGCGCCGTAGTGGTCTTCCCAGAACTGTTGCGTCTCAAGCGTTGACATGCTGTCTCCATTCGGGATACGGCAGCCCGTAATCGTCTGCCGACAAACTTTGAACGACGGCCGCGGCGGTTGCCGAGCCGGCTGCGATTGCCGCTGCCACCTGCGGCATCTGACCGGTGATGTCACCGGCGGCGAACACTCCCGGCACCGAGGTGCGCCCGATCGGGTCGACCACGACGGTGTCGACGGCGATCTGACTCGCCGCGGTCTCGAGCCCGAGTTGCGCGACGAGCGACGAGCGTTGCCGCAGCGTCGACGCGACCAGCAGGCCACGGCGCGGCAGCGGGTCTCCTTCGGCGAATCGGATCGCCGCGAGTTCACCGGCATTGCTTTGCAGTTCGACCACGGTCCGCTCATCGATCCGGACCCCGGCCACGGCGAACCTGCGCAATTCGTCCTCGTCGAATTCGGCTGGGCCGTCGGTCAACACCACGATGTCCTGGCTCCAGTTCCGCAACAGCAGTGCCAGATGAATCGCGCGCTCTCCGCGGGCCAGCACCGCCAGCGGCTGGTCTGCCACCTCCCAGCCGTGACAGAACGGGCAGTGGAACACCGACCCACCCCACAGCTCAGCCATGCCGGGCAACTCGCGGACCTCGTAATCCATGCCGGTGGCCAGCAGCACGCGCCGCGCCTGTTCGGTTTGGCCCGTGCTGAGCTCCAGGTCGAAGACCCCATCGGTGCGGCAGACAGTGACGACGTCGCCGTCCAGCACCCGGACCGTCGGGTAGGACGCGAGCTCGTCGCGACCCATCCCGTACAGCTCGGCGGGTGGTCGTCCGTCGTGGCCGAGCAGTCCCCCGATTCCGTGCGCAGCCGAATTACTTTGTGCTCCAGCATCAATCACCAACGTGCGCCTGCGGGCCCGGCCGAGCACCAGCGCCGCACTCAATCCCGCAGCACCGCCGCCCACAATGACGCAATCCCATGAATCAGCCATACCCAGAGCTTGCCCAACCTCGAGAGATCTGCCAAGCTGATTTGCCATGCAGGCAAATCCTGCCGAAGATGACGTCGACACCCTCGTGCGGCGCCGGCTGCGTGAGCTGCGTCGTGAGCGGGGGCTGACACTGGAGGATGTCGCCACCCGGGCCCAGATCGACGTGTCGACACTGAGCCGGTTGGAGTCGGGCAAGCGGCGGTTGGCCCTGGACCATCTGCCCAGGTTGGCGACGGCGCTGTCGGTCACCACCGACGAGCTGCTACGCGCCCCCGAGACGGAAGACCCACGCGTCAAAGGCAGCTCGCACACCCACCACGACATCACCTATTGGCCACTGACCCGGCACGGCCCCGCGGGTGGCTTACACGCCTTCAAGATCCGGATCAGCTCTCGGCGCAACAAACCACCCACCGAGTTTCCGGTGCACGAGGGCCGCGACTGGATGTACGTGCTGTCCGGGCGCCTTCGACTAATTCTGGGAGACCAGGATTTCACCGTCAAACCCGGTGAGGCAGTGGAGTTTTCCACCTGGACGCCCCATTGGTTCGGCGTGGTGGACGGCCCGGTCGAGGCCATCACCATCTTCGGTCCGCACGGCGAGCAGCTGCACCTGCACGCCTAGCGCTACAGGTAGGCGGTCTGGTTCACCAGGCGTACCGACGACGCGCCGTCGCCGTAGAACTCGGCGATCGACAGCGACGCCAGGTCGAGATGCAACCGGTAGAGGATGCCTTCACCGGCGTCGAGCGCCAGACGCAGCAACGTCTTGATCGGCGTCACGTGCGACACCACCAGCACCGTGGTCTCGCCGTGCTCGGCGATGATCTTGTCGCGAGCCCGGCGCACCCGGAGGGCGACCGCGTCGAAACTCTCCCCGCCGGGCGGCTCGACGCTGGTGTCGCGCAGCCACCGCCGGTGCACGTCCGGATCTCGTTGCGCCGCTTCGGCGAATGTCAGTCCCTCCCAGGCACCGAAATCCGTTTCGGTGAGGTCATCTTCAACGATGACGTCCAGACCGAGCGCCTTGGCGGCGATGGCCGCAGTGTCATAGGCACGCTGCAGCGGCGAAGCAACTACCGCCGAAATCCCGCCGATCGAAGCGAGATAACGCGCTGCCGCGTCGGCCTGTCCGCGGCCGAACTCTGTCAGGGCCGGATTGCCGCGGCCAGAATACCGGCGCTCGACGGACAATTCGGTCTGCCCGTGGCGCAGCAACAGCATCCGCGTCGGAGCTCCGGTGGCGCCGGTCCAGCCCGGGGCCGCGGCTTTCTCGGCGACAACCGGCTTCCCAGTTCCAGCGTCCATGGCCTCGTTCGCCAGCCGGTCGGCATGCGCATTCTGCGCCCGCGGGATCCAGGCGAAGGTGACCCGGTCGAACCTCGCCGCCAGTGCGGCCGCTTCCTGCTGCAGCACAACAAGATCCGGATGCTTGACGCGCCACCGGCCCGACATCTGCTCGACCACCAGCTTGGAGTCCATCGACACCGCGACTTCATCGGCGCCCGTGGCCGCCGCGGCCTCCAGCCCCGCGATCAGGCCGCGGTACTCCGCGACGTTGTTGGTGCTGACACCGATGAACTCGTTGCGTTCGGCGAGCACCGACACATGGTCGGCGGTGTACACCACAGCGCCGTAGCCTGCCGGTCCGGGATTGCCCCGCGATCCACCGTCGGCCTCGATGAGCACCTTCACGGTTTGACCCGCAGCAGGATCGCACCGCACTCCGGGCAACGCAGCACCTCGTCGTCGGCAGCCGCGGTGATACGGGCGATCTCGCCCCGGTCGATCTCGATTCGGCAGGCGCCGCAACGCCTGCCCTGCAGCAACCCGGCCCCGGCCCCGCCGCGGGCCCGCTGCTTCTCGTAGAGTTCGACGAGCTCGTCGTCGATCACCTCGATCAGTGCCTTGCGCCGGGTCTGGCACACCTCCCGCGTCTGGTCGAGCTCCACCAGGGCACCGTCGCGTTCCCGCTGTGCCTCGGCGACCCTGATCTGCAGTTCATCGATGCGGGCCAACGCGTCGGATTGTTGCGACTCCAGCTCCTCTCGGCGCTCCATGACCTCGAGCAGGGATTCCTCCAGGCTGGCCTGGCGGCGCTGCAAGGTCTCCAGTTCGTGCTGAATCTCGCTGACCTGCTTGGCGGCAATCGTTCCGCCGTCGAGCAGCGCACGGTCGCGGTCTTCGCGCTGACGGACCGAGTCGATCTCGGTCTCGAACTTGGCCACCTGGGTGCCCAGGTCTTCCAGTGCGATACCGAGTGCGGCCAGCCGGTCGTTGGCGGCACCGTGCTCTGCCTGCACTTCCGCGAGCCGGGTCTGCTCGGCCAGATTCTTGGCGCGATGGGCCAGCCGCCCGAGTTCGGCATCCACCTCGGTCAGTTCCAGAAGCGAACGTTGCTGGGACACTGCAGCTTTCATATTCTCGACTCCCTACGCTCGACTCTCGACATTCCACGGGTCGGTGCGCACCGCACTGACCCGCACCGGCAACGTGTCACCGAAATGCTCACGCAGCACCCCGGCGGCCTGCGCACACCACGGGAACTCGCTGGCCCAGTGCGCCACATCCACCAGTGCCACCTGCGAAGCTCGGCGATGCTCGTCGGCGGGGTGATGACGCAGATCTGCCGTGACATACGCGTCGACACCTGCGGCGTCGACCGCGCGGAGCAGGGAATCCCCCGCTCCCCCACATACCGCCACCCGCGACACCATGGCTTCGGAATCGCCCGACGCCCGCACGCCCCACGACGTGGCGGGCAAGGCCGCGCACACTCGGGATACGAACGCCGACAACGGTTCCGGGCTCGCCAGGGCACCGACCCGGCCAAGGCCCAGATCCCCGGGGATCGGTGCCAGCGCGATGATGTCGAACGCCGGCTCCTCATACGGGTGCGCCGCACGCATCGCGGCCAGGACGGCGGCCCGCAACCGCGACGGCGCGATCACCTCGACCCGATCCTCGGCCACCTGCTCGACGGTGCCGACCTCACCGATCGCCGGGGTGGCGCCGTCGTGCGGCAAGAACTGTCCGGTGCCGGCCACGCTCCAACTGCAGTGCGAATAGTCACCGATGCGTCCGGCGCCTGCCGCGAACAGCGCGTCGCGCACCGCGGCGGCATCGGCCGCCGGGACGAACACCACCCATTTGTCCAGGTTCGGGCCGGCCGCCACGGGTTCCAACACACTCTGCACCTGCAGCCCGAGCGCCTCGGCCAGCGCGTCGGACACGCCCGGTGATGCCGAATCGGCATTGGTGTGCGCGGTGAACAAGGACCGTCCGGTGCGGATCATCTGGTGCAGCAAGGCGCCTTTGGCGGTACTGGCGGCGACGGTGTCCACTCCGCGCAGCAGCAGTGGATGGTGAGCCAGCAGAAGCCCGCGCTCAGGCACCTCGGACACGACGGCGGCCGTGGCGTCGACCGCGACAGTCACCGATTCGACTACCTCGTCGGGGTCCCCGCACACCAGACCGACAGAATCCCAGTCCTGCGCGAGCCCCGGCGGGTATGCGGCATCCAGCACCGCGATGACGTCAGCCAGTCTGACGCCGGCCACCCGCGCGCTCACCTCAACACCTCCGTCACCGCGTCCACCAACACCGGCCACTCCGCCCGCACCGCGGCCCGCAGATAATTCCCCGGCAGACCCACGAACGTATCGCAGCGTCGCACCGCAATACCCTTGCTTTCCAGATGTTTTCGCATCAGCTCCGCATCCGGCACACCGAACAGGACAAACGGTGCCGTCCCGGCCACCACGTCGAGGCCGAGACCACGCAGCGCGGCGACCATCGCCGTGCGCAGCGCCGCCAGCCTACGGGCTCCCGCCTCGGCCTCGGCGACCGCAGCCGGGGTGCTGGTGGCGGCGATCGCCTCCAGTTGCAGCGTGCCCAGCGGCCAGTGAGGCCGCTGGGCGGTGAGGCGGGTGAGCACCGCGGGCGCGCCGAGTGCGTATCCGACGCGCAAGCCGGCCAGCGCCCACGTCTTGGTCAAGCTCCGCAGCACCAGCACATCGGGCAGCACGGCACCTGCCAGCGACTCTGGCTCGCCGGGGACTGCGTCGGCGAATGCCTCATCGACCACCACCAAGCGCCCGGGCCGGCGCAGCGCGAGGATGTCCTCGCGGGAGTGCAGCACCCCGGTCGGATTGGTGGGGTTGCCGATCACCACGAGGTCGGCGTCGTCCGGAACGGCGGATCGATCTGCTCCTCGCGTGCGCACCGCGCCGGAGAGCCCGAACGGCGGTTCCAGCACCACGTGGTGAACAGGCACCCCGGCAGCGGTCAGGACCGCCTCCGGTTCGGTGAACGACGGCGCGATCAGAGCCGCCAGTCGGGGCCGCAGCTGAGCCAGCAGCGCGAAACCATCGGCACCGCCCGCGAGCAGGGCAACGTCAGAGTCATGACGACCGTGCCGTGCTGCGACCGCCGAGACCGCGCGCCGCTCGTCCGCCACGCTGGGATAGCGGCCCAGATCGACCAGCCGGGCAGCCAGGCGTTCGGTCAGCCAGCCCGGCGGCGCCCCGGCGCGCACGTTGACCGCGAAGTCCAGCTGCCCCGGCAAAGCGGCCTGGTCACCGTGGTAGCGGGCGGCCGCGCGGGTTGGACTTGCCACAGCACGACAGTAGTGGGCGGGGACCTGTCTCGGACATCGGGGAGAATGGGTTTGTGACTGGTCCCGTAACTGACACGTCGGCCGCTGTGCGGCCAGAGCTGGTGCTCTTCGACCTCGACGGCACCCTGACCGATTCTGCCGACGGAGTCGTGTCCAGCTTCCGCCATGCGCTGGCCCACATCGGGGCCCCCGTCCCCGAAGGTGACCTCGCCAGCCTCGTGGTCGGGGCGCCCATGCACTACACGCTGGGCGGTATGGGCCTGGGCGCCGACGCCGATGCCGCGATCGCCGCCTACCGCGCCGATTACACCAGCCGCGGCTGGGCCATGAACCGGCTGTTCGACGGCATCGAGGCGCTGCTCGCCGATCTGCGGAAGGCCGGGATCCGGCTGGCTGTGGCCACCTCGAAGGCCGAACCGACCGCGCGGCACATTCTCGAGCACTTCGGCCTCGACGGGTACTTCGAGGTGATCGCCGGGGCCAGCCCGGACGGCACCCGCGCCGCCAAGGCCGACGTGGTGGCCCATGCACTGGCGCAACTGCAGCCGCTGCCGCAACGCGTGCTCATGGTCGGTGACCGTGCCCACGATGTCGAGGGCGCCGCCGAACACGGGATCGACACCGTGGTGGTCGCCTGGGGCTACGGGCGCGACGACTTCACCGGCCCCGCTGCGCTGACCGCACACGCCCATGTCGAGACTGTCGAGTCGCTGCGTGAGGTGCTCGGTGTCTGAGCGGCGGGCAGGAGCGCAGCGACCGGGGAATCGGCACAGCCTGCATGTCACGTTCGTGTGCTCGGGCAACATATGCCGGTCACCGATGGCCGAAAAGATGTTCGCCCACCAGATCAGCGAACGTGGCCTGGCCGACCGAGTACGGGTGAGCAGCGCAGGCACCGGCAACTGGCATGCCGGGGACGGAGCAGACCACCGCGCCTGCAAGGTGCTGCGTGCCCACGGATATCCGACCGACCACCGCGCCGCGCAGATGAACGCCGATCACCTGGGTGCCGACCTGGTCGTCGCGCTGGGCCGCAACCATGCCCGGATCCTCACCGAGCACGGCGTCGACGCCCACCGGCTGCGGATGCTGCGGTCGTTCGACCCGCGCTCGGCGGCCCACACACCCGATGTCGAGGATCCCTACTACGGGACCCAGGCCGACTTCGAAGACGTGTTGGCCGTCATCGAGGCATCGCTACCCGGACTGCACGACTGGGTCGACGCCACCCTGGTCGAGCGGGAAAGCCCGCGCTGATGCGCAGACTGGGGTTCCTGCTCAAGCCACAGTGGCTGGCACTGTTCGTCGTGGTGATGGCGTTCGCCTATCTGTGTTTCACCGTGCTCGCGCCGTGGCAGTTGGGCAAGAACACCAGGACGTCGCGCGAGAACAACCAGATCGCGTCCTCTCTGAAAGCAGATCCGGTGCCCGTGACAGGCGTTCTGCCGCACCAGGATTCGAGCGCTCCCGACCAACAGTGGCAGCGGGTGACCGCCACCGGGCACTACCGGCCCGAGGCGCAGGTCCTGGCCCGGCTGCGGGTCGTCGACGGGGAGCCGGCATATGAGGTGCTGACGCCGTTCGCCGTCGACGGCGGACCCACCGTGCTCGTCAACCGTGGCTATGTCCGGCCTCAGCAGGGCACCTCGGTACCGCCGGTCCCCGACGCACCCCGCAACCAGGTGACCATCACCGCACGGCTGCGCGATTCCGAACCCGTGGTCAGCGGCAAGGAGCCCTTCCGTGCCGACGGCGCCGAGCAGGTGTACTCGATCAGCACCAGTCAGGTCGCCACCGTGACCGGTGTACCGCTGGCCGGTTCGTATCTGCAGCTGGTGGAGAACCAGCCCGGTGGCCTCGGCGTGATCCCGCTCCCCCACCTCGACGCCGGACCGTTCCTGTCGTACGGCATCCAGTGGATCGCATTCGGCATCATCGCCCCGATCGGGTTGGGCTACTTCGTCTTTGCCGAGATCAAGCAGCGGCGGGCCGAACGCGCGTCCCGCCCGGCGGCCCCGGCCGCTCCGCTCACCACCGAGGAGAAACTCGCCGACCGGTACGGCAAGCGGCGCTGAGCGCCACAGCCAACGCCACTGCCACCACCGCGGAACCGGCCTGCACAGCCCGCGAGAGCCGCACCGCCCGGTCCAGATCGGCGATTTCGGGAATCCGCCCGTCGCCCAGCGTCGGCCGGATCTCCAAGCGATGGGTGTACTGCGTCGGTCCACCGAGGCGCACCCCCAGCGCCCCGGCGAACGAGGCCTCCGCGACTCCGGCGTTCGGGCTGGGATGACGCGCGGCGTCGTTACGCCACGCCCTGAGCGCCGCGGACGCTGAGCCACCCACCACGGGTGCGCACGCCGCCACCAAGATTCCCGTCAACCGGGCCGGCACGTAATTGAGCAGATCGTCGAATCGCGCTGCAGCCCAACCGAATCGTTCATAGCGCGGCGACCGGTGCCCGATCATCGCGTCGAGCGTGTTGGCGCCGCGGTACACGAGCACACCGGGCACTCCGCCGACGGCAGCCCAGAACATCGGCGCCACCTGTGCGTCGGAGGTGTTCTCCGCCAACGATTCCACCGTCGCACGGGCTATACCCGTCGCGTCCAGGGCCGCCGGGTCGCGCCCGCACAGCGACGGCAGCAGCCGGCGCGCCCCGTCGACGTCGCCGGCGGTGAGCAGATCCGACATCTGCCCGCCCACGCGGTTCAGCGACGTGCCGCCCAGCGCGATGAACGTCGCGGCCGCCGTCACCCACATCTGGCCCCGCCGCCCTGCCAGCTGGCCCAGCAGCCACAGGCCGCTCAGCAGCAGCGCGGTGTGCCGCAGCCCGGCCCAGCGACTGTCCGCGTAGGTCAGTCTTTCCAACCGCGCCGCGACGGTGCCGAAACCGGCAACGGGATGCCCGCGCCGCGGGTCACCCAGCAGCAGGTCGGCGAGGTACCCGGCGGCGATACCGGCGGCCCGGTCGTGACACCTCGGAACAAACACGTCGGCAGCGTCTCATAAGTGGTCTACTCGGTTTCATGAGGCTGGGTCCGCCGCGTCGGCCGCGCAGGGTGGTCGATCTGCTCAACCCCGCCGCGGTGCTGCTGCCCGCGGCCAATGTGATCATGCAACTGTCCGCGCCGGGAGTCGGGTACGGCGTGCTGGAGAGCCCCGTGGACAGCGGCAATGTATACAAGCATCCGTTCAAGCGGGCGCGCACCACGGGCACGTACCTGGCCGCAGCCACCCTCGGCACCGACTCCGACCGTGCGCTGATCCGCGCCGAGGTCGACAGGGTGCATGCGCTGGTGCGTTCGAAAGCGTCAAGTCCGGTGTCCTACAACGCTTTCGACCCCCACCTGCAATTGTGGGTGGCCGCCTGCCTGTACCGGTACTACGTCGACATGCACGAGTTCCTCTACGGGCCGCTCGACGATGCGTCGGCCGACGCGATCTACGCCGACGCCCGCACGCTCGGCACCACCCTGCAGGTCCGCGCCGGCATGTGGCCCGTGGATCGGGAAGCCTTCGACGAGTACTGGAAACGCTCGCTCGACGATCTGCACATCGACCCGCCGGTACGCGAGCATCTCCACGGGGTGGCCGCGATGGCATTCCTGCCCGCGCCGCTGCGGCTGCTGGCCGGTCGGTTCAACCTGTTCGCCACCACCGGGTTTCTGCCGCAGGCATTCCGCGACCACATGCAGATGACCTGGACGGCCGAACAGCAGCGCCGGTTCGACCTGCTGCTGACCGGCCTGCGGATCGCCGACCGGGTCATCCCCCGCGATCTGTGGGTTTTCGGGTATCGGCTCTACCTGTGGGACATGCGTTCCCGGGCCCGCCGGGGCCGTCGTGTGGTATGACGCTGACATGGCATTCCCTGCTCTGAACCACGTCGCCGTAACCGTGCGTGACCTCGCCGTCAGCGGGCCGTGGTACCGCGCCTTGATCGGAGCCGACCCGGTGCTCGATGAACGCACCGACGCCGGCTTCCACCACCTCGTGTGGCTGCTCGAGGGTGGCACCCTCTTCGGCATCCACCAACACGACCAACCGGCCAGCGACGAGCAATTCAGCGAGTTCAAGGTGGGACTCGACCACGTCGGCTTCGGGTGCGCCGCACGCTCCGACCTGGAGGCCTGGGAAACCAAACTCAACGATTTGGGTATCGAACACGGCGGCATCGTCGACGCACCGTATGGCTCCGGCCTGAGTTTCCGCGACCCCGACGGCGTCGCACTGGAGTTTTTCGCGCCTGCTGGGTAGGCGGAACATCACGTCTCCGGTTCGTTTCGGGTCAGCCGAATAGTTCAGGCCAACGGGGGAACACAGACCTGAGCTGAACGAGGAGGCGCCACGATGTTCACTGCCGACGATCCGGGAGCCCGATCGGTTGATGCGGCACGCAGAGCCGCCGCATTGCGCCGTCGACCCGACGGCCTCACCGCAGAGCAGTCGCACACTCAAGACGACATCAAACAAGCCGAACGCAGCGCGGAAATGGCGCGAATCCGCGCCGCCCGTGCGGCCCGCTCAGCTGCGCGCAGCCTGGAAAAGACAGCCCAACTTCACGAGGGGGTCGCAGCGGCGGACGAACAAACCGTCCGACAGGGTGCCAGTCGCACCGACGTCCATGACCGGTCCGCGGCGTTTCATCGCCAATCGGCAGAGGACGACCACAGGCTGGCTGAGGACAAGAGCAACGAGGCGGACGCCGACGAGAGCTGATATGGCTTTCACTGCGCAGCATCGGCGAGCGTCATCAGGAAGTGGTCGACCTGACCGCGTTCTGACGGTTGAAGATTCAGCAACCCAGGCACTTTCAACACGACTTCGCGGGCGATGTCACGCAACTTGACGTTTGCTTCCTGCGACCGCCACCGCAGCAGGTTGAAAGCCGCCCGCTCATCGATGTCGTAGGCCAGCATCAACATGCCCTTGGCCTGTTCGATGACTGCCCGGTCGGCAACGATCGTGCGCAACTCGTCGCCGACCTCGCGTTGGAGTTCCTCCTCAACCGCATCGGTGACATCGACATAGAGGCCCCGGGTCGCGACGATCCTCATGCTTGCGTCCCTCACAGCCTCCCCGACCACGACGACCTTTCGGATCTCCCCGGTGGTGGTGTAGATGCGGTGGCGGCTGCTGAACGGCGCTTCGGCATGAGCGAGCAGTGTCTTCACGTGCGCGACGTCGTCGGGATGCTTGTGACGAAGCATCAGCTCCGTCGTCGGCTGCACCTCTCCCGGTTCATAACCGTGCATCTGTGCAACAGCGTCAGACCACGTCCACGTTTCCGTGTCGTATCGATATTCGAATCTGCCGACGCGCTGAGGCGGCCCTCCAAGCATCGCCTTCTCGACGTCACCGGCAGCTCGCTCGTCTCCTGACTGCGCTCGCTGAATTTCCCCACTGACGCTCATCGAAATTCCCCACCTGTGTGGCTCCGCCGAGAAGGGCGGGCCTCCCTCGATGCTGCTGGTGTCTGACGCC
>NZ_BCSX01000038.1 GCF_001570425.1 Mycolicibacterium brisbanense
TACCGTCACACCTTTGCCACTATGGCGGAACTCGTTGCAGCCATTGACAATTGGATGCACTTCTATAACAATCGGAGACGCCACTCAGCGATTGGAATGCTCAGCCGCATCGCGTACGAACAATCACTCACCACGGCCGGCCAGGCCGCATAACCCCTGTCCACTTTTCGGGGGGAACCTCAGCCCTTTTCGTGAGCGCCCTCCTTACCTGGACGGCAAAAGAAGGAGTCATATCCGTAGTGACTACGCAACGCGACAAACCGGTCGGATTCGGCGCGATTGCGGCCCTTGAGCACCTTGGTAACCGCTGGTTTGAGATTGTCGTAACGGATACGGGCCGGGACACCGCCGAAGTGGCTGAACGCCAACACATGCCCCTGCAGGAACGCCTCCTGCCCCTGAGTGGTGAAGGCGACGTGAAACGCCCGACCCGCGCAAGACAGCCGCATCACAAACATCCAGCACTTAACCAGCTCTCCACCGATGCGGGTCCAGAACTCCCCGAAATCAACCTCCGCCTCAGCGCCCGGAACGTGAGTTTGTGGGACCGCCACCTCGATCTGTTTGAAACCCAGCTCGAGGCGTCGCTGCGCCACGTATCTCGATACCGTCACCTCCGAGCACCGCGCTCCCTGCTCGACAACCAAACGCTGCCAGATCCGCCGAGCAGTGTGACGCTGCTTGCGCGGCGCGTCCTGATCAGCAGTCAACCAGCCATCGATAATCGCAACATAAGGATCGATCGCCGGCCGCCGCCGAGCCGGATACTGCTTACGGGGCGGCGGGACCGCCGAGGCTAATGCCTGACGCACGGTCCGACGATGCACCCGGTGCCGTTCCGCCAACTCCCGGATCGACAGGCCTTCCAGCCGTCGATCCCGCCGAATCTGCTCGAAGATTTCCACGCGTGACCTCGCCACTTCCTGACCTCCACGCCGACGACACCGGACATGAAGATCGCAACCAGGGTGGGGCCAATATTGGTGACGACACGCCGCACCCCACAGGCAGACAAGGTCACCACCCAGGTGGAGCCGAAATTCGCGACGACAACAAGCCCAACCGGGGCCAAGTTAGGTGACCACACTCAAACAAGATCGCCACTTGCAACTTGGCCGCGTCAGCGGTATCCCAACCCTGACATCCTGAAATAACTGTGGAGGCAGTCCCGTCCGTCTTCCCCATCGCAACCTGCGCCGGTGATGCGTTGACATTCGTGAATCTGGCCTGCTGCGCCGTCCAACGATGCTTGAACTGCCGGCGAAGAATTCACACGATGGGCTCGGCTAGCTCCGTTCTGGTCTTCGCGGGCTCGCGGTCGCGCCTGCCGCTGAAATCGTGGAACAGGATGGAGCGCGGGGTGAACTTGAGGATCAGTTGCACCAACGGACCGATGCCGAACGCGTAGACCAGGGTGCCGACGCCGACCGAGCCGCCGAGCAGCCAGCCCACGGCGAGCACGGTTGCTTCAATCACGGTTCGCACCAAGCGGATCGACAGCCCGGTACGGGCCACCAGCCCGGTCATCAGACCGTCTCGCGGGCCCGGGCCCAGCCCCGCGCCGATGTAGAGCACGGTGCTGATGCCGTTGAGCACCACAGCACCGAGCATCATCGCGATGCGCACCGGCATGGCGTGCGCTGCGGGCAGCACGGCCAGCGTGGCGTCGACGGTGATCGCGATGACGATGACGTTGGCGACAGTGCCGATACCCGGCTTGTTGCGCAGCGGGATCCAGGCCAGCAGCACGACGACTCCGACGACCGCCGACGCGAGCCCGATCGTCAGCGGCGTGTGCCAGGTCAGGCCCTGGTGAAAGACGTCCCACGGGTCCAGACCCAGGCCGGCGCGCACCATCATGCCCATCGACACGCCGTAGCCGCACAGACCGATCAGCAGCAGCGTGCCCCGTTTGAGCGCGGTCATCAGGAGTGGTCCTGGAATCGGGCGCGGATGACGTAGAGCTCGCTGGCCACCCGGCGGGCGTCCACGTCACCGTCTGCGATGGCGTTGCGCGAGTCGTACACACGACGGAGATTTTCCGCGAGCCGCGATATCCAATTCGTTCTCATGCTTCGATCATTCCGACCAACTGGCTTGCTCATCAATAGCCAGTTGGCGGATACTGGCCTGATTATGAGTAGCGATATGGCCGCCCGCGCCCTCGATGTGGACCTTTTGGCCCGCGAACTCGGCAACTGGCGCACCTCCAGCCTCAGTGGCCCTGCCTATCTCGGCCTGGCCGATGCCATCCGCTTGTTGATCGTCGACGGCCGGCTGCCGGTCGGGTCGCGGCTGCCCAGCGAGCGGGCCCTGGCCGACGCGTTGCGGGTCTCGCGCACCACGGTCACCGCCGCGTTCACGCAGCTGCGCGACGACGGCTATCTCAAGGCCCGCCGCGGAGCTCGCAGCACCGCCGCGCTCCCCCTGCGGTCCGAAGTGGTCACCGAACCGACGCAGCCGGCCGTCAGCCTGGCCGCGGCTGCGCTGTCGGCACCGTGCGCCGCGGTGCTCGACGCGTTCGCCGAGGCCGCTCATGACATCACCCCGTATCTGCACGACCCGGGCCACGAGCTCACCGGCGTCACCGCACTGCGCGAAGCGATCGCCGAGAGGTATTGCGAGCGCGGGCTGCCCACCGATGCCGACCAGATCATGGTGACCAGTGGCGCGCAGCACGCGATCGGCCTGATCCTGGCTACCCACACCCAGGCCGGTGACCGCGTGCTCGTCGAGCAACCGACGTATCACGGTGCGCTGTCGGCGATTACGCATGCCGGCGCGCGCCCGGTGCCGGTGTCGCTCACCGAAGACGGCTGGGAACTCGACGCCGTGCACGCTGCGCTGCGTCAGCTTGCACCGAGCCTGGCCTACCTGATTCCCGACTGCCACAATCCCACCGGGTTCACCCTCGGCGCCGAGGGCCGGACCAGGTTGGGACAGATCATCTCCGAAACGCGCACCCGCACCATCGTCGACGAGTCGATCATCGACATGTGGATCGATGCACCACCGCCGGCGCCGCTGGCAGTCTCGGTGCCACGCGATGACCTGGTGCTGACCATCGGATCGATGTCGAAGTCGTTTTGGGGCGGCCTACGCGTGGGCTGGATCCGCGCCGACCGCACCACTCTGGCGACCATCACCGCCATCCGGCCGTCCCTCGATCTCGGCACGCCCATACTCGAACAGCTCACTGCGGCAAGGCTTCTCGCGGCGCGTGAAGACATCCTGCCGGAACGGCGCGAGCTGCTCAACCAACGCAGGCAGTACCTGGTGTCGCTGCTGGCCCGCGAACTGCCCGACTGGCAGCCAGGTGACGGCCGCGGCGGGATGTCGCTGTGGGTGCGGCTACCCGCACCGATGAGCACAGCACTGTCTGCCAGTGCATCCCGATTGGGCCTCGATCTGCCCGCAGGTCCGAGGTTCGGGGTGGACGGCACGCTGGAACGGTTCATCCGATTGCCCTACGCCCTGCCGGAGCCTCAGTTGGAGGAAGCGGTCGAGCTGATGGTGCGCGCCTGGCGCAGCATCACCGGGGTCAGCAGCCCGCAGCAGCCGACTCTGGTGGTCTGAGGCCGCCTACTGCTGCTGGGACAGCGCCAAGCAGGTGCCGTAATGCTCGATGGTGCACGGAATACCGTTGACTGAAGGCAGCTGACCGGGCGCATTCACCACACCCGAACCTTCGCTGGCAGGTGTGAGGACCGGCACCACGCCGCCGCCCGACGGGCCGCTCACGCAGACTCCCTCGAACTTCGACGGGACCGTGCCCGATGGGCAGGGCTTGGCATCGGCCTGGGAGGCGAATGCCAGTTGTCCCAAGGCCGCCGCGACGGCGAAACCACCGACCAGAACTGCGTGCTTCACCTTCGCCATATCGACACCCTACGTGACGGCGTTACAGGACGCGGGTGGAACCCCGCCGTGGCAGTGCCTCAGTCTTCGGGGATCTCGACGCGACGCACCATGCCGTCGACCGCATCGGCAGCTTCGATCTCGCCGCGGGTGATACCCAGGATGAACAACACCGTGTCCAGGTAGGGATGGCTCAGCGACGCGTCGGCGACCTCGCGCAGCGCCGGCTTGGCGTTGAACGCCACACCCAGGCCCGCCGCGGCCAGCATGTCGATGTCATTGGCGCCGTCCCCGACGGCAACGGTCTGTTCCATCGGCACCCCGGCCTGGCTGGCGAAGTCGCGCAAGGCTTTCGCTTTGCCGGGCCGGTCCACGATCGGCCCGATCACCCGTCCGGTCAGCTTGCCGTCGACGACCTCCAGATGGTTGGCCGCTACGTAATCGAGCATCAGCTCTTCGGCCAGCGGTTCGATCACCTGGCGGAATCCGCCGGAGACCACGCCGCAGTGGAAGCCGAGCCTGCGCAGGGTGCGGATGGTGGTCCGCGCGCCCGGGGTCAGCTCGAGTTGCTCGGCGACGTCGTCGAGCACCTCGGCGGGCAACCCGGCCAGGGTCGCCACCCGGCGGTGCAAGGATTCCGCGAAGTCCAGTTCACCGCGCATGGCGGCCTCGGTCACGGCGGCCACCTCGGCCTCCTTGCCGACCCGCTGGGCCAGCATCTCGATGACCTCACCCTGGATGAGCGTGGAGTCGACGTCGAACACGATGAGCCGTTTGGCGCGCCGCGACAGGCTGTAGTCCTCGAGCGCGATGTCGACGCCCTCGTCGACGGCCACCTGTGCCATCGCGGCCTGCAACTGGGCGTAGGCCGCCGCGGACGGCACCGAGACCCGCAATTCCAGACCCGTCACCGGATAGTCGGACACCCCGCGGATCGTGTCGATGTTGACACCAAGAGCCGCCGCCTCGCGCGCGACCACACCGAACGACTGTGCGGTGATCGGCCGGCCCAGCACCACGATGGTGTGGGTCGACGGATCACGGAGCACGGGCAGGTCGTCACTGCGCTCGATCGTCACGTCCAGCCCGACGCCGTGTATCGCGGCTTCGACGTCGCTGCGTAAACCACCGCCGTCGACGACCTCGGCCGGTGCCGCGACCAGCACACCGAGGGTGAGCCGGCCGCGGATGACGACCTGTTCGACGTTGCGCAGGTCCACCTGGTGGCGGGACAGCACCTCGAACAACGCCGACGTGACGCCGGGCTGATCGACTCCGGTGACGGTGATGAGGACCGACGAGCGCTCGCGCGAGGAGCCGATAGGAGAAGGCACCTTTCGACTCATCTCCCCCAGTAGCCGCCTGCCGTCAGCTGGACTGGTCGGCGGTTTCGAGCTCCGGGTGGTGCGAGCGGCCCACGTGGGCCTCCGCACGCATCCGCTCGACCATGTGCGGGTAGTGCAGCTCGAACGCCGGACGCTCCGAACGGATCCGGGGCAGCTCGGTGAAGTTGTGCCGCGGCGGCGGGCAGGAGGTCGCCCACTCCAGGGAGTTGCCGTAGCCCCACGGATCGTCGACCGTGACGGGCTCGCCGTAGCGCCAGCTCTTGAACACGTTCCAGGCGAACGGCAGCGTCGAGATGCCCAGGATGAACGAGCCGATGGTCGAGATCACGTTCAGCGTGGTGAACCCGTCGCTGGCGAGGTAGTCGGCGTAGCGGCGCGGCATACCCTCGTCACCCAGCCAGTGCTGCACCAGGAACGTGGTGTGGAAGCCGATGAAGGTCAGCCAGAAGTGCAGCTTGCCCAGGCGCTCGTCGAGCAACCGGCCGGTCATCTTCGGGAACCAGAAGTAGATGCCCGCGTAGGTGGCGAAGACGATGGTGCCGAAGAGCACGTAGTGGAAGTGCGCGATGACGAAGTAGCTGTCGGTGACGTGGAAGTCGATCGGCGGGCTGGCCAGCAGCACACCCGAAAGACCACCGAGCAGGAACGTGATCAGGAAGCCCACCGAGAACAGCATCGGCGTCTCGAAGGTCAACTGCCCCTTCCACATGGTGCCGATCCAGTTGAAGAACTTGATACCGGTCGGGACCGCGATCAGGAACGTCATGAACGAGAAGAACGGCAGCAGGACCGCGCCGGTGGCGTACATGTGGTGCGCCCACACCGCGACCGACAGCGCCGCGATGCTGATGGTGGCGTAGATCAGCGTGGTGTAACCGAAGATCGGCTTGCGGCTGAACACCGGGAAGATCTCCGACACGATGCCGAAGAACGGCAGCGCGATGATGTACACCTCGGGGTGGCCGAAGAACCAGAAGAGGTGCTGCCACAACAGGACTCCGCCGTTGGCCGGGTCGTAGATGTGGGCGCCCAGGTGCCGGTCGGCGGCCAGGCCGAACAGCGCGGCGGTCAGGATCGGGAAGGCGATCAGGACCAGGATCGAGGTCACCAGGATGTTCCAGGTGAACACCGGCATCCGGAACATCGTCATACCGGGCGCGCGCATGCACACCACGGTGGTAACCATGTTGACGCCACCGAGGATGGTGCCCAGACCACCGACGGCCAGGCCCATGATCCAGAGGTCACCGCCCGGTCCGGGCGAGTGGATCGCGTCGGTGAGCGGCGAGTAGGCCGTCCAGCCGAAGTCCGCGGCGCCGCCGGGGGTGATGAAGCCACCCATGGCGATCAGGGCGCCGAACAGGAAGAGCCAGAACGACAGGGCGTTCAGGCGCGGGAACGCCACGTCGGGCGCGCCGATCTGCAGCGGCAGCACCAGGTTGGCGAAACCGAACACGATCGGCGTCGCGTAGAACAGCAGCATCACGGTGCCGTGCATGGTGAACAGCTGGTTGAACTGCTCATTGCTCAGGAACTGCAAGCCCGGCAACGCCAATTCGGTACGCATCAGCAGCGCCATGAGCCCGCCGATGAAGAAGAAGGCGAAGCACGCGACGCAGTACATGATGCCGATCAGCTTGTGATCGGTGGTCGTGATGAGCTTGTAGACCAGGTTGCCCTTGGGGCCCATCCGTTCCGGAAAAGGACGACGTGCCTCGAGTTCTCCGATTGGGGGCGCTTCGGCTACCAAGAGATCCTCCAAAGATCAGTCGGGAAATCCCGCATATCGACCTGAATCCTAACCCTCCCGAAGCCCCGCGCGCCCGTGGGTCCTACAAACGGTCGTAATCAACCCGGAAGTTCTCAGCGCGGCGTCCTGACCAGCTGGGAAGCGCCAGAATGTTACCGTCGCCCCGTGTTGATCAACCGACCGCGTGTCGCAGCCGCGCTGATCGCCGTGACCGCGGCACTGTCCGCCGGTTGTGGTTCTGAAACCGGGGCGCCGCAGGGCCACCCGTCGATCAGCACGAGTGTGACCAAGATCGCCGATGCCGGCGTGTTGGGCAATCAGCGCCGTCCCGACGAGTCGTGTGCCCCCGCGCCGGCTCCCGCGGACCCGGCCTCGCGCGATGTTCGCAATGCCGAGGGCAACGGCATCCCCCCGACCACGCAGATGTCCGGGGATCCGCAACGCATCGTGGTGCTGTCCGGCGATCAGCTCGACGCGTTGTGCGCCCTCGGCCTGCAGTCCCGCGTGGTCGCGGCCGCCACGCCGGTGGGCTCGGCAAGTCAACCGTCTTATCTGGGCAAGACCGTGCACGACATCGCGGCGGTCGGCGACCGTAACGCACCGGATCTCTCGGCCATCTCCGCTGCCCACCCCGACCTGATCCTCGGGTCGCAGGCGCTGACGCCCGACGCCTTCGGCCCGCTGGCAGCGATCGCACCGACTGTGTTCACCAGCGCGCCCGGCGCCGGCTGGCAGGACACGCTGCGCACGGTCGGCGCGGCGACAGGACGCGCCGACGCGGCGGGCGACCTGGTGGACAAGTTCAATGACGCGGCCCGCAAGACCGGCACCGACAACGACGCCGCGCATTTTCAGGCGTCCGTGGTGCAGCTGACCGAGAACACCGTGCGGGTTTACGGCGCCAACAACTTCCCCGGCAGCGTCCTGGCAGCGGTCGGGCTGGACCGGCCCGCCGCCCAGCGGTTCACCGACAAACCCTTCGAGGAATTGGCCACCTCCGGCGGTGACTACTCCATCGCCGACGCCGACATCGTGTACGTGTCGTTCGCGTCGTCTGCCGCGCGCGACCACGCCACGGCGATCCTGGACAGTCCGGCGTGGCGGGCATTGTCGGCCACCAAGGACAACCGGGTGTTCGTGGTCAACAACGAGGTGTGGCAGACCGGCCAGAACATCGTCGCGGCCCGCGGCATCCTCGACGATCTGCGCTGGGTCAACGCGCCGATCAACTGATCAGCCGCCGGTGCCCTGCAGCGCCTGCCGGCCGAACTGCCCGAGACCCAGCGATCCGTCCGGCAGTGCCAGTTCCCCGTTCTCGATACGCCGCCGCAGATAGGCGAACGTCTGCGCGGTCTGGGCGAACAGGTGCTCACCCGCCCGTAACGCGGGTCGTTGGGCTGTCTCGGTGGTGATGAACCGGGGCAGCGGCTTGACCTCGGTGTCGTAGTCGACGTTGAAGAACAGCGGGAACGAATACCGCTCCTCGGCGACCTTGCGGACCCGATGGCTGGTCGCCACGAACGCCCCGTTCGTCCACAGCTCGAGCATGTCGCCGATGTTGACGACGTATGCGCCGTCGACCGGCGGGACGTCGATCCACTCCCCCGCCCCGTTGAGCACCTCCAGACCCGGCGCGGTGGGCTTGAGCAAGGTGAAGCATTCGTAGTCGGTGTGCGCGCCGATCCCGATGCTGTCCACGGCAGCGGGGTTGTACGGGTAGTGGATGAGCCGCAACTGGCTGGGCGTCTTGGTGGCGTGCCGGGAGAACACCTCGGGGTCCTCGCCGAGCGCCACCGCGAATGCCCGCAGCAGCCGCTGCCCCACGGCCAGCAGCGCCTGGTAGTAGGCGGTCACGGCCGCGGCGAAGCCCGGGACCTCCGGCCAGGCGTTGGGGCCCAGCATCGGGTTGCCGGACAGGTAGTCCGGGTCGTCGGCAGGCAGGTCCAGTGCGGTGTCGAAGGCTTCCTTCAGATCGGGGACGGTGCCCTCGAACCCCTCCTCGCCGACCGGTACGTAGCCGCGGTGGCACCGGGAGAATCCGATGTAGTTGCGCATCTTCTCATCCACCGGCAGCGCGAAGAACTCCTTGACGGTGGCCAGCATGGCGTCGAACAGGGACTCGTCGATGCCCGTGCCGCTGATGTAGAAGAAGCCGACTTCGGCTGCCGCCCGGCCGATCTCGGCGGCCACCCGGTCCTGTTCGGCGCGCTCGGGTGAGTACAGTCCGCTGATGTCGATGACGGGCACCGACGTGAATGACGTCACGCCACTCATGAATCCACCTTCCCTTCCGTTTGATTCACCGTCCAGAGCACGCCGTTGGCCTGGATTTCGTTGCCGGACATCACGATTCCGAGCGCCTGATAGTCGGCGCCGCCGACGGTGCCGATCACCACCTGCCCGCGGTCGGCCCAGCCGAACAGTGCACCCGCACGGACCAGCAGTGCCGGGGTGCCGCCCGGACCGGACAGGCGCAGTGCACCGGTGGGAACGACCTCCCCGGTGTCGCGCACCCAGTGCTCGACGTAGTCCTCGTGCACCCCGGTCTCGACGAGAACCTCGCCTTCCCAGCGCATCTCGCCGGCATCCGGGAACGCGCCCGGCGGTTGCGCGTCGACCGCGCGGTGCCATTCGAAGATGTTGCCGTGCTGCGCCAGGGTTCCCGCGAAGCCGCGCGAGTCGACATAAGCGGTCGGCCCCTGCAGCCACAGGACGCCCGGCTTCTCGTCGCGGGTGCCGTCCGCTTCGATCAGCAGGGTGCGGCGCCACAGTCCGGCGCAGTCGGCCATGGATACCGTCACGAACAGTCCTTCCACCGGCGCTGCAGCATGCGTAGCCCGTCTGCCGTGGGCACCCCGAGTGCCCGCACCCTGGCTATCCCGCCGTCCGGGTAGGCCTGTACGCGCAGCGCCGACACGCCGGGCACCTCGATCGGGAAGACTTGCCGCGCATCGGGGATCAACGTGGTACGCGCCAGCACCGGGACGTCGAAAGTGACCATCCCCCAGCCATGTTCGCGATCGGCCCGACAGCGGCTGCCCAGCACCGACACCTCAAGGCTGGCGTTGAACACGAAGTACGAGGTGTCGATCTCGACCTGACGCAGGTCGGCGGGCACCGCGAACGAGATGATCACCGCGTCGTGGGTGTCGGGTCCGATATCGCGGCGCCTGCGGGTCTCCCAGCCCTCGCCCATGTTGCGCGGCCGATTCGGGGCGATCAGCGAGGCGGCACTGGAATAGAAACTGTCGCTGCACCATTCGACCCGCCCACCCTGCTCCAGACCGGACACCTCGACGGTGACACCGGTCCACAGCGCCGGGTCGGGTACCACCTCGCCGTAGGCGCGCAGCCGCGCGACCCCGCCGTCGGACTGCAACCGCAACCGCAGATGCGTCCACCGGCGCTTGTCCGTCACCCCCAGCAGATTGTGCGAATCCGCCTTGAGGACGGTCGTTTCCACGATGGGGGTCCAGGCCACGGTAGGTGCGGTCGGATCCGTGGTGCGTTCCAACGTGCAGGCGTCGACGGCAGCGGCGGTCGGGTGGTTACCGGAGAAGAATCGGGTGTCCACGTCGACGATGTGCAGCCGGCCGGGCGCACCGAGCCGGATGATCGCCCAGTCTCCGCCGGGTCCGGCGTGCCGCTTGGTCTCCCAACCGTCCACCACTTCGCCGCGCAGGTCGTAGGTGCCGGGGACGAATGCGGGTTCGGCCGGGTCGACGAGCCGTTCCTTGAATCCGAAGGATTCGTCGCTGGCGGCCACCACGGCACCGCCGACGGTGCGGGAGGCGAGGTCGGTGTCGGTCACCGCCCAATGACTTCCGATGAGCGCTTGCGCGAAGAGCCAAGAGCTTCCGACAACGGCCAGTGGCTGCGCGGATTGTCCGGCCCGGGTGCGTAGATCCCGGCCTTGCTGGTGGAAAGCCCCAGCTTGACGACAGCCTGTGCCAGCGCCACCGCGGCGGCGACACCGTCGACGGCGGGTACGCCGAGTTTGGCGGAAATGGCCGCGGTCACGCCGGCCATCCCGGCGCAGCCCAGGCAGATCACGTCGGCGCCGTCCTCGCTGATCGCGCGGGCTGCCTCGGCGACGACGGCCTGCACGGCACCGGCCGGGTCGGCGTCCACCTCCGCGGTGCCCAGACCGCACGCGCGCACCGAGGCGCAGTGTGCGTCGAGTCCGGCCAGCAGCAGGCGGTCCTGGATCGGCGGGATCGACCGTGCCAACGTGGTGACCACCGAGAACCGCCGGCCGATCAGATGGGCGATGTGCGCGGCACATTCGGCGATGTCGAACACCGGTACCGTGAGCGTCTCAGCGAGTGCGTCGCGGCCGTGCTCGCCGAAGCCGGCCAGCACGACGGCGTCGAAATCGAAGGTGCCCGCCTGGTTCAACCGGGCGACGACATCCATGACCCCGACCGCGGACAGATAGCTCTCTGCGGCCGAGTCGATCGCCTCGGCACCGAAGTGCGGTGACATGCAGACGATCTCGACGCCGGGATCGGCGGCGGCCCGCGCGGCGGCAGCGATCTCGGCGGTCATCGCCGCCGACGTGTTGGGATTGAGCACCAGGATTCTCACACCGGCTCCCCTATCCGGCTCAGGGCCGGCACCCCGGCCACCCAGGTCTGCAAGACCGAACCGCGTAGGCGGACACCGTCGTACGGGCCCACCGGGTGCCGGTGCCGCAGTTCGGCGGCACGGACGATGTCCTCCGTGTCGGGATCGAAGGCGCACAGATCGGCCCGCAGCCCCACGGCAATCCGGCCCCGGTCCGGGTAGCCGGCCAGCTCTGCGGGGCGTTCCGACATCCACCGGCTCAGCTCGGCAATACCGAAACCGCGCGCCACGGCCTGGGTCCAGACGGCGCGGGGCCCGAGCTGCAGCGAGCTGACCCCGCCGAACGCGCGACCGAAGTCGCCGGCGGCCTTGTGCCGCGGGTGGCACGGCGAATGATCGGACACCACGAGGTCCAAGGTTCCGTCGCCGAGCGCCGCCCACAGCGGTTCTCGGTTCGCGCCGTCGCGGATCGGCGGGCACGCGGCGAACTCGGTGCCGCCGTCAGGTATCTCCTCGGCGCCGAAAGTCAGGTAATGCGGGCAGGTTTCGGCCGTGACGGCGATGCCGTCGGCTTTCGCCGCGGCCAGCACTGGCAGCACCCGGGCACTGGACACGTGCACGATGTGCACCCGAGCGCCGGTCTCCCGTGCGGTGTCGACGACCAGGCCCACGGCGTCCTCCTCAGCGGCATCGGGGCGCGACGCCAGGAACGACCGGTAGCGGCGCCCCACCGGACGCGGGCTGGCGTCGAGCACTGCCGGGCTCTCGGCGTGCACCAGCAGCAGCGAATCCAGTTCGGCGATGCGGACCATGGCGGTCCGGAGCTGCTCGGAAGTCAGGTGCGGGAAGTTCGGATTGCCCGAATCGGCGAGGAAGCACTTGAAGCCACGCACCCCGGCCTGCGCCAGCTCGGCGAGCCGGTCCAGATTGTCCGGGACGACGCCGCCCCAGTACCCGACGGCGATGGCGCAGTTGCCTTCGGCCGCCGACTCTTTCATGCGCAAGGCGGCGACGCTGGTGGTCACCGGGTCGGAGTCCAGCGGCATGTCGACAATGGTGGTGATGCCGCCCGCCGCGGCGGCTGCGGTGGCCGTGGCGAAACCTTCCCAGTCGGTGCCGGGATCGTTGATGTGGACGTGGGTGTCGACGAACCCGGGCAGCAGGACGGCCGCAGCCGGCAGCCGGCAATCCTGGGCCGCCGGGCAGTCCGCGTCGAGGTCACCGAGGAAGGCAATGCACCCATCGTTGATTCCGACCGACGCCGGGACCAGGTGCTCACCGAGGAGCACCCGGTCCGCGCGTAAGACGCACTCCATCACGATGCGACCGGCCCGAATCGTTCGTGGAAGTGTTGCGTCAACCCAGGCCACACGTGCGGATCATGGCCGGGAATCAGCTGAAATCCCCTGTCGGCAGCCAACTTCTTGAGCCGGCGAATCGGCTCGACCGTGTCCTGCGGATCGACGTCGATGAACCCACCGATGGGCAGTTCGTGCTCGATGTTCTCGGTGAGGTCGGCAGCGTCGAAGGCAAAGACGAACCCGTCGCCTCCGACCGTTTCATCGAGCTCCACCACGAAACTCTGATGCCCAGGCGTGTGCCCGTAGGTCGGCACCGCGGTGACGCCAGGGGCGACCTCGGCTTCCCCGTCGGCCAGGCGCCAGTCGATGTTCGGGTCGTCGAAGTCCACCCGCACGATCGCATTGCGTTCGGGCTCAGGGTGATTCGACAGCCCGTACTCGAGTTCGCGACGCTGGGCGTGCACCGGCACCTTGCCGGCGAACAGTTTCAGCCCGCCGGCGTGGTCGTGGTGCAGATGGCTGACGGCGACGGTGTGGATGGCGTCGAAATCGACCCCGACCTCGGCGAGCCGCTGCTCGATGGGTTCACCGGGGCCGGGCAACACCGGGCGGTACTCGACGGTCGGGAAGAACCGCCGGTAGAGCGCCGGATCCCGCACCAGGGCGGTGTTGAACCCGGTGTCCAACAGCACCCAGCCACCGTCGGTCTGCAACAGCACGCCCGGGACGGGTTCGCGCATCCGCTCCTCGGGCGGAGCGCCGTACACCGACACCGATTTCGGCAGTTCCTCCCAACCCAGGGTCAGCAGAATGATTCGACGCACCCCGCCCTTGCGCACCAGTGTGGCCATCAACCCACCGACAGCGCGGCGAGCCGCAGGGAGTTGGGGTTGGTCACCACGTGCGCCTGCTCCATGCCCTTCAGCCAGGGCTGGGCCACCATGAAGTCGTTGACGTCGGCGACGTTGAGCCAGCAGCCCGTCTTGACCGCTTCCGTACCGGCAGTGGAGAAGTCGGCGTCTGTGTCGGCGGGCAGCCCCTTGGCCAGGGCCGCGGTGACCGCGGGCGCCGAGCACCCGAAGAAGTTCAGACCGCCGCTGGCATCCCACGAGATGTGTCCCCAGGTGTATGGCGACGGTGCATCCGGCCACCCGAGGTAGGTCATGATCTCCGGCGCGGACTGCCCGTCACTGCCGACCCAGCCATAGATTTCCGACGTCGGGTAGGCCTGCACCTTGGCGCTGAGGCCGGCCGCCGCCAATTGGGTCTGAATCAGGTTGCTGATCAACTGATTGTCCGGGTTGCTGGAGTCATAGCCGATGGTGACGGCCTTCTGGTCGGCGGGCAGTCCTGCGGCGATACCGGACAGCACCGACGGATCGTGCGGCACTGTCTGCTTGCCGAATTCGGCGGCCATCATGTTCGGCGGGTAGATCTGCTCGGCGGTCTTGCCGCGACCGAAGTAGGTCTGCTTGACCAGTTCGTCGACGTCGATGGCCTGTAAGACGGCCGTGCGGTTCTTCGCGTCGGTCATCATGCCCTTGCGGGGGTTGACGTACACGTAGTTCGACATCATGGTCGGCAGTGAGTAGTTCGCGAACGACTTGTTGTCCAGGTACGACTGCACCGCCGAGGACGGCAGGTCGTGCAGGATCGCCGCGATCTGACCGTTGTTGAACTGCAACTGCTGCGCCGACACGTCGGTGATCACCGGAAGCTCGACCTTTTCGAAGTAGGGCTTGGCGCCCCAGTAGTCGCCGAATGCGGTCAGTTCGTACTTCGAGCCGACTTCGGCGGCCGTCAGGGTGTAGGGGCCGGTGCCCAGATCGTGATTGGTGAGGTAGCCCTGCGCGTTGTCGCTGCCGCCGTTCTTCTTCAGCCCCTCCGGGCTGAGCATGCGCGGTCCGTAGGGACAGGCCAGGTAGTCCAGGAACGCCGAGTTCGGCGCCTTGAGCGTGACGGTGACACCGTAATCACCTTGAGTGGTGACTGATTCGACGTCGGTGACCATGTACGCCGGACCCTGATTCACCGCCGCCCTCCTATCGAACGAGGCCTTCACCGCAGCCGAGGTGAACGGCGTGCCGTCATGGAACTTCACGCCTTCGCGCAGCTTGAAGGTGAACACCTTGTTGTCCGGCGAGGCCGTCCACTCGGTGGCCAGTAGCGGCTCCAGCACGGGCTTGTCGGTGCCCGCCTTGTACTGCAGGAGGCCCTCGTAGGTGTTCGTGGTGAGTAGCAGGCCCTGCCCGGCGTAGTAGACGTCGGGGTCCGGCGGCTGTCCCGGATCCTGCAGGAACGACAGGTGCAGCACCTTGTCGGTCGGGGCAGCGTTGGGAGTGCTGGTGCCACCGGAATTCGATCCGCCGCAAGCGGTCAGGGTCGCGGTCGCGATCGCACCGACCGCCAGAAGCATGCTCAGTTTCTTCATCGGGCGGCTCCTTCGAGGACGGGGGTGGTGTGCGCACCGAGAGCACGGAACGCGGCGAGGATCTCCTCGGTGGTCCGCATCGCACCGGCCTGCAGGTACTCCATGGCGTCGAGCGCCGCGTGGTGCCGCTGCTCCGATGAGCCTCCGACGCAGTCGGTGACGACGCGGACGTAGAAGTCGCGCTGGTGCGCGTCGGCGAACGTGTAGTGCACGCAGACATCGGTGAGACCCCCGATGAGGATCAGGGTGTCGGCCTTCAGGCCGGACAGTACGATCTCGAATTCGGTTCCGATGAAACCCGAGTAGCGGCGCTTGACGATATGGAATTCATGGTTGGGCCCGTCGAAGTCGGGCAGCAGTTCGGGGTGCAGCGGCGTGCCGGGCCGGCCGTCGATGCAGTGCGGGCCCTCGAAGCCGTCGAGTTCGCGGCCGAAGTCGATGCCGTTGGCACGGTGCACTTCCTGGAAGAAGACGATCGGGATGCGCGCGGCACGGGCGGCGCCGATCAGTTGTCGCGCGTTCGCGATCCGGTCGGCGTATCCGGCCATGTGCGCAATGCCCACCTCCTCGACCGACATGTCGCCGGACTCCTGCATGTCGACCACGACAAGCACCGGATTGCCCACGATGAGTGGCTGTTTCGGCATCTAACCTCCTGTGACTGCGATACGGGGATCTGCGGCGGCCTGGAGCAGGTCCACGGCCGTGTTGATGACGACGTAGAGGGCGCCCAGCATGAGCGTGACGCCGGCGATGGCCGGGAAGTCCGCCACCGGGATGCTCTGCGCGATGTACTGCCCGATGCCCGGCCAACCGAACACCTGCTCGACCACCAGAACACCCGAGAACATCAGTCCCACTTGAAGTCCCGTCATCGACAGGGCCGCGCCGACCGAGTTGCGCAGTACGTGCCGGGCCATGATCCGGCTCTCGGAGAGGCCTTTGGCCCGCGCGGTGCGGGCGTAGTCGCTGTCGATGTCGGCCATCAGGCTGCTGCGCAATACCCGGCCGATCGCCACGGCCGGACCGATCGCGATGACCAGGGCGGGCAGGATCAGGTGGTGCAGCGCGTCGGCGACCACGTCGAACCGAGCGTGCAGCAGACCGTCGACGGTCAGCAGCCCGGTCGGCCCGTCGGGCGGATTCGGCACTCCCAGACGGCCGTTGGCGGGCACCCAGCCCAGGGTCTGATAGAAGACGATGAGCCCGAGGATGCCGAGCAGGAACATCGGCGCCGAAGACCCGGTGAACAGCACCGCGCGCAGGATCCCGGCGCCGCGCCACTTCAGGGTGGTGCTGAAGGCGAGCAGCCCGGCCAGCGCGATCGCGAGGGCCAGCCCGTACAGCGCCAGTTCCAGGGTGGCCGGGAAGAACGAACCGAGGTCGGACACCACGGCGTGTCGGGTGCGGTAGGAGGTGCCGAGGTCGCCGGTGACGGCGCCGGTCAGATAGTGCCAGAACTGCAGCAGTACAGGGTCGTTGAGCCCCAGTGCTTCCCGCCGCGCGGCGACGGCCTGGGCGGAGGCCTGGGCACCCAGCTGAGCCTTGACCGGATCGAGCGGCGAGATGTGCTGCAGGATGAACAGCACCGCGGTCAGCCCGACGAGGATGGCCACCATGGCACCGAGCCGGGAGGCGATGAATGTCTTCACGGGTGGCTCTCTCAGTTCGTTTTCATCAGATTGCGCAGACAATCGCCGGCGACGTTGGCGATCAATGCCAGCACCAGCACCCCGAGCCCCGGCATCACCGGGATCCACCACTGCTGCAGGAAGTAGCTGAGGTTGCGGGCCGAGTCGGCGCCCAATTCCGGTGCGGGCGCGGCCTGTCCGAGCCCGAGGAACGACAACGCCGCCAGGGTGAGGATCAACGTGCCGATGTCGAGGCTGGCGGCGACGAGCGCATTCGGTACCGCACCCGGCAGCAGGTGTCGCCCGGCGAGCCGGAATGGGCTGACACCGGTCAGTTTCGCCGATTCGACGTGTGGCCGGGCGGCCAGCCGGGCCACCTCGCCGCGCACCAGCCGGGCATAGAACGGCCACCAGACGATGGACACCGCGATCAGGGTGTGCAGGAAGCCCGGCCCGAGCGCGGCCACCACCGCGATCGCCAGCACCGGTGCGGGCAGGGACAGGAAGCCGTCGGTGATGCGCATCAGCGTGGCGTCGACCCAGCCTCCGGCAGCGCCGGCGATCAGGCCGACCAGCCCGCCGATCAGCAGGCCCAGCGCCACCACCGCCAGCGCGGCGAACCAGCTGGATCGGGCGCCGTAGAGCACCCGGGACAGGATGTCGCGGCCCACGCTGTCGGTGCCGAGCAGGAATCCGTTGCTCCCCGGAGCCTGCAGCGGCATGCCCACCGGGGTCAGTGGGTTGTGCGGCGCGAGCAGCGGTACCGCGACGACGACCAGCGTCACCACGATCACCAAGGAGAACCCGGTCCAGTTGACGATCGTCGACCGGGACTGCGGCACGACCAGGCGCCACCGCCCGCTGCCGCGAACCAGGCCGGGAACCGACACTGCGATGGCCATCAGAGCGCCTTCCGTTCGATACAGGCGACCTGGTGCGGATTGCCCGGGAAGCCTTCGAGGCGGACATCGAGTTGGTCGCCGCCGCAGGCGTCGACGGAGATCGGGCAGCGCGGGTGGAAGGCGCATCCGCGCGGTGGCGCCAGCGGGCTGGCCGGTTCCCCTGGCAATACCCGGGATTCGCGCCCGAGATCGGGGATCGAGTCCACCAGAGCGCGGGTGTACGGGTGGGCGGGATCGCCGATGACCTGCTCGGCGGGGCCGACTTCGACGATCCGTCCGAGGTACATGACGGCGATCCGGTCGGCGACCACCCGGGCCACCGACAGGTCGTGCGTCACGAACACCACGGACATGTCCAGACTGCGGCGCAGGTCGCCGATCAGGTTGAGCACCGACGCGGCCAGCGAGACGTCCAGCGCACTGGTCGGCTCGTCGCACAACAGCACCGGCGGCGGCACCACGGTGGCCCGCGCCAGCGAAACCCGTTGGCGCTGACCGCCCGAGAGCTGACCGGCCCGTGACTTCGCGACCTCGGCGGGCAGCCCCACCCGTGCCAGCACGTCGATGACGGCGTCGCGGCGCTGCGCCCGGGACATCCCGGTGCCGCGCAGCCGCTCGGCGATGAGCTCGCCGACCGACAGCCACGGGGTCAGGGACGCACCCGCATCCTGGAAAACCATCTGCGGCCGCTGGCCCCCCGCGAGTTTCACCATGCCGGAGCTGGCCTTCTCCAGTCCGGCGATCACCCGCAGCAAGGTGGACTTGCCGGATCCGCTCTCCCCGACCAGTGCCACCGATTCGCCGTGCCCGACGCGCAGCGTCACGCCGCGCAGTGCCTGCAGCTTGCCCCGCCGGGCGACGGAGAAGGTCTTGATGACGTCGGTCAGTTCGATCGACGGCGGATGGTCGGTGTCGGGCTTCGAAACCTCCTGTTGGGCAACGGGTTCCTGGTCGGTAGCGGTCTCGGCTTCGGCGAGCGGCCGTGCCGGTAGCAGGCACGCGCTGACCCGCGCGGGTCCCACCGAGATCGGCTCGGGTGGCGTCTTCGTGCAGTCGTCGGTGGCAAGTTCACAACGCGGGACGAAGGCGCAGCCGGGCAGCGGTGCCAGCGGGCTGGGCACCGACCCCGGCAGTGCGGCGAGCCGCCGGCCGCGGGCGGTCTGCAACGTCAGCCGGGAGCGCAGCAGACCCTGGGTGTAGGGGTGCGCCGGGCTCTGGAGAACCTCTGCGGCAGGCCCGATCTCGGCGATGCGGCCCGCGTAGAGCACTGCGATGCGGTCCGATATCTGTGCGGCCACCCCGAGGTCGTGGGTGATGAAGACAATGCTGCACCCGATCTGGTCGCGCAGCCCTTGCAACAGCTGCAACACCTGGGCCTGGACGGTGACATCGAGTGCGGTGGTGGGTTCGTCGGCGATGATCAGTTCCGGGTCGCCCGCGATGGCCATCGCGATCATCACCCGCTGACGCAGTCCGCCGGACAGTTCATGCGGGAAGGAGCGCATCCGCCGGGCCGGATCCGGGATGCCGACCGCCGTCAACAGGCGCAGTGCCTCGTCGTCGCTGCCGGCAGCCTCTGCCACCTGCTTGCCGATCCGCATGGTCGGGTTCAGCGAGGTCATCGGATCCTGAAACACCGCGCCCAGATCCAGCCGGCGAACCTTTCGCAGCGCCTTGCCGTCACCGTTGATCATGTCGGAATTCGCAACGCGGACCACGCCTTCGACCTTCGCGGTCGGCAGCAGGCCGAGCATCGTGAACCCGAGAACCGTCTTGCCGGAACCGGATTCGCCGACCAGCCCGACGATCTCGCCCGGCGCGATCGCCAGCGAGACCCCGCGCAGCGCATGTACGCCGCTGCCGTTGCGGCGGAAGGTGACGTACAGATCACCGACCGTTGCGACAGGCTGTGTGGTCGACGGCGCCGCGGCCCGTACTGCCGAACTGTCGACCGGTGGGGGTGCGGCCTCGATCGTGGCCTCGCGCATCGTGGCCTCCCGGAAGTGAATTGGGAATGCCGCGCCACCACCGTGTGCCGCAGCCTGTCGCTCGACAGTTTTCACTGACACCGCCGAGATCGGGTGTCGCGGGCGTAAATCAATCGGCGACTTCGGTAACAGTCACGTGTCGCGCGTTTCTATCGGGTGACAGATAGCTGCGGGTCTCCGTTGCGCACCGGCGATGGGCCACGATGGCGGTATGCCGCTCACCAGAGCAGGACGTCCGCGCCTGCACGATCAGCGGCGTCCGGGGTTGACGGCACGCGACGAAATCCTCGATGCCGCAGGGGAATTGTTCACTACAACGGGATATGCGCGAACCTCGACACGAACGATCGCAGAAGCGGTCGGCATGCGCCAGGCATCGCTGTATCACCACTTCAAAACCAAGGACGACATCCTGTGTGCGCTGCTGGAACAGACAGTCGCCCCGACACTGGGATTCGTTCCCAGCCTGCTCAGCGCCGAGCCCGCGTTGACAGCTGCAGAACACCTGCACGCGCTCGCAGCATTCGACGGCGCCCAGCTGATGTCCGGGCACTGGAATCTCGGGGCGCTCTACCTCCTGCCCGAATTGCGGGACGCCAAGTTGCAACCGTTCTGGTCGGAGCGCGAACGGCTGCGACTGCACTATCTGGATCTGAGCATGGCTGTGGTCAACCGCACCGGAATCCCGGCGGCCGCCGCCGATCTGCCTTTTCGGCTCGTCGAGTCCCTGGTCAACATGTGGTCGATGCCGGCAGGTCCGCAACGGGCTGAGCTACCGTTCCACGTCGCCGACGCCTGCATGCGGGTGCTGGGGCTCTCCGACGATGCCGCCGCGGACCGCCGTGAACGCAGTCATCTCGAGATCGACCGGCATACCCGGGGGGTCTGCGCCGTCCCGCCTGAGCCCGCATAGTCTGCATCCATGTTCCATGTGCTCACCCTCACCTACCTGAAGCCGGTCGAAGTTGTCGACCAGACCCGGGCGGCGCATGTCGCATGGCTCAACGACGAGGTGGCCGCCGGCCGCATCCTGCTCGCGGGCCGCCTGGAACCGCTGAGCGGCGGCGTGTTGATCACCGGCGACATCAGCACCGAGGATGCCCAGCAGATCATCGACACCGATCCGTACACCCTGGAGGGGCTCGTGAGCTACGAGCGGGTGTCGTTCAACGGGTCGATCCGCGCGCCCGGGCTTTGAGCCACCCGCTCCCAGCCCGTTCTCAGGGAGCGAAGTCACAGTCGATGGCGGGACTAATGTCTGTATCGCGATGGTTGCAGGTGTCGGGCCGCGTTCTGCGGCGCACCAGTTACCTGGGCCAAGTCCCCAGAAGCACGCACTGACGACGATCGAAGAGGGCTGTGATGAGCACTGTTTCCGCATATGCCGCGAACTCGGCAACCGAGCCGCTGACCAAGACCACCATCACCCGCCGCGAGGTAGGGCCCCACGATGTGGCGTTCGACATCCACTTCGCGGGCATCTGTCACTCCGACATCCACACCGTGAAGGCCGAGTGGGGCCAGCCCAACTACCCCGTCGTCCCGGGCCACGAGATCGCCGGGGTCGTGACCGCGGTCGGCTCTGAGGTCACCAAGCACAAGGTCGGCGACCACGTGGGTGTCGGCTGCTTCGTCGATTCCTGCCGCGAATGCGACAACTGCAAGGCCGGGCTGCAGCAGTACTGCACCGGGACCGGCATGGTCGGCACGTACAACGCGACCGGCCGCGATGGCACGCCCACGTACGGCGGCTACAGCGGCGCGATCGTCGTCGACGAGAACTACGTGCTGCGGATCCCCGACAGCATCCCGCTGGACAAGGCCGCTCCCCTGCTGTGCGCCGGCATCACCCTGTACTCACCGCTGCGGCACTGGAACGCCGGCCCCGGTAAAGAGGTCGCCGTCATCGGCCTGGGCGGCCTCGGTCACATGGGTGTCAAGATCGCGCACGCGATGGGTGCGCACGTCACCGTGCTGTCGCAGTCGCTGAAGAAGATGGAGGACGGTCTGCGGCTGGGCGCCGACGAGTACTACGCCACCAGCGACCCGGACACCTTCACCAAGCTGGCGGGCAGGTTCGACCTGATCCTCAACACGGTGTCGGCCAACCTCGACATGGGTGCGTACCTGGGCCTGCTGGCCACCGACGGCACGCTCGTCGAGCTGGGAGCGCCGGAGAAGCCGCTGGTGGTGCCGTTCTTCCCGCTGGGCGCATACCGTCGCAGCCTGTCCGGTTCGATGATCGGCGGCATCCCCGAAACCCAGGAGATGCTCGACTTCTGCGCCGAGCATGACGTGACCCCCGAGATCGAGGTCATCCAGCCCGACTACATCAACGAGGCCTACGAGCGCGTGCTCGCCAGCGATGTGCGGTACCGGTTCGTCATCGATACCGCTTCGCTGCGCGGCTAGTTACTCCGAGGCTGCCGCATCGCGATCGACGCCGGCCAGGGGCCAACCGACGGCGGCCAGTTTGGCCGCCACCCGGTTGATGTTCTCCGGGCCGGCGTCGTGCTCGGTGACCTCGGAGATGAATTCCGCGATCTCGTCGCGGTCGATCTTTCCGTCTGCCAGCGCGGCAGACCCGTTCGCGGTGATGTTGCGCACCACTTCCTTGACCTGATCGTCGGTCAGCGGGGTGGCGCGCAGCAGCGCCAGCAGCGGCACGCGGTCGGTGCCCGGAACGCCTTCCGGGTAGCCGGCGCGCAGCCAGTTCAGGATCGAGGTCACGAGAGACTGTGCGGTCACCACGCAAGTCTCATATCACGTCGCCGTCGGCACCACCTGAGGATCGGACAGTTCCCAGGTCATTCATCGCTCGTTAATCCTTGAGCAGTGAAAAACAATCCGGCTGAACACAACCGGTGACGCTCGCGGTCACTACGGGCAGGCTCGGCGCGGTGACCCGTGTGATCCGCTTCAACGCCTTTGACATGAACTGCGTCGCCCATCAGTCCCCCGGGCTGTGGCGCCATCCAGCCGACCAGTCCTGGCGCTACAAGGACATCACGTACTGGACCGAACTGGCAAAGCTGTTGGAACGCGGCCGTTTTGACGGGCTGTTCATCGCCGACGTGCTCGGCACATACGACGTCTACGGCGGTAACGACGAGGCCGCGATCCGCCAGGCCGCGCAGATTCCCGTCGGCGACCCGATGCTGTTGGTCTCGGCGATGGCACTGGTCACCGAGAATCTCGGATTCGGCATCACCACCGGCACCGGTTTCGAGCATCCCTACCCGTTCGCGCGGCGGATGTCGACGCTGGACCACCTGACCAACGGCCGGATCGGCTGGAACGTCGTCACCGGCTATCTGCCTGCGGCGGCGCGCAACATGGGCCAGACCGACCAGCCCGCCCACGACGCCCGCTACGACCACGCCGACGAGTACCTCGAGGTGCTCTACAAGCTGTGGGAAGGTTCGTGGGAGGACGACGCGGTGGTGCGCGACGCCGAACGCGGGGTGTTCACCGACCCGGCCAAGGTGCACCACATCGGCCATTCCGGAACGCATTTCAGCGTCCCGGGCGTACATCTCGCGGAGCCGTCGACGCAACGCACCCCGGTGATCTACCAGGCCGGGTCCTCACCGCGCGGAGTGCGCTTCGCGGCCGAGAACGCCGAGGCGATCTTCACCGCGGCTCCCACCAAAGCCATTCTGCGCGAGACGGTTTCGACGATCCGCTCGGAACTGGAGCTGGCCGGCCGAGATCCGTACGCTGCCAAGATCTTCAACCTCACCACGATCATCACCGCCGAGACCGACGAGGAAGCCGCGGCCAAACACGCTGAGTATCTGTCCTACGGCGATCCCGAGGGTGCACTGGTGTTCATGTCCGGGTGGATGGGGGTCGACCTGGCCCGCTACGGGCTCGACGAGCCGATCGGCAACGTCGACTCGAACGCGATTCTGTCGGCGGTCAAGGCCTTCCAGTCCGCCGATCCGGACGGCCGTGAGTGGGCGGTGCGCGACATCGCCGAATGGGGCGAGATCGGCGGGATGGGCCCGCGCATCGTGGGATCCGGTGCACGCGTTGCCGATACGCTGCAGGAGTGGGTCGACGAGACCGATGTCGACGGCTTCAACCTGGCGTACGCCATCACCCCCGGCTCGTTCGCGGATTTCGTCGAGTACGTGGTCCCGGTGCTCACGGCACGGGGCGCCTACCAGACGGAGTACGCGCCGGGCAGCCTGCGCAACAAGCTGCTGGGGCGCGGCGACCGGCTCGCCGATGACCACCGCGGCGCCAGTTACCGTGTGGGCGCAGCGAATTCGACCATCATCGAGCGTCCCACCACGGTGCCGTCGTCGTCTGCTTCCACCGCCGCCCAGCCGGCGCGAGGACGATAGCTCCCCACAGCATGAGTACAGGAAACTGTCAGAAATCTGGGCAATCGAACCCGTGGCAACGATGAATCGTGGTTACATTACCCGCTACGCCACAAGGGAGACGACATGTCAGGTAAGGCAGCGCTTTTGATTGTGTCCGCAAGCATCGCGACGACACTCTCGTTGACCGGATGCGGTGGCTCCACATCGGCTGACAGCACGACCACGACGTCAGGCGCGGCGGCAGCGAGCACCACGACTGCCGCTCCGGCCACCGCGGCCCCCGCCGACCACGCCGCCAAGGTGTCGGCCAACACCGCATCGGAAGACGACATCGCCGCGGCGCTGAAAGCCGCGGGGGTGAGCAACCCGTCCCGGTGGGCGGAGGAAGTCGTCGAATACCGCCCGTATCCCGCCGATGATCCCAATCTGGGCAAGCTGCGCGACAACCTGGCGAAGTACAACCCCGGGCAGGAGACCGTGGACAAGATCGTGTCCGCGTTGACCCCATGACTTCCCGCCGCAGGGCGGGGCTCGTGCGTGCCGCCCTGTTCGCCCTGACCGTCGCGGGAATCCTGGCGACGGCCTTCGAGCTGGCCAGCGAGCGGCACTGGAACAGCTCGGAGCAATTGATCCCGTGGGTGGCCCTCGCGGTGCTCGCGGTGGCCACGGCGCTGACCGCGCTGCCTACCCGCGGCGCGCAGCTGATCTCTCGCGTCCTGGTGCTGGTCGTGCTCGGCGCGTCAGCCTACGGCGTGCTCGATCACATTGCGGTCAACCATGATTCGGGCCCACTCGATCAGCGCTACGCCGACACCTGGGAAACCATGCCGGCCGCTCAGCAGTGGTGGTACGCCGCGACCAAGACGGTCGGGCCGGCGCCGACCCTGGCACCTGGCGTCCTGGCGCAAACGTCGCTGTTGTTGTTGCTCGCGGGGCTGATCAAACTGCCGCCCCGCGAGCCCGAAGCCTAGAAGTCCCAGTCCTCGTCTTCGGTGTTGACGGCCTTGCCGATCACGTAGCTCGACCCCGAACCCGAGAAGAAGTCGTGGTTCTCGTCGGCGTTGGGGCTCAGCGCCGACAGGATCGCGGGGTTCACGTCGGTCTCATCCTTGGGGAACAGCGCCTCGTAGCCGAGGTTCATCAACGCCTTGTTGGCGTTGTACCGCAAGAACTTCTTGACGTCTTCGGTGAGCCCGACCTCGTCGTAGAGGTCCTGGGTGTACTCGACCTCGTTGTCGTAGAGCTCGAAGAGCAGTTCGTAGGTGTAATCCTTGAGCTCCGAACGCTTTTCCTCGTCGACGAGGGCCAGCCCGCGCTGGTACTTGTAGCCGATGTAGTAGCCGTGCACGGCCTCGTCGCGGATGATCAGCCGGATCATGTCCGCGGTGTTGGTGAGCTTGGCCCGGCTGCTCCAGTACATCGGCAGGTAGAAGCCCGAATAGAACAGGAAGCTCTCCAGCAACGTCGAGGCCACCTTGCGCTTGAGCGGCTCGTCACCCTTGTAGTACTGCATGACGATCTCGGCCTTGCGCTGGAGGTTCGGGTTTTCCTCCGACCAGCGGAAGGCATCGTCGATCTCGGCGGTCGAGCACAGCGTCGAGAAGATGTTGCTGTAGCTGCGAGCGTGCACCGACTCCATGAACGCGATGTTGGTGTACACCGCTTCCTCGTGCGGGGTCAGCGCATCGGGGATCAGGCTGACGGCGCCGACCGTGCCCTGGATGGTGTCCAGCAGCGTCAGGCCGGTGAACACCCGCATGGTCATCTGCTTCTCATGGGCGGTCAGCGTGCCCCAGGACGGGATGTCGTTGGACACCGGCACCTTCTCCGGCAACCAGAAATTACCCGTCAGCCGGTCCCAGACCTCGGCATCCTTGTCGTCCTGCAGGCGGTTCCAGTTGATCGCTGACACGCGGTCGATCAGCTTCATGCCTTCGCTCACCAGAACTCCATTTCCCCAGGTCGCATTGTCCGCCTCGACACTACCCCTGGTGTCACCGCCCAGCGGTTACCGCAACACCTTGTGTTTTCGTGTCGCGCCCGTCCCGCAGGAAGTCGAACTCCGACGGGTCCAGATTGCGGGTGGCCAGCCAGTACTGCCAGGTCATGCCGCTCCACAGGGTGCGGTTGACGCCGTGTTCGTCCATGTACCAGCTCTTGCAACCACCGGTGTTCCACACCGTGCCGGTCAGGTCGTGCTGCAGCTCGGCGTTGAACGCGTCCTGCGCGGCCCTGCTCGGCGCGAGCGCCTCGGCACCGGCCTTGTCCACCGCCGCGATCGCCTGCCCGACGTAGCGGATCTGCTGCTCGATCATGAACACCACCGAATTGTGGCCGAGGCCGGTGTTCGGTCCCAGCAGGAAGAAGAGGTTGGGCATGCCGGCCACGGCGATGCCGCGGTGCGCCTCGACGCCGCTGCGATTCCAGCGGTCCACCAGGTCCTCGCCACCGGGCCCCTTGACGTCGACATAGGTATACGAATCGGCGACGTGGAATCCGGTTGCCCACACCACGACGTCCACCGGATGCTCGACGCCGTCGGCGGTGACGATGCCGGCCGGGGTCATGCGCGCGATGCGCTCGGTGATCACCTGGGTCTTGGGATTGGCGATGCCGCGATAGTAGGTGTCGGAGTTGAGGATTCGCTTGCAGCCTGCGCGATAGTTGGGCGTGAGCTTACGGCGCAGCTCCGGGTCTTTGATGCTGCGGTTGATGTTGTAGCGGCCCATCATCTCGCCGATCTTGAGCAGGCGAGGCTGTTGGGTCATGGCGAACCCGACGCCCTCGTGGATCCAGTAGATCGCGGCGCGCAGCAGCGCCCGGGTGCCGGGCACGTAGCTGAACACACGGCGCATCCACAGCGGGAAGGTGTTGTTGACGCGCGGCATCACCCACGCCGGGGTGCGTTGGTACAGCTGCAGTTCGGCGACGTCTTTGACGATCTCAGGCACGATCTGGATGGCACTGGCGCCGGTGCCGACGACCGCGACGCGCTTACCGCGGATGTCGACGCTGTGGTCCCACTGCGCGGAATGGAAAGCCACCCCGGTGAATTCTTCACGGCCCTCGACCTCGGGGATCTGCGGGATGTGCAGAGCGCCGGCGCCGGACACGAGGAACTGGGCGATGTACTCCTGGCCGGTGTCGGTGTAGACGTGCCAGCGCAGTTCGTCGTCGTCCCAGTGCGCACGGTCGACGTGGTTGTTGAACCGGATGTAGCGGCGCAGCCCGTACTTGGCCGTCACCCCGAGCAGGTAGTCCTGGATCTCGGGCTGAAACGACCACATGTGGCTCCAGTCGGCCTTCGGCTCGAACGAGAACGAGTACATGTGCGACGGGATGTCACAGGCACAGCCCGGGTAGGTGTTGTCTCGCCAGGTACCGCCGATTTCGCCGGCCTTCTCCAGGATGAGGAAATCCACCCCGCGGCGCTGCAACTCGATGGCCATACCCAACCCGGAGAACCCACTGCCGATGATCAGTGCCCTGGTCCGGACGGGTTGCTGGGTGTGCGCAGATTGCTCGGCGGCCGTCATGACTTCAGGTCCTTTCCTGGGAACACCGGTACCGGATACTCGCCAGTCTGCGGACCTGAGACCCGGCTGTCAACGAATCCGGTCAGCCAACGTGTTCGCGACGTTGCACGCCCTCGTGCAGTGGCAGATCAGGGTCGATCCAGATGCCCAGCAATTCACAGGTGCCGTTGATCGAGCCCACCATGATGGTGGTGAGATGCGCGACGAACTCGTCGATCGGCATCCGGCGCGGGCTGTCCAACTCACTGCCCAGCCACCAGTCGGTGGCCGATGCCGCCGCACCGAACATGGCGAACGCCGCCAGCTCCATCGCCGCCCCGTCGAGCTCCATCTCGCGGAGCTCGTTGGAGAACATGTCGGCCATCGCCAGGGTGATTCCGCGACCCTCGTTGAGCGCCCGCATGGTCGACTCGCTCTGCTCGGCGAAGCGCCCCTGGATCAGGAAACGGAGCACGTTCGGATGTTCGTCGACCAGGCGGACGTACTGCTCGACGCTGCGTCGGATGACCTCGCGGGCCGGATCGGCGGCCAAGTTGATCGACGGGAAGATGGCCGCCCACAGCATGTCGCGCAGCCGCTCGCCGATGGCCTGGAACAGGTCGGACTTGTCGGCGAAATGTCGGTAGATCTTCGGCTTCGCGGTGCCGGCCTCCTCCGCGATCTCCCGCAGGCTCAGCTCGGGACCCAGCCGGTCGATGGCTCGGAATGCGGCCTCGACGATTTCGGACCGCACCCGCTTTCGATGCTCACGCCAGCGTTCGCTGCGGGCGTCTACCTTGACGCCCGCTTCGCCGCTGGTATGTGGTCTCACCCCTCGCCGCACGCGATCACTGTACTCGCCCTGATAGCGCTGACCTGCCCAGACCGTCCCGTAATCCGCAAACAACCCCTCTGAGCGGCGATTGTCCCCGTCACGCCGGACACAGCAGGCTTCGGTACTATCGCTGCGACACTCAACCGATGAGACGAGGCTCATGACGCAGCGATACGACCTGGTCATTGCCGGTGGCGGCCCATCCGGGTCAGCGGCGGCGTGGCAGGCCGCTCAGACCGGCGCCAAGGTGGTCGTCCTGGACAAGGCGCAGTTCCCGCGGGACAAGCCCTGTGGCGATGGTCTCACCGCCCGGGCGGTGAGCTACCTGCAGAAGATGGGCTTGGCCGACGAGGTCGCCAAGTTCCATCGGATCAACAGGGTCACCGTGTACAGCCCCAGCGAGTGGGAGCTGTCGTTCCCGCGCCGTCCAGGCATGCCCAACCACGGCCACACCGTCAGCCGTACCGAATTGGACACTCTGCTGCTCAAGCACGCCGAATCGGCCGGTGCCGAGGTGCGTCAGGGCTCCGAGGTGGCCGGCCCCGAGATCGACGCCAACGGTCGAGTGGTGGGCGTGGTGCTCAAGAGCGGCGAAAAGGTGTTCGGCGACGCGGTCATCGCTGCCGACGGCGCCTACTCCCCCATCAAGCGAGCGCTGAAGATCGACTCGGAGTACAACGGTTACTCCGCGATCGCCATCCGTTCGGAGATGCACGCCAACCGGCCCGACTCCGACACCTTCGACATCTATCTCAAGCTGATGTTCCAGGGCGATCAGCTGCCCGGTTACGGCTGGGTGTTCCCGATGGGCGGCGGCCGGTTCAACATCGGCCTCGGCTACGTCAACAGCTACAAGAACTGGCAGTCCATCAACGCCACCCAGTTCCTCGGCGACTTCCTCAAGACGCTTCCCCGCGAATGGGAACTGCCTCCGATCGAGGAGCTCAAGAAGAACAAGAGCGTGCGGGCCTGGCGACTGCCCATGGGCTTCACGGCCTGGCCGCCGTGGCGTCCCGGTGTGCTGTTCGTCGGCGACTCGTTGGGTGCCGGTAAGCCGGTGTCCGGTGCGGGTATCTCCAAGGCCCTCGAATCCGGCTTGACTGCGGGCGAATGCGCCATCGCGGCGCTCACCAACGGTGGGCCCGACGATTTCACGAACTACGCGCAGCGCATGCAGGCGACGTGGGGCCGGGAGTACCGCCGCGGCCGCTTCTTCCACAAGCTCGCGGGGATTCCGGGGGTCGCCGGTGCGGGCCTCAAGGCGTTGGACAACCACACCTTCCGCGATCTGCTGCTGAAGTCGATGTACAAGAAGGCGCAGAGCCCGCAGCACACGTAGTCCGCCGACTGTGCCCAGTGGCCAGTTACGCACGCCCTTGCAAATTCGGCGTCGTGACTGGCCACTCGTCGTTTGAGACGGCGTCAGTGGCGGCCGCGCCCAGCACGCCCCGGTTTGCGGGCCACCTTGCCCGCCGCGGCACGAGCGGCCTGCTTGGCGAGCGTCTTCTCCCGTGCGGTGCGTTTCACCACGGGCTGGGCCTGCCCCCGAGACGAACCAGGTTTGCGGCCCCGCACGATCCCGATGAACTCCTCGACCAGATCCGTCTGCGGCCCCTCCGGGAAGGCGAGCGCGACAGGACATGTCGGCGCATCGGTGATCGGGCGGTACGTCAGGTCCTTGCGGTGATACAGGCGCGCCAGAGACTGCGGAACGATGAGCGCGCCCATCCCCGCGGCGACGAGTTCTATTGCGTCCTCGGTGGTCTCGGGCCGGTAATCGACCGGGACGCCGGGTGCACCCGGCCAGGCGACGACGTCGTCGAGTGGCCGCAGTGTCGGCTCACCGTCCAGGTCGTCGACGGCGATCGCATCGACAGCGCTGAGGAGGTGATCGGTCGGCACCACGGCGACCGTCGTCTCGTCGTAGAGCGGTATGACAGCCAACCCGGATGTGTCTGCAGGCAGCCGCAGCAACGCCACGTCGACCGTGCCTGTCCGCACCGCCTCGGCCGCGTCTGCCGCAGTGACGGGAGTCAACCGCAGCGGAACCTCGGGGTGACGCTCCGCCCAGATCCGCGCCCATTTCGCAGGCGTCCCGCCGGGCACGTACCCGAGGGTCAGGGAGAGCGAGGTCACCGCCTCAGGCTACCGATAGGCTGATGCCATGAGCAGGCCGAACGCGCAGTCCATGAAACCCGCCACCGCGGCGAAGAAGCTGGACGTGTATTTGCCCGCGACGCCTGCGGAGTTCCAAGAGAAGCCCATCACCCGCGATGAGCTCGCCGCGCTGCAGGCGAACCCGCCGCAGTGGCTCAAGGACCTCCGCAAGAACGGGCCACACCCCAAGAACCTCGTCGCCGCCAAGCTGGGCATCTCGATCGCCGGCCTTACCCGTGGCGGCGTCGAGAAGGCGCTCACCACCGAGCAGATCGATCAGCTGCTCGCGGAGAAACCCGACTGGCTCGTTGCCGAACGCGAGAGCTACCAAGACGTGCTCCGCGAGCAGCGGCGCATCAAGGCGCTGCACGCCGACCAGGCCCGCGAGAGCTGATCCTGCCGATAGCTCAGCGGCTGATGCAGGTGAGGAGGAACCGCGCAATCGCGGTGGCCCTCATGGCAATCGCGTGCGCGACGGGGTGTTCGCACGTTGTGACGGGGCAACCGCTAGCCGGCGGCGAGGTCACCTCTGTGCCCAACCGGAACAAGCCGGTCATGGAATGGCGTGACCATGTCCTGCCGTCGGATTGCCTGCTCACCGGCCGGCAGATGTCGGACCTGGCGGGCGTCGACGTCGACGACGGTCGCGACACCGACATCAAGAACACAGACGGGACCGTCGGGCACAACTGCAGCTACTACGCCACCGAAGGTGGGGTGCTGTCGTTCACGGCGTCGATCAAGGTCCAGTCACCTGCCACCGGAGTGATCACCGAACAACTCCTTGCCGGTATCGGCGAACCGGGAGCGACGGTCGTGCCCGGTATCGGTCGACGCATGATCATCGAACCCCTCACGCGCCCAGGCGATTTCCCAGTGATGCGGGTAGCCACCGACAAGTATCTGGTGAACGTGGTGCTGGTGGTCGGTAACATCGCCGCCCCACCCGACGTGGCGTCGTGGACCACGGCAGCGTCCGAATTGCTCGCATCGCTGCCCGCCTGACGCGAGTTACCCTCAGCTGCAACACGTTTGACAGCTCGCCACTCGGAACCGACGAGACCGTGTCCCCGCTTTGGTCTACGGTCTCACCGTGGTGTGGACCGAAGTGACACCCGAACTGTGTGAGGTGTGCGGCGCCGAATTCGGGCCCGGCACAGTACTGGTCGGCTGGCGGCCAGGGTCGCCCGGCTGTCGGACGTACTGCTGCCGGGCCTGCGACCACATCACGCAGGTGCCGGCCGATCAGATTCGGCACCGCTGGGTGGCGGACCGGTCGCGCAGGCGCCAGGGGTGACCCATGCACGCGCCTCGATACGCGGTGCCATAAGGCTGCACACGTGGATTTGGCTTTTGTCGGCAATTCGATGGATTGGCGCCGCACAACTGCGAACAACCAAAACGCAATATGCACGTGGATATAAAAATGCCCGGGCCCCCAATGTGTGATTGGGGGCCCGGGGCTTAATGCGTGTTCGGCGGTGTCCTACTTTTCCACCCGTGTGGGTAGTATCATCGGCGCTGGCAGGCTTAGCTTCCGGGTTCGGGATGGGACCGGGCGTTTCCCTGCCGCTATGGACCGCCGTAACTCTATTCACCCGTTTCTGGGTGTACATCTGTGTGTGTTTTGGTGGTGGAGTGTGGTGACCCCTGTGTGGGGGTGACGTGTGGTGTGGTTGCGAGGCTTGGGTGTGCGTCTTACAGGTAACCCAACAGGGTGTTTGTTGGTTGTTGTAAGTTTTCGGCCGGTTAGTGCCAGTTCCCTGCGCCTATTGCTAGGTGTCTAGGTCTGGTCTATCGATCCCGTGGTCTGCGGGGGGCCTTATCCCACTAAATGGGTGAGAAGCCTGGTCTTGGAGGGGGTTTCCCGCTTAGATGCTTTCAGCGGTTATCCTGTCCGAACGTGGCTATCCAGCCGTGCCCCTGGTGGGACAACTGGT
>NZ_BCSX01000039.1 GCF_001570425.1 Mycolicibacterium brisbanense
TTTGAGCGCGATGATGTCGTTCATCGCGGCCAGGGTCAGCACCATGTAGAACGCGATGGCCATGGAGCCGATGGCGGTGCGCACCGGCACATCCCGGGGACGTTGCAGCAGGTTGTGATGCGCGTCGTCGCCCGTCACCTTCTTCTCGATGAACGGGTAGGCGATCAGCAGGCCGAAGACGACGCCCATGATCACCGCGACCCAGACCACCGCGGGGATGGTGTGGCCGAACGGGTAGAACTCCCAGGCCGGCCAGATGCGGGCCAGGCCCTCGGTCCACATCATGTAGAAGTCCGGCTGGGAACCGGCCGATACCTGAGAGGGCTTGTAGGGGCCCAGGTTCCAGATCGGGTTGATGGTGAGCAGGCCGCCCATCAGGCCCAGCACGCCGGTGATCATCGCGAAGAACGCCCCGGATTTGACCGCGAACACCGGCATCACGCGCACGCCGACAACGTTGGTCTCGGTGCGGCCGGGTCCCGGGAACTGCGTGTGCTTCTGGAACCACACGAGCGCCAAGTGGGCACCGATCAACGCCAGGATGATTCCGGGGATCAGCAGGATGTGCAGGGCGTAGAGGCGCGGGATCAGCACGGTGCCGGGGAAGTCGCCGCCGAACAGCGCCCAGTGCAACCAGGTGCCGATCACGGGCATACCCAGGGTGATCGACGACAGGGCGGCGCGCAGGCCGATGCCGGAGAGCAGGTCGTCGGGCAGCGAGTAACCGAAGTAGCCCTCGAACATGGCCAGGATCAACAGCAGTGAGCCGATGACCCAGTTCGCCTCGCGGGGACGCCGGAACGCACCCGTGAAGAAGATGCGGGCCATGTGCACCATGATCGATGCGGCGAACATCAGGGCGGCCCAGTGGTGGATCTGGCGGACGAACAGGCCACCGCGGATCTCGAAGCTGATGTCCAGCGCCGTCTCGTAGGCGCGTGACATCTGTACGCCCCGAAGCGGTTGGTACACACCGTTGTAGGTGACCTCGGCCATCGACGGGTCGAAGAACAGGGTCAGCCACACGCCGGTGATCAGCAGCACGATGAAGCTGTACAGCGCGATCTCACCCAGCAGGAAGGACCAGTGGGTGGGGAACACCTTGTTCAGCTGACGACGTACCGCCGCTGACGGGTGATACCGCGAGTCGATCGCATCGCCTTGCGCGGCAGCCATCTTGGCAAGGTCAGGGCTCATGATTTGCGCTCCCAGAATGCCGGTCCGACGGGCTCGATGAAGTTGCCGTTGGCAACCAGGTAACCGTCTTTGTCAATGGTGATGGGCAGCTGCGCCAACGCGCGCGCAGCCGGACCGAAGATGGGCTTGGCGAAGTGCAACGCGTCGAACTGCGACTGGTGGCACGGGCACAGGATGCGGTAGGTCTGCTGCTCGTACAGCGACGAGGGGCAGCCCAGGTGCGAGCACACCTTGGTGAAGGCGAACAGCTCACCGAAGTTGAAGCTCTCCTGACCCTTGCGCTTGACCACGCGGTGCATGTCCGCCGGCTTGATGCGGATCAGCATGACGGGATTGCGCACGCCCATGGCGATCTCGGTCAGCTTGTGCTCGGACTCGGTCGTGGTGCCGTCACCGTCCGATTCGCGCCAGGGGAACACGGTTTCCATACCGCCCGCGTCGATGTCCTCGGGCCGCATCTTGACGAACGGCGACGAGCCGGGAACACCGGTGGCGCGAGCGAGGTAGATCGTCTCGCCGTGGAACCGCGGCGTCCAGCCGGAGGTCCACAGCACGGCTTCCTTGCCATTGGCAGTGGGAACGACCGGCTTCCACGGGTTCTTGATCAGACCGCCGATGAAGGCGACCAGGGTGCCCGCACCGAACGCACCGAGACCGATGCCCATCGACAGGCCGATGAGCTTGCGCCGCTTGATGGTCGAGCCCTCAAGGGCGTCGGTCAGGTTGGCCGCGACGGTCTTGCGGGCCACCTCGGTGGACCGCCCGTCGTGGCGATCCTGGATCGAGATCTCCTCGGGGATGAACTTCTTCTGGAACAGCACCGCGCCGACGCCGATCGCCAGGACCGACAGACCGAAGGTCAGGCCGTAGAGCGGGGTGGCCAGCGAGTAGAGGAACTGGCCCTCGGAACCGAAGGGCTTGTACTCCCACGGCCAGAAGATGAACACCAGCAGCAGGGCCAGGCCCGAAAGTCCGCCCAGCAGAAGCCAGTACGCGACCAGACGCTCAGAGCGCTTCTCGGCCTTGGTACCCGGAACCGGCCAGCGCGGCTCCTTGAAGATGGTCTCGACGCCGTCGATCTTGCCGCCGAGTTCGACGAGTTCCTCACGCGTCATCGATGCCAGTTCGGCGTCGGTCGGCGTGCCTTCTGGGGTATTGGCGCTCATGCGCGTGCTCCGATCCACATCGCGATGCCGATGGCCGCGACGATTCCGATGATCCACATCGCCATGCCTTCGGGCGCGGGGCCGAAGCCGCCGAGGCCGTACCCGCCGTAGCTCGGGGTCTCGGCCGACTCACGGACGTAGGCCACGATGTCGCGCTTCTCCTCGGGCGAGAGCTGGCGGTCGGAGAACTTGGGCATGTTCTGCGGACCGGTCAGCATCGCGGTGTAGATCTGGGCCGGGTTGGCCTCACCGAGATCCGGTGCGTACTTACCGGAGGACAGTGCGCCGCCCTTGCCGGTGAAGTTGTGGCACGACGCGCAGTTGAGGCGGAACAGGTCGCCACCGCGGGCCACGTTCGGACCGATCAGCGACTCCTGGGCGACGCCGCCGTTGGCGTCCCGGACGACGGTCGGGCCGCCGCCGTTGGCCTGCACGTAGGCACCCAGCGCGTCGATCTGGGACTCGTCGAAGTGCTCGGGCTTGCGCGGGGCCTGAGCCTCGCCGCGCATGGCGGGCATGCGGCCGGTGGACACCTGGAAGTACACGGCGGCCTCGCCGGTGCCGATCAGGCTGGGTCCACGGTCGGGAACGCCCTGCAGGTTGGCGCCATGGCAAGACACGCAGGACGTGTCAAACAGCTGCTTGCCGGTGCGCAGCAGGGCCGACTGTGATTCATCAGCGACCGCTACCTGCGGTGTCGGCGTCAGCGTTGCCGCCACACCCCCCGCGACTGCCAGGCCGATCAACAGCAGTAGGCCTGCTGACAATCGCCGGCGCAGCCGACGGCGCGACTTGCTGGTCATCGAACTCCTTCTCATCGGACTCATCGGCCGTCCGACTAGCGGACGAAGTAGATGGTGGCGAACAGTGCGATCCACACGATGTCGACGAAGTGCCAGTAGTACGAGACGACGATCGCCGCGGTGGCCTGCGCGGGAGTGAACTTACTCATCTTGGTGCGCGCGAGCAGGAAGATGAACGCAACCAGACCGCCGATCACGTGCATGCCGTGGAAACCGGTTGCCAGGTAGAACACCGAGCCGTAGGCGCTGCTGGGGATCGTGGTGCCCTCGTGGACGAGCATGAAGTACTCGTACGCCTGGCCACCGACGAAGAACGCGCCCATGAAGAACGTCAGGACGTACCACCGGCGCAGGCCGAACACGTCACCGCGTTCGGCGGCGAACACACCCATCTGGCAGGTGAACGACGACGCGATCAGCACCAGCGTCACCGGCACTGCCTCAGCGAGGTTCAGGTGCGTGGGTGGTGGTGGCCACACACCATCTGCCTGGGCGCGGGCCGTGAAGTACATCGCAAACAGCCCAGCAAAGAACATCAACTCACTGGAAAGCCATACTATGGTGCCAACACTCACCATATTCGGGCGGTTCAGCGAATGAACACGCGAGGTGATGGCGGTTCCCGAGGTGCCTACAGCGCTCGTCACCCCGCAAGTATGACGCTTTGTAGTTGTCGAACTCCACCCGGGTCGAGCAATTGGTCGGATTCGTGTCGCGCAGCGCGGGCCGATCCAGGCGGATCGACGGGTGCGATCAGGCCGGGCGATAGCATTCGGCAGTGGTCACCGGATCTTCGCAACCGTCCTCGTCCCCGTCTCGCCCCGCCGGAGCGCCGACGTGGCCGCACGTTCTGGGGCGGCTGACCACAGGCCAGAGCCTGCCGAACGGGCATGCGACATGGGCGATGGACCAGATCATGACGGGCGCGGCGACGCCCGCGCAGATCGCCGGTTTCGCGGTCGCCATGAAGATGAAGCGGCCGACCTCGGCAGAAGTCGGCGAGTTGGCCGACAACATGCTGTCTCACGCCCGCCTCGTACCCACCGACCGGATCGGCACCGCGACCGTCGACATCGTCGGTACCGGCGGCGACGGGGCCAACACCGTGAACCTGTCGACGATGGCGGCCATCGTGGTGGCCGCGTGCGGCGTCCCGGTCGTCAAGCACGGCAACCGTGCGGCATCGTCGCTGTCCGGCGGGGCGGACACGCTCGAAGCGCTCGGCGTCAAGATCGACCTGGGAGCCGACGACCTGGCCCGCAGCGTCGATGAGGTGGGCATCGGCTTCGCGTTCGCGCCGCAGTTCCACCCGTCCTACCGGCACGCGTCCGTGGTGCGCCGCGAGATCGGTGTGCCGACGGTCTTCAATCTGCTTGGGCCGCTGACCAACCCGGCCCGGCCACGGGCCGGTCTGATCGGTTGCGCGTGGGCCGACCTGGCCGAGGTGATGGCGGGCGTCTTCGCCGCCCGCGGCTCCAGTGTGCTCGTGGTCCACGGCGACGACGGCCTCGACGAGCTCACCACCACGACCACCAGCACCATCTGGCGCGTGCAGGCCGGCACCGTGGAGCGCCTGACGTTCGACCCCGCCGCCTTCGGCTTCGCGCGCGCGGAGATCACCGAGCTGGTCGGCGGTGACGCCGCCACCAACGCCGCCGAGGCGCGAGCCGTCCTGGGCGGGGCCAAGGGCCCGGTGCGCGACGCGGTGGTGCTCAACGCTGCGGGCGCGATGGTGGCCCACGCCGGACTAGCCAGCGACGCCAAGTGGGTTCCTGCGTGGGAGTCCGGTTTGGCTCGGGCCACCGAGGCCATCGACTCCGGTGCGGCCGAACAACTGCTCGCGCGATGGGTGCGGTTCGGTCAGCAACTCTGAGCGGCTCTGTTGCTCGGCAGCCAGCCGCGCCGAGCGCGCGGTAGCCGCCCACTGTGCGTAGCGGCCTGCCGCTTCCCGCGGCGTCGCATAACCCACATCGGCGCGAACGATGCGCACCCCGGGCTGCGCCAGCCAGCGCGCGATGAGGGCCGTCTCCTCCACGAGTGCACCGCCGAGCGGCCCGTCGCCCGGCAACACCACCTGCGCTGATGCGCACAGCGCGTCGACGACGGGCATGGGCGGCACCCCGCGTGCCGCAGTACCAGCGGCGGCGAGCTGCCCGGACCGGATGACAGTCAGGTGCCAGCCGCCGTTGCCGTCGCTGCGCGCTGCGATCAGCTCCGGCACGGCGACCAGGGCCCGCAGCCGCTGCCCCCGCCACAGCGTCTCGATGGCCACTGCGGCGTGGTCACGCACGCGGGCCGCGGTCTCGTAACGGTCGGCCGCGGCGAGCTCGTCGATATGAGCCAGCACGGCCGCCAGTGGCGCGCTTGCGGTTCCGTCGATCAGCGCGGTGGCGCGCTCGGGAGCGGCGGCATACGCGGCGGCGTCGGCGCCCTGGGGTGCCGGACACGGCGACAGCTCACGTTCCGGGCACCGGTGCACCGCCGCGGCGCCGAAACGGGCGGTGCACGTGCGGATCCCGGTGAACCGGGCGAGCAGATCACCGGTCAGCACGGCATCGGCACGGGCGGAGAACGGTCCGATGGCGGTGCGCTGCCCCGGCTTTCGCACGACCGTGAAGCGCGGGAACGCCTCATCGGTGAGCGCCAGCCACCACCAGCGCTGCGGAAACTTGGACCGCCGGTTGTAGGGCGGCGCGTGGGCGGCCAGCAGCCGCAGTTCGCGTACCCCGGCCTCCAGCTCGTGTGCGCATTCGACGTGGTCGACCGCGCGGGCCAACGACGTCATCTCCTTCATCCTGGCCCGGGGGTCGGCGCCGGTGAAGTACTGGCGGACCCGACGGCGCAGGTCGACAGCCGTGCCGACGTAGAGGACCTCGTCGGACGGCCCGCGGAACAGGTACACCCCGGGCCGGTTCGGCAGCCGGTCGGCCAATGCCCGGTTGCGGCGCTGCGCGGGCGTCGTGTTGGGCAGGTACGACCGCAGATCGGCGTAGGTGTGGATGCCCTGATTGCCGACCCGCTCGATCAGGCCGTGCAGCACGTCGACGGTGGCTCGGGCATCGTCCAGCGCCCGGTGCGTCGGCGTCGTGGATGCGCCGAACAGCTGGGCCAGCGCCCCGAGCCGAACGCTGGGCGTTTCGTCGCGCGTGAGGACCCGGCGGGCCAGCTTCACCGTGCACAGCACGGGCGGGCGTGGCCACGGCAACTGGGCGCGTTGCGCTGCCGCGCGCAGAAAGCCGATGTCGAAGCCGGCGTTGTGAGCCACCAGCACCGCGCCGCGGGAGAATTCCAGGAAGGCGGGCAGGACGCTGTCGATTCGCGGTGCGTCGCGAACCATGGCTGTTGTGATGCCGGTCAATTGGACGATCTGCGGAGGTATGGCCCGGCCGGGGTCGATCAGCGTGGCCAGCTCACCGAGCACCTCGCCGCCGCGCACCTTGACCGCGCCGATCTCGGTGATGGCGTCGTAGCCGCCGCCCGGCTGTGTCGCGGTGGCCCGCCCGCCCGTGGTCTCCAGGTCGACCACCACGAACGTGGTGTCGGCGAGGCTGACCGCCTCCAACTCGTTCTCGAAGTCCAACGGCAGCTGCCCGGTGTCGGCAACGCGGCGCTGGCCCATGGCACAAGACGCTAGGCACAAGCACCGACAACGCCACGCTGCCGCGCCCGGGCGCTGCGCTACTTGTCGCTACTTGTCGGGGTCCTCGCTCCAATCCGCTCCGCTACTTGTCGGTGCCCGTCGTTACCGTGCGCCTAACACCGATCGAGAGGACGGTCAAGATGACATCTGCGCACCAGCCCGGCAGGCCCGCGCCTGACGTCGGCAGCGTGACCATCGACTGCGACGACTGCGCGGTCCGCGGTCCCGGCTGTCAGGACTGCGTTGTCAGCGTATTGCTCGGCGTGCCGGAGACGTTGCTGGACGACGAGCGTCGGGCACTGGAAGTGCTGGCAGATGCGGGATTGGCGCCGCGACTGAGGCTCGTGCCGATTCACCGCAACGGCACACCCGGGGTCGCCTGACGACACGCATTGCCGGTTGCACAGGAAAATATTCCTCTGAGGCTGTTAGATTTGCATCTCCCGTCGGAGATTTCCATCTCCTGTTGGACAAGACCGATGCCGTTTCGTAACCTATCTGAGACCTAAGAGCAGTTCGAGGCGGCTCGCTAACGCCAGTTGTGAGGACGAAAACTTGAGGCACGACCGCGCGCACGGGCCCACAAGTCGTGTCAAGCGACCCATTGCAGGTGCAATCGCGGGCTTGACCGTAATGGCCGGACTTCTTGCCGGCGCTGCGCAGGCAGACCCTGCGCAGGACGCTCTGGCAAAGCTCAACGAGTTATCTAGGCAGGCCGAGCAGACTACCGAGGCAATGCACTCGGCACAAATCGACCTGAACAAAAAGCTTGCGGCACAAGAGGTTGCGGACAAGAAGCATGCCGATGACGTCGCGGCCGTCGATACGGCCAAGGCTCAACTGGCAACCTTTCAGACCGCTGTCGACAAGGTAGCGGCAGCACAGTACATGGGTGGTCGGACGTCGGGCTTCGATGCGATGCTGACCGCCGACTCGCCGCAGCAGCTGATCGATCAACTCGCCGTCCAGCGCGTGATGGCCGCCGAGATGGCCGGGCAGATGCAGAACTACCGCGAGATCGGCAAGAAGGCCGCTGACGCCGAGGCGGAGTCGGCCAAGTCGGCTGCCGATGCGAAGACCGCGGCCGAACAGGCCGCCGCAGTGCGCGCGGATCTGCAATCCAAGCAAAGCCAGCTGCAGGTGCAGATCGCCATCGTCAAGTCGCAGTACCAGGCCCTCACCCCGGCCCAGCGCGAAGCGCTCGCGGCCACGCCGCCCGCGCCGGTGGCCCCGCCGCCACCTGCTCCGGAGGCGTTGCCACCGGCACAGGATCCCAGCATCCAGGCCTCTGCGCCCGACGGCATCCCGCCCGGCGACGTCGCACCGCCGGAAGCTGCGACGCCCGGCGGTAGCGGGCATTCGGCAACGGTCATCCAGGCCGCGCTGAGCCGCATCGGCTCGCCGTACTCCTGGGGTGCGGCCGGTCCGGGCTCGTTCGATTGCTCGGGTCTGGTGATGTGGTCGTTCCAGCAGGCCGGTATTTCGCTGCCGCACTCCAGCCAGGCCTTGGCCGCGGGCGGACAGCCGGTCTCGATGGACCAGATCCAGCCAGGCGACCTGGTGACGTACTACTCCGATGCCTCGCATGTCGGCATCTACATCGGCGACGGAATGATGGTGCACGCGTCGACCTATGGCGTCCCCGTTCGGGTCGCTCCGGTCAACAATGCGCCGATCTACGACATCCGCCGGTACTGACCCGTCCTTCACTCGGCCGGTTCTGGGCACCGCTTTACTGGCTGAGCTGATCATGGCGGCCGCAGTTCTGTGGCCCGCCGCTGCGCCCGCGCAGGCTCCGGCACCCCCGTCGGCGCCGCCCACGGTCGGCGTGGTTCCCGCCGCTGCCGCCCCGGACCCCGTGACCTCGGTGGTCCTGCCCGACGGCCGCACGGCGCAGTTGCTCGGCTTGGGGGGTGAACGCACCGCCGCTCTGCTGGGCCGCCTCGACACCGAGCTGGGCACGGCCGCGACGGTCGTCACCGGCTTCTGGGGCCCCGACTGGCCCCACGAGATCAACCTGGTCGTCGCCGGATCAGACGACCAATTCCAGGTGCTGGCCGGTGGTGCAGAAGACATCGCCGCGACCACCACTGCGCAGCGCATCATGTTTGCCCCGGGAGCAGCCGACATGAGTCGGGCCGCCCTGCGAATCGTGCTGCGCCACGAGCTTTTCCACTACGCGGCGAGGGCACGTACCGCGCCGGACGCGCCCCGCTGGCTCACCGAAGGCGTCGCCGACTACGTCGGGCGCCCGGCCGAACCGCTCCCGGGCCCGACGCGCGCCGCCGAGCTGGCTCAGGTGCCCACCGATGCCGACCTGGACTCGATGGGCGCCGCGAGATCGCTCGCCTATGACCGGGCTTGGTGGTTCAGTCGCTACGTCGCCGACCGATACGGCCCGCGCGCGCTGCGTGAGCTGTACCTGCGTGCCTGCGGATTCGGTCATCCCGACGTGGGCACCGCGGTGCGCGATGTGCTGGGGACCGATCTTGATCAAGTACTCGCCGGGTGGCGGCAGTGGCTCAGCCGCCCCGCCTGAATGTGCTCCTCGCGTGCGCAGCCTGACTGTGCTCCTCCCGTGCGCGGCCTGATGGTGCTACTCGAGTGCGCGGCCTGACTGCCGATGTGTAAGGTGAGGGCACAATGACGCGAGTTCTGTTGGTCACCAACGATTTTCCGCCGCGTCGTGGGGGCATCCAGTCATATCTCGAGGCGTTCGTCGGGCAGTTGACGAGCTCGGGTGAACACCGGTTGACGGTCTACGCGCCGAAGTGGAAAGGCGCCGAGGCCTATGACGAGGCCGCCGCGTCCGCCTACCAGGTGGTGCGGCACCCGACCACGCTGATGATCCCGGAGCCGACGGTCGCGACGCGGATGTGCCGGCTCATCGGCGAGCACGGCATCGACACGGTCTGGTTCGGTGCCGCCGCGCCGCTGGCCCTGCTGGGGCCGTTGGCACGCCGGGCCGGTGCGAGCCGGGTGGTCGCCAGCACTCACGGGCACGAGGTGGGCTGGTCGATGCTGCCGGTCGCCCGTAGCGCGCTGCGCCGCATCGGCGACGACGCCGACGTCGTAACATTCGTCAGCCATTACACCCGGGGACGGTTCGCCTCGGGCTTCGGGCCCCGCGCCGCTCTCGAACACCTGCCGCCCGGGGTCGACACCGACCGGTTCCAGCCCGATCCGGCAGCCCGCGCCGAGCTGCGCAAGCGCTACGGCCTGGGCGGCAGCCCCGTGGTGGTGTGCCTGTCGCGGCTGGTCCCGCGCAAGGGGCAGGACATGCTCATTCGCGCGCTGCCGGCGATCCGACGGCGGGTGCCCGGCACCATCCTGGTCATCGTCGGCGGCGGACCGTATCTGGACAAGCTCAAGCAGTTGGCGCACGCGGGTGACGTCGCCGAGCACGTCGTGTTCACCGGCGGCGTGCCGAGTGACGAACTGCCGGCCCACCACGCCATGGCGGACGTGTTCGCGATGCCGTGCCGCACGCGGGGCGCCGGGTTGGACGTCGAAGGTCTGGGCATCGTCTACCTGGAGGCCTCGGCCAGTGGCGTGCCGGTGGTCGCCGGAACCTCCGGCGGGGCACCGGAAACCGTGCTCGACGGCGAAACGGGCACCGTCGTCGACGGCACCGACGTCACCGCGATCGCGACCGCCGTCAGCGACCTGCTGGGCGATCCCGGCCGGGCCGCCGCCATGGGCGTCGCGGGCAGGCACTGGGCGGTGGACAACTGGCAGTGGCGGGCCAAGGGCGCCCGCCTCGCCGAGTTGTTGTCCGGCTGAGCCGATGACCGCCCGCGGCGCTCAGCTGTAGAGCGCCGCGATGTCGTCGGCGAACTTCTCCGCGACGACCTTGCGCTTGACCTTCAGCGTCGGCGTCAGCTCGCCGGTCTCCTCCGTGAAGTCCACCGGCAGGATGCGGAACTTGCGGATCGCCTCGGCCTTGGACACTGCCTCGTCGGCCTCCTTGACCGCCAGGTCGATCTCGGAAACCAGATCCGGATCGTTGGTCAGGTCGGCCACGGTGGCGGCGGCGTCCTTGCCGTTGCGCTGCTTCCAGCCCTCGAACGCCTCCGGGTCGATGGTGATCAGCGCGGCGATGAAGGGCTGTTGGTCGCCGACGCACATGGCCTGACTGATCAGCGGGTGCGCCCGCAGCCGATCTTCCAGGATGGCGGGGGCGACGTTCTTGCCGCCCGCGGTCACGATGATCTCCTTCTTACGGCCCACGATGGTCAGGAAGCCCTCGTCGTCGATGGCGCCCAGGTCGCCCGTGTGGAACCAGCCGTCCTCGATGGCCTCGGCGGTGGCCTGCTCGTTGTGCCAGTAGCCGTTGAACACCACGCCGCCCTTCACCAGCAACTCGCCGTCATCTGCGAGCCGCATGCTGTTGCCGGGCAACAACTTTCCGACCGAGCCCACCTTGAGCGCGCCGACCTGGTTGACAGTGATGGCCGCGCTGGTCTCGGTCAGCCCGTAGCCCTCGTAGATGGTCAGGCCGACGCCGCGGTAGAAGTGCCCGAGCCGTGCGCCCAGCGGTGCGCCGCCGGAGATCGACGCGCGGCAGTCCCCGCCGAGCGCCGCGCGCAGCTTGCCGTACACCAGCTTGTCGAACAGCGCGTGCTTGAGCTTGAGCACCACGCTTGGGCCTTTTGTGCTCCTCGCGTCCGCGGCACCACCGGAGTCCAGCGCCTGGCTGTACTCGATCGCCGCGGCGGCGGCCTGATCGAAGATCCAGCCCTTGCCGTCGTTGCGGGCATTCTGCTCGGCGGTGTTGTACACCTTCTCGAACACCCGCGGCACCGACACCACCAGCGTCGGCTTGAACACCCCGAACATCGGGACCAGGCCCTTGATGTCACTGGTGAAGCCGAGGGCCACCTTGTTGGTGAAGGCGGCCACGGTGATCGCCCGCGACAGCACGTGCGCCAGCGGCAGGAACACCAGCATCCGCTGCCCCTTGGTCAAGAGGTCCGGGAAAGCAGCCTTGGCGCCGTGGATCTCGGAAAGGAAATTGGCGTGGGTGAGCTGGCAGCCCTTGGGCAGACCCGTGGTGCCCGACGTGTAGATCAGGGTCGCCGGATCGGACGACTTGACCGCGGCCAGCCGGGTCTGCACCTCGGCGGGGTCGACGGAGGCGCCCGCCTCGGCCAGCGCGTCGAGCGCGGTCGGACCGGCCCCGTCGATACGCAGCACCTTGCGCACGGTGGGCAGCTGATCACGCAGCTGCTCGACCCGTTCGGCATGGCCATCGGTCTCGGCGATCACCAGCACGGCCGACGAATTGTCCAGCACGTGGCGGATCTGCTCGGGCGCCGAGGTCTCGTAGATCGGCACCGTGACTGCTCCGATCGACAAGATGGCGAAATCGACGATCGGCCATTCGTAACGGGTGGCCGACAGGATCGCGACCCGGTCACCGGGCTGCACGCCTTCGGCGATCAAACCCAAAGCGGTGCGGCGGATCTGTGCGGCGACCTCGGCGCAGGTGACGTCGGTCCAGGACCCGTTGACCAGCCGCTGGAAGATGACGTAGTCGGGATCCTCGCGCTCATGGGCGTATACCGCGTCGACGACCGTGTCGTGTTCGCCGATCTGAAACGTTGCCGGAACGCTGTACTCACGCACGATCTTGGGCCCCTTAGTCGCCGGTGGCAGAACTTCCGCGCGACAAGCCTAGTCGGCCCGGTCGCTCACTCCGCAGCGCATATGTGAAGCTAGGTGCTCATGAACAGCGTCCAGATCGCGGATGAGACCTTCGTCTGCGCAGATCCCGCCGACGTCGGGCGTGCCGTTGCCGATTCCGCCAACTGGCGGCGCTGGTGGCCGGACCTGCGGCTGACGGTCATCGAGGACCGGGCCGAGAAGGGCCAGCGCTGGACCGTTGCCGGTGCCCTCACCGGCACCATGGAGGTCTGGCTCGAAGAGGTGCTCGACGGGGTGATCCTGCATTACTTCCTACACGCCGAACCCGCAGGTGCCGCGGCGTGGGAACTGGCCAAGATGGATCTGGCCAAGCTGAATCACCAGCGCCGGGTGGCGGGCAAGGTGATGTCGTTCGAGATCAAGCAGCGGCTTGAGGCGTCGCGGCCTGTCGGGGTTTCCCGCCTGGCCTGACAACGCCCCGCACGTGATGCGGGAGAGTAGATTTCTCCGCGAAGGCGGTGGCAACTCCGCGTGGTGGGGAGAAGGGCGTGCAGTGGCCGACAAGACGGCGCAGACCATCTATATCGAGGCCGACCCGTCGACGGTGATGGACGTCATCGCCGACATCGACTCCTATCCGGAGTGGGTGGCCGAGTACAAGGAGACCGAGGTACTGGACGTCGACGAGAACGGCCTGCCGAAGAAGGCCCGGCTGGTACTCGACGCGGCGGTGCTCAAGGACACCATGGTGTTGTCCTATGTGTGGCCTGCCGACCGGAAGTCGGTGAGCTGGACGTTGGAGTCGAGTTCGTTGCTGCGTGCGTTGGAGGGGACATATCGCCTGGCGCCCAAGGGATCCGGCACGGACGTCACCTATGAACTTTCGGTCGATCTGATGATCCCGATGATCGGGCTGCTCAAGCGCAAGGCCGAACGGCGGCTCACCGATACCGCGCTCAAAGACCTCAAGAAGCGAGTCGAGGTGCACTGACCTGAGCGGTGATGGGGCGCGGATCAGCCTGTTCGTCGGCAAGGGCGGGGTGGGCAAGTCGACGCTGGCAACCGCGACCGCGGTACGTGACGCCCGGGCCGGGCTGCGGGTGCTCATCGTGTCCACCGACCAGGCGCACTCGACGGGCGATGTCCTCGGCACTGTGCTGACCCCGACCGGGCAGCGGACGCCCACCAGGGTCCTGGCCGACGACGCCGATGCCGGCGGCGGTTTTCTCGATGCCCTTGCGCTGGACACCCTGGCTCTGCTGGAGGCCCGCTGGGTCGAGGTGGTGCCGCCGCTGTCGGAGCGGTTCACCGAATCGGATCTGGGAAACGTTGCGCCCGAAGAACTTTCGGCGTTACCGGGGATTCAGGAAGTGCTCGGCCTGCACGAGGTGGGTGAGCTCGCCGCATCGGGTCGGTGGGACCACGTCGTGGTGGACTGCGCCTCGACCGCCGATGCCTTGCGGATGCTGACACTGCCTGCCACGTTCGGGCTGTACCTGGAGCGCGCCTGGCCTCGGCATCGCCGGTTGTCGGGCGGCGCCGAGAACGCGGCCATCGTGACGTTGCTCGAGCGCATCGATGCAGGGATCTCGCGGCTCAGTTGCCTGATCACCGACAGTGAGCAGGTGAGCGCCCATCTGGTGCTCACGGCCGAGCGGGTGGTGGCTGCCGAGGCGCTGCGCACGCTGGGGTCACTGGCCTTGATGGGCGTGGGTGTGGCCGAACTGATCGTCAATCAGGTTTTGGTGCAGGATGATTCGTTCGAGTACACGAACCTTCCCGCGCATCCGGCGTTCGACTGGTACTCCGAACGGATCGCCGAGCAGCGAGCCGTGCTGGACCAGCTCGCCGCATCCATCGGCGATGTGGAGCTGGTGATGGTGCCGCACCTGGCCGGGGAACCGATCGGCCCCAAGGCGCTGGGGGAGCTGCTGGAGTGCGCCCGGCGCCGCGACGGCACGCCACCGCCGGGGCCGCTTCGTCCCGTCGTGGACCGGGAATCGGGGTCTGGGCTCGAGGCGGTCTACCGGTTACGGCTAGAGTTGCCGCAGGTCGACTCATCCGCGCTGACGCTTGGCCGGGTCGGCGACGACTTGATCATCGGTGTTTCAGGTGTGCGACGCCGGGTTCGGTTGGCGTCCGTGCTGCGGCGATGCATCGTGACGGGCGCCCAGTTACGAGGCAGTGAGCTGACGGTGCGTTTTCGACCGGATCCGGAGGTATGGCCGGCATGAGTGGGTCTCATCCCGACCTGGGCCCGGAACTACGAGAGTTGGCACAGGCCATCCTCGACCGGCTCGACCCTGCGGTGCGACTCGCGGCGGCCGGTTTGGCGGCTAGCGCGGCCGGGGCTCCCGGCAAATGCCAGCAGGTGTGGTGCCCGGTGTGCGCCCTGGCGGCGCTCATCAACGGTGAGCAGCATCCCCTGCTCGGCGTGATCGCCGAGCACAGCGTCGCGCTGCTGACGGTGATCCGCGCGGTGATCGACAACGATGCGCACGCCCCGCAATCTCCCGGACCTGACGGAGGACCTGATTCTCCCTCGCCTGACGATTCACCACCCCCAGGGCCCGGCCGCTACCAGCACATTCCCGTCACCGTGGAGGAGTGAGACCGGTCTCGCAGACGGGCGGTCCGGTGGTAGCCGCCACAACCCCTGAGTACAGTTGTCCCAGAGCATTCCGATGGGGAGGGTCCATGTGGTACTGGCTTTTCAAGTTCATCTTCATGGGACCCTTGCTGTCCTTGCTCGGTCGACCGAAAGTCACTGGGCTTGAGCATGTTCCGGCGTCCGGTGCGGTGATTCTTGCCAGTAATCACTTGGCGGTGGCAGACAGTTTCTATCTCCCGCTGGTGGTGAGCCGCCGGATCACCTTCCTGGCCAAGGCCGAATACTTCACCGGCACCGGGATCAAGGGCTGGTTCACCCGGTGGTTCTACACGGTGGCCGGACAGGTACCGATCGACCGCACCGATGCGGATTCGGCGCAGAGCGCCTTGACCACCGCCGAGCGCATCCTCAGCGAGGGCAAGCTGCTCGGCATGTACCCCGAGGGCACCCGTTCCCCGGACGGACGGCTCTACAAGGGCAAGACGGGCCTGGCCCGGCTGGCGCTGCAGACCGGCGTTCCGGTGATTCCGGTCGCGATGGTCGGAACCAATGTGGTGAACCCGCCCGGAAGCAAGATGTGGAAGTTCGGCCGCGTCGAGGTGCGGTTCGGCAAGCCGATGGACTTCAGCCGTTTCGACGGCCTGGCCGGCAACCGCTTCATCGAGCGGGCGGTGATCGACGAGGTGATGTACGAGCTGATGGGCCTCTCCGGCCAGGAGTACGTCGACCTCTACGCCGCGGAGGTGAAGGGCAACCCGGCCGGCGCTGCGCCCGGGAATCCCGCGGCGCGCCTTCCGCAGGCAGCCGCCGGCTGAGCCGGTTTCATCGACGCGACGTTTATCGGTACGACGCGACCGCTGCGTGGCTGGTTCGGTCGCCGGCGTGCGTCGTCGACGTCATCCCGGTCACCACGATCACGGCCAGCGCCCACCACACGTAGGAGCAGCCGACCAGTTGCCGCCACAGCGATGCGGCGGTCTCGTGGTGCGGTGACATCAGGGTGATCGGCGTCCAGATCATCAGCGCGATTCCGGCCACCGTCACCGCGGTCAGCGCGGCGTTGCGCCGGCGATACGCGGTGACCCCCGTCACCAGCAGCGTCGGCAGCGTCCACACCCAGTGGTGCGACCACGACACCGGGGAGACGACGAGCCCGAACATCGCCACGCAGATCAACGCCAGCATCGACGACGTGTCGGATGCGTCCGGATCTACCGATGCGACGCGCAGCGCGCGGTGCGCAGCCCACCCGGTGAACGCCAACACCGCCAGGCAAGCCAGCACCCACAGCACGAACCGGGGCCCCTCGCTGAGGCCCAGGCGCGCCAGCACACCCGCGATGTTCTGGTTGGTGTTGAGCGTCGCGGTGCCGATCCGGTCGGTGTTGCGGACCGTTTCGGTCCAGTACTCCACCGAATCCCGGGCAGCCAGTGCGAATCCGGCGAGTGTCGCGACGACGGTCGAGCCCGCGGTCCACAGCAGGGTCCGGACGTCGCGCCGCAACAGGAAGTACAACAGGAACACGGCTGGGGTGAGCTTCACCGCGATGGCCAGGCCCAGCAGGATGCCGCGTGGCCAGGGCGTGCGCCTCGGCACGCAGTCGGCGATCACCAGGGTCATCAGCACGACGTTGATCTGGCCGAACTCGAAGTTGGAGCGGATCGGCTCGAGGTAGACCACCGCAGGGGCGACCACCGCGGCCGCCAACCAGCAGCGCCGCAGCCAGGCCGGTTCGGAGGTGACCGTCGTCTGCGGCCAGACGTCGAGCCGGGTCAGCACCATGACGGTCGAGGCGATCAGCAATAGCAGCGTGGTCAGCGTGATCGCGGCGCTGGCGGCAGGCAGCGAGAGCCAGGCGAACGGAGCAAACGAGATGGCGGCCAGCGGGGGATAGGTGAACGGCAGGTCCAGCCCGCCCTGGGTGTGGAAGATGGCGCCGTCGGAGTACAGCGGCTTACCGTCCAGCCAGGCCCGTCCACCCATCCGGTAGACGTCGATGTCGATGCGGTACGGCGTGTGTCCGAGCAGTTTGTATCCCGCCCAGGCCAGCGCCGCCACAGTCAGCAGCTGGAAAATTCGCCATGCGATGGTCGGTGCCCAACCAGCCCAGCCGGGCGCCTTCCGCGTACTCATGTCCTCAACAGACTATCGGTGGCCACCTGGCACAGGTGAATCCACGGCCCCGGCGCGCTCTGCTCGGCGTAAGTTTTCTCAGCGTGCACGTGACCGCCCACCTCTACCTCGTGACCCGCGATCGCCTGCCCTTGCTGTGTTGCCTGGTGGCGTTCATCCTCACGTTCTTCGTGACCCGGACCGTGGTGCGTTACATCCGTCGGCACGCCAACAGCGACAAGCCACCCAAGTGGTGGCAGCCCCGCAATATCGGTCACGGCACGCTACATATCCACCACATGGTGATCGGAATCATCCTGGTGATGGTCTCGGGCATCACGATGGTGACGCTGTCGGTCAGCGGCGGGGTTCCGGAGTTCGCCGTGGCCTCGACGTTCTTCGGCATCGGTGCGGCGTTGGTGCTCGACGAGTTCGCGCTGGTCCTTCACCTGTCCGATGTGTACTGGGAGGAGGACGGCCGGACCTCGGTGGATGCGGTGTTCGCCGCGGTGGCCGTGGCGGGGTTGCTGATCCTGGGTTTCAATCCGCTGTCGTTTTTCGATATCAATATCTGGCGTGAGGATCAGACCGTCTTCGCCCGGACGGTCGTGGTGGTGGTCGCCGTGACGACCCTGCTGCTCGCGGTCGTGGTGTTGCTCAAAGGCAAGGTGTGGACCGGATTGGTGGGAATGTTCATCACCCCGTTGTTGTTCGTCGGTGCGATCAGGCTGTCGCGGCCGCATGCGCCGTGGGCGCGCTGGCGTTACACCACCCGGCCCCGCAAGATGCGCCGCGCCTTGGAGCGTGAGCGCTGGCTGCGTCGTCCCGTGGTGCAGGCCAAGTTGTGGGTGCAGGACGCGATCGCCGGGACGCCGAAGTTCCCCGACGACGCTGCCGTCGACAAGCAGCTGGACCGGGAGATCCACGCCGCGCCTGCGCCGGGGCAGATGGTCTGATGCGCTACTTCTATGACACCGAGTTCATCGACGACGGTCGCACTATCGACCTGATCTCCATCGGCGTGGTGGCCGAAGACGGCCGCGAATACTACGCGATATCAACCGAATTCGATCCGGACCGGGCGGGCCGCTGGGTGCGTAAACACGTGTTGCCCAAGCTGCCGTCGCCGTCGTCGAAGCTGTGGCGCTCCCGCCGCCAGATCCGCGAGGAGCTGGAGGAGTTCTTCGGCATCGACGGGGACGAGCCGATCGAACTGTGGGCCTGGGTGGGTGCCTACGACCATGTGGTGTTGTGTCAGCTGTGGGGCCCGATGACCGAGCTGCCGCAGGCCATCCCTCGGTTCACCCGCGAGCTGCGCCAACTCTGGGAGGACCGCGGTTCCCCTGGGATGCCACCGCGATCCCGCGATGCGCACGACGCGCTCGTCGACGCGCGGCAGAACCTGGAGCGGTTCCAGTTGATCAGCGGAACACCGTCGGCGCCGCACGCCGACTCCGCTCGGGCCGCAGAAACAGGTGTTGACCGGCGGCTACCATGAACGGGTGAACTGGACCGTCGACATTCCCATCGAGCAGCTGCCGCCGTTGCCCCCGTTGACCGACGAGTTGCGGCAGCGTCTGGACGCCGCCCTGGCCCGGCCGGCCGCACAGCAGCCCAATTGGGACGCCGAGGCCGCCAAGGCCATGCGGACGGTTCTGGAGAGCGTCCCGCCGGTCACCGTGCCGTCGGAGATCGAGAAGCTCAAGGGTCAGCTCGCCGAGGTCGCGCTCGGCAAGGCGTTCCTACTGCAGGGCGGCGACTGCGCCGAGACGTTCGTCGACAACACCGAGCCGCACATCAGGGCCAACATCCGCACGTTGTTGCAGATGGCCGTCGTGCTGACGTACGGCGCGAGCATGCCGGTGGTGAAGGTCGCCCGGATCGCCGGTCAGTACGCCAAGCCGCGCTCGACCGACATCGACTCGCTGGGGTTGGAGTCCTACCGCGGCGACATGGTCAACGGGTTCGCCCCCGACGCCGCAGTCCGCGCCCATGACCCGTCGCGGCTGGTGCGTGCCTACGCCAACGCCAGTGCCGCGATGAACATGGTCCGCGCGTTGACCTCGTCGGGCCTGGCCTCGTTGCATCTGGTGCACGACTGGAACCGGGAATTCGTCCGGACGTCGCCGGCCGGGGCCCGGTACGAGGCGCTCGCCGGTGAGATCGACCGGGGATTGCGGTTCATGTCGGCCTGCGGGGTGGCCGACCGCAACCTGCAGACCGCTGAGATCTTCGCCAGCCACGAGGCCCTCGTGCTGGATTACGAGCGCGCGATGCTGCGGCTCTCCGACGAACTGGACGGCACGCCCCGGCTGTACAACCAGTCGGCGCATTACCTGTGGATCGGTGAGCGCACCCGTCAGCTCGACGGCGCGCACATCGCATTTGCCGAGGTGATCGCCAACCCGATCGGGGTGAAGCTGGGGCCGACGACGTCGCCGGAGCTCGCCGTCGAGTACGTCGAGCGGCTCGACCCGCACAACGAACCCGGCCGACTGACTCTCGTGACCCGGATGGGCAACAACAAGGTGCGCGATCTGCTGCCTCCCATCATCGAGAAGGTGCAAGCCACCGGCCATCAGGTGGTGTGGCAGTGCGACCCGATGCACGGCAACACCCACGAATCGTCGACCGGCTACAAGACCCGGCATTTCGACCGCATCGTCGACGAGGTGCAGGGCTTCTTCGAGGTGCACCACGCCCTCGGCACTCATCCGGGCGGTATCCACGTCGAGATCACCGGTGAGAACGTCACCGAGTGTCTCGGTGGCGCCCAGGACATTTCGGATTCGGATCTGGCGGGCCGCTACGAGACGGCGTGCGATCCGAGGCTGAACACCCAGCAGAGCCTCGAGCTGGCGTTCCTCGTCGCGGAGATGTTGCGCGACTGAGGCATTCGGCTGCGGCGGTCAGATGAGCGCAGCGATGTTGCTGCCCAGCGTCCATGCCGCCGCGGCCACAAGCCCGGTGAACGTCAGCACCGCGATCACCCAGAACGCCAGGGCACGCTTGGCGCGCTGCTGCGCCCAGTAGAACTCGCTCATCTCGATACCGGCGAATCGCGTTGCGGCAGCAGGGTATTCGGTGTATTCGCCGGAGTCGGCAGGGACCGGCGCCCAGTCCTGATCGCGGGTCAGTTCACGTGTGGGTTGCCGGGGCGGCACCGGCGGATGCGCCGGTTGCGGCGCGGGCGGTGACGTCATCTCGGGGGGTGGGGCCTGACGGCTGTGGACCCTCGTCGCCGCCAGGTGCTGCGCAGAGTCACGCGGTGCCGGGACACGGAAGGCGGGAAGCCCGAGTTCGGCGACGATGTCGTGCAGGTCGTCGCTCATCTCGTCGGCGTCGGCGTAGCGGTCGGCGGGGTCGCGTGCGGTTGCCCGGCGCACCAGCGCATCGAACTCCGGTGGCACACCGGCGATTACGCTGCTGGGCGGCCGCACGTCGTGGTCCATCCGCTGATAAGCCACGGAGAGTGCGGAGTCGCCGGTGAACGGCGTGACGCCCGTGAGCAGTTCGTAGGTCAGGATGCCCACCGCGTAGACGTCACTGCGTGGGTCGGCGTCACCGGTACTGACCTGCTCGGGCGACAGGTATGCCGCCGTACCGAGAATCACGCTGGTGGAAGTGATCTTGGCTTCGGCAACCGCGCGCACAAGCCCGAAATCGGCGATCTTGACGTCCCCGCCATCGGAGATCAGCACGTTCTCCGGCTTGATGTCGCGGTGTACCAGGCCCGCTCGGTGCGCGACGGCGAGCCCGCCCAGCACCGGGGTCAATACGGCGGCCACCGCGTGCGGAGGCATCGGGCCGCGCTCGGTCAGCAACTCGCGCAGTGTTCCGCCCTCGATGAGCTCCATCACGAGAAACGGCGGCTGGTGGGCAGTGCCTCCGCCACCCTGGTCGTACACCGCGACCAGCCCGGGATGGCTGAGCCGGGCCACCGCCCGCGCCTCGCGCTGGAACCTTGCCAGGAAATGCGCGTCACCGGCGTACCGCGAATCCATGACCTTGATGGCGACCGGACGGTCGAGCCGCGTGTCGAGCCCGCGATAGACCGTCGACATCCCCCCGGTGGCGATCGGAGTCTGAACCTCATACCGCCGATCCAGCACGGTGCCGACGAGCGGGTCCGATTGCTGGTGCGCCTCCACCGAACACATGTTACGAGCCGCCCGGGTAGTCCTAGAATCGGTGCGGTGAGCAGCATTCCGGCCGCCGATGACGTTCTGGATCCCGGCGAAGCCGTCTATGACCTTCCTACCGTCGCCGACATGCTCGGCATATCCGTCACCAAGGTGCACCAACAGTTGCGCGAAGGTCACCTCATCGCGGTGCGCCGTGACGGGGTGCTCGTGGTGCCCAAGATCTTCTTCGACGCCTCCGGGCATGTGGTGAAGTCCCTGCCGGGATTGCTCGTGGTGCTCAGTGACGGCGGCTATCGCAGTACCGAGATCGTGCGCTGGCTGTTCACGCCCGATGAGTCGCTGACCATCAGCCGTGACGGCTCGACCGACCGCCAGGCCAACGCGCGCCCGGTCGACGCGCTTCATTCACACCAGGCCCGTGAGGTGGTCCGCCGGGCCCAGGCAATGGCCTACTGACCCCGTTGGCACCAGTGGCACCCGCTGGCGCACGTGGCACCCGTTGGCACCGGTTGGCACCGCGAGCGTGCGTGTCTGTTGCCCGACACGCCGCTGAGCGCCGACAGTGCGCGCACCCTCGCGCGATACGAGCGTGCATGAAATGGTGCCTGAGCCCGGCGTGTCGAGGGACAGACACGCACGCTCGGCAAAACTAGGCGGCGGCTTCGGGTTCAGGTTCGGGTGCCCGGTATAGCGAATACCAGGCCACTGCTGCGCACGCCGTGGTGAGCAGCACGTGCGCCCATGAGTACATGCCGTGGGCGCCGTCAGGCTTCCACATCACCATGATCCAGGTCGAGAAGCCGGCGACCGCCGCTATCGCGGGCCGGGTCTGGATCAACGCGGCGGCCACGGCCAGCGGCCAGGTGTAGTACCAGGGCAGTGCCGCGGGCACGAACAACACCACGACGACCATGGCCAGGGCGATGCCGGTGAGCGCTTCGCGGTCGGTGTGCCGAAACCGCCACCACAGCAACGGCAACGCCACCACGATCACGACGATGCCGATGATCCGCGCGACCTCCAGCACAGCGTAGAAGTTGACCGGGAAGAGCAGGCCGCCAACGGCGTTGATGAGGTTGGACGCCGCGGTCGGAATGGTCAGCCAGTTGATGATCTTCACCGAGCCTGCCAGCGCGGTCAGCCAGCCCAGCCCGACACCGGCCGCCAGTGACAACACGGCGAACACCGCTACGAAGATCAGCGCCGAGGCCGCCGTGGCGATCGCAAACGCCCGCACCGGGTTCAGGTTGCGACGTTCTTGCAGTTGCCGCATCCACACCCAGACCAGGAACGGAAGGGCAAGCCCCGCCGTGGCTTTCACCGCGACGGCCACTGCGATGAGGCTGACTCCCCACACCGGGCGCCCCGCGAACGTCAGCGCGATCGCGGCCATCATCAGCCCGACCATCAGCATCTCGTTGTGCACGCCGCCCATCAGGTGAATGATCACCAGCGGGTTGAGCACGCAGATCCACAGCGCCGCAGCGCCGTTGGCCCCGACATGGCGGGCGACGCGCGGCGACGCCCAGATCAGCAACACCAGCCCTGGCAGCATGCACAGCCGCAACAACATGGTGCCCGAGACGATGTCGTTGCCGACCAGCATCGTGACGAACTTCGCGACGAGGATGAAGGCCGGCCCGTACGGCGCGGTGGTCGTCGTCCAGATCGGGCTGACGTCGTCGAGCAAGGAGTTCGGGTTCTCCACGGGGCCAACCACATACGGGTCGAGCCCGTCTCGCAGCAGGGCACCCTGGGCCAGGTATGAGTAGGTGTCCCGGCTGAACAACGGCACGCTCAGCAGCAGCGGAGCCAGCCAGAAGCCGGTGGTGGCCACCATGGTGTATTCGGTTGCGGTGCGGTCGATCACCCGTCGGCCCAGCCACAGCCAGGCCATCAGCATTAAGGCGACGCCGACCCACAACAGCACGGATGAGAGCACCAGGCCGTGCCCGAACCGCAACCAGGACAGGTGCAGGGACTCCAGCAGGGGATCATGCAGCCGGGTACTGCCCGCACCCAACCCGCCGATGGTCAGCAACACCGCACCGAGAAAACCCAGCCTTGCCTGGGCCCCCTGCGGGGACATGGCGAACCCGACCAGACGCGAAATATGCTGCGTCAAACCGCTGTTCGAGGTTGCAGCGGCGGCGGTGGGGGCGGTCATGCCGACCGGTTGGCGGCGAGCCGCGCGAGTTCGGCCAGGCCGGCCTTGGCCGGGGCGTGCACGGGAGCCGCGGTCAGCACCTCGAGCGCACGCCGGGTGAGCATTCCGATGTGCTCCTCCACGGCGGCCAGCGCTCCGACTGATTCGATGGCAAGGCGCAGCTCACGGACCTGGACGTCGGTCAAGTCGGTGCCGACGGAGGTGCGCAGCAGCTTGGCCGCGACGGGATCGCTCTTGTCGGCCAACTCGAGTGCTTCGGCCAGCAGTACCGTGCGCTTGCCCGACCGCAGGTCGTCGCCCGAGGGCTTACCGGTCACCGCGGGGTCCCCGAACACGCCGAGCACGTCGTCGCGCAGCTGGAACGCCACGCCGAGGTCGTTGCCGATGCGATGGAAGATCTCCTGCACGTCGGGCCGGTCGGCGGCAGCGGCCGCACCCAGCTGCAGGGGCCGGGCCACGGTGTAGGACGCAGTCTTGTAGGTGTTGACGTTCATCGCCGAGGCCACGGATTCGGCGCCGCTGGATTCGGCGACGATGTCCAGATATTGGCCGCCGAGCACCTCGGTGCGGATGTGTGCCCACACCTGCTGGACGCGCGGCCGCGCGTCGGCGGGCAGATCGGCAGTGGCCACGATGTCGTCGGCCCACGCCAGGGCGAGATCGCCGAGCAGGATCGCGGCCGACAGGCCGAATTGTTCGGATGATCCGCGCCAGTGCTGCTCGCGGTGCCGCTCGGTGAAGATGCGGTGCACGGTGGGCAGGCCGCGCCGGGTCGCCGAATCGTCGATCACGTCGTCGTGCACCAGCGCGCACGCCTGCAGCAGTTCCAACGCCGCGAACAGACGCAGCACCCCGGCGTCGGCCTGCGTGTCGGGTGCATCGGCGACGGCGCGCCAACCCCAGTAGGCGAACGCGGGCCGCACCCGCTTGCCGCCGCGCAGTACGAATTCTTCGAGGGCCGCGGTCAGCTCCGCGTAATCGGTGCCGATGTAGGCGCAGTCCTGCCGGCGTTCGTGCAGGTACTCGCGCAATTGTTCGGTGACGGCGCCGGCCAACTCCGCAGCCGATGGTGCCGCTGCATCCACGCTCAGCGCCCTACCCCTTTCGTTGTGTGATCGCGCCCCCCGCGGTGCCTTCAGCGTAGAGCCTGCTGCGGTCGTTTCAGGAACGGTTCGTCAGTCGCGCGTGGTCACGGGCTCACCCGGTTTCGGCGTGCGGTCGCGGCTCTGCCAGGCGAGCGCACCGATCACACCCGCGACCACGAACGCGCCCACCGCCAGCCAGATGGCCGCGGTGGTGAACGAGCGGGCGCTCGGATCGGTGTAGCGGGCCTGCGCGTTCATGGTGCTCACCACGCCTGGCCGGAGTTTCCACTCGACGATCGACGAGCTCACCCGGGAACCGTTGGTCGAGGTGACCTCACCGGGGAAAGAGACGGTCAGCAACACGTCGGCCTGCGGGTCGTTGAGCGTGGTGAGGTCGACACGTCCTTCGAGGATGACGAGCTCACCGGCGCGTCGCAGGGAGATGTCCACGCCCGCCGAATCGCGGTTCATGCCTGCCAGTTGCGGCAACTCGGAGAAGCTGAGGTCGGAGAACACCGCCTGCGAGCCCACGTAGTCGTCGCGGCTATAGGGGCTGACGGCGACCTTGGTGGCGAACGGCAGGTTGTTCAGCAGCTGCGGGCCCTTGTCGTTCGGGTCGCGGGGCTTGGCGGCGGCGATGATCTGGCCCGAGACGCGGTCGTCGGGCGACACTGTCAGCGACGCGCGCACTCGGACGCAACCCACCGCCATCGGCAACACCAGCAGCACCAGGATCAGCAGTGCCGGTAGTCGCCTTCTGCTCATGGAGCGGGGTCGTCCCGCACGTGAGGAGGGCGAAAGAGACCCCGCACATGAGGTCGACCGCTTGCGCACCTGGTCATCGTGCCAGATGGGGCGAGGATCACAGCGGGAGGGCGCGGCCGAGGATGGCGAAGGCACGTGGGTCGCCGGCGAAGTGGTAACCGCGGATGACGTCGGTGAATCCCAATCGGCGGTACAGCCGCCACGCGCGGTTGGCCTCCCCGTTGATCTCCGGCGTGGACAACAGCACGTGGGATTCGCCGCGCCCGGCGAGCAGGCGTCGGGTGAGGGCCTCGCCCAGACCACGGCCCTGGGCGCGGGGCTCGATGTGCAGCTCGGTGAGCTCGAAGTAGCTGCTCATCAGCTCGGCGATGCGGGCAGGTTCGGCGCCGACCTGACGCAGACCCGCCACCACCTGTTGCTGCCACCACTGATCGGGAGCCCCGCAATAGCCGTAGGCGATGCCCAGCAGTGGGGCATTGGCCAGCTCGTCGGTGCTGGGCGTCGCGTCGGGGTCGAGCGTTGAATCGTCGACCTCGACGGCCGCGACGCCTTTCCAACCGAGCCGGCGAGTGTGTTCGAGCCACAGTGAGGCGCGCTGCTCCTCGGTGCCGCGGGGGTATCGCATGGCGTCGACGTAGACGCGCAGCGCGTCGGGAAGCCGGCGCTGCATGTCGTCCGGCGACAGATCGATGAGATACATCGCCAATTCGGTAGCCTCCCGGCGGCTGTCGTTGTGGTCGCACTCGATTACGAAGCCATTATCCGGGCAGTGAGGTGCCCGGTCCCCGGTGTGCCCAACGACATACAATCGACGGCGAACTAGGTGGTACGGCTCGGATCGACCTCGTATCATTACTGTTAGGTGTCCGTGATGAACGGGCATCGAAGAATTTGGTCAGACTACTTCGGACAATGCGACGGCGGCGTCGGCAAGGAGGGACGAATGCCACTCTCCGATCATGAGCAGCGCATGCTCGATCAGATCGAGAGCGCGCTCTATGCCGAGGACCCCAAGTTCGCGTCAAGCGTTCGCGGTGGGACTCTACGCGCGCCTTCGGCGCGCCGCAGGCTGCAGGGTGCACTCCTGTTCGTCCTCGGTTTGGCGATGCTCGTCGTCGGTGTCGCCGTCAAGGCGACGATGATCGGCGGCTTCCCGGTGTTGTCGGTCCTCGGCTTTGTGGTGATGTTTGCCGGGGTGGTGTTCGCCATCACGGGCCCGCGGGTCACGGGCGGGCGTGATCGGTCGGCTGCGGCGCCCGGTACGCAGCGGCAGCGCCGTCAGCGTGGTGGTTCGTTCACCAACCGGATGGAAGACCGTTTCCGCAGGCGTTTCGACGAGTAAGCCGGGACTGGTTCCAGGGGTAGCCCACACGGGCTACCCCTTTTTTGTGTGTTCGGCCGGTCGGCGACACGCCAGCGCGGGGTGATCCGTGGACATTTCCCCCACTCCGCCCCACTTCTGCCGCATGCTTATCGACCTGCGGATTTTCTATCGATAGGTGGATGACGGCGGGCAATGCTCGTGAAACCACCAGCACTTTGCAGCCGAGTGTGGGGCGTTGCAACCAACTCGTGCCATCAATTGGAGCAAAGTGGGGGATTGTGGGGTAAAGTGGCGGCCAGCGGGGAAACCGGAACCCCGTGTGGGAGGTGGCCAGATGTTTCTGGGCACCTACACGCCCAAGCTCGACGACAAGGGGCGGCTGACGCTGCCCGCCAAGTTCCGCGACGCGCTGGCAGGAGGACTGATGGTCACAAAAAGCCAAGATCACAGCCTCGCCGTCTACCCGCGCGACGAGTTCGAAAAGCTGGCCCGACGCGCCTCACAGGCCTCCCGGAGCAATCCGGAAGCTCGTGCGTTCCTGCGTAACCTGGCCGCCGCAACCGATGAGCAGCACCCCGACGCGCAGGGCCGGATCACCCTGTCGGCAGATCACCGTCGCTACGCCAATCTCTCCAAGGAATGCGTGGTGATCGGCTCGGTCGACTACTTGGAGATCTGGGACGCCCAAGCCTGGCAGGAGTACCAACAGCTCCACGAAGAGAACTTCTCCGCGGCCACTGATGAAACTCTGCGCGACATCATTTGATTCGGACGCTGACCCGAACGAGGCCCGTGCGGCGTGGCCTCTGCCCGAGCCGGCCCTGGCGTACTTCCCCAACGCCAGGTCCAAGGTTTCGGACAGAGACCTCGTCGCAGGGGCAGGCCATAGCGGAGGTGTTGGTGTGGACGCGAACGTGGGTGACCACGGGCATATCCCAGTCCTGCTGGACCGCTGTGTCGAACTGCTCAGCCCCGCGCTGACCCGTCGTCACGGCGATGGATCCGAGGCGGTGCTCATCGACGGCACCCTCGGTGCGGGCGGGCACTCCGAGCGCTTTCTCACCCAGTTTCCGGGTCTGCGGCTGATCGCGCTGGACCGGGACCCCAACGCACTGGCCATCGCGGGTGCGCGGCTGGCCCCGTTCGCCGACCGGGTGACGTTTGTGCGCACCCGCTACGACGGCATCCCGGCAGCCATGGCCGAAGCCGGTGTGGAGCGGGTGGACGGCGTGCTGTTCGACCTGGGCGTGTCCTCCATGCAACTCGACCAGAAGCAGCGCGGGTTCTCCTACTCGGTCGACGCGCCACTGGACATGCGGATGGATCCCGATGCGCGGCTGACGGCCGCCGAGATCCTCAACACCTACGACGCCAAAGACCTCGCGCGCCTGCTGCGGGATTTCGGCGAGGAGCGGTTCGCCGGAAGGATCGCCGACAAGATCGTCCGGCGGCGTGCCCAGCAGCCTTTCGAGACCACGGCAGAACTGGTCGAGTTGCTCTACGAAGCCATCCCGGCCCCGGCGCGACGCACGGGCGGGCACCCGGCCAAACGCACGTTCCAAGCGTTGCGTATCGCCGTCAACGGTGAGCTCGAATCGTTGCGCGCCGCGGTGCCTGCCGCGTTGGCGGCGTTGCGGCCCGGAGGGCGCATCGTGGTGATGGCCTACCAGTCGTTGGAGGACCGGATCGTCAAGAACGCGTTCGCCGCCGCGACAGCGTCGCGGACACCACCTGGGCTGCCCATCGAATTGCCCGGGCATGAACCGGAATTCGTGACTCTGACCCGAGGTGCCGAGCGGGCCCGCGCCGATGAGATCGAACGTAATCCACGTAGCGCCCCGGTGCGGCTGCGAGCACTTGAAAAGGTTGGGGGAAGGGGCAACTCATGAAGACGAAGCGACCTGCACCGGCGTCTGAGAGCAGGCGTCGACGCGACGCACGCAAGCCGGGCCGGGCCGTGGCCCGACGCGCCACCGAGGCGCCGCCCCGCGCCCGCACCCGGCGGCCCGATGTCGATCATCGGCGCGCGCGCTCGGCGCCGGCCACCGGTCCGATCCCGCGGCCCAAGACCCAGCCGGCCCGTCCCAAGAGTGCCAGCCAGGCCAAAGCGCGGGCCAAGGCCCGGAAAGCCAAGGCGCCCAAGGTTGTTCGCCCGCCACTGCGGGAGCGGTTGCTGGTCAGGCTGGCTTCGGTCGAACTGAATCCGCGGGAGCTGATCGCCAGGGTCCCGTTCGTCGCCCTCGTGATCGCAGCGCTCGGTTTCGGACTGGGCGTCACGCTGTGGCTCTCCACCGGCTCCGCCGAGCGGTCCTACGAGCTGGGGCATGCCCGGCAGACCACGCAGGGCCTGCAGCAGCAGAAAGAGGCGCTGGAACGGGATGTGCTCGAAGCGCAGGCCGCTCCGGCGCTGGCCGAGGCGGCCCGCAACCTCGGCATGATTCCGTCACGCGACACCGCGCATCTGGTGCAGGACCCCACCGGCAGTTGGACTGTGGTGGGTACCCCCAAGCCCGCCGAGGGCGTACCGCCGCCTCCCATGAACGTTCCGCTGCCCGACCCGACCACGCCGCCGCCCGCACCCCCCGCGCCGCGGGTGGTCGATCCCCGCGAGGTGACCGTGCACATGCCTGCCGCCGGCCAGGTGCCCGGCCAGCCGGCTCCGGGGCAACCGGTTCCCGGGCAGCTGGTTCCTGGGCAAGTACCCGCGCAGCCCCTGGCCGCGCCCGCGGCACCCGGCGTCGTCCCGGCCCCGGTGCCCGGGGCCGCGCCACAAGTCGCGGCACCGCCCGCGGCGCCACAGGTCGCCGCGCCGCAGGCCGCGCCGCAGGCAGAGGTACCCGCACCGGTGCCCGCGGCGCCGGTGCCCGCACTGGCACCCCCTCCTGAGGCCCCACCGGTCGCCGCTCCCGTCGCGCCGGCACCCGTCGCTGCAGCGCCGGTGCCAGGCGTGCCGCTGCCTGCAGGCCCGGTCGCAGGCGCCGAACAAGTCGTTCCGGCCCCCGCTCCCGTCCCCGCCCCGGCGGCATGAGGGGGCGGCCGCAGCCGCCCAAGAAGGCGGAGCCGACCGGCCAGGGGCGTCCGGCGCGAGCCCGGCGTGTCCGAGTCGCCACGGAAAGTGGTTCGGGCAGTGCGTCGTTCATGTTCCGTCACCGCACCGGCAACATCGTCATCTTCTCTGTGCTGGCCATCGCGATTGCGCAGCTGTTCAGCCTGCAGGTGCCGCGCGCGGCGGGGCTGCGGGCCGAGGCGGCCAGCCAGCTCAAGGTCACCGATGTCGAACCGGCGCTGCGCGGCAGCATCATCGACCGCAACGGCGACAAGCTGGCATTCACCATCGAGGCCAAGGCGCTGACGTTCCAGCCGGTCCGGGTCCGCAAGCAACTGGCCGAGGCCAAGGCCAAGTCGCCGAAGGCGCCCGACCCCGATCGCAGGCTCTCCGACATCGCCAACGAGGTGGCGTCCCGGCTGAACAACAAACCCGACGCGAAGACCGTGCTGCGCAAGCTCAAGAGTGACGACTCGTTCGTGTATCTGGCGCGTGCGGTCGATCCCGCGGTCGCCAGCGCCATCATGGACAAGTTTCCCGAAGTCGGCGCGGAACGACAGGACCTGCGTCAGTACCCCGGTGGGGCGCTGGCCGCCAACATCGTCGGCGGTATCGACTGGGACGGTCACGGACTGCTCGGTATGGAGGATTCGCTCGACGCCGAATTGTCCGGCTCGGACGGCTCGCTCACCTATGACCGGGGTTCCGACGGTGTGGTGATCCCGGGCAGCTACCGCAACCGCCACGATGCGGTCAACGGTTCCACGGTCCAGCTGACACTCGACGACGACATCCAGTACTACGTGCAGCAGCAAGTGCAGATGGCCAAGGACGCCTCCGGCGCCAAGAACGTCTCCGCCGTGGTGCTGGATTCGAAAACCGGTGAGGTGCTGGCGATGTCGAACGACAACACGTTCGACCCGTCCCAGGACATCGGCAGGCAGGGTGATCGGCAGATGGGCAACCTTCCGGTGTCCTCGCCGTTCGAGCCCGGTTCGGTCAACAAGATCATCACGGCGTCCACGGCGATCGAGCTGGGCCTGACCAATCCCGATGAGGTGCTTCAGGTTCCGGGTTCGATCAACATGGGCGGGGTCACGGTCCGCGACGCCTGGAATCACGGCGTGATGCCGTACACGACGACCGGGGTGTTCGGTAAGTCGTCCAACGTCGGCACGCTGATGCTGGCCCAGCGGATCGGGCCGGACCGGTTCTACGACATGGTCCGCAAGTTCGGGCTGGGGCAGCGCACCAACGTCGGCCTGCCCGGCGAAAGCTCCGGGCTGGTGCCGCCGATCGACCAGTGGTCGGGCAGCTCGTTCGCGAACCTGCCCATCGGCCAGGGCCTTTCGATGACACTGCTGCAGATGACCTCGATGTACCAGACCATCGCCAACGACGGCGTCCGGATCCCACCGCGGATCATCAAGTCGACCATCGGCCCGGATGGCAGCGTCAAGGACGAGCCCCGGCCCGACGGCGTGCGGGTGGTGTCGCCCGAAACCGCACGTACGGTCCGCAACATGTTCCGGGCGATCGTGCAGCGCGACCCGATGGGCTACCAGCAGGGCACGGGTCCGCAGGCCGCCGTGGAGGGGTATCAGATCGCGGGTAAGACCGGTACCGCCCAGCAGATCAACCCGGCCTGCGGCTGCTACTTCGACAACGTCTACTGGATCACCTTCGCAGGCATGGCGCCTGCGGATGATCCACGCTATGTGGTGGGCATCATGATGGACGCGCCGCAACGCGCGGCCGACGGCTCGCCGGGTTCGTCGGCGGCACCGCTGTTCCACAACATCGCGTCGTGGTTGCTGCAGCGCCACAATGTGCCGCTCTCGGCGGACCCCGGGCCACGGCTGACGCTGCAGGCGACCTGACTCCGCGGATCACCGGATCGGCGGTAGGTACTGTGGCAGGGCCATGAAGCCGCGTCCCAGTCATTCCGCCGGCGAACTTCTCGCGTCGCTCGCCGAACAGATCCAGGCCGTTCCCTCGGGTGCGTCCGGATTACCCGAGCTCCGGGTCACCGGCGTGACGCTGCGCGGTCAGGATGCCCGGCCCGGCGACCTGTTTGCCGCCTTGCCGGGTTCGGCGGCCCATGGCGCTCGCTACGCGGCCGACGCGGTGGCGCGCGGCGCGGTGGCCGTGCTGACCGACCAGAGCGGCGTCGCCGAACTCGCCGACATGCCGGGCGTGCCGGTACTGATCCATCCGGATCCGAGGTCTGTGCTCGGAGAGCTGGCGGCCGCCGTGTACGGCAACCCGGCCGACCGGTTGCGGGTCATCGGTGTCACCGGAACCTCGGGCAAGACGACCACCACGTATCTCGTGGAAGCGGGCCTGCGGGCGGCGGGACGCGTGGCGGGCCTGATCGGCACCGTCGGGGTCCGGATCGACGGCAACGACCTGCCCAGTGCGTTGACCACGCCGGAGGCGCCCGACCTGCAGGCGCTGCTGGCCGTGATGGTCGAACGGGGGGTGGACACCGTGGTGATGGAGGTGTCCAGCCACGCGTTGGTGCTCGGTCGGGTGGACGGCCTGCGGTTCGCCGTCGGTGGGTTCACCAACCTCTCGCGCGATCATCTGGATTTCCATCCGACGATGCAGGACTACTTCGAGGCCAAGGCCCGGCTGTTCGATCCCTCATCGCCTAATCACGCGGCCGCGGCCGTGATCTGTGTCGATGACGAGGCCGGTCAGGCCATGGCGCAGCGGGCCGAGAACCCGGTGACGGTCAGCGCGACCGGACGTCCCGCGGATTGGGCCGTGCAAGCGGTCACGGCGGCAGGCGCGGGTGCCCAGGAATTCACCGTGACCGACCCCGCCGGTGTGCATCACGAACTCGGCATCGGACTGCCCGGCGCATACAACGTCGCCAACGCCGCGCTGGCCCTGGCGTTGCTCGATGCGGTCGGGGTTTCGCCCGAACAGGCGGCGCCCGGGCTGCGCAACGCGGCTGTCCCGGGCCGGCTGCAGGCCATCGACCGTGGGCAGCCCTTCCTGGCCCTGGTGGACTACGCCCACAAGCCGGGTGCGCTGGAGGCGGTGTTGCAGACGCTTCGGCAGAGCGCCGACAGCCGTGCCCGGCTGGCCGTGGTGTTCGGGGCGGGCGGCAACCGGGATGCGGGCAAGCGCGAGCCGATGGGGCGGGTGGCGGCCGAGCTGGCCGATCTGGTGGTCGTCACCGATGACAACCCGCGCGACGAGGATCCCGCGACCATCCGGGCCGCCGTCATGGCCGGAGCGGCCGCCGGACGCGCCGAGGTGGTCGAGGTGGGCGACCGCCGGGCGGCCATCGAGCATGCCGTGGGGTGGGCGCGGCCGGGCGACATCGTGTTGATCGCGGGCAAGGGCCATGAGTCCGGGCAGACCAGCGGTGGCCAGACCAGGCCGTTCGACGATCGCGACGAGCTCGCGGCGGCACTGGAGAAGTTGCAGGCAGAGGCACAGCGGGTCGGGGAGCCAGGAGAGTCGGGCGCATGATCGAGATGACCGTCGCCAGGATCGCCGAGATCGTGGGTGGCGAACTGGCCGACATCACCGCCGAGCAGGCCGCGCAGACGCGGGTCACCGGCACCGTCGAGTTCGATTCGCGAGCCGTCGGCCCGGGTGGCCTGTTCCTGGCGCTGCCCGGGGCCCGATCGGACGGCCACGACTTCGCCGCGACCGCCGTGGCGTCGGGTGCCGTCGCAGTGCTCGCCGCACGGCCGGTCGGAGTGCCTGCGATCGTCGTGCGGCCCGAACCCGGGGCGGCCGACGCGGCGTCGGGCGCGCTCGAACATGACACCGACGGCTCGGGTGCGGCGGTGCTGGCGGCGCTGGCTCGGCTGGCCGCCGCTGTGGCCGCCGAACTGGCCGAAGGCGGGCTCAAGATCATCGGGGTCACCGGGTCGTCCGGTAAGACTTCGACCAAGGATCTGCTGGCGGCGGTGCTCTCCCCGCTTGGTGAGGTGGTCGCCCCGCCGGGGTCCTTCAACAATGAGCTCGGCCATCCGTGGACGGTGCTGCGCGCCACCAGGGATACCGACTTCCTGATCCTGGAGATGTCCGCGCGGCACCCCGGCAACATTGCGGCGCTGGCCGCGATCGCCAGGCCGTCGATCGCCGTCGTGCTCAACGTCGGTACCGCACATCTGGGCGAGTTCGGCTCACGTGAAGTCATTGCCCAGACGAAAGGTGAACTGCCGCAAGCAGTTCCGAGTTCCGGCGTGGTGGTGCTCAATGCCGACGATACCGCGGTGGCCGCGATGGCCGCGCTGACCGACGCGCGGGTGGTGCGAGTGTCGCGCGAGCCGGGGACGACGGTGGACGTATGGGCCGGTCCCGTCACGCTCGACGAGTTGGCCCGCCCGCGGTTCACCCTGCACACCGCCGACGGGCAGGTCGAGATCGCCCTGGCGGTGCACGGAGACCATCAGGTCTCCAATGCGCTGAGCGCGGCTGCGGTGGCCCTGGAGTGCGGCGCGACGCTGGAGCAGGTCGCCGAAGCGCTGGCGGCTGCGGGGCCGGTGTCGCGGCACCGCATGCAGGTGAGCACCCGGACCGACGGCGTGACGGTCATCAACGACGCCTACAACGCCAACCCGGATTCGATGCGTGCCGGGCTGAAGGCACTGGCCTGGATGGCCAGTGACAAGACCGGCGAACACGGCACCGGGCGGCGCAGCTGGGCGGTGCTCGGTGAGATGGCCGAGTTGGGCGAGGATGCGATAGCCGAGCACGATCGCATCGGTCGGCTGGCGGTGCGCTTAGATGTTTCTCGACTCATCGTCGTCGGAACCGGGAGGTCGTTGGGCGCCATGCACCACGGGGCGGTAATGGAGGGTTCGTGGGGTTCGGAGTCCACGATGGTCGCCGACGCGGATGCCGCACTGGAGCTTTTGCGCGCCGAGCTGCAGCCGGGTGACGTCGTGCTGGTGAAGGCGTCCAATTCGGCGGGGCTCGGTGCGCTGGCCGACGCCATCGCCTCTGATGCCGGTGCCGCCGGAGCCGGCCGATGAAGCTGATTCTCATCGCCGTCGGCATCGCGTTGACGGTCTCTATTCTGCTGACCCCGGCGTTGATCCGGTTGTTCACCAAGCGGGGTCTCGGCCACGAGATCCGGGAAGACGGACCGGCCAGCCACGCCAAGAAGCGGGGCACCCCGTCGATGGGCGGTGTGGCCATCGTCGCGGGCATCTGGGCCGGTTACCTGGGCACCCACCTGGTCGGCATGGCGATGGGCGGCGACGGTCCGTCGGCGTCGGGCATGATCGTGCTCGGTCTGGCCACCATGCTCGGCGGTGTCGGTTTCCTCGACGATCTGATCAAGTTGCGGCGGTCGCGCAACCTGGGGCTGAACAAGACCGCCAAGACGGTCGGTCAACTGCTCGCCGCGGTGTTGTTCGGCGTGCTGGCCCTGCAATTCCGCAACAACGACGGGCTGACGCCGGCCAGCCCCGAGCTGTCCTATGTGCGTGAGATCGCCACGGTCACGCTCGCGTCGTGGGTGTTCGTGCTGTTCTGCGTGGTGATCGTCAGTGCCTGGTCGAATGCGGTGAACTTCACCGACGGCCTGGACGGTCTGGCCGCCGGTGCGATGGCGATGGTCTGCGCGGCCTACGTGCTGATCACGTTCTGGCAGTTCCGCAATGCCTGTGCCACCGCACCCGGGCTGGGCTGCTACAACGTGCGTGACCCGCTGGACCTGGCGCTGATCGCGGCGGCCTCGGCCGGTGCCTGTATCGGCTTTCTGTGGTGGAACGCCGCACCCGCCAAGATCTTCATGGGGGACACCGGTTCGCTGGCGCTGGGTGGCATCATCGCCGGCCTGTCGGTGATGAGCCGTACCGAGATCCTCGCGGTGGTGCTCGGTGCGCTGTTCGTTGCCGAGGTCACCTCGGTCGTGGTGCAGATTCTCGCGTTCCGCACGACGGGCCGCAGAGTCTTCCGCATGGCGCCGTTCCATCATCACTTCGAGCTGGTCGGGTGGGCCGAGACAACGGTCATCATCCGGTTCTGGCTGCTGACGGCGATCGCCTGTGGACTCGGCGTTGCGCTGTTCTACAGCGAATGGCTGACCGCTGTCGGGGCCTGACGTGGCCGGCGAGCAGCCCGCACGCGAGGAGGACAGGCAACTTCCCGCACGAGAACTTCCCGCACGAGAACTTCCCGCACCACTGGCCCCGGGCGCGCGGGTGCTCGTCACCGGCGCGGGCATCACCGGCCGGGCTGTGCTGGCGGTGCTGGCACCGCTGGGGGTCGTCGCCACGCTGTGTGACGACAACGTCGAGGCGTTGCGGACGTACGCGGACGAGGGCGTCGCCGTGATGGACACCGCCGGTGCCGTCGCAGCGATCTCTGACTACGCGCTGGTGGTGACCAGTCCGGGATTCCCGCCGACTGCGCCGGTGCTGGCGGCCGCCGCGGCCGCGGGCGTGCCCATCTGGGGTGACGTCGAGCTCGCCTGGCGGCTGGATGCGGCAGGGTGCTTCGGCCCGCCGCGACGCTGGCTGGTGGTGACGGGGACCAACGGCAAGACCACGACCACGTCGATGATGCACGAGATGCTGGTGGCCGCGGGGCGATCCAGCGTCTTGTGCGGCAACATCGGTGACCCGGTGCTGGCGGTGCTCGATCAGCCCGCCGAGTTGCTGTCCGTCGAGCTGTCGAGCTTCCAGCTGCACTGGGCGCCGTCGCTGCGGCCCGAGGCCGGTGTGGTGCTCAACGTGGCCGAGGACCATCTCGACTGGCACGGTTCGATGGACGCCTACGCGCGGGACAAGGCACGCGTGCTCGACGGCCGGGTGGCCGTCGTGGGGCTCGACGACCCGGTTGCCGCCGGGCTGATCGGGTCTGCCGCCGCGCCTGTGCGAGTCGGTTTCCGCCTCGCCGAGCCGGCGCCGGGAGAGCTCGGCGTGCGTGCCGGCAAGCTCGTCGACCGGGCCTTCGGCGACGACGTCGAGTTGGCTGACGTAGACACCATCGGGGTCGCAGGCCCGGTCGGTGTGCTCGACGCGCTCGCTGCGGCGGCGCTGGCCCGGGCCGTCGACGTACCGCCGGATGCCATCGCGGCCGCACTCGCGTCGTTCCGCGTCGGCAGGCACCGGGCCGAGGTGGTCGGGACCGTCGACGGCGTGCGCTACGTCGACGATTCGAAGGCCACCAATCCGCACGCCGCGCAGGCGTCGATCACCGCCTACCCGCGGGTGGTGTGGATCGCAGGCGGCCTCCTGAAGGGCGCTTCGGTCGATGAGCTGGTACGACGCGTCGCGAGCCGGCTCGCGGGCGCGATTGTGCTCGGGCGCGACCGCCGAACGGTTGCCGAGGCGTTATCGCGACACGCACCGGATGTCCCCGTCGTCGAGCTTGTGACGGGGGAGGATTCTGGGGTGCTTGAGACTAGTGGGTCTATTGATAATCATGTGACTCGTGTGATCGATGTGGCGGAGCGGCCGCTCTCCGAAGCTGTCATGGCCGCCGCCGTCGACGCCGCCCGCCAACTGGCGGGCCCCGGCGACACGGTGTTGCTGGCCCCGGCCGGAGCATCCTTCGATCAGTTCAGCGGCTACGGCCAGCGTGGCGACGTGTTCGCTGCGGCCGTGCGTGCTGTCGCGGGGTAGTTGCCGTGGGCAACATCCTCAACCGGCTGCGCCGGGGCAAGGAGCGTGAGGTCGCGCCCGCCGTCGATCCGGCTGCGGGCAGTTCCGAGTCCGCCGCGACGGTGAAAGAACCGCGCACGCGGTTCGGGGCCTGGCTGGGCCGGCCGATGACGTCGTTCCACCTCATCATCGCGATCACGGCGTTGCTGACGACGCTCGGCCTGATCATGGTGCTCTCGGCGTCGGGCGTCTACTCCTATGACATGGATGGCTCGCCATGGGCGGTGTTCGGCCGCCAGGTGATGTGGACCGTCGTCGGCTTCATCGCCTTCTATGTCGTGCTGCGGGTGCCGATCAAGACGATGCGCCGCTTCGCGTTCCCGATGTTCGCCCTGACGATCGTGGCGCTGGTCCTGGTGCTGATCCCCGGGATCGGCACCTACTCCAACGGATCCCGCGGCTGGTTCGTGGTCGCGGGCTTCTCGATGCAGCCCTCCGAGCTGGCCAAGATCGCGTTCGCGATCTGGGGTGCGCACCTGCTGGCCGCCCGCCGGCTCGAACACGCATCGCTGCGCGAAATGCTGATCCCGCTGGTGCCAGGCGCGGTGGTCGCGCTGGCGCTCATCGTGGCCCAGCCCGACCTCGGTCAGACCGTGTCGATGGGCATCATCCTGCTCGGCCTGCTGTGGTACGCAGGCCTGCCGCTGCGCGTGTTCGTGACGTCTCTGCTGGCGGCGGTCGCGGCGGCCGCGGTCCTCGCAGTGTCCGCCGGCTACCGGTCCGACCGCGTGCAGTCCTGGCTGAACCCCACGGCCGACGGCCAGGGGTCGGGTTACCAGTCACGCCAGGCGCGGTTCGCCCTGGCCAACGGCGGCGTGTTCGGTGACGGGCTCGGGCAGGGCACCGCCAAGTGGAACTATCTGCCCAACGCCCACAACGACTTCATCTTCGCGATCATCGGGGAGGAGCTCGGCCTGGTCGGCGCGGTCGGCCTGCTCGCCCTGTTCGGGCTGTTCGCCTACACCGGTATGCGCATCGCACGCCGCTCGGCCGATCCGTTCCTGCGGTTGCTGACCGCGACCACCACGCTGTGGCTGGTCGGCCAGATGTTCATCAACGTCGGGTACGTGGTGGGTCTGCTGCCGATCACCGGCCTGCAGCTGCCGCTGATATCGGCGGGTGGATCAGCCCAGGCCACAACGCTTTTGATGATGGGCCTGATCACCAACGCGGCCCGGCACGAGCCGGAGGCGGTCGCCGCGCTGCGCGCAGGCCGCGACGACCGGGTGAATCGGCTGCTGCGGCTGCCGATGCCGGAGCCGTATGTCCCGTCCCGGCTGGAGTCCGCCCGCGACAGGCTGCGCACCCGCAAGGCCGCCGCGTTGCCCGCCAAGACCAAGACCAAGACCACGACCAAGACCAAAGCCAAGGCCAAGGCCAAGCCGGCGCGCAAGGCAGACCGCAAACCCGAGCGCAGGCCTGAGCGCAAACCGGATCGGACGATGGACCGGCGCCCCGACCGCAAGGCGGTGTCCAGCCGGCGCAAGCCGCAACCGGGCGATCGAACGGCGCGCCGGTCCGATCGCACCCGTGCCGACCAGGCGGTTGGGGCGTCGTCGTCGTCGGTCCGCTATGGTTCGGGCCAGCGGAACCAGGGCCGTCGGGCCCGAGCACTGGAAGGTCAGCGTTACGGGTGAGCGAGGCTTCTCGGGGGATGTCGGAACCCAGCGAGCAGGCGATTTCCGTCGTCCTGGCCGGTGGCGGCACTGCCGGCCACGTCGAACCGGCGATGGCGGTGGCCGACGCGTTGCGCGCCCTCGATCCGAACGTCCGGATCACCGCGCTGGGGACCGCACGGGGTCTGGAAACCCGGCTGGTGCCCGAGCGAGGTTACGACCTGGAACTGATCACACCCGTGCCGCTGCCCCGTAAACCGTCGGGTGATCTGGCCCGGTTGCCGTTGCGGGTCCGCACGGCGATCCGTCAGACCCGCGCGGTGCTCGCCGACGTCGACGCCGATGTCGTGGTGGGATTCGGCGGCTACGTCGCGCTGCCTGCCTACCTGGCGGCCCGCGGCAGCAAGCTGACCCGGCGCAGGCGGGTGCCGGTGGTGATCCACGAGGCCAACGCGAGCGCCGGACTGGCCAACCGGGTGGGTGCCCTCTCGGCGCGCCGGGTGCTCTCGGCCGTGCCCGATCCCGGCTTGCGCCGCGTCGAGGTGGTCGGGATGCCCGTCCGCGAGGCGATCACGTCACTGGACCGGGCAGCGCTGCGGCAGACCGCACGCGCCCATTTCGGCTTCGCCGAGGACGCCAGGGTGTTGCTGGTGTTCGGCGGTTCCCAGGGCGCCCAGTCGATCAACCGCGCGGTGTCGGCCGCGGCCGACCAACTGGGCGCGGCAGGCATCTCGGTACTGCACGCGCATGGTCCCAAGAACACCCTCGATCTCCCGGAATCGCCTGGCGGGCAACGGCCGCCGTATCGGGCGGTGCCCTATCTGGACCGGATGGACCTGGCCTACGCGGCGGCCGACCTGGCGATCTGCCGCTCGGGTGCGATGACGGTGGCCGAGGTGACGGCCGTCGGTCTGCCCGCGGTGTACGTCCCGCTGCCGATCGGCAACGGTGAACAGCGCCTCAACGCCCAGCCGGTGGTGGCCGCGGGTGGCGGCATGCTCATCGACGATGCCGAACTGAGCCCGCAGTTCGTCGCCGACACCGTCGTCGGCCTGTTGACCGACGACGCGCGGCTGGCGCATATGACGGCAGCCGCCTCGCTCTCGGGACATCGCGACGCCGCGCGCAAAGTGGCCCAGGTCGCCCTGGACGTGGCCCGTGACACACGAAAGATGCTGCGGTGAACGGCAATTCACTGCCCGCCGAGCTGCAGCGGGTGCACATGGTCGGCATCGGCGGAGCCGGCATGTCCGGGGTGGCCAGGATCCTGCTGGATCGCGGTGCCATGGTGTCGGGCTCGGACGCCAAGGAATCGCGCGGCGTGGTGGCGCTGCGGGCTCGCGGCGCGCAGATCCGGATCGGCCACGACGCGTCGTCGCTTGACCTGCTGCCGGGTGGCCCCACCGCGGTGGTCACCACCCACGCCGCGATCCCCAAGACCAATCCCGAGCTGGTGGAGGCCCGCCGCCGCGGCATCCCGGTGATCCTGCGGCCGGTCGTGCTGGCCAAGCTCATGGCCGGGTACACCACGCTGATGGTCACCGGTACCCACGGCAAGACCACGACCACGTCGATGCTCATTGTGGCGTTGCAGCACAGCGGTTTCGACCCGTCGTTCGCCGTGGGCGGTGAGCTGGGTGAGGCCGGTACCAATGCGCATCACGGCAGTGGTCGCTGCTTCGTCGCCGAGGCCGACGAGAGCGACGGCTCACTGCTGGAATACACCCCGGACGTGGCCGTGGTGACCAATATCGAAGCCGATCACCTGGACTTCTTCGGCAGCGAGGAAGCCTACGTCGCGGTGTTCGACTCTTTCGTCGAGCGGATCGCGCCGGGCGGGTCGTTGGTGGTGTGCACCGACGATCCGGGCGCGGCCGCGCTCGCCGACCGCACGGACGCGCTCGGGATCAAAGTGTTGCGCTACGGCAGCTCCGGCGGCGACAACCTTGCCGGCACGCTGCTCAGCTGGGACCAGCAGGGGACCGGGGCCGTGGCCCACATCCAGCTCGCCGGCGAGCCGCATCCGCGGGCGATCCGGCTTGCGGTGCCCGGCAGGCACATGGCGCTCAACGCACTGGCGGCAGTGTTGGCCGCAGTGGCCGTCGGCGCCCCTGCCGAAGCGGTCCTCGACGGACTGGCCGGCTTCGAGGGTGTGCGCAGGCGCTTTGAGCTGGTCGGCAGCACCGACGGCGTCCGGGTCTTCGACGACTACGCCCACCATCCCACCGAGGTGCGCGCCACCCTGGCCGCGGCCCGCTCCGTGGTGACGGCGACGGGCGGTCGGCTGCTCGTCGCCTTCCAACCCCATTTGTATTCGCGCACAGCGACTTTCGCGCATGAATTCGGTGCGGCACTGGACGCCGCCGATCAGGTGTTCGTCCTCGACGTCTACGGCGCCCGGGAACAGCCCATCGCCGGGGTCAGTGGCGCCACGGTCGCCGAGCACGTCGGTGTCCCGGTGACCTATATCCCGGACTTCTCGGCGGTGGCCGCAGAGGTCGCGGCCTCGGCCCGTCCCGGTGACGTGGTGATCACCATGGGCGCCGGCGATGTCACCATGCTGGGCAGCGAGATTCTCACCGAGCTGCAGATCAAGTCGAACCGCAGCGCGCCCCGCACGCGAGGAGGATCGGAATCCCCGCGCGGGCCTGGCGGACAGGCAACGCCGTGACCCGACCTGATCCGGAAACGGCCGGTGCCGTCGAGGAACAGGGACCCGCGCAGGCGGGGCCGGATGACGGCGAGCCGACGCCTGCGGCAGGGTCCGATTTGCCGCCTGCGGCGGCAGGATCCGATTTGCCGCCTGCGGCAGCGGAAGACTACGAGGGTCCCCGCCGCCGCGCCCGCCGCGAACGCGAGGAGCGCCGCGCGGCCCGCGATCGCGCGATAGCCATCGAACAGGCCCGCAGGGAAGCCAAACGCCGGGTGGCCGGGTCCGCCGGTGAATCGGTGAAAGTGCCTGCCTCGGGCGCGATTCGGGGCCTCAAGGTGTTGTTGTGGTCGGCGCTGGCGAGCGTGGTGGCGGTGGCGATCGGGCTCTTGCTGTACTTCACGCCCATCATGTCGGCGCGCAATGTGGTGGTGGCGGGGCTCTCGGCAGTGAGCCGCGAAGAGGTGCTCGCCGCCGCGAGCGTCCCGTCCGGCACCCCGCTGCTGCAGGTCAACACCGACGCCGTGGCCGAGCGGGTGGCCGCGATCCGGCGGGTCGCCACCGCCAGGGTGCAGCGGGAGTATCCGTCGACGTTGCGCATCACCGTGGTCGAGCGAGTTCCGGTGGTGGTCAAGGACTATCCCGACGGACCTCACCTCTTCGACCGGGACGGGGTCGATTTCGCGACCGGGCCCGCCCCGCTGTCGCTGCCGTACCTCGACACCGACAACCCGGGCCCCAGCGACCTGCCGACCCTGGCCGCGCTCAAGGTGATGCTGGCGCTGCCGCCTGATGTGGCCGGGCAGGTCGGGCGCATCGCCGCACCGTCCGTGGCGTCGATCACGTTGACGCTCACCGACGGTCGCGTCGTGGTGTGGGGCACCAACGACCGGACCGACGAAAAAGCCTTGAAGCTGGCCGCTTTGTTGACTCAGCCCGGTCACACCTACGACGTCTCGAGCCCGGACCTGCCGACGGTCAAGTAGAAATTGCCGCGCGGCGCGTCGGCGCGCCTGACGCGTTCGCGCGGGTTGGCCCCCTACCGTTCTGTTTGCGCGGAACTACTTGACATAACTCTAAGCCTATGGTTGAGGTTGAGGGTTTGCAGGAGAGGGGTTCGGCGTCACGAACACCCCAACCAGGGAGGAAGACGATCCATGACCCCCCCGCATAACTACCTGGCAGTGATCAAGGTGGTTGGCATCGGCGGCGGCGGCGTCAACGCCGTCAACCGGATGATCGAGCAGGGCCTCAAGGGCGTTGAGTTCATCGCGATCAACACCGATGCCCAGGCACTGTTGATGAGCGATGCCGACGTCAAGCTCGATGTCGGCCGCGATTCCACCCGTGGGCTCGGCGCAGGCGCGGACCCCGAAGTGGGTCGCAAGGCCGCCGAGGATGCCAAGGACGACATCGAAGAACTGCTGCGCGGCGCCGACATGGTGTTCGTCACCGCAGGCGAGGGCGGTGGCACGGGCACCGGCGGTGCGCCCGTCGTGGCGACCATCGCGCGCAAGCTCGGGGCGTTGACGGTCGGCGTGGTGACGCGGCCGTTCTCGTTCGAGGGCAAGCGCCGCAGCAACCAGGCCGAGGCCGGCATCACCGCGTTGCGCGAGAGCTGCGACACCCTGATCGTGATCCCCAACGACCGGCTGCTGCAGATGGGCGATGCCGCGGTGTCGCTGATGGACGCTTTCCGCAGTGCCGACGAAGTGCTGCTCAACGGCGTTCAAGGCATCACCGACCTGATCACCACCCCTGGTCTGATCAACGTCGACTTCGCCGACGTCAAAGGCGTGATGAGCGGTGCCGGCACGGCGTTGATGGGTATCGGCTCGGCCCGCGGCGACGGCCGCGCGCTCAAGGCCGCCGAGATCGCCATCAATTCGCCGCTGCTGGAAGCCTCGATGGAAGGCGCGCAGGGCGTGCTGCTGTCCGTCGCGGGTGGCAGCGACCTCGGTCTGTTCGAGATCAACGAGGCCGCCTCCCTGGTGCAGGATTCGGCGCACCCCGAGGCCAACATCATCTTCGGCACGGTGATCGACGACTCGCTCGGCGACGAGGTCCGGGTCACGGTCATCGCGGCCGGGTTCGACATGTCCGGTCCGAGCCGTAAGCCGGTGACCAGCCCCAGCCAGGCCCCCACTCAGCCGATCGCGACGGCCCGGTCCGGGAAGATGACCACGTCGCTGTTCGAGCCGACGGATGCCGTCAGCGTCCCCGCGCACACCAACGGGGCCACGGTCAGCATCGGCGGGGACGGCGGTATCGCTGACGACGATGTCGACGTCCCGCCGTTCATGCGGCACTGAGTCGGGCCCGCGACTGCGGACTTCGGATACTGGGATTGTGAGTGTTCGCATACGTCGGGTGACCACCACCCGTGCCGGTGGTGTCTCGGCCCCGCCTTTCGACTCCTTCAATCTCGGCGACCATGTCGGCGACGATCCCGCCGCCGTGTCGGCCAACCGTCGCAGGCTGGCCGAGGCCATCGGCGCCGACGCCGTGGTCTGGATGAACCAGGTGCACGGGGACCGCGTGGTCACCGTGACGGCTCCGCCCGAATCGGGTGCCGCGGTCGATAATGCCGACGCATTGGTGACCACCACCCCTGGTTTGGCATTGGCGGTCGTGACCGCAGATTGCGTTCCGGTATTAATGGCCGACGCGCGTGCGGGTGTCATCGGCGCGGCTCATGCCGGTCGCGTGGGCGCCCAGCTGGGTGTCGTGGTGCGCACCCTTGAGGCGATGCTGGCCGGTGGTGCACATGTTCAGGATGTGTCCGTCCTGCTCGGCCCCGCGGTCAGCGGCCGCAACTACGAGGTGCCTGCCGAGATGGCCGCCGAGGTGGAGGCGGCCCTTCCCGGCAGTAGCACCACGACGGGGCGGGGCACCCCAGGATTGGACTTGCGGGCCGGAATAGCCCGCCAGTTAAAGGATTTGGGCGTCCGCGCGGTCGACGTGGATCCGCGCTGTACGGTCGATGACCCCATGTTGTTCAGTCATCGCCGGGACGCACCGACGGGACGCCTTGCGTCGCTGGTGTGGATGGAGTCGAACCGCCGATGAGCACCGAGCAGCAGTCGCGCGATACCGATCGAGTCGGTGAACTGACCACCGCGCTGGGGGCGGCGCGGGCCCGGCTCGCGCGGGCCGCCGAATCGGCCGGACGAAATGTCAATGAGATCGAATTACTTCCCATTACAAAATTCTTTCCGGCCACCGATATTCTCATTTTGCACCGATTAGGTTGTCACGCATTCGGTGAATCCCGCGAACAGGAAGCGGCCGCGAAAGTGGCGACGGTGCGCGAGGAATTGCCCGACGAGCCGATTCGCTGGCACATGGTGGGCAGCATCCAGCGCAACAAGGCTCGCGCCGTTGCCGGTTGGGCCTACGCCGCGCACTCCGTCGACAGCGTTCGGCTCGTGGGTGCGCTCGACCGCGGCGCGACGGCCGCACTGGACAGTGGTGTCCGGACCGAGCCGCTGCGGGTCTATCTGCAGATCAGCCTTGACGGCGACACCGAACGCGGCGGCGTGGACGTCAACCAGCCCGCTCTGGTCGATGAACTCTGCGCGGCGGCCGAGGCCGCGCAGGGTCTGGAGTTCGTCGGATTGATGGGGATACCGCCGCTCGATGCCGACCCCGATGAGGCGTTCGCGCGGCTGGCAGGGGAGTTGGAGCGGGTGCAGCGGAACTATCCGCAGCACCTGGGGCTTTCCGCGGGGATGTCGAACGACCTGGAGGTTGCCGTGCGACACGGTTCGACGTGTGTGCGTGTCGGTACCGCGCTTATGGGACAGCGGCCGCTAACGTCACCACCAGTTGTCACACCAGTCACATCTTCATCACAGACATCACAACTCCCACGGTCAGCAGAAGGGTCGCCGAGATGAGCACACTGCACAAGGTCAAGGCCTACTTCGGCATGGCGCCGATGGATGACTACGACGACGAGTACTACGAGGACGACGACCGTGGCGCCGCCCGTAGCTACGCCCGGCGCCCGCGTGAAGAGCGCTTCGAGGACGAGGGCTACGGCTACGAGGGCCGAGAGTTCGACGAAGGTCCTGCCTACCGCGGCGGCTACCCGGGCGCTGGCTACGCAGAGGAGCCCCGGTTCGAATCCCGTATGCGGGCCCCGCGTGAATTCGAGCGTCCCGCACAGCGTTTGGGCGCATTGGCCGGCTCCACCCGCGGTGCGCTGGCCATGGATCCGCGTCGCATGGCCGAGCTGTTCGAAGCCGGCAGCCCGCTGTCGAAGATCACCACGCTGCGCCCCAAGGACTACAGCGAGGCCCGCACCATCGGCGAGCGGTTCCGCGACGGCACGCCGGTGATCATGGACCTGGTGTCGATGGACAACGCCGACGCCAAGCGCCTCGTTGACTTCGCCGCCGGGCTCGCCTTCGCGCTGCGGGGGTCGTTCGACAAGGTCGCGACCAAGGTCTTCCTGTTGTCGCCCGCCGACGTCGACGTCAGTGCCGAGCAGCGCCGCCGGATCGCCGAGGCCGGCTTCTACGCCTACCAGTAATCCGCGGGACGCGGCGCCTGCGCAGCGGCGACTCGCTCGTCGCGTGCTCCGGCTGCTCTTGCTCCTCACGTGCGCCGGCTGCTCTTCGGGCGGCCGGGTAGGCTGGCGGCGTCGCATAATCGGCCGGTTGTACCGCTGAGGCGACCTGTATCGAATGTCATACATCTGCCTGAGTGAGGTCGGCCCAGTTGTCGCTGCTCTTCGAGATCCTGTTCTTCGCGCTGTTCATTTTTTGGTTGTTGCTCATCGCGCGGGTCGTTGTCGAGTTCATCCGGTCGTTCAGTCGTGACTGGCACCCCAAGGGGCTGACGGTGGTGATCCTCGAGGTCATCCTGACGCTGACCGATCCGCCGGTGAAGCTGCTGCGCCGGATCATCCCGCAGCTGACCATCGGTGCCGTACGGCTGGATCTGTCGATCATGGTGCTGCTTCTCGTCGTGTTCATCGGTATGCAACTGGCGCTCGGGGCGGCAGGCTGACCCGGCCGGTCACGGCGCTCCACCTGCGCTGAGATCGTTTGCCGGAGCGCCCGAAAACGCGTAAGAAGATTGAAATTCGTTCTTAAAAATTGGCCTCGACTGCAACCTCCGGTTCTGGTGTGACAGGATGGACGCCAGTTGCGTCCAAACAAGGCTCTACACAACAGGCTCTACACTTCGAGATCGATTGACGGTCCAAGACTCCAAGGGGGCAGACAATGCCGCTCACACCGGCGGACGTCCACAACGTCGCGTTCAGCAAGCCGCCCATCGGCAAGCGCGGGTACAACGAGGATGAGGTCGACGCCTTTCTCGATCTGGTTGAGAATGAGCTGACCCGACTCATCGAAGAGAACGCCGATCTCCGGCAGCGCGTCTCCGAGCTCGACTCCGAGCTGGCGTCCGCGCGCTCCGGTGGTGGCGCTGCTCAGCCGACCAAGTCGATTCCGCTCTACGAGCCTGAGCCCGAGCCGGAGCCGGCCCCCGCACCGAAGCCGGTGTACGAGCCACCGGCTGCGCAGGCCGCCCCGTCGGCGACCAACGAGGACACCGCGGCCCGTGCCGCGCGCGTGCTCAGCCTGGCGCAGGACACGGCCGACCGGCTCACCGGTTCGGCCAAGGCCGAGTCGGAGAAGATGCTCGCCGACGCACGGGCACAGGCCGACGCCATGGTCAGCGATGCCCGCAAGACGGCGGAGACGACGGTCACCGAGGCTCGGCAGCGCGCCGACGCCATGCTCGCCGACGCGCAGACCCGCTCGGAGGCCCAGCTGCGTCAGGCCCAGGAGAAGGCCGACGCACTGCAGGCCGACGCCGAGCGCAAGCACTCCGAGATCATGGGGACCATCAACCAGCAGCGCACGGTGCTGGAAGGCCGGCTCGAACAGCTGCGCACGTTCGAACGCGAGTACCGCACGCGGCTGAAGACCTACCTGGAATCCCAGCTCGAAGAGCTCGGTCAGCGTGGCTCGGCCGCGCCGGTCGATTCCAGCGCCAACAGCGATGCCAGTGGTTTCGGCCAGTTCAACCGGGGCAACAACTGACCCTGACCGGAACGCGACCGTTCGTCAGGCCACTACCTAACTAGGGTTGATTGATGCTGATCATTGCGCTGGTGCTTGCCGTCATCGGTCTGGCTGCGCTGGTGACCGCCGTGGTGACCAGTAACGAGTTGATCGCCTGGGTGTGCATCGGTGCCAGCGTGCTCGGCGTGGTGCTACTGATCGTCGATGCGCTGCGGGAACGCTCACGTGGGACCGCCGAGAAGTCGGCCGACGAGACCCCCGCGGCGGCGGAGACCACCGACGACGCCGTCGAGGACTATCCCGATGAGCCGGCGGAGGCGCCGGCCGCCGAGGCGGAGTCGGCTGACGCGGCCGACGAAACCACCGAGGCGAAATCCGCTGGGGCTGAATCGGCTGAGGCTGAATCGGACGAGGCCAAGTCGGACGAGGCTGAATCGGACGAGGCTAGGGCTGGATCGGACGAAACGGCGGCTGAAGCCGCTGAGGACGATACGCACGACGCCGAGCCCACCGCCGAAGAATCGGCAGAGGAACACAAGAACTAGTCCGTTGCGCCCACCGTCGGTGTTGCCAGCAGGGCGCGCACTTCGTCGTCGGTGACCTGGTGAAAGTCGGCGAACGCCTGGCCGACGGCCGAGAATTCCGTGGGTGTGCTCGCACACACCACCTCGTCGGCTTCCTGCGCGAGCTCCCGACATGCCGAAGCAGGGCCCACCGGTACCGCCACCACAAGCCTGCGTGCGGCGCGCACGGCCCGCACCGCGGCGAGCATGCTCGCACCGGTCGCGATGCCGTCGTCGACCAGAATCACGGTTCGGCCGGCCAGCTCGGGCGGCGGTCGGCCGCCTCGATAGGCCTGCTCCCGCCGGTTCAGCTCGGCTGTCTCCCGCTCGATCGCGGCGTCGAGGTCCTGACGACTGATCTCGAGCCGCTGCACAAGCTGCTCGTTGACCACGATTCCGCCACCGCTGGCCAGCGCGCCCATCGCCAACTCGGGCCACTGGGGCACCCCCAGCTTGCGTACCAGGAACACATCCAGCGGAGCCTGTAGACCGAACGCGACTTCCCAGCCGATCGGTACACCGCCGCGGGCCAGGCCCAACACCACCACGTCGGACCGGCCGCGGTAGGGCATCAGCTCCTGGGCCAGGACCCGGCCGGCCTCGCGGCGGTCCTGGAACACCCGCCCGGCGTCGTGCCGGGTACTGCTGCCCCACGCACACATGGCGAATCTGAACTTCCAGTGACCACCCTACGGCGCTGCCGGGGCGTCGACCACCCGCGACAGATAACTGCGTACCAACGCACGGACACGCTGCGCCGCGTCGTCGCTGAGTTCCTTTGTCTCGATGCGCAATTCGTCGTGGGTGCGGCCGACCCTGCCGGCTTCGCCGTCGCGGTCGTCGGCCAGCCAGTCCTCCAGCACGGTCTCGTCGAGCTCGGGGTGGAACTGCAGGGCGAGCGCCCGGCCCAGCACGAACCCCTGGGATGCGTTGCCGTTACGGGCGATCTCGGTGGCACCCGGCGGCAGCGTCCAGCGGTCGATATGCCACTCGAACCACGGACCCGGCGGGATCAGTTCAGGATCGTCGGTCTCGACTTCGTACCAGCCGATCTCCGGTGCATCGGACCTGCTGACCGACCCGCCGAACGTCTGAGCCAGCAATTGGCCACCGAAGCACACGCCGAAGAGGCCCACGCCTGCGTCGGCGGCCTCCTTCAGCTGGGTCATCAGCGTTCCCACCCAGCCGGCGCGCAGGGTCTCGTCGTACACCGACCACCGCGCGCCCAGCAGGACCACCACGTCATAACGGGTCAGATCCGGAAACTCCACCTCGCCCGCGGGGGCGTGCAGCCGGTCGGCGGGCACCACATCGAATGTGTCGATCTCGAAACCACATTCGCTGAAGGCATCGCCCAGCATCGCCTCGGGCGCCGTGGGGTCGTTGCGGATGAACAGTACTCTCGATGTCACGCCACACATTATCGCGCGAACCCGCCGTGAACAGGGGCTGGGGCCATGACGGTGTACTCGGTGCTGGTCGCCCTCACCGTCGCGGTTCACTTCGGCTTCATCGCCTATCTGTTGCTGGGCGGGTTCGTCGCGCTTCGGTGGCCGCGCACCATCGCGCTGCACGTTGCGGCCGTGCTGTGGGGCCTGGGAAGCGTCGCACTCGGTTTGCCATGCCCGCTCACCGCGGCGGAGCGATGGGCGAGGGCTCGCGCCGGGATGCCGCCACTGCCGTCTGCCGGGTTCATCGCGCACTACATCACCGGGGTGCTGTATCCGGCGGGCTGGGTTGCGGCGGTCCAGACGGCGGTGTTCGCGGTGGTCCTGGCGTCTTGGGCGCTGGTGCTGATCAGGTGGCGTCGAAGCGCACCGGCAGGGCGGCCGGGCCGCTGACTCCGGTCAGCGGCTTCCACCGGACCGGGACGTCGAGGCGGACGTTGTGCCACCGGCGGGTCAGTACGGTGAGGGCCTGCGTGAGCTCGAGCCTGGCCAGGTGCGAGCCCAGGCAATAGTGGGCCCCGCCACCGAAGGTCAGCATTGCCGGCGGGTGCTCGCGCGTGACGTCGAAGCGGTCCGGATCTGGATAGGCATCCGGATCACGGTTGGCCGCAGCGGTATTGGCGACCACGACGGTTCCGGCCGGGATGCTCACGCCGCCGAGTTCGACATCTTCGCGCGCCATCCTGATGGTGCTCAACGCAATTGGCGTGTGCCGCATCAGTTCCTCGACGAAAACTGGTGCCAGTTCCGGATATTCGGCCAGCCGCTGCCATTCGGCGGGATGCTGGCACAGCACCTGGACCGCGGCGGCCAATTGGTTGCGGGTGGTATCGGTGCCTGCCAGCAGCACGCCACCGGCGAGCATCAGCAGCTCGGCGTGGGTGAGCCGGTCTCCGTCGACCTCGGCCCGGATCAGGTCGGAGAGCAGATCGTCGCTGAGGGTGAACAGACGCCTGGCCACCATCGCTTCGATGTATTCGTCGAACTCGCAGCCGGCCTGTTCGATGACGGCCCCGTTCCCGCCGACATTCCAGCTGAACATCTTGAAGATGTCGTCGGCCCACCCCGAGATCAGGTCCCAGTCGCTCGGCGGCGCGCCCAGCAGGGCGCAGATGACCGGGATCGGATAGCGACGTGCGACGTCGGCCACCACATCACACGCGCCAACCGGCGCCCACTGGTCGGTCAGCTCGGTGATGACTTCGACGCACGTGCCACGCAGCCGCTCCGCGGCCTTCGGGGTGAAAGCCTTGGCCACCAGCCGGCGCAACCGGTGGTGCGCTGGGCCGTTGAGACTGAGCAGGCTGGCCGCCGCGCGGTCCCATAGCGGACCCGACGTGACGCCCTGCGCGGCGAGAAACAATCCCTTGGGTGGCACGAAGCGTTCGTCGCGCAGCACCGCGCGCACCAGCTGGTAGCTGAGGATCTCCGGACCGTGCGGTCCGATGGCGATCGGAGCCTGCCTGCGGGCCCGCGCGATGATCCGATGAGCTTCCTCGGGGTCGCGGGCGTGCTCATAGTTGACGGATGGCAGGCCCGCGTCGAACACGTCCGGGCAGGTGCGTCGCATAGTCGGCGCGGTCATCGTGGTCATCGCAGCCTTCCCTTCAACAATCCTCACTGCGATGGTGCGCCGGCAGGGATCGGCTGGGGTGAGTAGCGCGCTACCTCAGTGTCACCTCGGCGTCGGTGCGGCCACCGCGCGATAGCGCCGCTCCGGGCGCCCGGTGCCGTACTGCAGCCGCAGCTCCAGCGCCCCCGTGCCGAGGAAGTACTCAAGGTAGCGGCGCGCGCTCACCCGCGAAATCCCCACGATTTCAGCGCATTCGGCTGCCGAGACTTCCCCGGCGGCGCGTACGGCATCGAGTACCAGGCCGGCGGTCTCGGTGCCCAGTCCTTTGGGCAGCGTGGCCCTGGGAGCGGCGGCACCGCCGAACAAGGCGTCGATCATCGACTGGTCGGCGCCGCCCTCGGCCGCCAGAGCATCGGCGCGCGCCGCGTACGCGAGCAGTTTGGCTTGCAGCTGGTCGAATTCGAACGGTTTGATCAGGTAGTCGGCGGCGCCGCCGGCCAGGGCGCCGCGCACCGTGTCGAGTTCGCGGGCCGCGGTGATCATGATGACCCCGACGCGGTTGCCCTCCGACCGCAACCGGTGCAGAACCTGCAGGCCGGTCATGTCAGGCAGATACACGTCGAGCAGCACCAGGTCGGGTTTCAGCTCCGTCACCGCGGCCAGCGCGTCGGTTCCGGTGCGCGCGACGCCGACGGCGCGGAAGCCGTCGACCCGTTCGACGAATCGGCGATGGATCTCAGCGACCATGAAATCGTCATCGACGACGAGGACGTCATACATGGGCGGCCTCCGGCAGTCGCACCGTGAACACCGCACCGCCGCCGGGGTTGTCGGTGATCTCGACGGTGCCGCCGTGTTGGGCGGTCACCAACCGCACCAACGCCAGGCCGATTCCGCGCCCACCCGGGACATCTGGTTTCGAGGTGACTCCGCGGGAGAAGACGGACTCCCGAAGGTGTTGGGGCACACCGGGGCCCGAATCGGCCACGGTCAGCAGCAGGCCGCGGGCGTCGTCGATGTGGATGCGCACCTGTGCCGCCCTCGCGCCGACCGAGACGTCCACGGCGTTGTCGACCAGATTGCCGAGCAGCGTGATGACGTCGGTGGCCAGGGCCGGGTCGAGCGCCGCCAGGTGACTGTCGCCGGTCAGGGTCAGGGTGACGCCGCTCTCGGCGGCAAGCGACGTCTTGGCGATCAGCAGCGCGGCGACGGCCGGGTCGGAAATGTGCTGTGTCACAGCATCGTTGATCTCCGCGCGGCGTCGGGTGAGCGTGCCCACCAGATCGCGGACCGCGTCGAATTCCCCGAGTTGGGTCAGCCCCGAGATGGTGTGCAACTGGTTGGCGAACTCGTGGGTCTGCGCCCGCAGCGTGTCGGTCACACTGCGGTGCGACGACAACTGTGCCTGCAGCGCAGCAAGTTCGGTGCTGTCGCGCATGGTGGTGACGGTACCGATGCGCTGGCCCTGGCTGCTCGCCGCGCGCCGGTTCAGCGCAAGGACCCGTGTTCTGGTGGTGATGATCACGTCGTCCTCGTCGCGGCCCGCGGCCCCTTCCAGCAGGAATCCCGCGACTGTCGGGTCAAGGCCGACGTCGTCCACCCGGCGGCCCACCGCGCTGTCGTCGAGGCCCAGCAACTCCTGGGCGCTGTCGTTGAGCACGGTGATGGCGCCGTCGGTGCTGACCGCCACCACACCCTCGCGGATGCTGTGCAGCAACGCTTCTCGGTGATCGGCCAGGCCGGCGATCTCGGTGACCTCCAGGCCGCGGGTGTGCCGCTTGATCCGTCGGGACAGCAGCCACGACGCGACGAGGCCGAGCGCCGCGCCGATGCCGAGATAGATCAGCAGGCGCTCGCCGGCCCCGCCCAGCAGCTGCCACACCGAGGGATACCGTTCACTCACCGAGACGATGGCCAGTACATCGCCGTCGGGCGCCAGGATCGGTACCTGGCCGACCAGGCTGTGCGCGCCATCGACATCGCTGTCGCCGAACCACGCCCGGCCTTCGTCGGCGCGGGTGGGGCCCAGGTCGATCCGCTTGCCCAGGCGCTGGGGATCCGACGACGCGCGCACCGTGCCGGTGGGGTCGATGATCTCGGCCAGTTCGGCTCCTGAGAGGGCGACGGCCCGATCCACGTCGGGCGCGAGGATGGCCGCGGCGAACGGGTCGTCATAACGGTCCCGCACGATCGGTGTCGAGGCGATGTTCTCTGCCACCGCGATCATGCGTTGGCCCCGAACGTCGCGGAATTCCCGCGTGGACTGCGCGACCGACACGGCCGCGACGGCGACGAGCACCACTGCGACCACCAACAGCTGGAAGGCCAGGAACTGGCCGGCGAGGCTCCGGCCCCGCAGCAGGCGCACCATCGCCGAGCGTGAACTCAATGACCAATACTTCCTTTGCGAACTCATCAGTGACCTGGGTCACGTCACGATTCAGTATTGCTGAGCATCACAAGTGATTGGGGACGGGTTGATGACGTGTCGACGAGGACACCTGGCGGCGGTGCTCGGGGTGATCGTGATGTTGGTCGCGGCGCTCACGCTGACCGGCTGCGGGGTGACCCGCAACGACGACGCACGCGGGCTGCACCGGCTGCGGATGATGGTGCCGAACAGCCCGGGCGGCGGCTATGACCTGACGGCACGTACTGCGGTGAAGATCATGGAGGACACCGACATCACCGGCCGGATCGAGGTCTTCAACGTGATCGGCGCCGGCGGCACGGTTGCCATGGCACGGTTGATGAACGAAAAGGGCAACGACGACCTCATGATGACGATGGGTCTCGGCGTGGTCGGTGCCACCTACACCAATGGATCGCGGGTAAAGGCTTCTGACGCAACCGCATTGGCGAAGCTGATCGAGGATCCCGGCGCGGTCTTCGTGCCCGCCGATTCGCCGTTGAAGACGATCGGCGATCTCGTCGCGGCGTGGAAGGCCGATCCGTCGAAGGTCACCATCGGAGGCGGCTCGTCACCCGGCGGCCCCGACCACCTGTTCCCGATGGAGCTGGCCAAGGCCGTTGGCGTTCAGCCGAAATCGGTCAACTTCGTCACCTACGACGGCGGCGGTGATCTGCTGACCGCGCTGCTCGGCAAGAAGATCACCGTCGGAACCTCCAGCCCGGGTGAACTCATCGACCAGATCGAGGCCGGACAACTGCGAGTGCTTGCGGTGTCCAGCGACGAGCGGGTCAAGGGCGTCGACGCCCCGACGCTCAAAGAGTCGGGTATCGACCTGACCTTCGCGAACTGGCGCGGAGTCCTTGCGCCGCCGGGCATTTCCGATGACGCGAAGAAGGCCATGGTGAAGGCCCTCGAGGATTTGCACGCCACGCAGCAGTGGAAGGAGGCGCTGGTGAAGAACGGTTGGACCGATGCGTTCGTCACCGGTGAGCAGTTCGAACAGTTCTTGAAGGACCAGGACGAACGCGTTTCGTCGACACTCACCGAGTTGGGACTGATATGACCGCCGCACCAGAACCGCAAGCGAATGAAGGCGCCAGACCGGTCGACAAGGCCCAATACCTCGTCTGTGTGGTGATGATCGCGGTCGGGGCCTACCTGATCTTCGACGCGCTGACGCTGACCGCGGGCTTCGCGAAGGTCGATCCGATCGGGCCCAGGTTCTTCCCGGTGGCCATCGGCGTCGTGCTCATCGTGCTGGCCGTCATCCTGGCGATCGCGATACCCCGCGGATCGGTCGGTGAGGCCGATGCCGGTGAGGATGTCGACCCGAATTCGCCGGGGGACTGGCGCACCGTCGGGCTGCTCGTGGGCTTGTTCGTGTTGCTGATCGTGCTGGTCAAGCCGTTGGGCTGGGCGATCGCCGGGGCGCTGTTCTTCGGTGGGGCCGCGACCATCCTCGGTAACCGGCACTACGTCCGCAACATCGCGATCGGCGCGGTGCTGTCGGTGCTGAGTTTCTACGGGTTCTACTCCGGGCTCGGAATTCCGCTGCCCGCAGGCATTTTGGACGGGATTCTGTGATGGAGAACTTCGACTGGCTGCTGCAGGGGTTCGAGCAGGCCGCCACCCCGATGAACTTGCTGTACGCCTGCATCGGCGTGCTGCTGGGCACCGCGGTCGGGGTCCTGCCGGGCATCGGCCCGGCCATGACCGTGGCGCTGCTGCTGCCGGTGACCTACAACGTCAGCCCGAGCGCGGCGTTCATCATGTTCGCGGGCATCTTCTACGGCGGGATGTACGGCGGGTCGACCACGTCGATCCTGCTGAACACCCCGGGCGAGTCGTCGTCGGTGATCACCTCGATCGAGGGCAACAAGATGGCCAAGGCAGGCAGGGCGGCCCAGGCTCTGGCCACCGCGGCCATCGGATCATTCGTCGCGGGGGCGATCGGCACCGCGCTGCTGGCGGCGTTCGCGCCACCGATCTCGCGCTTCGCGGTCACGCTCGGTGCCCCGTCATACCTCGCGATCATGCTGTTCGCCCTGGTCGCGGTGACCGCGGTGCTGGGTGCGTCGAAGCTGCGCGGCGCCATATCGCTGTTTCTCGGCCTGGCGATCGGCGTCGTCGGGATCGACTTCCTCACCGGCCAGCCCCGCGCGACGTTCGGGCTGCCGCTGCTGTCCGACGGCATCGACATCGTGGTGATCGCCGTGGCGATCTTCGCGCTCGGCGAGGCCCTGTGGGTCGCCGCGCATCTGCGCAGGCGCCCGGCCGACGTGATCCCCGTCGGCAGGCCCTGGATGAGCAAGCAGGACTGGGGCCGGTCGTGGAAGCCGTGGCTGCGCGGCACGGCCTACGGGTTCCCGTTCGGTGCGCTGCCCGCAGGCGGTGCCGAGCTGCCGACGTTCCTGTCGTACATCACCGAGAAGAAGCTCTCGAAGCATCCCGAGGAGTTCGGCAAGGGGGCGATCGAAGGCGTGGCCGGGCCGGAGGCGGCCAACAATGCCTCTGCCGCAGGCACATTGGTGCCGATGCTGTCGCTGGGCCTGCCCACCAACGCCACCGCGGCGGTCATGCTGACAGCGTTCGTGTCGTACGGAATCCAGCCCGGGCCAACGCTTTTCGAGAAGGAACCGCTGCTGATCTGGACGCTCATCGCGAGCCTGTTCATCGGCAACTTCCTGCTGCTGGTGCTCAACCTGCCGTTGGCGCCGCTCTGGGCAAAACTGCTGCGCACGCCGCGGCCCTACCTGTACGCGGGCATCCTGTTCTTCGCGACCCTGGGTGCGCTGGCGGTCAACGTGCAACCGCTGGACCTCGCGCTGCTGTTGGTGTTCGGACTGCTCGGCCTCATGATGCGACGCTTCGGATTGCCGGTGTTGCCGTTGATCATCGGCGTCATCCTGGGCCCACGCATCGAACGGCAGCTGCGTCAGAGCCTGCAACTCGGCGGCGGTGACTGGAGCAGCTTGTTCACCGAACCGGTCGCGATCGTCACCTACGTGCTCATGGCGGTTCTGCTGCTGGTGCCGTTGGTGCTCAAGCTGATGCACCGCAGCGAGGAGACCCTGCTGATCGTCGAGGACGACGCGGATCAGAAAGCGAAGGCAGCCCAATCATGATCGTCGTCGGCTACAGCGCAGATCCCTTCGGCCGGGCCGCCCTCGAGCACGCCATCGCCGAGGCGAGACGGCGCGATACCGGACTGCTGGTGATCAACGCGACCTCCGGGGACGCCTATGTCGACACCCGGTTCGCCCGCACCGGTGAGATTCACGACGTCGAGGAGCAGCTGAGGGCGAGCGGGGTGGAGTTCGAGCTGCAGCGCCCGGTCGGCGTCGACACGGTCACAGCCTTGCTCGACGCGGTCGACCGGCCCGATGCCGAGTTGCTGGTGATCGGCATCCGTCACCGCAGTCCGGTCGGCAAGCTGCTGCTCGGCAGCGTCGCGCAACAATTGCTGCTGGAATGCCCCAAGCCGGTGCTCGCGGTCAAACCCGAAGGGGCGTGAGCTTCTCGCCTATGTGGCGCTGAACTGGGCAAACCATCCTCACCGCGGCGCACCGGGCGTGGTGAGGACCAGTTTTCGTCGCGATAACGTGCGGGGAAAGCCACCGGAACAGGCGCGGCTGATCATGGCCGCATGGCAGATGGCACGTCCACCCGAACCGCGTGTTCGTACTGTGGTGTCGGCTGCGGCATCGAGGTCACCACCAAAGTCGATGGCGACCGCACGGTGATCGCCCGGGTGTCCGGGGACAAACTGCACCCGGCGAACTTCGGCCGGTTGTGCACCAAAGGCCTGACCCACGCCGAGATGATGGCCGCTGATGACGACCGGTTGCGGTCGGCGTTGCTGCGTTCCACCCGCGACGATGAACTGCTGCCCATCCCGGTCGACGACGCGATCTCCGAGGCGGGCTCCAGGCTGCGCGCCATCATCGACGCGCACGGTCCGGACGCTGTCGCGCTGTACGTTTCGGGTCAGCTGTCGCTGGAGGCCCAGTATCTGGCCACCAAGCTTGCCAAGGGATATCTGCGCACGCGCCACCTGGAATCGAACTCCCGGTTGTGCATGGCCAGCGCCGGAACGGGTTTCAAGCAATCGCTGGGCGCCGACGGGCCTCCGGGCTCGTACGCCGACTTCGACTGCGCTGACCTGTTTTTCGTGATCGGCTCGAACATGGCCGATTGCCACCCGATCCTGTTCCTGCGGATGGCCGACCGGCTCAAGGCCGGCGCCAAGCTCATCGTGGTGGACCCGCGCCGCACCGCCACTGCCGAGAAGGCCGACCTGTTCCTGCAGATCAATCCGGGAACCGATGTGGCCCTGCTCAACGGTCTGCTGCACCTGCTCCTGGCCGACGGCGCGATCGATCATGAGTTCATCGCCGAGCACACCGAGGGCTGGGAGGCGATGCCGCAGTTCCTGGCCGATTACCCGCCCGCGCGCGTGGCCGAGATCACCGGCATACCCGAAGCCGACATCCGCACCGCCGCACGGATGATCGCCGAGGCGCGGGAGTGGATGAGTTGCTGGACCATGGGCCTCAACCAGAGCACGCACGGCACCTGGAACACCAACGCCATCTGCAATCTGCACCTGGCCACCGGCGCGATCTGCCGGCCGGGCAGCGGCCCGATGTCGCTGACCGGCCAGCCCAACGCCATGGGCGGCCGCGAAATGGGTTATATGGGGCCGGGTTTGCCCGGTCAGCGCGCGGTCTTCTCGGCCGAGGACCGGGCATTCGTGGAGGGACAGTGGGGGCTTGAGCCGGGCACCATCCGCTCCGAGGTGGGGCCCGGCACGGTCGGCATGTTCGAGGAGATGGGCGAGGGTCGGATCAAAGCGTGCTGGATCATCTGCACCAATCCCGTTGCCAGCGTGGCCAACCGCAAGACCGTGATCAACGGTCTGGAGGCGGCCGAGCTGGTGATCGCGCAGGACGCCTACCGGTCCACCGCCACCAATCACTACGCCGACATTCTGCTGCCCGCCGCGCTGTGGGCCGAATCCGAAGGTGTCACCGTCAATTCCGAGCGCAACTTGACGTTGCTGTCCGCGTCGCTACCTCCGGCGGGAGACGCCAGGCCGGACTGGCAGCTGATCTGTGGTGTCGCGGCTGCACTGGGGTTCGCCGAGCAATTCAGCTACAGCAGCGCCGAAGAGATCTTCGACGAGATCCGCGGATTCGCCAACCCGAAGACCGGATACGACCTACGCGGAGCCAGCTACGCCCGGCTGCGGCAGGCGCCGCTGCAGTGGCCGTGCCCGCCGGCGGACGCCCCGACCGGTGGGGACGACCGGCACCCCATCCGGTACCTCAACGACGGCATCAGCCAGGACCTGTTCATCGACGAGAACGGCCACCGGCCCCGGCTGGCCTTCGCGACGGTGTCGCGGCGCGCGGTGTTCCACGCGCGCCCGCACCTGGACCCGGCGGAATTGCCCAACGCTGACTACCCGTTCATGCTCAACACCGGCAGGTTGCAGCACCAGTGGCACACCATGACCAAGACCGGCAAGGTCGCCAAGCTCACCAAGCTCAATCCGGGGCCCTTCGTGGAGATCCATCCCGCCGACGCTCAGCAACTCGGCATCGTCGAAGGGGCATCGGTCGAATTGTCGTCGCGGCGGGGCCGGGCGGTGCTGCCCGCGGTGCTCACCGACCGGGTCCGTCCCGGCAATTGCTTTGTGCCGTTTCACTGGAACGACGAACACGGGGAATACCTGACTATCAACGCTCTGACCAACGACGCCGTCGACCCGGACTCGCTGCAGCCCGAGTTCAAGGCCTGCGCCGTGAGCCTGCGGCCCGTGCTTTCGGTGGCGAGCACCGCACCGGCGCACCCGGTCGCCGCGGAGATCGGCCTGACCGCGACGGCCCAGCCCAGTCTCTCTGAACCCGAGAAGATCTATCTGTCAGGGTTTTTCACCGGTCTCGGTGACAGTCCGGCCGGGGTGCCGGTGCTGCCGGAATCGGCACCGGTCAGTACCCCGGTGCGGTTGTGGGTCGACGGGGTGCTGGCGGGACGCTATTCGCGTGCTGCCGGCGGGCCCGCCGCGTCCGGTGCGCCGGCGGCGGTGCCGGGCACGTCAGGACCGTTGGTGTTGTGGGCCTCCCAGACCGGCAACGCCGAGGAGTTCGCGGCCCGGTTGGCCGGCCGGTTGACCGGCGCCGCACTGATCGGCATGGATGATCTGGCGTTGTCCGATCTCGCGACTGCCCGCGATGTGCTGGTGATCACCAGCACCTTCGGCGACGGCGGCCCGCCGGACAACGGTTCGGATTTCTGGAGCAGGCTGCAGGCCTCGGACGCGCCGAATCTCGCCGGGATCCGTTATGCGGTCCTGGGTATCGGTGACCGCGCCTATGACAGCTTTTGCGGCCACGCCAGATCCCTCGACGAGCGCCTGGCCGATCTGGGTGCCACCCGGTTGCTCGACCGCACGGAGTGCGAGGCCTATGACGACGAACCCAAGCAGCGCTGGGCCGACACCGTCACCGCGCTGATCGCCGGTGAGAGCGACGCGCCGGCGGGCGGTCCCGCCGCACGACTCGCGGGTGGCACCCGTACCATCATCCGTACCGAGCCCGACGAATTCACCAGGGCCAAGCCGATTCTGGCGGCGTTGGTCCGCAACACGGTGCTGACCGCCCCGACCTCACAGAAAGAGGTCAGGCAATTCGGTTTCGACATCTCCGACTACGACGTCAGCTACGCGGCGGGCGACTCACTCGGGGTCTACGCCAGTAACGACCCGGCGGTGGTGGACGCCTGGCTGGCGGCCACCGCGCTGAATCCCGACGCGGTCGTCGAGGTCGACGCCACCGAGCAGTCGTTGCGCGACGCGTTGATCACGTCCTACGACATCTGCCGCGTCACGCCGAACCTCCTGGCATTCGTCGCGGAGTCGGCTGCTGACCGCTCGGCCGCCAAGGTCCTCAAGGGATCTCGCGACCGGCTCGACACCTGGCTGGCCAACCGCAACGGGCTCGACGTCGTCAGAGAGTTCGCCACCCGTGCCACCCCCGAACAGTGGCAGGACGTCTTGGTGCGGCTCACCCCACGCAGTTATTCGATATCGTCGAGCCCACTGGTCAGCCCGCACGAGGTGCAGTTGACGGTGTCGGTGGTCCGGTATCGCGGTGCCGACGGGACCGTCCGCAGCGGGGTGTGCTCGACCTTCCTGGCCGACCGGGCCGCTGCGGCCGCGGTGTTCCTGCAACGCTCACCGCATTTCCGGCCGCCGCCGGAGGCTGACACCCCGATGATCATGGTGGGTCCGGGCACCGGTGTCGCACCGTTTCGCGGCTTCCTGCAAGAGCGCCGGGCGCTGGGCCACCGCGGACGCAACTGGTTGTTCTTCGGCGACCAGCACCGCGACGAGAACTATTACTACCGCGACGATTTCGATGCGATGCTGCGCGACGGCCTGCTCACGCGGCTCGATTTGGCGTTCTCTCGCGATCAGGCACGGCGGATCTACGTGCAGCACAAGATGCTTGAGCACGGCGCTGCGCTGTGGCGCTGGCTGCAAGACGGCGCCCACTTCTATGTGTGTGGCGACGCCTCCCGGATGGCCAGGGACGTCGATACGGCGCTGGGCACGATCATCCGGACGCACGGCTCCATGTCGGACGAGGCCGCGCACGACTACAAGCGGGAACTGGTCGCCGACAAGCGTTATGTGCGCGACGTGTACTGAGCCCTACTGGCCCGGATCGCTCCACACGATCTTGGCCAGTTGGTCGCGGTCGGCCACGCCGAGCTTGATGCAGGCCCGGTAGATGTGGCCCTCGACCGTGCGCACGGATACGGTGAGACGCTCGGCGATGTCGCGGTTCGACAGGCCCCCGGCGACCAGGCCGGCGATCTCGCGCTCCCGGGCGGTCACCGGCAATGGCCGGGCCGCCGACCGGATGGCGGGCGTGGCCGCACCGCCGCAGCGGGCAGCCAGATGCAGGGCGTGCGCCGCGGATTCGGTGCTGCGGCGGCGCTGGCCGGCCCGGTCGTGCAGCGGGACGGCTTGCGCGGCGGCGTCGGCGGCCGACAGGTTCAGGCCGGCCTGCTCGAATGCCTCCGACACCGCGTCGAGCTCGCGGGGATCAGCCGCGGCCACGGCGGCGGCATGTCTGGCGTAGAGAGCTGCCGGCGACCCGTCGATGCGGCCGGCGAGGGCCTCCAGGCGGCGGGTGACCGTGCGGTCGCCGAAACGTGCGGCGTGGTGCAAGGCCTCGGCCTCGACCGCGAATTGGCCCGACGAATGCGCGGCGTCGGCGGCCGCGCGGGCCAGGTCGATGGCCGAGCGATGCCCACCCTTGGCGGCGGCCACCCAGGCCTTGGCGATGGTCCACTGCGGATCATGCAGTGCCATATGGGGACCCGAGTGCTCGGTCGCGTCCTCGAGAACGCGTTCGGCCTGCTCGGGGTTGCCCACCGCGGCATACGCGCGGGCCAGCAACAGTCGGCCGACCAGCTGCCACGGCAGTGACGATTCGGCGTTCAACGCGGCCAGCGCTTGCTCCAGCACGGTGATCGCGTCGCGGAAGTGGCCGCGGTAGGTGGCCACCAGACCGGTCATCATCTTCGCGATCGCCCAGCCGACAAACTGTCCGGCAGTGGAGAATTCGGCGTATTCGGCGGCCCGCTGCTCGGCCAGGTCGAGCTCACCGAGGTGGGTCAACGCGAGCACGTCACCGTAGTGGACCATCAGACGGATCATGCCGTCGGTGGATTTGCGCTCGGCGCGGCAGCGCGCGGCTATCGGTTCGAATGCGGTGCCCCGGCCCGCCACCGGCATGGCCAGACCCGCGCCCAGCGCGGCGAAGTCCACAGCTTGTTTGGGTGCGGCCGGGTCGGCCAGCACCTGTTCGGCGGCCGCCAGCCCGCTGGTGATCTTGTTCTCGTGCACCGCCATCGCCGATCCGGTGGCCTCCACCACGAGCCGCAGGCTGGGGTGCGTGACGCGGGAGCGCAGTAGCTCCAGCAACCGCTCGGCCCGGGTGACGTCGCCCATGGACCAGAACAGGATGGACAACCGGGGGATGCCCCACTGCACGAGTTGCAGCTCGTCGAGCTCGTCGGGGGAGAACCGGGCCAGCACGTTGTCGGCCTGGGCGGGATGGCCCTGCCACAGCAGCGCCCGGGACAGCAGCTCGGCCGCGGGAAGTCCGCCGCCCCGGTCGAACGCGGCGCGGGCCAGCCGTTCACCGAGCGGAAGGTTGGACAGGAACACCGCATCCTTGGCCGCGGTGATCAACAGGTCGGCGTCGGCGGACTGATCACTGTCGACGCACAGCTGCGCGAGCCGGATTCTGCTTGCGGCCGAGTCGAGTTCGCGTTGCCGCAGGATCCCGACGATGTTGCCGCGCAGCTTGCGGGCCGACGCGGTGCCCACGCGCCTGCGGACCACCTCGCCGAACAGCGGATGGCTGAACCGGGCGTTGACCTGCCGGTCGTCCTCGGTGATGCGGATCAGGCCGCGCATCTCGGCCCCGTCCACGGCGTCCTCGCCCGCCAGCTCGGCCAGCGCGTCGATGTCCAGCGGTTCGCACAGCGACAGCAGTTTCAGCGCATGCAGCACCTCGGTGCCGGCGTGCGCCAGGCGCTCGTCGAGCAGCTCGGCGAGCCCGGACGGGATGACGGTGGGGCCGCGGAACTGCCACACGCCGTTGACCTCGGTGAGTGTCCCGGCGTCCACTGCACCTTCGACCATGTTGCGCAGGAACAGGGGATTGCCGCCCGAGGACTCCCACATCACGTCGGCGCTGAGGCCCTCCAGCGTGCCGCCCAGCACGGTCTCGATGAGCGCGATGCTCTGTTCCTTGCTGAACGGGCGCAGTTCGAGGCGCTCCAGATAGCCGTCTTTCCACAGCGAGGTGACCGCATCGGGTACCGGCTCGCCCGTGCGCACGGTGGCCACCACCCGGCCGGCGCGCTCGACGGCGATCTGGTGCAGCAGCGTCGCCGACAACTGGTCCAGCAGATGCGCGTCATCGATGCCGACGATGGTGTCGCCCTCGGCGACAAGGGATTCCCGCGCGGACCCGAGTAGCGCGATCGGGTCGCGGGAGGCCGACGGCCGCACCCAGGACGCGAAGGCGCCCAGCGGAATGCTGCGGGAGGACTCCGTGCACGCGGTCCAGTGCACCTTCGTGTCCATCGAAGACGTGACGGTGCGCGCCAGGGTGGTCTTGCCGACACCGGCCGCCCCCACGAGTACGACGCCGCAACTGTCCGTACTGCTGAGCGCAGAGCGGATGGCCGCATGTTCCGCGGGCCGGTCCAGCAACTGCCAATACCCGGGCATGGACGCACAGTCTAAGTGCCGGTGGCGGATACCGCTGCCGTGGGCGTTGTCCGCGATGTGGCACTTCGGTTGCTGGCGCTCGATGGCAGGCATGGGGCAAAGGTTTCGGTGTTTGCGGATCAGGAATCCGGGAGTTGGGCGATATCGGTCGGTTCGAGGCTGGGAGCCCGGTTCACTTCGTGCCGGTAGATCGAAGAGGCGTCGTACACATCCTTTTTCAGCCGGTTGATCGAGCCGAGGGGGCGGTGTGCGGCCAAGCCCCGCCACGAGTTGAACGACAGCACGTCGTCACCGAAGGCGCGGCGTTGGGGACCGGCCGGGTTCTGCGGGCCGAAGACGATTTTCGCGACGGGGCGGTGCGGTGAGGCTTCTTCGGGCCAGGCCACCGTGGCGTCCTCGATCGGCATGGTCTTCGGGTCGGTGCACAGCTGGACGCTCAGCTCGTATTCGGCTGCGTGGGTGGCCAGGAAGTCCATGATCAGGTCCCGGTGTGCGTCCTGGCCGGCGTCCTTCGGAAGCAGCTGGTCCTCAAGGGCTTTGACATCGTCGGACAGCGGTGCGTAGCGCAGCTTCGCCACATAGTCGCCGTAGCGGATAGGCGCCGAGGAGTAGAACGTCTCGCCCAGGATGGGCCGGTTCGCGGCCACGAACACCGCCACGTTGGCGGGAATCGGTACGCCGATCCGCTTGAGCCCGGCCAGGATGTCGCTGCCGACGGCCATCACGCTGTCGGGCAACCGGGCCAGCAGCGTGGCGGTCGGCATGCCCTTCACCAGATAGTCGTGGGCGTCGGCGAACAGGAACTCGCGGTGGGTCACCATGATGAAGTCCTGCGTGGTGGCGTCGTCGCCGGCCCGGGCCCGCGGGCCCTGCACGCCAAGTACTTTGATCGCCAGGCCGCGCACACCGCGCACGCGGTCGCTGCGCAGAACACCCGACGTGGTCGACAACCGGGCGATCACCGGGTATGTCCGCGGCTCGGCGAACAAGCCTTGGGCCAGGGACGGCGGCAGGTCCGGATATACGGTCAGCTCGCCGCGCAGGATCGCGTGGCTCTTGGCGTGCGCATCGCGCAGCCCGTGCTTGAACTTCTTGTACGCCCGCACATTGTTCTTGTGCAGCGCTTCGACGATCTTGGCGATGTCCTCGGCCTCGTCGGGTCTGGGCTGTTCGAGATCGTCGTGGTACCGGACGAACATCGATTCGTCGACAGCAGTCATCGTGGCGTGGCCTTTCTCGGCGATGAGGCGCCGACCGGGTTCCATGGTGTGAATGGATTGCGCACGCCTTTGAGCGCAGGTCCGAGTTCGTGGTGGTGGCGCAACAGCACCGAGCGCATGTCGTTGTCCCGGATCCATGCCATCCCGACCTCGGTGTAGATCTCCTTGCGGAAACTGTCGGTGAAGAAGCGGTCGCTTTCCAGCCGGCGGGACGCCATCAGGATGAAAACCCGAAACGCGGTGTCGCTGAAGCCGAAACCGGGTGGCTTCGGCTCGGCGTAGAGGCCGATCATGAGGTCTACCAACTCGATGTCGTCGTAGACCTCCCGCAGCTCGGCCGCCAGGGTGGTCTCGCCGGTGAGCTCCTCGAAACTGGCCGCAGGCTTGAGCCGGAACAACCGTCGAAACTCGTTGTATCGCGGGACCCCTCGCTCCCGCGATCGAATGAGATCGATGGTGGCCAGATCGAGGAGCTCACCGTCTATGTGCTGCAGATGCTGCAGGTGGTGTGGATAGTTGTGCAGGTTCAGGGCACCGGGATTGGCGCGGCCGAACGAGTACAGCAGGTCGGTCATCGACGTCTCGGCGAGCCGGGCCCGGACGTTTTCGACGGTCAGGTCCGGCAGTTCGTGCTCGCTGAGCACGCGGTCGTCGCTGGCCGAACGGAACGTGAAGGTGTCGGGGATCAACGGATGCATCCGGTACACCGCGACGAACTCCTCGGTGAGCGCGTACGGGACGCCGTGGTGGTTGGTGGGTGAGCCGGGGATCCCGTGCAGCAGCACGCTGCTGGTCAACCGGCCGAACCGGCGCGCGAACCCTTCGCCGAGCAACCCGAACCAGTTGGCCCGCATGGCCGCGACCGTGGTGGGGTGCGCGATGATCGCGGGGGTCCAGTCGACGGTGTGGATCTTGGCCATCAGCGCGGCATTGACCAACCGGGCCTTGTCGTAGAGCTGCTGCGGTGACAGCTGTGGGTACGCGTCGGCCAGCCTGTCGCGGATCGCGTTGTGTTCGTGCATGAACAGCGAATGCAGCAGCGCCAGGCCGACCCAGAAATTGGCCGCGGTGCCGGTCAGATCGACCGTGGCCTCCACGTCGGGAGGCGGCAGGCCCGCGTCGTCGATACGCAGTCGCCCGGTTTCCGGGCACCGCAGCGCGTTCGCGAATGCCGGTGTGGTGCCGTAGATCTGCGATGAGTCCCACCAATGGGTCTCCTGGGTGGTGAACGTGGTGGGGCCGACCGGATCGGGATGAGGGTCCGGCGCGGTCCGGTCGACCCGCATGGGTCGCTGCGGCCACGGGTCGTCGTCGGCCAGCGGCACGATCCACGGTTGGGAGGTGACAGTACCGTGGCTGAACCAGTCGTGCACCTCGAACTGGATCCACGCGGCGGCCAGCACGTTGAGGGTGGTGGCGGGTTGAAACTCGGTTCGTGCCAACAGTGTCCGGCTGATCAGCCGGGGGTTGGGCTCGAGGAGTCGCGTCGCGCTCTCCGGATACTGATGGGCGGGCGGGACATTGCGCCCGAACCGGCAGCCCAACGCTCCCATCTGGGGGCTGCCGAGATCGTTGTGCCTGCCGTTGCGTGTGCGGGCGACGAGATAAGCAGACGGGCCGTCATCGCCCGGATCGGGAACCGGGCCGGCGTCGAAGAGGTTCTGGGTGCGCAACTGGTGGCGCAAGCCGATGAGCACACCGAGGCCCAGCACCGTGGGCAGCCGGAACCAGCCGACAGTCTGATCCACCCGCTGGGCGAACCGGGCGGCGACGGTGGCCAACCAGTTCGGGCGTCGAGCCGTGGTCACCATATTCCGTCTCCCCATCCGCGCACGCCAGGAATGTTGCCGTAGCAGCCGGGGAAAGGCACGAGTAGTGCGCTACTCGAACCGAGCCAGTCGCCAGTGGCACTGCGCGACTACTTGCGTGAGCAATGGGGTAGTGCTGTTCGAACTGGAGTAGTGCGCCACTCGTGTCAGACATATCCGCCGGGTCGTACGTTTCCTGGTATCGGCAACAGAACTTGCTGAGGGGAGTATCGGAGATGTCCGAGATGTCTGTGACCTCGACCGACCGAGAATCGGCTCGATCATGATGGCGTGGCTCGCCGCACTGCCGGTGTTGCTGTTGATCACCGCGGCGCTCGGCGTGTACGACCTGCAGCGCTGGCTTGAGCGCTGGGACCACGACCGGCACCTGTCGGATTGAGACCGGTGCGATGCCAGAGGTAACGCGGTGACCACAGCCGACGATCCATGGCCCGACCGGGTGCATTGCGCGCTCGGCCACCTGGACTCGCTCGAGATGCCTGCCGACCCGCAGCACATCCGCGAGGCGGTGGCCGCCCGCTTCGCCTCCCGATTCACCGCGCAGGACCGGCCCTGCGTCGACGGAAGCCCGCGGTGGCACGGCGAAGTCGACCGGGCCGTCGACCAGCTCCTGGGCGCCGGGGTCGTCGCGCCGACCGCCCAGGCCGTGCAGTTGACCGCTACGGGTCGGGACGGTGTCGACGATGCCTGCGCGTCGGCGTTGGCCACCGACGAACGGGCGCTTCCGGCCGCATCCGCGACGCCTTCCGCCGGGCCGGGCCGCGACGCACTACTCGCCGGGGTGATCACCCCGCCGCTGCGGGCGAAGTTCGTCGTCCCTCCCGGCGGGGACGCCGCCGCGGCACGGGATGCGTTGTGGCCTGTGATGATCGAGCTGAACCTGCGGTACGCCGACGGCACGGCCGCGGCGATCCGACGGGTCCGCGACCTGTGGCGACTGGTCGACGGTGCGGGCGTGCCGGTGCCTGTCGCCGGGCAGTACCTGGTGGGAGACCTGACCACCGGACAGATCGAGGGGTTGGTGTCCGCCGACGCGGTGCCACAGCGCTGGCCGGCGCGGGCCGTCTACCGGATCTGGCCCGACTTCGACACCCACCCGCTCATCGACGCGTCCGCGGCCACGATCAAGGCCATCCCCGCGCAGCGCGCGTTCGACAGCTTCGGCGACGGAATCGTGTGGGCAGTGGTCGATTCCGGCATCGCGGCCGACCACCCGCACTTCATCGGGCATCAGACCCTGTCCGATCCTGCGGTGGCCGACCTGCACCGCGACTTCACGGCCGGCGAGCAGGTGGCCTCCGCCCTGATCGACGACGACGGGCACGGCACGCACGTCGCCGGGATCATCGCCGGAGGCCTGGTGGGGTTCAAGCCCGAGGATGTCTACGTCGCCGAGAAACGCTTCAACGTCGGGTCGCCGGAGGGTGACGACCCGATCCTGCAGCAGCGCACGGTGACCGACGTGAGCAAGCTCGCCGGGATGGCCCCGCTTGCAAAGCTGGTGAGCCTCAAGGTCCTCGGCCCAGGCGATCAGACGTCGCGCGTCAGTCGCGTGATGCGCGCGCTGGATTACGTCCGCGACGTGAACGCGCAGAGCGAGCGGATGCCGCGCATCCACGGGGTCAATCTGAGCCTGGGCTACGAATTCGCCGCCGAGTGGTTCGCCTGCGGACAGAGCCCGCTGTGCCTGGAGGTCGACAAAACCGTGCGCTCGGGCGTCGTGGTCGTCGTGGCGTCCGGCAACACCGGTTACGTGTCGTTGAACCCGCTGTTCGCCAGTGACGTCACCAAGTTCAGCGCCGACATGACGATCAACGATCCGGGCAACGCCGAACGCGCCATCACCGTCGGGGCGACGCATCGCGACGCTCCGCACACCTATGGGGTTTCGTACTTCTCGTCCAAAGGGCCCACCGGAGACGGCAGACGCAAGCCGGATCTGGTGGCGCCAGGGGAGCGGATCACCTCAGCTGCCGCGGGCAAGAACCGGATCAGCGTCCAGCAGCAGACCGAGGCGCCGATCGCCGACGGGGTGGCGCTCTACGTCGAGGCGAGCGGCACCAGCATGGCCGCGCCACACGTGTCCGGCGCCATCGCCGCGTTCCTGTCCGTCCAGCGCGAACTCATCGGCAAGCCCGAGGACATCAAGCGCATTTTCGTCGAATCCGCGACTTCACTCGGCCGCGATCCCGCCTTCGAGGGCGGCGGTCTGGTCGATCTGCTGCGCGCACTGCAATCGGTATGAGGTGAAAGGAAAAAAACCCATGGGCAACATCGACAGCATCGACGGCCGACCGCTGTTTCGACTGGTGTTCGACGCCGACGGTGACATCGATCCGGCGACGTCCGCTGAGCTCACCGAAGGCATCCGCGCGGGCGCACTCACCGACCTGGTGATCTTCTCGCACGGCTGGAACAACGACGAGGCCGCTGCCACGTCGCTCTACGAGCGGTGGTTCAAACTGCTTGCCCAACAACTGGATCCGTCGTACACCGTCGGGTTCGTCGGGCTGCGGTGGCCATCGCAACTGTGGCGCGACGAGCCGATCCCCGACTTTCCCGACGAAGAGGCCGACGAACAGACCGACGACGCCGCGGGGGCCGTCGCGCTCGCCCAGACCCCGACGTTCCCCGCCGGGCCGCCAACCCTCGACGATGCCCAACTCGCCGACCTCAAGGAGATGTTCCCGGGCGGCAGCGCGGACCTCGACGTGATCGCCGGCCTGCTTGCCCAACCGCCCAGCGCGGTGGGCGCCACCCAGATGTTCGCGGCGCTGCGCGCGTTCAATGCCCACACCAACACCGGATTCAGTGACGGAGAAGCGGACCCGGCCGCGATGTTGCCCCCGGGTACCCCCGGAATGCTCGACCCGCAGCGCAATCCCGTCGACGTGTTCACCAAGTTCGGTGACCGGCTGGCCGACGCGGGCGTGACGTTCGGCGGCGACGGTGGCGGGGCGGCCGGCCTCGGTGACCTTGCCGGCAAGGTCTGGCAGGGCGCGAAGGAGGCGCTGCGGCAGCTCAGCTACTGGCAGATGAAGAACCGTGCCGGTGTCGTCGGCCGCAACGGGCTCGGCCCGGAGATCGACCGGTTGGCAGATGAGTACCCGGCGTTGCGATTCCATCTCGTCGGGCACAGCTTCGGTGGTCGCCTGGTGTCCTACGCCCTGGCCGGGATGCGGGACCGCAAGCCCTCGCCGGTGAAAGCTGTGACGCTGATGGAGGCGGCGTACTCACGATTCGCCTTCGCCGATCGGCTGCCGTTCCGGCAGGCGTCCGGCGCTCTTGCCGGCTGCCAGAACCGCGTCGATGGGCCGGTGGCGATCTGCTTCTCCCGCTATGACCGGGCCCTGAGCACGTTCTATCCGCTGGCCTCCGCGGCGGCGGGGGACGACGCGGCAGGTCTGGACGATCCGCTGTTCCGCTGGCGTGCCATGGGCTCTATGGGTGCCTACCGGGCCGTGACGCAACCGCTCGGCGACGACGGAGTGCCGTACCGCTTCCAGCCACGACAGTTGTTCAACCTGGACGCCTCGGCCGTCGTGAACGCCGACGCCGGGCCATCGGGCGCGCACAGCGACATCTTCCATTCCGAACTCAGCTGGGTGACCGCATCCGCGGGCGGCTTGAACAAGCCGTGACTCGGCGGGATCCCTCGGGTCCCTCTGAGGTCCGAAGGGGCAGTCATTGGTCGTTGTCCTTGCGGGGTATCCGTCGCCCTCAACACAATGAGGAGGCGCCGTCGTAGGGAGTGGGCGATATGTCCGTATCAAGGGCACGACCCGAGCCTCAGCGCAGTCACGATCGGTCTCGCCAGTCGCACACCCCGCTGTCCGCGATCAGGAGCGACGTCGCACCCAAGGTCAACGCCGTGGACGCTCCCGCCCTCGTCGCCCTCCAACGTCTAGCCGGAAATCAGGCTGTCCTCACGCTGCCTCATCTGCAGCGCCTCGCCCTCGTCGACGGCCCGCCGCTCGCGCCCGGTAATTACCGCTACGGCAACGACATCGTCAGCGTCGATGCGAAGGCGATGAACAAGCTGCTGACCGATATGGCTGGACGCAACGGACTCGTTGCCGAGCGCAAATGGCAGGCGGAGTTCGTCGCCGACATGAACGGCACGCCGAGCGGCAACATCCACAAGTACGAGGACGCGACGAAGGGCCAGACCGTCAGCGTCGAGCCGACGATGGCCACGAATGCCCAGCAAGGTCAGCGGGCCGTCGACGAAGGTGTGACGGCGGCGCAGAAGCAGTTTCAGCAGGATCTGCTCGGGACGGTCAGCAGCATGCTGGATTCCAGCGAGAGCCGTCTTCTCGCCGAGGGGAAGCGCTACGGATTTCCCAATCAGGAGTCGATCCTCAACCCCACTCCGATGAGCGCCGGCCAAGCCGCAATTTTGGGGTCGATGCCGTGGAGCGAAGAACTCCGCGGGATGATGCGGGCCGCGAAGATCCTCGCCGACGGCAAGCAGAAGCTGAAGAAGGCCAAGGACGCGAATGCCAAGATGGGGCCGATTCTCGGAGAGATGGTACGGCCGACGACGCTGGAACCCGCGGTCAAGGAGTACCACGACCTGCGGCAGAAGCAGTGCAGCGAGTACCCGATCCTATCGTCGTTCGAACGCGATGATGCGAAGCTCGCCGAGCTGGCGTCCAATGCTCAATTCGCGCAACCCGGTTCGGCCGGTCCTGCTGCCACGGCGGCGCTGATGGATGCTCAGGAGAAGATTCGTCACGACATCGCCGACAAGCTGGCGAACATCGCGTACGTCAAGAGCAACATGAACGACGACGACAAGATCAAGAAGTTCTGGACCAACCCCTCGTTGCGCGACGGCACAAAGCGGAAGATGGCGATCGGCGCCGGTTCGTTCCCCAGCGCCGCGATCGACGACAAGATCCGGGACCTCAACGAGGACGCGGAGTTCGACAGCAAGCTCAAGACGGCCATCGGCACAGGATTGCTTCTCGCATCACTCATTCCGGGTGTCGGACTCGTCGCCGGCGGAATCGGCATGGCGATGGCTGCGGTCGACGTCTACGGCGCATTCCAGGACTTCTTCTGGGAGGAAGCGGCATCGGGCACCGCGATGGAAAAAGCCGAGGCGATATCGCAGACCGACCCGTCGCTGTTCTCCTTGGGCGCCGCACTTGCTTTCGGTCTGCTCGAAGGAGTCGCGGAGGTCAAGGCCCTCGAGGGTGCGATCACCGTGTTCAAGGCTGTCAGCGGTGCCTACAAGGAGGCGCGTGCCGCCGCGGCCATCGCCAAGGTGGCCAAGGGCACGGGAGCAGCCGAGGTGCTGGCGGCACAGAAGAAATTGACCGCCGCGGTGGAATCAGCAAGTGAGAAGCCAGGACTGGGCGCACAGATCGTCGCGACCGCGATGGGCGATGCCGAATCCATGGCCGCCGATCTCAGGGCTGCTCTGGACAAGATCAAGGATCCGGCACTCAAGGATCTGATCATCACGGCCAGCCGGGACAAGCCGAACGAGGTCAGCCTGGCCGACCTGGCCGTCGCCGATCCGGAAAAACTCCAGGCTGACTACGAGACGTGGAAGAAAGCTTCACGCGACAAGGACAACCCGGATCGGGGCAAGCGCTTCGACGAGTGGCTGCGCGACAAGGCGACCCCGGAACAGCCCGGCGCCATCACCGATCCGGCCGGACTGGTCGAGTACGGTCTCGACAACGCAGGCGCCAAGCGGAGCTTCGAAGCGATGATCAGCGACGACCCGTCGCGTGAGGCAGCGATCTTCCGCGACACGGCCACCGGCGAATGTGTCGCCGTTCAAGGTGGGCATTCATTTGTCGAAGGTCGCTCGTGGCAGATGCTCAAGGAGAACTTCCGCAACGGCGACCCCGCCGAGTGGCACCTGGAGATCCACTACCACCCGAACCGCGGGCTCGCATTCGATCGTCTGCCCTCGATGGCCGATTTCGACCTCGTCACCGGGGACACCCTGGCCCTGCGATCTCGAACTCCGGTCAAGTCCGCGATCGCGTGGCAGGATCCGGTTTCGAAAATCCGGTTCGAAACCGAGTATGGCTTCGTTCCGGGGGCCGAGCGGCCGTTCTGGACGCGCTATCGGGTCGACGACGGAACCATGCGCGTGGCGAGTTTCAAAGACCCGCCCTGGACTGGGCCCGGCGCCGCGGAGTATCAGCAGTTTCTGTACAACAAGGCGGTCCTCGATCCTGCGACCCCGGTGCCGGGCGGGAACGTCATGCCCGTGCCCGGGCCGTTGCCACCCCAGCCGCCGCTGCCGGCTCCACCCGGAGCCGAGCCGAACCGGCTCCGACCGCCGCCCAAGCCATCTCACTAGCCGGCGTCATTCGGCCCGCGTGGGCGCGGGTGGTGGGTTAGTTGGGCGACGGTGGTGGTTCCGGTTGGAAGGGTGTGTACCACCACCAATCGGCGCGTTCGCCGGTCGGCCCGCGGTAAGGCGGAACATCGGGTGGCGGTGTGGTCGGTGGTCGGGCCAGGGACCCGGGGTGTAGCTGTTGGCCGGTGGGGTCGGTGATGCTGAGTTGGTGTGCGGGGCCGGTGATGGTGATGCCACCCTTGTGATGCAACCGATGATGGTACGGGCAGAGCAACACCAGATTGTCGAGGTCAGTCGGGCCACCTTCCTCCCAATGGGTGATGTGGTGGGCATGCAAACCCCGTGTGGCGCCGCATCCGGGCACGGCGCAGCAGCGATCGCGATACTCCAGGGCGCGGCGTAACCGCCGGTTGACGGTGCGGGTGGTACGGCCGGCGCCGATGACCTGCCCCGCGCGTTGGAACCACACCTCGCAGGTGGCATCACAGGTCAGGTAGCGCCGCTCGTCATCCGACAGTGCTGGGCCCAAATGCAGCGCGGCAACCGGCTTCTCCCCGTTCTTGTCGAGATCAACGTGTACGACGACGGTCGTGCGCTGCCCATGCGGGCGACGCGCCACATCAGCATCCCAGCCGGCCTCGACCACACTCATGAACGCATCCACGGCATCCGGAAACGGCGGCGCCTGCTCCGAGGTCTCGCCATCAGCATCTTCGTGGTCGCGTTTCCACTCTGCGATCAGTGCATCCTGATGGGATTGCATCGCCGCGTCAACGGTCGCTGCTTCATCGTGGGGCAGGGTGATCTGGTAGGTGGTGTGATCCTCGCGCACGTCTTTGCGGAAGACCCGTTTGGGTTCCGGGCGTGGCACTGGTTCGGGGCGCGGTTCGAGTTTCACCGCGGTACGCAACTGGGTGACGGTGGCGACCTCGGCCAGTTCGGCGTAGTGCGCATCGGAACCGTCAGCGGCTCGTTCGGCGATCACCCCCACCTGATCCAACGACAACCGGCCCTCCCGCAACCCCTCCACGCAGAGCGGGAAGTCCTCGGCCCGCCGCGCCACCGCCACCACCGTCTCGGCATTATTGGGCGTCACACCGGTTTTCCAGGCCACCAACGAGGTGATCGACCGGGCACCGGTGGCGCCCCACAACCCGTCGCGCTCCAACTCGGAGATAATGTCGACCATGCGCCCGTCGATCGCGTTGCGCTGCCCGACCAACTCGGCCACCTCATCGAGCAACACCTCCAGCCGCTGCGCAGGACTCACCGCGTCAGGGTCGAAAGATATTGCGCCCGATGGCATGACACCATTATTGCAGCGGGGACCGACAAGTTCCGACCGCTGCATTTCACCACCGAGCGCGGCGGTCGACTATGGGGAGCGCTAGCGCACAGCGCGGCCGATCGCGTCGGCGACGCGGTTGACCGCTTCGCGTGCCGCCGGGCTGATCTGGGTCATGGAGAGGTACCCGTGTACGAGGCCGCCTTCTCGAAGCAAGCGGGTGGGTACTCCAAAGCTATTGAGCCGACTGGCATATGCGATGGCCTCGTCCCGCAACGGATCGAATCCGGCAACGGTGATCAGGGTTGCCGGCACGCCAGAAAGGTCCTCGGCGAGGATCGGTGACACGCGTGGGTCGGACCGGTCGCGGGCATCGGTTACATACAGCCCGGCCAACCAGTCCATCTGCTTGACGGTGAGCGCAGGGTTGTCCGCGAACTCCTCGCGCGAACGATAGTCACCCGCAGCGTCGACGACAGGGTACATCAGTACCTGCATCCTGGGGCGAAGTGTCTCGTGTTGGAGTTGATTCGACAGCACCGCACAGAGATTCGCGCCCGCACTGTCACCGAGTAGCACGATGCGCTGCGGATCGACTCCCCAGTCGGCGCACCCCTCGACGGCGAATTGCCATGCCTCCATGGCGTCGTCGGGCGCTGCGGGGAAGGGTGCCTCGGGGGCCAGTCGATACTCGATCGACAAGACGTTGACCCCGGCGCGGGATGCGATGAGCCGGGCGGGGGAGTCGTAGGCGCTGCGGCTGCCGAGCACGAAACCTCCGCCGTGGAGGAACAGCACCAGCCCGTTGGACCGTACCCGGGGCCGATACAGGCTGGCCCGAATACCGCTACGGAGAACGATATTGGTGTCGACGGCTACATCCGCGTCTGCGGATCTGTCGGCGAACACCCTGCAGTCGTTCTCCATGGCAGCTCTGGCATCGGCAACGGTACCGTCGCTGAAATCAGGCTCCGCGGCGGTGACTCGCATGAGCAGGGCGATCTCCGGTTCCATCACATCACCGTCGGCGTTGACGGTCGGTGGGATGAGCCTGCGGAGAATCGCTTTCGGAACACGGCCCACAGTCGTGAACGCGGCGCGCTGGATCAGCTCGGCAGCGGTCAGGCGCGGGGGAACCGGTGCTGCGGACACCGCGGTGAGCGTCGTCATGACGCCACACTTGCCGAAGCTGTCCGGCCGTCCTCCAGTTCGCGCTCCAATCGCGAGCTGAAACGGAGATTCTCGTCGATGACCGATCCTCGGTACATCTTGCGGTCCTCCAGGAATACGTTTCGCATCTGCCAAGGCATCGAGTCGCCCTGACGCGGCAGGGCACGCTTCGCGCGCTGCATGTAGCCGGCCTCGAGGTCGAGAATCGAACGCGTGCCGACCCCTTCGGCTGCATAGGGAACGACAGTGTCGTATCCGTGGGTGTCCATGTGGCGGAGCAGCTCGATGAGGCTCTTGCCGAGTAGCGAGATCTTCAGCGTCCATGATGATTTGGTGTAGCCGACCGCCATCATCCAGTTCGGCAGCCCGGACAGCATCAGCCCCCGGTACACCACGCTGCTGGACAGATCGACCGGTCGACCGTCGACGGTGATGTCGATGCCGCCGAACAAGCGCAGGTTCAGCCCGGTCGCCGTGACGATGAGGTCGGCCGGCAGCTCCTTGCCCGACTCCAGCTCGATTCCGGTCTTGGTGAACCGGCGGATCCGGTCGGTCACCACCGACGCTCGGCCTTCGCGGATCGAGGCGAAGAAGTCGCCGTCGGGCGCCAGGCACAAGCGCTGGTGCCACGGATCGTAGGGCGGGTTGAAGTGCCGGTCCACGTCGAATCCCGCTGGGAGCTCCTTTATGTTGAGGTGGCGGATGAGGCGCCGTGCGGTTTTCGGGAACTTGGTCATCAACTCGACGACCACCCAATCGAGCAATACGTTCTTCCACCTGGTCGCGAGATAGCCGCGCCGTTCTCCGAGGAGTCGAGTGAGCTTGAGGCTCAGGGCGTCGACGCGAGGCAGTGACATGATGTACGTCGGTGTGCGCTGCAGCATGGTGACGTGGTCGGCGGCGTTGTCGCCCTTGAGCATCGAGGGAATCAGGGTGATTGCTGTTGCGCCGCTGCCGATTACGACGACGTTCTTGCCGGAGTGGTCATAGTCCTCGGGCCAGAACTGCGGGTGGATGATGTCGCCCTCGAAGTCGTCCCGTCCCTCGAACTCCGGGGTGTACGCCTCGTCGTACCGGTAGTAGCCGGTGCCGGCGTATACCCACCCCGCCTTGATCACCTCATTGCGTAGCGCGCCGTCTGAATCAGTGACCTCGACCGTCAGCACCCATTGCGCGTCGTCGCTCGACCAGGCGGCGGCCACGACGTGGTGGCGGTACCTGATGATGTCGTCGAGGCCGTACTCGTCGACGGTCTCCTTGAGGTAGTCCAGGATCAGCGGCGCGTCAGCGATCGCTTTCTCGTGGCGCCAGCTCTTGAACTCGTACGCGAACGTGTGCAGGTCCGAGTCGGACCGGATGCCGGGGTACCGGAACAGATCCCACGTACCACCGATGGCGTCGCGCGCCTCCAGCAACGCCACCTTCTTCCTCGGGAACTCCTTGGTGAGGTACGCCGCGGCGCCGATCCCTGAGATGCCGCCGCCGATGATGACCACATCGAAGTACTCCGGGCCGCTTGCTGAGAGGGTCATCTGTCGATTCCTTCCTGTGCCGGTATCGGCGCGTCGTGATGATCCCAAGAGTGCCGTGAACCACGTGACAGCCACCACACCGAAATGCATCAACCTGCGGGCCTCGGTGGTGTGAATCGCACCCCGGTTCTGCCGAGCCGCCCGGCCGTCCTGCGGCGCGAGCGTCCCAGATCAGGGCTGCTCCCTTACGCTTCTCCCGGGAGATACTTCCCGCTTGGGCGTTGGGGAGCTGGAGGGCGTAGCAATGAGTGCAGGTCGTCGTGAACGGTCCCAGGATGAGCCCGGTGCGGCGCCGGAAAAGCACAGGTCACGGTCGCGGCCGCGCAGGGTGTTGTCGCGGTTGCTGAAGGTGTTCGGTGCGTTGGTCGTGGTCGTGTTGGTGGTGATCGGTGCGGCCATTGCGATGGTCTACTACCAGGGCAAGCGGGCGCCGGCCGGCAACCATGACTACGTCGCTCTCGGTAGTTCGTTCGGTGCAGGCCCCGGTGTGCCCGATCGTGATCCGACGAGCCCGACGCTGTGCATCAGATCCGACCACAACTACGCACATCAGTTGGCGGCGTTGCGTCACCTGAGCCTGACCGACGTGACGTGTTCAGGAGCCACGGCGCAGAACGTTCTGCACGGCGGCCAATTCTTCCAGCCACCTCAACTCGATGCAGTCCGCGACACCACGAAGCTCATCACCATCACGGCGGGCGGAAATGACATCTACTACTTGCCGAATCTGTTCGCCTGGTCATGCGCCAAGGACCCCGGCGCGTTGTCGTTCGCGTGGCGCATCGCGGTCTGTGACGCCAAGTCGGACGCGGACGTCGACCGCGCAGTTCAGCAAGTCGGGGCGAGTTTGACGGAGATCGGTATCGAGGCCCACAAGCGGGCGCCGAATGCGACGGTCGTGTACGTCAACTACACAACCGTCCTGCCCGATGCCGGATACTGTCCTGCCAAGATACCGATCACCGACGAGCAGTTCGACCGGGCACGACAACTGGCGAAAACGCTTGTCGCCAAGACGGATGAGGCCGCACGGGCGACGGGGTCACTGCTGGTATCGGCCGCTGACCTGACCCGGGGTCACGATATTTGCGCGGCCGATCCATGGGTTTACGGCTATACCTTCTCCGCGAGCCCGCTGAATTACGGTCCGATGGCCTATCACCCGACTCTACGAGCCATGACCGAGATCGCAGCGCAGATCAACAGAACTCTCGATTCGAGATAGCCGCCCGCAGTCGCATGCGCCGGGCCGGGCCGGGCCTAGGCCGAGGCGACGCCGAGTCGCTGGGCAATCTGATCGGCAGTCTGCAGACCTGTCAGGATGGCGCCATTCATGGTCCCGACCCACTCGCCTGCGGTTTCCGTGCCCGCCCAGTGGATGCGCCCGTGTGGCGTGGTGAGGGCGTCGCCGTAGCTCACCGTTGCGAAGGGCGGCGCGGCCGGATGCGGGCCGCCAGGGGCGAAAGGTTCTGTGCCCCAACAGTGATCGATGTAGTCGATGGGGCTCCCGGCCTGTGGGCCGTACAGGTCGACCAACTGGTCGAGCACCAGTTTCCGCCGAACGTCCGGACCGAAGCCGTCGTAGACCCGAGCGGTGCAGAAGACCATCAGGATGCCCGGCCCGTCATCGCTGGGCGAGACGTCGAAGGTGATGAACACCGGCGCGGTATCGGTCACTGCCTCACCCGACAGCCCCTCAGACCGCCAGAAGGGCTTGTCGTAGGCGACGAACGCCTTGCTCAGCGCGCCCATTGGAAAGCTCGTCGTGAGTCCCTCAATCTTTTTCGGCAGGGCCGGTTGGTACTCGATGTAAGCCCGATGCTGGGGGCCGCCGCGACGATGGCGTACTTGGCATTGATCACCGCCGTATCGGTGTAGACCGTGACGCCGTGATCGTCTTGGGAGATCTGACGAACGCGGGTGTCCAACACAATTCGGTCGCCGAGCTGCTCAGCGAGCCGCTTGGCAATCTCTTGAGTGGTTTCGGTGACTCGATACTCATTCTGCCCGCCTTCGACGGCGAGCATGTGGTCGAGCCCGCCCACGGCCTGGATATAGCGCAACACATGCAGCAATGACACGTCTAGTGGGCTGCAGCCCCACTGCACCTTGGTGACGATGAACATCAGCGCGCGAGTGCTGGTCACGGCCTGCTGCTGGTCGAGCCATTCGCCGAACGAAATCGCGTCGAGTTCGCCGGCGTTGGGTGAATTCCACGCGGCATCGACATCGATGGTTTCCAGCAGGTTGGTCATCTCCCCTTGGATGCGCCCCAGGTCCTCCAAGTCGACCGGGTCGACCATCGGAAGGGTGCCCGTCCAAGGGCGACGCTGCCCGGCCATCCACAAGAGGTTGACGCCTTCATCGAACTGCGGGGTCAGCGAACACCCCAAGCGCTCCATCAGGTCACGGATCGCGGTGTGGCGCTGCGCAACCCACGTCGCACCCAGGTCGACCTTGACCCCGGCGACCTTGCCTGTGAAGGAACGGCCACCGACCCGGTCACGGCCTTCAATGACGAGAACTGATGCACCCTGACTGGACAGCCGATCCGCGGCGCTCAAGCCGGCGAAGCCCGCTCCGACAACTACGACATCGACTGATGCCGCCTGCGCGCCGCCCTCCTGCGGTACCGACATGGTCTGCTCTTTCATGGTTTCCTCCGTCGCTCGGCATGATGCGTAACGGATTGCCTTGGCAATCCGCATATCTCGCAACTGACACGACCAGTGTCGCCAGCGCCGGCCCGGGGCCGCCACGGCAGTGCCCACCAGTTTCTGGCGCGAAGAGGTGCATGGTGCACCAAAATCGTTGACTTTCGCGCTTCGATTACGACGTTTGGCCCCGGGGCGTGCCGGACCCGCGGTCTATTGCCCGGGCGTTGCGGCTTGGTCAGCGGGCTCAGGCTGGGCCGGTGGCTCCAGTTGTGGGTAGCTCGGCGGGGTCGCGTTCGTCACCTCGCCGGTGGGCACTCCGGTCTTCGGCGGCGCCCCGGTGGGGCTCTCCAACAGCGGCTGCGGCCAAGGTCCTGCGCTGGAGACCATTCCCGGCAGGGTTCCGGTGTCGGACTGCAAGAGGGCCGAGGCGCTGTCGGGCGGCACGATTCCGCCTTGCACCCCGTAGCGCATGTTGGTGTAGTTCAGGATGAACGACTGATTCGGCACCGGAGGACCAGGCTTGCTGTTGGGCAGACTCACGCTGGTTTGGGTCGGATCAGCAGTTGGCCCGCTTGTTCTCACGCCGCGGGTGTCGGTGGTGTGCGGGGGATATGTGTATGAGCCCGTGCCGAATTCGTAGGTGTAGGCGCCCTGGTACGGAATGCCGGGCACGCCTGGGACGAACGGCAGAATTGGGGGATCGGCACTCGCGATACCGCTGCCCGCCGAGCCCATTGCCAGGATCATCGCGCCGCACGCGACGCATTGACGGATTCGGAGTGGTGCCACAGACGTCTCCTTTCTCATGTTGACGGAGGTCAGATCTTGATCGGATCGCCATAGATGGCGTACGAAAAGTGGCTGGCGGCAGTCGAAATACGCAGGTACGCGTACGAACGAATGTTGACGTCACCGCCGCACGCGTCGGCTTTGACGTGAAGGTTGTCAACGCCGAGCGACGCGGTGTTGCCGGGGCTCAGCGCCATATTGGTCATCGGCAGGTCGACGATCACGCCGGGTTGGACGATGGTCTCCAAGAATCCGGCCACGCCGGCGCTACCACCGACCGTGGTCGGGGGAAGCCCGACCGCACCAGCGACGCCACCGGTGCCGCCCACCACCAGACCCGCGGAAACGTCCGATTGACATCCCAGCTGATAGCCCAGGATGAACAGGCTGTCCTGGATCGGGCTCGCGCCACCGGTCGCCGTGGCCGTCGCCGTCGCGGTGACAAACGCCTCGCGTGAGTTGGACGCCGCAGCAAGGTTGGGAACGGAATTCACCACCTCGTCCTTGATCTGCAGGTCGAGCTGCCAGCCGTCCGGGGAAGTCTTGTCATAGACCTGCGGCGCCATGTGGATTGGCTCAGCCTTGACGGCAGGCGCCGCGGACAAGCTCGCTACCCCCATGGCCACCGCCGCAGCCGCGAGAACGGGCGAGGACGAAAACCTCAGCCTCACGTTGTATTCCTTTCATGTTGTTGGTGATGTCAGGTGTGCGACCGGATCTGAGTCCGGCCGCCGAGTAAGGATTCAGCCGATACTGTGCCGGGCATCTGCTTTCTGGCTCCGGTTTCCCTCCGTGCCCGTGGCCACGTTGTGGTTGTGCAGCGCTCGGTAGGCGAGAAAGTAGATGGGACCCTGGCTTCCCCACGTGATCAGAGCGGCCGTGTAGAAAAGCGTGCGGTTCTGGTCGTCAAAGGGGAGGGGGAAGAAGTCGTAGCTCATCGCAATGGCTGATGCTGCAGCGGTGACCAGACCGGTTGCGACGGCCAGCTTTTGGGCACCGGACTCCCACACTCTCTTGACGAAGTACGCCAGGAACGCGGTCGTGAGCACGTTTACCACGACATAAAACGTTGCCGGCGCGACGTGGAGCGTCTCGTCGTGAAACTTCCGGAGGAACACGCCACCGGCGATGGCGAGCCCGAACACGCCGATCTCGACGGCAATCGTCGGCTTGTATTGATGGGTGACGGCCATCAGGCCCATGACGAGGATCAGCGTGAAACCGAACGACCGGGAGAACGCGTCGAGGAAAAAGGAGATGTCGTAGGCGACGCCGCCCTCTGCGGGGCCGAGTAGAGACCCGATGAGGAAATTGGTGGCGGACACGCCGACGACCAGACATTCAAGGCCGAGCAGGTAATTGCCGTAGTTTCGGATGAACTTCCATCCGAAGCAGTAGCCGACGGCAGCCAACCAGACAGCGGCGGTAAGGAAGATGAGATCCTTCATCGCAGTGATTCCTCTCGAAGTGCAGATCGCGGTGGGATCGACGTGCAACTGTCGCCGTTCAGTGACCCCAGTCACAACGACAGGGCGCACCTGCTTTGGGCCGGAAGAGGTGCAGCGTGCACACATCCGAGCTCAGGGGACACTGCGCTACAGCCGGTCGAACCAGCGAAGCGCGGGCATTGCCAGCAGGGTCGCAGCAGCCAGAGCTAAAAACGCGGTCGCCGGATGCGTGACGAGCAATCCGACAGCCGTGGCGATGACGACGCCCCCAAGATTGCCTGCCATCCAGATGAGCCCGGCCGCTGTGCTCTCGGCGTCGGGGGCGTGCCGCTCACTGAGAGCCAGCACGATGGGCAGCGCCGGAAGGAGCAGGAATCCGACCCCGATCAAGGTGAGGAACGCCATGGTCGTACTGGGGACCAATGCCAGGTGCAAACACGCTACGGCGGTGAAACCGATTCCCACGCCCATGATTTGGACCTCCCGGCGATGTCGATTCGCCCAAACCGGCACGGCGGCGCAGCCGATGACACCGGCGATCATGGTGAACGCCAAGATGAGGCCTGCGGTCGACTCCGAGACTCCGGCCGGTTCCAGTAGTGGCTGGACGAACGTCGCGAGCGCGATGAACGTACCCATCGGGATGGCGACGACAGCGCACAAACGCCGCAGGTAGCGGTTGCCGAATGCGGTGCGGAACGCACGAAGGCCACCGGTCACGCGCATAGCCTCGTCCCCTCCCCGCGGCTGCGAGAAGTGTAGCGCCCCAAGCAGACACAGCCCGGCATCCAGCGCCAGCAGGGCGGTGATGATGGTGAGGGCATGGATATTGCGGTCGCCTGGCAAGCACGCGCCGAGCAGATATCCCACGACCATCCCGCCGAAAGTGGCCGACGATGCCGCGGCGATTCCGACTGCGCGGTCCTTGACGGCGAGATAGCCGACAGCGAGCCCCGGGATGGCGTTGAGGACGAAGGGCTGTCCCACCGCGGCAACAACCTGGCCGATCAGTGCCCACGTGAAGTCGTCCGCAACCAGTCTCAGGAATGCTCCGCAGGCGGTGAGAAGCGCTCCGGCGATCAGGGCTGGACGGAAAAACCGATCGAGCGTGAGGCCTGCCGGGATGGCGAGTAGCACGTAGATCAGCGGAAAGACCTGAGACAGCCAACCGATTGAGGCTACTGAGACTCCGAAGTGCCGCGCGGCGTCATCGGTCACCGGCGCGTAGTTCACGACGAGCGCCTGGGTCGCGGCGGCGAGCAGTCCATACGCGACAAAGACGGACCACCGGCTCTTCGCGTGCTCCGCGATGCCGGGTTCTTCGAGTGTCGCCTCCTCACGCGTGACGGTGACTCGCTCCTCGGCAGGAGGCGTCCGGGTTGGGCTTTCTAGACGAAATGCGTTGCGTTTCTGGGCAGTACGTCGAATCACGACCAGCGCGACGGCGGCACGCGTCGCCGTCGCCTCGGCCAGACTCATCCGGCGTTCTTCGTCTGATCACCCGGGGTGGCATCGGCGGTCACCACGGCGCGGTCGGTGATCGTTGATCGCCGGGGACCGGCGTCACCCGTGGCGATGCGCCGACGAAGCACGAACATCCACCAGCCGAAGCCCAGGACCAGCAACACCGCCAGCGGAAGCAGGTTGGGCCGGAAGTCGGGCAGCAGAACCAGCGCGGCCAGCACGATCGTGAAGCTCGCCAGGCCAAGGATGTGGATTGGCCTGCGGAAGCGTCCGAGGTCGAAGAAGCCCGGTTCCGACTTCGGGAACGTGCCGCGAGCGTCGGCTACGAGCATTCCTGCCGTGGTGAGGATGTAGACCCCGACATAGCCGATGGTTGCCATGCCCAGGATGTAGGCGAATGCTGCTTCGCTGAACAGTGCTGTGACCAGGAAGAACGCTGAAACTGCTGCCGATCCCCACACCGCGGAGGTCGGGACCCGGTGCTTGGCGGACACCGTGTTGAACACGCGCGCGAGTGGCGTCATGTTGTCGCGCGACATGGCGTAGAGCAGGCGGGTCGCGACGAGCATGTTCGCTAACACGCACACCAAGATGTTCGTCAGGGCGATGGCGACGACGAAGTCTGCGAAGTGCGGAGAGATCTGTGACGCGATGATCTCTTCGATGGGCGTCGCACTTCCGTTGACGGCCTTGCGATCACCCGTCGCCAGCAAGAACGTGACGTACATGAAGAACTCGATCACCGCGGCCGTACCGAGCGCCATGAACATCGTGCGCGGAATCACCCGACGCGCGGCCCTGGTCTCTTCCGCGATATCGGCCGGCGCCTCCACGCCGAGCAGTCCGAACAGCGCGCCCAGGCTCGCGACCATCCAGGCGAACATGTACGGCGACGTGGCCGTGTCACCGTGCGACGCCAAGTAGCTCAGCGGCTGGCCGGCGTGCCTGATGAGCACGACAAAGATGAGGACGAAGGCCGTAACCCCTACGGTCAGAAAGATCTCGAGAATCACACCGAGGTTGTTGATCGCCGTCGCGAGGCGAATGCCGTAGACGTTGATCAAGACACAGACCAGCAAGACGATCGCTGTGGTGCCGACCAGCTCGGGGGTGGTCGCGTTCCAACCGATGAGTCCGGCGAAGTACGTCGAGAAGGTGTAGGCGACCCCGGTGAATCCGGAGATGAAGCCGATCAAACCCAGGTAGCCGGTGAACCACCCGAGGCTGGGATGGACGAGCCTACTGGTCCATTGGTAGGCGTAGCCGGCAAGCGGGAGTTTGACCGCAAGGTCGGCCGCGATCATCGCCCAGATGGCGAAGATGACGACGACAACGGGCACTGTCCAGACAAAGGCCGGCCCAGCGGTGCTCAGGCCGAAGCCGAAGCCCGCATACACCGCTGTCGTCGCGCTGATCACGGCGAATCCGACGCAGAACGAGGCGAATGGACTTACTGATCGGTCCAGCTGCTGGGCATAACCAAGCTGCTTGAGGACCAGATCTTCCTCGGCAGTCATGAGACCTACCTATCTGAGTGTCCGGCAACTAGCCGGAGGTGGATGTGATGCGAGAAATGTGAGCGAACGAATATTCGTTCGTATAAGTGACGTACGCTACTTTCGCCCGAACGCCATGTCAACGGTCGGCTGATCCCGGGACTCGCCGGGTGGCGGCCGAGGAGCGAATTACCTTGGCGTACTTAGGGTGTGCGCCTCGTCGGGCGCAGTAACTGCAGCGGCGAACGGTATGTGCCGCTGTCCGGGTTCAGTCGGCCCGATGTCCGACGAGCATGGAGCGCGCCATCTGCCAATGCAGCTCGGCGACTTCCTCGGGCTTCATCGGGCCGTCGGTCTGGAACCAATTCGCGACACGATCACACATGGCGATGATGGCGATCGAGACAATCGTGACCTCGGCGTGCGGCACCTCTGGGGCGAAGGCCGTCACGCGGTCGCACACCAGATTCAAGTAGGCGCGTTGCGCGGAGAGCAGCCTGTCGTAGTCGTCGGTCGACAAGAACTGGCCCGCGGTGGCGGTGTTGAGAACGAGATCCGCGACGCGAGCAATGTGCATGTTCTGGATTTGGTACAGCACGTGTCGGCGGACCGTCTCCCGCAGTTCTTCCTCGGGATCGAGGCCGCTCACGTCTGCCGCGTTGTCCATGAAGTCGGCCAGTACCCGGGACACCGCCTCGGTAAGGATCGCTTCCTTCGAGGGAAAGTGGCTGTACAGTCCGGGCGCCTTGATGCCGGCGGCTTCAGCGACTTCCCGAACGGTGAAGGCGCCGAATCCGCGATCGGCGACGATCGTGATGGCGGCTGCCAGGATCCTCTCGCGCATGACGTCCGGATCGAAAACCCGGCCGAGGCTCGCAATGGCTGCTGAACGGTCCCGCTCCGGGGAGCTCGCGGCATGCCGGGCCGAGGAACCTCTTGCGGATGTCATGTGTCCTCCAGGTAGCCGGGTCGGTCCAAGGTTACGACCCTCGGGTCGGGCCTGAATTCGGTGGGCTGCGCGGTACCGGCGCATGAATGCAGGGCGAACTGTTGACGGGAACCAGCGTCGACCGTAGCCTAACGAATGTTCGTTCGTAAGCTTGCGTGAGGAATCCGCACCGACTGGCGTACCTCGGCGAGGGCGCGATCTTGGAAGGGGCACGACATGGTGTCTGTAGGTATTGCCGGCCTGGGGCAGATGGGCGGAGCCGCTCTGCGGATCTTGCTCGACCATCTGCCCGATGCGCAGTTCTTGGCGATGGACCGTTCGCCTGAAGCGCTCCGCCGCGCCGAGGCGCTCGACCCGGGACGCGTTCGAGGACAGATCGTCGACGTCACCACGGGGACGGTGGACCTGGACGGGCTTGACTTGGTGCTCAACATGTCTGGGCCGTTCTATGCCGGTTCGGGCAGCCTGGCCCAAGCAGCGTTGAGGGCGGGCACGACGTACATCGATATCGGTGACGACCTCGAGGCGACCGAGACGGTCCTGGCTATGGACGCCGATGCCAAGCGCGCGGGCGTCGCGCTCGTCAGCGGTGCGGGATGGTCCCCCGGAGTATCGAACTGGTGCGCCGCCCGTTTGCTTGACGAATTCCCCGACAGTGACGGCGTCCAGGTGGTGTGGGCGACTCACGAACGGGATCCCGGAGGACTGGCTCCGTTGCGCCACATGCTCCACATGGCGGTCACGCCGTGTCCCGTTTGGCGCGACGGGCAGTGGGTGCAGTCGCCGGGTTTTGTGCCGGAAACGGCCGCGACGTTCACCTTCCCCGATCCACTCGGCGTCATCCAGGCATATGACACCGCTCACCCAGAGCCGAGGACCCTCGCCAGGTTCTTCCCCCGGTTGCGAAACGCGAGTTGCAAGGGGTCATTGCGCCCCGACTGGGCGAACGCAGCATTTTCGACGCTGGGGCGCATCGGATTCGGCCACGATGACGTCGTGGTGAACATCGCCGGACAGGATGTGGAACCGGCAGAGTTCCTCTGGAAGATGATGTGGGCACGGCACGAGGCATCGGCCAGACCGAAGAACGGTAAACCGTTGACAGCGCTGTTGATTCAAGTTCTCAACGGGCCTCGCGTGCACGGTGCCGTTGCACTGATCGATGATGCGCCGATGTCGCGTGGTACAGGCCTCGGTGCGGCTGTCGCCGCACTTTCGGCGCTGCGGGAATGTCCTCCGCCGGGAGCGTGGGGGCCGGAGATCTTCCCCTGGCAGTTCGCCCTCACCGAGTTCGAGAGAATCGGACGCTCGCTGGGCGGATTCGGGCCGGGTATCCAGAGCCTCGCAGCCGAATCTGCACCCCTTTCGGCGCCTGCCGGAGTCTGAGGGATCTCGATGACGCACTCTTCGGACACCGAGCATGCGAGCCTTGCCGAGACGGTGGCTCGCTGGGCGGCAACACGACCGACAGCCGTCGCATTACGTTGCGGCGGAACGGCTCTCACATGGCTGGAACTCGACGAAGCGATGACCCGCTTCGGCGCCGCACTGCGCACTCGCGGTGCGCGAATCGGCGATCGTGTCGTGTTGCTCGGGGAGAACAGCCTGGAATGGGTCGTCGCATTCCTCGGGTGTCAACGCGCACGTCTGATCGTCGTTCCGATGAACACCCGGCTCGCACGCAGTCAGATCGTGGCGCAGGTCGCCAAGGTCGACGCCAAGGTGGTGCTTCACGACGCGGGCCTCGTCCCTCCGGACTTACTCGCTTCGACCGGCGCTCAGTGCATCGAGCTCGAGGCGCTGCTACGGGAGACGGGACAGTTTCCCCTCGATCAGGTTGCCGCATCTGACGATTCGGAAGGCCATGACGTTCCCGCGCTGATCAGCTTCACCTCGGGTACCACTGGAATCCCCAAGGGTGCAGTCATCGGCAGTGTCGCGATTTCTGAGCTGGTATACGCGTTCTCGAACTATTTCGAAACGGGTCCGGACGACAGCACTCTCATCGTCGTCCCGATTTTTCACAACACGGGCTTCGCAGATCAACTGGCGCACATGGTCGCATCCGGCGGGACGACGAACTTGTTGCGGCGTTACCGGACTGGGGAAGCGGCAGCGGAGTTGATAGCACGGCCGGTGACATTTCTGGCGGCCGTACCGAGCATGCTGCGAATGCTGATGCTGCACGACGAGGCTGACGCGATCTTCGGCGGCATGCGCGCAATCATGTACGGCGGCAGCGCAATGCCCGAGGCCTGGGTGCAGGAGCTCCTTCGGCGGTGGCCCCACCTCAAGCTCGTGCACGCCTATGGACTGAGCGAGTTCACATCGGTGTGCACGTTCCTGCCGAGTGACTTGGCTGCGACCAAAGCCGAATCGGTGGGACGGCCACTGCCCGGCGTCGAATTGCGCATCGTGGACGAGTCGGGCGCAGACGTGGAACCTGCCGGGCTGGGAGAAGTGTGGGTCGCCGGACCGACGCGGATGCTCGGCTACTGGGATGAGCCGGGTTTGACGTCCGAGAAGATGACCGGGCAGTGGCTGCGCACAGGCGATATCGGTCACATCGATGACGACGGCCTGCTGTGGCTGCACGGCCGAGCCGACGACGTGATCAACCGCGGGGGTGAGAAGATCATGCCCACGTTCGTCGAGTCGCACATCGCTCGTCACGAGAACGTGGCGGCCGCATGCGCTTTCGGCTATGCCGACGATATTCTGCAACAGCGTATCGCAGCGGCCGTCGAGCTTCGCCCGGGCACGGCCTTCGATGAGCAGGAACTCGTCGGGTTTCTTCGGACGTGCTTGCCGGACTATGCGATTCCCGATCGATGGGTCCTGTACGACGCGCTTCCCCTGAACGCATCCGGCAAATTCGATCGTAAGGCCGTCCGTGCTGACTTCGAGGCAGCACTGAACCCGAAACCTCTATGACTGAAAAGGGATCTGCCATGACCATCGAATTCGACGCCGCCGTCTTCAGGACGCCGAACGCACCACTGACCATCGAGAGAGTTTCGCTGCCGTCGACGCCTCCGCCCGGCGACGTACTCGTGCGGCTCAAGGCTAGCGGGTTGTGTCACAGCGACTTTCACGTGCTTGCCGGTGAGTGGGGCGTGCCGACACCCATGATTCTCGGCCATGAAGGCGCCGGGATCGTCGAGAGCGTGGGGGAGGGGGTGACCACCCTGGCGAAAGGCGATCACGTTGTGCTGTCGTGGACACCCTCATGCCGCAGGTGCCGTTACTGCATCAGCGGGCGGCCCGTCTTGTGCGACATGGTCAGCCAGCATTCGGCCAACCATCTGTCCTTCGACGGCCGGTCGCGGATCACCGGGGCAGACGGCAAGGACGTCCTGAGCTTCGCCGGCGTCGGCACGTTCGGCCAATACGCGATGGTGCCCGAATCCGGCGCGATCGCGATCCGCGACGACGCGCCCTTCGAACAGTCGGCATTGATCGGCTGCGCCGTCACCACCGGTATTGGGGCCGCCGTCAACACCGCCAAGGTGCGGCCCAGTGACATCGTGTTGGTCATCGGCTGCGGCGGTGTCGGACTCAACGCCATCCAGGGTGCGCGCCTGGTCGGTGCGCGGCAGATCATCGCCGCCGACATCTCCGACGAAAAGTTGCGACAAGCACGGGTTTTCGGAGCCAACGACATCATCAACAGCGCGCAAGAGAATCTGGCGGAGAGAATCGCACAACTGACCGACGGGCGTGGTGTGGAGGTCGCCATCGAGGCCATCGGACTGCCGCAGACCATTGAGGCCGCCTACGCTGCCTTGGCCCGAGGCGGCACCGCCGTCGTCGCGGGCCAGGTGGCGGACGGCATGAAGATCACGATCGACCCGTTCGTCATGTCTGATCAAGAGCTTTCCCTCATCGGGTCGAACTATGGCTCAAGCAAGCCCGCCACCGATTTCCCGTTGCTCGTCGAGCACTACATGCACGACCGCATCGACCTCGACTCGCTCGTGACCCGCGTCATCGCCCTGGAGGAGATCAACGAGGGGTTCGACGAGATGAAACGCGGCATCGGGATCCGTTCGGTGATCAAGTACTGACGGTCGATGGGTGCAATATGCACCGTGTGCCCGCGTGATTGGTTGAGAGGTGCCCGTGGCACTGCGCCAGCGAAGCGGCAATAGTGAGATGTACGCCACACCAATCGCTAGGCGTTCCATCAAAACTCAACTCGCAGAAAGAGATACGCGATGACAACCGCAGTTTCGAACCTCAGGAAGTTGCCCCACACGGCGGACATCGCGGACATTCGCGCCGTCGTCGCCGAGGACGGCGGCGTGATCATCGAGGGCCTGCTCACCCCCGAGCAGGTCACGCGTTTCAACGCCGAGATCGAGGCGCCGCTGGCCGCGCTGACCCCCGGCGGCAAACACGAGCTCGAGATCGTCAACGAATTCCACGGCGCCAACACCAAGCGCCTCACCAACCTGGTCACGCACAGCCCGGTTTTCCGGAACGAGATCATCAACCACGACCTGGTGCATGCGCTGTGTGACGCGACCTTCCTCGAGGAGTCCGGCACCTACTGGATGACCACCGCCCAGGTCATCGAGATCGGGCCCGGCAACCGCGCGCAGTTCCTGCACCGCGATCTCGAGAACTGGTTCCCCTTCGTCGGCATGGGCCCCGCCGGCCCGGAGATCACCCTCAACTTCCTCATCGCCCTCACCGACTTCACCGAGGAGAACGGTGCGACCCGCGTCATCCCGGGCAGCCACAAGTGGCCCGACTTCCAAGATCGCGGCACCCCCGAGCAGACGGTTCCCGCGATCATGAAGGCGGGCGACGCCCTGTTCTTCAGCGGCAAGACGGCCCACGGCGGTGGCGCCAACGTCACCACCGATCAGTACCGCCGCGCGGTGTCCTTCGCGTTCAACCCGGGCTTCCTGGTCGGGGAGGAGGCCTACCCGTTCCTGGTTGATCGGGACGTGGTGAAGACGCTGCCTGAGCGCGTCCAGCGCATCCTCGGGTTCCGCTCTCAGTACCCCACGGGCTCGCCCGGTCTGTGGATGGTCGACTACCGCGAACTCGCCGATCACCTCGGCCTGTAACGGCAGACTGTTGCCATGACACCGGATCAGCTGTGGCCCGATGCATCCGATCCGGTCCGCCGGTTGATCCGGGAACTCGCTGAGTCGATGCTGGCGAGGTCCGGCGACGTCATCGACGATCTGACTGCAGCGTCGCTGCAGGACCCGAAGTACCGGGCGATCGCCGATGACCCGGTGCTCGCGGATGCCGACGCGCAGATGGTGGTCTCTCACCTCAAGCACTGGCTGACGTCTAACATTGCAGAACCCGGTCGTCGGGTCAGTCCCGCCACGGGAAGCGTCATGCGCACATATGCCCGCGATGTGGTGCTGCGCGGCCTCACGACTGACGATGTCCTGGGGTGGCGATCCGCTCAACGCGTCGCCTGGAATTGGTGGCTAGCGGCGTGTTTCAAGACGACGGACAATGCGGATCAGCTTCGCGAACTGATCGAGATCTCCGGGAATTCGCTGACAACATTCGTCGACGACTCCATCGCCGAACTCGCCGAACACATCCGTCGGGTACGCGAGGAATTCGCCGGTGGCTCACAGCTGCAGCGCTACGCCACCGTCGAACTCCTGCTCCAGGGCGCAGACATAGCACCATCGCGCGCCGAAGCGCAGCTCGGCTACGCGCTGACCGGTTCGCACGTCGGCGCCGTCGTCTGGGTCGACTCGGAACAGGATGTCGGCTTACTCGAGCGTTGCAGTGAGCAGGTGATGCGGGCATGCGGTGCGCACCGGCGGCTGACGGTGGTCGCCGGCACCACCGCGTTGTGGCTGTGGATACCGGCGAAGACAACCCCAACGGTCGATGCCCTCGCCGAGCACCTGGGGCGACGGCGCGGTGTGCGCGTGGCCCTCGGCCGCACGGCACCTGGCGTCAGCGGTTTCCGGCGAACACATATGGATGCCGCTGCAGCGCAACGGCTTCTAGCACGCCTGGAATCCGAGCTGTCCATCGTGCGCTACGAGGACGTCCACTTGGTGGACTTGTTGTCGACCGACCTGTCATCTGCTGATCAGTTCGTGACGGACGTGCTCGGTGAGTTCAAGGACGCCAGCCCGGCACTGCACCAGACCGTACTGACCTATGTCGACGAGGGACTTAACCGGACGAGCACCGCCGAGCGGCTATACACACACCGCAACACCATCGATCGACGCCTTGCCCGCGTCGACGAGCTCCTGCCGAAACCATTCGCGCGCAACCCGATCGAAGTGACAGCTGCCCTGACGCTGCTCCGGGTACGCGCAGGGCAGTGAGCTGCGCCCAGGCGTGGGGTGGTTGGCGGAGCTATGTCGCGAAGGTCTGAACGTGGTCGATGGCCGCGTTGAGCGCGTTTTTCAGCGGGGCGACATCTTGTTGCACCTGGGTGAGGACCATGCCGCCCTGGAAGGCCGAAAGCAGGAGATCGGCGAGCTGCTCAGGGTCTGCGTCGGCGTTGAGGCGGCCGAGAGTCTGCATCCGCACGAGTCCGTCTCGGAAGATCGCCCGCCACTGATCGAATGCTCGGGCGAGCTCGTCGTGAACGTCCAGATCTGACTTGATGATCTGGCTCGCCAGGGAGCCAAGCGTGCAACCGTCCTGGTAGGCGCTCTCGTGGACGACGTAGTAATCCACCCAGGCCCGAAGTGCATCGATGTTGTCGAAGCCGGCGAATTGCTCGCCGCCGTAGAAGTTCAGGATGCGCTCGGACTGCCATTCGATCACCGCCAGGACGAGGCTTTCTTTGGTCGGGAAATAGTGGTTGAGCTGCGATCCGCTGACTCCGGTGACACGACGGAGCTGCTCGTTGTTGGTGGCGGCGACGCCGTTGGCGTGGATCAGCTCGGCGGCGTGCTCGAGGATCCGCGCCCGCGTCGCTTCTCCCTTTTTGGTGAGCTTGCGCGCCTCGTGCACTGCCGTTTTGTCGGTCATGGTCGAGACAATACCAAAATTGGGCTTGACAGCCCACTGCATCTCGTGTTCACTCCAGAAGTGGGCTAAACAGCCCAAAAAGAGTTCCCCACTACTGGAGGTTGATCCGCCATGTCACGTCTGACCACTCCCGCTTCCGATGACATCGCCGCTGACGCCCGGAGCGTCCTGGGCAACGTCGGTAAGCAGTTCGGCTTTGTTCCGAACATGTTCGCGATGCTTGCGTCGAATCCGACGGTGCTGGATGTCGTCATGTCGCTGCAGGTCAGCCTGAGCCGCGTGCTGGACGCCAAGACCCGGCACACCATTGCGCTGGCGGTGTCCGAAGCCAACAGCTGCGATTACTGCCTGGCGGTGCACTCATATGTGTCCGCTGAGCTCGGCGGGATGGCGCACGACGACATCGCCCTGGCGCGGTCCGGTAGCTCGATCGATCCCAAGCGCGCCGCCGTCGCCCGGTTTGCTCAGCGAGTGGTCGAAACCCGGGGCCAGGTCACCGACGCCGACCTGGCCGCGGTGCGAGGGGCCGGCTACACCGATCCGCAAATCCTGGCCATCATCACCGTCGCCGTGCAGACCCTGCTGACCAACTACATCAACAACGTCAACCAGACCGTCATCGATATTCCGGCGGCAGGCACTGCCGCGTAACCCCACCGGCCGTCACGTCAAACCCATTGCGAAGAAAGCGAATTGATATGAACATCGACAACCTCATGAGCCGGCACCTTACGAGATACTTCGACTCCAGCAAGACAATCCCGGCGGAATCCCTACAGCAGTTGCTGCGCTTTCTGCGCTCGACGCCGTCATCGGTGAACGTGCAAGCCAGTCGCTACTACGTGCTCGGCACGCCCGAAGGGAAGGCGCGGCTCGCGGACAACCTCGGCGAACGGTTCCTCGACAACGGCGCAAAGATCCGGGATGCGTCGCACGTCATCATCTTCACCACCAGAGCCGCCCTGCCCGACAGCCACCTCGACGAGGTGTTCGGCAAAGAGCAGGCTGACCGGCGCTTCCCCGACGCTACGAAACAGGCGCTATGGGAATCGATGACCCGCGACTTCCTCAACCTCCGCACCTACGGCTATAAGGACTTGAGCCACTGGATGGAGAAGCAGTCCTACATGGCGCTGGGCATGACAATGATGGCGGCCGCCGAATTGGGCTTCGATGCCACGCCGCTGGAAGGTTTCGACCCGGCCAGTGTCGACGCGGCATTCAAAATCCGAGAAACCGGATACACCACGACGGTTCTGCTGGCCCTCGGCTACCCGGACGCCGCCAAGGTCTACACCAACCCGATTTCGAGATTCGACCACGACCGGCTCTTCACCTTCGTCTGAACCTGAAAGAAAGGTACGCAAGAATGTCCAGCAAGAACGACGTGCTCACTACTGTCTGTCAAAACAACGCCCCGGCCGTCAGGACTCTCGCGCAGTTAGTCGCCCGCTATGGGCTTGCGATAGTGATCGGCTGGATCGGAATCTTCAAATTCTGCTCCTACGAGGCCCTCAACATCGAGCCACTGGTTGCCAACAGCCCCTTCATGGGTTGGCTCTACGGCATTTTCAGCGCCACGACGTTTTCGTCGATCCTCGGCGTCGTGGAGATTGTCACCGCACTTCTGCTGATGGTAAAGCCGTGGTATCCGAGGGTTTCGCTGGTGGGCAGTGCCTTGGCGATAGTGCTGTTCGTGAGCACGTTGTCATTCGTCATCACGACACCTGGGGTCGGTGAAGCATCGGCCGGCGGGTTCCCGCTGCTCTCCATGACGGGGCAATTTCTCATCAAAGACATCGTGTTGCTGGGAGCTTCGATTTTCACCCTCGCTGATGCGATGGAAGCCATCGCTCATCGAGTGACGGTGGAAACAGTGTGAATTCGTCTCGGGTGGTCGAGTCGTTGTGTGCCGCCAGGTCATTTCAAGCTGTCGAGCCTGGTGTGCAACATAGGTGCGGGGCGCTCGGTTTGCCGGAGCCTGGGCCATCCATACGAGGCTGATTTTTCAGGGACATGCGCGGCCACCCCCAACAGAAAACCCCGGCCAAAGGCCGGGGTTTTCTGTAACCGATGACTCAACTCATCACAGTGTGTCCGAGGGGGGACTTGTCCGTCTACGACACGGGTCGTGGTCTGGCGATTGGGGCGCTGACCGCTTCGGTCAAGCACCGGTCCACGTTTTTCGCTCAATCGCAACCCTGAGGAGCTCGCCCATCGGGCGGCCAGCCGTCGGTACCGGACTCAAGCGGAATATTCAGAGATCGAAGCAGGATCGAAAAGAGCCGCCAATTGGCGATTGCTCCGACAAGTTCGACCAAAACGGCGTGATCGCTATTGAATGCCTTCTGGCACCCAGCCCAGTTTTCCTCGGAGATGACCCCGTCGCGTACCACATCATCGGTCGCTGCGAGGACCGCACGCTCGACTGGCCCGAGGCTTTCGGAATTCTGCCAGTCGCGCACCGCCAGGAGATCATGCTCAGGCACGCCGAGCAGTGTGGCGATTCGCCAATGTTGAGTCCATTCGTATTCGGAGCCAGTAATCCAGCCGATGCGCATGATGACCAGCTCGCGTAGCCGCGCGTCAAGGGAACCGCGGAAGAGTAACGCGTCTAGCAGCCCATACAGCGCAACCGCCACACGCGGCTGATGAAGTGCCACGCGGAATACCGACAGGTCTGCCAACTCTTCGGGCAACCCACATTCGGCAGCTCGCAGCTGGGCCTGCTCACGGTCGAGCATCGGTACGCGTTCCGCCATGGTCACGGGTGGCCCTCTCTGTTGAACCTCTGCCCACGCCGTTAGGGCGTGGGCAAAAAGACGTTGTGCAGCGCCCCACTTGATCGGGCACTTTCATCTGCAAGCGAAGTGAGCAGCTGCGCGAGCCCAGCGAATCCGGTTGATTCTCTGGTGATCCGGTCGAACGGCCAGCGGCCCAGGGCGAGAATCTCGAGGGCTGCCCGGTGGGCGGGATACTCCACGCCGAGTGCGCCTACGACGTGTAATTCTTTATAGACCAACAAGTCTGGTTCAAACCGGGGCGTGCCGCCTCCTCCACGGGTGCCGGCCACCACAATTGTGCCGCCGGGCCTGGCAAGGCCGACGGCATCGGCGAACGCGGAGGGTGCTTTAGCGGTGACGTCGACGACCACGTCGGCAAGCCGTCCGCCTGTCTCACGCTGGAGCGCGGTCACTGCATCGTCCTGCGATACATCGATGGGCAGGTCGACACCGAATGATCTGGCTATGGCCAGTCGTTGTTCGTCGCGTGGGCCTACGCCGGTCATCGCGACGAACGCGGCTCCCGCCTCTTTGGCCGCCACCGCCGCACAGATTCCGCGGATGCCGGGCCCCAGGATCGCTACGACGTCCCCGGCCTTGGTGTCGGGAAGAGTCGCCCCCCACTGGATACCGGCCCCGAGAGGGTTGAACAACGTGGCGAGAACGGGGTCCATGTCTTCGGCAATCGGGAGCAGCATCGCGTCCCACGGAAGCTCCACATGGGTGGCGTATCCGCCCCATAAGCCCGCGCCGACCTCCACGTCGACAAACCCGAACATGGTGGCGATGCCGTTCACCGCGCACCGCCGGTATTCGCCGCGGCGGCACTCGGGGCAGTCTCGGCAGGACCGGAACACCTCAACGGCCACGCGCTGGCCGGCTTGTACACCCCAGCGTTGGCCAGCCGCAGCGCCAACATGTTCGACGATGCCGACGATTTCGTGCCCTGGAACGAATGAGAAGCCGGCAGGCAGGTGTCCGGTGAATTGTTCGTGATCTGTTCCGCACAGACCGCATGCTTCAACTCGCAGGATCGCACCCCGGTCGCCGACGTCGGGGATGGTCATCTGGCGCCGCTGCAGACTCCGCGGTCCGGTCAGCACCATCGCCTCGGCGATCATGGAAGCTCGAACCCGGTGAACGACCCTGTGTTTCGGAGGCACACCGTTTTACCTACGTACATTTCCGCGCCCATCGCCTCGGCGATCTGCGGATCGTCGCTGCGTGCGACGACTCTTTGCCCGTCGGACAGGTGCGCGATGATCGGAGTCCATCGAGGTTGGCCGTCTCGGTCGTAGACGACGGTGTATCCGTCGACTGTCGCGCAACCGGTCGCCTCGTCGGCGCCTGCGACGGCCAGCCGCGATGAATCGATTTGAGCTTGTTCGACCGCCGTGTCGAGCAGTCGCCACCCGGCTGGTGGCGGGGTGGCCGACCACACACCGACCGAATGCTTCGTCGAATACCACCCGAGGCCGGTGACGAGTCCGGCATCGGTTGGGTCGCGTCGGCACCGTCGGACCATCTCCACGATCGAGTGGCTGACGTAATTGTTTCCGGGACCGCCGTGATAAGGCAGGCCTCCGGTTACTGTGAGGCCTCTGTCGTCGAGGGGGTCCAAGTCGAGAGCCTCGGCAGCCATCTCAATTGCCGACGGGAAGCAGGAGTAGAGGTCGAACCACCGGATGTCGTCGGTGGTCAACCGGCCCGCATCGAGAGCCTTCCGTGCCGCTACCTCGATACCCGATGAGCGGCTGAGGTCCGGCCGTTCCACGGGGAAGTACACGTCGTTGCAAGTCGCTGCTGACCAGGGAAAGACCCAACGATCGCGCGCGACGCCTAATTCGTCCGCCACCTCGGCCGCCATGAGAATGAAGGCGGCAGCCATGTCGACGGACATGATGCTGTTGAGCAGCTTGGGATAGGGCAAGCAGACCATGCGGTTTTCCGCGGTGACTTCGCTGAGTTCGGTGGCACTTCGTGCGCGTGGGAACCAGGCCTGTTCCGGATGGCGTGCCGCCTCGGCTGTGAACGGGGCCATCAGCGTGCCCAGCCACTCCCGTTGAGCATCGAAGTCGCGGCCGTGGCGCGCGGCGATCGCGGACTCGAAGATGGGATACACCTCGTGCGGCCAACTCAGACCCACCGACAATTCGGCTTGACTCAGCCCGGGGCGGGCGTCGCCCAGGGATTCGTCGTCGGAGCGGGGTGGGGGCGGCGAGTCGAGAAGTGCCCCGCCCTGAAGCTTGCGTGCGGAATGCCCGCTCTCCGCCCCGACGACCAGGACGACATCTGCACGGCCTTCGCCTATTTCGCCACCCAACACTTCGACGAGATACTGCGGGGTGTTTCCGCCGACGGGACAGCTGATGCGGCGGGCGGGACTGATGTGCATCGCTTCGGCGATCCTGCTGGCGGGATTGTCGCGCGGTATGACCAGGATGCCCGGAGTCGCGACGGTGTCGATGCGCCGCTCGACCGGGCGACTTGCGTCTTTGACCGCGCGGCGTGCGGCTTCTACCGCCAAGTCGATCGGGTCCACGAAGTCGTTCCCGCGATGGGTAACTTCGCCCACGCCGACGACAACCGGGGTACGCGCTTCTACCAACATCGGCATCGGCATCCGCTCAGGGCCACGGGGCTGACTTGAGACATAACTGCGATGGTGTCATGTGCGTGGGCAAGTCACAATGGTGTGCGCTCGCGGCATACTGGCTGTGTGTCGACGAGGTTGTTGAGATGGGGCGCCGCCGCGCCGACAGATCGTGGGTCCGCTCGCGACCGGTTGCTCGATGCTGCCGAGCGGTGCCTCGAGAGTTGCGGTGTGGTGGGCACGACCATGGAGGACATCGGCAGAACAGCGGGTGTGTCCAGGGCAACGGTGTATCGCTACTTCCCCAGTCGGGAGGCGGTGATGTCGGGTGTCATCATTCGCGCCGCCGAGCGCTATCTCGACCGCATCAGCCCGCGGATCGCGGCGCACGCCGACCTGGGCTCCGCGCTCGTCGATTTCGTGGAATACACGGTTGAGGCCGCGCGCCGCGAAGAGATCATCGGATTGTTGTTCGGCAGCGACGAGGAACTCGCCGGCGTGGGTCTCGCGGCGGGGACCTCGACGTCCCTCTTCGAAATCGTCACCGAATTTCTGCGTCCCATCTTCACCAGACACTGGAGTTGCGTGGAACCGGGCGTCTCCGTCGACGACGCCGCCGAGTGGGTTGTCCGCACGATATTGAGCCTGCTGACTGTTCGAGGGCCGCGGGAGCGCAGTCGTGACGGACTCCGGGCGTTTCTGTCGAGGTTTCTCCTTCCGGCGATCCTGGCGGGTGACCACGCTCGACCGATGTGACATCTATGGCGTAATGTCTCGACGGCAGATGAGGTAGGAGGGCCTGTGCAATTCACCACGTTCAACGAACAGGTCGCTGAGCAACTAAAGAGCGCAGCAGAAACCACGGGCGGGTTGGCCGGTTACCTCGGCTTCCGTCACACCGAATTCACTGCGGGACGGCTCGTCGCGGAGATGGACGCACGCGACGACCTGAAGACGCCTTTCGGGAACCTGCATGGGGGCTGCTTATCGGCCATGGTCGACCACTGCCTCGGAGTGGTGTTTTATCCCGTGATTCCACTGGGATCTTGGGTCGCGACAACGGAGTTCAAACTGAATCTGCTTCGTCCGGTCTCTAGCGGCACCTGTGTAGCCACAGCCGAGATCATCTCGCTGGGCAGAACCAGCGGTGTGGCGCGTATCGACATCTGCAACGACGGCAGAGCGGTGTGTGCGGCCCAGGGAACCGTCACCGTCGTCGCACCGAAGACGAGCTCCTGATGTCGGCAAAGAGAACAGGCGATTCGTCGGCTCCTGTGGTCGAGCGCGTGCCCACGGCGGACGGGCTGACGCTGGCGGTCGACCTCTACCGCTGTGATGCGCCGCGGGCGGTCGTGTTGCTCCTTCACGGCGGAGGTCAAAGCCGACACGCCTGGGACGTCACCGCCCAACGCCTGCACCAGCGGGGCTACACGGTGGCCGCGTACGACACCAGGGGACACGGGGACAGCGACTGGGACCCCGACGGACGCTACGACGGGGACCGGCTTGGATCCGACCTATTGGCCGTGCGCTCATACGCCGATTCCGGCCGCCCCGTCGCCGCGATCGGCGCCTCTCTGGGCGGCTTGACCATTCTCGGAACACACTTGCTCGCCCCGCCGGACCTATGGCAGGCCGTCGTCCTGGTTGACGTCACTCCGCGAATGGAGATGGAAGGCGCCCGACGAGTCGTAGCGTTCATGTCGGCACACCCCGAAGGTTTCGACAGCCTAGAGTCGGCCGCTGACGTGATCGCCGCCTACAACCCGCACCGCCCTCGCCCCGAAAACCTCGACGGCCTCCGAAAAGTCCTCGCCCGTCGCGAAGACGGTCGCTGGGCCTGGCGATGGGATCCAGCTTTCGTGACGTCGAATTTCCAGTTCCTGCAGGGTGATCCAGACGAAGGCGCTAAAGACTTCGACATGATGAGCGCGTTCCTTCTTGATGGTGCGAGGCAGGTGTCCGCGCCAACGCTGCTGGTCCGGGGCCTACTATCTGACATGGTCTCCGAAGAGACAGTAAAGCATTTCCTGACCGTCGTTCCGCACGCGCAAACCGTTGACGTATCGGGCGCGGGACACATGATTGCCGGCGACAACAACGACGCATTCTCGACGGCGGTCGTCGAATTCCTCGACAGGACCACATGAACCCTGCTGTCGGTTGACTGCCCATGTAGGGCTGGCGCCTATCCTGCTCCTATGCCAACTGAACCAGCGCGGGTGTCTTTCCGCCGGCATGTGCGCGAAAAGGTTTTGAGGGCGACACGAGAACTCGCCATCGAGAAGGGCTGGGATCAGGTCCGGATGAGCGAGGTTGCCGAATCGGTCGGCGTCTCCCGCCCGACGTTGTACAAAGAGTTCGGCGACAAACAGGGGCTCGGCGACGCGCTTGTGGTGTCGGAGGGCCAGCGCTTTATGGAAGGCATTCTTGCCGTCCTTGCCGAACACGTGGGCGACGTGCGGGGCGGCATCACCGCAGCGGTGCAATTCACCCTCTGTGAAGCAGAAGACAGCCCGCTCCTCAAGGCAGTTCTGACGTCCAACCCTTCGGGGAATGATCGCGGTGGCTCGTCGTCTACTGGAGTCCTACCTCTTCTGCCGACGTCGGCTTCCCTGCTTCAGCTCTGCTCCGCGGCTCTGATCACGTGGTTTAACGACCACTTCGACGATCTCGATCCCGAAGACGTTGAGGAGGTCGCAGATGTTCTGGTGCGACTGACAGTGAGTCATGTTGTACTCCCAGCCGCGGACATCGCCACCACCGGTGAGCGGATCTCCCGCGTAGCACTCAGGTACCTGGGAGTTGTCCACAGTTTGTAACTAGCAAGCTCTCGTGTCAGATCGAGCCGGCGAGGAGCTCTGAGCGGTCAACTCGGAGCTGCTGGCTGATGGCCCGCTTACTGAACATGAAATCGCGAGGACGGTTGACGCAGTCGGCGGCGATGAGTTCACGATCGCGGAAGTAGAAGCAGCTGAAGTCACGGTCACGCGACGGGTCGCCGCTGAAGACCACTTCGTCGTATCCGGTGTTGAGACCGGCGATCTGGAGTTTGAGATCGTACTGGTCGGACCAGAACCACGGAAGCGCAGCGATTGCGCTGTGTTTTCCGCAGATTGTCGCCGCAGCGATCTTGGCCTGCTCGCCGGCGCTCGATACGGATTCCAAACGAATACGCGAGCCGTATCGAGCCATGGTGTGGCTGGTGCAGTCGCCGGCGGCCACGATGTCGGGGTCGCTGGTGCGGGCCTGGTCGTCGATCACGATGCCGTTGTCGACGGATAATCCTGCGGCCGAGGCGAGCTCGGTGTTCGGCACCACACCGACGCCGACGATGACCAAGTCGGCGGGGATCGGTTCGCCGCCTGCCAGCACGACCTCCTGCACTCTGCCGTTGCCGGAGAAGGCTTCGACGAGAGCGTGTGTTCGGATCTCCACTCCCTCGCCGTTGTGGATTCGGGTGTAAAACGCGGAAACCTCCGGCGCGGTGACCCGTTCGAGTACACGCTCGGTTGCCTCGAGGACGGTGACGTTCATGCCGAGCGAACACAGCGAGGCCGCCGTTTCCAACCCGATGTAACCGCCGCCCACGATCACAACCCTCCGACCCGGTGTAGCGGCGGCACGGATCAACTCGACGTCTGCAGCGGTACGCAGGTAGTGAATTCCGGGAAGATCCACCCCTGGTGTGGGGAGTCGTCTGGCCCTTGCGCCGGTGCACAACGCGAGCTTGGTGTACGTCAGCGTGTCGCCGGTGCTCAGAGACACACGCTTGGCACTCCGGTGGATCGCCTCCACGGTCGCATTCAAGAGTCGAATGTGCTGCTTTTCGTAGAAATCAGCGCCGCGAATCAGGAGGTCGTCGAGGCCGTTCTTGCCGGCCAGGTATCCCTTCGACAACGGAGGCCGGTGGTAGGGCAGTCCCCCCTCGTCGCCGATGAGCACGACCTCCCCAGACCACCCCTCCCTTCGAAGATTAGCTGCCAACTGCGCGCCGGCGTGGCTCGCGCCGACGATCACCGCTCGTTCGGGAGTCACGCACTTGGCCTGGGAGTGAGGCGAACCATCAGCTTGCTGATACCCCTGACGAAATTCGATTGCACATACTCGGGTTCGCCGACCACCTCGATGTTCTCAAAGCGAGGGAGCAATTCCTCCCACAGGATTCGAAGCTGCAACTCAGCAAGTCGGTTTCCCATGCACCTGTGCACGCCGAACCCGAACGAGATGTGATTGCGGGCGTTGCTCCTATCGATGATCAACTCATCGGCCCGCTCGAAGACACGCTCATCGCGGTTACCAGAGGCGTACCACATCACGACCTTGTCGCCCTTGCGGATGAATTGCCCGTTCAACATGATGTCTTTTTTCGCGACTCGGCGCATGTACGCCAACGGGGTCTGCCAGCGAATGATCTCGGATACCATGTTGGGAATCAGGTCAGGGTTCGCCTTCAACTTCTCGAACTGATCGGGGAACTGGTTCAAGGCGAGAACCCCTCCGCTCATCGAGTTGCGAGTCGTGTCGTTTCCCCCGACGATCAGCAGTACCAAATTGCCGAGGAATTCCATCGGGCGGTCGATGAGATCCTTAGTGTCCTCGTTGGCCTGCAGCATCGTGATCAGATCGAAGCCCGGTCGCTCCCCGTTGGCGGTACGGGCCCACTTGTCATGCCAGAGAGCGCTGAGACCCTTCGCCATGTCGACCATGCCACGAAACACTCTGTCGTTGTCGGAAGGACCACCATTGGCTTGCTCCATGGAGGTGGCGAGGTCCGACCATTCCACGAGCTTGTGCCGCTGCTCGTACGGGAAGTCCAGCAGGGTCGCGAGCATGCGCGCTGTCAGTTCGATGGAGACGTGGTGCACCCAATTGAACGGCTGATCCACCGGTAGATCGTCCAGCACTTCCTGGACACGCGAGCGGATCAGCCCCTCCATCTCGCGCAGGTTCTTCGGCGCGACAACCCCTTGGACGGAAGCGCGCTGCAAGTCGTGTTGTGGCGGATCCATCGCGATGAACATGGCGATGTCCATGAAGCGGGGCGGTCTCCCGATGATGATGAACGGCTCTGCGGAGAAAGCCTCGTGGTTCTTGTCGACGGCGATGATGTCCGCGTGGCGGGTCACCGACCAGAACGGGCCGAACGCACTGTGAGCCTGGTAGTGCACCGGCGCCTCGTTGCGCACGCGTTCGAAGTAGGACTTCCAGCGGCCTTGGCGGTAGAGGAACGGGTTGCTGAGATCGATGTCGGCGATATCAACGTCCTCGACCGGAGGAATGGGCGTCTCGGTGAAGATCTTCTTACCATTGGTTCCGGTTACCCACCGGCGTGTCTTGTCGTAGAGGTGTGCGCCGCGGATTTGCAGCTCCAGAGGCACGGCAGACTGGGCTTTGGCGGCCACTGCCGCGGGAATACTCATTATTGTTTCCTCCAAATCCATGACGTTGTTTCAGAGCTGGAACTCAGGTAGCTCGACCGTCAAGCCATCCCATGCCTCGGAGGCGGACATCTGGCAAGACAGCCTCGACGTCCGCTGACGCTCGGGGTTCATCGCGAGCATCTCCTCTTCGTTGGCGCCGCAGAGTCCCACCGTTGTCTCTTATACACCTGCGACGATCACGTGGCACGTTCCGCATGCGGCTTCCCCTCCACAATCGCCGTCGATGCCGGGCACCGCGTTGTTGACCGCAACCTGCATCAAGGACTGCCCTTCGGCCAAGGGGGCTTCGTACTTCTCGCCGTCGTGAGAGACGAAGGTGACGACTGCCATGATTAACTCTCCTCAATTTGGAACTCCTCTATTTAGCGTTGTCGCGCGTGACCAGCGTCGCTAGGCTCGCAGGAGTCAAAAAGTTGTGTTTTTAGCTCACGCGCAGGGAGGCACGTGAAACTCGACGACTCGGGTATGCCAGCGCTGGCTTTCCTGCAGATGCTGGACAGTGAGGCGCTGGGGCATGACGCCAGCATTGCGCTCCGCAGCATCATGGTTCGCGAGCACGTTACCGAGTCGATGTTGGTGGGTCGCGACGCGCAGGTCCCCTTACGGTGGTTCAGGGAGATATATTCCGATTTCGATTGTGATCAGGGAACCCGTCTGGGTTTCGCGTTCGCTGAACACGCCAAACTGACGTCCTTTGGGGCACTCAGTGTTCCCTTGGTCAGCGCGGGCTCGGTAGCCGAGGTTGTCGAGTTGCTTGCTTATCTGCCGGTGATCACCACAGCCCTCAGCCCGACGTTCCATTCGACGGAACGCGGCCTCACGATCGGGCTCACCGGTCGCACCGGTGACGCGGGCCTGAACTGCCTGGCCGTCACCTACGGTGGGCTGGCGCTGTTGCGTCTGCTCGACATGCTCGCGGGTGCCGTACCGAATATTGAACTGCATTTAAGTCATTCAGCGCCGGAGTCGTGGGTTCTTCATGACGAAGTGTTGGCGGGTCGGATCTTCTTCGACGCCCCCAGCTCGTTCGTCCACGTTCCCGCGGCTTCGCTCGAGGAGGTCTGTCGATTCTCCGATCCTGTGGCGTACCGGATTGCCGTCACCGATTTGCAGCGAACTCTCGATCAACGACGTGACACGTCGGTCTCCGAAAAAGTAAGGGACCTGCTCGAAAAAGATCCCGGAAAAACGAACATCAGCCGGACGGCGGGCGAGCTTTCGATATCCCCGAGCACGTTGAAGCGGCGCCTCCGCGAAGAGGGGACCACCTTTCGCGAATTGCGTCAGTCGTTCTTGCGGGAGCGAGCAATTCTGCGACTTCTCGACAGATCGTTGTCTGTAAGCGAGATCGCGGCAGAACTCGGGTACGCGGAGCTCACGAACTTCACACATGCCTTCAAACGGTGGACCGGTCGTTCACCGCGCCACTTCAGAAAAACGCGCGACTGAGGGCTATAGATCCGCCCCGGCGTGTGCCGGGCGACCATCGGAACCAGCGGGCTTCACGATCGGCCTCATCTGTCACCTGGACATCGTCGAGAAACGACACGATCGGCGCGGGTTTCGGTCATCGCAGCACCCTCTTGGGAAGAGGCGCAAGGACATTCCAGAGAATCCATACCGCGCTAGCGGCGGGTGCGGGCGGGGGTGACGCGGACCTCTAGGCACGCTATGCTAACCGTCGTTCACGTCGGGACCGGCGTTGGACGCGTGGTCGAGAGGAGTCCGGATGCCACACGACCAGCCGGCCATCATCGGTGCCGCCGAACTCGCTCCAGGGAGAAACGTTCCGTACACCTCCACTGAATTGCATGTGCGCGCCGCGGTCGCGGCTCTCGCCGACGCAGGGGTGGTCCCAGACGAGGTCGACGGTCTGGTGTGCGCCGGGCCGATGACGAACGAGGGTTCGATCTTCCTGTCCGAGGACCTCATGGACTATCTCGGGCTGCACAATCTGAAACTTCAGATGACCTGTCAGCTTGGCGGCGGGACCCATCTCGCCATGACGCGCATGGCGAGTAACGTCATCGCCCGGGGCGAGGCCGAGACGGTGCTGGTCGTGTCGGCGGGCAAGTTTCCACCGATCCGCGATGGCGGGCGCGAACTGATGGCGCTGGTGTGTGACCACGCGTTCGAGATGCCCTACGGACCGTCCGTGCCGGCGCTCTACGGTTTGATCGCGCAGGCCTGGATGCACGAGACGGGACAGGGCAAGGCGGACATCGCCGAGGTCACCGTGTCGCAGGACCGTTGGGCCGCACTGAACCCCGCGGCTATCGCGCACGGCGCTCAACGCCTGACTGTGGAGGACGTGCTGGCGTCCCGGCCGATCGCCGGGCCGTTCCACTTCTACCACTGCTCGATTCCCTGCGAGGGCGGTGGCGCGCTGGTGCTGGGCTCGGCCCGCCGGGCTCGCGCGGGCAAGCACCGGCCGGTGCATTTGCTGGGCTTTGGAGAGGGTCACACCCACGGTTTTCTGACCTCGCTGGCCCGGCCGGGTCGTACCGGGGCCGCCCGTTCGGGTCCGATGGCCTTTGAGCGCTCCGGACGGGCGCCGGCCGACGTCGACATCGCTTTGCTCTACGACGCCTTCGCCTCCAACCCGGCGATGATCCTTGAGGAGGCGGGTTTCGTGAAGCCCGGTGGGGCAGGCGATTTCTACCGTGACGGCTGCGCCGATCCGGGGGGCGACCTTCCGGTGAACACCGACGGCGGCCTAATCCGGTTCGGGCACACCGGGACCTCCTCTGGCATTTCGCAGATCCTTGAGGGTTACTGGCAGTTGTCCGGTCGCGCCGAGGGCCGTCAGGTGCCCGGGGCGGATACCGCGTTCGTGCACAGCTACGGCTCGATGCTGTGCAGTCACGTCAGCATGGTGATGGAGGGAGCGTCATGACCGCAGCTTCGAGTTCTCTCGACGGTCTGCACGATCCTGAGGCGCTGCCGCCGCTGACCGATGTCAACCGTCCCTACTTCGCAGCAGCGGCCCGCGGTGTACTCGTCTTCCAGCGGTGCGCGAACGACCACCCTTTCCTCTACCCGCGGCTGGTGTGTCCCGTCTGCCATGACGGTGAGTTGGCCTGGGAGACCGCGGCGGGTACTGGTGAGATCGTCAGTTTCGCGCCGGTGTACCGCCCCCCGTGGGACTCGTTCCCGCGCAGCGAGCCGTACGTCGTCGTGCTCGTTCGTCTGGACGAGGGGCCGCAGTTGTTGGCCAGTCTCGAGGGCGTGGCCCCAGATGAAGTTGCGATCGGGGCGAGAGTGCGCGCAGTGTTCGAGCGGGTGAACGAGGACCTTGGGCTGGTCCGATTCAGGCTGGCGGCGTCGTGACCACGTACGGGGTCTCGGTGCTCGGCGCGGACTTGGCCACCCTTGTCGAGACCGCCGAGGCTACCGACCTCGCCGGCTTCGACGCCGCCTGGGCCTCGGAGTTCTACTCGCGCTCCGGCTCGATCTCGATGGCCGCGATGGCCGCGCGCACAAAGCGCTGCCGCATCGGGTCGTCGATCCTGTATGGCGTCGGGCGCAGCCCGCTCGTGCTCGCCACCGAGGCGCGTGACCTCGACGAGCTTTCAGGCGGGCGCGTCGTACTCGGGCTCGGCAACGGTACACGCCGCATGATGAGCGACTGGCACGGCGTGGAGGACACCTCCGCTCCCGCTCTGCGCATGGAGGAGCTGGTCCCGCTCGTGCGTCGGATCTGGAACCTGCACGAGGGCCCCGTGCGCCATGAGGGGCGCTTCTACCGGATGAATCTCGTCCCAACCGGCGACGTCGCGCCGCCGAAGCGAGCGATCCCGATCATCACCGCGGGCGTGCGTCCGCGGATGTGCGAGGTGGCAGGGCGCGTAGCCGACGGGTTGGCTGGTCATCCGCTGTTCACCACGACTTACGTCGAGGAGGTCGCCCGCCCAGCCGTCGTGCGCGGTGCGGAGCGGGCCGGACGCGATCCCGCCGACATTGAGATCGTCTCGATGGTCATCTGCGCGGTGCACGACGACCCACAGATCGCACGTCGTGAGGCCGCGCAGCAGATCGCGTTCTACTCCTCGGTGAAGACCTACGAGCACGTGCTCGACGTCAGCGGTTTCGCCAGGCAGGCAGCGGCCATCCGCGACGCGTTCGCACGGCGTGACCTGCCGGCCATGTTCGCCGCGGTCACCGACGACATGATCGACGCGATGGCGGTGGCCGGCACCGCCGCCGAGGTCCGAGAAGGGCTGCGCCGCTACGAGGGCGTGCTGGACCACATCGTTCTCTACTCACCCTCGATTGGTCTCGCGCCCGAGCGCATCGCCGAGAACCTCGGCAGCCTCATTCGCGATTGTGCGCCGGCCTTCGCCGGCGGGAAAGGTGACCAGAGTGGCTGACGCATCGCTCATCGGGACGCAACTCGGGAGGACCACGTTTCCCGTCGACCGGTCCAAAGTGCGCGAGTTCGCACTTTCGCTCGGCGACCGCGACCCGATCTACCAGGACGTCGCGGCCGCCCGCGCCGCCGGCTTCGGCGCGATCCCCGCTCCTCCGACCTTCGTCGTCTCCTCGGCTCACTGGCGCGCCGACGACGACATGTTCGGCGCCCTCGGGCTCGACCTGCGACGCGTACTGCACGGTGAGTGCGGCTGGGAGTATTTCGCGCCGGTGTTCGTCGGCGACGAGCTCACCGAGACTCGTCGGGTGTCGAACGTGACCAGCCGCGAGGGGAAGCGCGGCGGCATCATGACAATCGTGACGATCGAGACCGACTTCACCAACCAGCGCGACGAACTCGTCGTGCGCCAGACCGACGTCTTGATCGAAACCGGAGGCTCCACCCAATGACGACATCCCCCGCGCCGGTGGCGTTGGCCATCGGCGACGAGATGCCGACCTCACAGTTCGGCCCGCTGACGCGCTCGCACATCGTTCGCTACGCCGGCTCCGGCGGCGACTTCAACCCGATCCACCACGACGAAGAGTTCGCCCGCGCGGCCGGCATGCCCGGTGTGTTCGGCATGGGACTGCTGCACGGCGGTGTGCTCGCGCAGCGGCTGACCGCCTGGGTGGGGCTGGCCAACATCCGCTCGTTCCGCATCCGGTTCACCGGTCAGGTATGGCCCGGTGACCTGCTCAGCTTCGGCGGCAGGGTCACCGGCGTGCGCGAGGCCGGAGGGCAGCAGGTGGCAGACCTCGAACTCGTGGTCACGCGCCAGACCGGCGAACCCGCGATAAAGGGGAGCGCCGTCGTGCAGGTGACCCGGTGAGCGCGCCAACGAGCGACGTCACCGGCCTCGGGATGACGTTCGGGACCTTCGACGAAGGCCGGGCGTGGGTCGGTCATCGCTCCGAACCGCGGCATGCGTGGTTCCCGATCGACCGCTCGATGGTGTTGTACTACTGCTCGCTCGTCGAGGACGCGAACCCCCGTTACTGGGAGGGTGAGGACTGCCCGCCCGGGCTGCTGATGAGCCTCGGCTTCGCGCCGCAGTGGGTGCCCGGGTACCTAGCGCGTGCCGACATGATGTTCGCGCTCAGCGTCCCGTTGCCGGGCCACCACATCATCAACGCCTCGACGACGACGGAGTTCGAACGCCGGCCCCGGGTAGGCGATCACGTGTCGATCGTGGAGGAGATCGCCTCGATCTCCGAGCCCAAGACGACGCGGGTGGGCACCGGTGTGTTCATCACCACGGTGAGCACCTTCTCCGACCAGCACGGTGAGGTCATCGGCCGCAACACCAACGTGCTCTTCCGATACGACACCGCCGATAGTGAAGGCGCATCATGAACGACTCCACCGAGCGCAGCATGGTCCGCGTCCCCGTGCGGTTCGAGGACATCGCCGTCGGCGACACCCTGACGCCCGTCTCGATCGAGATCAGCTACAAGCGCATCTGCATGAACGCGGCTTCGACATGGGACTGGTTCCCCGGTCACCACGACCCCGACTACGCGCGCAGCCAGGGCCAGCGCACGATCTACCTGTCAACCCTCTTCTTCCATGGCTTCATCGACCGCGGCCTCAACGAATGGGCCGGACCCGACGCGCTCATCCGGCGCCGCAGAATCTCAATGATCCGGTCGATCTATCCGGGCCAGACCGCAACCCTGAGCGGCAAGGTCGTGGCCAAACGCGACGATGGCGGACGGCGCCTCGTCGACCTCGAGTTGCTCGTCTCGAGCGAAGATGGTCCGTGCGTGCCGAGTGAAGCCACCGTTGAGCTGGCCGACCCGTTTGTCGAGGTGCCGGGGTGAGCTGCCACTCACATGCGAGGCGACGGTGAGGGACGGAGGCTCGGTGGCCGAGCAACCGGTTCGCTACGAGGTCGTCGACAGCGTGGCCTGGCTGACGATCAACCGGCCCGAGGCGCGCAACGCGCTGAACAACGCTGTGCGCACGGGGCTTTTCGACGCGGTACGCCGCTTCAATGACGACGACGCGGCGAAGGTGCTCGTCCTCACCGGCGTGGGCGATAAGGCGTTCTGCGCCGGCGGGGACTTGAAGGAGATGGCGCAGAACGCGCTCAAGGTGCCCCCGAAGGACTTCGCTCCGCAGTTCGGCCGCAACATCGATGTCGCGAAGCCGACGATCGCGGCCGTCAACGGTGTCGCGTTCGCCGGGGGCTTCCTGCTCGCGCAGCAGTGCGACCTGGTCGTGGCTGCCGAACACGCGACCTTCGCCGTCAGCGAGGTCAAAGTCGGCCGCGGGTCGCCGTGGGCGGCACCGCTATCGTGGCTGGTGCCCCCACGCGTTGCCATGCAGATCCTGCTGACCGGCGACCCGATCACCGCCGAGCGCGCCCACCAGGTCGGCTTAGTCAATGAGGTGGTGCCGGCCGATCAGTTGCGCGAGCGTACCCGGCAGTTGGCGCTCAGCATCGCCGCGAACGCACCGCTATCGGTGCTTGCGTCCAAGCGCACCGTGTACCTCTCGGCACAGCACCACCTCGCCGCCGCCTACGACCTGGCCGACGAGATATGGGAGCCGGTCTATCTGAGCGACGACGCGCAGGAAGGCCCGACGGCGTTCCGCGAGAAGCGCGCACCACAGTGGAAGGGACGCTGACATGGCGGTGACCATGCAGTCGGTAATCGCCGACATCGAAGCCGAAACGGCCGCGTTGCGCGAACTCATCGCACCGCTGCCCGAAGGTCCGCGCGGCTGGGACGCGCCGACTCCGGCCGTGGGCTGGGCGATCCGCGACCAGATCAGCCATCTGGCGTTCTTCGACGACGTGGCGGTGCGCTCGGCCACCGACCCCGACGGTTTCAGCAGCGACTACCTGCCGATGATGGCCGACGGAAGCATCTCACCCGACGTCATCGCTGAGCGCTACCGTCAAATGCCGGCTGCCGACCTGCTCGCGTGGTTCGACACGTCGCGTGCAGCCCTCGTTGCGGCGTTCGCGGACATTGCCCCGGCGACCCGCCTGCCGTGGTTCGGGCCGACGATGAGCGCGGTCTCGTCGCTGACAGCGCGACTCATGGAGACCTGGGCGCACGGCCAGGACATCGTCGACGCGCTCGGCGCGACCCGCGAGGCCACGGCACGGCTGCGGCACGTGGCCCACATCGGGGTGGGTGCGCGCGCTTTCAGCTACCTGGCCAACGGTCTGGACCTCCCCGCGGACCCGGTACGCGTCGAGCTGACCGCTCCGGACGGCAGCGTCTGGACGTGGGGGCCAGCCGACGCCGCCAACCGCGTGAGCGGGCCGGCGCTGGACTTTTGCCTGTTGGTGACCCAACGCCGCCACCGCGACGACACCGCTTTGGTCGCCGACGGACCGCTGGCCGACCAGTGGCTCGCGATCGCCCAGGCCTTCGCGGGGCCCCCTGGCGGCGGGCGCGTGGCGGGCCAGTTCGCAGGGGGTCAGCGGTGAGCGTCCCGGTCCGCATCGGCAACTGCTCCGGCTTTTACGGCGACCGCATCGCCGCAGCCCGCGAGATGGTCGAGGGCGGACCGATCGACGTCCTGTGCGGTGACTATCTGGCCGAGCTGACCATGCTCATCCTGGCCAAGGCCCAGGCCAAAGACCCGTCCGGCGGGTACGCGCGGACTTTCCTCACCCAAATGGAACAGGTGCTGGGCACCTGTCTCGATCGTGGCATCAAGGTCGTCGCGAACGCGGGCGGGCTGAATCCCGCCGGCTTGGCCGCCGCGTTGCGCGAGCTGTCCGCACGTCTCGGCCTCACCGCGCGCGTCGCGCACGTCGAGGGCGACGACCTACGTGGCGACCTCCACGCAATCACGCCGCCCGTCGGCGACATCAAACCGGTGTCGGCCAACGCCTACCTCGGCGCCTGGGGCATCACCGAGGCGCTGCATTCGGGCGCCGACGTCGTCGTGACCGGCCGGGTCACCGACGCATCCCTCGTGGTCGGTCCCGCGGCCTGGTGGCACGCCTGGGCACGCGCCGACTGGGATCGGCTCGCGGGTGCGGTCGTCGCCGGGCACGTGATCGAGTGCGGCCCTCAGGCGACGGGCGGCAACTACGCGTTCCTCGACGAGATCACCGACCGCCGCTACCCGGGGTTTCCGATCGCCGAGGTCGCCGAGGACGGCTCTTCGGTGATCACGAAGCATCCCGGCACCGGGGGACTGGTCTCAGTCGGCACGGTCACCGCCCAGCTGCTCTACGAGATCGCTGAACCTGCCTACCTCGGCCCCGACGTCGTCGCCCACTTCGACACCATTCGCCTGGCTCAACAGGGTGAGCACCGTGTCGCGATCAGCGGTACGAAAGGCAGTCCGCCGCCGGACACGTTGAAGGTGGCGCTGAACGAGGTGGGCGGCTTCCGCAACACGATGACCATGGTGCTCACCGGCCTCGACATCGAGGCCAAGGCGGCCTTCGCCGAACAGCAGCTCTTCGACGTTCTCGGCGGACGCGACGCCTTCGACGAAGTCGACGTGCGACTGTTGCGTTTCGACGTCTCCGATGCGCCGACGAACGAGCAAGCCTGCGCGCACCTGCGTGTGACGGTGAAGGACGCCGACCCGCGAAAGGTGGGCCGAGCCTTCTCCGGCGGGGTCATGGAGATCGCCCTGGCTGGTTTCGCCGGCTTCCACACCACCACGCCACCGTCCTCGGAGACCGCGTTCGGCGTCTACCGGCCGGCCTACGTTCCGCGCTCGGCCCTCACGCACGTGCTCGTCGACGCCGACGGCAATCGGCACGTGATCCCTGACCCGCCGACCGGTGCGGTCCCGCCGGCTGGGATCGCCCCGCCCGCGAAGCTGCCGGCGCCATCCGGGCCGACGCGGCTCGCGCCGCTCGGGTCGGTACTCGGTGCGCGGTCCGGAGATAAGGGCGGCAACGCCAACCTCGGACTGTGGGCACGCGACGACCCCGGTTACGCGTGGGCGCGCGAGTACCTGAGCGTCGAGCGGCTGCGCACACTGCTCGGGCCGGAGACGGCGCACCTGCGCATCGAGCGCTTCGAACTGCCGAACCTGCGCGCGCTCAACGTGGTGGTGCACGGCTTGCTCGGTGACGGGGTGGCCTCCTCGACCCGGCCGGACGCGCAGGCCAAGGGGCTCGGGGAGTACGTGCGATCCCGAGTGGTGGACGTTCCCGAATCGCTGCTCGACACACACTAAATCCGGTGCGGGGCGCCGTCTACCTGCTGTGTAACCGCGCGGCTGAACAGCGCCGCAACGGCCGCGGCGGCCAGCATCGCCTCAATCGTCGCGTCGTCCAGCGACGCCGGCATGTACGCGGACGCGTTGAGCAATGACAGCACGGCGGCGACCAGGCCCTGTGCGCGCTCACGGTCCAGATCGCCCCGTGCTCGTACGAGCGCGTCGACCCAGAAGGACTCGTACCTGTGCTGTCGGCGTCGCAGGGCACGGGTCGCCAGCGGCGACAGCGAGCGGTGCTCGCGGGCGTAGACGGCCAACAGGCCGCGTCGTCGCGCGCCGAAGGCCGCGTGTAGGTCGACAAGGGCGTGCAGGACCTCCGTCGGTGTGCCGGCGTTGGTGGCGCGCCGGGCGCCGGCCAGCAGCTCAGTCATGGCGGCGTCGCATAACTCGCGCAGGATCGCGTCCTTGTTCTGAAAGTGCCGGTAGACGGCCGGCCCGCTCACCCCTGCTGCGGCACCGATGTCGTCGATGCCCACGGCGTGAAAGCCTTGCCGCGCGAACAGGTCGGCGGCGGCCTCGAGGAGCAGTTTGCGGCGCAAACCGGCCACTTTCAGGCCTCCTGTCGATTTGTGGTTACGTTGTTCGCCGTCCGATCCGCTGGGCCGGGCTGGGATCCTACCGGCGCTGGGGTTGCCTGCGTCGGCACCCGCCGCACCAAATCAAGGGAGGTGAACGAAACCGCTAGCCCCCGCCGATGCTGTCGCATCCTCTTCTCAGTTCATGATTTAGGGGCCCTGCTTCGAACCCGCGATGTGCAGCGGCACGACTCAGCGCAAAACGACTCCGCCCTCGATGCCCGTGAACTGCGCGCGCAGCTCGGTCTTGAGCAGCTTGCCGGTGGCATTGCGCGGCAGTTCGGCGACGAAGTGCACGTCACGCGGACACTTGAAGTGTGCCAGCCGCTCCCGGCACCACGCTACGATCTCCTCGGCGCTCGGCGCCTGTGTCGCCGGGTCGGCGACCACGACCGCGACGACGCGTTCGCCCCACTTCGCGTCCTTACCGCCGATCACGGCGGCGTCGAACACCGCCGGGTGGCGGAAGAGAACCTGCTCGACCTCGATCGGGTAGACGTTCTCGCCGCCGGAGATGATCATGTCCTTCTTGCGGTCGACGAGGGTGATGAAGCCCTCGGCGTCCATGCGCCCGAGGTCGCCCGTGTGGAACCAGCCCCCGCGTAACGCCTCGGCGCTCGCCTCGGCCTTCATCCAGTAGCCGGTGAACACATTCGGGCCGCGCACGATCAGTTCGCCCACGGTGTCGGTCGCGACGTCGCGGTCGTCGTCGTCGACGATGCGGGCGTCGACATGCATTGCGACGCGGCCGATCGACCCGGCCCGCGTGCTGACGTTCTCGGCGTCGAGGACGGTCACCAAGGGAGCGGTCTCGGTCATGCCGAAGCCCTCGGTGAAGGGCACGCCTCGCTCGCGCATGAAGTCGATGACCGTGAGGGGGACGGGCGACCCGCCGCCCATGGCGAAACGCAGCGCAGACAGGTTGAAGGAGTCGAAGTCGGGCACCTGTGTGAGTGCGGTCCACATGGCCGGCACCATGAACTGGACCGTGACGTGGTGGTCGGCCATCGCCTGTAACGTCGCTCGCGGCTCGAAGGACGGCATGATCACGCTGGTGCCGCCGACGTACAACAGCGGCAGGGTGTGTACTCCCAGCCCGCCGATGTGGAACATCGGCGCCACCGCGACGGTGACGTCCTCGCCCCGCAGGCCGATGTCGGTGCCGAGGACGTTGATCGCGTTCCATAGCAGGTTGTCGTGGGTGAGGATCGCGCCCTTGGGTCGGCCCGTCGTCCCCGACGTGTACATGATGAACGCGGGGTCGCGGCCGTCGACGTCACCGTTGAGCGGTTCGGGCGCGGCGCCCGAGACGACGTCTTCGTAGCCGAGCTCGCCCGGCGCCGGCACCCCACCGGCGCGCACGACATGGCGCACGCGGACTCCGGACTCGGTGACGGCGCTCCTGGCCTGCGCGGCGAACGGCTCGTGGAAGACCAGAACATCGGCGCCTGAGTCGGCCAGGATGTAGCCGATCTCGGGTCCGGCAAGGCGCACGTTGAGCGGAACTGCAAGTGCGCCGATTTTGGCGCAGCCCAGCAGCACCTCGATGAACTCGGTCGAATTGACCAGCAGCATCGCGACCCGATCGCCCTTGCGCACGCCGAGGGCGATGAGTGCGGCGGCGACCTGGTTGGTGCGCCGATCGAGGTCGGCGTAGGTGATGTGCGCGCCGTTGCTGATCAACGCGGTGCGCCCGCCGTTGAGGAAGGCGCGCCGGCTCACCCACTGACCGATGCCGAGTTGCATTCGATTCCCTTTCATTCCGCGGCGACTCAGTAGGACGCGGGCAGTTTCAGGCTGTGCTGCGCCACGAAGTTGAGGATCATTTCGCGGCTGATCGGCGCGGTGCGCATGAGCCGGGCCGGACCCCACAACGTGGCGAGGCCGTACTCGGTGGCCATGCCGTTGCCGCCGTGGGTTTGAATCGCCTGGTCGAGCGCCAGGATGCCCGCCTCGGCTGCGGCATATTTCGCCATGTTCGACGCCTCACCCGACCCCGGATCGCCGGCGTCGTGCAGGGAGGCGGCACGCTGAGTCATCAACCGGGCCAGCTCAACCTGGATCTTGGCGTGGGCGAGCGGGTGCGATACGCCTTGGTGCGAGCCGATCGGCGTTCCCCACACGTGGCGGTTGCGGGCGTAATCGGCGGCTTTATCCAGCGCGTAGCGACCGATGCCGTTGCCGAGCGCCGCCCCCATGATTCGCTCCGGGTTCAGGCCCATGAAGACCTGGCGCAGGCCCTCGTTCTCCGCGCCGATAAGGTTGGCGGCCGGCACGCGGACGTCATCGAAGAATAGAGTGAACTGCTTCTCTGGAGTGACCGCCTGCACCGGGATGAGTGACTTGGTGAGCCCGGGGACATCGGTGGGCACGACGAGCAAGCTGAGTAGTCCGCGACCACTGTCGTTGGTAGACGTTCGGGTGACGACCAGGATCGCTTCGGCTTCGTCGACACCAGAAATGTAGTACTTGGTGCCGTTGATGACCCAGTCGTCGCCGTCGCGTTTCGCGGTCGTGGAGATGTTGTGCGAGTTCGAGCCCGCGTCCGGCTCGGTGATCGCGAATGCCATGATCGTCTCGCCGCTGGCGATGCCCGGCAGCCACTGCTGCTTGAGTTCCTCACTGCCGAATGCCTGGATGATCGTGCCGCAGATGGTCGGCGAGACGACGGTCATCAGCAGCGGGCAGCCCGCCGCGGCGAGCTCCTCACCGACGATCTGCATGTCGTAGATGCCGCCGCCGCCGCCGCCGTACTGCTCGGAAAGGTTCACCCCGAGGAAGCCCTGTTTGCCCACGGCCTGCCACAGCTCGGTGCTCTTCCCGCCGGCCAGCGACTTTTCCAGGTAGTACTCGTGTCCGAAGTCCTTGGCGATCTCGGCGACCGCCTTGCGCAGGTCCTGACGTTCCTCTGTCTCGTGCAATTCCATGACACTCCTCACATCGGTATCGACGCGCCACCGATCGGGAGCGCGCCGGCTTCATTAGAGCTCCGTGGCGTCCGACGCCACTTCACCGCCGTCCACCGCCTCGACCACGGCGAGGACGTCACCGCTCGAGACCTGATGGCCGACCTGGACCGGCAGGGCGCTCAGCACCCCGTCGATCGGGCTCGCGACGGTGTGCTCCATCTTCATCGCCTCCAGGACGACGAGCGTTTGACCGGCTGACACCGTCTCGCCCTCGGCGACCGGTAGTCGGATCACCGAGCCCGGCATCGGCGCGGTGAGCGACCCGGGCGGGTTCAGAGTGCTCGGGTCGACGAAGCGTGGCGCCAGCCGCAGGGCGGAGTAGCCGGCGACCGAGTCGAGGTGGGCAACATCGCCGTCGAGGACGACATCATAAGTGCGGCGCACCCCGTCGACGCGCAGCACCACCCGCTCGCTACTGCCCTCGACAACCTCGACGTCGGCCAACGGCTCGTCGTCGACCTGCAGGCAGGTCCCTGTCGAACCTAACGTGTACCCGACGCGCACTTCGCGCCCGCCCTGGGTCTGCCAGGTTGTGGTCTGCGGCTGCGAAGGGTTGTTGCGCCAGCCGGCGGGCAACGTGGCCTGCAGAGTTGCGACGGCACGCCGCGCGGCCACCCCGGCCACGGTCGCCGCGACGGCGTGCAGGCGCTCGGACTGCGTGTCTGGGAGGGCAGCGCCGAGTTGGGCGACGTCGTGTCGGTCAAGGAACCCAGTGTCGGTGCCCCGCCCGGCGAACTCGTCATGGCGCAGGACGCGAACAAGCAGGTTGCGATTGGTGGTCACGCCGTGAATACGGGCGCCGGCCAGCGCCGCCGAGAGGCTGGCAAGTGCCTCGTCGCGCGTTGGTGCCCACGCGATGACCTTGGCCAGCAGCGAATCGTAGTAATGACTGATGACCGAACCGGCACGAAAACCCGAGTCAACCCGCACGCCGGCAAGCGCCGGGACATCCAAGGTGCGCAGGGTGCCGGTACAGGGCCGGTAGTCATCGGCCGGATCCTCGGCGCACAGCCGGGCCTCGACCGCGTGACCGCGAATTCGCGGGTTGTGCATCTCCTCAGGCAGCGGGCGGCCCATGGCTACGAGCAGCTGGGCACGCACCAGGTCGAGGCCGGTGATCAGCTCGGTAACCGGGTGCTCGACCTGCAGCCGGGTGTTCATCTCTAGGAAGGCGAAGGAGTCGGCTTTGCCATCCTGAGCGGCGTCGTAGACGAACTCGACCGTCCCGGCGCCTACGTAGCCGACGGCGCGCGCGGCGGCGATGGCGGCCTCGCTCATCCGAGCGCGCAACGCGTCGTCGACGACCGGTGACGGCGCCTCCTCGATCACCTTCTGGTGTCGACGCTGCACGGAGCACTCGCGCTCGAACAGAGAGACGACGTTTCCGTGCGTGTCGGCCATGATCTGGATCTCGACGTGGCGTGGGCGCTGGACGTAACGCTCGAGGAAGACGGTGCCGTCGGCGAACGCGGCGGCGGCCTCACGCGAAGCGGAGGTGACCGCTTCGTCGAGCTCGTCCGGCGACGCGACAATGCGCATGCCTCGGCCACCGCCGCCGGCGCTGGCCTTGACCAGCACGGGGTAGCCGACGTCGGCGGCCAGCTTCGCCAGCTGCTCGGCCGATAGCCCCGTCGTGTCGCCACCGGGCAGCACAGGCACCCCCGCGTCGGACATCGTCTTCTTGGCCTGCAGCTTCGAGCCCATCGCGTCGATCGCCCCGGGCGGCGGACCGATGAAGACGAGGTCGGCGGCGGCACAGGCGCGCGCGAACCCGGCGTTTTCCGAAAGGAAGCCGTAGCCGGGGTGTACTGCGTCCGCGCCGGTGAGCGAGGCAGCGGCGATGATCCGGTGGATGTCGAGGTAGGTCTCGGCGGCAGACGAGCCGGGAAGGTGCACGGCCTCGTCGGCGTCGGCGACGTGCCACGCGTCGGCGTCGGCGTCGGAATAGACCGCGACGGTGGCGATCCCGAGATCGCGGCAAGTGCGGAACACCCGCCGCGCGATCTCGCCACGGTTGGCGACCAGGACCTTGCGGATCTTGGGCATCGCCATCACATCCGGAACACGCCGTAGCCACGCTGGCCACGGACCTCGCCGTTGTGGATCACCGACAGGCAGAACCCGAGAACGGTCCGCGTATCGCGGGGATCGATGATCCCGTCGTCGTAAAGTCGGCCGCTGTTGGCCAGTGCGACGGATTCGCGCTCGATCTGTTCCTCGACGGCGGCGCGCATCTGGGCGTCGGCCTGCTCGTCGAAGGGCAGCCCGCGGTCGGCGGCGGACTCGCGCGCCACGATGGACAGCACTCCGGCCAGTTGCGCCGGACCCATCACGGCCGACTTCGAGTTAGGCCAAGCGAATAGGAAACGCGGTGAGTACGATCGCCCGCACATGCCGTAGTTCCCGGCACCGTAGGACGCACCCATGGTGATGGTCACGTGGGGGACCGTGCTGTTTGATACGGCGTTGATCATCTTGGCGCCGTCCTTGATGATGCCGCCCTGTTCGTACTCGGCACCGACCATGAAACCGGTGGTGTTCTGCAGGAAGATGAGGGGGGTGTCGATCTGATTTGCCAGTTGGATGAACTGCGAACCTTTCTCGGCCTCCTCACTGAACAGGATGCCCCGTGCGTTTGCGAGGATGCCGACCGGGAAGCCGTGGATCGAGGCCCAGCCGGTGACGAGTGACGTGCCGTAGAGAGGTTTGAACTCGTCGAAGGCCGAGCCGTCGACCACTCGGGCGATGACGTCGCGGGGGTCGAAGGGCACCTTCGGATCGACCGACGCGATGCCGAGCAGCTGATCGGGGTCGTGCACCGGTGGGTGCGGCGGCGTGGTGGGTCCGGGGCCGTTCTTCCGCCAGTTGAGCCGCGCCATGATGCGACGGCCGATGCGGATCGCATCCTGCTCGTCCTCGGCCATGTAATCGGCCAGCCCCGAGGTGCGGGCGTGCATGTCGGCGCCGCCGAGCGACTCGTCATCGGAGACCTCGCCCGTGGCCATCTTGACCAGCGGCGGACCGCCGAGGAACACCTTGGAACGGTTGCGCACCATCACGACGTAGTCGCACATGCCCGGGACGTACGCACCTCCCGCGGTCGAGTTGCCGAAGACCAGGGCCAGTGTCGGCAGCCCCGCTGCGCTGTGCTGGGTCAAGTCGTGGAACAGCTGTCCGCCGGGCACGAAGATCTCTGCCTGTGTGGGCAGGTCGGCGCCGCCAGATTCGACGATGTTGATGATGGGCAGTCGGTTCTCCCGCGCGATGGCCATGCCGCGGAACACCTTGCGGAAGGTATAAGGGTTCGATGCGCCGCCGCGGACGGTGGGGTCGTGGGCGATGATCATCGACTCGATGCCCTCGACCACGCCGATGCCTACCACCACGCTACCGCCGACGGGGAACTTACTGCCCCAGGCGGCGAAGGGGCATAGTTCGAGGAACGCCGTGTCGGGGTCGAGCATCAGCTCGATGCGCTCGCGGACAAGCAGCTTGCCCCGCTTACGGTGGCGCGCAACGTATTTCGCGCCGCCGCCGCCGTTGACCAGCGCCAGTTGCTCCGCGATGGTGTCGAGTTGCGCGCTCAGTCCTTCGCGGTTCTTGAGATAGCCGGGCGCGGTGTCGTCGACCCGATCGGGCAGGACCTGTACCAAAGTTTTCCTTCCGGGCGAGCATCGACGTCGATCTACTAGGCGCTGATGTTAGCCGCAATTAACATCAGGTGACAACGGCGCAGGCGGGCGTCGGATTTGTTCCGCGCCGTGGTTCCGTCGAATGGCGAGGATCGAAGCGGTGCGTTCGCTGCAGATCGAGCGATCGAAGGAATTGACTGGGGAGGGACGGCACACAGGGCCCGTGCGAGGTCGTATCGAGTTCCTCGTCCGGCGCGCGTGGAGTCTACGGTTCGCGATCTCGGGTGAACACCCGCAGCGATTGTCAGTGTCGCGCCATGCCCTTCAGCCAACCGAGTAGTGCATAACGCCGGTCGGCCAGAATCTATCGGGTCTCCTCGGCTTTGGCCAGCGGCGGAGCGGCCTGATCAGGCGCCTGTCCGAGGGTATACAGGCCGAGAATGCCGAGAAAACCCGCACAGTGCTCGATGAGCATTTCAGTCGAGAGGTTCAGTTGTCCATCTATCCAGCGACGGAGTATCTCGAACAGGCCCCCGACACCGTAGGTAGCGGCGAGATCTGCGACTTGGAGCACATCGCTGGGTATATCGAGGTGCAAGCGGGCCTCTCTGAGCACCAGCTCCGCAAAATCGGTCATCAGATCGCTTCGCAGCTGCCGAAGGAGGGGTTCTGCGCCCGACTCGACAAACAGTATGCGGGCCATGCGGGGATCGTTCTCGATCACCTGAACCAGGGCCTTGATCGGAGCGTAAGCCAGTTCTTGAGGAGCAACCGTGTCGTCCGGAATGGCGCTGGTTATCACCGCTTGGAAGGTAGTGGAGATCTTGGCAAATACCGCACGCAAGAGCGCGTCTCGATCGCGAAACTGTTGGTAGAAGTACCGGCTCGTCACTCCTGATTTCGCACACACGGCGGTCACGGTGCACGCGGTAGCTCCGTGGGTGCCCATGATTGAGACCGCGGCATCAATCAACATCACGCGACGCTGTGCATCGCGTTGAGTTGCGGACAGCCCGCCATAGACACGTGCTGGACTCATGTCCTACAGTCTGGCAGTCTTATCTGACAAGGCATAAAGTCAGATCCAAACTTCGAGGAAGGACCTCAAATGTCGGACGATCAAGCCCCGACCCCGACCCGGGTGCTGCCAAAACCCAGGCGCGTTCGGTTTCCGATGCCGACCTCCACGAAGCGGCAACATTTTGTCGATGGCGACCTGGTGATGAGCCATTTCATCTCGGTGCTTTCTGCGACGTTCCCGGAAGGCGAGGATTTCTTCATCCGCTCGGTCAGGAACTTCCAGAGTTCCATCGACGATCCCCAACTAGAGACAGCGGTCAAGGGTTTCATCGGACAAGAGGCCACACATCGACACCAGCATCGTCTCCTAAACGAGCGACTCCAGGTCATGGGTTATCCGACCGCGCGAATCGACCGTCATGTCGGACGCTTGATCAAGCGATTGGAACGGCGCTTTTCGCCGGAAATGCGGCTGTCCATGACCTCCGCGTTGGAGCACTACACCGCTACGCTGGCAGAAATCATTCTTACCAGCGAAGACGCCCAGAAGCTCATCGGCCAGACAGAGGTTCGACCGATTCTGCTGTGGCATGCCTTCGAGGAGTCGGAGCACAAAGCGGTTGCCTTTGATGTCTATCGGCTGGTGGGAGCAACCGAGCGCACCCGTGTACGGGGCATGCGGATCGCTTCAGTAATTCTGTTCGGCGAGCTCATTCTGCAGACTGCCTTGTCTATGGCCGCTGATAGAGCCTCATATAACCCGGTCACCCTGGTGCGCAGTCTGTACCGCTTTAGTCGCACCCCGATGTTCACCGCCGATGCGCTGCGGCGTTTCCGTTCCTACAATCGCCCGGGTTTCCATCCTGATGATTGGGACAGCGCCGCGGTCCTGGAGCATTGGAGCAAAGAACTGTTCGACCAAGACGGTTCACAGCGAGTTATCGCTTCGTCGGGATAGCAAAGATGCGGAAGTGCGGCGACGCAGGAGCACCGTTCCTGCGTCGCTCCTTCCGAACAGGGTGCGACGCGTCGGTGACTCACGGATTCGGTGCTCGGTGGCCGGTGAAGGTGGCGGTCGGACCCGCAAATGCGGTTCGCAGCGATCGCCACGGGGCTGGCTGGCCTGTTGTGAGCCTCGATCAGTCGCTGATGACATAGCGTTGAGCCAGGGTTTCAGCAAGTCTGCTGGTGTGCGCGACCACTTCTTTCTCGGTCACCGCAAGCAAACCGGAGTGCCAGGCGGTGATGACTTCGACGAATCCCCCGACAGCGATCAGGGTGTCCATGCGAAGGGCTATCTCGTCGGCATCTTGTCGGAGGTGTGGCCGGCTTGCCTCAACGACCAACTGCGTTGCTTCCTGTAGCGCCACGGCGCGGCGGTCTTGTAGCGGTGAGCTACCGACATGCTGAGCGAGGAGGATGCGTGCCCGGCCGGGATCGCGTGCGATCCGGTCGACCACGATGGTGATCGCCGCGGTGATGGTTTCGATCGGCGGCCGATTCGCACGCTCGTTGAAGAGCGCGGCGACCTCGCCGAGCATGTCATTGCGGACGCCATCCCACGCAGCAACGAGCAGCTCATCGCGCGTCTTGAAGCCCTCGTAGAAGTATCGATCGTTCAGCCCTGTGCGGGCGCATACGCCGCGCATAGTGACCGCGGCCCAACCGCTCTCACTCCAAATCTCGGTTGCGGCCTCGATCAATTGCTGCCGTCGCTCGGCACGACGCTCGGCCCCGGTCCGACCACCCCAGCGCTTGTTTCTCGACCGCACCTCTCCATCTTGACAAGGTGCTCGTTCCACCACCAAACTGGTGGCATGCGACACCAATGGTGGCTGGTGCCCCCAGATGAGAGTTTCCCCACAGCAGACGTCCATGTCGCGACCCGAAAGGCAGACGGATGAGATTGCTGCCCTTCGGCGGCGCACCAGGCAGAACGCACCGCGCCGATGCAGTCGTCACGGGCGCAGGAAGCGGTATCGGCCGCGCATTCGCCGTGGAGCTTGCGCGCCGAGGTGGACGCGTGGTGTGCGCCGACAAAGATCCCGTCACTGCAAAAGAGTCGGCAGAGTTGGTGAGGCAGGCTGGCGGCGAGGGCTTCGACATCGAATGCGATGTCACCGATCTTGAGCAGGTCCGCAACCTCGCTGATGTGAGCGAAGACTGGTTCGAGAAGGCTGCGAGCCTCGTCATCAACAACGCCGGAATCGGTGCGGGCGGCAACCGCATCGGCGCGACGTCGATCGAGGACTGGAACGCGGCGATTTCTGTCAACCTCTGGGGCGTTATCTACGGCTGCGAGACTTTTGTGCCTCGGCTCCGCAGCAATGGGCATGGCGGAGTCATCAATGTGGCGTCGGCAGCGAGCTTTGGCTCGGCCCCTCGGATGGCGGCTTACAACGTGAGCAAGGCCGGGGTGCTCGCTCTGTCGGAGACATTGGCGGCCGAACTGAGCGGTACTGACATCAACGTCACAGTGCTTTGCCCCACCTTCGTGAAGACGAACATCGTCAACAATCCTCAAATCGACGAGGCGGCTGCAAGACTCGCGGCCAACCTGATGAAATGGACCGGCATTTCGCCACAGCACGTTGCTCGAACGACGTTGAACGCGCACGATCGCGGACAAATTTATGTAGTACCCCAACTCGATGCCAAAGTCTTGTGGCAACTCAAGAGAGCCCTACCCGGCCCCTTTACTCGCACGCTGGGCCTCGTGGAGCGCATGGCCTCATGGAACGATTCAGCCGAGTAGAGGAGCAGGGAAAATGGCTTTCGCATACAGTGACATGCTCGAGACAATCAAAAACAAGCAATGGGCTCTTGCCGATATCGATTGGAACGCCCCTGGCGCGGAACTGATCACCGATGAACAGCGTCCCAAACTCAAGCAATTCATGTCCGACGTGGTGTGGATTGAGCATGTTGGAGCACGTGCCTTCGCCGCGATGGCTCCAAAGGCGCCATTCGAAGCGCTCGGAGACATTTACCGTTACTTTCACGCCGAGGAGCAGCGTCACGCCAATGCCGAACTTGCCTTGATGCGTCGCTGGGGCATGCTCGAGGAAGGCGAGAAACCGGTCCCGAACAAGAATATTCGGCTGGTCATCGAATGGCTGGACCGTTATGCGGAAGCCCTGCCCCTGACCGTCATCGGGGCCGCGATTCCGGCACTGGAGACTGCGCTCGATGGAGCGCTGCTGAAGTTTCTCCTCGATGAGGTTGACGACCCTGTGTGCGGGGAGGTGTTCAACAAGGTCAACAGCGACGAATCAAGGCATCTCGCGGTTGGCTTCCAGGTCTTGAATGACCTGGGCGCCAGCCCGATGCGAATCCACGCCATTCAAACTGCGGGTGCTCTTGTCGACCCGCGCATTCTCACCGGCGCGTTGCTGTATATCCCGCTCCTGACGCGCATGTTGATGAATCTCAACGCTATGGGTCTGTCCGAGGAGAAGTTATACAACGCAGTGACGCGGTATGCCAATGTCGGCGATCGCAGTGAGCATACGCGGAGGGTGCCCGGCTATCACATCTTGAAGGCGCACATGTCGTCGTCCATCAAGCGGTCCCAGCCTCTGCACTTCGTGTCTCAGCGCCTTGGCAATGCGATCGATGTTTTCCCTGTTCAGATTTTCGGTCGGCCGCCATCCTGGACGGACGAACTGACCTACGAACCGGTTGCCAAATGACAGGCACCACGACGACGTTGATCGTCGGCGCCGGGTTCGCAGGTATCGGTGCGGCGATCAGACTGCTTCAAGAGGGCACGGATGACTTCGTCATCCTGGAACGGTCAGATCGCGTCGGAGGCACCTGGCGAGACAATACTTATCCCGGTGCGGCCTGCGATATTCCCTCGCTTCTCTACTCCTACTCGTTCGAGCCGAATCCGGGCTGGACTCGTACCTACTCGGGGAGCGCTGAGATCCTCGAATATATCGACGATATGGTCGACAAGTACGATCTTGCCCGGTTCATCCAGTTTGATACCGACGTGACTGCCTTGGAATTCGATGAGAGTGCCGGCATCTGGATGGCCGACACGGCAGATGGAAAGCGGTATCACACCCGGTCAGTTGTGATGGCCAGTGGACCACTTGCCAACGCCAGCTTTCCCGATATTCGGGGTATTGACTCGTACGGTGGAAAAAAGATCCACAGCGCTCGATGGGACCATGGCTACGATCTCGGCGGTAAGAGGGTTGCAGTCATCGGGACAGGCGCGAGCGCGGTTCAGATCATTCCCGAGCTCGTAAAGTCGGCTGCCTCGGTCAAAGTCTTCCAGAGAACGCCCGGCTGGGTGTTGCCCAGGGTGAACTTCAGGCATCCGGCCTGGGCGCGTTCGACCTTCACACACCTGCCGGTGAGCGAACAAGCGCTCCGCGACGCGTGGTTTTGGGCCCACGAAGTGATGGCAGTGGGTATGGTCTGGAACACCGCCGCGACGTCCGCGATACAGCTGGCGGCCAAGGCTCATCTCCGTCGGCAGGTGAAAGACTCCTGGTTGAGACGTCAGTTGACGCCCCATTTCAGGCCTGGATGCAAGCGCATGCTCATGACCAGTGATTATTACCCTGCGCTACAGGCGGATAACTGCAAGCTGATCAGCTGGCCGATCGCCACATTGTCACCCAACGGTGTTCGGACCGCCGACGGTGTCGAGCACGAAGTGGACTGTATCGTATTTGCCACTGGCTTCGATGTGGCCAAACGTGGCACCCCGTTCCCGATTAGCGGCCTCGGCGGTCGGAAGCTCGGCGATGAATGGTCTCAGGGGACATTTGCCTTCAAGAGCGTGAGCGTGGCCGGGTATCCGAACTTATTCTTCACTTTCGGACCGAATTCCGGGCCAGGCCACAACTCGGCGCTCGTATATATGGAGGCTGCAATTGACTATATAGTCAAGGCGATCAAGCTCCTTCAGCAAAATGACATCGGCACTTTGGATGTGAGGGAGGATCGTCAGGACCGCTATCACTCCGAAATTCAGCGCCGCCTTCGACGAACGACTTGGAATTCGGGGTGCAGCAGTTGGTATTTGACCGAGGACGGCTACAACGGCACGATGTACCCAGGTTTCGCGACCCAGTTTATGAGAGAACTATCCCGCTTGGATCCTCATGATTACGTGATAACCCGGCGCGACGATACACACGTCGAGCTGACGCAATCACTCTGAATACAAGTTTGCAGGGCTGACCGTCAGAACGGTGAAATACAGGAATGGATCGCAAGTCCGACCGTAATTACGAGATAATTATCATAGGAGCTGGATTTTCCGGCATCGGGTCTGGCATTAGCTTGATGAAGGCGGGATTTACCGACTTCTTGATGGTTGATGACGCCGATGGCGTAGGTGGTACGTGGCACTGGAACACCTACCCGGGTATCGCTGTCGATATACCGTCGTTCAGTTATCAATTCTCATACGAAATGCGGCCCTCTTGGTCGCGCACGTACGCCCACGGCAATGAGCTCAAAGCCTATGCCGAGCGATGTGTTGAAAAGTATCGGCTCTGGGACCATATTCGTTTCAACACAACCATTACCGAGGCTTGTTTCGACGAGAACGCAACACGGTGGCATTTGACCAGTGCCAATGGTGAGGAGTTCACGGCACGCTTCGTGATAAATTGCTCCGGCGTTCTCAGTCGGCCAAAGTGGCCTGAAATCAAGGGGGTGCGAGATTTCGCCGGCGTTACGCTCCACACGGCTAGATGGGACAATGCCAAAGATCTCAGCGGGAAGAGGGTTGCAGTAATCGGTACCGGTGCATCGGCGGTGCAACTGATACCCGAAGTCGCAAAGAAAGCAGAGAGTCTGACGGTATTTCAGCGAACTCCAATTTATTGTCTGCCGAAGCCAGACTTCCCCATACCGACGTGGGGTGGAAGGCTTCTACATTTCCTGCCGGGGGCACAATTGGCGACCCGGACCGCCAGCCAGGCGTTCGTGGAAATCACTTTCCCAATCGCCGCTCACTTTCATACGGTGATACCGTTCGCCGATGTCATGGAGAGCGCCGCAAAGCGGTACATGCGGCGTGAGGTCCATGACCCGACGACGAGAGAACAACTCATTCCGCGCTACTCGTTGGGCTGTAAACGACCCAGCTTCCACAATTCCTATCTCGCAACGTACAACCGGTCCAACGTTTCGCTCGAGACGAGCGGCATAACCCATATCGACCATGCATCCGTCCATACTCGAGACGGCAAAGCTCATCCCATTGACGTCTTGATCCTGGCCACCGGCTTCAAAGTGATGGAGTCGGGCAACATGCCAACTTACGTATTGAAGGGACGCGGCGGGCTGGAGCAGGCTACATGGTGGGACGAGCATCGACTGCAGGCCTTCGAAGGGGTGAGCGTCCCGGGATTTCCGAATCATTTCAACATCTTCGGCCCGTACGGCTACAACGGTTCCTCGTACTTCACGCTCATCGAGGCGCAGAGTCGGCACATCGTCCGGTGTCTTCGTCGCGCGCGGGCGCTGGGTGCTAACTGCGTGGAGGTCAAGAAGGAGGCGAACGACCGTTATTTCGCCGAAGTGCTAAGGCGGCGTCACAGACAGGTTTTCTGGCAGCCGAGCTGTTCCAATGCCAACAGCTACTACTTCGACAGGCACGGTGACGTTCCACTCCGTCCATCAACGACTCTGGAGACCTATTGGCGGAGCCGCACCTTTCGCCTCTCGGACTACCGATTCGAGAATCGGCCCGAAGAGGTGTGTCCCCGGTGACCAGAATGGATGCCCCTGACTGGCAGCCCAGTCTTGCCAGTCATCTCGTCGCGATGTCCTCGCGAACCACGCTGCGGCCACTGGCGCAGCTGATGCCATCAAACGCCTACGGACTTGCGGTGATGGATCGCGTGCTTCGAACAGCGCTCGTAGCCTCACGGCCTCGGCGCGGCGTCACAGTGCGCAAGGTTGACACTGTATTCGCCGGAGGCCCGGTTCGTGGGGACTGGATCACCACGCCTGCCATTAATCCGCATGCCAACCCTTTGCTGTACATCCACGGCGGCGCCTATTCTATGTGCTCGCCGGAGACGCACCGCGGTCTTCTTGGTGAACTCGCCTCGGCGAGCGGGCGCCCCATCTTCGCAGTGAAGTATCGTCTTGCCCCGCGGTATCCCTATCCCGCAGCCGCGGACGATGCGCTGAATGCGTATCGCTGGCTTACCAGCGGAGGGTCCCCGGGTTCTTGTCAGCGCACCGTCGCGGTTGCCGGCGATTCAGCGGGCGGTCAGCTCACGATGGCCACGGCCTTGGGCGCACGTGCAGTTGGATTGCCGCTCCCTGATGCGATGCTGCTGATGTCTCCCGTCCTGGATCTCAGGTGCGAACTTGCCAGAGCGCGTGAAATTCGCCGCCGGGATCCTTTTGCCTCCGCTCAATCAGCGGCGCGCGCTCTTGACCTCTACGTAGGTGGCGCAGATCGCGGAGATCCGCGCCTCAGCGTGCTTGACGCGGACCTCACCTCGATGCCGCCGATCCTCATTCAGGTGGGCGGGAGAGAAATGTTGATCGATGACTCGCGCCGTCTCGCCGAGCGACTTCAATCAGCTGGATCCCACGTCGAGATCCAGGTATACCGGGGACAGATCCATGTATTCCAGGCTATGTTCCGGATTCTTCCCGAAGCCCGAGACGCGATTCATCGAGCGGGACGCTTCCTTGAAGCCTCGGAAGTCAGGTGAAAGTGTCCGAACAGGCAATGCTCCTACACCTACACCACCTCGACCGCCGCAGCGTGAAGTCAGTCGTCTCTGCCTCATGAGCAGCAACTTCGCGACGGCCTGTCGCGCATACGATCCGTCGATCGTGATCATCGGGGCCGGCTTCGCCGGGGTTGCGATGGCCCACCGGCTGAAGAAGGACGGGTTCACGAACTTCACGATCCTGGAAAAGGCTGCAGACATCGGGGGTGTTTGGCGTGACAACACCTATCCGGGAGCGGCCTGCGACGTGCCGTCAGCGTTGTACTCACTCTCGTACAAGCCCAATCCTCGTTGGTCACGGCGATATGCCGAGCAACCCGAGATACTCAAGTACCTCCAACAACTCGTGGAGAGTGGCGGACTGGCCGCGCATCTGCGTACCCAGACCGAAGTTGTCGCAATGACCTTCGATGACCAGCTAGGGCGTTGGACCCTGGTTACGAACTCGAACGAGACAATAACCTGCGATGTCGTCGTCTCGGCCGTGGGTCAGCTCTCCTTGCCCCACGTACCCGTTATTGCCGACGCAGACACCTTCCAGGGGCCGCGCTTTCATTCGGCGCGTTGGGACCGATCGGTTTCGCTTCGCGGCAAGCAAGTAGCCGTCATCGGCACAGGAGCTAGTGCCATCCAATTCGTGCCACACATCGCCCAGGAGGCGGAGCATGTCACGCTATATCAGCGCACGGCTCCGTGGATCTTGCCGAAGTGGGACAGCAGGTATGGAGTCCTTCACGACAGGGTGAGCGAGTTATTGCCGATGGCGCTGCGCCTCGAGCGTTTCGCGGTATGGCTAATTTTCGAGTTGCTCGCTGTGACGCTAGTCGACGCGAAGCCCCTCTCACGCGTCCTCGGTGCGATCGCGCGCCGCCACCTACATCGGCAGGTTGCTAGCCCATCTTTGCGCGAGCAATTGATGCCTTCGGACGCGCCAGGGTGCAAGCGAGTGCTGTTCTCGAATGATTACTATCCAGCAATCGCGAGTGATCGCGTGTCGTTGGTGCCGAAGGCTATCGCAGAGCTCTGCGACAACGGTGTCAAGACCGTGGATGGAGAGTTTCGTCCTGCAGATGTCGTGATCTACGGAACCGGGTTTCGCGCCACCGATTTTCTCGCCCCGATGTCCGTGCGCGGCTCTCGCGGAGTCTCCTTGGCCGAGGTGTGGAAGACCCAGGCGTACGCATATCTGGGCATCACTGTCCCCATGTTCCCGAACCTGTTCCTGCTTTATGGTCCCAACACGAATGTGGGCTCGGGGTCGATCCTCTACATGATCGAGTCACAAGTCCGTCACATCGCAACGCTCATCAAAGCCGTGGCTGCTCATCCGGGTCATGCGATCGATGTCAGGACGGAGAGCGCGCAACGCTACAACACGCGCTTGAGAAGGCGACTACGGAGGTCGGTGTGGGCGCTGTGTGCGAGCTGGTATCGAACCTCGAGCGGGGAAATCCCGACGAACTGGCCGGGGCCTACCTTGGTTTATCGACTCCTTACCCGGAAGCCGCACAGCGGCGATTACGTCTTGAGAAACGTCGGGCGTCTAAAGGTCTGAGACCCTGCAGAACCGAGCCTGGCCGACTAAGGGCACGAGACGCGCACTTAACCGCTAGGCCAATAATGTCTAGATATTGACATCAATGGCATCTTTGTAAAGACTGGTGGACGCCGTCAAAGCGGCCCAGCGTCCAGGAGGAACCATGACGAATCACCTTCTCGCACCTGCGCACCACGTGAAGGAGCGGTTGTCCTCTGTGATCATGGTCCCCGCGCCTCACGCCGTCGACGACAGATGGCGTCGATGGAGCCGGGACTGGCCGGTTCGTGAACTGGCACCGGCACCCGCGGGCAGTGGATTGAAAGCCGTCCGGGGGGATGCCGGACTGCCCTTCGTAGGTCACACGCTCGACTACATCCGATTCGGCTCGGATTTCAGTCGAGAGCGCTACGACCGTCTGGGTTCGGTGTCGTGGATGGGCGCGTTCGGCACCAAGATGGTGGTCATCGCCGGCCCTGACGCCACTCGAGAGGCGTTCACGAGCGAAGCGAAAGCATTCTCTCAGGATGGCTGGTCCTTCCTGATCGACGCCTTCTTCCATCGCGGTTTGATGCTCATGAGCTTCGACGAGCACTTGATGCACCGGCGCATCATGCAGGAGGCGTTTACGCGTCCGCGCCTGACCGGATACGTCGAACAGGTAACGCCATGCGTTCGCTCGGCAGTGCCTGCGTGGCCGGTGGGCCCGTCGGTTCGAATCTACCCACTGTTGAAGGAACTCACCCTCGACATCGCTACCGACGTCTTCATGGGCGGCCGCGGCAAGGACGAGAGCGATGCTGTCAACAAGGCGTTCGTCGCTACGGTCCGGGCGGCGAGTTCCCTTGTGCGTGCTCCGCTTCCGGGAACCAGATTCCGCGCTGGTGTGCAAGGGCGGCGCGTTTTGGAGGACTACTTCTTCCGGCATCTGCCGGCCGCGCGAGCCGGTGAAACGGAGGATCTGTTCGCTGCTCTCTGTCAAGCCACGACCGAAGACGGGGAGCGGTTTTCCGACGAGGATGTGGTGAATCACATGATCTTCTTGATGATGGCGGCCCACGACACCTCGACGATCACCACCACAGCGGTCACCTATTTCCTTGCCAAGTATCCGCAGTGGCAGGAGGCTGCGGCTGCGGAAGCCGCGGCCATCGGTGACGGGTTGCCGGACATCGAGGCCCTGGAGAAGATGACGGTCATCGACCTCGTGATCAAGGAAGCGCTCAGACTGCTTGCACCTGTTCCGCTGGTGATGCGCAAGACGGTTCGAGATGTCGCCATCGATGGATATCACATCCCCTCGAACACGTTATGCGCTATAACGCCTGCCGTGAATCACTTCGATCGAACGATCTGGAGTGATCCGGAGCGGTTCGATCCCTCACGTTTCGACGAGCCTCGGCGCGAAGACCAACACCACCGATTCGCCTGGGTTCCGTTCGGAGGTGGAGCGCACAAGTGCATCGGCATGCAATTCGGGACGCTCGAAGTCAAAGCAATCCTGCACAGGATGCTGCGTTCGTTCACTTGGAAGGTTCCGGAGAACTATCACGTCCGATGGGACAACACCTCGCTGCCCATTCCGGTGGACGGACTTCCGTTGGAGATGAAGCGCCGATGACCGTCGACCACAGCCCCTACCTCGAACCCACGGAGTTTCTTGACTGGCAACAAGATTCGGTACGTGACTTCGTGTCATCGGCGATCCGTGGTGCCTGCGGCGACACCGAGAAGGCCATCGCCATCTTCACCGCGGTCCGTGACTCCATTTGGTACGACCCCTACACGGTGACCGACAACCCGCACGCGTATCGCGCCAGCACCGTCGCGACCGCAGAACGGGCCTACTGCGTCCCGAAGGCCGTGCTCTTGACTGCAGCGTGCCGAGCGGCGGGAATCCCGGCGCGGCTGGGGTTCGCCGACGTCCGAAACCACCTCCAGACCAAGGCATTGCGCGAGCGGATGGGTGGTAGCGACGTTTTCGTCTACCACGGCTACAGTCTCATGTTCCTCAACGGTGCGTGGGTAAAGGCCACCCCGGCGTTCAATCGCGAGCTGTGCGCACGCTTCGGTGTCTCGCCGATCGAATTCGACGGCCGTAGCGACGCGCTACTCCATGGTTTCACCGCTGACGGCACCCAGCACATGGAGTATCTGCGCGACCGGGGAGCCTACGACGATCTACCCCTAGCAGACATCCTGCAAGCACTGAGAACGCATTACGGCACATTCATCGATCAGCCGAACAGCCGTCCCGACCTCTTCGCCTGAAAGGGCACTACACGATGCAAAGCACAATGCAAAATGTTCCGCTCACGGTGTCGGCGATCGTCCAGCATGCGGCAGCCATACACGGTGACAGCGAGGTCGTCACTCCGACCGGAAATGGATATCGGAGAACGCCTTACCGCATTGTGCTGGCGCGAGTGGCTCGCCTTGCCAATGCGCTGCGCAGTCTTGGCGTCACGGCAGACCAACGCGTGGCCACCTTCCAGTGGAGCAACCAGGAACATCTGGAGGCCTACTGTGCGATTCCCTCCATGGGCGCGGTCCTGCACACGCTCAACATTCGTTTGGCCCCAGAGCAACTGGCGTACATCGCCAATCACGCGAGCGATCAGATCGTCCTAGTCGACGCTTCGGTTGCCCCGTTGTTGGCGCGCGCGCTCCCAGCGATGGCGTCGGTGCACACCGTCATCGTCACCGGAGAGGGCGACCTTGCCCCGCTCCAGGGATGCGGGAAGACCGTTCTGCGTTACGAGGAAGTGCTTGCCGGCCAAGAAGAATCATTTGACTGGCCTGAGCTCGACGAGCTGTCCGCCGCGGCCATGTGTTATACGAGCGGTACCACCGGAGATCCCAAAGGCGTCGTCTACAGCCACCGTTCGACGTACCTTCACTCCCTGACCGCCTGCACAGCTAACGCTTTGTCAGTCAGCGAGGCCGACCGTGTGCTGGCCATCGTCCCAATGTTTCACGCCAATGCGTGGGGGCTTATTTACGCAGCGTTGATGTCCGGTGCGGATCTGGTACTGCCTGACCGGTATCTCCAAGCCGAACCGTTGGTGTCGATCATCGAAGACACCAGACCGACCTTGGCCGGTGCAGTGCCGACGATCTGGAACGATGTCGACCGATATCTGGATTCGCACCCTGAGCGGGACATTTCTTCGTTACGGCTGGTCGCGTGCGGGGGGTCTGCTGTTCCGCTTTCGTTGATGCGGGCATTCGAAGAGAAGTACGACGTGCCCATTGTGCAGGCCTGGGGTATGACCGAAACCTCTCCGTTGGCGACCGTTGCACGTCCGGCTCACAGAGCCGACGCGACGCGGCGCTGGGAGCTGCGCGCATCCCAGGGCCGACCGATCTGCGGTGTCGAAATCCGGTTGCGGGACGACGACGGGAAAGACGTGCCGTGGGACGGGCAATCAGTTGGGGAGATCCAGGCGCGCGGTCCCTGGATCACCGGGTCCTATTTCGGAAACAACGATACGGAGAAGTTCGACGAAGGATGGCTGCGTACCGGTGATGTGGGCAAGATCGACGCCGAGGGCTATCTGACACTGACCGACCGCTCGAAAGACGTCATCAAGTCAGGTGGCGAATGGATCTCCTCGGTGGAGCTGGAAAACACGCTGATCGGCCACCCTGCCGTGTACGAAGCGGCGGTAGTCGGCGTCGCGGACGATAAATGGCAGGAAAGGCCGTTGGCGCTTGTCGTCGTCCACCCCGGAACCGACGTTGACATTGACCAACTCCGATCGTTCCTTGCGGACAAAGTCGCCAAATGGTGGATTCCCGAGCGATGGAGCTTCGTGTCCGATATTCCGAGGACGAGCGTCGGAAAGTACGACAAAAAGGTCATCCGTGCGCGCCACTCTGCCGGCGAATACCTCATCGAAATCGAAACGTCATAACGTCAAATCCCTGGAATTCCAACAGTCGGAAGGTAATCATGTCCTCACCAATCTCTCCCTGGATGAATGCCGAATTACTCGAGCTTCGTGACCTCGCTGCGAAGTTCTTCTCGGCCGAATTGGCGCCGCATGCGAACCGCTTTGCAGACCAGCACCACGTCGACCGAGAACTGTGGAACCGAGCAGGCGAGCTGGGCCTGCTCTGCATGTCTATACCTGAGGAATACGGCGGAGGCGGTGGCACTTTCGCGCACGAAGCGGTCGTGCTTGAAGAGCAGGCCCGCATAGGTGACAGCTCATGGGGCGCGGGACTGCACAGCGGAATCGTCGCCCACTACATCCTGCAGTACGCGACTGAAGAGCTGCGCGCGCAGTGGCTTCCCAAGATGGCGTCCGGTGAAATGATCGGGGCGATCGCCATGACAGAACCGGGGACCGGGTCCGATCTGCAGAGCGTCAAGACAAAAGCCCTCCTGGACGGTGACGAGTACGTGATCACCGGCTCCAAGACTTTCATCACCAACGGCCAACAGGCCGACCTCATCATCGTTGTTGCCAAGACAGATCCGAGCCAGGGCGCTGCGGGCATCTCTTTGATCGTTGTCGAGGCTGACCGGGCGGGATTCCGGCGCGGCAAGGTTCTCGACAAAATCGGCCAGCGCGGCCAGGACACCTCCGAGTTGTTCTTCGATGAAGTGAGAGTTCCGCGCTCGCATCTACTGGGCCAGTCTGAGGGACAGGGCTTCATTCAGCTGATGACGCAGCTGCCACAAGAGCGACTCATCGTCGCGGTGGGGGCTGTCGCAGCGATGGAACTTGCCCTGGAGCAGACGCTCAAGTACACGCGTGAGCGGGAGGCGTTCGGTCGGCCTGTCTTTGGCTTTCAGAACACCAAGTTCACGCTGGCTGAAGCCGCGACAGAAACGCGCATCGCACGAGTGTTCCTCGACTACTGCATCGACCTGCACCTTGCGGGTCAACTCGACGTGCAGACCGTCGCCATGGCGAAGTGGTGGACCACTGAGCGAGCGATGAAGGTACTCGATGACTGTATGCAGCTTCACGGCGGATATGGCTACATGACCGAGTACCCCATCTCGAGGTTGTGGGTGGATCAGCGCGTGCAAAAAATCTATGCCGGCACGAACGAGGTGATGAAGGAAATCATCTCGCGTTCCCTATGACTCAGAGGAGTTGCCGCCCGCACGTTAGTCATCTAGAGGAGGAGGACTGATGGCATCGATGGTGGTGCCGTATCGCCACGACATGGGCGGCCACTGCGGATCGGGGGCTCTTCGGGATTTGACCGAATGGGCCGGGATCCGTTGGGGTGATGACACCCCGGACGAAGGCATCGTGTTTGCTCTCGGCGGGGCCCTCGACTTCTCGTATGTTCGCTCGGCCCACCTACGTCCACCGATCTACCTCGTTGGACGCAGCGCGGACCTCGAAGACGAATACTTGACCCGGTTGGGCGCGCGCTTCGAGTGTCGTTCGACAGACGACCCCGATCTCGGGTGGAAATGGGTGACCGAACAGATCGATGCCGGTACGCCGGTCATGGTGTGGACTGACATCGCCGAATTGCCCTATCTGAGAACGCGTCTGAGTATGAGCCGGCACGATGTCGTGATCGTAGGGTACGACGACGACGAGGAACTCGCCTTCGTGGTCGATAACGATCGCGATACACCTCAAGCCGTGCCTTACGAGAATCTACGGAAGGCGCGGGCATCGACGGGATTTCCCGTCCCCACGCGGCACACCACCTACGTAGTCGAGTGGCCCGGCGCGGCACCAGATCTCGGCAATGCTGCCCGGTCGGCCTTCCGTAGGTCCGCGGACGCGATGCAGGGTTCGTGTGTGAGCGCGCCGATCACCGAGGACTCCGATTGTGAAATTCAGGTGCGTGGGCTACCAGGGGTATCGACTTTTGTGGAGGATCTCAAGCGGTGGCCGAAGATCTTTGACGACGACACCCTCGACGGAGCCTTGTTTGCGCTGAGCGCCTTCATCGAAAAAGCCGGAACCGGAGGCGGTCTGTTCCGAGATCTGCAAGCACGTGGATGTCGGCGCGTCGCTGAAGAGTTGAGTTTCGAACCTGCGTTTAAAGCAGCGGAGGCTGCAAAGACCGCATCTGAGTTGTGGACCGCGGTTGCGCACGCCGCTTATGACCGCGGTGCAGATCCGCACCGAAGAGCGAGCGGCGCCGCGTCCGTGGCTGCGCAATTGCCGACAGCCGAACGTCGACTCGCGGAGGCGCTGAGGGAGGCAGGAGATCTACTCCTATGAGTTCTGATTGCTTCGGAGCAAGCCGAACTGGTTGCGACCCAGCAGATTTATTTGAGCGCTTTGAATTGTGTCATAGGAAGGGAGAATCACGATGGCTGTCTTCGCTGATGCGGAAGAGGTTTACCGCTACCTCGCCGGCATCTTTCGACGAGGTTTGGAGAACGAAGACCTTGCGAACAGACTTGCCGGGTCCGGGGTGGTGTTACGGATCCACTACACCGATCCGGATGCGGTAGTAACCGTGGATATGCCGGAGAAGGTCGTAGAGACCGGCGCGGACAGTGGCGTTACACCGAATGTCGAATTGTTCATGTCCGCGGATACCGGCAACAGGTTCTGGTTGGGGAAGGTGAACTTGACCATGGCGATGGCGAAAGGAACTGTACGAGCGAAAGGTCCTGTCACCAAACTGATCAAGCTCATACCGCAGGCAAAGAACCTCTTTCCGGAATACCGGGCAATCCTTGAGGCCGACAAGCGTCACGACCTGCTCAATGTGTGATGTCGGTGCGGTACCGCGCCCGGGCCCGGGTGAGCGGCGCGGGCCTCTGGGCGATGTGCCCGGAGATCATCCAGGACAGTTCGCGCGACCACCGTGCGCGGTCGGGATAACTACTCGAGAAGCGTAATTCGATAGAAGGGACTTCAACATGAAGACACGTGCGGCTGTTTTGTGGGGCTTGGAGCAGAAGTGGGAGGTCGAAGAAGTCGATTTGGATCCGCCAGGTCCCGGGGAGGTCCTCGTGCGGCTGGCGGCCACCGGCTTGTGCCATTCCGACGAACATCTGGTGACCGGCGACCTCCCGATCCCATTGCCGGTAGTGGGGGGTCATGAGGGTGCTGGCACAGTCGTGGAGTGCGGCGAAGGGGTTGAGGAACTGTCCGAAGGTGATTCTGTCATCTTGACCTTCCTTCCCTCGTGTGGGCGCTGCTCGTACTGCGCGCGCGGCATGGGCAATCTCTGTGAGTTGGGAGCGGCGCTCATGATGGGACCGCAGATCGACGGCACCTATCGCTTTCACGCACGAGGCGAGGACGTCGGGCAGATGTGTTTGCTCGGGACGTTTTCCGAGTACACAGTGGTGCCGCAGGCGTCCGTGGTCAAGATTGACGGCGGAATCCCCCTGGATCGGGCAGCCTTGATCGGTTGCGGCGTCACGACCGGTTACGGATCTGCGGTGCGGACTGGGGAGGTGCGCGCCGGGGACACCGTCGTGGTAGTGGGAGCGGGCGGAATCGGAATGAATGCGATTCAGGGCGCGCGAATCGCGGGAGCGCTGGCGATTGTGGCGGTCGATCCGGTGAAGTTCAAGCGAGAGCAAGCGAGCGGGTTCGGTGCGACGCACACCGCGGCCTCGATGGATGAAGCTTGGTCGCTGGTCAGCGATATGACGCTGGGCAAGCTGGCTGATGTCTGCATCCTCACCACCGATGTGGCTGAGGCCTCCTACACCGCGGAAGCGCTGGCCTTGGTCGGAAAGCGCGGGCGCGTCGTGGTCACGGCCATCGGGCACCCCGACGACTCATCGATCTCAGGATCACTGCTTGAAATGACGCTTTACGAGAAGCAGATTCGTGGCGCTTTGTATGGCTCATCCAATGCGCCGCACGATATTCCGCGACTGGTCGAGCTGTACTCCGCTGGGTTGTTGAAGCTCGATGAGTTGGTCACCCGCGAATACTCCCTCGACCAAATTAATGAGGGCTACCAGGATATGCGTTCAGGAAAAAATATCCGAGGGCTGGTCCGGTTCTGAAGAGCATCATGCCCACTGCTGGTCTCCATGTCCTTGCGTTGCTGCAGATCATGCGGCCGGGCCCCTTGGGTGGTTGGCGTCGGGTCCTTCTTTCCCGTCGTGAGGACGGCAAGCATCAGACACCTCATCGATCATCTATCACATTCTCTGGGAGGCTGAGATGACGGACGCTGGCACGACCACGGCAAGCAGGGATGGGGCTGCTCGTTTCGCTATCGCCCCGGAGGTGTGGACCACGCCGGAGCGACGAGCGCTGAGCCAAATGGCGCGGTCTTTCTCGGAACGTGAAATCGCGCCGAAGCTAGCGGAATGGGAGCACGTGGGTGAGATTCCGCGCGACCTGCATCTCAATGCTGCCGAGGTGGGGCTTCTCAGAATCGGGTTCCCGGAAGAAGTCGGCGGCAGCGGCGGCAATGCGATTGACTCTGCACTGGTCACTGAGGCCATCCTGGCCGCAGGCGGGTCCACTGGCGTCTGCGCCGCCTTGTTCACCCATGGCATTGCCCTTCCCCACATTGCCGCCAATGGCTCCGACGCCCTGATTCAACGATATGTCCGTCCTACGCTCGCAGGAAAGATGATCGGCTCGCTGGGCGTTACCGAGCCTGGGGCAGGCTCAGATGTCGCGAATCTGCGCACACGCGCGGTGCGCGAGGGGGACACCTACGTGGTCAACGGAGCAAAGACGTTCATCACCAGCGGAGTTCGAGCGGACTTCGTTACTACGGCGGTACGCACCGGCGGACCGGGTTACGGTGGAGTTTCATTGCTTGTGATCGACAAGAATTCGCCTGGATTCGAAGTGTCCCGCCGGTTAGACAAGATGGGGTGGCGATGTAGCGACACCGCCGAGTTGTCTTTCGTCGACGTTCGCGTACCGGCTGACAACCTGGTGGGGGCAGAGAACAGTGGGTTTTTGCAGATCATGCAGCAATTTCAGGCTGAACGGCTCGGCATCGCCGTCCAGGCGTACGCGACGGCGGGTCGGGCTCTCGACCTTGCCAAGAGTTGGGCGCGGGAACGTGAAACGTTCGGTAGACCCTTGACGGGGCGCCAGATCATTCGCCATAAGCTTGCGGAGATGGCTCGACAGGTCGACGTGGCGTGCACCTACACCCGTGCGGTCATGCAGAGGTGGCTAGCGGGGGAGGATGTCGTTGCCGAGGTGTCGATGGCCAAGAACACCGCTGTGTATGCGTGCGACTACGTGGTCAATGAGGCGGTTCAGATCTTCGGTGGGATGGGCTACATGCGTGAGTCTGAGATCGAGAGACACTATCGAGATTGCCGAATTCTCGGAATAGGCGGCGGCACCAACGAAATCATGAACGAGGTCATCGCCAAACGTATCGGACTCTAGCTACTTGATTGAATCGCCCTGACTTTCCCGGAGGCTCGGGTTATTGGATTCCGGCCAGGGGTTGGTCGGTCCCATGTGCATCGTGGAACGCGGCTTCGAACTCGGTGGGTGGGATGTCATTAAGGTAGCTGTGTAAGCGGCTGGTGTTGTGCCAGTACACCCAGCTCAGGGTCGCGAGTTCGACGTCCTCGACGGTCTTCCACGGCCTGGTGCGGACTGGCCCGTAGATCAGCTCCGCCTTGTAGTAGCCGTTCACCGTCTCCAGGGCATTATCGTAGCTGTCTCCGATCGTGCCGATCGAGCGGACCGCTCCGATCTCGGCGAGCCGTTCGCCATAGCGGATAGAGGTGAATTGCGATCCGGCATCGGAGTGACATGTCAAGCCCGGCAATGTGTTTCCGCGTGACCAACGAGCCATCTCCAACGCATCCAGCACCATGGTGGTACGCATGTGCGACGCTACCCGCCAGCCCACGATCATCGGGTCTGCTGCACCAATAGGTGACATCTGAGTTGGCTTGCCCAAAGCGGGCGGGCTGGAAGGATGTCAGTGTGCCTAGGCCCTACCCCCGTGAATTTCGCGACGACGTCGTCCGCGTTGCCCGTAACCGCGACGACGGGGTGACGATCGAGCAGATCGCCACCGATTTCGGCGTGCACCCGATGACGTTGACCAAGTGGATGCGCCAAGCCGACGTCGACGAGGGCGCCAAGCCAGGTAAGAGCACCAATGACTCCGCTGATCTGCGCGAGCTACGACGCCGAAATCGGTTGTTGGAACAAGAGAATGAAGTCTTACGGCGGGCAGCGGCGTACTTGTCGCAGGCCAATCTGCCGGGAAAAGGGTCTACCCGCTCGTAAGTGAGCTCGCCGCCGACGGGATTCCCGTCGCGGTGACGCGCCGGGTACTCAAGCTCGCCCGCCAGCCCTACTACCGCTGGCGGGCAAATCCCATCACCAATGCCGAACTCGTCGAGGCATACCGCGCCAACGCCCTGTTCGACGCGCACGGCGAGGACCCCGAGTTCGGCTACCGCTACCTCGTCGAGGAGGCCCGTGAGGCCGGCGAGCCGATGGCCGAGCGCACCGCCTGGCGCATCTGCTCACAGCAGCAGTTGTGGAGCGTGTTCGGCAAGAAGCGCGGCAAGAACGGCAAACCAGGACCGCCGGTGCACGACGATCTGGTCCAGCGCGACTTCACCGCTGAAACGCCAAACATGTTGTGGCTCAGCGACATAACTGAGCATTATACCGGCGAGGGCAAGCTCTACCTCTGCGCGATCAAGGATGCATTCTCCAACCGCATCGTGGGTTATTCGATCGACTCCCGAATGAAGTCACGCCTGGCGACCGCCGCGCTGCGCAACGCGGTCGGCCGCCGTGGGGTGGTCGCCGGCTGCGTGGTTCACACGGACAGAGGGTCGCAGTTTCGAAGTCGAAAGTTCGTCCAGGCCCTGCACCATCACGGCATGGTCGGCTCAATGGGACGTGTCGGCGCGGCCGGCGACAACGCGGCGATGGAGAGCTTCTTCAGCCTGCTGCAGAAGAACGTCCTCGACCGCCGCCGCTGGGCCACCCGAGAGGAGCTGCGGATCGCCATCGTCACTTGGATCGAACGCACCTACCACCGACGTCGCCGCCAAGGCGCCCTCGGCCGGTTGACCCCCGTCGAATACGAAGCCATCATGACCACGACGGCCAGTCAGGCCGCGTGACCGAAATTGTCACCTGATCGTGCAGCAGACCCACTTCCTGATAGAGCTTGGCACAGGCCTCTTTGGTAGGTGCACCGTCCTCGCGTGAGTCAGATGCATCGGGGTCGGGAGGCATATTAGACACGGCACGACCTTAGGACGGCGGTCTCACATGTCACGCCGACGCGCCGTTTGCTGTGGTGGGTCTGCTTCCGCAGCGCGGGGACAATATGGAGACCTTTCGGTCACATCGGTCACATCTGTCACAGGCAGCAAACACTCCGAAACGACAACAACCCTGCCTGAGCATTGCGTTTGCATGGTGCGCCGTCAGGGTTTCGAACCCCAGACCCGCTGATTAAGAGTCAGCGGCTGTCAGCGATGCCTGGGCTACCGGCGTCGCCGCGAAAACGTCAGAGTAGCTCTATCTGCTCAGGTTCCTCGACGCTAGGCCCGTTAAACTCCACCAGCGTATGACGGATCAATGGACGGTTTGTACGCCACTGGTTGGTCGAAGTCAAACAACCAGAACGCTATTTATCGACAATAGGTTGTTTGACAAGTAGTCACTGAGTAGAGTAACAGACGTGCTCTCTGCTTCGATTCCTGCCCGCTTGGTCGACGCAGGCGTGCGGATGGTGACTGGTGATGCACACAGCATCACATACCGAATCGATGGCCGCGCCGTAGTAGCGGACCTGGTTCTGGCAGAACGTGTGCCATCTCCGGCCGCAGTCCTTAGTCGTGTGCGCCGCCATCCAGGCCGCCGCGTATTCGTGGTGTGCGAGACCATCTCAGATGAGGCACGTTCAGCGCTCCTGGCTCAGGCTGACGTGGATCTCAGCGTCGGCAGCACCGGCGAACTGGTGCTCTCCGGGCGAACCTACCGAACGCCAACACCAGGACGGCCGCCCCGCGCCGCCAGCGAGCGCAGCTGGCGGCGGCGGGCGGCTGAACGGGTCTGTGTGCTTACGCGCGGTCACCTCCGCCAACGCGACATTGCCGCGGCCATCGGAGTTAGCCAGCAGGCGGTGTCCAAAATGACCGAGAAGGATCCGCTGCCGGACACGCCGATGACCGAGGCTGCGCGCCGGGAGCTCCTGGTGAAACTGGCATTGGTACCTGCGGACAGCGGACTTGTCGAAACGTACTGGTATGGAATGGATCCGGTAGTGGAGCAGGTGCGCAGTGCGACCCGACTCGGCGCCGAGCTCACCGTGCCGATCCTTGCTGGCGGCGAGGTCGCCGCCGACGTCCTGCGACCGTGGCAGGTACCAACCAGAGGTCTGGTCTATGCCAAAGAACTGGTCGACCTCTCCGAGTTCGGTTTGGTGGAGGCCACCGCCGAGGAAGCGACCTTGACTGTGCGGGTTCCCGCCGACCCGACCGTCTGGACGACCGCGGCCTGGTGGCGGCGGGTTCGTGATACGCAGCGTTCCGACATCATCACTGTGGATCCAGTGATTGCGCTTCAGGACCTCAGCGGCGGTGCCGATCTTGGCGACGGTGCACCGCAGCATCTCAGCGACTGGATCGTGCACCGGTGACCGGAACAGCATCGGTGCAAATCGCCTGCACTGCGGTGGCCGACGACAACGGAATGCGTGCACTGCGTGACGTGGCCGCAGTCACTGCCGACATCGAGTACCGCGTCATCGGCGGTCACATGGTGCGACTGCTGCGGCACGTCTACAACGTGTCGGGCATACCGCGACTGACCTCCGACGCAGACACCGGGATCGACGTCAACGTGGCGTCCACCGGGAACCTCCACGATCGACTCACCGCACTGGGGTACACCGCTGAGTGCGGCAACCGCTACGAGCGGGGTGAGCAAGCGGTCGACCTCTTAGTTCCCACCGCAGCCAAACCAGGCAAGCGGATCATCGGCGAACGAGCCTTCGACGGAGCGCCAGGGCTGCGGTTGGCGCTCGCCCTACCGCCGATCGAAGTCGCCGTCACAGCCCGACTCACCGACGGCGACACGGTTGAGTTCGAAATTCCGGTTCCCGACGTCGAGGCAGCATTCGTGTTGAAGATGCTGGCACGTACCGTTCGCGACTCCGAACGTGACCTCCAGGATATCGAGACACTACTGGAGATCGTCGCGTCACAACCCGATTACCACGCTTCGCCGTGGCGCCTGGGCGACCCCAAGATCACAAAGGCCGGCGAGCGCGGCGACGCTGCGCGTGTGGCAGCGCAGATGATCTCCAGTCCGCCGACGAGGGTGCCGGCCAGAGTGCGGGCGCTGCTCCGGCGCCATGTCGCCATCGTGTCGCGATGACGCACCAGCAGACAGTCGTTCGTTTCCGTGCGGCTACGCCGAGCGAAACGGTTTCGGTCTCGACGGAGCCGGCAAATGCTGAGCCGGAGCATTGACATGGCTGCTGGCTGCGCGGGTCCCCACGCCGGTGGCAATAACGGCTAGGTCGTTGTCGGCGGAGCGGCGTAGTCTAGTTACATGGATGTAGTTCCCGCGACGCCTGCCAACCTTGATAATGGTACGTCCTCGCCGGGACCTGGCGAATTCGCCGCGCAGGTCTATCCAGCAGCCGAGCGCGAGGCGGCTGGCCCGCGCCCCGAGCGCTTCCAGGTCCTCGCTCTCGATGGAGGGGGCGCCAAGGCGTTGTTCACTGCGCATGTGCTTGCACGTCTGGAGCAGGATCTGGGCGTTAGGATCACCGATTCCTTCGACCTCATTGCTGGCACGTCGGCGGGCGGCATCGTCGCACTGGGTCTCGGTGCGGGCCTCACGCCGAAGGAGATTGTCTCCCACTACGAAGAACTGGTCGAGAAAGTCTTTCCGGCGTCGAGGCGGCGAGGATGGCGCCGACCACGGCAGCTGAGATCGCCCATCTATGACGCAGAGGCGCTGCGGCAAGCGTTGACCGGCGTCCTCGGAGCCCGACTCCTTGGCGACAGCACGAAGCGACTCGTCATTCCCGCGTGGGATGTACAACGCGGGGCCGTGCACATCTTCAAGACTCCGCACCACACACGGCTGACCCGCGACTGGCGCATACCGATGGTGGACGTTGCACTGGCGACCTCGGCGGCGCCGCTGTACTTCCCCGCGGCGTACGTCGACGGACACAGGCTCATTGACGGCGGAGTATGGGCCAACAACCCGGCTGTCGTCGCGATCGCCGAGGCCGTCAGCATGCTCGGTGTTCCTCTCGACGCGATTACCGTCCTCAACGTCGGCACCATTGATCAGCTGACCGATCACCCCAAGCGCTTGGACCGCGGCGGACTCTTACACTGGGCAAGACCGATTGCCCCGCTGATCCTTAACGCCAGCAGCCGTGGCGGACAGGGCCTCGCCGAACACTTGATCGGCAAATCCAACTACACGCGCTTCGACGCTCTAGTGCCCGGCGGCCTCTACGCACTGGACTCGGCGGACCCAAAGGACGTGGCCGGCCTCGCTGCCTCAGTCAGCCGAGAACTCAGCCCTAGCTACACCGCGAAATTCGCTGACCACCAGGCGCCCGCATACACACCGGTGAACGGACGCCGACACCGCGACGATCCGGGCAGCATTTCACACACGGAGGCCCCCAATGCAACTCGCTGACCACTTCAACGTCTTGCTGAAAGACACGGTCAATCTCAGCCAGTTCAAACTGGACCTACTCAACCAGCGCGTCGAAGCCATCTACAAGGCACTCAAAGCCGACGTCGAAATCGGTGCGCTGATCACCGGCAAGACGCCGCAAGGCTCCTGGGCACACCGCACGATCATCAACCCCGTCGGTGACAACGAGTTCGACGCCGACTTCATGCTCGACATGAGCCAGAACCCGGACTGGGCCGACAACCCCAAGACCTACATCGATGAGGTCTACGCAGCCCTGCATCGGCACAGCACCTACGGCACCATGCCGCACTCACGTAAGTGCCGCTGCGCGCGGCTCGTCTACGCCAACTCCATGCACGTCGACATCGTCCCTCACCTCAACCTGGCCGACGGTCGAGAGGTCATCGTCAACCGCGACGACAACGAGTGGGAGCTGACGAACCCGCAGGGTTTCACCGATTGGATGAAGAAACAGGACTCTATCGCCAGCGGGAACTTACGCAAAGTGATCAGACTCATGAAATACCTTCGTGATCACAAGAATTCGTTCACCGGCACACGTTCAGTCCTGCTGACCACCATGCTGGGGGAGCAGGTAACAGACTTGCGCAAGCTCCTGGACCCGAGTTACTACAGCAACGTCCCCACAACTCTTCTTCATGTCGTGCAAGACCTCGACACCTGGTTGCAAGCGAACCCGATCAAGCCCTCCATCGCCGACCCGTCCGGTTCCGGCGTGACGTTCGACCACCGGTGGGGACCAGACCCCGAGAGCGCTCAGGCGACCTACAGCTACTTCCGTGACCGAATCCACGTGCATGCCGCCGACATCGAAGCGGCCTACGAGGAGAAAGACAAAGACCGCAGTGTCCAGCTGTGGCAGAACATCTTCGGCGACGGATTCAAGGCGCCGGCCACAACAACCGCTAGCGCGAAGTTTCCAGCAGCCACCTCTGCCGCGGACTCAACAGTGGGGCGCTCTGGTCGGGCAGGGTGACCAGACGCCACCAGCCCACGCTGACGGGCTGGCAGAAGCATCTCCTCGCCGAACTCAAAGCGCTAGCGCAACAACGTCCCAACGAAATCCAGGTCCGAGGAAGACCCACGCTCGACGCTAGCGGCGAGGCGTCGCTCCGCATCTCGCTACGCACGGCCGCCATCCCGCATCATCCGGGTGGCCTGCAACTTCAAGAGACCGAGGAGTTCATCCTTCAGCTTCGCCCCTCTTCGTACTCGCTACCGGCTATCGACGTTGATCACACTCGGTTTCTCGGCTACCCCCATGTGCTCGCGGGTCAACGACTATGCATCTATTTGGATCCTTCACGGGAATGGCAGCCGACGCTTGGTGTGGCCGGCCTACTCACCCGCCTTTGGGACTGGCTCGTCGACGCGGCCGCCGGAAACTTCGACGCCGCCACCGCCATGTACCACGCTGTTGGCGGAGTGCCGCATCAGGCACATGACACACCGACGATCGTTACCCGAGAACCCGGACCGGCGAAGCGCCACCAAACGGCTCACCTGATCGCCCGGTCAACGCACCGATACGACCTGACGTACTCGCCTGGAGCTGCCGGGCATCGCGTACCGGTAATTACCCTGGCCACCGCGCTGCCGTTCGGTGCCGCATCCACATTCGCGCTACTGCTTGCTCTCCTGGACGACCCCTACCTTGACCGCCTCGAAGGACGGGCTCCCCGGATCGCACCGCAATCGCCGGCGTTCCTCACCGCCCTCCTGGCGAGTGCGTTACGAAATCACCACGACGCCGAGCAATACTTCGTCCTCGCCGTGCCGCACCCCGCTGGAGGCCCACCCCACCTCTTGGGCGGACGGCTCCCCACCCCAACGGCGAATGCGCTCCGCGAGGTCGCGCAGCAACGGGGTGTGGGGGTTGTTCTCGACCCCGCGAAGATCAACACTGAAATCCCGATTGAGTGGTGCAGGATGTCCGACGAACGACCCGAAGTGACAACCCGCCGCGACGACGGCCGCCCCGTGAACGGATTTCAACGAAAGACTGTCCACATCTGGGGCTGCGGCGGGCTCGGATCATGGATCGCCGAATTCATCGCTCGCGCAGGAGCATCGGAGATCACCGTGTGCGACCCTGGCATCGTCACCGGCGGCTTGCTCGTCCGACAAAACTACGTCGAAGACGACATTGGCCGTTCCAAAGCCGAGGCACTCGCTGGACGGCTCCGCGCGATCCGTGATGACCTGACGGTCACCGTCGCAGAAGGGCACCTCCCAGAAGACCACACGTCATGCCTGGCAGCGGATCTCATCATCGACGCCACAGTGAACAACGGCATCACGAGCTGTCTCGATGCGTTGGCAACTGCGCCGACGCGAAAGGCATTGATCGCTCAGGTCGCCACAGACGCTCGCTCTGGCACGCTCGGCCTAGCCGTGCTGTGCGCCGCAAGCGCAACAGCGACAGTTTCCAGCATCGATCAAGACGCTGGCCGAACAATCCAGGGCGACAGCGGACTTGAGCTCTACCACACGCTGTGGCAAGAACCCAGCGATGACGAACTTATACCAACCAGGGGCTGCTCGGTCCCCACATTCCACGGCTCGGCAGCCGACCTCGTAGCGGTCGCAGCCACACTCGTCAACCTGATCGGAAGCCACCTCCAACAACCGGACTCCGCGGTTTCGGGCACACACCTCATCGCTCTGCCGCACGCGGCCAGCGGCCCCCGACACCACTTCCTCCCCGGTGTAACGCACCCCATGGATCACACAGCAGGGACAGAATGAGGGCAACGGAACGTCAACGCAATGCCCCATCAGAGGGCGTCATTGTCGAGCGTCTTCGCACCGAGGCAACCAACTGGATCAACGCCGTGGCGCTCCAATCAGGACGCATCGACCGACGCTTCAACAAGCGGCACGCCGACCACGTGGAACTCCAAACTCTTGAACGTGACCTGCACTTCTTCCTGTTAGCGGCGGTACGCCTTCGCCGCTGTATCGAGCAGGTGTCTCGATACCAGTAAAGAAAGTTCTCACATCGCAGGTCAGCGACGGTCAGGCTATTGGTCCGGCCTGCCGCTCGCGGCGTCTCGATGCGGCGAGCAGCGAGGGCAGCTGCGCCTCGTCGTGATGCCAGCGCTGTGGCCTGCGACTTAGTTCCGGCGCCGGTCGTGGGTGCATGCATGCGTGGCGGCGGACGGAGGGCGGAGCGCAGGGAGCGGCGCGGACGGGAGCGCCAGCGGACGGGAGCAGAGCGAGCGTAGCGAAGCCTGCTGGTGGCCGCCGGTTCCTGCGGGTCGCGGGTGTCCAGGATCTGCGCCATCAGCCGCGACGGGGCTGCGGCATGGTGCTGGGGCTCGTAGGCTGGCGGTTGTGAGCGTAGTTTTGGCGCAGCGTGCACGGCGCGAGGCCGAGGCGCGGCTGGCTGAGCAGCCGCGGCGGTTGGCGCATGTCCGGGGGGTCGCGACGACTGCCGAGCGGTTGAGCCGGCGTTTCGATGCTCAAACGGCGGACTGTCTGGTCGCGGCGGGGTGGTTGCACGATATCGGTTACGCACCGTCGGTGCGCCGGACCGGTTTTCATCCCCTTGATGGAGCGGAGTTCGTGCGATCGGCGGGTTTCGGGGAGCTGGTCGCTTCCTTGGTGGCCTTTCATACCGGAGCGCACGCGGAGGCTGCCGAGCGGGGCTTGTCGGGTTTGTCCGCGTTCAGCGATCCGCCCAGCAATGTCCTTGATGCGTTGACTTTTTGCGATCTGACGACTGGACCTGACGGGGCGCCGATATCACCGCGAGATCGACTACGCGACGTGTTGGCGCGTTATGGATCCGAGGACCCGGTGCACCGGGCGGTCGACGCGGGCCGCGACGAATTGTTGGCGGCGGTCCGGCGAGTACGCGACTGGCTGTAGCCCAGCGGTCAGCCGAGGTAGGGGCTGTCGCGGCGTTGCAGGTAGTGCTCGACGCGCAGTCGCATCGACGGATGCATATCCAGGCCAGCGATGTCGTCGGGGGCAGTCCAGGCGATGTCGGTGCTTTCGTGGTCGATGGCGAGGGTCCCGCCGAGCACCGTGGTGGCGAACAGTAGCGAGAATTGTTGGCGCACTTCGCCATCGGTGAACGCGACCACGTGGTGGGGGTTGGTGTAGACACCGACCAGACCCGTGACTTCGACGTCGAGCCCGGTTTCTTCTTTGACTTCCCGCACGGCGGTGTCGGCGATGGTTTCGCCGATGTCGTGTCCGCCGCCGGGTAACGCCCACAGGGTGTTGTCGCGGCGTTTGATCAGCAGAATACGACCTTGTTCGTCGGTGACGATGGCCGAGGCGGACGGAACGACACTGTTGGGCGCCGGGGCGTTGGGGTCATTGTAGTAGTCGGTGCGCATCGGGGGTCAGCCTTTCGCGGTCAGCGGTCTGGCGCGGTTCCAGACCTGGGTGAAAGCGTCTTCGAGGGTGGTCCAGAGCCTTGGCTCATGGTGACGTGACAGAACCAGCACAGGGTTGTTGCGCCCGGGTGAGCCGTAGATGTGGAAGTTGACAATCATGGCGTCATCGACCCGAAAGATCGACGTGTAGAGCGCGGTGTCGTGGGTGCGAATGTCCAGCCCCGGGGTACAAGCGTGAGGGGCGAGCAACTCCACCGACGTGCGGCAGCGGGCGATGACAGCCTCGCCGATCCCTTCCTCCTCACCGCGCAAGATCGTGGTCGCAGTGTCGGGATCCCCGACGAGAAACCGCACCGACACACCGCGGGCGGCGGCGGCGAGCAGGGTGTCGAGGAATCCGTCGAGGGTGTCGAACAGGAACGTGGCCGCGAGCACGAGGATGTCGATGCCGGTGGTGGCGTCGGCGAAATGCTGCTGCCACGTCGTGATCGGCAGCTGAGTACGGCTGGCATACAGGGTCGCGGTGAATGGCCCACCCGCAGACGCTGTTGTCACTGCACGGGGGGTAGCGGCCGGGTACTGCTTGGGCCACAGGTCATGCGGAGTGCAGTCGAGCACCTCGCTGGCGCTGCGGGCGTTGTGTTCGCGAATTCTGTAGTCGCTATCGGCCAGCCAGCGTCGCACCGACTTGATATCGACACCCACCGCGGTGGCGAACCGCTGCGAGGACAGACCTTTGGCCTGTAGCCGCTGCGCGAGGCGATCGTTGGGAGTGATGGCGGCCTCGGTGCCGTCCTGCTCGTCCATCGTGTCAGCGCACATCTTCCCGTGTCGTCCGTATCCATCCTTCAGCGCGTGGTGTCTAGTTTGCCATGCGATTGCCGCCACCCTGCGGCGATAGTGTCGGTGTGATGTCCGTGGGTATGTCCGGCCGTGTCCGAAATGCCCGTGGATGTGTCGGAAATGTCGGCACATGTCTCTCGCAACGTCCGTGATGTCCACGTGAACTGAATCCAGCGCCGGACCGGCGTCAACATCTCACGAAAGGACTAGTAGGACAATGCGTTTGAGAATCGATACGTCTGGAACTCGTTTTATCGTCACCCGCGCTCCGGAGCCACGGCTGAACTTCGAAACCGGCGCCCCGAAAGTCGACACCGCCACCGGGATGCCGATGTACGCCACCCAGGTCCTCGCGCTGGATGACTCCGGCGGCGAAGTACTCAATGTCACCGTGGCAGGAGACCCCAAAGTTACAGTCACGCAGTCTATTTCGGTGGTTGGTCTGGTGGCCATCCCGTGGGCCCAAGGTGATCGCAGCGGGGTGGCGTTCCGCGCTGATGCCCTCACCCCCGCCACCGCCAGTGGTGCTGCGCCGAGTGAGCAGACACGCCCGCAGAAGTAACCCCAAGCGGGTGTGGGGTGCGGTGAACCGATCACCGCACCCCGCCACCCCGGGCATTGCTGTTGACCACACGCTCACGGAGGGCATCTCTCATGACATCGAACAATAAGAACACCACCAACAGTGGATCAGGCGATGACGACTGGTTCGGAGAACTGGTCATGTCGCTGTTCACCGCAGCCGGGTATGTGCTCTGGTGGGCGGTGCTGTTCCCGGCGATCAACGTGCCCATCATCGCCAGCCTCGTGCTTGCCATCAGCCACGGCCCACGCGTGGGCCTGATCTGCGCGATCGTGTGCAGTGCCGGGTATGCGGGCTGGGCCTGGCTCCAACCGGGGTCATTTCGCGCCTGGGTGACCGAACCGGTACGGCGGCGCTGGCTCACGTGGTCGCGCTACACCCGCACCTGGGAATCGACCTGCACCTTGCACGGCCTGACGGCCACACTCGGCGGCCGCACCCTCACTCCCACCCTGCGCACGGTGACAATCGGTAAAACCACCGATGTGCTGGCGGTGCGCATCGTCACCGGCCAGTCCGTGGCAGATTGGCATAAACAGTCCGACGCGCTGGCCGCCGCGTGGCGCGCCGACCGCATCAGCATCACCGCCACCTCGCCTGGCGAACTGCGCATCACTTTAATGCGGGCAGACGTGCTCGCTGAACCGATCGTCCTGCCCATGCCCGCCCCGGCAACCCCGGTGGACCTGGCGCTGGTGCGGGTCGGGATCACCGAAACGCGGCATTGGTGGCAAGTGCCGCTGCTCGGTCACCATGTGCTGATCGCCGGGGCAACCGGCGCAGGTAAAGGCTCAGTGCTGTGGTCGTTGATCGCCGGCATCGCCCCCGCGGTGAAGACCGGACTGGTGCGGTTATGTGTCATCGACCCCAAAGGTGGCATGGAACTCGGTGCCGGAGCACCCCTGTTCACCGTGTTCACCCACGACGCCACCGACACCACCCTGGAGCTGCTACGCCAGCTCGTCACGGTGATGCACGCCCGGGCGAATCGTCTGCGCGGCCACACCCGACTACACACTCCCACGACGTCGGAGCCGTTGTTCGTGGTAGTGATCGATGAAATCGCAGCACTGAGTGCGTATGTGACCGACCGCAAGGTCCGCACCGAAATCGAACAACTCCTGGGCCTCCTGCTCTCGCAAGGCCGCGCAGTCGGCATCAGCGTCGTCGCCGCGGTGCAAGACCCCGCCAAAGACACCCTGCCGTTAAGGCAGCTGTTCACGGTGCGGATCGGGTTGCGCCTGACTGAAGCCACCCAAACCACTATGGTCCTGGGACAGGGAGCACGCGATGCCGGCGCCGAATGTGACCGCATCCCCGACGCGACACCGGGTGTTGGCTACATGATGGTTGACGGCACCGCCTACGCCCAGCGGGTGCGGGCCTTCCACGTCACCGACCACGACATCACCGCGCTGGCCACTCGGTTCCGCCGACCCCCGAGCCGACCGAACAAGACCCACCAGCCACACAACACCGATACCGGGCACACCGTGGGTGAGGGCAGCGGTGAATAGCTCCATGACATCGGCGCAGCTTGCCCTGCCGGGTGTTCCGGATACAGTTGATACCACCCGAGTGGTCGAGCAGATGGTGCGCCGGGCCGCGTCGATGGGATACCAATCCTGGTGGCGACGAGCAGAATCCGTCGGATTCTGCGCTCACCCCATCCAGCTGATCGGTACCGATGAGTACGGGCGTCAGCGGGTGGTGTGGACGCGGTGCAACAACCGTCGCGCCCACATTTGCCCGTCGTGTTCAGATCTCTACGCCCGCGACACCTGGCAACTCGTGCACGCCGGCGCTGCGGGAGGCCACCACGGCATGCCCACCGCGGTGGGCGATCATCCGCAAGTTTTCCTCACCCTGACTGCCCCCAGCTTCGGGGCCGTCCACACCGCCACGACGTCGGGGGACAAGAAAGCGCAGGTATGCCGAGACCAGCACCGGATCGGCGGCTACCGCCGCTGCCCGCATGGAAAACAATTGTGGTGCAGCATGTCCCATGATCATGGCGACGAGCGGGTCGGTCAGCCGCTCTGTCCGGAGTGCTACGACTATGCCGGGCATGTCCTGTTCGCCTGGCATCTTCCCGAACTGTGGCGACGCTTCACCATCACCATGCGGCGCACCCTCCGCAAAGAACTGAAAGCCACCGGTGTGGATCCGGATGCGGTGCGGGTGAGCTTCATCAAAATCGTCGAACTGCAAGCCCGCGCCATCCCACACATCCACGCCCTGATCCGCCTGGACCCCCAAGACGACCCCGATCAGACCGATTGGGAATCACCCATCGGTGCAGTCGAACTCGCCACCATCATCCAACACGCCGCCCGCACCGTCACGCTCACCATCGACGATCCGACCGCTGATACCGATGCGCGGACGATGCGTTTCGGCACACAGATCGACACCCAACCCCTCGCCGCATCCGCAAAACCAGTGAAAAGTGCTCCACCAGAACCAGAACCAGAACCAGGGTCAGGCTCAGGACGGTCCATGTCTGGCCGGCTGGTGGCACGCTATCTCGCCAAGTATGTCACCAAATCCTTGGTAGACCTCGGAATCAGCGCGCGCCGCCTATCTACGGAAGCCATACCCGACCTGGACGTGTCAGAGCATGTGCGGACCATCCTGACCACCATCAGCGATCTCGCGGACAAAGGACTGTCCGGCATCGGGCGGTGGTTGCACACCCTCGGATTCCGCGGCCACATCACCAGCAAATCCCGCCGTTATTCCACTACCATGACCGTGCTGCGCGAACAGCGCGCCATTTGGACGCGTGAAGAACGCTTGAAAAGCACTGCATACCAATACGATCCCAACTGTGACTTCGCCGGTCGCGATGATCTGGTGGCGTGGGAGTTCGAACGTGCCGGCCTCGGCAGCCTCGGCGATCGCAGTCTCGTCTATTCCGCGGCCCTCCAACGCATCCACTCCCGCCTCATCGGACTGGTAGAAGCACGTCGCCAAGCCCACAACGAACAATGGGATCCGCTAGGGGCAAGCGATGGCTGAAAGATGCCCGACTACGACACATGCTCGCTCCGAGTGTGACGTTCGAGTCGATGCTCCGAACATGTCAGAGGGAGGTGTTGAAATTGACCTGCCGAACCGGTATCGGCTCCCGCGCGAGGCCAACCGCGCGCTGGTAAACGTCATACTGGCTATGCGGGACCGGACGCCTAGATCAGGGAGGGGAGTGGCATGAGCCTCAGGTTCGCCTTCTATGGCCGAGTGAGTACCGAGGACGCCCAAGATCCGGAGGCGAGCCGCAGCTGGCAGAAACGTCGTGCCATCGATCTGATCAGTCCGCATGGCGGCGTCCTCGCCGCCGACTACTTCGATATAGGCCAGAGCCGGTCGCTTCCCTGGAAACGCAGGCCGGAGGCTTCACGTCTGCTCGCAGATGTCACTTCTCGTGGCCGTGGCTTCGATGCCGTCGTGATCGGGGAACCTGCTCGCGCGTTCTACGGACCGCAATTTGCGCTCACCTTCCCGGTGCTCACGCACTACGGGGTCGGCCTATGGGTGCCTGAAGTTGGCGGAGCGGTTGATCCCGGATCCGAGGCACACGACCTCGTGATGACGCTCTTTGGCGGAATGAGCAAGGGAGAACGTGCGCGAATCCAGATGCGCGTGCGTACCGCGATGTCGGCACTCGCGCAGGACACAACCAGATACCTCGGCGGTCGCCCACCGTACGGTTATCAACTCGTCGATGCCGGCCCGCACCCAAACCCCGCCAAGGCAAGTCTTGGGCAGCGTCTTCACCGCCTGGAGCCTGACCCCGAGACCGCCCCGACCGTCGAGCGGATCTATCGCATGTATGCCGATGGTGCTGGCTTGCGCTTCATCGCACAGCAGCTCACCGACGATGGAGTGCCATCACCGAGCCAATACGACCCGGCACGGAACCGGCATCGTGACCCACGTGGATGGTCCCATTCGGCGATCCGCGCCATTCTCGACAACCCTGCGTACCGCGGTATCCGTGTCTGGGGCAAGCAGGAGAAGTATGAGGTCCTTTTGAACCCCGATGATGTCGCCGCGGGATATGAGACTCGCATGCGGTGGCGCGATCGGGCCGACTGGATCGCACCCGATCGACGCACGCACGAAGAGCTGATCCCTGATGAGCTGGCGCAGGCTGTTCGTCTCCGGATGCAGGCGCGGCGTGGTCCCGGTCGCGTGTGCAGCAGAGAATCGACAGTGCCGTATGCGCTGCGTGGGCTGCTGTTCTGCGCCGCATGTGGACGGCGAATGCAGGGCGCCGCCCGGCCGGGGAAGCAAACAACGCGGATCCTCTACCGTTGTGAGTTCGGCAAGTCACGTTCTGTACCTGTGGACCTGAGTGATCATCCGCGCACCGTCTATCTCCGCGAAGACGCAGTGACAGCGCGACTCGACGAATGGATCGCCACTCTGGCCGATCCAGAAGACCTCGCACGCGGGCAAGACGTGGACCCGGCGGCCGGACCTGGCTACGCCGCCTTGCAGCGCCAGCTGAGCGAGGCGAATGCCAAAGTGGCTGCCTTGATCACCGCCGTGGAGTCTGGCGTGGCCGTTGAGGATCTAACTGCTGCGTTGCGTCAACGTACCGCCGAGCGCGACGAGCTGAGGGCACGCGTTGAGCGAGTGGAGCGGCCCCGCGCCATGTGTGCCGCCGAGATCAGTGAGTTAGTTAAGGAGTTAGGCGGACTGTCGGTCATCCTCGGCGCGGCAACCGGAGCTGAGCGCGCCGAGGTGTACGCAAGCTTGGGCCTGCGTCTCGACTACGACCCGCATCTTCGGCGAGTCACGGCGACTGCCGACCTGAGTCGTGTCGCCGGATGTGTCCGAGGGGGGACTTGAACCCCCACGCCCGTTAATAGGGCACTAGCACCTCAAGCTAGCGCGTCTGCCATTCCGCCACTCGGACTTGCCAACCTCAGTGGTTGGGCGCCTAAGGCTAACGGATTGAGGGCCCAGGACCCAAACCAGGTCGGTGCAAGCCGCCGTGTCGGCCCACCGCGCGACGGTGCCTGCAGTGGTACGAATGGTGACTGTGACTGACCCCGTGGGCAGCGCTGACGAAGTGGTCGACATCGTCAGCGCTCTGATCAGGTTCGATACCTCCAATACCGGCGACCCCGCCACGACCAAAGGCGAGGCCGACTGTGCCGAATGGGTCGCTGACCGGCTTCGCGAGGTCGGCTACACCACCGAGTACGTCGAAGCCGGCGCGCCAGGCCGGGGCAACGTGTTCGCGCGGCTGCCCGGCGCCGACCCACAGCGCGGGGCGCTGATGATCCACGGGCACCTCGACGTGGTGCCGGCCGAGCCTGCGGACTGGAGCGTGCACCCGTTCTCCGGTGCGATCAAAGACGGCTATGTCTGGGGCCGGGGCGCGGTCGACATGAAAGACATGGTCGGGATGATGATCGCGGTGGCCCGGCACTTCAAGCGGGCGGGCATCGTGCCGCCGCGCGATCTGGTGTTCGCATTCGTCTCCGATGAGGAGCACGGCGGCACCTACGGGGCGAACTGGCTGGTGGACAACCGGCCCGACTTGTTCGCCGGAGTCACCGAGGCGATCGGCGAGGTCGGTGGATTCTCGTTGACCGTCCCGCGCAAGAACGGCGGTGAGCGGCGGCTCTACCTCATCGAAACAGCCGAGAAGGGGCTGTCCTGGATGCGGTTGACGGCGCGGGGCCGGGCTGGGCACGGGTCGATGGTGCATGACGACAACGCCGTGACGGCGATCGCCGGTGCGGTCGACCGGCTGGGCCGGCACCGCTTCCCGTTGGTCCTCAATGAGGCGGTGGAGCAGTTCCTGGCCGCGGTCTCGGAGGAGACGGGCTACGAGTTCGACGTCAACTCCCCGGACCTGGATGTGGCGATCGAGAAGCTCGGCGGGGTGGCGCGCATCGTGTCGGCCACGCTGCGTGACACGGCCAACCCGACCATGCTGAAAGCCGGCTACAAGGCCAACGTCATTCCGGCCACGGCCGAGGCCGTCGTGGACTGCCGTGTACTGCCGGGCCGCAAGGCGGCGTTCGAGCGGGAGATCGACGAGCTCATCGGGCCGAACGTCACGCGCAGCTGGGAGCGTGACCTGCCGTCGTACCAAACCACCTTCGACGGCGATCTGGTGGACGCGATGAATGCCGCGCTGCTGGCGGTGGATCCCGACGCGCGCATCGTGCCGTACATGCTCTCCGGCGGCACGGACGCGAAATCGTTCCAGCGGTTGGGTATTCGCTGCTTCGGCTTCGCCCCACTGAAGCTGCCGCCGGAGTTGGACTTCGCTGCGCTGTTCCACGGGGTGGACGAGCGGGTACCCGTCGACGCATTACAGTTCGGCGCGAAGGTCCTCGAACATTTCTTGACGCACTGCTGAAAGGGCATCATGAGCAATTCCCCGTACGACAACCTGCCACAGCTTCCGACCTTCACGCTGACCTCGGAGTCGGTGACCGACGGGCAGCCGCTGGGCAACGACCAGGTCAGCGGCATCATGGGCGCGGGTGGTTCCGATGTGTCGCCGCAGCTGAGCTGGTCGGGATTCCCGGCCGAGACCAAGAGCTTCGCCGTCACCATGTACGACCCCGATGCCCCGACCGGATCGGGTTTCTGGCACTGGGCAGTGGCCGATCTGCCCGCTTCCGTCACCGAACTGCCCGCAGGTGCGGGGGACGGCAGCGAATTGCCCGGTGGCGCAGTCACGCTGGCCAACGACGCCGGCCTCAAGCGCTTCATCGGTGCCGCCCCGCCGGCCGGACACGGCCCCCACCGCTACTACATCGCCGTGCACGCGCTGCCCGTCGAGTCGCTCGAACTGCCCGACGGTGCCACGCCGGCCTACCTCGGCTTCAACCTGTTCAGCCAGGCCATCGCTCGCGCCGTCATCCACGGCAACTACGAGCAGAAGTAGCCCCAGCGCAGCACCGCGAGGGTGCGTGTCTGCTCCGCGACACGCCCGCGTGTCAGGCAGCAGACACGCACCCTCGCGGTGTGGTGGTCAGCGGGCGGCCGAGCCCACCGCGTCGGACAGTGATGCGAACCCGCCTGCGTGTAGGCGTTCGGCGATGCCGTCGTGAATCTGCTTGGCCCACAAACCGCCGCCATAGATGAACCCGGTGTAGCCCTGCAGCAGCGTGGCCCCGGAGGTGATCCGGTCCCAGGCGTCGTCGGCCGTCTCGATACCGCCCACGCTGATCAACACCAGCTTGTCGCCCACTCTGCGGTACAGCCGGCGCAGCACCTCAGCCGAACGCCGGGCCACCGGCGGCCCCGAGATGCCGCCCGCCCCGAGGTCGTCGACGCCGGGGGTGGCCAAGCCGTCACGCGAGATCGTGGTGTTGGTCGCGACGATTCCGGCGAGGCCCAATTCCACTGCCAGGTCGGCGATTTCATCGATATCGGCATCGGAGAGGTCGGGCGCGATCTTGACCAGCACCGGCTTGGTGGTCTCTGCCTTGACTGCAGCCAGGATCGGTCGCAGTGAGGCCACCGCCTGCAGGTCGCGCAGCCCGGGGGTGTTGGGGGAACTGACGTTGACCACCACGTAGGCGGCCAGGTTGCCCAGCAGTCGCGCGCTCCGCGCATAGTCCTCGACCGCGCGCTCGGCCGGGGTGACCTTGGTCTTGCCGATGTTCACCCCGATCGGCACTTCGGCAGCGTGCCGGGCCAACCGCATCGCCAGTGCGCCGGCACCCGCGTTGTTGAAGCCCATGCGGTTGAGCAGTGCGCGGTCGTCGGGCAGGCGGAACAGGCGTGGCTGTGGATTGCCCGGTTGGGCGGCGGCGGTCACGGTGCCCACTTCGGCGTACCCGAAACCGAGCGCACCCCAGGTGGCCAGGCCGCGGCCGTCCTTGTCGAATCCGGCGGCCAGTCCCATCGGCCCGGGGAACCGCACCCCGAATACCGTGCTGGCCAGCACCGGGTCGGACGGCGCCAACCAGCGCGTCAGCGCCCGCCGAAACGCCGCCGGGCCCGATGCGATGCGCAACAGCGCGAACACCCAGACATGGATCCGTTCGGGCGGCACCAGGAACAGTGCCCGCCGCAGCGCGCTGTAGATCACGGTGTCGGCTGGTCCGGGGTGCCCGGCGTGGTGGCGGCGGTCTTCCTGCGGCGCAACAGCACCCGTCGACTCCCGTCTGTATAGGCCCGCACCCGGGTGAGTTCCCAGCCGCGGTATTCCGCTTCGATGGACAGTCGGATGGATGCGCTGAGCCTGGTCACGTCGGGTGGCAGCCGCAGCGGCACCCACTCGTACTCGTCGGAGAGCCCCTCGGCGTCCCACCCCGCCGGCATTCGGCCGCGTTGTATCGATGTCATGGTCATCCCCCCGCGCGCGGGATCACCTGCACGCCCGCTCCCGAGCCGGACACCACATACAGCGTGCCGGACTTGTCGTCATAGGCCAGGGAGTTGGGTTGCTGCACGGTTCGATAACGCACCTTTTCGACGGGAATGCCGGTGTCAAGATCGTAACCAATGACAGTGTTGTCGGCGGTCTGTGACACCCAGGCCAGCCGTGATGTGCCGACCAGCCCGTACGGCGCGGCCCGCACCGGGTAGCGCTGACGCATGATCAGCGGGTCGGTACCGAACACCAGCAGTTCGTCGCCGCGGGTGTCGGCGACCAGGACCCGGCCGTGGGGATCGACGGCCATGGTGGTGGCGCCGTCGCCGGCTCGCAGCGCCTGCTCGGCCTTGGTGCCAGTGACGTCGACCTCGGTGACCGAGGTCTGGCCGCGGTCCAACACCACCGTGGTATTCCCCTGGGTGGCAAGCTCATCCACCCGAGCGAAGATCTTCAGTTTGGCGCCGACGGTGTCGGGGGAACTCAGGGTGTAGACCGCGCCGTCGGCGCTGCCGAGTACCGCTTTGCCGTCCGCCCGCAACGCGATCGCGGTGAAATCGGTGTCCTGCTCGCCGGCGACGGTGACTTTGGTCGCCTTGCCCGCCGCGATGTCGACGCGGAAGTACCCGCCCCGCGTCGCGAGGAGGATCCCGCCGTGGCCGTCGGCAGCCATCGTCGATGCCGTCGCGGGGAGCAGGACAGTGCGCGGCGGCTGGGTCCCCGCCACGAGAGTGACCATCGACTGCCCGTCGGGCCCGGGCCCGAGGACGGCCAGGATGGCCGTTGCTGGATCGAACACCGCGGACTGTGCACGGCCGCCGACCGGGCGGACTTCGCCGTCGGGGGCGCCCGTGACCGGTGGCGAAACCGCGGCCTGGGCGGGTTCGATGGTCGGTGGCGGAGCATCGGCCGGGTTTGACGAACAACCCGGCGCGAGCAGCAGTGCCAGTGCTGCCACGCCAGCACGAATCGGCTGACCTGCAGGGATTAGGCGCAACGGATGGCTCTCGTTCGGGGCGGATGGTTGACCGACCAGTCTATGCACCACCGCAGCGGGCGATTGGACGCGTCTCGCGCACGTGCTTGCATAAGCAAGAGTATGGTGCGAAGCATGACCCTCGCCGCAGACCGGGAACCGGGGTACCAGGAGTTTGCTATCGAGGACATTTCCACGGGTGTCCACGCCAGTGGATTTGGCCAGGTCGGTGACGGCCGTACCTTCTCCTTCCACATCGAACGCGGGCAGCTGATCATCGAGGTGTACCGGCCGCGCTTGTCCGGGCCGGTGCCCGCTGAAGAAGACGTGGTGGCGCTCGCCAGCCGCAAGCTGACCGACATCGATCTGACCGACGAGCGCAGCCTGTCGGCGACGGTGCGCGACGCGGTCGCCGACGCGCAGCCGGTACCGCGACTGGGGCGCTGACCGAACCCCCACGGTACGGTCGTCGTCGTGATTGACGTGCCGGCGATGTCGTGGCTGCAAGTTGTCGTGCTGTCGATTGTGCAGGGGCTCACCGAGTTTCTTCCGGTCTCATCGTCCGGGCACCTCGCGATCACGTCACGACTGTTCTTCCATGACGACGCAGGAGCCTCGTTCACCGCGGTCACCCAACTCGGTACCGAACTGGCGGTGCTGGTCTATTTCGCGCGGGACATCTGGCGGATCGTCAAGTCCTGGTTCAACGGGCTGTTCGTCGCCGCGCACCGGGACGCCGACTACCGCCTCGGCTGGTTCGTCATCATCGGCAGCATCCCGATCGGCGTGTTCGGGTTGCTGTTCAAGGAGGAGATCCGCACCGGCGCACGCAATCTCTGGCTCGTCGCGTCGGCACTGATCGTGTTTTCGGCGGTGATCGCCGCGGCTGAGTATTTCGGTAAGCAGACACGCCAGGTGGAGCAGCTCACCTGGCGGGACAGCGTGGTGGTCGGCCTGGCGCAGTGCCTTGCGCTGGTGCCGGGCGTGTCGCGATCGGGGGCGACGATCAGCGCGGGACTGTTTCTCGGGCTGGACCGCGAACTGGCGGCCCGGTTCGGATTTCTGCTGGCCATCCCCGCGGTGTTCGCGTCGGGGCTGTTCTCGTTGCCCGACGCGTTTCATCCGGTCGGCGAGGGCATGAGCGCCAGCGGTCCGCAACTGCTGGTGGCGACGGTCATCGCCTTCGTCGTCGGCTTCGCCGCCATCGCCTGGTTCCTGAAATTCCTCGTGTCCCACAGCATGTACTGGTTCGTCGGTTACCGCGTGGTGGCCGGCGCGGTGGTGCTCGTGCTGCTGGGTACCGGGGTACTGGCGGCCCAATGATCAAGTGCATGCGCGAGGAGCTGATATGACCGTCATCCTGCTGCGGCACGGGCGCTCGACGTCGAACACTGCCCAGACGCTCGCGGGCCGGTCGGAAGGCGTCGACCTCGACGAGCGTGGCGTCGAACAGGCCGAGGCCGTCGTCGGCCGGGTAGGTGAGCTGCCGGTGCGGGCGATCGTCCGGTCGCCGTTGCTGCGCTGCGAGCGGACGGTGCAGCCGCTGGCCGCTGCTCTCGGCGTCGAGCCGATCGTCGACGAACGACTGACCGAGGTCGACTACGGCGCGTGGACCGGCCGCAAGATCGGCGAGCTGGTGAAAGAACCCCTGTGGGGCGTCGTGCAGCAACAGCCCAGCGCCGCGGTGTTCCCCGACGGGGAGGGGTTGGCGCAGGTCCAGGCCCGCGCGGTGGCCGCGATCCGGGAACGCGACCGTGAGCTGGCCGCCGAGCATGGCGGCGACGCGCTGTGGGTGGCATGCACCCACGGCGACGTGATCAAGGCGATCCTTGCCGATGCGCTCGGCGTGCACCTCGACGGCTTTCAGCGCATCACCGCCGATCCGGCGTCCATGAGCGTGATCCGCTACACCGACATGCGCCCATTTGTCGTGCACATCAACCACACCGGTCCGCAGCTGAGCGCTGGGCTGGCTGCCAAACCTGCCACCGATGCGGTGGTCGGCGGGTCCACTGACTGACCGTTGGTGCTCCAACCGGTATTTTGGAAGGTGCCATGGCCCGCGCAATTCACGTCTTCCGCACTCCCGACCGCTTCGTGGCCGGGACCGTCGGTCAACCCGGTAATCGGACCTTCTACCTGCAGGCTGTCCACGACAGCCGGGTGATCTCGGTGGTGCTGGAGAAGCAGCAGGTCGCGGTGCTGGCCGAACGCATCGGGGCCCTGCTGCTGGAGATCAACCGTCGCTTCGGCACCCCCATCCCGCCCGATACCGGCGAAGTGGCCGACCTGCGGCCGCTCATCACGCCCGTGGACGCGGAGTTCCGCGTCGGCACCATGGGCCTGGGCTGGGACTCCGAAGCGCAGACGGTGGTGGTGGAACTGCTGGCGGTCTCCGATGCCGAGTTCGATGCATCGGTGGTGCTCGACGATGCCGAGGAGGGCCCCGACGCGGTGCGGGTGTTCTTGACGCCCGAGTCGGCGAGGGAGTTCGCGACGCGGTCCAACCGGGTCATCTCTGCCGGCCGGCCGCCGTGCCCGCTGTGTGACGAGCCGCTGGACCCCGACGGCCACATCTGCGTACGTACCAACGGCTACCGGCGCGGTGCCATCGCCGGAACCGACGATGACGCCGAGGGCTGACGGCGAGCCGGACTCCTTTGACCTCGATGAGGCGTTGGCGGGCGGCGAACTCACGGTCATCGGTCGGATCCGTTCGGCGAGCAACGCCACCTTCCTGTGCGAGGCGCAACTGCGGGACGCTGTGGTCCACTGCGTGTACAAACCGGTGCGTGGCGAGGCCCCGCTGTGGGATTTCCCCGACGGCACACTCGCAGGCCGCGAGGTGGCCGCGTATCTGGTGTCGGTGGCGCTGGGGTGGAACATCGTGCCCCAGACCATCATTCGTGATGGACCTGCAGGCATCGGGATGGTGCAGCGCTGGGTGGACCAGCCAGGGGACGACGACGGCGAAGTCCCCGAGGCCGCGCTCGATCTCGTCGATCTGGTGCCCGCGGGCCGTGTGCCACCCGGATACATGCCGATCTTGCAGGCCTACGACTACGCCGGCGACGAGGTGACACTCGTGCACGCCGACGACCCCCGGCTGTATCGCATGGCGGTCTTCGATGTGCTGATCAACAATGCCGACCGTAAAGGTGGGCACATCCTGGCCGGCGTCGATGGAAAGGTCTACGGCGTCGACCACGGTGTCAGCCTGCACCACGAGGACAAGCTGCGCACCGTGCTGTGGGGCTGGGCGGGCAAGCCCGTGGACGACGACACGCTGGCCGCGGTGGCGACCTTGCGAGACCGGCTGGCCGGCGGCCTGGCCGAACAACTGTGCGACCACATCACCGACCGCGAAGTTTCCGCACTGCGCGCCAGAGTTGCTGGGCTGCTGGACAATCCGGTGATGCCGACGCCGGACCGGCGCAGGCCGATCCCGTGGCCGGCGTTCTAGGGGCTCCGTTGAGCGACGGCCCCGGCGCGTCGGCCTGAATTCGGGTAGCCGGTTACTCTGCCCGCCCGCGCAACGCGAGCACAGACTCAGGCTATGGAACAGATCTTCGCCCGTCGGGTCGTGCGGCGACCGCTGACGTGCCGGCGCGGCGCGGCGGAAGGACGGCAACGATGCAGCTGATGTTTGTCATGCCCCACACCATGGAACTTGCGGCGTTGACCCAGCCCTGGGAGCTCACCGTTTCGGGGGCTGACCAGACCTGGATGGCCAAGCGGGCCGAGGAGCTCGGATACTCGCTGCTCGCCGTCCCGGAGCATTTCGTCGTGCCGCGCACGCACGTCGAACTCACCGGACCGCACTACTTCCATTCCACGGTCGCCCAGGCGTATCTCGCAGGTGCGACGCGGAGTATCCGGCTGAACACCTGCGCCACGCTCTTGCCCGTGCAACACCCCATCGTCATGGCCAAGGCGTTGGCGACTGCGGACTGGATGAGTGGCGGACGTATCGGCGTGACATTCGGCATCGGCTGGGATGCAGAGGAATTCCGCATGCTCGGGGTGCCGTTTCACGAACGGGGGCGGATGGCCGACGAGTACCTCGCCGCCATCATCGAACTGTGGACCAGCGAGTCGCCGAGCTTCGAAGGCAAGTATGTGTCGTTCGACAATGTCGCGTTCCAGCCCAAGCCCGTGCAGCGTCCGCACATCCCCATCTGGATCGGGGGTGACGCCGACCGGGCGCTCGAACGGGCGGCCAGGTTCAGTTGCGGTTGGATGCCATTCCTCACCCAACCCGATGACTTTCCGGCGAGAATCGACTTCATCAAATCCCAGCCGACCTATGACGGTCGTCCGTTCGAAGTGGTGTACGGCCTGGGCACCTCGCTGATCGGCGAAGGCCATGTGGTCAACGACGATCCGACCCAGCGTCCGGGCATGAGTGCGGGCGAGATCATCGACAAGCTGGGGCGGTTCGGTGAACTGGGGGTGACGACGAGCAGTGTGCCGATACCACCGGTGCAAGACGCAAGCGCGTACCTGGATTACGCGCAGTGGGTCATCGAGGAGATCGCGCCCGCTGTCTAACGTCGTCGGACCATACGCGAAATCACTGGCCGGGCAGCGGCTTACGCCATTCGCGGACGTTGACCTCGATACGGTCGTGCCTGGACCCGGACCACGTGGTCGCCAGCCCATAGTGGTTGGCCAACAAGACGATTCGCTCACCGAGCAGGGTCTCGGTGCGGTCGGTCATCTCTTCGGCCGCCGATGTGTCACCGGCCGCAGCGGCGCGCATCAGTGCCTGCGGTAACGCCGGGTGCGGGCGAAAGGCGCTGTAGCCCAAGTAGAGCACGGGGTCGGGATCGCCGAGCCGGACGGCGTCCTGCTCGTGGAAGAAGGTGTACGCCCACTCGCGGAAGCGATACCAGTCGTTCGGATCGGGGTTGGGTGTCCGTTCGTCGTCGATGTCGTGCGTCGCGCATGTGGTGCAGCACGAAAAGCACATCCGGGCCAGGATGCCTTCCGACTCCAACTGGGTGAACAGGTACTGCAGCCGCCCGTAGTCGCCGGTGTCCTGCCACGCCGCCTGTTCGGAAAGCCTTTGGCCCCACATCGATTGCAGCAGCGCCGTGGCCTCCTCGGGCGTCACCACCCCGGAATCGTCCACCCACGCCGTCACCCAGTCGAGCAGCTCGTCGAACTCCCAGAAGCCCGCGACCAACCGCGTGCGGATGAAACCGCTGAGCTCGTCGAGATCGCCGGTGTCCCAGTCGAGGATTCGCATCGCCGGCTACCGCTTCCGGCCGAAACCCTCGAAGAGATTCCACGACTGGCTACCTCTGGTCACATGCAGGTAGTACGCGTAGTTGGCGGTGCTCATCGCGACCGAGGCCACGGCTATGCCTGCGGCGCGGCCGACGCTGTCGGGCACGTCGAGTACCACGAGCACCACCGAAAGGGCCATCGCAAGGCCGAACAGGGTAAGGCCCTTGCGCCACATGCCTTTGACGAAGAAGTAGATGGGGCCGAAGAAGAAGGCCGGAAAGTTCGAGCCGATGCGGAACTTGGTGCCGAACGGCAGTGACCGGTAGGCCGCCTTGGATTCCGGCGATGAGTTGGGCAGGCCGTAGACATTGAAGAAGTCGAATCGCCTTTGCCAGGCGGGGGACAGGGTCATGCTCGGGGTTTGCTCGGTCACCCGATGAATCCTAATGGTGCCGGCGGCCCGGCTTCGCCACGCGATCGGCGCAACCACCACGGCCCAACCCCGATTCGAGGTCCGTCCCGCGCACCAGTCAAACTGACTGGATGCACTCGACCGATGCCGACCTGGCCGCTGCCGTGGCCCAGGAGGCCGGCGAGTTGTTGCTGGCCGTGCGTGAGGAGATCGGTTTCTACGACCCGTACTACCTGGGCGACGAGGGCGATCTGCGCTCCAACGCCCTGATCCTGGACCGGCTCGCCGCGGCCCGGCCCCAGGACGCGGTGCTCAGCGAAGAAGCTGTCGACGATTTGGCGCGGGTCGATGCCGACCGCGTGTGGATCGTCGATCCCGTCGACGGCACGCGCGAGTATTCGCTTCCGGGTCGTGAGGATTGGGCCGTGCACATCGCGCTGTGGCAGCGCCACCGAGCGGGCGGTCCTGGGCTGACCGACGCGGTGGTGGCGTTGCCGGCCCGCGGCGAGGTGTACCGCAGCGACACCGTGCAGCCCCCGCCGCCGCGCCGGGACGGCCCGATCCGGATCACCGCCAGTACCAACCGGCCGCCGCCGGTGCTGTGGCGGATGCGCGAGCGGCTGGACTTCGAGCTGGTGCGGATCGGTTCTGCCGGGGCCAAGGCGATGGCTGTGGTCCGTGGCGATGTCGACGCCTACATCCACGCCGGCGGGCAGTGGGAATGGGATTCGGCCGCCCCGGCCGGTGTGGTGCTGGCAGCCGGGCTGCACGCGTCCCGGCTGGACGGGTCCACGCTGGTCTACAACCGCGCCGACCCCTACCTGCCGGATTTCGTGATGTGCCGCCAGGAGCTGGCCCCGATCCTGCTCGAGGCGATCGGCGCGGCGTGATCGAAAAGGCGGGAATGGATCTGCGTTCGGCGTTGTCTGTCTGGTGTGAACCGAGGCTGTCTTCGGTGACCCGACCGACCGGGGGAGACCCGTGCTGACCGAGCACCCTAAAGTCGAAGCCATGCAGTCTTGGCCGGCGCCGAACATCCCTACCCTCCCGGGGCAGGGTCCTCAGCTGCGCCTTTATGACACCGCAGACCGGCAGGTCCGCCCCGTCGCGGCGGGGCCGACGGCCACCATGTACGTCTGCGGCATCACGCCCTACGACGCTACGCACCTCGGCCACGCCGCAACCTATCTGACGTTCGACCTGGTGTATCGCCTGTGGCTGGACGCCGGGCACACCGTGCACTACGTGCAGAACATCACCGACGTCGACGACCCGCTGTTCGAGCGGGCCGCGCGCGACGGCCTGGACTGGCGTGCGCTCGGTGACCGCGAGACCCAGCTGTTCCGCGAAGACATGACGGCGTTGCGCGTGTTGCCGCCGCACGACTACGTGGCCGCCACCGACGCGATCGGCGAAGTGGTGGAGGTGGTCGAGAAGATGCTCGCCTCCGGTGCGGCGTACGTGGTCGACGATCCGCAGTACCCCGACGTCTACTACCGGGCCGACGCCACCGTGCAGTTCGGCTACGAATCCGGATACGACCGCGAGACCATGCTGCGCCTGTTCGGCGAGCGTGGCGGAGATCCGGACCGGGCCGGCAAGGGCGACGAGCTCGATGCGCTGCTGTGGCGCGCGCACCGGCCCGGCGAGCCGAGCTGGCCGTCTCCGTTCGGGCCGGGCCGTCCGGGCTGGCATGTGGAGTGTTCGGCTATCGCGTTGAGCCGCATCGGCACCGGCCTCGACATCCAGGGCGGCGGCAGCGACCTGATCTTCCCGCACCACGAGTTCTCGGCGGCGCATGCCGAATCCGTCACGGGCGAGCGCAGATTCGCGCGCCACTACGTGCACGCCGGCATGATCGGCTGGGACGGGCACAAGATGAGCAAGAGCCGCGGCAACCTGGTGCTGGTGTCCCGGTTGCTCGCCGACGGCGTCGACCCGGGTGCCATCCGCCTCGGGTTGCTGGCGGGGCATTACCGTGCCGACCGGTACTGGAGCCAGCAGGTGCTCGACGAGGCCAACGCCCGGCTGGAACGTTGGCGGCACGCCACGACCATGCCCGGTGGCCCGGATGCAACCGACGTGATCGCGCGGGTTCGGCAATATCTCGCCGACGATCTGGACACCCCGAAAGCCCTTGCAGCCCTTGATGGTTGGGCTGACGACGCGATCGGTTACGGTGGGCACGATCCGAGCGCACCACGCGCAGTGGCCACCGCGATCGACGCGTTGCTGGGTGTGGAGCTCTAAACAGGGCGGTACGTTGGCGGCATGAGTTCAGTCAACGGCAAGGTCGTCTTCATCACCGGTGGTGCTCGCGGGGTCGGCGAGGAGGTGGCCCGCCGCCTGCGCCGCAAGGGCGCCAAGCTGGTACTCACCGATCTCGACGAGGCCCCGCTCGCCGCCCTGGCCGCCGAGCTGGGTGAGGAACATGTGCTGACCGCCCTGGCGGATGTGCGGGACCTGCCTGCCATGCAAAAGGCTGCGGACGCCGCCGTCGAGCGGTTCGGCGGCATCGACATCGTGGTCGCCAACGCCGGCATCGCCAGCTTCGGCTCGGTGCTTCAGGTGGACCCCGAGGCGTTCAAGCGCGTCATCGACGTCAACATCGTCGGCGTCTTCAACACCGTCCGCGCCACGTTGCCCGAGGTGATCAAGCGCCGCGGCTACGTGCTGGTGGTGTCTTCGCTGGCGGCCTTCACCTCCGCGCCGGGGCTCGCGGCGTATCACGCCTCCAAGGCAGGCGCCGAGTATTTCGCCAACACACTTCGGCTGGAGGTCGCCCACCTCGGTGTCGATGTGGGTTCGGCCCATATGAGCTGGATCGACACCCCGTTGGTGCAGGACGCGAAGTCGGATCTCTCGACGTTCCGCGTGATGCTGTCGAAGATGCCCGGGCCGCTCAAGCAGACCACCACGGTCGACAAGTGCGGTGCGGCGTTCGTCAAGGGCATCGAGGGCCGCAAGAGCCGCATCTACTGCCCGGACTGGGTCGGCCTGTTCCGCTGGATCCGCCCGGTGGTGGCAACCCCGTTGGGCGAGCGCGATATTCGCAAGTTCACTCCCGAGCTGCTGCCGAAGCTGGATGCCGAGGCCGCCGCGCTCGGCAGGTCCACGAGCGCGCGCACCGAGGCGCTGGAGAAGTAGCCGCGGGCTACAGCGCGGACGCGCCGATATCGGGGGCGACCACGACGTTGACGCCGTCGAGGCGCAGCGCGCGGATCTGGTCCTCAGGGGTGCGGCTGTCGACGATGACGGTGTCGAAGTCGCTCAGCGGGCCCAGGGCATGCAGTGCGCGGCGCTCGAACTTGGAGTGGTCGAGGTAGGCGATGCGGGTGCGCGCCGATTCGAACATCGCGCGCTTCACCAGGACGGTGTCGTGATGTTGGTGAAAGCAGATGCCGTCGGTGACGGCGGAGGTCGACATGATGAAGACGTCGGCCCGGATGTTCCGCAGCGCGGTGAGCGTCAACGATCCCATGTAGGCCCGGCACCACGGGTAGTACTGGCCGCCGAGCGCGATGACGTTCAGGCCGGGCTGGTTGAGCAGAGCGTCGAGCGCCGACTGGAAGTTGGTGATGACGGTCAGCGGCTGACGCTCGGGCAACTGGCTCACGAGATGCAGCCCCGTGGTGGAGTCGTCGATGATCACCGACTGCCCGGGTTCGATCATCTGTAGCGCGGCGTTGGCGACGGCGTGCTTGTCGGCGACGTTCTGGCGGGCGCGGAACTCGGTGCTGGCCTCCGACAGGGTGCTCGGCATGGCCGTCGCGACCCCGCGGGTCTTGCGGATCAGCCCCTGGGTGGCCAGGGTGTCCAGATCGCGGTGCACCGTCATCAGGCTGACACCGAACGCGTCGGGCAGATCTTCGATCTTCACCGATCCGGCGGCCATCACCATTTCCAGGATGGCCGCGCGGCGTTCGTTCGGTCCCGCCGGAGGCTCGGCCTGTCCGTCGCGGTGCGACCGACCAACACCCGCTGGGTTCGGCATCGGGCCTCCTGTTCTGTCATACGGACGGGACGCGCCCCGCACGCCCCGTCCGTACCTTACTTAGACGCTGATCGCGGTCACGGTTGGTTGAGCTTCTCGTTGGAGAGATCACCCGAGGCCAGGTTCTGGGCGACCAGCGCAGGAAGCTGGGCGAGGAAGGCGTCTTTGCCCGTCACCACGTTCTGGTAATACTGGTCGACGTTCTGCGGCGTCACGGGCGGCATCTTGTAGACGTAGCTCTTCTCGACCGGCTCGCCCTTCGCGGCGCGCTGTGCCACCGCGATGCCCTCGGCCATCTCGACTCGGCCGTGCTGCAGGGAGGTGCCGATGAACTTGCCGCTCTTGACCGCCTCGAGGCCGTCCTGGATGCCGTCGATGCCGACCACGGGCACCGACTTGCCCGCCTCCGAGAGCGCCTGCACGGCACCGAGGCCCATGTCGTCGTTCTCCGAGACGATGCCGTTGATCTGGTCACCGAAACTGGAGATCCAGTTCTTCGTCTTGTTGACCGCCTCGTCGCGCTTCCAGTTGGCGGTGTCGATGGCCAGGATCTTGATGCCGGGGTACTTGGTCAGCGTGTCCTTGATGCCCTTGGTGCGGTCGAGTTCGGGGGAAGATCCCAGCGGGCCCTGCAACACCACGATGTTGCCCTTGCCGCCGAGCTTGTCGGCCATCATCTGCATTTCCTGGGCCCCGGCGGCGACGTCGTCGGGCAGCACGGAGGATTTCAGCGCACCCGAATCGGCCAATGCGGTGTTCACGGCGATCACCGGAATGTTGGCGGCCTTGGCCGAAGCCATTTGCGGCGCAAGGGAATCCGCCTGTACGGGGACGATCACGATGGCGTCCACCTTCTGGTTGATCAGCTGGTCGACCTGGCTGGCTTGGGTCGAGACGTCGCCGCCCGCGGAGTTCCACACCAGGTCGATGTTGTTGGCCTTGGCGTAGGCCTCGGCGCCTTCCTTGCCCTGGGTGATGAACGAGGACATGTCGTAGACGGTGACGCCGACACGTGTCGACGGCTGGCCGTTCTTGGCGCTGGGATCACCTGCGCCACAGGCGGCTACGGACACCATGAGGGCGGGAACCGCTGCCGTCACGAGCATGCGGGTCAGTCTGCGGGACATCGGGGTGGTGCCTTTCTGTAAGTGGATGAGGTTGGGGTGCAAGCTTTTCGGGTCAACTGCTGCGTCTGCGCACGGCCCACACGTCGACCGCGACCGCCGCGACGATCAGCACGCCGCTGATGACCTTCTGCCAGTAGGCGGGCACGACGAGGATGTCCAGGCCGTTGTTGAGGGTCTGGATCAGCAGCAGGCCCAGCAGGGTGCCCCAGACCGATCCGCGGCCGCCGAGCAGGCTCGCGCCACCGATGACGACGGCGGCGATGGCGGCCAGCTCATAGCCGGACCCAAGATTGGGCGGGCCGGAGATGACGCGGGAGGACAGGATGACGCCCGAGAGCCCCGCGAGTGCACCGCTGAGGGTGTACACCGCGACGAGGATCTGCCCGGATTTCACGCCGGCGACGTCGGCCGCGGTCCGGTTTCCACCCACGGCGTACACCCGCACCCCGAAGGAGGTCTTGCGCAGCACCAGATACGAGACGATGAAGCCGGCGATCATGATCAGAACCGGCAGCTGGACGCCGAACAGCGTGGTGTTGGCGATCTTGCCCCATTCGCCGGGCAGCCCGTTGATCGGCGCCCCGCCACCGATCACGTAGGCCAGGCCCGAGCCCGCCGTCAGGGTGCCCAGTGTCGCGACGAACGGTGCCACCCCCAGCTTGCTGACCACCAGCCCGTTGAGCAGGCCGATCAGCAGACCCACCACGACCCCTGCCACGAGTCCCAGGAAGATCCGGTCGGGATGGCCGACCACCACCGAGGACGCCGTCATCGCACTGACCGCGATCACGCTGCCGACCGACAGGTCGATGCCCCCGGTGAGGATCACGAAGGTCTGCCCGAGGGCCACCAGCGCGAACGGCGCGGCGGCCACCAGGATCGTCAGCGCGTTGTCCGGCGTGGCGAACCGGACGCTGCGGTAGCTGAAGTACGCCATCACGAGCAGCAGCACGATCACCATCGAGTTGCGGATCGCGAAGTTGGTGAGCCAGGCCCGGTCGAAGCGCCTGGTATCCCGCACGGCATCCGCGGGCGGAAGCTTGTTCGCCTGGTCGGTAGCGGTTGACATGGTGTCCTCTCGAGGGGTCGGCGACGCGGTCACGCGACTTCGTCTTGTTGGGGGGCTTCCTGGCCGCTGGCGTAGCGGAAGATGCGTTCCTGCACGTCGTCGGCATCGAGTTGGGCGCGGGACAGTTCCCCGGCCACGCCGCCGCTGCGCATCACCAGCACGCGATGGCTGAGCCCGATGAGCTCGGGCATGTCGGAGCTCACCAGGATCACCGTGAGCCCGTCGGCGGCGAGATCGCGGATGATGGTGTAGATCTCGCCGCGCGCGCCGACATCGACGCCGCGGGTGGGTTCGTCGAGCAGCAGCACCGAGCAGTTCTGGGTGAGCCAGCGGGCCAGTACGATCTTCTGCTGGTTGCCGCCGGAGAGGTTGCCGACGAGCTGGCCGAGGCCGCTGGACTTGAGCCGTACCGACGCGGTGGCGTCGGTGACGGCCGACGAGCGCTTGCGGTTGCGCAGCCAGCCCGCGGAGGCGAATGCGCCCAGATGCGGCAGGCTGCCGTTGTCGAGGACCGACTGCGTCAGCACCAGACCGGCGCCTTTGCGGTCCTCGGGGACCAGCGAGATGCCCGCGCGGATCGCATCGCCCACGCGGCCGCGGTGGACCGTGCGGCCGTTGACGTCGATGGTGCCCGCGACGGAGCGCCGGATTCCGAAGATGGCTTCGACGATCTCGCTGCGTCCGGCGCCGACCAGGCCGCCGAGTCCGAGGATCTCGCCTTTGCGCACCTCGAGATCGACGGCGGGGCCGTCGGCGTGCAGTTGCAGCCCACGGACGGACAGGCCGATTTCGTCGCCTGCGGGAGTGATGGGCGGAAAGAGGTTGTCGAGCTCGCGGCCGATCATCGCGTGCACGATGCCGTCCGGCGTGGTGTCGGCCAGCGGCGCGTTGAGCACGAGCTGGCCGTCGCGCAACACCACCACGTGGTCGGCCAGTTCGGTGATCTCGGCCATGCGATGGGTGGTGTAGAGCATCGCCACCCCCTGCTTCTTGAGCCTGCGGACCACGTCATAGAGGCGCTCGACCTCGCGGTCGGGGATCGCCGAGGTCGGCTCGTCGAGCAGCAGCACCTTGGCGCCCCACGTGGTGGCCTTGGCGATCTCGACGAGCTGCATGAGTGCGATCGGCAGATCACCCATGCGGGTCTTCGGATCGACGTCGACCCCGAAGGTGCCCAGCATCTCGCGGGCCTGCCTGACCATGCCGCGCCGATCCAGGGTGCGGAACTGGGTCTTGAGTTCCCTTCCCACGAACAGGTTTTCGTAGATCGTCAGCTCGGGGTAGGGCGCGAGTTCCTGCGGCACGATGCCCACCCCGAGGCTGCGGGCGAGTTTGGGGTCGGCGTGCTGCAGTGCCACGCCGTCGACGGTGACCTCGCCCGAGTCGGCCTTGAGCTGCCCGGTGACGATCTTCATCAGCGTGGACTTGCCCGCCCCGTTCTCGCCCGCGAGCACGGTGAGCTCGCCGGGGTGCAGGTCGAACGACACGTCACGCAGCACCGGCACGCCGCCGAAGGCCTTCGCGACGTGGTCGACATGTAGGGCGGTGGCCATACCTGCTCCTCTGATCTCGGATTTGAGAAAGATAACAACGACGATGCGAACTATCAAGGGATTGACATTAGAAATCGCATCAATCATGTTATAAATCGAGTGAGCGGACGCACACACGCATCCGCGTGAGCGAAGGAATCAGCGGTGACGAAACTGTACGACGACCCACGCGCGTTCAGTGACGACCTCCTGGAGGGGTTCGTCGACCTGCACGCCGACCGTGTACTCAAAGTCGAGGGCGGGGTGGTGCGAGCCGCCGAAACGCCCGGGAAGGTGGCGGTCGTCGTCGGCGGCGGCTCGGGCCACTATCCGGCGTTCTGTGGCGTTGTCGGAACAGGTTTCGCCGATGGGGCGGTAGTGGGCAACGTGTTCACCTCGCCGTCGACGCAGGAGGCGTACTCGGTCGGCCGGGCCGCCGAAAACGGTGCCGGGCTGCTGTTCAGCACCGGCAACTACGCCGGCGACGTCATGAACTTCACGCTGGCCCAACAGCGGCTGCAGCAGGAGGGCATCGACACCCGCGTCGTGTTCGTCACCGACGATATTGCTAGCGCACCCGTTGAGGAAATTCACAAGCGGCGTGGGATCGCCGGTGACTTCGTCGTGTTCAAGATCGCCGGCGCCGCCGCTGAGGCGGGCTACGACCTCGACGGTGTGGAACGCGTCGCGCGTCTGGCCAACGACCGCACCCGCACGCTCGGCGTCGCGTTCGGCGGCTGCACGATGCCGGGCGCCGACACGCCGCTGTTCACCGTTCCCGACGGCCGGATGGGGGTCGGGCTGGGAATCCACGGCGAGCCCGGCATCGACGAGGGCGATCTGCCCCGCGCCGCGGATCTGGCCCGCCGGCTCGTGGACGGCGTGCTGGCCGAGGCCCCGGGCGACACCAACCGCGTAGGGGTGATCCTCAACGGACTCGGCGCCACCAAGTACGAAGAGCTGTTCGTGGTGTGGCGCACCGTGGCCCCACTGCTGCGGTCGGCCGGCTACACGCTCGTCGATCCCGAGGTCGGAGAGCTGGTCACCAGCCTCGACATGGCCGGCTGCTCACTGACTTTGGTGTTCCTCGACGACGAGCTCGACGAGTTGTGGCGGGCCCCCGCCGACACGCCGGCCTACCGAAAGGGCGTCGCGACTGCGGCCACCGCCGCACCACGACGCGTCGTGACAGCGGCCACGGTGACCGAAACCGAGGCCGTCGAGGTGTCGCAGGCATCCCGTCGGTGCGCGCAGAACGCCACCGCAGTCCTGGCGGCGATGGCCGCAGCGATCGAGGATGCCGCCGACGAACTCGGGCGCGTGGACGCGGTCGCGGGTGACGGTGACCACGGCCGCGGCATGGTGAAGGGCACCTCGGCGGCGCTGCAGGCGGCCGAGCTCGCCGATGGCTCCGGTGCGGGGGCGGCATCCGTGCTGACCGCGGCGGGGGAGGCGTGGGCCAGCCAGGCCGGCGGTACGTCGGGCGTGCTCTGGGGTGCCGCACTGGCCGCGCTCGGTGCGCGCCTCGGCGACGACGCCGACACCATCGCGCCGTCCGATGTCGCGGCGGCGGTGCGGGCCGGATTGGAGGCCATCACCACCCTCGGCAAGGCCTCCGTCGGTGACAAGACCATGCTCGACGCGCTGGTCCCGTTCGTGGACCGCCTCGAGCGCGAGACCGCCGCGGGCGCCGAGCTGGCCGACGCGTGGGCACGGGCGGCGGCCGACGCCGAGCAGGCCGCACAGGCCACGGCCGATCTGAAACCCAAAGTGGGGCGGGCACGTCCGCTCGCCGAGCGCAGCCTCGGCACGCCCGATGCAGGAGCCCTGTCCTTGGCCCTGTGTGTCCGGACCGCGGCAGCGGTCTTGGCCCAGGCCACGGCAGACGACACAGTGAGGAGCAAGTGATGAGCGGTCTGCGGATCGTCGTCGGCGCCGATGACGCCGGCGTGGACTACAAGGACATTCTGCGGCGCGATCTGGAGGCCGACGAGCGCGTCGAGTCGGTCGTCGACGTCGGCGTCGGCACCGACGAGCACACGGCCTACCCGCATGTCGCGGTCGCTGCGGCCCGCATGGTCGCCGAAGGCAAGGCCGATCGCGCGCTGCTGGTATGCGGCACCGGTCTCGGCGTGGCCATCAGTGCCAACAAGGTGCCGGGAATCCGGGCCGTCACCGCCCACGACAGTTTCTCCGTCGAACGCTCGGTGCTGTCCAACAATGCGCAGGTGCTGTGTTTCGGACAGCGCGTCGTGGGGATCGAGCTGGCGCGCAGACTGGCCAAGGAGTGGCTCGACTACCAGTTCGACCCGGAGTCCGCCTCGGCCGCCAAGGTCGACGCGATCGCCGGGTACGAGCCGGCCCCCGACTGCTGACGAGCGAGGAGATGACCATGAGCACCACCGATCCCGTTGTCGACTTCGACTTCTCGCTGACCGGCAAGGTCGCCGTCGTGACCGGCGGAGCCTCAGGTATCGGCGCCGCCATCGCCGGGGCCTACGCCGTCAAGGGCGCGTCCGTCGCGATCCTGGACCTCTCGGGTGATGCCGCCACCCAGCGGGCGCGTGAACTCGGGGACGGCCACGCGGCTTTCGCGTGTGACGTCAGCTCCGCGGAATCGGTCGCCGACGCGGTCGAGGCGGTCCGGGAACGCTTCGGCCGCATCGACATCCTCGTCAACTCGGCCGGGGTCGCGCTGCTGGCGCCCGCCGCCCAGATCGACGTCAAAGCCTGGGACAAGACCATCGCCATCAACCTCACGGGCACCTTCCTGATGTGCCAGAAGGTCGGGGCCGTGATGCTCGAGCAGGGCTACGGACGCGTGATCAACATGGCGTCGCAGGCGGCGAGCGTCGCCCTCACCGACCACGTCGCGTACTGCGCTTCGAAATTCGGCGTCGTCGGCGTGACGAAGGTGCTTGCCTCGGAGTGGGCGGGCCGCGGTGTCACTGCCAACACCATCAGCCCGACCGTGGTGCTGACCGATCTCGGCCGCGCGGCGTGGGAGAACGAGAAGGGCGATCGCCTCAAAACCCAGATCCCCACCGGGCGGTTCGCCTACCCCGACGAAATCGCCGCAGCCGCAGTCTTTCTCGCATCCGACGCGGCGGCGATGATCAATGGGGCCGACCTGCTGGTCGACGGCGGATACACCATCCGCTGACGACGTCGAACGGCCGGTTGTGACACGTCGTCGATCGCGTGGCGCAACTGGCCACTCGGCCGCATGCCTACCGGCCGCGCCTGCGCAGGTAACGCTCGAACTCGGCTGCCAACGCGTCACCGTCGATCTTGCCGAGCACTTCGTGCATGTCGACCTCGGCGTCGCCGCGCTCTTCCAATGACTGGACGTACTCGGCGATCTCGTCGTCCTCGGCCGTCATCTCGGTGACCGCCTGCTCCCACTCCTCGGCGGCCGCGGGCAGATCGGCCAGCGGCACCTCGATGTCGAGTACGTCCTCGACGCGGCGCAGCAACGCCACGGTGGCCTTGGGGTTCGGTGGCTGCGACACGTAATGCGGCACCGCCGCCCAGAACGTCACCGCCGGGATGCCCGCCTGTACGCACGCGTCCTGGAACACCCCGGCAATGCCCGTCGGCCCCTCGTAGCGCGTCTCCTCCAGCCCGAAGAACTTGGCCGACTCCGACGAGTAGGCAGCACCCGATACCGGGACCGGCCGTGTGTGCGGCGTGTCGGCCAGCAACGCGCCGAGGATCACCACGGTTTGCACGTTGAGCTTGTCCGCGATGGCCAGCAGCTCGGCGCAGAAGGTGCGCCACCGCATGTTCGGCTCGACGCCGTGCATGAGCACCACGTCGCGCTCGCTGCCCGGTGGTCGGCAGTGGGAGATGCGCATCGACGGCCACACCAGCTCCCGCGTCACGCCGTCGATCTGCCGGATCACGGGTCGGTTCACCTGGTAGTCGTAGTAGGCCTCGTCGTCGATCTCGACGATCGGTTCGGCTTCCCAGATCGCATCGAGGTGGTCCAGCGCGTCGCTGGCCGCGTCACCGGCGTCGTTCCATCCTTCGAACGCCGCCACGACGATGGCGTTCTGCAATTCGGGCAGGTCGGACGGCCTACCTCCGCTCGGATACGACGGTGTCACACTGTCAGCGTAAGCCCTGGGTGGGGGCGAAGAGTGCCTTGTCGCCGTGGGTCATCTCGCGCCGCTGAGCCGGTCGCGTCAACCAGCAGGTTGCATAGACCAACTACCCTGTTGATGTGAATGCTGGTGACCGTCGCGCCTATGACACCGATCGGATGGACACCGTGTCGCCGTGTGTGGTGGGCAACGGTGCCGTCGACACGAAATACGTGCGCTTGCAATCTGGTTAGGCCCGGTGACGACGACATTGCCGACAAGATCCCTGAGGTGCCGCTCAAAAGCGAGTGACGCCAAGAGGGTCGGGTCGCTCGCAACGACGCGTTGGGCGTCCACACGTCTGTCGGATGACGACGTAGACTCTTCTGGTCGAGAGGCGTTGCAACGGTTCCGGGTTTCTGCTCGTATCCGCCACGCTCGGCAGAGTCAAGGACGCCTTCCGTTACGGAAGGAGAGTATGTGAACGCCTCTGAGTCGAAGACTGAGTCGAACGCCTTCGAGCCGAACATCCGGCCGGACTGCACCGACGAACTGGCGGCAACTCTGCGCCGACGGATCATGGTCATCGACGGCGCGATGGGCACAGCGATCCAGCGCGACCGCCCCGACGAGGCCGGCTACCGCGGCGAGCGGTTCAAGGACTGGCCCAGCCCGGTTCAGGGCAACAACGACCTGCTCAACCTGACGCAGCCGCACATCATCGAGGGCATCCACCGCGAGTACCTCGAGGCGGGTGCGGACATCCTGGAGACCAACACGTTCAACGCGAACGCGGTCTCGCTCTCCGACTACGACATGCAGGAGCTGAGCTACGAGCTGAACTACGCCGGCGCCGTCCTGGCCCGCAAAGCCTGCGACGAATTCAGCACCGAGGACAAGCCCCGCTACGTCGCCGGCGCGCTGGGGCCGACGACGCGCACCGCGTCGATCTCGCCGGACGTCAACGATCCGGGCGCCCGCAACGTTTCCTACGACCAGCTGGTCGCCGCCTACCTCGACGCTGCCAACGGCCTGGTCGACGGCGGCGCCGACATCCTGATCGTCGAGACGATCTTCGACACGCTGAACGCCAAGGCCGCCGTGTTCGCCATCGAGACCCTCTTCGAGGACCGTGGCCGCCGCTGGCCCGTGATCATCTCCGGCACCATCACCGATGCGTCCGGACGGACGTTGTCGGGTCAGGTCACCGAAGCATTCTGGAATTCGATCCGGCACGCCAAGCCGCTCGCGGTTGGCCTCAACTGCGCGCTGGGCGCGCCGGAGATGCGGCCGTATATCGCCGAGATGGCGCGCATCGCCGACACCTTCGTCTCCTGCTACCCGAACGCAGGCCTGCCCAACGCCTTCGGCGAGTACGACGAGTCCCCGAAGCGCCAGGCCGGGTATGTCGCCGACTTCGCCGCGGCCGGTCTGGTCAACATGGTCGGTGGTTGCTGCGGCACGACGCCTGCGCACATCGCCGAGATCGCGCACGTCGTCGACGGTGTTCCGCCGCGCGAGGTGCCCGAGATCGAGGTCGCCACCCGGCTGGCGGGCCTGGAGCCGCTCAACATCACCGAGGACTCCCTGTTCGTGAACATCGGTGAGCGCACCAACATCACCGGCTCCGCCAGGTTCCGCAACCTCATCAAGGCCGAGGACTACGACACCGCGCTATCGGTCGCGCTGCAGCAGGTCGAGGTCGGTGCGCAGGTCATCGACATCAACATGGACGAGGGCATGATCGACGGCGTCGCCGCGATGGACCGCTTCACCAAGCTGATCGCGGCCGAGCCGGACATCAGCCGCGTGCCGGTGATGATCGACTCCTCCAAGTGGGAGGTGATCGAGGCCGGCCTGAAGAACGTGCAGGGCAAGCCCATCGTCAACTCGATCTCCATGAAGGAGGGCGAGGAGAAGTTCGTCCGCGAGGCCCGGCTGTGCCGCAAGTACGGCGCCGCGGTCGTCGTGATGGCCTTCGACGAGCAGGGGCAGGCCGACAACCTGGAGCGCCGCAAGGAGATCTGCGGGCGGGCCTACCGGATCCTGACCGAAGAGGTCGGCTTCCCGGCCGAGGACATCATCTTCGACCCGAACTGCTTCGCCCTGGCGACCGGTATCGAGGAGCACGCGACCTACGGCATCGACTTCATCGAGGCCTGCGCCTGGATCAAGGACAACCTGCCGGGGGTGCACATCTCCGGTGGTATCTCCAACGTGTCGTTCTCGTTCCGGGGCAACAACCCGGTCCGCGAGGCGATCCACTCGGTGTTCCTGTTCCACGCCATCAAGGCCGGCCTGGACATGGGCATCGTCAACGCCGGTGCGCTGGTGCCCTACGACTCGATCGACCCCGAGCTGCGGGACCGCATCGAGGATGTCGTCCTGAACCGCCGTGAAGACGCGGCCGAGCGGCTGCTGGAGATCGCCGAGCGGTTCAATAGCAAGGACAAGTCCGAGGACCCGCAGGCGGCCGAGTGGCGCAGCCTCCCGGTCCGCGAGCGCATCACCCACGCCCTGGTCAAGGGCATCGACGCCCACGTCGACGACGACACCGAGGAGTTGCGGGCCGAGATCGCCGCCGCTGGCGGGCGGCCGATCGAGGTGATCGAGGGCCCGCTGATGGACGGCATGAACGTCGTCGGCGACCTCTTCGGTTCGGGCAAGATGTTCCTGCCGCAGGTCGTGAAGTCCGCGCGGGTGATGAAGAAGGCCGTCGCCTACCTGCTGCCGTTCATCGAGGCGGAGAAGGCGGACTCTGGTGCCGGTGATTCGAAGGACACCAACGGCACCATCGTGATGGCGACCGTCAAGGGCGACGTCCACGACATCGGCAAGAACATCGTCGGGGTTGTCCTGCAGTGCAACAACTTCGAAGTCATCGACCTCGGTGTGATGGTGCCCGCCCAGAAGATCCTCGACACGGCCAAGGAGCACAACGCCGACATCATCGGGCTCTCCGGCCTGATCACGCCCTCGCTGGACGAGATGGTCAACTTCGCCGTCGAGATGGAACGCGAGGGGCTGGAGATCCCGCTGCTGATCGGTGGCGCGACCACCTCGCGGGCGCACACGGCCGTCAAGATCGCGCCGCGTCGCAGCGGTCCGGTGGTCTGGGTCAAGGATGCTTCCCGCTCGGTGCCGGTCGCGGCCGCACTCCTCGACGACAAGCAGCGCCCGGCGCTGCTGGAAGCCACCGAAGCGGACTACGCGTCGCTGCGGGAACGGCATGCCCAGAAGAACGAGCGGCCGATGCTGACGCTGGAGAAGGCCAGGGCGAACCGGACGCCGATCGAGTGGGACGGCTACACACCGCCGGTGCCCGCCCAGGGTGTCGGCGTGCGGGAGTTTCACGACTACGACCTGGCCGAACTGCGCGAGTACATCGACTGGCAGCCGTTCTTCAACGCCTGGGAGATGAAGGGCCGATTCCCCGACATTCTCAACAACCCGGCGACGGGGGAGACTGCCCGCAAGCTGTACGACGATGCCCAGGAGATGCTCGACACCCTGATCAAGGAGAAGTGGCTCACCGCCAACGGCGTGATCGGGTTCTTCCCGGCGAACGCCGTCGGGGACGACATCGAGATGTACACCGACGAGACCCGCTCCGAGGTGCTCACCACGCTGCACAACCTGCGCCAGCAGGGCGAGCACCGCGACGGTATCCCGAACCGGTCGCTGGGTGACTTCGTCGCTCCCAAAGAAACGGGTCTGCCGGATTACGTGGGCGCCTTCGCCGTCACCGCCGGGCTCGGCAGCCAGGACAAGATCACGGAGTTCAAGGCGGCCCTCGACGACTACAGCGCGATTCTTCTGGAGTCGCTCGCCGACCGCCTGGCCGAGGCCTTCGCCGAGCGGATGCACGAGCGGGTCCGCAAGGAGTTCTGGGGATACCAGCCCGACGAGCAGCTGGACAACGAGGAACTCATCGGCGAGAAGTACGTGGGAATCCGGCCCGCTCCCGGGTACCCGGCATGCCCGGAGCACACCGAGAAGACGACGCTGTTCTCGCTGCTGGACGTCACCAAGCGCACCGGCATCGAGCTGACCGAGTCGATGGCGATGTGGCCCGGTGCCGCCGTCAGCGGCTGGTACTTCTCGCACCCGCAGTCGCAGTACTTCGTGGTCGGCCGGCTGGCCCAGGACCAGGTCGCCGACTACGCCAAGCGCAAGGGCTGGACTTTGCAGGAGGCCGAGCGCTGGCTCTCTTCCAACCTCGGCTACAACCCGGAGGACTGAGCCCTGCCTTTGGGGCCGGCCGGCAACGGTGCGGATACCAACGGCCCCAAGGTTTTCCGTGCGGTCCTGCTCGACACCACCGAAACACCGGTGGTGCGAGCGGGTTTGCCGGCCGGTTGCGCGATGTGACTGCGAGGTGCCCGTTGTGCGAGAATCGCCGGGTGAAAGCGGTGCTGTGGGATATGGACGGCACCCTGGTCGACTCCGAAAAGCTCTGGGACGTCTCGATGCACGCGCTCTATGCGCGGATGGGTGCGGTGCTCACTCCCGAGGTGAGGGAGTCGACGCTGGGTGGCTCGTCGGAGTCGGTGATGCAGATCGTCTACGACGACGTAGGGCTGGACCCCGATCCGGTCGCGATGGCGGAGTCCGCCGACTGGCTGCACGATTACACGGGCGATCTGTTCGAGCAGGGCCTGCCGTGGCGCCCAGGCGCCCAGGAGCTGCTCGACGCGCTGCTCGAAGCGGGCATCCCGATGGCGCTGGTGACCAACACCCGGCGCGATCTCGCTGAGCGTGCTCTGAAAAGCATTGGCCGGCACTATTTTTCGGTGACCGTATGCGGTGACGAGGTGCCAAGCGGCAAGCCGGCCCCGGACCCGTACCTGCGCGCGGCCGAGCTGCTCGGGGTGCCTGCGAGGCGGTGTCTGGCCATCGAGGATTCGGTCACCGGCACCGCGTCCGCCGAGGCGGCCGGATGCCCCGTCCTGGTGGTACCCAACGACATGGCGGTTCCCCACGGGCCGCGGCGCAAGCACGTCGAATCGCTGAGCCGCCTCGACGTGGCCGATCTTCGGGCCATCCACGCCGCGCTGGACAGCGAGCAGGATCAGCGCAGCGCCTGAGGCGTCAATCACCGGTACGGATTTCGCCCCTATCGGCAGGCCGACTGTGCGATTGTGATGTGGCACAGATCACGCGACGCTGCGAGAGGACGTGTCATGACGCACGGACCGGTGGGCGATTCCACGTCGGGCTTGGACTACGAGGAATCCGAACACAGTGGCAAGGTGGTGCGCATCGCCTCGGTCGCTGCGCTCGGTGGCCTGCTGTTCGGCTATGACAGTGCCGTGATCAACGGCGCCGTCGCCGCTCTGCGGGACGAGTTCGGCATCGGCGATTACACCCTGGGCGTTGCGGTCGCCTCGGCCCTGCTGGGCGCCGCGGTGGGCGCGATGACGGCGGGCCGGCTGGCCGACCGTATCGGGCGCCTGTCGGTGATGAAACTGGCCGCCGTGCTGTTCTTCATCAGTGCCATCGGCACGGCCTTGTCGCCCAACATCTGGCTGGTGGTGATCTTCCGCGTCATCGGCGGTATCGGCGTCGGCGTGGCGTCGGTGATCGCACCGGCCTACATCGCCGAGACCTCACCGCCGCGCATCCGGGGACGGCTGGGTTCGCTGCAACAGTTGGCGATCGTCAGCGGCATCTTCATATCGCTGGCCGTCGACGCGCTGTTGGCCCATCTGGCCGGCGGATCGCGCGAGGTGCTGTGGCTCGGGCTGGCCGCGTGGCGCTGGATGTTCCTGGCCATGGCGTTGCCCGCGATTCTCTACGGCGCGCTGGCGTACACCATCCCGGAGTCGCCGCGCTATCTCGTGGCGAAGTTCCGGATCCCGGAAGCCCGTTCGGTGCTCAGCATGCTGCTGGGTGAGAAGAACCTGGAAATCACCATCAGCCGTATCCAGGATTCGCTGAAGGCCGACAAGCCGCCGTCATGGCGGGATCTGCGCAAGCCGGCAGGCGGTATCTACGGCATCGTCTGGGTCGGTCTGGGGCTGTCGATCTTCCAGCAGTTCGTCGGCATCAACGTGATCTTCTACTACTCCAACGTGCTGTGGGAGGCCGTCGGCTTCGGCGAGAGCCAGGCGTTCGTCATCACGGTCATCACGTCGATCACCAACATCGTGACGACGCTCATCGCCATCGCGCTCATCGACCGGATCGGTCGTAAGCCGCTGCTGTTGATGGGTTCGGCGGGCATGGCGGTGACGCTGGGCACCATGGCGGTCATCTTCGGCACAGCCAGTCAGGTGGGCGGCAAGCCCGTGTTGGGCGACGTGGCCGGGCCGGTGGCGCTGGTCGCCGCCAATCTGTTCGTGGTGGCCTTTGGTATGTCGTGGGGCCCGGTCGTGTGGGTGTTGCTCGGTGAGATGTTCCCGAACCGCATCCGTGCCGCCGCGCTCGGGTTGGCCGCCGCCGGTCAGTGGGTGGCGAACTGGGTGATCACCGTGACGTTCCCGACGCTGAGCAACATGCTCGGCGTCGCCTACGGCTTCTACGCGTTGTGCGCGGTGCTGTCGTTCGTGTTCGTGTCGCGGTGGGTGCAGGAGACCAAGGGCAAACATCTCGAGGACATGCAGAGCGAGATCCCGCACCACGAGCACAATCCCACGGTGAACTCCTAGCGCGTGTCGTCGACGAAGTCGGTCCACCCCACGCTGATCGCCACGTCCAACGCGGGCTCCACCAGGGTGGCCGGATCCATGCCGTTGTGGCTCAGCCGGACCTCGCAACCCACGGCCACCGCCCACACTGCCGCCGGGTCTTTCTGGACCAGTGCGTAGGTGCCGGGCTCCCGGCAAGGCACCTCGTAGCCGACGTCACCCGCCGTCGACCGCAACAGCTCGACCTCCTCGGCGAAGTCGTCGACGGGATGCAGGGAGAGCGTCAGCGTCGCCGGCGCGGAGGCGTCCGGACCCCAGGCGGCCGTCAAGGACGGGTACGGCGCGAGCGGATTGGCCAACTGGTTGTTGCGCACCAGGCCGTCGAGCGGCAGGTGCTTGGACAGGATCGTGCTGATCGCTGCCACCCGCGCGGTGTATGTCGGCAGGGGATGGTCGGCCGGAACGCTCACCCCTCTATTGCACCTCAGGTTGGGATCCCTACCGTGCACAAAAACTCCGCCCACAAAATGATGGCGCGTGTCCCCGATGACAGATGGTGCCGTGTGGTGCTGCGGAACGACGGCGTGGCATTCAGTTCGGCGGCGTGCGCGGGTCGTAGACCAAGCCGTCCGCGGTGCTCCATGTCCCGGAAACCCTGTTTGTGTCGATGACGGGTGGTTGGAGATCGTTGATGTACGTCGAACAACCCACCGACCGGGCGATATCGAGCGCAACGTCCGCGAGGTCGGCAAGGGGTATCGCCACCGGTGAGGGCGAGATCTTGACCACACAATTGTCGGCGATCGCAGTCAACGAACTCAGATAGTTGAGCACAAACACGAATTCGCCAGAAACTGGTTCAGGAATTTCGTACGCTTCCGGCGGCTGATCGCGTTCGGTGGGAAGCGTTTCTTCCTCGATCATCTCGCGTATCTCCGCAGCTTTGACCGAACCATCTTGAACTCGATTGATGTATACGAACAAAGTCCGGGTGGTCAGTGTCTGCGGGTCAGCCCAGCTGCACATCAGTGAGTTCTCAAAGATGTCGGGTTCGAACTGGGCCGACACATTAGTTGGAACCATTGAACTGACTTCGAAGAAGGGCTCCAGCTTGCGTGCGATGAGTGCGCGGCGTTCGGAGTACTTCTGTGGTGTCCCGTTCATCTGGAATGATCCCGTCTACTGGTCGATGGAGTTCAGATCGGTGTAGTCATCGGATATGCGGTGATGATTTTTCCGTCGGTGCCTGATACGACAACCCGGCATGTGAATGCATATACGGCCCCACTCTCGGTGATTCGGTATATGTTCCGCTGCACAACAAACGTGTCATTTCCTGATTTGTAGTCGACTTTCTCGGGATCTGCCAGGGTAGCGCTGATCGCGTAGTCGGCAAGGTATCGCCAGTTCCCGGCTCCCGGGAACCGGCTCATGGCCACCCGGTTCCAATCGTCTCCGTGTCTGCTGACGATGTGGTAGAAGCCGAATTTGTCATTTCCGCAGTAGAGAACGCTGTCCCCGCTCGGCATGGCACTCACGCCGGCCACCAGTGGTGCTCGATAGAAGGTCCGGACGACCTTGTTTGGATCGCCGCGACCGCCTAGCGCGCACGCTCCCCACACTCGCGGCTGATAGGGAGGCATCGGAACTTTCGGTGGCGCCGGTTCCTTGGTCGGGCTTTGGGGGAATTGAGTGTTGCCGAATCCGGCGATGAATGTTTGGAGCCGGTTGGCCACCGCTTGGTCTGTCGCCACGAGCTGCAAAGAATGTGCTTGGATATTCGCCCAGATTATCTGTGATTGGAGTTGGCGCACCGTCATCAGGGGTTTTGACTGCGCGCGTAGACCGTCGCGCACTGACAGGTCCTCGCCTACGACGAAACCGGCCTGCTGCGCACTGGCGACTGCCAGGAGTGCCTTCGACTTCGCTGAGTAGAGATCGTTCGCTCCCGTTTCTGCAATTGCAGCTGCGACAGTTAGCCGGTCTGCCAACCCGAATACGTGCGTTCGATCGCGGTCCGAACGCATCGATGCCGCATCAGCTGATGTCCCGGTCCACGGGGTTCCGCCAGGGCTAACAATTCCGTCGTTGATCGCGGAGAACTTGTCGCGCCAACGTGTCGCCATCGCTCTCCACGCTGAGGCTGCATTGGTCAGATGGTCGGTGTCCCAGCCGGCAATTTGAGACAGCGTCGGTGTCTGTAGAGACGCTGGCGCTGAATTCTGTGCCGACATCATCACCGCGCATCGAAGTTTGTGGCGGCACCGAGGGTGCGACCGAGTTCATGGTCGGTCTTCGAGTACTGATCCGCGGCAGCGCGTAGCGCAGATGCTGTGGAGCGGATTCGTTCGGCCAAGATTTGGGCGGTACTCGCTGTGGCCGACTGGAGGCCGGCGACCGCGTCAACGGTTGCTTGATGCGGTGCTAACGGCATGGTGATCGGGTCGCAGATGAGAACGTGCGATGCCAATTCTTCGCAGACCACCGCAAAAGCTCGCATACCTTCCGGATCACACCGCAATTCATGCGACATCGCCCCATTATTGCCCGACAGCGATCCGGGCCAACGCGGACTTGCCAGTGGGCCATGAAACAATCCATGCCCGTGAAGACTTTCGACGGCCTGTTCGCTGAGCTCAGCGAGAAGGCCCGCACCCGGCCCGCAGGCAGTGGCACCGTCGCGGCATTGGACACCGGGGTGCACGGGCTCGGCAAGAAGATCTTGGAGGAAGCCGGCGAGGTGTGGCTGGCCGCCGAGCATGAGAGCGACGAGGCGCTGGCCGAGGAGGTCAGCCAGTTGCTGTACTGGACGCAGGTGCTGATGCTCGCCCGCGGCCTGACCCTCGACGACGTCTACCGGAAGCTGTGAGCATGTTGCGGGTTGCTGTTCCCAACAAGGGGGCCCTGAGCGAGTCGGCCGCCGAGATCCTCTCCGAGGCCGGATACCGCCGGCGTCGCGACCCCAAGGATCTGACGGTCGTCGACCCCAGCAACAACGTCGAGTTCTTCTTCCTGCGGCCGAAGGACATCGCCGTCTACGTCGGTTCCGGTCAGCTCGATCTCGGCATCACCGGACGCGACCTGGCCGCGGATTCGGATGCACCGGTGCGCGAGCGGTTGTCGCTGGGCTTCGGCAATTCCACCTTCCGCTACGCCGCCCCGGCCGGTCGGGAGTGGACGACGGCCGACTTGGCGGGCAAGCGGATCGCCACGTCGTTTCCCAACCTGGTGCGCAAAGATCTGGCGGCACAAGGGATCGAGGCCACGGTCATCCGGCTCGACGGTGCGGTGGAGATCTCGATCCAGCTGGGCGTCGCCGACGTCATCGCCGATGTGGTCGGCTCGGGCCGCACGCTGGGCCTGCACGACCTGGTGGCCTTCGGTGCGCCACTGTGTGATTCGGAGGCGGTGCTGATCGAACGCGACGGTGCCTCGGAAGAGAACGCGGCCGCACGAGATCAGCTGACTGCGCGAGTGCAGGGCGTGGTGTTCGGCCAGCAGTACCTGATGCTCGACTACGACTGTCCGCGTGCGGTTTTGGATGATGCCATGGCGGTGACCCCGGGTCTGGAATCGCCGACGATCGCGCCGCTGGCCGATCCGGAGTGGGCTGCCGTGCGAGCCCTGGTCCCGCGCCGCGACGTCAACTCCATCATGGACGAGCTCGCGGCCATCGGGGCCAAGGCGATTCTTGCCTCTGACATCAGGTTCTGCCGCTTCTGATCACCCGGTGCCCGGACGCTGTGCGTGTTAGCGTCCGGGCATGACCCATTTCCTCGTCCTGCTGCTGGCGCTGCTCATCGGGGTGGTGGCCGGGCTGCGGGCGCTGACCCCGCCCGCCGTGGTGGCGTGGGCGGCGGCGTTGCACTGGATCAATCTGGACGGTACCTGGGTGCAGTGGTTGGCACACCCCATCACTGTCACCGTGCTGACCATTCTTGCTGTCGTTGAGCTCATTACCGATCAGCTACCCAAGACGCCCAGTCGTAAGACCCCGGTGCAGTTCATCGCGAGGCTGGCCACCGGCGCGTTCGCCGGCGCGGTGATCGGGACGGCCTGGGGGTACACCTTCGGCGGCCTCGGTGCGGGCATGATCGGTGCCGTGCTGGGAACGCTCGGCGGCTACGAGGCCCGCAGCCGCCTGGTCGCGGCCACCGGCGGGCGCGATCTGCCGATCGCCCTGGTTGAGGATGTCGTTGCGGTAGCCGGCGGCTTCGCAGTCGCGGCGCTCACCGCGGTCGTATAGCCATGGCCGAGTCAGAGCGCTTCGACGCCATCATCGTCGGGGCCGGCCAGGCCGGCCCGTCGCTCGCCGGGCGACTCACTGCCGCAGGCAACACCGTCGCGGTGATCGAACGCAAACTGGTGGGCGGCACGTGTGTGAACACCGGGTGCATCCCCACCAAGACTCTGGTGGCCAGTGCCCATGCCGCGCACCTCGCTCGCCGTGGCGCTGAATATGGGGTCGGCACAGGCGAAGTCACCGTCGACATGACCAAGGTCAAGGCTCGCAAGGACGGGATCGTGCTCGACGACCGGCAGGGGGTCGAGGCCTGGCTGGAGGGCATGGACGGTGCGTCGCTCATCCGGGGCCACGCCCGATTCGTCGATCCGCACACCCTGGACGTCGACGGCCGGCTGCTGAGCGCCGATCGGATCTTCCTCAACGTGGGCGGCCGCGCTGTTGCCCCCGATTTCCCGGGGCTGGCCGATATCGACTATTTGACCAATGTCGGGATCCTCGAACTGGATTCGGTGCCCGAGCACCTCGTCATCATCGGTGGCAGTTACATCGCGCTGGAGTTCGCACAGATGTACCGACGCTTCGGGGCCAGGGTCACCGTCGTCGAGCGGGGCCCGCGGCTGACCTCACGCGAGGACGAGGATGTCTCGGCGACGATCAAGGAGATCCTCGAGGCCGAGGGCATCGACATCGTGCTCAACGCCACCGACATCCGGTTTACCAAGCAGGACAACGGCTTCGAGGTGACTCCGGCTGACGGGGCCGCGCCGATCGCCGGTACCCAACTGCTGGTCGCGGTCGGCCGGGTGCCCAACACCGACGATCTCGGCCTTCAGAACGCCGGTGTGCGGACCGATAAGCGCGGTTACATCGAGGTGGACGACCAGCTATGCACCAGCGCCGAACACATCTGGGCGATGGGGGACTGCAACGGCAAGGGCGCGTTCACCCACACCTCGTACAACGACTACGAGATCGTGGCCGCCAATCTGCTCGACGACGATCCGCGTCGGGTCAGCGATCGCGTCCCCACCTACGCGCTGTATATCGACCCGCCGCTGGGCCGGGCCGGGCTGACCGTCGACCAGGTGCGGGCGTCGGGACGAAAAGCGTTGGTGGCCAAGCGTCCGATGACCCGGGTGGGCCGTGCGGTGGAGAAAGGTGAGACGCAGGGCTTCATGAAGGTGGTGGTCGACGCCGAGACGGAGGAGATCCTGGGTGCGGCCATCCTCGGTGTCGGCGGTGACGAGGTCATCCACAGCATCCTCGACATCATGACCGCGAAGCTGCCCTACACCGCCATATCCCGCACCATGCACATCCATCCGACGGTCAGTGAGTTGGTGCCGACGCTCCTGCAGGACTTGCAGCCGCTGGACTGAGGCTGCGGCCGATGTTCAGTTGGCGTGTCACCAGGGCGACGCGCGCCCCGAGATGGCGGCACGTCGCGACGTCGGACGGGTGCACCTGGTCGGGATTGGCGTCGACGTTGGTCTGCGCACCGGCGCCCAGGAAGAAGCCGAGCCGATTGAGATCGTCCTCGCTACTGAATGAGGCGTTCCAGCCGGGGCCCAAACCCAGGCTCACCCAATGCATGTGGTGCTGGGCTGCGAAGACCGCCAATGAACTGAGCGTGTTCAGCTTGTCGCCGCTCTTGCCTCCGGAATTCGTGAAGCCGGCCGCAACCTTGTCGCGCCAGGTGCCGTTGACACAGCGCCGTCCGGTCTTCTCGGCGAACGCCTGGAACCCGGCCGACACGTTGCCCATGTAGGTGGGGGTGCCGAAGATCATCGCGTCGATGCCGTCGAGGAGGTCCCACTGGGCCTCGGTGATGGTGTCGACGGCGACGACGCTGACATCGGCACCGGCGTCGACGGCACCGGCCGCCACTGCGGCGGCGAGCGTCGCGGTATGCCCGAAACCCGAGTGGTACACCACCGCCACTGTGGGCGCTGCGATATCGGAACCGTTGTGAGACATGACTATTCCCCTTCCCATTGCTGCCCTAGCACTGCTGCCACTTCTTGATAGCGTTGTCCCCAGTCGGGGAGCTCGTTGCCCGCCAGATGAGCTTCCAGCCGGTCCAGATAGGCGTGGGTGCCGGGATGGAAACCCTGACCGTCGCGGACGGTGAGCCCGCGGTGACTGAACCGCAGCAGGGTGCCGTCGCCATCCGGGGTCAGTTCGTAGCGCACGACGCCGGCTTCGGGGGCCGACAGCACGGCCTGGTTCCACTCGTGCTCGAATACCCTCGGCGGGTCCCACACCCTGATCCGGCCGGTCATCTTCTTCTGCTGCGGTGGGATCGGTGGTGAGTGCGGGATCATCTCGATCGTGCCGCCCTCGCGGGCGTCGATCGTCGTTTCTCCCATCCATTGGTTGCGCTGCGCCGGATCCGTGATCGCGGCCCACACTGTCTCGACCGGATAGGGCAGGTGCCGCTCGAAGTTCAGCGCGGCCCGGTCACCCTCGACGGTGAGTTTTCCTTCACGCGCGGTCATTTGGTCTCCTTGTGGGTCGATTCGAGGTGGCGTTCCAGGGCGTCGAGATGGTTGGTCCAGTAGCGGCGGTACCGCTCGATCCACGCGTCGATCTGCACCAAGCCGTCGGCGCGGAGCGCGTAGATGCGCCGCTGCGCGTCGGGCCGGACCTCGACCAGCCCGACCTCACGTAGCACCTTGAGATGCCGCGACACGGTCGGCTGGGTCAGGCCCGGCAGGGTGGCCACGAGTTCACCGGCAGTGCGTTCGCCGTCGGTGAGTGCGTCGAGCAGGGCGCGCCTGCTGGGTTCGGCGACGGCTTCGAAGACGTCCATGTGCCGAGTATTGCAGGACGTCTATATAGATGCAAGCAAATATAAGGGCGCCTGGTGGCTGCGTGTTTCGGCGCCGCGGTAAGTGCCCGGTCTAAACGCCGTAACCCCGGGCGCGCTGGCCGTCGCATGTGGTGGGTTTCCGTGGAGGCGGGGAATCTGATCTGGTGTCGTGGGCCTGCCGTGAGCCCTGACCCGACTCCTGTATCGGGGCTATACGTCCACAGGGGTCAATTCGAATGCGTCAGCAAGGGACGCGATGGCCGCAGGGTCGCCTTCGACGGTCAGCGTTTGGTCGCTCAACGCGTCGTTTAGTGTTGCGGCTCCGTTGTTGATTGCGATCAGCGTGGCCATGTCGGTGGTGATGACCGCCAGGGCATGCTGCGCGTGTCCGGATTGAATCTGGATGTCACCATCGGCGATGGTGAACTGAAACGTCGAATCACCAAGGCGCAGTTCGTAGATGCCGTCGGCGGCCGGCGAACTCCGTGGATTGAATCGGGCGGCCATCGCGAACGCGAGCAGGTTGACGTTCGCAGTCTGGCCCTCGGTGGGCGTTCCCATGCGGCGCAGGCCCCATCGTGTCAGCCCAAGCAGAGGTGCTCGTAGTGCCTCGCCGTCGGCGGTGAGTTGATAGACGGTTGAGGCGGCTGGGGGAGGCAGGACTGCCTTCTCGATGACTGTGGCGTCTTCGAGTTCGCGGAGCCGCTGGGTGAGCAAGCCGGTTCCGATGCCGGGGAGCCCGACCTGTAAGTCGGTGAATCGTTTCGGTCCCATCATGAGCTCGCGCAGGATCAGCATCGTCCAGCGTTCGCCCAACAGGTCGAGCGCCACCGCGAGCCCGCAGTACTCGTCGTAGGACCTCTTCGCCATGATGCTCCCAATCTAACATCTGAAGTAAGTACTTCAAAATAGTATGTACTTCAGAAACAAGTAGTAGTAGCTTTCGCTTTATGAACGTCCGCACTCTGGTCTCGCCGCGGTTGGAAGACGAGTCGGCGCCACCAGCCCCAGCCGCTCCGACCGATGATCGCCTCCACGATTCCAATGGCACTGTGCCCGTGGCCTATTCGGGTCTGGAACTGCAGGCGAGCACGCAGCAGCAACCTGGTGCGGTGCGCGATGAGCCCGCCGGTCCGGATGAGCGTGCTCCCGATGCCGGCATCCGGGCCCGCCTGGCCCGCTTGCTGCGCAGGCCAGCCGGCTCGAAGCCTGACCGCGTCACCCGGTACCCGCCGCGCCGCCCCGATTTCATCGCCGACGCGGCGATGGGACGGGAAATGCACCGACTCTGACTGCCGCGCCGACCCTCCTGCTGAACTCGACGAAAGACCGGGACCATGTTCACCACGCTGGGCGCCTTCGCCACGCGATTCCCGCGGCCGATCCTCGTGGCCGCGCTCATTACCTTCGTGCTCGCCGGGGTTTTCGGCGCACCCGTCGGGATGAAACTGCCCTCCGGCGGCTACGAGGTTGCCGGCTCGGAATCCTCACGCGCAACCGCGATTCTGAACCGCACCTTCGACGCCGGCGGCATGCCCATCGTCTTCGAAATCACCGGCCCCGCCGGCCCCGACGCGCCGCAGGTACGCGACCGCGCCCACGCCGTCATCGCCGCTCTGACCGCATCCGGTCACGCCCAACAGATCAACTCCTATTGGACGGCAGCAGCACCAGCGACCGCGGCCTCACTGCTCAGCAACGATCACCGAACCGGCCTGGTCGTCGCCGAAATCACCGGTGGTGACAGCGATGCGCCGCCTCGCGCCCATGACATCGCCAAAAACCTGATCGGGACCCGCGACGGCATCAGCGTCAATGCCGGTGGGCAGGCCATCGCGTACTACGACTTCAACCTCCAATCACGCATCGACCTATTGACCGTCGAATCGATCGCGGTCCCGTTCACCTTCCTGGTACTGATTTGGATTTTCGGTAGTGCGATCGCCGCCATGGTGCCGCTTGCTGTCGCTGCCTTCGCCGTCTCCGGCGCGACCGCCGCGCTGCGAATGATCTTCGCGTTCACCGACGTATCAGTGTTCGCACTTAACCTTGCTACTGCGCTGTGCCTGGCACTGGCCATCGACTACACGCTGTTCATCATCGAGCGCTACCGCGAAGAAACCGCCGGCGGTGCGCCACCAGCGCAGGCGCTGGTCACAACCATGAATACCGCCGGCCGCACGGTGACCTACTCGGCGATCACAGTCGCCCTGTCGTTGGCCACAATGGCTGTGTTCCCAATGTATTTCCTGGGGTCGCTGGCCTACGCCGGGATCATCTGCGTGGGGCTGTGCCTGTTCGGTGCGTTGGTCATCGCACCCGCTCTGCTGGTTGTCCTCGGCGCCCGCCTCGACGATTGGGACATCCGCGCTCCGGTTCTTCGATTCCTAGGGCGGCCCGGTACTCGGCCGCGCTCGGTGCAGGAATCGTTCTTTTACCGCGTCGCCATCGTGTGCATGCGCTATGCCGTGCCCGTAGTCATCGCTGTCACAGCACTATTCGTGACACTCGGTGCTCCGTTCCTCGGAATCAGGACCGCCTACCCGGACGACCGGACGTTGCCCACCGCCGCACCTTCACGCCAAGCCGGCGACCTGCTGCGCGAGCAGTTCCCGCACTACGGCACCAACGCGATCCGTATCGTCCTGCCCACGAACACCGCCTCGCCACCTGCCATTGCCCAGTACGCGAAAGCGCTATCGACAATGCCGGATGTTGCAGCAGTAACAGCCCCCGACGGAGCCTACGTCGCCGGAACACGCATCAGCGGCGACGCCTACGGCGCCGGAATGCGCGACGGTGCAGCGTATCTCACCGTATCCAGCACGCTCGACCCGTTCTCTCCGCCAGGTAAACACCAACTCACTGCGCTCAAGGAAGTTCCAGCGCCGGGCCCAACACTGTTCGACGGCACCGCACAACGCAGCATCGACGACGTCCACGGCATCACCAGCCGCATCCCGCTGGTGCTGGCGCTCGTCGCGGTGACCACGCTGATCCTGGTCTTCTTGTTCACCGGCAGCGTGCTGCTACCGATCAAGGCAGTGTTGATGAACGCCCTGTCCCTGACCGCGGCGTTCGGTGCCATGGTGTGGATTTTCCAAGAAGGCCACCTCAGCGGATTTGGCACGACCACCACCGGCAACATCAACGCCGCATTCCCGCCCCTGATCTTCTGCCTGGCATTCGGCCTATCCATGGACTACGAAGTGTTCGTCCTGTCACGGATCCGCGAAGAATGGCTGCACACTCCACAATTGACCGACGCCGACAACGACCGTGCCGTCGCGCTCGGCCTGGCTCACACCGGCCGGATCGTCACCGCCGCCGCGACCGTCATGGCGATCGTGTTCGTGGCCATGATCGCTTCCCAGCAAGCCAACATGCGCATGCTCGGGACCGCATTGACCATCACCGTGCTCCTGGACGCATTCCTCATCCGCACCGTGCTGGTACCCGCTGTCATGAAACTGATGGGCCGCGTCAACTGGTGGGCGCCAGCACCACTGGCCCTCTGGCACGCCAAGTGGGGACTGCGCGAGAGGCCATCACACCCGACCACAGCCAAACCCGTTGCGTCACGGTGATGATGGCGGACTTACCTCGAGCACACCAGCTTGCCTGCACATGGTTGGCCGGCGCTGAAGGTGGTTCCCTTTGGCGGGCCTGCCCGCGACTACCTTCCTGGGCCAGCTGATCCAGCGAAACCACCAGGGAGGCACCAGTTTTTCCGCGCGTACCGGCACTCATGAGACAGGATGGACGCCATTGCTCGACGTACTCTACCGGCATGCTCGCTGCCGTATCGGGGCCTTGGCCGCCGCGCTCACCACGGACCAAGTGCGCACGCCGGTCCCGGCGACCCCAGGCTGGACCGTGCACGAACTGCTGGCGCATCTGGTCGGCGGTGCCGCCGACGTGGCGGCAGGCCGGATCGAGGATGCGGGCAGCGAGCGGTGGACGCAGCGACACGTCGGCGAACGCCGGGGCCGGCCCGTCTCGGACCTGCTCGCCGAATGGGTCCGTGTCGGCCCGGCGGTCGAAGCCGCGCTGGCAGGCCCAGAAATCATCGGGCCGAACCTGGCGGCCGATGCGATCTGTCACGAGTCCGATCTGCACGAAGCGCTGGGCCTGGGCCGTGTCGAGCGTGAGCACTGGCAACCGTTCCTGGACGCCATGATGCGACATCTGCACCGACGACTACGCCATTCGACGGCGGTGATGATCCACGATGATCAAGGGCGCCAGTGGAATTGCGGTTCAGGCGAACCGATCACCGCGCTGCGGGTCGACGGCTACGAACTGCTGCGCGCCACCTACAGCCGCCGCTCCCGACGCCAGATCACCGCGTGGGACTGGACCCCCGCGCCGGACCTGCAGCTCATCGAGCGTCTCGGATATTTCGGACATCGCGACGACGACCAGCCGCTACCCGCAGCTCTAACGCACGGGCCGACACCATAATTGGATATCTCGGACTGCGCCGATGCCGCGCGTTCCTGACCTCAGCGCCGCAACACGAGCAGGGTTTGCGCTGACGTGCCGATAAACCCTTGCCGGTCGAAGAGTTCCGCGGTGGTCACCCCGACGCCGTCGGGTCCGATGGAACCCCGTGCGCGCAGGGCGAAGTCCGATCCGATCGGCAGCCGGTGCAGGTGCACCGCGGTATCGGTGTTCATGAACACGAACTTGTCGGGATCCAAGGCGGCGCCCGCGCCGTTCGCGGAATCCACCACGAGGGCCAACCGCTGAACCGCGGTGGTCTCTTCGTCGTCGACGACCGGGGTCAGCGCGCGCAACCACACCACTGAGGCCCCGGCATCGGTACCGCGCTGGCGCCGCCAACTGACCGTCTCCAGGTAGCCTGCGGCGCCTTCCCAGCCGTGCGCCACATCCGTCTGCTCGCCTTCGACAAGCGGGGCGAAGCGATCCGTGGCCACATCGCTGGTGTCACCGGTGGCCAGCAGCCACGCGCTCACCCGGGCCACCGCGCGCCATTGCCCATCGGGCCGTTGCGCGGACGCCTCGGCGACGGCCAGCGAGATCCGGGCGCCCGGCCGGTCGACCCAGGCCCGGACCCGTAGCGGGGCAACAGGTATGGCGCCGAGGATGTCCAGTGTCAACCGGCCGATGCGCAGACCCGACGGAGCCATCAACTCCTCGATGGCCTTGGTCAACAAGGCCAGGGGAGGTGAGCCGTGCTGGATCGCCGGATCCCAGTTGCTGCGGGTGTCGGCGGTGGATTCGAACAGTTGGAATTCACCGTCGGCGGGAAGCCGACGGTAGTGACACCCGATCATGCGGCAGGCTCTGTTGGGGCGGGCAGCAGCTCGGGCCAGCCTGGGTACGGCGGCGGGGTGCCACCGAACGCCGGGCACAGGGCCTGATGCGCACACCACGAGCACAGTCGCGACGGGTTGGGCCGGAAATCTCCTGTGGCGCCCGCGGTTTGGATGGCCCGCCAGATCGCCATCAGAGTGCGCTCGAACCGGAGCAATTCGTCGGCGTCGGGCGAGTAGTCGAGCACCTGACCGTCGGCGAGGTACACCAGGCGCAGCCGGGCAGGCATGACATTGCGCGACCGCAACAGCGCGACGGCATAGAACTTCATCTGGAACATCGCCTTGAACTCGGCCGCGGTGCGCGCCGCGGGCGGCGCCTTGCCGGTCTTGTAGTCGACCACACGCATTTCACCGGTCGGCGCGACGTCGATGCGGTCGACGAATCCGCGCAGCAACGTGCCGTCGGTCAGCTCCACGTCGATACGCAGCTCGCAGCTGTCCGGGTCGAACCGCGTCGGGTCCTCCAACCGGTAGTAACCCGACAGGAGCGCCCGCGCCTCATCGAAGAGTGCGGGGGACACGGCCTCCGCCAGGTCGGGCTCTGCGGCCACCACCTGCGCCCAGGCGGGCTCGATGAGGCCCAGCGCGGTGTCGTGTACCCGCTCGGCCGCCGGGAGCCCGTACAGCTGCTCCAGGGCCGCGTGAACCAGCGATCCGCGCAATTGTGCCGGCGACCGCGGCTCCGGCAGCCGGTCGATGGCCCTGAAGCGGTAGAGCAACGGGCATTGCTTGAAATCGCTGGCTCGCGACGGCGAGAGTGCCGGCCTGCGCAGCGGCCCGGCCGGCTCGGCAAGCGTGGTTGCCGCCGTCACCTCACTCATACCGGCAGCCTATGACCGGGTGCCGACAATTTTGCGGCAACCCGCGCACCCGGCGCGGCGGGCCTACTGGCAGGCTGGGGGACCGTGCCAAGGACCGGACCGTTCGCCGTGGGTGACCGCGTGCAGCTCACCGACGCCAAGGGCAGGCACTACACGATGGTGCTGACGCCGGGCGGGGAATTCCACACTCATCGCGGGATCATCGCCCTCGACGGCGTGATCGGCCTGCCGGAGGGCAGCGTCGTCAAATCGACCAACGGTGACCAGTTCCTGGTGCTGCGCCCGTTGCTGGTCGACTACGTGATGTCGATGCCGCGCGGTGCGCAGGTGATCTACCCCAAGGACGCCGCGCAGATCGTGCACGAGGGGGACATCTTCCCCGGCGCGCGCGTGTTGGAGGCGGGCGCCGGATCGGGTGCGCTGACGTGTTCGCTGCTGCGCGCCGTCGGGCCGGGCGGCACGGTGATCTCCTACGAGCTGCGCGACGACCACGCCGTGCATGCCGAACGCAACGTCGTCACCTTCTTCGGCGAGCGGCCGCAGAACTGGGATCTGGTGATAGCCGACCTCTCGGAGTACAGCGGTCCCGAGGTGGACCGGGTGGTGCTCGACATGCTCGCGCCGTGGGAGGTGCTGCCCACGGTCGCGCGGGCGCTGGTGGCAGGCGGCGTGCTGATGGTTTACGTCGCGACCGTCACGCAGCTCTCCCGTGTGGTGGAGGCGCTGCGCGAGCAGCAGTGCTGGACCGAGCCGCGGGCCTGGGAGAGCATGCAGCGCGGCTGGCATGTGGTGGGTCTTGCGGTGCGTCCGCAACACACCATGCGGGGACACACCGCCTTTCTGGTCAGCGTGCGCAAATTGGCCCCGGGTGCCGTGGCGCCCATGCCGCTGCGGCGCAAGCGTCAGCTCGGCGGCAGCGTCTAGCGTCAGTCGTCGCTACGGCTCAGGCCGCGGCGGGTGGACAGCAGGTCCACCTCAGGGCGGCCCGCGACGAGCCGCTCGGCGGCGTCGAGCACGTCCACCACGTGGGCGTGGTCTCCGGCGACGACCGCGATACCGATCCCGGCGCGACGGTGCAGCTCGTGGGCACCGGTCTCGGCCGCCGACACGGCGAACCTGCGATGCAACTCGGCGATGATCGGCCGGATCACCGACCGCTTCTGCTTGAGCGAGCGGACATCACCGAGCAGCAGATCGAATTCCAGCCAACCGATCCACATCCGACGCTCAGGGGGTCGGTGTCGGGGGAGCCGGCGCGGGCGCCGCGGTGCGGCCCAGTTCCAGCAGCATGTCGGCGGTATGCCGGGTCAGCAGCCAGTCGGTGCCGTGCGGCGTGAACTCCATCGGGAAACTGAACTGCTTGCCCTGGCCACCCGGGGAAGGCGTCGTGACCGTGATGGTGGCGACCACGTTGCCCGCAGTCGATTGCGACCAGGCCAGGTCCTTGGCCTCGAAGTCCAGGGGGATGAAGCCGTAGTCGGCGAGCGCTCGGCCGAACTTGTCGAGGGCCGCGGCGTCGTCGGTGGTCGAGTGCTCCACGAGGCCGACCTTGTTGGCGCCTGGGACGTTGACGTCGGCGAGCCGGTACAGCACGCTCGTCAGGGCGTCCGGCGCGGGTAGCGGCGCGGCCGGAGGGGCCACGGGCGTCATCAGCGACGAGGTCGCCGGGGGCGGCGGTGAGGCCGCAGGGTGGTCATTCTGACTGCACCCCGATAGCCCAAGTGCCGCCACACATGTGGCGGCACTCAGGATCGCGAGGCGGATCAATTAACCGTCAGTTGACCGACGACAGCAGGTTCATGGCCGAGGCCTTGGAGATCTGCCAGCCGGTGGGGCTGGGGCCGGCCACGAACTGGATGTTCTGGGTGGCGGTTCCGCCCAGGTTCGACGTCGCGGTGACGTCGGCGGTGGCTACGCCGCCCTCGTTGTCGATGTTGGCGACGCTGAACGTCAGCGGGAACTTGCCTTCGGCGGCGGCCCGGCTGTAGGCGCGGTCCGCGGCGATGCTTTCGATCCGGCCGATGCCGCCCTGGATGTAGGCCGCCTTGCCGCTGAACGAACCACCGCTGGCCAGTGCCTGCAGGGTCTGAGTCAGGGCACTCTGCAGCTCGGGCGCGGGGGCCTGCGGCAGCGGCGCGTCGAACACGACCGGCTGCACAGCCGGGGCGGACGAGAGGGTGCTGGATGCAATGGACGTCACACCTGCCGCGGCACCGGCCACGACAGCGGCCGCTCCTGCGGCTGCGACAAAGCCGGTAACGAGGGATTTCAGGGTCACGACATTCCTTTCGATCGGACCAACTCAGACATGAGGCTAACAGTGGCGCTGGTGTGTCGAGTTCCTAGACCACACACAAAGGCTGAATCGCCGGTAGCGTTGAAGTTGTTACTGCACCAACTTCCGGTGCGGGAGGGAGCGCAAGATGAGCGAGTCAGAGCGTTCGGACGGTTTCGCCGAGGGCTTTCCAGGTGGTCACTCGGCGCCGGGATCCAGCGAAGAAGCCGCCGAGCTGGAATCGTTGCGCCGCGAGGCCGCAATCCTGCGCGAGCAATTGGAAAACGCAGTAGGCCCGCAGAGCGGTTTGCGCAGTGCTCGCGACGTGCATCAGCTTGAGGCACGGATCGATTCGCTGGCCGCGCGCAACGCGAAGTTGATGGACACCCTCAAGGAAGCCCGTCAGCAGCTGCTTGCCCTGCGCGAGGAGGTCGACCGGCTGGGCCAGCCGCCCAGTGGTTACGGCGTGCTGCTCTCGACGCACGACGACGATACGGTCGATGTGTTCACCTCCGGCCGCAAGATGCGGTTGACGTGCTCACCCAACATCGAGACGGCCACACTCAAGCAAGGTCAGACGGTGCGGCTCAACGAGGCCCTCACCGTCGTCGAGGCGGGCAGCTTCGAGGCGGTCGGCGAGATCAGCACGTTGCGCGAGATCCTCGACGACGGGCACCGCGCCCTGGTGGTCGGGCACGCCGACGAGGAGCGCATCGTGTGGCTGGCCGAGCCCTTGGTGGCTGCCAGCGAGCTGCCCGACGATTCGGGTCTGTTGCCCGATGACGGCCGGCCGCGCAAGCTGCGTCCGGGCGACTCGCTGCTGGTCGACACCAAGGCCGGGTACGCGTTCGAACGCATTCCCAAGGCCGAGGTCGAGGACCTGGTGCTGGAGGAGGTGCCCGACGTCAGCTACCTCGACATCGGTGGCCTGAGCCGGCAGATCGAGCAGATTCGCGACGCGGTGGAGCTGCCGTTCCTGCACAAGGAGCTCTACAAGGAGTACTCGCTGCGCCCGCCCAAGGGCGTGCTTCTCTACGGTCCTCCCGGCTGCGGTAAGACGCTGATCGCCAAGGCCGTGGCCAACTCGTTGGCCAAGAAGATGGCGGAGGTGCGTGGCGACGACGCGCGCGACGCGAAGAGCTACTTCCTCAACATCAAGGGTCCCGAGCTGCTCAACAAGTTCGTCGGTGAGACCGAGCGGCACATCCGGCTGATCTTCCAGCGGGCCCGGGAGAAGGCCTCCGAGGGCACCCCGGTGATCGTGTTCTTCGACGAGATGGATTCGATCTTCCGCACCCGCGGTACCGGCGTCAGCTCCGATGTCGAGACCACCGTTGTGCCGCAGCTGCTTTCGGAGATCGACGGTGTCGAGGGCCTGGAGAACGTCATCGTCATCGGCGCATCCAACCGTGAGGACATGATCGATCCGGCGATCCTGCGGCCCGGCCGTCTGGACGTCAAGATCAAGATCGAGCGGCCGGACGCCGAATCGGCGCAGGACATCTTCAGCAAGTACCTCACCGAGGACCTGCCGGTCCACGCCGACGATCTGACCGAGTTCGGTGGGGACCGTGCCGCCTGCATCAAGGCGATGATCGAGAAGGTCGTCGACCGGATGTACGCCGAGATCGACGACAACCGGTTCCTGGAGGTCACCTACGCCAACGGTGACAAGGAAGTCATGTACTTCAAGGACTTCAACTCCGGCGCGATGATCCAGAACGTGGTGGACCGGGCGAAGAAGAACGCGATCAAGGCGGTTCTGGAGACCGGTCAGCCGGGCCTGCGCATCCAGCATCTGCTCGACTCGATCGTCGACGAGTTCGCCGAGAACGAGGACCTGCCCAACACCACCAATCCCGATGACTGGGCCCGGATCTCGGGCAAGAAGGGCGAGCGGATCGTGTACATCCGCACGCTGGTCACCGGGAAGAGCTCGAGCGCGTCTCGGGCGATCGACACCGAGTCGAACCTGGGTCAGTACCTGTAGCGGATGCCGTCGCGCCCGCCAGGGTCCGGTAGCTGGTGTTCCACAGCCACTCCACCGGGCCCCGGCGGAACCGGCGCAGCCACAGGTGCGCGAACGTCACGATCGCGATCACGACCGTCAGATAGATCGCGATGGTGGCGGGTACCCGGAGCTGCGGCGGCGTGGCCGCGGCGAGGCCGAGCCCCCAGCCGTAGCACAGCGCCGAGGCGACGAGGTTCTGTAACACGTAGCTGGACAGCGCCATTCGGCCCACCTCCGCCAGCCGCCTGCCGGCCCACCCGAGAGTGGGCCTGCCGGTATAGAACTCGGCCACCGCGGACAGGATGGCCAGGGAGACCAGGGGTGCGACGCCGTAGCGTGCCAGCAGCAGGCCGACACCACCCGCGCCGGCCTCCAACGCGATGTCGACGGGCGCGGCGACGGCGAAACCCAGCCACATCAGCCTGCGGCGTAGCGTGGCACCCCGCGGGTCGAGGATGCCGGCATGAAACAGCCTGGCGCCCAGCAGGAACAGTGCGATCGACATCGGGAAGATCAGTATCGTCTCGAGCCGGAACAGCACGACGTGATCGAGGCGGAACGCCACCAGATCCCAGAACGATCCGTCGGCATAGGGATTGGGTTCGAGGCGCCGCGGTGGTCCTTCGGTGTGCGGCAGCATCAGCAGTCCGGCAGCGAGCGTCGTTAGCAAGGCAACGTGCAGGGTGGCAGCGATCGCGATGATGCGGCGTTGGGTGCGTGGCGACGTCACCAGCAGGTAGGACACGATCCACCCGGTGATGGCATAGCCGGTGAGCACGTCGAACTCCGTCAGCAAGACGAAATGCACGGCGCCGTCGAGCAAGAGCAGCGCCGCGCGCCAGGGATAACTCCCGGGCCAGCGCAGGCCCGCGCGCAGCGCCGAACGTTGCTGCAGGGCAAGGCCGATGCCGAACATGACAGTGAGCAGCCCGAGGAACTTGCCCTGCGCGAGGAGCTGCAGCGCCACTTCAAGCGGGTGCCAACCATATGGGGTGCTGCTGCCGCCGAGGTAGCCGACCATGCCTTCGGGGTTGGTGAAGATCCAGATGTTGGTGCCGAGCGTGCCCAGGATCGCGATACCGCGCAGAACGTCCAGGGAGTGCAGACGTGACGAGGACATGTGCGCGGACGCTACCATACGATCGTATGGGTGCGGCTATCATCGCCGTGTGGGCGAGCCGTATGAGCGGATGGCCGAAGCGGTGCTGGCGGTTCTGGTCGCCGACGGCTTCGAGGGCGTGTCGGTGCGAAAAGTGGCTGCGCGGGCTGATGTTTCGATCGGAGCCGTGCAGCACCATTTCCCTACCAAGGATGCGATGCTCGCGGCGGCGATGGACCGCGCCGGTGAACGCTTCATGGCGCGGCTCGATGAGCAGATGCGGCCCGATATGCCCGCCGCCGAGCGCCTGGAGGCACTTGCCGTTGCGCTCGTGTGCCCGGATCCGCGGGACCGTGACATCAGCGTGGCCTGGCTGCTACGGCTCGCTCGTGCCGCCGTGCACGAACCCACCGCTGCGCGCCACCGTGCGGACTGGGCCCGGATGGCGGACTGGATGCGGTTGCTGATCGCCGAGTCTGCCCCCACGGTCGATGCCGACCCGGCCGCCGTCGAATTGCTTGCTCTGCTCGACGGTTTGGCGTGTTCGGTGGCGGTCGAGCCGGAGCGGGTAGGCCCCGATATGGCGGAGCGGATCGCGCGAAGTCATGTCAGGCGTCTGCTGCGCTGACCGCCGCCGCGACCGCGCGCAGCTCGTCGAGCACCGCGCCGACGGCCGGGCGCGTCGCGGCGCCCGTGCGGGTGACCGCCTCGATGCGGCGAGCCAGGGTGATGTCGCTGACCGGTAACCGGACGAGCGGGCGGGTCAGCAGGACATGACGCGGCATCAGTGCGATGCCGAGACCCGCGTGGACGAGTTCTTCGACGACGCGGAAGTCGTTGACCCGCTGGGTGATGCGTGGCTGCACGCCGGTCAGCAGTGTGATCGAGGTGAGGACGTCGTCGAGCACGAGGCCGCCCTCGACCCCGATCCACCGATCGTCGGTCAACTCGGCCAGCCGGACCCGATCGTGGCGGGCCAGCGAGTGCTCGGCCGACACCACCACGTCGAGTGGTTCGCGCAAGAGCTCGGTGGCGGTGAACCGTGGCTCCCAGTCCGGGACGGCGCGCTCGTCGCGGTGGACCACGACGATGTCGAACTCGGCGAGCTGTTGCGGGGCGCGTGATGCCGGAACGTCGATGTCGCGGCCGAGCACTTCGATGCCGCGGTCACGCGCTCGGATGATCAACGGCGCCAAGAGCATTGCCGCGCCCGACGGGAAGAACGACACGCTGACGGTGCCCTGCGGCGACGTTCGGTAACTGTCCATCTCCGCGCGGGCACGCTCGAGCGCGGCCAGCACGGCGTCCGCGTGGCCCACGAGCACCCGGCCGGCGTCGGTCAGCCGTACCCGACGGCCTGCCGGCTCGATCAGTGCGACACCCGCCTCGCGCTGGAGGATCTTGAGCTGCTGGGACACCGCCGACGGCGTCATCGACAGCACGTCGGCCACGGCGGCGACGGTGCCGTGATCGGCGAGTTCGCGCAACATCCGCAGGCGACCGGCATCCATGAAGAAATTCTACATATAACAAGAAGAATCATTAGCTTGACTGAATTTACACGATCCAACAGGCTGTACGCATGCCCAATCGAACCGCCGACCTCGCGCTGCTCGGCGTCGCCGTCGTCTGGGGTTCCAGCTACCTCGCGACCAAGGAACTGGCCACCGGCGACACCGTATTCGCCTTGCTGGCAATGCGGTTCGTCATCGCCGTGGCGGCGCTGGCCGGGCTGACCGGGCCCCGGTTGCGGCGCGTCACCGCACCGGAATTGGCCTCGGGGATGATCTGCGGCACCGTCCTGTGGGCCGTATACGCGTGCGAAACCTACGGTGTCACTCGCACATCGGCGTCCAACGCGGGGCTGTTGATGGCGTTGACGATCGTCGTGACGCCGCTGCTGCAGGGTGCGCGCAGTGTCCCCGCGCGGTTCTACGCCGCCGGTTCGATCGCGGTGGCGGGGTGCGTATTGCTCACGCAGGCACAAGGTTTCGGCCCGCCTGGGCTCGGTGACGCGGTCATCGGTGCGGCGGCCCTCCTGCGGGCCGGGCATGTGACCCTACTGGGCCGGCTGGCGGCGGCACACGAGCTCGACGTCACCCGGATGGCTTTGGTGCAGCTGGCGACGGTCGCCGTTCTGTCGGTGGGTGTGGCCACCGCCACGGGGGAACCTTTGAGCTCCCTCGCGGGCGGCATGGGTCCCGGGGACTGGCTGCTGTTGCTGTACCTGGCGTTGGCCTGCACGGTATTTGCATTGGTCGTCCAGGTGCGCGCCGTGCAACGAAGCACACCGGCGCGGGTGAGCCTGCTGCTGGGCACCGAACCGCTGTGGGCCGCCGTCGTCGGCGTCGCCCTGACATCCGATCCGGTCACCGCGGCGGGCGTATGGGGTGCGGCGTTGGTGGTCTGCGGTGCGGTATGGGGTCGGCGGCTGCTCGTGCCGGTGGGGGAGCCGGTATCGGGAAATGGGAGCCGCGCCCCGGTCGGCTGATATTCGACGCCAAACGGTGTTGAAATCGGTGGCCGGAATTTGGTGAATTGCGCATTTTATTGACGCGCCGTAAAGGTGTTGATTTCGTTGCGGAAATGGCGCGTATAGGCCGGTTCTCGCGCCATTCTTTCGGGTCGGCCGGAGCCTGGGCGCGGGGCCGTGTGACAGCCAACAGGCGATTATAACGATTTGATAACGGTGTTGAAGTTCACCCGAACGCCGGTGGCTACGGGATAACCGCAGTTCAGCGCGATGTGGAGACGGTGTCCCCAGGTGTCCGGGCCGGTCGTGCGGCTTGATCATGGACCCCCGGTGTGCTTACGGTCGGGGCACCGATGACTTGAACTGATGACGATTGATGACTGTTCGGTGGTGACTTCTAACTCGATATGCATGTTTACAACAGCGCCCCGCCGCGCGTCCGCGCAGAGCCGGGACGAGATGCGTCGGGCCCGGATGCCCGCAGCGAATTCCTACGGCAGCCGCGTGCCGATGACGCGATAGCGATCCGCGACCTGGCCGCACAAACTCAGGTGCTCGACCTGAACTCGACTTACGCCTACTTGCTGCTGGCGACCGATTTCGCCGCGACCTCGATCGTGGCCGAACGTGATGGCGACCTCCGCGGGTTCATCACCGGCTATCACCCACCGCCGCGACCGGACGTACTGTTCGTCTGGCAGGTCGCCGTGGCTCCGTCGGAGCAGGGCAGCGGGTTGGCCAGCGCCATGATCGATGCACTGGTGCACCGGGTCCGGACGGATCGGCGCGGACATCCGGTCACCGTCGAAGCGACTGTCTCGCTGGATAATTCGGCGTCTCGCGCGTTCTTCGGTGCCTTCGCGCGCCGGCACGGCGTCGCACTCGTCGAGGAGCCCCACTTCGGTGGCGAACTGCTCGCCGCCGACCTCAGCCACGATGACGAACCGATCCTGCGGATCGGCCCGATCGCCGCACCGCTGCCCAACTGATCCCCGGGCGACCGTGGCCGCCGAGCACGTAAGGCCAAGGTGCCCGAACGAATTCCCCAATTGAATCCATTGAACCGATCGGAAGGATTTCCCTTGCTGCTCGCCGAAACCGCGCCCCTGACCGAGGAGCGTCTGCCCGATGTGTTCTCCACGGTGGAGTCCGAGGTTCGCAGCTATTGCCGTGGCTGGCCGACTGTCATGCAGAGCGCCAGCGACTCCTGGGTGACCGACATCGAAGGTCGGCGCTACATCGATTTCTTCGCCGGCGCGGGCGCGCTGAACTACGGTCACAACAACCCGTTGCTCAAGGCTCCGTTGCTGGACTACCTGGCCTCCGATGGAATCGTGCACTCCCTCGACATCGCGACGGAAGCCAAGCAGCGTTTCCTGGAGACCTTTGCGCGGGTGATCCTGGAGCCCCGCGGCCTGGACTTCAAAGTGCAATTCCCCGGGCCGACGGGAGCCAACGCCGTCGAGTCGGCCCTCAAGCTGGCCCGCAAGGTCACCGGTCGTGAATCAATTGTCAGCTTCACCAACGCTTTTCATGGCATGACGCTCGGCGCGCTCTCGGTGACCGGCAATTCGATGAAGCGGGCAGGTGCGGGCATTCCACTGGTCCATGCCACCCCCATGCCGTACGACAACTACTTCGGCGGCGTCACCGAGGACTTTCACTGGTTCGAGCGCGTTCTCGACGATTCCGGCAGCGGTCTCAACCGACCCGCCGCGGTGATCGTGGAAACCGTGCAGGGCGAAGGCGGTTTGAACGTCGCGCGCATCGAGTGGCTGCAGGCGCTGTCGGATCTGTGCCGCACCCGCGACATTCTCCTCATCGTCGACGACGTCCAAATGGGCTGCGGCCGCACCGGCCCGTTCTTCAGCTTCGAAGCCGCGGGCATCGTTCCCGACATCGTCACGCTGTCGAAGTCCATCAGCGGATACGGCCTGCCCATGGCGCTGACGCTGTTCCGCAGGGATCTGGACGTCTGGGCGCCCGGTGAGCACAACGGCACTTTTCGTGGTCACAATCCGGCGTTCATCACTGCCACCAAGGCTCTGGAAAACTATTGGGAAACACCGGAATTCTCGCGGGAGACGGTCCGCAAAGGGGAGCTGGTGCGGGCTCGTCTCGATGACATCGAGCAGCGCCACCGCGGCGTCACGGCCCGCGGACGAGGCATGGCGCAGGGGTTGAAGTTCGACGACGCCGACCAGGCCGCGAAGGTGTGCCGTACCGCGTTCGACCTCGGTGTGCTGATGGAGACCAGCGGTCCCTCCGACGAAGTCGTCAAGCTGCTGCCCCCACTGACCACGTCGGAACCCGACCTGCAAAAGGGTCTGGACATTCTCGACGAATCCGTTTCCGCCGTCCTGAACTGAGGAGCAAGACACCCAATGATCGTGCGTACCACCGCCGAGATCACCGGCACCGACCGCGACGTCGCCGACGGCAACTGGCGGTCCAAGAGGATCATCCTGGCCGGCGACGGCGTCGGGTTCTCCTTCCACGAGACGACCATCAATGCGTCGTCGGTGAGCGAATTCCACTACCAGCATCACGTCGAGGCGGTGTGGGTCGTCGAGGGGACCGGAACATTGACCAATATGGAGACCGGCGAGAACCATCCGCTCGGGCCGGGCACCATGTATCTGCTCAACGGCCATGAGCGCCACCGGGTTACCTGCAATACGCAGATGCGCATGCTGTGCGTGTTCAACCCGCCGGTGACGGGGCAGGAAGTGCACGACGAGACCGGCGCGTACCCGGCGCCGCAGTCGGTCGCATGAGCGACCCTTATCCCACCCGGCTCGATCACGCCATCGCCCCGATCCCGCGTCACGAACCCGCGGTGTGGGGCACCGAATCCGACGGGCCGCTCGTGCAACAGCAGCTGGACTGGTTCGCCGCGCAGGGGTACGTGGTGCGGCCGGACACCGTCTCCGAGGATCGGCTGCCGGCCCTGCGACACGAATTGGACCGGATCGCAGCCGATCTGGACGCAGACGACCCGCGCGTGATCAGAGAGCCCGGTGGATCCATCCGGTCGATCTTCGAGCCGCATCTGCTCAGTGACCTTGTCGCGCAGGTGGTTCGGCTCGACACCGTGCTACCGGTGGCGCGTCAGCTGCTGGGCGGCGACGTCTACATCCACCAGGCCAGGATCAACCTGATGCCCGGTTTCACCGGCACCGGTTTCTACTGGCATTCCGATTTCGAGACCTGGCACGCCGAGGACGGCATGCCCTCGATCCGGGCGGTGTCGTGTTCGATCGCGCTGACGCACAACTATCCGTTCAACGGGTCGCTGATGGTCATCCCTGGATCGCATCAGACGTTCTATCCGTGCGTGGGCGCGACACCGGACAACAATCACGACACGTCACTGGTCGCCCAGAACGTCGGCGTCCCCGACGAGACGACGCTCACCAAGGCCGTCGACCACGACGGGATCGACCAGTTCACCGGCCCGCCGGGGTCGGCGCTGTGGTTCGATGCCAACCTGCTGCACGGATCGGGCTCGAACATCACGCCGCTGCCGCGGTCGAACATCTTCCTGGTGTTCAACTCGGTGGAGAACCAACTGGGGGAGCCGTTCGCCGCACCCCGGCGCAGGCCGGAATACCTGGCAGCCAGGTGCGCAGACCGCGTCACCTAGGCTGGACATATGCAACGGATTATCGGAACTGAGGTCGAGTACGGCATATCCTCGCCCTCCGATCCGACCGCCAATCCGATTTTGACGTCGACGCAGGCGGTTCTGGCGTACGCGGCAGCCGCCGGTATCCAGCGGGCCAAGCGCACGCGGTGGGACTACGAGGTCGAATCACCGCTGCGCGACGCCCGCGGATTCGACCTGTCGCGGGCGTCGGGCCCGCCGCCGATCGTCGATGCCGACGAGGTCGGTGCGGCCAACATGATTCTCACCAACGGCGCCCGGCTCTACGTCGACCACGCCCACCCGGAGTACTCCGCGCCGGAGTGCACCGACCCGATGGACGCGGTGATCTGGGACAAGGCCGGTGAACGCGTCATGGAGGCCGCGGCCCGCCATGTCGCCAGTGTCCCCGGCGCCGTCAAGCTGCAGCTCTACAAGAACAACGTCGACGGCAAGGGCGCGTCGTACGGCTCGCACGAGAACTACCTGATGAGCAGGCAGACCCCGTTCACCTCGGTGATCGCGGGATTCACCCCGTTCCTGGTTTCGCGGCAGGTGGTGACCGGATCCGGCCGGGTCGGCATCGGGCCGTCGGGCGATGACCCGGGGTTCCAGCTCTCGCAGCGGGCCGACTACATCGAGGTCGAGGTCGGCCTGGAGACCACGCTCAAACGCGGCATCATCAACACCCGCGACGAGCCCCACGCCGACGCCGACAAGTACCGGCGGCTGCACGTCATCATCGGCGACGCCAACCTGGCCGAGACCTCGACCTACCTCAAGCTCGGCACCAGTTCGCTGGTGCTGGACCTGATCGAGGAGGGCATCGACCTCTCCGACCTGGCGCTGGCCCGGCCGGTGCACGCGGTGCATGTGATCAGCCGCGATCCGTCGCTGCGAGCCACCGTGGCGCTGGCCGACGGCCGCGAGGTGACCGCACTCGCGTTGCAGCGCATGTACCTGGACCGGGTGGCCAAGCTGGTGGACAGCCGCGATCCCGACCCGCGGGCCAGCCATGTCGTCGAGACCTGGGCCGAGGTGCTCGACCTACTGGAGCGCGATCCCATGGAATGCGCCGAGATCCTCGACTGGCCGGCCAAGCTGCGCCTGCTGGAAGGTTTCCGGCGGCGCGAGAACCTGGCGTGGTCGGCACCGCGGTTGCACCTGGTGGACCTGCAGTATTCCGACGTCCGGCTGGACAAGGGCCTGTACAACCGGCTGGTGGCCCGCGGTTCGATGAAGCGGCTGGTCACCGAGCAGCAGGTCCTCGACGCCGTCGACAACCCGCCGACCGACACCCGCGCGTACTTCCGCGGTGAGTGCCTGCGCCGGTTCGGCGCCGACATCGCGGCGGCGAGCTGGGATTCGGTGATATTCGATCTCGGGGGTGATTCGCTCGTGCGGATTCCAACCCTGGAACCCCTGCGGGGCAGCAAAGCGCACGTAGGGGCGTTGCTGGATTCGGTGGACAGCGCCGTCGAGTTGGTCGAACAGCTCACAACCTGACCGATTGTGATCCCGGGCAATTCGGGTATTGACCGGTACTGTGGAAGAACCGGCAGGGCGCCCGCGCCAGCCGATGACTATGCAGGAGGCAGCGATGGCTCAAGAGCAGACCAAGCGTGGTGGCGGCGGCGGTGACGACGACGACGTCTCCGGCGCATCGGCCGCAGGCCAGGAGCGTCGCGAGAAGCTGACCGAGGAAACCGACGACCTGCTGGACGAGATCGACGACGTGCTGGAAGAGAACGCCGAAGACTTCGTGCGCGCGTACGTCCAAAAGGGCGGCCAGTGACCTGGCACACCAACCTGCCCTCATCTCTCTCCGGAACACCAGCGATAACTGCAGATTTGTCGTCTTTCTCGGACCTGCTCCGTCGTCAGGCCCCTGATCTGCTGCCGGCCAACCGGATGGCGGACGGGTCGGTCACCGGCGCGGCATCGCACGGCACCACGGCCGAATTCGCGCCGCACGGAACGACAATCGTCGCCATCAAGTACTCCGGCGGTGTCGTCATCGCCGGTGACCGGCGGGCCACCCAGGGCAACATGATCGCCAGCCGCGACGTGGAGAAGGTTCACATCGCCGACGATTACACCGCCACCGGCATCGCCGGTACCGCCGCCATCGCGGTCGAGTTCGCGCGGCTCTACGCCGTCGAACTCGAGCACTACGAAAAAGTCGAAGGCGTGCCGCTCACTTTCCGCGGCAAGGTCAACCGCCTGGCCACCATGGTGCGCGGCAACCTCGGCGCGGCGCTTCAGGGTTTCGTGGCGCTGCCGCTGCTGGTGGGCTACGACCTCAACGACGCCGACCCGGCCAACGCCGGCCGCATCGTGTCGTTCGACGCCGCAGGCGGCTGGAACATCGAGGAAGAGGGCTACCAGTCGGTGGGCTCGGGTTCGTTGTTCGCCCGGTCGTCGATCAAGAAGCTCTATCCGACGGTCACCGACGCCGAATCGGCCCTCAAAGTGGCCATCGAGGCGCTCTACGACGCCGCGGACGACGATTCCGCCACGGGCGGGCCGGATCTGGTGCGCGGCATCTACCCGACCGCGGTGACCATCGGAGCCGAGGGTGCCGAGGAGATCACCGAGGCGCGGATCGCCGAGCTGGCCCGTGAGGTGATCGAGAGTCGCACCGCAACGAAAGGTGACGGCTGATGAGCTTCCCGTACTTCATTTCGCCTGAGCAGGCGATGCGGGAGCGGTCCGAGCTGGCCCGCAAGGGCATTGCCCGCGGCCGCAGCGTGGTGGTGCTGGCCTACGACAGCGGTGTGCTGTTCGTGGCCGAGAATCCGTCCCGCTCACTGCAGAAGGTCAGTGAGCTGTACGACCGGGTGGGTTTCGCCGCGGTGGGCAGGTTCAGCGAGTTCGACAAGTTGCGGGTCGGTGGGATTCAGTACGCCGATACCCGTGGCTACGCGTACGACCGCCGCGATGTCACCGGTCGCCAGCTGGCCAACGTGTACGCCCAGACCCTGGGCACCATCTTTACCGAGCAGCCCAAGCCTTTCGAGGTCGAGTTGTGCGTGGCCGAGGTTGCGCACTACGGCGAGACCAAAGCCCCTGAGCTCTACCGGATCACCTATGACGGATCGATCGCCGACGAACCGCACTACGTGGTGATGGGCGGCACGACCGAGCCCATCGTGGCCAAGCTCGGCGAGTCGTACACCGAAAACGCCGATCTCGGGGCTGCCGTGAAGATCGCCGTCGAGGCGCTCAGCTCGGGTGCCGAAGGTTCCGAGCCGCGCAAACTCGGTCCCTCGACCCTCGAGGTGGCGGTCCTCGACGCCAAGCGGCCCCGCCGGTGTTTCCGCCGGATCACCGGGTCTGCCCTGGAAACGCTGCTGCCCGAACCGGATCCGGATAAGGCGCCGGCCGAGTAGCCGACGTGGACGACGGGGGAGCTCCACCGGCCGCGCCGCGCGGCTACCGGCCCAGCCGGGCGCAGTGGTCGCTGGCGGGGGTGATCCTTGCCTTCGTCGTCGGTGTCGTGCTGTTCAAGGTGATCAAGGGCTTCGGCCTCGGGCAGAGCGCCGCGTTCTACATCGGGATACCCACCGTGCTCGCGTTGATCCTGACGCTCACCGCGAACCCGGACCGGCTGATCTCCATGACGCTCAAGGCGATCACCATCCTGCTGCTGCTCGCGATCCCGGTCGCCGGCGAGGGTTTCGTATGCGTGATCATCGCCGCGCCGTTGTTCTACGCGGTCGGAATCATCGTGGCGTTGATCGTGGGCGCCGTACGAAAATCCGGCCGCCCGCCCGGCGCCCGCATCGTGGTGCTGCCTGCCGTCGCGCTGGTGCTCTCGCTCGAAGGTGTCGTGCCCGCCCTGACCCTGCCGGGCGACAGCACCGTGACGGCCACACGCACGGTCTCCGCCACGCCCGACCAGGTAGCGGCTGCGCTGGCGCGTCCGCTGCGGTTCGGCGATGTGAAGCCGTCCGGTGTTCTCGGGCTGGGCTTTCCGCAGCCGCTGATGGACCACGGCAGCGGTTTGGCGGTGGGAGACCGCCGAGTGGTGATGTTCGCCGGAGCGCACCACCGCCCGGGGTTCATCGCGCAGCACCATTGGGGTGAGGCGCAGTCCGTGCTGGAATTCCAGATTGCCGCCAGGACACCGGATTCCGTGCAGCTGGTGCCCGTCTCGGACGACACCCCGCTGGCAACCTGGTTGACCTGGCGTTCGTCCGACGTGAGCTGGCGCGCCGTCGACGCCGAGCATACCGAGATCACCTGGTCGCTGAGCTACACGCGGCGGCTGGCACCGGCCTGGTATTTCGGGCCCATCGAGCATGTGGTGACCCAGCGTGCCGCGGGTTACCTGCTCGACGCTGTCGATCTCCGGCCGTGACCACCGGGCTGGACGTCGCGACGCTGCGCAACGGTGCGGTGCTGGTTCCGGCGCTGCTGGCAGGCGCGTTGTGGGTGGCGGCGCCCGGAGAACGGGTCGGTGCGGCGCTCGCGACACTGTGGAACATGGTGTGGCTGATCGCGCTCAACGCGGTCGCGGTCGCGGCGGGCTGGTGGTCCTTCGCTACCGACGGGTTGATGTGGTCGGGGGTGCCTCTCGACGTGATGCTCGGCTGGGCGCTGCTCTGGGGCGCGGTGCCGGTGCTTTTGATGCGGTGGGTGAATCCCGTTGTGACAGTTGCGGTTCTGGTGGCCGCAGACATCGTGGCGATGGGCGGTTTGGCGCCGTTGGTGTGGCTGCGGTCTGGTTGGTGGGTTGGCGAACTGCTCGGGGTGCTGCTCTGCCTGCTTCCCGCGGTGCTGCTGGGCTGGGCGACTGCAGCGGGGCGGATGCTGTGGGTGCGCGCCGGCCTGCAGGTGGTGCTTTTCGGTGCACTGCTGCTGTTCGTCATACCCGCGGCGACGTTCGCTCTCACCGGCATCTCCTGGTTGCAGGTGTGGCACCGGGTCGGCGGCCCGGGGGACTGGGTCCTGCTGCAGATCGCGGCGGTGTTGGTGCTCATCGCACTGCGCGCGGTGGCGGAGTTCGCCCGACACGGCGGTACGCCGTTCCCGTGGGACCCTCCGCAGGCCTTGGTGACCTCAGGGCCTTACGCCTACCTCGCCAACCCCATGCAGGTCTGCGCGGTGCTGCTGCTGGTGACTGTGGCAGCCGTCGTCGGCGCACCGGGACTGGCGCTGGCCGCGGCCGTCGCCGCGGTGTTCAGCGCAGGCATTGCCGGGTGGCACGAACGTGATCAGCTGGTCGCGCGCTTCGGCGCACCGTGGCGGGAGTACCGCCGTGCCGTGCACGACTGGGTGCCACGACTGCGACCCTATGCGCACCGCGCACCGGCCCGGTTGTACGTGGCGGTGACGTGTGATCCGTGCAGCCAGGTCGCGGGCTGGCTGCGGCGTCGGGACCCGGTCGCTCTGACGCTGAAACCCGCCGAAGATCACCCACAGGATCTGCGCCGAGTCCGCTACGAATCCGATTCGGTTGTGCTGCACGGCACCCGGGCCGTCGGCGCGGCGCTCGAGCACATCTCCCTCGGGTGGGCGCTGGTGGGCTGGGTGATGCGGGCACCGGCGATCGGGTGGTTCGTGCAGCTGCTCGCCGACGCGGTCGGGGCGGGGCCGCGCTCGGTCAGCCGATGACGCCGCGGATCAGCCCGGCGAACTCCTCGGGGCACTCCAGTGGGGTGAAATGCCCTGCGGCGTCGGCGGTGTGCAACCGGACGTCGACGAAGTAGTCGTCCAGGCGGTCGGCCCACGCGGTCGGGAACAGCGGGTCGTGGCGGGGCCACAGCACGTCGGTGGGGGCGTTGATCTTGACGGCCCGATCGGGTGGCAGCTCCGTGAGCGACTGGGCGACGGTGCCCGCGCCCGCGCGGTACCAGGCCAGTGATGCGGCGAACGCGCCGGGCAGCGCGTAGTCCGAGACGAGCCGGTCCAGGTCGTCCTCGGAGACGGTGAAGCTCGGCCCCGACCAGTGATTCCAGAAGTGCCGGAGATACTCGCGCACGATTTCGGGATTCCCGTCGATCAGCCGGTCGGCGATCGGCAGCTGGTGAAACGCCTGATACCAGAACTCGTGCTGGGCATGCGGGCTGAGCACCCGGTCACCGGCGCCCGGTAGCGGCGGCGAGAGCACGAGCGCCTTCGCCAGGTGCGGGTGCATGCGGGCCACACTCTGCGCCACCCGGCTGCCGACGTCGTAACCGGCGAGGATGACCTGTTCCAGACCCAGCTCGTGGATCAGTCCGACGATGCTGGCCGCCTGGGCTGTCGCGCTGTAGAAGTGCTGCACAGAAACCGCGTGCTTGTCGGAGCCACCGAATCCGCGAAGGTCGGGCACGATCACGTCGGCCACGTCGGTCAGCAGTGGAACCACCTTCCGGTAGTCCCGCCGGGTGCCCGGCCAGCCGTGCAACAGCACGACAGGCGGCCCGCCCGCGATGCCGAGCCGATCGAAGGCCAATCGGAATCCGTCCACCGGAGCGCTGCGCGAGGACATCGGTCAATTCTCATCCGCCGCCACGGCGTTGTGGGCCAGGTTGGGAAAGCTCGGTGGGATCAGGATGCCGGGGTTTCGCGACGCCAGCCGACGTAGGTCAACCACAGGCCCATCGCCGTGAGCAGGAGGAAGAAGATCCGGGCCGCGAGCAGCAGACCGGGGCTGCTCAGCGTGGTGTCGGCGCCTGTCTGGATGGCCGACGGGAAGGCCATCATCGCCACGCCGCGCAGCGCGACGAACCATCCGAACAGCGAGATGAGCACGGCCGTCGCGCTGTACCAGTACTGGTGGAAGGCGATCACGATCAGCCCCATCATCAACATCGCCGCACCCAGGATCCACGGGAGCGTGCCGCTGCTGAACAGGTCGGACAGCAGGTTGCCGAGTTGGGACAGCCGGATCGCGATGATGACGGTGGCGACGGCGACGAACGGGCCGAGAACCCGGGCGAACACCCGCGTGCGGTGCCGGGCTTCGGCGGAGGGCGTGGGCATGTGGCCTCCTGCAGTTTGATAAACCGACCGACGGTCTATTAATAAGCTAGGCTCGAGGCACGATCACGTCAACGGAGGCTCATGGCACGCCAGGTCAAGCACGAGGAACACGCCGCACGGCGCACCGAGATCCTCGACGCCGCACTTCAGCTCATGCACGACAAGGGCTACGCGGCGATGACCATCGAGGATCTGTTGAGCACCCTGCAGATCTCCAAAGGTGCTCTCTACCACTATTTTCGGTCCAAGCAAGCGTTGCTGGAAGGCGTCGTCGAACAGATGGGTGAGAGCGCCACCGCGGGTCTGCGCCGCATCGTCGACGCTCCCGACACCTCGGCGCTGGACAAGCTGCATGCGTATTTCGCGGCGTCATACGCTTGGAAGTCCGAGAACGCGACCGCGGTCGCCACCCTCATCCGGCTCTGGCACGACGAGAACAACGCGCTGTTGCGGCAGAAGCTGACCCAGGGCTCGATGCGCACCACGGCGCCTCTTCTCGAGGCGATCATCAGGCAGGGCTGCGCAGAAGGCGTCTTCCGCACCGACTTCCCGCACGAGGCGGCCGGGATCCTCACCGCGATGGGTCTGCACTTGGCCGACGCGTTCATCGACGCCATCGAGGCCGACGGTGCCGCCGGTATCGACATCTCCGGGCCGCATGCGCGTAAGGCTGTCGCTGCCTACCGGCAAGCGTTCGAGCGCATCCTCGGAGTGCCCGACGGTTCGCTCGCCGGCGAACTCTGATAACACTCGCGACGGACGATCGGCCGCCGCGACAGTCCGGCACCCGCCGACGCGACCGCTCGATGCCAACCGATACCGAGTGCGACCCCGTAAGCTCGATAGTGTGCAGCGACGAATCATGGGCATCGAGACAGAATTCGGTGTGACCTGCACGTTCCATGGCCATCGCCGGCTCAGTCCCGACGAGGTTGCCCGCTATCTGTTCCGGCGGGTCGTGTCGTGGGGCCGCAGCTCAAACGTCTTCCTCCGCAACGGCGCCCGTTTGTACCTGGATGTGGGCAGTCACCCCGAGTACGCCACAGCCGAATGCGACAACCTCGTTCAGCTGGTCACCCACGACCGCGCCGGTGAGCGCGTACTGGAGGACCTGCTGATCGACGCCGAGCAGAGGCTCGCCGACGAGGGTATCGGCGGTGACATCTATCTGTTCAAGAACAACACCGACTCGGCGGGCAACTCCTACGGCTGCCACGAGAACTACCTCATCGTGCGGGCCGGTGAGTTCTCGCGGATCTCCGACGTGCTGTTGCCGTTCCTGGTGACCCGGCAGCTGATCTGCGGTGCGGGCAAGATCCTGCAAACGCCGAAGGCTGCCACGTTCTGCCTGTCGCAGCGCGCCGAGCACATCTGGGAGGGCGTCTCGAGCGCCACCACGCGATCGCGGCCGATCATCAACACGCGCGACGAGCCGCACGCCGACGCGGAGAAGTACCGGCGGCTGCACGTCATCGTCGGCGACTCCAACATGTGCGAGGCCACCACCATGCTGAAGGTGGGCACTGCCTCGCTCGTGCTGGAGATGATCGAGGCGGGCGTGCCGTTCCGCGACTTCTCGCTCGACAATCCCATTCGCGCCATCCGGGAAGTCAGCCACGACCTCACCGGCCGGCGTCCCGTGCGGCTGGCCGGAGGTAGGCAGGCCAGCGCGCTGGACATCCAGCGCGAGTACTACAGCCGTGCCGTCGAATATCTGCAGACCCGCGAAACCAACACCCAGATCGAACAGGTGGTGGATCTGTGGGGCCGCCAGCTCGACGCGGTCGAGAGCCAGGACTTCGCCAAGGTCGACACCGAGATCGACTGGGTGATCAAGCGCAAGCTGTTCCAGCGTTACCAGGACCGCTACAACCTGGAGCTGTCCGATCCGAAGATCAGCCAGCTCGACCTGGCCTACCACGACATCAAGCGTGGCCGTGGCGTGTTCGACCTGTTGCAGCGCAAGGGGCTGGCCGCCCGGATCGCCACCGACGAGGAGATCGACGCCGCGGTCAACACGCCGCCGCAGACCACGCGGGCCAAGCTACGCGGTGAATTCATCAGTGCCGCGCAGGAAGCCGGCCGCGACTTCACCGTCGACTGGGTGCACCTCAAACTCAACGATCAAGCGCAGCGCACCGTGCTGTGCAAGGACCCGTTCCGGTCGGTCGACGAGCGGGTCAAGCGGCTCATCGCCAGCATGTGAGCGGCGCGGGGCGTCGGTGCCGACGCCCCGCTCGCCCGCTGCCCGGATCCATCGCGGTTGCCGCCTAAACTCCTTGCTGTGGCGACATCCAAAGTGGAGCGGTTGATGAACCTCGTCATCGCGCTGCTGTCCACGCGAACGTTCCTGCCCGCGGAGAAGATTCGCGCGAGCGTGGCCGGATACGCCGACAGCCCCAGCGACGAGGCGTTCTCCCGGATGTTCGAGCGCGACAAGAACGAGCTGCGTGATCTCGGCATCCCGCTGGAAACGGGCCGGGTGTCGAAATTCGATCCGACCGAGGGCTACCGGATCAACCGCGACGCGTATGCGCTGCCGCCCGTGCAGTTGACCGGTGACGAAGCCACTGCCGTCGCGGTGGCGACGCAGCTGTGGCAGTCGCCGGAACTGGTCACCGCGACGCAGGGCGCCCTGCTCAAACTGCGCGCCGCCGGGGTGGAGGTCGAGGCCGACGGCGCGGGCGCCGCGATCACCTCGACCGCGGTGCTGCCCGGGCTGCGCGGGTCCGAGGAAGTTCTGCGAATCCTGTTGTCCGCCATCGATTCGGGTCATGCCGTGCAATTCGAACACCGGCCGTCGCGCACCGCGGGCTACACCACCCGCACGGTCGAGCCGTGGGGCGTGGTCACCCACCGCGGCCGCTGGTATCTCGTCGGACACGACCGGGACCGCGACGACACCCGCACGTTTCGGTTGTCCCGCATCGGATCCGGCGTCACGCTCATCGGCGAGGCCGGTGCGGTGCGCAAGCCTGACGGCGTCAACGTGCGTGAGATCGTGCGACGCGTCGTCACCGACGTCCCCACCGGCGAACGGGCCCGGGTGTGGGTGGCCGGTGGCCGAGCCACGGCGCTGCGCAGGCAGGCCATCATGACGACACCGCGCACCCTGGGCGGGCGTGCGGGGGAGGAGATCACCGTCGAACTCGGCATGTATGACCGGTTGGCGCGCGAGATCGCGAGCTACGGCGCCGACGCAGTGGCCCTGGAACCACAGGCGTTGCGCGACGACGTGTTGGACAGGTTGCGGGCGCAGGCGGACCGCGCATGAGGGCCAGCGAGGAGCCGGGGGTGGACCGCGCATGAGGGCCAGCGAGGAGCCGGAGGCGGATCGCGCATGAGTCAGGTTTCGGCCCGGTTGGTCCGGTTGCTCAACATGGTTCCGTACTTTCAGGCCAATCCGAAGGTCACGCGTGCGGAGGCGGCCGACGCCCTTGGCGTGAGCCGCAAACAGCTCGACGCCGACCTCGAACAGCTGTGGATGTGCGGGCTGCCCGGCTACAGTCCCGGCGACCTGATCGACTTCGACTTCACCGACGACACCATCGAGGTGACGTTCTCGGCCGGTGTGGACCAGCCGCTGCGGCTGACTTCGACCGAGGCGACGGTGATCCTGGTGGCGCTGCGGGCGCTGGTGGACGTGCCGGGCATGGTCGATCCGGAGGCCGCGCGCAGCGCGATCGCGAAGATCGAGTCGGCCGCGGGCGCCCAGCTGGCCGCCGTCGACGATCCCGCGCCCACCGAGAGCGAGGCCGCCGCGACCGTGCGGGCCGCGGTGCGCGACGGCCGAGCGGTGACGCTGGAGTACTACTCGGCGTCGCGGGATTCGTTGACCACCCGCATCGTGGACCCGATCCGGGTTGCCCTGGTCGGGGACAACAGCTATCTGGAGGCGTGGTGCCGCAGCGCCGAGGCCGTGCGGCTGTTCCGGCTCGATCGCATCGTCGAGGCGCAGCTGCTCGAGGAAGCCTCGGCGCCGCCCCCTCCCGCCGTGCAGGCCGGTCCTGACACGTCGCTGTTCGACGCCGATCCCGCGCTGCCCGCAGCCACCCTGCTCATCGCGCCCTCGGCGTCGTGGATGTTCGACTACTACCCGCTGCGGGTGCTGTCCGAGCTGCCCGACGGTGCGGTCGAGGCGGCCATGACGTACGCCTCCGAGGACTGGATGGCCCGGTTTGTGCTGGGCTTCGGTTCTGCTGTGCGCGTGCTCGCACCCGCGTCGTTGGCGCAGCAGGTCCGGGCCGCGGCGACGGCGGCACTGCACGCCTACGGCGCGGTAGAGGTTGACGGGTAGACTCGGCGAAGACGTCTGGAGGTAACCAAATTGGGCGGACTACAACCCTGGCACTGGATCATCGTCATCGCGGTGTTCGTGCTGCTGTTCGGTGCGAAGAAACTTCCCGACGCGGCGCGGTCGCTCGGCAAGTCGATGCGGATCTTCAAGTCGGAGATCAAGGAGATGCAGTCTGAGTCCAGGTCGGAGGAGACTCCGCCGGCGAAGCCGATTGCCTCCGAACGCGCCGACGTGGCAGCTCCCAGGCCCGACGTCGCCGGCCAGGCGGCTCCGGCACCCGAACAGTCCCCGGACCGGCACACGGCCTGACGCGGCCCGACCCTGACCGCGGTCTCCGGCCGCGTCGGTAGGTTGCGTCTTCAACCCCTCACTTCACATACGTGCAGACCTCCGGCATCTTCAGAAAACTCGATCCCCGTCGGCGCCGTTCACGGGTCAATCCCGACGGCACCATGTCGCTGGTCGATCACCTCACCGAGCTGCGGTCGCGGCTGCTGATCGCGGTGGCAGCGGTCATCGTCGCGATGACCTTCGGGTTCTTCTGGTACACCCACGGCATCTTCGGGCTGCACAGCCTCGGCGAATGGCTGCGGGGGCCGTACTGTGCCCTGCCCGCGTCGTCGCGTGCGGCCATCGCACCTGACGGGGAATGCCGGCTGCTGGCCACCGCGCCGTTCGACCAGTTCATGCTGCGGCTGAAGGTCGCGCTCGCGGCCGGCGTGGTGATGGCCTGCCCGGTGTGGCTGTATCAGATGTGGGCGTTCATCACGCCGGGGCTGTACAAGAAGGAACGCCGATTCGCGATGGCCTTCGTCGGCTTCGGCGCGCTGTTGTTCGTGACGGGTGCGGTGCTGGCGTACGTGGTGCTGGCCAAGGCCCTGGGCTTCCTGCTGACCGTCGGCAGCGACGTTCAGGTCACCGCGCTGTCGGGCGAGCAGTACTTCGGATTCCTGATCAACCTGCTGCTGGTGTTCGGCATCAGCTTCGAGTTCCCGCTGCTGATCATCATGCTCAACCTTGTCGGCGTGCTCAGTTACCAGAAGCTGAAAGCGTGGCGGCGCGGGTTGATCTTCGGTCTGTTCGTGTTCGCGGCCTTCGCGACCCCGGGCTCCGACCCGTTCACGATGCTGGCACTGTCGTGCGCTCTCTCGCTGCTGTTGGAGTTCGCGATCCAGTTCGCCCGGGTGCACGACCGGCGCAAGGCACGCTTGGCGGAGGCCGAGGTGGACGACGACGAGGCCGCACCGATCGGCACGGCCGAACCGATCGGGGCGCCCGAACCGGTGTCGACGCCGACATCAGCGGCCCCGGAGACGCCACCGGCGTCGCGACCCACCAGATTCAGCATCGATGACGACGCCACCTGAGCCGGGCGGCGAAACTCCCGGCGAGCTGGCCGCATTCACCGCACAGCTGCCGTTCGCCCTCGACGATTTCCAGGTACGCGCCTGCCGTGCGCTGGAACGCGGCCACGGCGTCCTGGTCTGCGCGCCGACCGGCGCAGGCAAGACGGTGGTCGGTGAATTCGCCGTGCACCTGGCACTGGCAGCCGGCGGCAAGTGTTTCTACACCACCCCGATCAAGGCGCTGAGCAACCAGAAGCACAACGACCTGGTGGCCCGCTACGGCGCGGAGAAGATCGGGCTGCTCACCGGCGACCAGTCCATCAACGGCGACGCCGACGTTGTGGTGATGACCACCGAAGTGCTGCGGAACATGCTGTACGCGAATTCGTCTGCGCTGCATGGGCTTTCGTATGTGGTGATGGACGAGGTGCACTTCCTGGCCGACCGGATGCGTGGCGCGGTGTGGGAGGAGGTGATCCTGCACCTGCCCGAGGAAGTGCGGTTGGTCAGCCTCTCGGCCACGGTGAGCAATGCCGAGGAGTTCGGCGGCTGGATCCAGACGGTCCGCGGGGACACCACCGTCGTCGTCGACGAGCACCGGCCCGTACCGCTGTCTCAGCACATGATGGTGGGCAAGCGGCTGTTCGACTTGTTCGACGGCTCCGACCGCACCTTGGTGGACCCGGACCTGGTGCGCCACATCGCGCATCGCCGCGAAGCGGACCGGCTCGCCGACTGGCAGCCCCGCGGGCGCGGGCGCGGCCGGCCGCCCCAGCTGTACCGGCCGCCGAGCCGGCCGGACGTGATCGACGTCCTCGACGCCGCGGGTCTGTTGCCCGCGATCACGTTCGTGTTTTCCCGCGCCGGGTGCGACGCCGCGGTCAAGCAGTGCCTGCGGTCGCGACTGCGGCTCACCACCGACGAGGAACGGGCCCGCATCGCCGAGGTGGTGGACCGCCGCTGCGCCGATCTGGCCGAGTCCGACCTGATCGTGCTGGACTACCACGAATGGCGCGAAGGCCTGCTGCGCGGCCTGGCCGCCCACCACGCGGGCATGTTGCCGACGTTCCGCCACACCGTCGAGGAGCTGTTCACCGCCGGTCTGGTGAAGGCCGTGTTCGCCACGGAGACACTGGCTTTGGGCATCAACATGCCGGCCCGCACGGTGGTGCTCGAGCGGCTGGTGAAATACAACGGCGAACAACATCTGCCGTTGACGCCGGGGGAGTACACGCAGCTCACCGGCCGGGCCGGGCGGCGCGGCATCGACGTCGAGGGCCACGCCGTGGTGCTGTGGCGGCCCGACGACAGCACTGCTGACCCGGCCGAGGTCGCGGGCCTGGCGTCCACCCGGACCTTCCCGTTGCGCAGTTCCTTTGCACCGTCGTACAACATGACCATCAACCTGGTCCAGCACATGGGGCCCGAGCAGGCGCACAAACTGCTGGAGCGGTCGTTCGCGCAGTACCAGGCCGACCGCTCGGTGGTCGGCCTGGTGCGCGGGGTCGCCCGCGGCGAGCGGATGCTCAAGGAACTGGCCGCCGAACTGGACGGGCACGAGTCCGAGGTACTCGACTACGCGAGGCTCCGCGCGAAAATCGGTGAGCGCGAACGCGCCCAGTCACGCGCATCGCGGCTGCAACGCCGTCAAGCAGCCAACGACGCGCTGGCGGCCCTGCGTCGCGGGGACATCATCACCATCACCCACGGCCGCCGCGGTGGGCTGGCGGTGGTGCTCGAACCCGACCGCGACAGCGACGATCCCCGTCCGCTGGTGCTGACCGAACATCATTGGGCGGGGCGGATCTCGTCGTCGGACTACTCGGGCGCCTCGGGGCCGTTGGGCACGATGTCGCTCCCCAAACGTGTCGAGCACCGCCAGCCGCGGGTGCGCCGCGACCTGGCGTCGGCGCTGCGGTCGGCGGCAGCCGGGTTGACGCTGCCGGCGGGCAAACCGAAACGCTCCGGCAGCGCACTGGACCGGGACGTGGATCCGGAGTTGGCCGGCCTCCGCGAGCAGCTGCGTCGGCATCCGGCGAATCAGCTTCCGAACCGCGAGGCCATGATGCGCATCGCCGAGCGGTACCTGCGCATCGAGCGCGACAACGCCCAGATTCAGCAGAAGGTGGCCGCGGCGACGAACTCGCTGGCGCGGACCTTCGACCGCATCGTCGCGCTGCTCAGCGAGCGCGGATTCATCGAGAACGATTCCGGCGAACCCAAGGTCACCGACTCCGGCCGGCTGTTGGCCCGCATCTACAGCGAAAGCGACCTGCTGGTGGCCGAATGCCTGCGGGGCGGCCTCTGGGAGGGCCTGCAGCCGGCAGAGCTGGCGGGTGTGCTCTCGGCGGTGCTCTTCGAGTCGCGCGGCGACACTCCCGCGGTACCGGCAGGGTTCGAGATCCCGACGTCCGGTCTGCGGCGTGCGCTGGCCCAAACCCGGCGCCTCTCGGCCGATCTGCGGGCCGACGAGCGCAGGCACCGCATCGCACCGAGCCGCGAAACCGACGAGGGTTTCGTCACCGCCGTCTACCGCTGGGCCACCACCGGCGATCTGGCGTCCGCGCTGGCCGCATCCGACATCACCGGTTCCGGTTCACCGCTGTCCGCAGGAGATTTCGTACGGTGGTGCCGGCAGGTGCTCGATCTGCTCGACCAGGTGCGAAATGCCGCACCCACACCGGCCCTGCGCAATACCGCGAAACGCGCCATCAACGACGTTCGGCGCGGCGTCGTGGCTGTTGATGCGGGGTAGGGTGTGGACGACAGCGAACAGGATCAAGGAGAGTCATGAGCGGACCGCAGGGATCTGATCCGGCACAGCAGTGGCCCGGTCAGCAGCCCGAGCCCGGTAATGATCAGCCGTCGAGCTCGGACGCGTGGCAGCAGCCTGCCAGCCCCGACGAGCCGACCACGCATGCTCCGACCTGGCAGCCGCCGTCGCAGTCATCACAGCCTGAACAGCCGCAGCAACAGCAGCCGCAGCAGCCTGATTACTCGGCCTATCAGCAGTCGCACTCGGGTTACGCGCAGCCGCAGTACCCGTCGACCGATCAGTACCAGCCCTACGCGCAGCCGGGCCAGTTCGGGCAGCCGGGTCAGCCCGCTCAGATGGGTCAGCCGCAGTTCGGCCAGCCCGGCCAGTACGGTCAGCCGCAGTTCGGCCAGCCCGGGCAGTACGGTCAGCCGCAGTTCGGTCAGCCCGGCCAGCCGGGCCAATTCGGCCAGTACAACCAGCCCGGCGCGGAAGAAGGATCCAAGCGCTCGCTCGGCGTGATCCTCGGTGTCGTCGGGGCCCTCGTCGTGCTCCTGCTCGCTGTCGTCGGAGTGCTGGGCTTCTGGAAGCCGGGATGGTTCGTCACCACCGAACTCGATGTCAACAAGGCCCAAGAAGGCGTGACGAAGATCCTCACCGACGAGGAGAACGGTTACGGCAACAAGAGCGTCTCCGACGTCAACTGCAACGACGGCAAGAACCCCAAGGTCAAGAAGGGTGACACCTTCACGTGTGAGGTCAGTGTCGACGGCACCAAGCGCAAGGTGACGGTGACCTTCCAGAACAACGACGGCACCTACGAGGTCGGCCGGCCCAAGTAGGCCGTGCCGCGGATCAGCCGGGCAGTCGGTCCAGTGCCGTCTGCAACCGGCTGATCGACGAGGTCACTCCGTACGCAGCGGCCAGGTCGGCGACCTTCGCCGGGTCTTTGGCGGCCAGCGGCAGCGCGTCCGACGGCGTCGAGAACGTCACGGGCGCATCGGTCGCCACGCGCACAACCGGCTCGGCTGCCGCGATGTAGTCGGCGGCGGCAAGCAGTTTGGCCCGGTGGGACTTGGACATCGACACCGCGGTGTCCTGCGCGGCCGCTTGGATCGCCGCCAGTGAGCCATGCTGAGCCAGCAGCGTCGCAGCGGTCTTCTCGCCGATGCCGGCCACGCCGGGCAGCCCGTCGGACGGATCGCCACGCAGCAACGCCAACTCGGCATACGCGGCGCCGGCCCGGTCGGCAGGCACGCCGTACTGCTCGGCCACCTCGACTGGACCGAACTTCGTGGCCTTGGCCAAGCCGCGCCCGATGTAGAGCACGCGCACCGGCGGGGCAGGCTCGTCACGCACCAACTGCAGCAGGTCGCGATCCCCGCTGACCACGACGACGGGATCGGTCTGCTCGCGGGTGGCCAGCGTGCCGAGCACGTCGTCGGCTTCGTACCCGGGCGCCCCGGCGGTGGCGATTCCGAACGCGTCCAGCAACTCCATGATCATGGTGACCTGGGGTGTCAGCTCGTCGGGCACTTCCTCGATGTCCGGTATCCCGTCCGGCTCGGGTTCCGCGACCCGGTGGGCCTTGTACGACGGGACCAGCTCCACGCGCCATTGCGGGCGCCAGTCGTCGTCGCGGCACACCACCAGCCGGCTCGGTCGTTCGTTGGTCACCAGCGTTGCGATGGAGTCCAGAAAGCCGCGCACCGCGTTCACCGGTCGGCCGTCCGGTGCGGCGATCGACGACGGGACGCCGAAGAACGAGCGGAACCACATGCTGGCGCCGTCGAGGAGCAGGACGGGGGCGGTCATGAAATCCTCCGGAACATTCCAGCGACAGTAGCCTGAGGTATGTCCTTCGCCGTCAACCGTATTGACCATGTCGTCCTCAACTGTCGCGACGTCGAGGCCACGGTCGACTTCTACGTGCGGGTGCTCGGCATGCGCAAAGAGGTGTTCGGCGCGGGCCGCGTCGCCCTGGTGTTCGGAAACCAGAAGATCAACGTGCGGCCGACCGGTTCGCCGAACTGGGTCACCGGCGTCGTCGACGCGCCCGGCTCGCTGGATCTGTGCTTCATCGCCGACGTCGATGCTTCCGCGGTCGGCGCACATCTTTTGGCGTGTGGTGTGGAGATCATCGAAGGGCCGGTACCCAAGACCGGCGCGATGGGCCCGATGACCTCACACTATTGCCGCGACCCCGACGGCAACCTGGTCGAGGTCGCCAGCTATCAGGAGCACCACTAGCCTCGAGCACCATGACCCTGAGCCGATTCAGCACCGACGTCTACGCCCACCGGCTTTCCGCGGCTGCCGCCGCCGCGGGTGAGGCGGGCCTGGCCGGGCTGGTCATCACGCCCGGCTACGACCTGCGCTACCTGATCGGCTCGCGGGCGCAGACTTTCGAACGGCTGACCGCGCTCGTGTTGCCCGCGCAGGGCGAGCCGACGGTGGTGGTGCCGCGTTTGGAGCTGGCCGCGCTCAAGGAGTCGGCGGTCCCCGAACTCGGTGTGACGGTGCGGGATTGGGTCGACGGTGAGGATCCGTACCGGATGGTGGTCGACGCGCTCGGGGGCCGGGCCGTCGCCGTCACCGACGCCATGCCGGCGCTGCACCTGCTGCCGCTGACCGAACTGCTCGGGGTGGTGCCGGTACTGGCCACCGATGTGCTGCGCCGGTTGCGAATGGTCAAGGACGGCGCCGAGATCGACGCGCTGCGCAAGGCCGGGGCGGCCATCGACCGCGTGCACGCTCGGGTGCCCGAATTCCTGGTGCCCGGCCGCACCGAGGCCGACGTGGCCGCTGACATCGCCGAAGCCATTGTCGCCGAAGGGCATTCGGAGGTCGCGTTCATCATCGTCGGGTCCGGGCCCAACGGGGCCGACCCGCATCACGAGTGCTCCGACCGCGAACTGCAGGCCGGCGACATCGTCGTCGTCGACATCGGCGGGCCGTACCAGCCGGGCTACAACTCCGACTGCACCCGCACGTACAGCATCGGCGAGCCCGATCCCGAGGTGGCCCGCCGCTACGCGGTGCTGCAGCGCGCGCAGCAGGCTGCGGTGGCGGCGGTGCGGCCCGGCGTCACCGCCGAACAGGTCGATGCGGCCGCCCGTGACGTGCTGGCCGCCGAGGGCCTGGCGGAGGCCTTCGTACACCGCACCGGCCACGGCATCGGGTTGTCGGTGCACGAGGAGCCTTACATCGTGGCCGGCAACGACCTCCCGCTGGAGGTGGGCATGGCGTTCAGCGTCGAACCCGGGGTGTACTTCCCGGGGCAGTGGGGGGCGCGTATCGAGGACATTGTGATCGTCACCGCCGACGGCGCGGAATCGGTGAACAACCAGCCGCACGAGCTGATCGTGGTGCCTGCGGGCTGAGCGCCGCCGGGTTACTCGCCGCCGCTGCGGTCCAGCAGATCGGACGAGCCGAGCACGCGCTCGACGCGAACCTCGATCACGACGCGGCGGGGATTGACCCGCGGGGTGCGGTAGCGCTGCGCGTAGCGCAGTTCGGCGTCGCGCACCGCATCGGTCTCGGTGCTGACGGTCGACTTGCCCTCCAGGGACAACCAGCGGGCCCCGTCGACCTGGCTGAGCACCGCGACGCCGCGCTCATGGGCGTTGATGGCCTTCTGCGATCCGCCGGTGGTGATGACGCGAGCGATGTGAGTTTTGGGATCGAAGGTGAAACCGACAGCGACGACGTGGGGGGAATTGTCCGAGCGCAACGTCGTGAGCATGGCCAGATGGCGCTCGGTGAGAAACGCCAGAGCGTCATTGGTGAGCTTGGTGGTTGCCTTGCCCCGTGACGTAGCCATCGGCCTCCACGCTAGCGCAGGTGATAATCGCTGCCGTGAACGACACGACAGACACGGCACATCCCGCCCCTCGGGTTGTGGTGATCTTCGGGGGTCGTAGCGAGATCGGGGTCGAACTGGCCACCCGCCTGGCTGCGGACGCGACCGTGGTGCTCGCCGCCCGCGGGGCCGAGCGGCTCACCGACGAGGTCGCCGCGGTGCGGGCTGCCGGTGCCGCGGCGGTGCACACCTGCGAGTTCGACGCCGACGATGTCGCCGGGCACGCGGGCCTGATCGACACGATCGAAGCCGCGCACGGGCCGATCGACACCGCGGTCCTGGCCTTCGGCGTGCTCGGTGACCAGGCCCGCGCCGAAACCGATACCGCGCACGCGGTAGCCGTCGTGCACACCGACTACGTCGCCCAGGTGAGCCTGCTGACCGAGCTTGCTAGGCGCATGCGGGCCGCGGGCGGAGGCCGCCTGGTGGTGTTCTCCTCGATCGCCGGGGCCAGGGTACGACGCGCCAACTACGTCTATGGGTCGGCCAAGGCCGGGCTCGACGGGTTCGCCTGCGGGCTGAGCGATGCCCTGCACGGCACCGGGGTGCAGCTGCTGATCGTGCGACCCGGCTTCGTGATCGGACGGATGACCGAAGGCATGGACCCGGCGCCGTTCTCCAGCACGCCCGCGCAGGTGGCCGATGCGGCCGCGGCGGCGCTGGCAGCAGGCAAGCGGGCGGTGTGGGTGCCGTGGGTGATCCGGCCGATGATCTTCGTGACGCGGTTTGTCCCGGCCTCGATCTGGCGCAGGATGCCGAGGTGAGAATCATCGTGATCGGCATCGGGGCCGATGGCATGGCGGGCCTGGCGCCGGCGGTACGTGCCGAATTGGCAAGGGCCACAGTGGTGCACGGGTCCAAGCGACAACTCGATCTGCTCGACAACACTGTCTCGGCGGTCCGGCGGGCATGGCCGTCGCCGATGACGCCCGCGCTGCGCACCCTGCTCGACGGTGCCGACGGTGACGTGCACGTGGTCGCCAGCGGGGACCCGCTGCTGCACGGCGTGGGCAGCGTGCTGATCCGCATGTACGGCGCCGACGCGGTCACCGTGCTGCCGCATGTGTCGTCGGTGACGCTGGCGTGTTCGCGGGTCGGGTGGTCGGTGCAGGACACCGAGATCATCAGCCTGGTGACCGCCGAACCGCACACCGCGGTGCGCCGCGGTGGCCAGGCCGTGGTGCTGTCCCGGGACAGCACCAGCCCGGCCGCCCTCGCCAAACTGCTGGCCGACACCGGCCGCGGCGACTCGGAGCTGACGGTGCTGGAGCAGCTCGGCGGGCCGCGGGAACTGCGTCGCTCGGCGACGGCGCGAGAATGGGCATCGCGGCCGCCTGCCGATGTCGATGCGCTCAACGTGATGGCCGTGCGGTATCTGCCCGACGAGCGTCGCGCGCATGCCCTGCCCGACGACGATTTCGACCACGACGGGCAGCTGACCAAGCAATCAATCAGGGCCGTGACGCTGGCGGCGCTCGGGCCCCGGCCGGGGGAGCTGCTGTGGGATGTCGGCTCGGGGTCGGGCAGCATCGCCATCGAATGGTGCCGCAGCGCGCCCGGCTGCCGGGCGATGGCGTTCGAGCGCGATCCGCAGCGCCGCAACCGCATCGGCGCCAATGTCGTCGCGTTCGGGGCGCGGGTACAGGTGCGTGGGGCGGCGCCGGACGCGTTCGACGGGCCCGACCCGTCGGCGGTTTTCATCGGCGGCGGCGTCACCCAGCCGGGTCTGCTGCAGGCCTGCTTCGACCGCTTGCCCGCCGGTGGGCGGCTGGTGGTCAACGCCGTCACGGTGGAATCGGAAGCCGTTGTGGCACAGTGGTATTCGAAGGAAGGCGGCGAGTTGCGGCGCTATCAGCACTATCAGGGCGGCGCGATCGGCGGGTTCACCGGTTGGCGCCCGGCGTTGCCGGTCACCCAGTGGGCGGTGGTGAAGTCGTGACGGTCTACTTCATCGGAGCCGGTCCCGGTGCGGCAGACCTGATCACGGTGCGCGGCCAGCGGCTGCTGAGCAGCTGCCCGGTCTGCCTGTACGCCGGGTCGATCATGCCCGACGATCTGCTGGCCCTGTGCCCGGCGGATGCCCGCATCATCGACACCGGACCGCTGAACCTCGACCAGATCATCGACGAGCTGGTGGCTGCCGACCGCGCGGGTCTCGACGTGGCGCGGTTGCACTCCGGCGACCCGTCGATCTACAGCGCGCTGGCCGAGCAGTGCCGCAGGCTCGACGCGGCCGGGGTGCGCTACGAAATCGTGCCCGGGGTACCCGCATTCGCGGCCGTCGCCGCGGTGCTCGGCCGCGAACTGACGGTTCCGGGAGTGGCGCAGACGGTCACGCTGAGTCGGGTCGCGACGCTGTCGACCGCGATGCCCGACGGCGAGGATCTGCAGACGCTCTCCGCTCCGGGGGCGACGCTGGTGCTGCACCTGGCCGCCGCGCAGATCGACCATATCGTGCCGCAACTTCTCGACGGCGGCTACAAGCCGGAAACCCCTTGTGCGGTGGTGGCATTCGCCAGCTGGCCGCAGGAGACCGTGCTGCGCGGCACCCTGGCCGACATCGCCGAGCAGATGCACGCCGCAGAGGTCACCCGTACCGCCGTGATCGTGGTCGGCGATGTGCTTGCCGCCGAGGGCTTCTCCGACAGCTACCTGTATTCGTCACACCGCCGCCGGGGGAGCAGGCACTAGTGAGGCTTCTGCTGCTCGGCGGCACGGGCGAGGCCCGGGCGCTGGCCGCCGCGCTACACCCGGACGTCGAGCTCATCAGCTCGCTGGCCGGACGGGTGCCCCAGCCGGCGCTGCCGGTCGGCCCGGTTCGCGTCGGGGGCTTCGGCGGCATTGACGGCATGCGGAACTGGTTGCGCGACGAGCGGATCGACGCCGTGGTCGACGCGACCCATCCGTTCGCGGCCACCATCACCGCGCACGCCGCGCAGGTGTGCGCCGAGCTCGGCTTGCCCCACCTGGTGCTGGCTCGTCCGGCGTGGCAGCCCGGCGACGCGACACTGGTGGCCTCGGACACCGAAGCCGCGAAAACTGTGGCCGACCACGGCTATGCCCGCGTCTTCCTGACCACCGGCCGATCGGGAACCGCCGCCTTTCGTGGAGTCGACGCCTGGTTCCTGATCCGCGCCGTCACCGAACCCGAGCCCGCGAACCTGCCCGCACGTCATCGATTGTTGTTGTCGCGCGGCCCGTATCACTACGAGGGTGAGCTGGCCCTGCTCACCGAATACGGCATCGACGCCCTGGTCACCAAGAACAGTGGCGGTGCCATGACCGAGCCCAAGCTGCGGGCCGCGGCGGATGCCGGGGTGGCGGTGATCATGGTCGACCGACCCCCTCTGCCGGCCGGTGTGCATGCCGTGGCCACCGTTGACGATGCCGCGGAGTGGGTCAGGGCAAGGGTCCGGGCACGCTGATCATCGCGACGCCGCGAGCCTGAGCCGGAAGTCAGCCCTGTCCCTGCTCGATCAAGCGCCTCAGCTCATCCGACGCGGCCATGCGGGCGGCGTCGGCGTCCTGACGGAGCGAGCGGATCTGCGCGTCGAGCGCGTTGACCCGGTTCTGCAGTTGTTCGAGCTGGTCGACCTGCCTGCGCCGCAGCTCGCCCTCGGGGCCCTCGGAGCCAAGCACCTTGAGTTGTTCGGCGATGCGGCTTTGTGCGGCGTAGTCGTCGCTGCGGCCGGCTTCGAGGCGTCCGCGTTCGGCGTCGAGGCGGTCGGCGTGCTCCCAATGCCGCAGCACACCGGACAGCTCGTCGATGGTCGCGGCATCCAGCGACCGCCCGGCCAGCCATTGCTCCAACTGGCGCGGCGACAGCTGCCGGTAGTCGATCTCGGTGTAGACCGGCCAGGTCTCCAAGACCGTGGCGTCGACCCTTTGATGCCCGGGAACCGAAACCCGTACGCGGTGCCAGCCTCCGTCGGTGTCGATGTCGACGACGCCATCCAGCGGGGATAGCGTGTGCTCCCGGACGCGGAGCAGTTCGAAGATGACGTCGACAGCCTCGTCGTGATCGTTATCGGCGCGCAGCGTGTAGCGCTTCTCGAACCGCTGCTCCTCGACCACGGCGTCGTCGCCCAGCCGGACCCGTGCGGTCACCCTGTCGGCGGCACTCCTGCTGCGGCACCGCACTGCCAGATCCTTGGCAAATGCCAATCGCACCTTGGCATCTCGCGCGGTGAACGGCACCATGGCCTCTCCGGCGTAGCTGTCCTGCTCGTAGATCACCGCGGGTCCCTCCTCCAGCACCACGCCCGTGCTGTTGGTGAAGGCCAGCACGACGTCGGGCGCAGGGGGCGCGCCGTCACGCCACACCAGTTCACGGCGCACCCCGTCGACGGGCGTCACCGCCAGCGGAACCATGGCCGCACCGCCGCGCTTGAGCGATACCGGTGTTGTCAGCCGGTACTCGAAATGCTCACCGCTGTCCGAGGTTTCGACGTCGGCCGCGGCGTCCGCGTACGCGCCGAAAGAACTTCCGGCCATCGACATCCCGGCGGGCGCAGGGACGGGCTGCGCACCGCCGGCGCGGGTGGCCTTCGCCACGGCCACGCGTTCGGGCTCTTCGACGACCGCGCGCCGCACCTTCCTGCCGTGGTACAGGTCGATGTCGAATGAAATCGGTTGGCCGGTGGTCAATGTCAGAGAGACGTCGGTGAGGTCCTCATCGACCGGGTTGTGCACGATACCCATGGCCGCCAGCACCAACGTGTCACCGTCGCGGACCAACCGGTAGGACACCCGCCACATCGGCGCCGGGACGATATAGGACACTCGCGCCTGCTGCGCGCTACCCCGGATCTGCACGGCCACTTGGCAATCCTGGCCTGCGGTCGCGGCGCGGGACCGGTCGATCAGGTACGCCAGGTCCGCGCGGGACGGATCTTCGGCGAGGGCGACCCGGTCGGTCTCGGCGAGGTCGACCAGACTCACCGCGCCGGCGTCGGTGCGCAACACCAGCAGCCGGCGATTGTCGCCGGACTCGTCGACGCCGATGACCTCGCCGCGGTGCCGTCGATCGCCGCAGCGCACCTCGACCACCCGGCCACGCAACGCCTCGATGAGTCCGAGCAGTGCGCCACCCGGCTCCAACAGCAGGTTGCGGCCTGCGAGTTCGGTGCGCGGATCCGACGGCGTGTCGAACGCGATGGTGCCCACCGATGCCTGCCCGCCGGTGATGTCCACCGTCAGGGACTTCAAGACGTCCTTCATATCGTCGCGGCGGAACGTCAGCTCGAGGTCACCGTCGACGGGTCCGCTGCGGCTGACGTAGGCCACGCCGTGCTTGTACATGACGAGTCGGTCCACCGCGGGGCGTGTGCTCATAGCGCGACCCTAGCGGTGCCCGCGGATCAGCCCGGGTAGCGCCGCGGGGTGAAGACCCGGTCCCGATCCTGGTCGGTGTACCACTGTGTCTGCGACGAGCCGACGATCAGCAGGCAGCGCATGTCGACCTCACCGGGGTCGAGATCGGCCAGCCGCACCACCCGGACACTCTCGTCGCTACCGGGCTGCGCGCCGGACACCGCCCGCCCGATGATCACCGGTGTGCTCGGGTCGCGGTGCTCCAGCAGCAGATCGCGCATCGCGCCGACCTGCCAGGTGCGCGTCTTGGACGCCGGGTTGTAGATGGCCAGCACCAGATCGGCTTTGGCCGCCGCGGTCAACCGGGAAGCGATCACGTCCCACGGCTTGAGTCGGTCGGACAGCGAGATCACGGCGTAGTCGTGGCCGAGGGGCGCGCCGGCCCGGCTGGCGACGGCCTGGGCGGCCGTCATGGCGGGGATGACGCGGACCTCGACACCGGGCCACTGCTTGGCCTCTTCGAGCACCGCGGTGGCCATCGCGAACACGCCGGGATCCCCGGACGAGACCACCGCCACGGTGCGGCCCTGTTGAGCCAGGCTGCACGCCAGTTCGGCGCGGGCAGGCTCGTCGGTGTTGTCGCTGGGGTGGTGACGCTGCCCGGCTCGAACTCCGACCCGTTCCAGGTATGGGAAGTACCCGATCAAGTCGGTCGCCGCAGCCAGTTCGCGTCGGCTCTGCGGCGTCATCCAGTCCCCGTCGCCAGGCCCGAGCCCGATGACCACGACACTGCCCGTCGCCGGGGTCGCGACGCGACCGCCGCCGGGGATCATGGCCAGCGAGAAGTACGGCACCTTGCCGGGGTCGATGTCGCCGGCCGGTGCCACCCGCTGGCGATCGGTGCTGGCCCGCTCCACGTAGTACGCCTCGTCGAGCCGCCCTGTCGATGAAAGAGCTTCGCGCACAGCGGTATAGGACCGGCCGAGTTTGAGGATCACGGCGGCGTCGGTGTCGGACAGCCGGCGCTTGAGTTCGTCGGCGGGCAGCGTGCCGGGCAGGATCGTGAGCACCTCGTCGCCCTGCACCAGCGGTGTGCCGGTCGCGGCCGAAGCGGCGCTGACCGACGTCACCCCGGGCACGATGACGGCGTCGAACCGCTCGGTGAGCCGGGTGTGCATGTGCATGTACGAGCTGTAGAACAGGGGGTCGCCCTCGGCCAACAGGGCGACGTTGCGGCCGGCCTCCAGGTGCGCCGCGATGCGCTCGGCGGATTCGGCGTAGAAGTCCTCCATCGCACCCGCGTACCCGCCCGGATGGTCGGTGGTCTCGGTGGTCACCGGGTACACCAGGTGCTCCTCGACCTGGCCTGCCCGCAGATACCGTTCGGCGATGCTCCTGGCGATGCTGTGCCCGTGCCGGGCGCTGTGATAGGCGATGACGTCGGCCTCGCCGATCAGGCGAGCGGCCTTGACCGTCACCAGTTCCGGATCACCCGGGCCCAGCCCGACGCCATACAGGGTTCCCCTGGTCGTCATTCGCGTTCGCTCGCAATCGCATTGACGGCGGCGGCGGCCATCGCGCTACCGCCGCGCCTGCCGGTCACCACCAGATAGGACATTCCGCGGGGGCGCTCGATCAGTTCCTCCTTGGATTGGGCGGACCCGACGAAACCGACCGGACCACCGAGCACCGCGGCGGGCACCGCGGCGCCCTCGTCGAGCAGTTCGAGCAGCCGGAACAGGGCCGTCGGCGCATTGCCGATCGCCACCACCGAGCCGCCGAGGCGGTCGGCCCACAGGTCGACGGCAGCCGCGGAGCGCGTGCTGCCCAACCGGGTCGCCAGTTCAGGGGCGCGCGGATCGGCGACCAGCGATACCACCTCGTTGTCGGCGGGGAGCCGCGAGCGGGTGATGCCCGCCGCCACCATGGACGAATCGCACAGCACCGGCGCGCCCGCAGCCAGCGCGGCATGTGCCCTGGTGACCACGTCGGCGCTGAACGCGACGTGTTCGGCCACGTCGACCTGCCCGCAGGTGTGGATCAGCCGGACCACCACCCGCGCGACGTCGGCGGGAAAACGGTCCAGGTCAGCCTCGTCGCGGATCGTCGCAAACGACTGCCGGTAGATCTCGGCGGCGTCGCGGATGTAGTCGAGCACGCGAACACACTACGGCGAGCGGGTCCTCCGGCGTTATTGGTCTTGCTCCTCGCGTGCGCGGTACCCATCCTCGCCTGCCACCAGCACCTCACCCACCGGCGGGCTGCCGCAGGCTCGCTCGCAGCCGACGAAATGCCGGTGGACCCCCGCGGGGGTGTTGACCGCCTCGGCGGCGTCGGCCCGCACATCGGCCAGTGATTTGGCGCATCCCGGGCTGCCGGTGCAGGAACTGACGTCCAGCCACGCGGAATTCTCGTCGAAGATCAGCCCCATCGGCGCCAGCACCCGCAGCGCCACGTCCGCCACACCCTCGTCGAGGTCGCACACCAATACCGACCGCCACGGCGTGATCACCAGCGGCGCCTCGATCGCGGCCAGGAACTGCGCGGTGCGGGCCTGCAGGACACCGAGCGGCACACCCGCGCCGAGGGCGATCCGGCCGTCGCGCTGCTCGATCCAACCGACCGGGGGCCGTATTGTCGGCGGCCACCGCGTCCCGACGGCAGCAGTGATCGCACGTCCGGCCAGCAGCGGCGTGGTGTTGTCGAGTTCGTTGATCCGCCAGCACGTTCCGCGAATGGCGGCGAATCGCGCCGCCGTCTCGACGAGCGTCGGCACCACGTCCGCGACCGTCAATCGCACTCCGGTGTCGGTACCGGACAGCAGCAGGGCCGCCGTGTCCGCGTCGAGCATATGGGCGCCGACGTCGGCGGCCAGCCCGGATACGTCGCCGGTGCCGTCGTCGAGGCTGAACCAGAACCGGCCGGGCAGTTCGGCCAGCGCCGGATGCGCTTGGATGCCCCGGTCCAGTTCGCCGACCAGTCCCCGCACATCGGCCAGCCCGCCGGAGCGCCCCGAGAGCGGGGACGCGACGATGTTGCGGACGCGCTCGTGCGAGGGCGAGGGCAACAGACCGGCGTCGGTCAACGCCGCGGCCACTGCATCCGTGTCGGTGATCGCGCGCAGCTGAACATTCCCGCGCGACGTGAGTTCCATTGCGGGGGAGCCGAATTCATCGGCCACCTCGGCCAGGCTGGTGAGCTGTGCCGGGGTGATCATGCCGCCGGCCAGGCGGATCCGGGCCAGGGCGCCGTCGGCGGCCCGGTGCACGGTCAGTGCGCCGGGACAGGCATCGTCGTCGCGGGTTCGGGTCATGTCCGGCTCCATTCTAGGAACTTCCTGGCCGCGCCCTGAATTCGTGCGACGATTGTGCAGGCGATGCCGGATATCGACAGGACGACGGGGCGCACGGCCACAGTGCTCGTGCTCCTGGTGGTCGCTGCCGTGGCCGTGCGGGGTCACCTGCCCGGCGTGACCCGCGCCCAGGCACCGCCATCATCCGATTCGCCCGCCAGTCTCGTCGCTCTCGTCGTCCTGCTCGCGGTGGCCCTTGCCGGATTCGCCTTCGCCGTGTTCACCGCGCCGCGCAAGCCCGCCGACACCGGTGGGGGTGACGGCATCGGCCGGCTGGAACTGCGCGGCCTGCGGGTCCGCGTGCGCTGGCGCTGGGTGTTGCTCGCCATTGCCGTGGTCCTGGCATGGTTGCTCCTCCTCGTGCTGATCACCCGGCTGACCGCGACGCCCGTGCTCCCGGTGCCCGGGCCTGCCACGCAGACTCCGGCGCCGCCCAGCTCGGTTCCCAACCGTCGGCCCGATCCGACCGGTTCGGCGCCGAGCGCGTTCGGCTATCTCGCGGCCACGACGATCGCGCTGCTGATGATCGTGGGATTCGGCATCGCCAGAGCTGCCCGGCGTGCCGGGCAGCCACAGGGGCTCCCGCAGGACGGAATCCGCTCGGCGCCACGCCACATGCCGCGCGGGCCCGAAAGGTTAGCCCGCGCAGCCGAACTCGGCCTGGAAGAAATCGGCGATCTGAGCCGTGACCCGCGCGCGGCCATCATCGCCTGCTATGTCGCGATGGAGCGCGCACTGGCGCACGCCCCCGGGGCGGTGCCGCTGGCCTCCGATACGCCGTCGGAGGTACTGGAACGAGCTGTGCAGCACCACGCGTTGTCGGCCGACAGCGCAACCGAACTCGTCGAGCTCTTCACCGAGGCGAGGTTCAGCCCGCATGTGATGAACGAGGCGCATCGCGAGGCCGCGATCCAGGCGCTGCGCAGGGTGTTGGCCGAATTGCGGAGCCTGGCATGAAGAAGACCGTGGTTGCCGGGCTGCTGTTGGTGGTTCTCGTCGAGGTGGTCGCGGTGATCGTGCCTGACCGCCGGGTGGTGGCGTGGAGTGCCGGCGCGGCGGTAGCGGCGCTGCTGGTGGCCCTGCGATGGTCGCTGCGCGACGACACGGAGCCGGAAGAGTCCGATCACGCCGTCGATGATGCCGCAGAACTGTTGGCGCAGTGGAGATCTCAGACCGATCTGCTGATCCAGCGGGCTGACTCGACGCGGTTGCAGTGGGATCGGCACCTGCGGCCACGGCTGGCAAGGGAATTCGCGGCTGCCTCCGGACACCGGCAGGCTGCGGATCCCACGGCGTTCGTCGTCACCGGCCGCATGCTGTTCGGCCCCGAGCTGTGGCAATGGGTCGATCCCGACAACGTCATCGGCACCGGAGCGGCTGCCGAACAACCGGGGCCGGGCCGAGCGGTGCTCGACGAGATCCTGCGGCGATTGGAGCGGTTATGACCGGAGTGTCCGCGCTGTCGTCGGCAGCGGCCACCGCGCAGGGCGTGCTCGACGAGATCGAGCGGGTGGTGGTCGGCAAGCGGGCCGCGCTCACGCTCATCCTCACAACGCTGCTCGCGCGGGGCCACGTGCTGATCGAAGACCTGCCCGGACTCGGCAAGACCCTGATCGCCCGGTCTTTCGCGGCGGCGCTCGGATTGAAGTTCACGCGCGTGCAATTCACGCCGGATCTGCTGCCCGCCGATCTGCTGGGATCGACGGTGTACGACATGCAGTCGGGCAGTTTCGAATTCCGCCAGGGCCCGATCTTCACCAACCTGCTGCTGGCCGACGAGATCAACCGCACCCCACCCAAGACCCAGGCCGCACTGCTGGAGGCGATGGCGGAGGGACAGGTCAGCATCGACGGCCACACCCATCGGTTGCCGGCTCCGTTCATCGTGCTGGCGACCGACAACCCGATCGAGTACGAGGGCACCTATCCGTTGCCGGAGGCGCAGCTGGACCGCTTCGCCGTGCGGCTGGAACTGAAGTACCTCTCCGAACAGGACGAGTTGCACATGCTGCGCCGTCGTCTCGAGCGCGGCTCGGCCGAGCACGTGGTCAACCAGATCATCGACGGGCCACAGTTTCTCGCGATGCGCGAGGCGGTGGAGCAGGTGACCGTCCACGACGATGTGCTGCACTACGTCGTCGCTCTGGCTGCCGCGACCCGGCATCACCCGCAGGTCGCGGTCGGCGCGAGCCCACGCGCCGAGCTGGACCTGGTGCAGCTGGCCCGCGCCAGGTCGCTGTTGCTCGGCCGCGACTACGTGATTCCCGAGGACGTGAAAACGCTTGCGGTTGCGGCCATGTCACATCGGATCAGCCTGCGCCCGGAGATGTGGGTGCGCAGCATCCACGGTTCGGATGTGATGACCGAGCTGCTGCGCCGGCTGCCTGTGCCGCGTGCCGGTCACGAGCCGAGCTGATCATGTCCGACACCACTGTCGTCGATGCGCAGCTGCGGTGGCGGGCCGCGCCGCTGGCCAAGTCGCTGCTCACCGTGGTGGCGGCGGCATTGGCCGTGGCCGTGATCGGATCCCGTTGGCAGCTGCTGGTTTTCGCGGCGCCGATGATCGGGGTGCTGTGCTCGGTGCGGTGGCAGCGGCCGGTGGGCGCGATCCGGGTGTCGGGTCAACCCGCCGTGGTCCGGTGCTTCGAGTCGGAGCAGGCGCAGGTATCGGTGGCGGTGACGGGTGCGCCCGCCGCGCTGACGGTCACGCCGACCGCCGGGATGCAGCTGACCACCGTCGAAGGGGCCACGCGTGAGCGGAGGACGGTGTGTGCCAGTGCGCCGCGGTGGGGCCGTTACCCGGTGCGCGCCACCGTCGAGGCGACCGCCCCGGGGGGCCTGCTCCTCGGCGTCGACACGGTCGACGCCTGCGAGATATACGTTTTCCCCCGGGCCGCGCCGCAGGCGACGCCGCTGCCGCGCACCGAGCTGCCCGACCGCCTCGGGGTGCACCTGACGCGCCATACCGGTCCCGGCGTCGAGTACGCCGACGTGCGGCCCTATGTTCCCGGCGATCAGCTGCGGACCGTCAATTGGCCGGTGAGCGCACGCCGGGGCCGGTTGCACGTCACCGAACGGTTGACCGACCGCGGCGCCGACGTGGTCGTGCTGATCGACACCCACGCCCAGGCCCCCGGGCCGGCCACCGAGGCAACCGAGCGCACCGCGCGCGGCGCCGCGCAAGTGATTCAGACCGCCCTGCGCAACGGCGACCGGGCGGGCATCGTGGCGCTGGGCGGCTACCGGCCGCGCTGGCTCGGCGTCGACATCGGCAGGCGGCAGTTCTACCGCGTCCTCGACACGGTCCTGGGCTCGGGTGATGGATTCGAGACCCTCACCGGCACCCTCGCCCCGCGCGCAGCCGTGCCGCCGGGCGCCATCGTCGTGGCCTTTTCCACGCTGCTGAGCACCGAATTCGCGCTCGCGCTGATCGAGCTGTGCAAGCGGGGTCACGCCGTGGTCGCGGTCGATGTCCTCGACGGTGCGCCGTTCGGCGACGATCTGGATCCCCTCGCCGGCCGGATGTGGGCGCTGCAGCGGTCGGCGATGTACCGGGACATGAGCACCATCGGCGTCGATGTCGTGCACTGGACGGGCGACGGTGCCCTCGCCGACGCGATGCGACTGGTGCCCGGCCGGCACCGAACCCGGCGGTCCTGAGGTGTCCGCACAACCGGCCCCGCGCAGTTTCTCGACGGTCTTCGGGCTGCTGATGGCCGCGGCGGTCGCCGTACCGGCCGACGGTCCGGCCCTGGTGGCCGCGGCCCTGTCCGCTGTCGGGGTGCTGGCAGGACTGGCCGTCCGACCGGCGAGCACCGCCGCAGTGCTGGCAGCCGCGGCTGCGCTGGCGCTGAGCGACCCGGCGCCGGCATATGCCGCGCTGGCGGGCCTGTCGGCGACCGCCTACCTGGTGATCCGGCATGCCGTCGAGACGCCGGCAGTGGTGACGACGACCGGGCCGAGCATGGCGGGCGCAGTCGGATTCGGCGTCGTGGTGCTTGCCGCGGCGATGGTGCCGCTGAGCGTGCGCTGGCTGCCGCTGCTGGTTCCGGTCGCCGTCGCGGTGCTCTACGTACTGGTGGTGCGCCCGTTCGTGCATGAGTCGGCATGGGGCGCCGGACGCCGGATGTGACTGGCGTCACTGGTCGGGAATGCTGTTCGCTCCCTTACATGTTGGGGATTTTCGCCGAGATCGGACGTACCGTCGTTCGAGAATCCGATACCGCCGGTATCGGGATAACCGCCAGCTACACGAGAGGAACGACCATGTTTGCATTTGGCGTATTCGCAGCGCTCGTCTTGGTGCTCGTCGCCGCGGCCGGCCGCCCCTACCGCCAGTCCTGGCACAACCGCTTCGGCGAAACCCGGCCCTGATTCCAGCGGCCCGGTGCGGTACGAATGACGGGTGCCGTCCGCTGCTGACCTCACCCCGAATCCCACCGTCCTGCTGCTGTCGACGTCCGACACGGACCTGATCGCGGCCCGCGCCAGCGGGGCGGGGTACCGCTGGGCCAACCCGTCACGGCTGATCCCCGGTGAGCTCGACGACCTGCTCGCCGGGGTGTCCGTCGCCGTGGTGCGGATCCTCGGCGGCTACCGGGCCTGGCAGGACGGCATCGACGCGGTCGTGGCCAGCGGCGTGCCGACCGTCGTGGTCAGCGGCGAGCAATCCCCGGACGCCGAACTGATGGGGCATTCGTCGGTGCCGCAGGGCGTCGCCCTGCAAACTCACGTGTACCTGGCCCAGGGCGGTACCGAGAACCTGGGAAACCTGCACGCGTTCCTGTGCGACACCCTGCTGATGACGGGGTTCGGCTTTGCCCCGCCGGTCACCACGCCCAGCTGGGGCCGGCTGGACCGGCCGGCCGCTGCCGGTCACGGGCCGACCATCGCGGTGCTCTACTACCGCGCACAACACCTCGCGGGCAATACCGGCTACGTCGATGCGCTGTGCACGGCCATCGAGAACGCAGGCGGCAGGCCGCTTCCGGTGTTCTGCGCCTCGCTGCGCACCGCCGAAACCGAATTGCTCGAGCTCCTCGGCACCGCCGACGCCCTGATCACGACCGTGCTGGCCGCAGGCGGCGCAACGCCCGCCACGGTCGGGGCCGGCGGGGCCGACGATTCCTGGAACGTGGCTCACCTTGCCGCGCTGGACATTCCGATCCTGCAGGGGCTGTGCCTGACGGGATCGAGGTCGGACTGGGCCACCAGTGACGACGGGCTGTCCCCGCTGGACGTGGCCAGTCAGGTCGCGGTGCCCGAATTCGACGGCCGCATCATCACGGTGCCGTTCTCGTTCAAGGAGATCGACGACGAGGGCCTGATCTCCTACGTGGCCGACCCCGAGCGCTGCGCCCGGGTGGCCGGCCTCGCTGTGCGGCACGCCCGGCTCCGTGCCATACCGGCCGCGGAAAAGCGCGTGGCCCTGGTCTTCTCGGCCTACCCGACCAAACACGCCCGCATCGGCAATGCCGTCGGCCTGGACACCCCGGCCAGCGCGGTGGCGCTGCTGCGGGCCATGCGCGCGGCCGGCTACGACCTCGGCGACGTCGACGGGATACCCGGTGTGGAATCCCGAGATGGTGACGCACTCATCCACGCGCTGATCGAACGCGGCGGGCAGGATCCCGACTGGCTCACCGACGGACAGTTGGCCGGCAACCCGATCCGCGTGCCCGCCAAGGACTATCGGGAGTGGTTCGCCACCTTGCCCGCGGAACTGGCTGACGCGGTGGTCGAGCACTGGGGTCCTCCGCCGGGGGAGCTGTTCGTCGACCGCACCCGTGATCCCGAAGGTGAGATCGTCGTCGCGGCAATGCAATCCGGCAATGTCGTGCTGATGGTGCAGCCCCCGCGCGGCTTCGGCGAAAACCCCGTGGCGATCTACCACGACCCGGACCTGCCGCCGAGCCATCACTACCTGGCCGCCTACCGATGGCTCGACGCGACGTTCCCGGGTTCGTTCAACGCCGACGCAGTGGTGCACCTGGGCAAGCACGGCAACCTGGAATGGCTGCCCGGCAAGGCCCTCGGCATGAGCGCCGCGTGTGGCACCGACGCCGCCCTCGGCGATCTGCCGCTGATCTACCCGTTCCTGGTCAACGATCCGGGGGAGGGCACCCAGGCCAAACGGCGGGCGCACGCCACCCTCGTCGACCATCTGATCCCGCCGATGGCCCGCGCTGAAACCTACGGCGACATCGCACGACTCGAACAGCTGCTCGACGAGCACGCCACGATCTCCGCGCTGGATCCGGGCAAGCTCCCGGCCATCCGCCAGCAGATCTGGACGCTGATGCGCGCCGCCAAGATGGACCACGACCTGGGCCTGGCAGACCGCCCCGACGAGGACAGCTTCGACGACATGCTGCTGCACGTCGACGGCTGGCTGTGCGAGATCAAGGATGTGCAGATCCGCGACGGCCTGCACATCCTCGGCGAAAAGCCCACGGGCGAAGGCGAACTCGACCTGGTGCTGGCGATCCTGCGGGCCCGCCAACTCTTCGGCGGTGAGCAGACCGTGCCCGGCCTTCGGCAGGCCCTCGGACTCGTCGAGGACGGTAGCGACGAGCGGACCGCCGTCGACACCGCTGAGGCCAAGGCCCGGGAACTGGTCGCGGCCCTACAGGCAAGCGGGTGGGACGCGGCTGCGGTGGACCGCATATGTGCCGAAGCGGTGGACCGCATATGTGCCGACGCGGTCGACACCCTCACCGACAACGCCGACCTGACCGCCATCCTGCGGTTCGCCGCAACCGAAGTGGTGCCGCGACTGGCGGCCACGGCAGGGGAGATCGACCAGGTGCTGCGCGCACTGTCCGGCGGATTCATCGAATCCGGGCCGTCGGGCTCGCCGCTGCGTGGGCTGGTCAACGTGCTGCCCACCGGACGCAACTTCTACTCGGTCGACCCCAAGGCGGTGCCGTCGCGGCTGGCCTGGGAAACCGGTGTGGCGATGGCGGATTCGCTGCTGGCCCGCTACCACGAGGACCACGGCCGCTGGCCGGCGTCGGTGGGATTGTCGGTGTGGGGCACCTCGGCCATGCGTACCGCCGGCGACGACATCGCCGAAGTGCTTGCGCTGCTGGGTGTCCGGCCCGTGTGGGACGACGCGTCCCGCCGGGTAGTGAGCCTCGAGCCGATCGACCTGGCCGAACTGGGCAGGCCCCGCATCGACGTCACGGTCCGCATCTCCGGCTTCTTCCGGGACGCCTTCCCACATGTGGTCACCATGCTCGACGACGCCGTCGCGCTGGTCGCCGGTCTCGACGAACCCGCGCACGACAACTATGTGCGCGCCCACGCGCAAGCCGACCTCGCCCAGCACGGTGACCAAAGGCGGGCCACCACACGGATTTTCGGCTCGAAGCCGGGAACCTACGGCGCAGGCCTGCTGCAGCTGATCGACAGCCGCAACTGGCGGGACGACGCGGACCTCGCCGAGGTCTACACGGCCTGGGGCGGATTCGCCTATGGCCGCGATCTGGACGGCCGGCCCGCTGCCGACGACATGAACCGCGCGTACCGGCGTATCGCCGTGGCAGCCAAGAACACCGACACCCGGGAACACGACATCGCCGATTCCGACGACTACTTCCAGTACCACGGCGGCATGGTGGCCACCGTGCGCGCGCTGACCGGCACGGCTCCCGCCGCCTACATCGGCGACAACACCCGGCCCGACGCGGTGCGCACCCGCACCCTCAACGAGGAGACCACGCGGGTGTTCCGGGCCCGCGTGGTCAATCCACGCTGGATCACCGCGATGCGCAGGCACGGCTACAAAGGCGCGTTCGAGATGGCCGCCACGGTCGACTACCTGTTCGGCTACGACGCCACCGCGCATGTCATGGCGGACTGGATGTACGAGCGGCTCTCTGCCGAGTACGTGCTGGACGACGAGAACCGCAAGTTCATGGCCGAATCCAACCCGTGGGCGCTGCACGGCATCGCCGAGCGCCTGCTGGAGGCCGCAGGCCGCGGGATGTGGGAACAGCCCGAGCAGGCCACGCTCGACGGGCTGCGGCAGGTGCTGCTCGAAACCGAGGGCGAGCTGGAAGGCTGAGCCCCGGCTAGATTGGGCGCATGTCCGTGACGTTCGCCGATGTTGCCAAGGCGCAGTACATCTTGCTGACCACGTTCACCAAGGACGGCCGTCCCAAGCCCACCCCCATCTGGGCCGCACCCGTCGGGGACCGGCTGCTGGTGATCACCCAGGAGAAGTCCTGGAAGGTCAAGCGCATCCGCAACACCCCGCGGGTCACCCTCGCCGCGTGCGACGCACGGGGCAACCCCAAGAGCGAGGCGGTCGAGGCGACGGCCCGCATCCTGGACAAGACCCACAACGGCGCCACCTACGACGCGATCGGGAAGCGCTACGGATTGATCGGCAAGGCGTTCAACGTCTTCTCGAAGCTGCGCGGGGGCATGAAGAACAACGTTTCGATCGAACTGAAAGCGGTGAATCAGACCGACGATGCCCAGCTTTGATGACGTATACCGCGAGAAATACCTGCTCCTGACCACCTTCACCAAGGACGGCAAGCCCAAACCGACGCCGGTGTGGGGCGTGCCCGACGGCGACAAGCTGCTGATCATCACCGACGACGGCTCCTGGAAGACCCGGCGCATCCAGAACACGCCGCGCGTGACCATCCAGAGGTGCGGCGTGCTCGGCAAGGTCAAGGGCGAACCCGTCGAGGCGGTCGCCCGGATGCTGCCGAAGGCCGATACCCGCCGCGTGTTCGACAAGATCATCAAGCGGTACTGGAACCACGCGTGGTACTTCATCCCGCAGGCGCTGCTGCGCGGCGGCATCGACAAGGTGCACGCCGCCATCGAGGTCCAGGCCGCGCCTGCCTGATTCCCGCGGGACGGAACCCGTCGGCCCCGCGAAACGTTGAACACACATGGCAAAGCGGCTGTTCGGCATCTACGCACTGGTCGAGATGGCGGTGATCATCGCCCTCGTGGCCACCATCGGCTTCGGCTGGACCGTGCTGTTGCTGCTGGCCAGCTTCGTCGTCGGGTTGGCGTTGGCGGGTTCACAGCTGAACCGGCAGATCCGCCGGCTGCGCTCCGGCTTCGCCGATGCGTCCGCGCCCGCCGACAGCCTGCTGGTCGCGTTGGGCACCGTGCTGGTGGTGATCCCCGGCCTGGCGAGCTCGGTGCTGGGAGTGCTGTTGCTGCTGCCGCCGACCAGGGCTGCGGCACGTCCGATGCTGACGGCGATGGCGGCCAAGCGGATACCGATCGTCACTGTCGGGGCACCCGGCTTCACCTGGCCCGGCGGTGCCGCTGCCGCTTACGGCAGTCGCGGCGACTACATTGACGGCGAAGTCATCGACGCTGACGTCACCGACTTCCAGCCCGAACCGCATCGTCTGCCGCCCACGGCCTAGCCGCACACCCCCAACCAGCCTTTGACCACACTCCTGATCAACGGGCGGATCCATAGTCCCGCCCACCCCGACGCCACCGCCTTCGCCGTGCGCGACGGCGTGATCGCATGGCTCGGCAGCGACGACGTCGGCCGCCTGCAGTTCTCCGACGCCCGCGTCGTCGACCTCGACGGCGGCTTCGTCGCTCCCGCGTTCGTCGACAGTCACGTCCACCTCACCGCCACCGGGCTCAACCTCGACGGTCTGGACCTGCGCGCGGCCACCTCACTGGCCGAGTGTCTGCGACTGCTCGGCGACCATGCGCGGCGGCACCCGGACGGCCCGATCTGGGGCCACGGCTGGGACGAGTCGAGCTGGCCCGAACGCACCCCGCCCTCCACTGCCGACCTGGACGCCGTGCTGGGCAACCGCCCGGCCTACCTGGCCCGGGTCGACGTGCACTCGGCAGCCGCCAGCAGCGCGTTGCGTGCGCTGGCGCCCGGGCTGGCCGACGCGGCGGGCTTCGATCCGCACCGCCCGCTGCGCGCCGACGCCCACCATCTCGTCCGTGCCGCGGCCCGCGAGCGCCTCACACCGGCCCAACGTCACGCCGCACGGCTCGCGGCCCTCGACCACGCAGCCGGCCACGGTATCGCTGCGGTCCACGAATGCGCGGGCCCCGAGATCGGCGGCCTCGACGATTGGCTGGACCTGCGCCGACTCGACCACGGCGTCGAGATCGTCGGGTACTGGGGCGAAGCCGTCACCGACGCCGCCCAGGCCAGGACACTGATCGGCGAGACGGGCGCCCGCGGGCTGGCCGGTGACCTGTTCGTCGACGGCGCCCTGGGATCGCGCACCGCGCGGCTGCACGAGCCGTACGCCGACGCGCCCGACACCTGCGGCAATTGCTACCTGGACACCGACACCGTCACCGCCCACCTGCGCGCGTGCACCGAGGCCGGCATCACCGCCGGATTCCATGTCATCGGGGACGCTGCCGTCACCGCTGTCGTCGAGGCGCTGGCCGTCGTCGTCGACGCGTTCGGGGCGCCCGCGGTCGCGCGCTGCGGGCACCGGCTGGAACATCTGGAGATGGTCAGCGCGGCCCAGGCCGCCCAGCTCGGATCGTGGGGCGTCATCGCCAGCATGCAGCCCAACTTCGATGCGCTGTGGGGCGGTGACGACGGTATGTACGCTCAGCGTCTCGGGCCTGACCGAGTCCATCGGCTCAACCCGTTTGCGCTGTTAGCATCCGAAGGCGTGCCCCTCGCGTTCGGCTCCGATACCCCGGTCACCAGCATGAACCCCTGGCAGACCGTGCGCGCGGCCGTCGAACACCGCACCCCGGGCAGCGCGGTGTCCCCGCGCGCCGCGTTCGCCGCGGCCACCCGAGGCGGCTGGCGCGCCGGCGGGGTGCGCGACGGTGTCACCGGCACCCTGGTCCCCGGCGCGGTCGCCAGCTACGCGATCTGGGATGCCGACGATCTGGAGGTCAGCGCACCGGCGAACGCCGTGCAGCGCTGGTCCACCGACCCACGGTCGCGGGTGCCTGCGCTGCCGCGGCTGGCCGCTGGAGTCGACCTGCCGCGCTGCAGGCAGACCGTTCATCGGGGTGTCGTCATCCATGGCTAGCGACCGCCATCGGTTCGAACGGTTGCGGGCCCGGCCACACGATGTCACCGAGGTGCTGCCGGCGGTCGCCGACGACGATGACGACGAGCGCGAGGACGACGACCTCGAGAGTGAATTCGACGACGACGAGGACGGGCCCGGTCTCGACGAAGACGTCGAGATCGACGATGCCGACGCGGGTACCGACTCTCGTACCTCCCGGTCGGAGCGCGTCGCTGCGCTGACCGCGTGGGGACGCCGGTTCGGCCGTGCGACCCTCGACCGCTGGGCCCAGCTCGGTGCCAGCGTCGGAAGCGGCCTCTTGCTGTGGGCGAGTTTCCCGTCCGTGGGCTGGTGGGCGACGGCGTTCGTGGGGCTGGCGCTGCTGGGCTGGGTGCTGACGCTGCCATCGACCACCCGCGCCGGTGGCTTCGGCTACGGATTCGTGTTCGGGCTGGCGTTCTATGTCCCGCTGTTGCCGTGGATCAGCGGCTTGGTGGGTCCCGTGCCGTGGCTGGCACTGGCGGCGCTGCAGGCGGTGTTCTGCGGGGTGTTCGGGTTGTTGGCTGTCCTGGTCCGGCAGTTGCCGGGCTGGCCGTTGTGGTTCGCCGCGGTGTGGGTTGCGGCGGAATGGCTCAAGTCGACCGTGCCGTTCGGCGGATTCCCGTGGGGCGTGGTCGGGTTCGGGCAGTCGAACGGCCCGCTGCTGCCGATCGCGCGGGTGGGCGGGGCGCCGCTGGTGTCGTTCGCCGTCGCGCTGGCCGCCTTCAGCCTGACCCTGGTGGCGTGCGAGATCGTCCAGTGGTGGCACCACGGTCACAAGCCCGGCGTGCCGCCCCCTGCGGTCGTGCTTCCCGGCGTGTGTGTGTCGGTGGTGCTGTTGGGCACCGCGTTGTTGTGGCCGGAGGTGCGGCACTCCGCTGTCGGCGTCGCCGATGAACCGTCGGTGACCGTCGCGGCGGTGCAGGGCAATGTTCCCCGGCTGGGCCTGGAATTCAACGCGCAACGACGTGCCGTGCTCGACAACCACGTCCGCGAGACCGGGCTGCTCGCCGACGATGTCCGGGCAGGCCGGGCCGCGCAGCCGATGTTCGTCATCTGGCCGGAGAACTCCTCCGACATCGACCCGCTGGCCAACGCCGACGCCGCCGCGCAGATCAGCGCCGCGGCCAACGCGATCAAGGCGCCGATCCTGGTCGGCGGCGTCGTCAAAGCCGACGGCTACACGCCGGACAATCCCGTCGCCAACAACACCGTGATCGTGTGGGACCCGGCCACCGGCCCCGGTGATCGCCACGACAAGCAGATCGTCCAACCGTTCGGCGAATACCTGCCGTGGCGCGGCTTCTTCCGGCACCTGTCGTCGTACGCCGACCGCGCAGGCTACTTCGTGCCGGGTACCGGCGACGGCGTCGTGCATGCCGCGGGCGTACCCATCGGGGTCACCACGTGCTGGGAGGTGATCTTCGACCGGGCCGCCCGCGAATCGGTCCTCAACGGGGCCCAGGTGCTGGCGGTGCCGTCCAACAACGCCACGTTTGACGCGACCATGAGCGCCCAGCAGCTGTCGTTCGCCAAGCTGCGGGCCGTCGAACACGACCGCTACGTGGTGGTTGCCGGCACCACCGGCATCAGCGCGGTGATCGCGCCCGACGGCCGCGAGCTGGCCCGCACCGAATGGTTCCAGCCGGCGTATCTCGACAGTCAGATCCGCCTCAAATCCGACCTGACAACAGCCACCCGATGGGGGCCCGCGCTGCAAGCGGTGCTGGTGGTGGCCGGTTTCGGGGCCGCTGTTGCGGCGGCGGTCATGGCGATACGGCAAAATGGCCAGTTCGTGCCAAGAATGTTCCGGCGCCGGAAGGCGAACGCCGGCGACGATGAAGGAGTCACATGACAGTCCCCGGTGACGGAGCGAGCTCGGGGGAGACCCCTCGCCAGGACGATGCCACCCCCAGCCGGCGCACCTTGGTCATCATCCCCACCTACAACGAGCGGGAGAACCTGCCGTTGATCGTGGGGCGGGTCCACCGTGCCCGGCCAGACGTCCATGTGCTGATCGTCGACGATGGCAGCCCCGACGGCACCGGTCAGTTGGCCGACGAGCTGGCCCTGGCCGATCCGGACCGCGTGCACGTCATGCACCGCACCAGCAAGGCCGGCCTGGGGGCGGCCTATCTCGCCGGATTCGCGTGGGGCCTGGGCCGGGGCTACTCGGTGCTCGTGGAGATGGACGCCGACGGCAGCCACGCTCCCGAGGAGCTCTACCGGCTGCTCGACGCCGTCGACGCGGGCGCCGACCTGGCCATCGGCTCGCGGTACGTCTCAGGAGGCACGGTGCGCAACTGGCCGCGCCGCCGGCTGGTGTTGTCCAAGACCGCCAACACCTATTCACGGTTCCTGCTTGGCGTGGGCATCCACGACATCACCGCCGGATACCGCGCCTACCGGCGCGAAGTGCTGGAGAAGATCGATCTCTCCGCGGTGGACTCCAAGGGCTACTGCTTCCAGATCGACCTGACCTGGCGGGCCATCAACAACGGCTTCAGCGTCGTCGAGGTGCCCATCACCTTCACCGAACGTGAGCTGGGCGTCTCGAAGATGAGCGGGTCCAACATCCGCGAGGCGATGTTCAAGGTCGCCGAGTGGGGCCTCAAGGGCCGCCTGGACCGTGCCCGCGGAGCTTCGAGCTAGACAAAAAAGTAGCGAGGGTGCACCGAAGCGCACCCTCGCTCACTTGTAAGCGGCGTCAGCTGCCGCGACGCTTGTTCTTGATCAGGTCGAGACGTTCCTTGAGCAGCTCTTCGAGTTCCTCGACCGAACGGCGCTCCAACAGCATGTCCCAGTGGGTGCGGGGCGGCTTGACCTTCTTGGGCTCAGGCACATCACCCTCGATGAGGGTGCCCTCCATACCGTTACGGCACAGCCAGGTGCCGGGGATCTCTGCATCGTCGGCGAACGGCACGTCGAACTCTTCGCCGTTGTCGGTGCGGTAGCGCGCGACCTGACGCGGCGCCAGGTCATGGTTGCGGTCGGTCTCGTAGCTCACGGCTCCGAGGCGACTGCCTCTCAGGACACGATCAGCCATCGTCAACACTCCTCATTCACGCGAAATTATCCGGATGTATCAACGCTTGATGGCGTTGCCAGGTTCCCGACTCAACCGTCGATGATACCCCGATCACGAGAGGCGGCCGTCTACAGTCGGGAGCCATGGCCACCGGAATCGCCCGACGTCATCGTCCGCAACCGTGCCGGTGGTGCGGACGCGAAGTAGCCGATGCCGGGATGGGGCGCCGGCGTCAGTACTGCAGACAGTCCTGCCGCCAGCGGGCCTACGAGCAGCGCGCGCTGGTGAAGGGCACCTCCCTTGCACCGGATTCGGTGGTACTGACCGCCGACGAGGCCGCCCAACTGTCCGACCGCGTCTACCAGGTCAGGTGCGCAGCCGAGGACCTTGCCACCGCGGTCGACGAGGGCGCCGCCACCGATGAGTTGCGGCAGCTGTGCGACGCGCTGATGGTGGCCGCCAAGGCGGCCGACGGCTGGCGTTAGGTCGGGCAGCCGAACTGTCTTCCGATGCCGACGGCCGGCGGTGTCGGCTTCAGGCAGCCGAGCGGTTCCACACCCGCCTGGCTCACCCGCATACCGGACTGGTGTGCGTAGTTGACGCAGATGAGGGCGGTGCTGTCGGCGCGGCAGCGGTAGTCGCCGAACGCGATCGATCCGCCGGTGGGCAGCTTGGCCCCGTCGCCGTAGGTGAACCGGCCCGGGTCACCGTGCAGGGAGCCGACCTCCAGCGTCGGCCCGGTGAAGTCCACCCACCCCGCGATCCACTCGCCCTCCACGTCCGACGGCTTGGCGGGCAGGCCGTCGGCCTTCACCAGGCAGGCCAGCTGCCCGTTGACCAGCTTGTCGGTGGCGCACTTGCCCGCGGTGGTGACGAATGCGACGTCGTCACCGAGGTTGGTGGTCTCGCCGCCGCGCGTCGCGGTGTGGAAACCGGCCGGATCGGCCTGCGGGCCCGCCTCGACCCACCGAATGACCTGGGACATCGGGGTCCCGACGGGTGGCGCCGCGGTCGGCACCGGTGGGGTTGTCGTCGTCGGCGTCGGTTTGGCGCTGGACGGCTGCGCTGAGCTGGTCGGCACCGACAATCGGTCCTGCGACGTCGATGTACTCTCCCCGCCGCCCCCGGTCGAGCACGCTGCCAGCAGCGCAGACGCCGCGATGATCACAGCAATCCGCATCCCGTCAGGCTAGCGGTACCCGGTGTGTCTGCCGCCCAGGCGCGGCGCGCGGCGGTGATGTTCGCTACCGTCGGGCTCATGCACGAACGGACCGTCCGGGCAACCATCAGGACCGGCATCGTGGAAGGTTTCACCCGTGACGGGGTGCACCGGTGGCGTTCCATCCCGTACGCCCAACCGCCCATGGGTCCGCTGCGGTTTCGCGCCCCGCAGCCCGCCGAGCCGTGGCCCGGCGTGCGGTATTGCCACGAGTTCGGCAACTGCGCGCCGCAGCAGCGCCGCTACACCATGCTCGGGGTTGGCAAATATCAGGCGATGAGCGAGGACTGCCTGACGCTCAACGTCGTCGCACCGGAGAAGCCGCATCCCGACCCCCTGCCGGTGATGTTCTTCGTGCACGGCGGTGGTTACATCCTGGGCAGCTCGGCCACCCCGCTCTACGACGGTGCGGCCTTGGCCCGGCGCGGATGTGTGTACGTCTCGGTCAACTACCGGCTCGGCGTGCTCGGCTGCATGGATCTGTCGGCGCTATCCACGCGTGAACGCCCGATCGAGGACAACCTGTTCCTGCGTGATCTGGTGCTGGCACTGCAGTGGGTCCGCGACAACATCGCGGCATTCGGTGGCGATCCGCACAACGTGACGATCTTCGGGGAAAGCGCAGGCGCGCAGGCGGTTGCCACCCTGTTGGCGGTTCCGGCAGCCAAGGATCTGTTCGCACGGGCGATCTCGGAGAGCCCGGCCAGCGGGATGGTCAGCACCGCCACCGCGGCGGCCGTCCTCGCCGAGCAGTTCGCGGAACTGATCGGCGGCGCCGCGGCGATCCACTCGGCCCGGCCGGCGGAGCTGGGAAAGGCGCTGGATCAACTCATCTCGCGAGGCATGACGGACATGCCCGGCGCGTTTCCGGTCGGGCCGACCAGTGGTACCGAATTCCTGCCCGCCGATCCGGTGGAGGCCATGGCCGAGGGCACCGCGCACCGGCTGCCGTTGATCGTCGGCAACAACGCCGAGGAAGGCCGGTTGTTCACGCGCTTCCTGCCGCTGCTGCCCACCAACGAGCCGATGATCGAGAAGTTGTTTGCCAGCGCCGGGCCGCACCATCGGGACCGCATCCTGGCCGCCTACCCGCACTATCCCAGCGACGCGGCCTGTATACAGCTCGGCGGTGACTTCGCATTCGGGTCGGCCACCTGGCAGATCGCCGAGGCGCACAGCCGGCATGCCCCCACGTACGTGTACCGCTACGACTATGCCCCGCGCACGCTGCGCTGGTCGGGGTTCGGTGCCACGCACGCGATGGAACTGCTGGCCGTATTCGACACGTACCGAACGACATACGGCTCGTTGTTGACCGCGGTGGCCGACCAGCGGTCGGCCCGCAGAGTGTCCCGGGACGTGCAGTCGCGGTGGCGCTCGTTTGCGCGGTCGGGGGTACCGGGTGAGGGGTGGCCGACCTACACGGCCGACAAGCGTGCGGTATTGGTATTCGACCGGGTGCCTCGGGTCGAGTTCGACCCTGCCGCCGAACGACGCCAGGCGTGGGAAGGCTTTTCGCTGGCGGGCCGCTGAGTCTGCGCGATCCGCTGCGCACATGGTGCCCAATGTGGTTCCGTGGTCGCGTGAGTTACCCCCTGGATCCGCTGTCCGCCGACGAGTTCACCGCGGCGGCAGCGATATTGCGGCGTGAACATGGTGTGGGCGACGGCTGGCGCATCGCATCGGTGGAGCTCATCGAGCCGTCGAAGGCAGAGCTGGCGGAGTTCGACAATGGAGGGTCCACGCCACCGCGACGTGCCGTGGCGATCTGTCTGAACCGGGCCAAGAACGCGACCTACAAGTCGGTGGTCTCGCTGACCGACGACAACGTCGAGTCGTTCGACCATGTCCCGGGAGTACAGGCCAACTTCACCGTCGACGAGTTCACCGAGTGCGACGCGGTATTGCGCAACCACCCCGATGTGATCGCCGCGTTGGCCAAGCGGGGTATCACCAACATGGACAACGTGTTCATGGACACCTGGACGTACGGGGATGCCGTGGCCCCGCAGGAGTTCCGTGACCGCCGCATCGGCTGGTCGGACACGTGGTACAAGGAGTCCGAAGGCGCCAATCCCTACGCACATCCGGTCAGCGGCCTGCACTGCGTGATCGACCTCAACACCATGGAGCTGCTGCGCATCGAGGATGACGGCAGCAGCGAAAAGCCCGCTGTGATGGGCGAATACGCACCCCGGCACATCCCCGAGCGCATTCGTGCGGCGTCCACGCGCGAGCCGTTGAAACCGCTGAACATCACCCAGCCGGAAGGTCCGTCGTTCACGCTCGACGGCAATCTGCTCACGTGGCAGAACTGGTCGTTGCGGGTGGGATTCAACCACCGCGAGGGGATGACGCTGCACACCGTGCGCTACCGCGACGGCGGCACGGAACGGTCGGTGGCGCACCGGATGTCGTTCGCGGAGATGGTGGTGCCCTACCGCGACCCGTCGGTGGACCACTACCGGCGCACCGCGTTCGACATCGGCGAGTGGGGTCTCGGTTTCATGACCACCTCGCTGGAATTGGGTTGCGACTGCCTCGGTGAGATCCGTTACCTCGATGCGGTGTTGCACAACAGCAAGGGTGAGCCGTACACCATCAAGAACGCCGTGTGCATCCACGAGGAAGACAATGCGGTGCTGTGGAAGCACGTCGACCACGACTCCGGCGCACAGGTGCGCCGCATGCGCAGGCTCACGGTGTCGTCACACGTCACGGTCGCCAACTACGAATACCTGGTGTACTGGCGGTTCTACCAGGACGGCAACATCGAGTGCGAGGTCCGCGCGACCGGAATCATGGTGACCACGCCGGTGGCCCCCGGCCAGCCGCATCCCAATGGCACCCTGGTCGACGAGCGCACCTACGCGCCGTACCACCAGCACTTCCTCATCGCCCGACTGGATCTCGACATCGACGGCAGCGACAACACGGTGTACATGACCGAGTCGTACGCCGAACCGATGGGCCCGGACAACCCGCTCGGACTGTCGCTGGTGACCCGTAACCAGCCGCTGCGCACCGAGGAAGAGGGCAAGCAGGACACCAACTTCGCCACGCAGCGGGCCTGGAAGGTGGTGAACACCAACGTCACCAACGGCCTGGGTACCCATCCGTCCTACAAACTCGTTCCCACCGGGGCGTTTCCGGCGATGTTCGATCCGGCGTCACCGGTCTTCCAGCGCGCGACCGTCATCGGGCACACCCTGTGGGTCACGCCGAACAGTCCCGAAGAGCGTTGGCCGGCAGGCGAGTTCGTCAACCAGTCGGCGGCCGACACCGGGATTGCGGAGTGGACGAAGGCCAACCGGTCGATCGAGAACACCGATGTGGTGCTGTGGTATGTCTTCGGCATCCACCACATCACGCGCCCCGAGGACTGGCCGATCATGCCGGTCGACATCGTGTCGTTCTGGCTCAAGCCCTACGGCTTCTTCGACCGCAACCCCTCGCTCGACGTTCCGCCGACTCCGCCTGCCGCCTGCGAGCACACCCCTGCCAGGGCCGCCCACCACTAGTCCGTTGTTTCGTTTGCGCGAGCGTGCGTGTCTGCTGCCCGACACGCCGTGTTTCAGCAGCATTATGCGCACGCTCGTCAGGCCTCAGCTGACGCTTGAGCCGTGCCGTCGCTCCGGAGACCAACTCCACGCGGCTACGCGGCACACCAAGATGTTGGGCAAGCAGTTTCGAGACAGCTTCGTTGGCCTTGCCGTCGACGGCACGCTCTTGCACGTAGATGGTCAGCGCTCCGTCGCCGCCGCGTTCCACCAGCGGTCCCTTGCGGCTGCCCGGCTTGACGCGGACGACGACGGTTTCGCTCACGCCGTCATCGTTGCGGGAGTGTGCACAAAATGCCGGTGCGCGGCGGCGTGTCGAGCAACAGACACGCACGCTCGCGCAAACGACGCAAAAAACCTACCGCGCGACGATGACCGACGAGCCGTGGCCGAACAGGCCCTGGTTGGCGGTGACGCCGACCTTCGCGCCCTCGACCTGCCTGCCCGTCGCGGTGCCGCGCAGCTGCCAGGTGAGCTCGCACACCTGCGCGATGGCCTGGGCCGGGATGGCCTCACCGAAACATGCCAGCCCGCCCGACGGGTTGACGGGAACCCGCCCGCCGATGGTCGTGGCGCCGGACCGCAACAGCTGCTCGCCTTCACCTTTGGCGCACAGGCCCAGGTGCTCGTACCAGTCCAGCTCGAGTGCCGTCGACAGGTCGTACACCTCGGCGAGGCTGACATCCTCGGGTCCGATGCCCGCCTCGGCGTATGCCGCGTCGAGGATCTGATCCTTGAACACCCGCTCGGGCGCCGCCACGACAGCGGTGGAATCCGTTGCGATGTCCGGCAATTCGGGCAGATGCTGCGGGTAGCGCGGGGTCACGGTCGAGATGGCCCGCACCGACGGGACACCTTCCACGGAACCAAGGTGCTTCTCCGCGAACGACTTCGAAGCCACGATCAGCGCGGCCGCACCGTCAGAGGTTGCGCAGATGTCGAGCTGGCGCAGTGGATCGGAGACCACCGGGCTGGCCAGCACATCCTCGACCGCAGTTTCCTTGCGGTAGCGGGCATTCGGGTTCTGCAGGCCGTGGCGTGAGTTCTTGACCTTCACCTGCGCGAAGTCCTCGGCGGTTGCGCCGTAGAGGTCCATGCGCCGCCGCGCCAGCAGGGCGAAGTACACCGGGTTCATCGCGCCGATGAGGTGGAAACGCTGCCAGTCCGGGTCATTCTTGCGCTCCCCGCCGACCGGAGCGAACGCCCCCTTGGGCGTGGTGTCGGCGCCGATCACCAGTGCGACATCGCAGAAACCGGCCAGGATGTGGGCGCGGGCGCTCTGCAGGGCTTGCGAACCACTGGCGCACGCCGCGTACGACGACGACACCGGCACGCCGTTCCAACCGAGCTTCTGGGCGAACGTCGACCCGGCGATAAACCCGGGGTAGCCGTTGCGGATGGTGTCGGCGCCTGCCACCAGCTGAATCTGACGCCAGTCCAGGCCGGCCTCGGCCAGGGCCGCGCGAGCGGCGACGACGCCGTACTCGGTGAAGTCGCGTCCCCACTTGCCCCACGGATGCATGCCCGCGCCGAGGATGTACAGCGGTTCGGGTGCGCTCACTTTGCGACCTCCCAGGCGTAGGTGGTGCGCTCGACGCCCTCGTCGTCGGTGTAGAGCGGCATGGTGGTCAGCTCCATCTCCATCCCGACCTGCAGGTCGGCGGCCAGCGTGCCCTCGACGACCTTGCCCAACACGATCAGGCCTTCGTCGGCCAGCTCGACCGCGGCGATCGCGAACGGCTCGAACGGATCGGTTTTGGGATACGGCGACGGCGGCAGGTAGCGGTTCTCGGTGTAGCTCCACACCTTCCCGCGGCGGGACAGCGGCACCAGGGCGAGCGTGTCGCTGTCGCACGCGGGATTGGGACAGTTGTTCTCCCGCGGCGGGAACACATAGGTGGCGCACTTCGTGCACTTGCCGCCGATGAGATGAGTGACACCGGCGTCGTCGGTGGTGAACCAACCGTCGATCGCGGGTTGCGTGGTTGCTGCTGGCACGGGGCTCAGCGTAACCGAATCGGAGGGAGAAACTGAAACGTGTTGCAGTTTGAGTGGACGGACCCGTTAATCGGTTGAACAGTACGAAACTGTTTCGTACGCTTCGGGCATGGTTCGAGGTATGGAGCGTGAGCAGGCCGTGTTGGCCGCGACGGCCGAGTTGCTGGTGGAACGGGGATATCAGGCGCTGACGATCGATGCCGTGGCGACGCGTGCGGGTGCCAGCAAGGCCACCATCTACCGCCGGTGGCCGAACAAGGCCCAGCTGGTCCGGGCCACGCTGGACGCTGCCGACGCCGCCCGCAACGCGGCGGTGCCCGATACCGGGCAGCTGCGCAGTGACCTGTTCGCCGTGATGGACGGCATCGCCGAGAACGTGGCCGACCCACTCACACGGGTGACGGCCGAGTTGGCGACGCTCATGCGCCACGACGAACAACTGGCACAGGCCATCCGCGAGCATCTCGACAAAGAAGAACTCTCACCGTTTCACGATGCCCTGCAACGAGCCATCACCCGCGGCGACATCGCCCCCGATACCGACGTCGAGCTGATCCACGACGTGGCCGAGGCCATGATCCTGCGTCAGGTTCACCTGAACCGGCCCGTCGACGCCGCGTTCAGCGCACGGCTCGTCGACGACGTGCTGCTCGTCCTGCTCGGGGGTGACGGGCGATGACCGTCGTGATCGCCGGCGCCGGCCCGACCGGACTGACGTTGGCCGTCGATCTGGCCCGGCGCGGTGTGCCGTGCCGGGTGCTGGACAAAGCAGCGACGCTGTTCCCGGGCTCGCGAGGCAAGGGGCTGCAGCCGCGCACGTTGGAGGTCTTTGACGACCTCGGGGTGATCGGTGCGGTGCTGGCCGCCGGGGAGGCGTTTCCGCCCATGCGGCTCTACCGTGGCGTGGACGTGGTCTGGGAGAAGCCCATCTACGAGCTGCTGGGGCTGCCCGAGCTGGAGCCCACGCCGGCGGTGCCCTATCCGTTCACGTGGCTCATACCGCAGTGGCGCACCGACCAGATCCTCGCGGCGCGGTTCGCCGAGCTCGGTGGGAACATCGAATTCGACACGGAGGTAACGGGTTTCGCGCAAGACGACGACGCGGTTACTGTCCAGACGAACCGCGGACCGATCCGGGGCGACTATCTCGTCGGTGCCGACGGCGGCCGCAGCACGATGCGCAAGGTCTCGGGTGTCGAATTCCTCGGTGGTGCGCTGACCGAAGAGCGCATCGTGGTCGGTGACGTGCGGGCCACCGGCCTTGACGGCCGGTGCTGTCACCTGCTGACGCGTGACGGCGATCAATCCAAGCGGTTCTCGTTGTGGAACCTGCCGGGTAGCGAGCACTACCAGCTGGTGGTCACCATGGCTCCCGGCGAGGAGCCGCCCGCGCTGACGCTGCACGGCATGCAGACAGTGCTCGATGAACGCTCGGGACGACGCGACGTGGTGCTCTCAGACCTGCGGTGGATCTCGCTCTACCGTGTCAATCTGCTGATGGCACAACGCTTCCGGATGGGCCGGGTGTTTCTGGCCGGTGATGCCGCCCACGTCCATTCACCGGCCGGGGGACAGGGTGTCAACACCGGTGTGCAGGACGCCTACAACCTGGGCTGGAAGCTGGCTGCGGTGCTGGCCGGGGCGCCCGATCAGCTGTTGGACAGCTATGAGGCTGAACGCATGCCGGTTGCCGCCGACGTGCTGCGTCTCAGTGGCGCGTTGCACCGGCAGGGGTTCGGCTCCGCCGGGTCCGCGCCGGCGGCCATCCACCAGTTGGACATCAGCTACCGGGGCGGTCCGCTGGCCGATTCCGACGATGTGTCCGGCACACTGCGGGTCGGTGACCGAGCGCCCGACGGCCTGCTGTCCGACGGCCGGCGGCTGTTCGACGTTTTCCGTGGTCCGCACTGGACTGTGCTCGACTTCGGGGAATCCGCAACAGATTTCGGCGTTCCCAGCGTCCACGTCAGTCCCGGCCCCGACTATGACGTGCCTGTCGGCTCTTACGTCCTGGTTCGGCCGGACGGGCACGTCGGCGCGATCAGCACGGAGCCGGACGTCATCGCTCACCGGCTGCGTCACGCAGGATCCGTACCAGATCATTGTGGTTGTCCCGCATGAGGTTGTGGGCACCGTCGAGCGAGTACGTCGTCCACGCGGCATCGGTGCGCAGCCGCGCGTAAGTCGGGGCGAACGGCGACTCCGTCGGCCAGTTCTCCGCACGCACGTACACGCGCCGGATGCCGGGCGGCTCGTCGCCGAGCCGGACCGGCTGCATCAATGACGCGAGTGGGTGCGCGGTAGCACGGTCGTCGAAAAACGGCAGCGGGGGTACGCCGTATCCGGTGGCGTCCACCCCGGTATACCACTTTCGCTGATCGTCGTTGGTCAGTGTCCAGCAGGATTCGCCGTCGCGCGGCACGAACGCGTCCAGGTAGACCAGTGCGCTCATCCGCTCGGGGATGCGGCCGGCGACCGCGGTGATCACCATGCCGCCGTAGCTGTGTCCCACCAGCACCGCGTCGGTGATGCGGTGGGCGTCGAATTCTGCGAGGACGTCGGCGATGTGGGTGTCGAGGTTGACGCCTGCGTGCAGCAGGTGCGCGCGTTCGGCGATGCCGGTGAGCGTCAGGGCCAGCACCCGGTGGCCCGCGCCACGCAGCGCACTGGCGAGGTCGTCGAAGCACCAGCCGCCGTGGCAAGCGCCGGGCACCAGAACGAACGTGGTCATCGGGAACTCCTGTCCGCGAACGTGTTTCGGCGGTAGTCGGCCGTCACCCGGGCCAACTCTGTGGAGTCGCCTGCGTGCATCTCCCGGTTTGCCCGCACCACCGCAGCGGTTTCGGGGACGCGCCGCGCCTCGTAGCCGGCCACGCCGTGGCCCGCGGCCAACTCGTCGGCGAGCGCCCGGGCGTCGAGGATGGCCTGCGACCCACCGTTGGCGCCGACGGGATACATCGGGTGGGCCGCATCACCGAGCAGGGTGACCCGTCGAGTACCCCAGTGGGACAACGGCTCTCGGTCGACCATCGGATACTCGAAGACCGCGTCCGATCGGGCCACCAGGGCAGCGGGGTCCAGCCAGTCCAGCCGCCATCCGGACATGTGGGCGGCCACGGCCGCGGGATCGGTCGGGGCGTTCCAGTTCGCGTCGCCGGGCAGTGGACCGGGCTCGGATTCGCTGACCTGCAGCACCCAGTTCACCAGATCGCCGCCGATCGGGTAGGTGACCAGTTCGACTCCGCCGGGGCCCTTGACGATGGCCATCGTGCGTCCGTCGAGGAACGGCGGCATGTGACTCGCGCCGCGGAACATCCGCACTCCTGACCATATGAGGGGATCGGGGCCGGGATGCAGTACGCGTCGCACCATCGAATGCACGCCGTCTGCGCCCACGAACACCTCGCCGGTGAAGTCCCCGGCCCGGGTCTGCACGCGAACCCCGGTCGAGGATTCGGTGAAGTCCGCGACGCCCGCGCCGGTCCGCACCGCATCGGGCCCGAGCCGGTCGGTCACGGCTCCGAGCAGCAGCATCTGCAGCTTGCCGCGGTGCACCGAGCATTGTGGGTAGCCGTATCCGCCTTCGATTCCGCGGGGTTCCCGGAACAGCAGGGTGCCGTCGGAGGTGTAGAAGTCGATGACCGCCGGCGTTGCCGAGATGTTCTGCAGCGCTTCACCCAGGCCGAGTTCGTGCAGCTCGCGGACGGCGTGCGGCAGCAGATTGATCCCGACGCCGAGCGGGGCGAGTTCGCGCGCCGATTCCACGACGGTGACGCCGATGCCGCGGGCGTGCAGGGTCAATGCAGTGGTGAGGCCGCCGATACCGGCCCCGGCGATGACGATGTTCATGTCTCAAGCCTGCGTCGAGCAGCAGTTATACGTCCAATACCAACTGACTACACAAACTATAATCAAAGGTTATGGAACTGCGACAGCTGGAGTACTTCGTCGCCGTCACCGAGGAGGCGAACTTCACCCGTGCCGCGCAGCGGGTGCACGTCGCCCAGCCCGCGGTCAGCGCCCAAATCGCCCGACTGGAGCGGGAATTGGGCCAGCCCCTACTGGACCGGTCCCGGCGCGAGGTCCGGCTCACCGCGGCGGGGGAGGCGGTGCTGCCCTACGCACGGGCCGCGCTCGAGGCGGTCCGTCAGGCCAGGACCGCGGTCGACGAACTCGCCCAGCTGGTCCGAGGTTCGGTGACCATCGGCACCGTGACGGCCCACAACGTCGACATGCCCCAGCTGCTCGCGCAATACCACCAGGCGTACCCCGCGGTCGAGATCACGTTGTCCACCGACACCTCGGACGCGCTGATCGACGGTGTCCGCAGCGGCAGGTTCGACGTCGCGATCACGGCGATCGGTTCCGACGAGGTGCCCGACGGGCTTTCCGTCGCCACCACGACCGACCAGCCCATCGAGGCCGTGGTGGGCCGCACCGATCCCTGGGCGACGCGCCGCACGGTCTCCCTCGCCGCGCTCGTGCAGCGCCCGCTCATCGCACTGCCCGCCGGCGGCGGCATCCGACGGCAGTTCGACCGGGCCTGCGCGGCGGCGGGGGTCACGCCGCATGTGGTGTTCGAGGCTGCCACGCCCGACGCGCTCGCCGACCTCGCCGCTCGCGGGCTGGGTGTGGCCATCGTGCCGGGGTCGGTGGCGCGCGAACGCACCGATGTCCACGCCATCGCGATCCGGCCCGAACTGCGCGGCCGATTGGTGCTGGCCTGGCGTGCGACCGGGCCGATCAGCCCGGCCGCGCGGGCGTTGATCGAGATGGCCGCCGAACTCGTCGGAGGCGGTGCATAGAGTTAGGACCGTGAGCCCTACCGCGACTGATGCCCCGCCTGTGTCGACCGACAAGCCCACGTTGATGCTGCTGGACGGCAACTCGCTGGCGTTCCGCGCGTTCTACGCCCTGCCCGCCGAGAATTTCAAGACCCAGGGTGGGCTCACCACCAACGCGGTGTACGGCTTCACCGCCATGCTGATCAACCTGCTGCGCGATGAGCAGCCCAGCCATATCGCCGCCGCCTTCGATGTCTCCCGCAAGACCTTCCGCAAGGACAAGTACCCGGAGTACAAGGAAGGGCGGTCGGCCACGCCCGACGAGTTCCGCGGTCAGATCGACATCACCAAAGAAGTGCTCAACGCACTCGGCATCACCGTGCTCTCCGAGGAGGGCTTCGAGGCCGACGACATCATCGCCACGCTGGCCACCCAGGCGCAGGACGCCGGTTACCGGGTGCTCGTGGTCACCGGTGACCGTGACTCCTTGCAGTTGGTCAGCGACGACGTCACCGTGCTGTATCCCGTCAAGGGGGTCAGTGAGCTGACCCGGTTCACCCCGGACGCTGTCGTCGCCAAATACGGATTGACCCCCACCCAGTACCCCGACTTTGCCGCACTGCGCGGCGACCCGAGCGACAACCTGCCCGGCATCCCGGGTGTGGGGGAGAAGACCGCCACCAAGTGGATCCTCGAGCACGGGTCGTTGCAGGCGCTGGTCGACAACGTCGACAAGGTCAAGGGCAAGGTCGGGGACGCGTTGCGCGCCAACCTTTCCCACGTCATCCTCAACCGTGAGCTGACCGAACTGGTCAAGAACGTGCCGCTGGCGCAGACACCGGACACGCTGCGGATGCTGCCGTGGGACCGCGACCAGATCCATCGGCTGTTCGACGACCTGGAGTTCCGTGTGCTCCGGGACCGGCTGTTCGACACCCTCAGCTCCGCCGATCCCGAGGTCGAGGCCGGCTTCGAGGTGCGCGGCGGAGTCCTCGCGCCCGGTGAGCTGGCGGCCTGGCTCGCCGAGCACAGCAACGGACGACGCTTCGGTCTGGCGGTGGTCGGCACCCACAAGGCCTTCGACTCCGACGCCACCGCGCTGGCCATCGCGTCGGCCGACGGGGAAGGCTGCTATCTCGACACCGCGACGTTGACTCCCGACGACGAGGCCGCCCTCGCGTCGTGGCTGGCCGATCCGGGGCCGCCGAAGGCGCTGCACGAAGCCAAGCTCGCCATGCACGATGTCGCCGGGCGCGGCTGGAAACTCGAGGGCGTCACCTCCGACACCGCGCTCGCGGCGTACCTGGTGCGGCCCGGGCAGCGCAGCTTCGCGCTCGACGACCTGTCGTTGCGTTACCTCAAACGCGAACTGCGCGCCGAAGACACCGAACAGCAACAGCTTTCGCTGCTCGACGACACCGAGGGCGTCGACGAGCAGGCCGTGCAGACCCTGCTGCTGCGGGCCTCGGCGGTCGGTGATCTCGCCGATGCGCTCGACGAGGAACTGGCCCGCATCGACTCCTCGTCACTGCTCGGCCAGATGGAACTGCCCGTGCAAAGGGTGCTCGCCGAGATGGAGCAGACCGGCATTGCGGTCGACAGCGACCATCTCAAGGAACTGCAGAGCGATTTCGCCGATCAGATCCGCGACGCCGCCGAAGCCGCCTACGCGGTGATCGGTAAGCAGATCAACCTCGGCTCGCCCAAGCAGCTGCAGGTTGTGCTGTTCGACGAGCTGGAGATGCCCAAGACCAAGCGCACCAAGACCGGCTACACCACCGACGCCGACGCGTTGCAGTCGCTGTTCGACAAGACCGGGCACCCGTTCCTGCAGCACATGCTGACCCACCGCGATGCCACCCGGCTCAAGGTGACCGTCGACGGGCTGCTGAATTCGGTCGCATCCGACGGCCGGATCCACACCACGTTCAACCAGACCATCGCCGCCACCGGCCGGCTCTCGTCCACCGAGCCCAACTTGCAGAACATCCCGATCCGCACGGAGGCCGGCCGGCGCATCCGGGACGCGTTCGTCGTCGGTGACGGTTACGCCGAGCTGATGACGGCTGATTACAGCCAGATCGAAATGCGCATCATGGCTCACCTCTCCCGCGACGAAGGCCTGATCGAAGCGTTCAACACCGGTGAGGATCTGCATTCGTTCGTCGCGTCACGCGCGTTCGACGTGCCCATCGACGAGGTCACCCCTGAGCTGCGCCGACGGGTCAAAGCGATGTCCTACGGCCTGGCGTACGGGTTGAGCGCCTACGGCCTGGCCAGCCAGCTCAAGATCTCCACCGAAGAGGCCAAGCTCCAGATGGAGCAGTACTTCGCACGGTTCGGCGGTATCCGGGACTATCTCCGCGACGTCGTGGACCAGGCCCGCAAGGACGGCTACACCTCGACGGTGTTCGGCCGCAGGCGCTATCTGCCCGAGCTGGACAGCAGCAACCGCAACGTGCGCGAGGCCGCTGAGCGAGCCGCACTCAACGCACCCATCCAGGGCAGTGCGGCCGACATCATCAAGGTCGCGATGATCAACGTCGACAAGGCCATCAAGGCGGCCGGGCTCGCATCCCGCATGCTGCTGCAGGTGCACGACGAATTGTTGTTCGAGGTCGTCGACGGCGAGCGCGATGCGCTCGAGGCGCTGGTGCGCGAGCACATGGGCAATGCCTACCCGCTGGATGTGCCGTTGGAGGTGTCGGTGGGTTATGGCCGCAGCTGGGACGCCGCGGCGCACTAGCGGCGAAACAGCTGGGGCCGCTCACTAGCGCGCGTCGGCCCCCAGACCGACACCCAGCACCACCAGCGCGGCGCCCACCGCTCGTTCGATGCGGCGACGAATGTGGCTGCGGTTCAGGATGTTTCGTGCTCGATGGGCGGCCAGCACGACACCGACACACCATGCCGTGTCCACCACCAGCTGGATGACGGCCAGCACCAGCAAAGTCGGCAGCACCGGGCCGGTCGCGGGGAGAAACTGCGGGAGCACCACGATGCCGAAGGCCGCCGCCTTCGGATTGGCAGCGATCGACACCAGCGCCGCGCGAAACGCCGCGCCCGGAGTCCGCCCGCGCGGCGGCAGCGGCAACTCGATGTCCGCCGGATGCGTTGCGCTGCGCCACGCGCTGATCCCTAGCCAGACCAGAACGGCGGCCCCGATGACGTGCAGAGCCAGCGACAGCATTTTGTTGGCCGTCAGCAGCATCGACAGGCCGGCGCCGCCGGCCAACGTCCAGCCGAAGATCCCGATCTCGTTGCCGACCACTGCCGCCAGGCCAGCCGTCCGACCGTCACGCACCGAGCGATGCAGAAAGAGGACCGTCGCCGGCCCGGGCAGCGCGGCGAGGATCACCGACGCGACCACGAACGCCGGCAAGACGTCGAGTATGTGGGCGACCATGGGGAAAGTATCGCTGACCAGCGCAAGTGATTACCTCGCCGAGGCGCTGAGTGGCCGAAACAGGGTCGCTTCGACCGGAGAGGGTCTTCTGTTCGTTTCCGCAGTTCACGGCATTGATCGGTCGTACGCTCACGGCGTGGCGACGTTCGCGCTGGTCCATGGTGCCTGGCTCGGGGCCTGGTGTTGGGAGTTGGTGACACCACTTCTTGAGCAGGCCGGCCATGCAGTCGTCGCGGTGGATCTGCCCTGCGAGGACGCGTCGGCCAGTTTCGATACCTATGCGGATGTGGTGTGTGAGTCGCTCACGCGCTGCGATGACGATGTGGTGCTCGTTGGCCATTCGATGGGGGCTCACACGGTGCCGCTTGTCGCCGACCGGCGGCCCGTGCGACATGTGGTGTACCTGTGTGGCGTGGTCCCATCGCTTGGCCAGAGCCTTTCGGATCAGTTGCTTGCCGACCCGGGCATGCTTGATCCGCTCTGGCAGCAGGGCGTGGCTATGGATCACGAGCAGACCCGATCGACATGGGTTGATGCCGACATCGCAAAGCAGGTGATGTTTCACGATTGCGGCGACCGGACGGCGAGTGCTGCCTTTGATCGCCTTCGCCCGCAAGCCTTGACGCCTCAGGGGTCACCGCTGCCCTTGACTCGATTCCCTGCGGTCTGCAGCACTTACGTCGTTTGTCGCGATGACAAGTTGTTGTGTCCGGAGTGGTCGCAGCGGGTCGCAAGGGACAGGCTTGATGCCGCCATCATCGAGCTTCCTGGTGGTCATTCGCCTTTTCTGTCACGACCGCGATCCGTCGCCGACCTGCTTGTTGGGTATAGCGGGCGGCACTGTATAGCGCGAGGTTTTCTGTCCACGTCGTGTGGTCGATGCTCCCAAGCGGCGCGGAGGTCCGGACGCCCTTGAGCAAGCAGGTCTCGGGCGGTGCCCCTGGTCAGGCGGCCCGGTAGTTGGCCAGCCAGCCCAGGATCGGCGCGGCGGACCGGGCCGATGCGACGGCGTAGACCTCTTCGTTGAGCAGGGCGTAGACCCGTTGGTCGCCGAATCCGCGGTCGATGCGGTCGCGCACGAATGCCAGCTCGACGACGGAGGCGGCGAATCGGGCCACTGCCTTGCCCGCCGGGCGGCCGCCGGCGCGTGTCGCCTCGTTGATCGCGCCTCTGCGGGTGCGCAGCGACCCCAGCCAGGTCGCCTCGTTGTCGGTGATCAAGCCTGCGGCGACCATGCCGGGCAGTTTGGCGGCGACCAGGTGCTGCTCGCGGCGGCGGCTGGCGATGGCGACGGCGATCATCAGTGCGAAGATCGGCACCATCCAGACCACGTAGACGATGAAGTAGGTGCCCACGCCGAGCAGCGACGAGCCGTTCCACAGGCCGTGCATGACCACCGCGCCGAGATATCCGGCCAGGATGCAGCAGAACTTGAGGAGCAACGAGCGCTGCTGCAGGGCGAAGTACACACCGATAGCGGTCATCGTGGTGAACAGCGGATGCGCAAACGGGCCCATGATCAGCCGCATCGCGGCCGTGACCAGCGAGCCGGCCAGTGAGTCCGCGTTGGCGATGTACATAATGTCTTCCAACCAGGCGAATCCCACCCCGACGAGCCCCGCGTAGACCAGGCAGTCCGTGAGCGAATTGAGCTCGTTGCGGCGTCGGCCGGTCATCATGAGCAGCAGGAATGCGCCTTTGGCGGCCTCTTCGATGAACGGGGCCCGGATGGCCGTCGAGTCGACGCTCTCGGGCAGGAAAGTCCCGGGAGCCAGCACCGAATCCCCGATCAGGCCCACCACCAGCGAGATCAGCACGGCGATCGACGCGCCCCACCCGAAGGCCATCAGCAGCAGCCGCGGCGGCTCGGGCTCCCAGCGGTCCAGCCACAGGTATGCGAACACCACCAGGGTCATGGTCGCGGTGGACAATACGAAACCGACGATGGCGCCCACGGGGTTGATCACCGTGAACAACAACACCAGCAGGCCGATGAGCACGCCGAATGCGATGAGCACACCCAGCGGCGCCCCCACTTTGCGGATCGGTCGCGGCATGGGCCCGGTGACCGGAAGCCACGGCCATGCCGGGGGCATCGGTGCAGGGGAGGGGGGTGGGAACTGCATCGGGGAGTACGCCACGATCGAAGGGTAACGGCGGGGTTCCGCGCGGACCGGGTTTGTCCTGCGTGTGCCCAGTCGAGTACTCTCGTTAAGTACCTGTGTGCGCAGTTTGTCCGCACCCACCGGTCATCAATATCAATTGTTCAACTGTCCCTACGAGTAAACCTGTCCGGAGCAACCCACCACATGCCAAGTCCCTCCGTCACCTCGCCCCAAGTAGCCGTCAACGACATCGGCTCGGCTGAGGACTTTCTCGCCGCCATCGACAAAACCATCAAATACTTCAACGATGGCGACATCGTCGAGGGAACCATCGTCAAGGTTGACCGTGACGAGGTCCTGCTCGACATCGGCTACAAGACCGAAGGTGTCATTCCTTCCCGCGAACTCTCCATCAAGCACGATGTCGACCCCAACGAGGTCGTTTCCGTGGGCGATGAGGTCGAGGCCCTCGTTCTCACCAAGGAGGACAAGGAAGGCCGCCTGATCCTGTCCAAGAAGCGGGCTCAGTACGAGCGCGCCTGGGGCACCATCGAGGAGCTCAAGGAGAAGGACGAGGCCGTCAAGGGCACCGTCATCGAGGTCGTCAAGGGCGGCCTGATCCTCGACATCGGCCTGCGTGGCTTCCTGCCCGCATCGCTCGTCGAGATGCGTCGCGTCCGCGATCTGCAGCCGTACATCGGCAAGGAGATCGAGGCCAAGATCATCGAGCTGGACAAGAACCGCAACAACGTGGTGCTGAGCCGCCGCGCCTGGCTGGAGCAGACCCAGTCCGAGGTGCGCAGCGAGTTCCTCAACCAGCTCACCAAGGGCGCCATCCGCAAGGGTGTCGTGTCCTCGATCGTCAACTTCGGCGCGTTCGTCGATCTCGGCGGCGTCGACGGTCTGGTGCACGTCTCCGAGCTGTCCTGGAAGCACATCGATCACCCGTCCGAGGTGGTTCAGGTGGGCGACGAGGTCACCGTCGAGGTGCTCGACGTCGACATGGACCGCGAGCGGGTTTCGTTGTCGCTCAAGGCGACTCAGGAAGACCCGTGGCGCCACTTCGCCCGTACCCACGCGATCGGCCAGATCGTGCCGGGCAAGGTCACCAAGCTGGTGCCGTTCGGTGCGTTCGTCCGCGTCGAGGAGGGCATCGAGGGTCTGGTGCACATCTCGGAGCTGTCCGAGCGCCACGTCGAGGTCCCGGACCAGGTGGTCCAGGTCGGCGACGACGCGATGGTCAAGGTCATCGACATCGACCTGGAGCGTCGCCGGATCTCGCTGAGCCTCAAGCAGGCCAACGAGGACTACACCGAGGAGTTCGACCCGTCGAAGTACGGCATGGCCGACAGCTACGACGAGCAGGGCAACTACATCTTCCCCGAGGGCTTCGACGCCGAGAGCAACGAATGGCTCGAGGGCTTCGAGAAGCAGCGTGACGAGTGGGAGGCCCGGTACGCCGAGGCCGAGCGCCGCCACAAGATGCACACCACGCAGATGGAGAAGTTCGCCGCTGCGGAGGCCGAGGCCGCCAGTGCCCCGGTGTCCAATGGTTCGTCGCGCTCGGAGGAGTCGACCGGCGGTACGCTGGCCAGCGATGCCCAGCTCGCCGCGCTGCGCGAGAAGCTCGCGGGCAACGCCTAAGTAATCTGGCAAAGAACGCCCCGGCCCCTTTGGGCCGGGGCGTTCTTCGTTTTGGGCAACTGACACACTGTTGGGCGTGCTTCGTATCGGGTTGACCGGCGGGATCGGCGCCGGAAAGTCAACGGTGTCGGCCACATTCGCAGATCTCGGCGGCATCGTCGTCGATGGCGATGTCATTGCGCGGGAGGTGGTCGAGCCCGGAACCGAGGGACTGGCCAAGCTGGTCGACGCGTTCGGGGACGCCATCCTGCTGCCGGACGGCGCGCTGAACCGGCCTGCGCTGGCGGCGGTGGCTTTCAGCGACGACGAGAAGCGTGCGAGGTTGAACGGCATCGTGCATCCGCTGGTGGCGCACCGACGGTCGGAGCTGATCGCCGCGGCGGCCGAGGACGCCGTGATCGTCGAGGACATTCCGCTGCTGGTGGAGTCCCAGATGGCGCCGATGTTCCCGCTGGTGGTGATCGTCAACGCCGACGTCGAGACGCGGGTGAAGCGGCTCATCGAATACCGCGGGTTCAGCGAGCAGGATGCCCGGGCCCGCGTCGCGGCGCAGGCCACCGAGGAGCAGCGCCGTGCGGTGGCCGACGTCTGGCTGGACAATTCCGGATCCGCGGGTGCGCTCGTCGAACAGGCCCGCGGCCTCTGGCACGAGCGCATCCTGCCGTTCGCGCACAATCTGCAGGCGCGTCGACCTGCCCACCTCGCGCCGAAGGTCGTGCCCTATGACCCGACCTGGCCCGACCACGCGCGCCGCATCATCGCCCGCCTCAACACGGCCTGTGGGCACCGCGCGCTGCGCATCGATCACATCGGCTCGACAGCGGTGCCGGGCATGGACGCCAAGGATGTCATCGACATCCAGATCACGGTGGCGGCCATCGAGGTCGCCGACGAACTCGAGGAGCCGCTGCTGGCCGCGGGCTACCCGCGGATCGCGTCGATCACGCACGACAATCCGCATTCTCGGCCGCATGCGGAAGATCCGGCCATGTGGCACAAGCGTTTTCACGCCTCGGCTGATCCGGGCCGGCCCACCAACGTGCATGTGCGGGTGGACGGTTGGCCCAACCAGCGGTTCGCGTTGCTGTTCCGCGATTGGCTGCAGGCCAATCCGGCGGTGCAGCCGGAGTACCTCGAGATCAAGCGGGCGGCGATGGGCGCACCGGACTACACCGAGGCCAAAGAACCGTGGTTCATGGATGCCTACCAGCGGGCCTGGCTCTGGGCCGACACCACCGGCTGGCAGCCCTAAGCGGCGGGCGGCGGCCCGACGGCGGCCGGCGGGGGCACCGCGGCGTCGACGGACCCGGGACTCGCGCCGTTCGACAGCGGTGCACCACACGCCAGGCTGCCGTAGTTCGGATCGTCGTGCGGACGCGTCAGCCTCGGCGCGACCCAGGTGTCGGCCTGGGCGACGATCTGGTCGTCGACGAGGATCTCGCAGTGCAGGTTCGCCGAGTACGGCCAGTCGATCGACACCGTCATGCCGGCGAGCTGCGGGTTGGACACCACGCCGGTGGCTTCGAAGACCCGTCCCGGCAGCATCGTCGGGTTGGCGCTGTTGATGTTGTTGTCGTCGATCTTGTAGGAGACCATCGCGTTGCGCGACACGCCGTCGATCCTGGCCCTGTAAGTGGCGTTGTGCAGTTGCTGGTCCGGCTGCGGCACCGCGCTCGGCTGGGGTGGGGCGTCGGGGTCTGCTCCCGCAGTGGCGGGAATCAACTGCGCGCCGAAGAGCAGTCCTGCCAGTGCGGCAGCTGTCACCCCGGCGTACTTAGTCGGGCTCATGAATGCCGACCTTACAAGGTCGGCCACGTCACGGCCATGCCGTTGCCGGCAAGCCACCGATCGAGGTCGTAGCCGTTGCGGGCCAGGCCGTCGATGGCACCCGCGGCGGTCTTGATCGCCTGCTCGGCGGTCTCCGGGCTGAGCAGGCCGTGGCGCACTGCCGTCATCAGTTCGTCGACGTCGTCCAGCTCGACGCCGATCCCGGTGCGCACGACCAGGTCGAGGTAGTGGTCTTCCGAATACCACCTGGTGTCGCCCGCGGTGAACCGGCCGACGTCCAGGTAGAAGTCCTGCTCGCGCTCGTGGCCGGGGTTGAAGTGGAAGATCGTCGCCCGCAGCCCCAGCGGCGGCAGCAGCCACGATTGCAGGTAGTGGAACTGCGCGCGGCCCGGGGTAGGGCGGGCGAGGTACAGGCCCCACGGCTCGACCGCGTACACGTCGACGGCCCGCACGATCCCTTTCGGGTCAGTGTTCGTGCGGGCGACCAGGTCGAATGTCTCGTGCTTGGGCGGATGGATGGGGTCAGCCTACGCGGGCAGTGAACACCCCAGGAAGTTGTCGGAGGTCAGTCCTACCCTGGTGAACATGGCCTTCGCGACCGAACATCCCGTGCTTGCGTACTCGGAGTATCGCGCTGTCGACGAAGTGGTCCGCACCGGCGGCCGGTTCGAGGTGGTCAGCGAGTACGAGCCGGCCGGCGACCAGCCCGCCGCCATCGACGAGCTGCAACGACGCATCGAAGCGGGCGAACGCGATGTGGTGCTGCTCGGTGCCACCGGTACGGGCAAGTCGGCGACCACTGCGTGGCTCATCGAGCGGCTGCAACGGCCCACCTTGGTGATGGCGCCGAACAAGACGCTCGCCGCGCAGCTGGCCAACGAACTTCGGGAGATGCTGCCGCACAACGCGGTCGAGTACTTCGTGTCGTATTACGACTACTACCAACCCGAGGCGTACATCGCGCAGACCGACACGTACATCGAGAAGGACAGCTCGATCAACGACGATGTCGAGCGCCTGCGGCACTCGGCGACCTCCAGTCTGCTCTCGCGGCGCGACGTCGTCGTGGTCGCCTCGGTGTCCTGCATCTACGGCCTCGGTACCCCGCAGTCCTACCTCGACCGCTCGGTGGAGCTGAACGTTGGCGAAGAGGTGCCCCGCGACGGTCTGCTGCGACTGCTGGTGGATGTCCAGTACAACCGCAACGACATGGCGTTCACCCGCGGGACGTTCCGGGTGCGTGGCGACACCGTCGAGATCATCCCGTCGTACGAAGAGTTGGCGGTCCGCATCGAGTTCTTCGGCGACGAGATCGAGGCGCTCTACTACCTGCACCCGCTGACCGGTGACATCGTCCGCCAGGTGGATTCCCTGCGGATCTTCCCGGCCACCCACTACGTCGCCGGTCCCGAGCGTATGGCTCGCGCCATCGCGACCATCGAGGAGGAGCTGGAGGAGCGGCTGGCCGAACTTGAGCGGCAGGGCAAGCTGCTGGAGGCGCAGCGGCTGCGGATGCGCACCAACTACGACGTCGAGATGATGAAGCAGGTCGGCTTCTGCTCGGGTATCGAGAACTACTCGCGCCACATCGACGGCCGCCCGGCGGGTTCCGCGCCGGCGACGCTGCTCGACTACTTCCCCGAGGATTTCCTGCTGGTCATCGACGAGTCCCACGTGACCGTCCCGCAGATCGGCGGCATGTACGAGGGCGACATGTCGCGCAAGCGCAACCTGGTCGACTTCGGCTTCCGGCTCCCGTCCGCGGTGGACAACCGTCCGTTGACCTGGGAGGAGTTCGCCAGCCGGATCGGTCAGACCGTCTACCTGTCGGCCACCCCCGGCCCGTACGAGATCGGCCAGGCCGGCGGCGAGTTCGTCGAACAGGTCATCCGCCCGACCGGGTTGGTGGATCCCAAGGTGATCGTCAAGCCCACCAAGGGGCAGATCGACGACCTGATCGGCGAGATCCGCGTTCGCACCGAACGCGACGAGCGTGTGCTGGTGACCACCCTGACCAAGAAGATGGCCGAGGATCTCACCGACTATCTGCTGGAACTCGGCATCCGGGTGCGCTACCTGCACTCCGAGGTCGACACCCTGCGTCGCGTCGAGCTGCTGCGCCAACTGCGGTTGGGCGAATACGACGTGCTGGTCGGCATCAACCTGCTCCGCGAGGGTCTCGACCTTCCCGAGGTCTCGCTGGTGTCGATTCTCGACGCCGACAAGGAAGGGTTCCTGCGGTCGACCCGCAGCCTGATCCAGACCATCGGCCGCGCGGCGCGCAACGTGTCCGGTGAGGTGCACATGTACGCCGACAAGATCACGGACTCGATGCGTGAGGCCATCGACGAGACCGAGCGGCGCCGGGCCAAGCAGATCGCCTACAACGAGACCAACGGCATCGATCCGAAGCCGTTGCGCAAGAAGATCGCCGACATCCTCGACCAGGTGTACCGCGAGGCGGACGACACCGAGGCGGTCGAGGTCGGCGGTTCCGGGCGCAACGCGTCTCGCGGACGCCGCGCGCAAGGCGCGCCCGGCCGGGCGGTCAGCGCGGGCATCGTCGAGGGCCGCGACACGTCGAACATGCCGCGGGCCGAACTGGCGGATCTCATCAAGGATCTGACCGAGCAGATGATGACTGCCGCGCGCGATCTGCAGTTCGAACTGGCCGCGCGCATCCGCGACGAGGTCGCCGATCTGAAAAAGGAGTTGCGGGGTATGGATGCAGCCGGGCTTAAATAGGCCCCCGTGTCCATCCTGTCCAAGCCCTTGGTGGCCGATGCTCTTGCGCGCCTGTTCTCGTCGACCGTCAACCCGGCACCCAAGCCCGGTGTCCGGTTCCCCGAAATCCCCGGTGACACAACCACGGTGGTGATTCCCACCCGGTACGGCGACACCTCGGCCACCGTCTACCGGCCGAAGGCCGGCGGTGTCGAACCCGCGGTGTACGTCAACGTGCACGGTGGCGGATTCGTCGTAGGGCACCGCGACCAGGACGACCCGTGGTGCCGCTACCTCGCCGCGCACGCGAACGTTGTTGTCGTCAACACCGATTACGTGCTCGCCCCGCGACACCGTTTCCCGGCGCCGGTCGAGCAGATCTATGACGTCCTTGTCTGGGCGTCGGCCCCCGAGCGGGAGTGGGACGGCACCCGGCTGTGCGTCGGCGGGCAGAGCGCCGGAGGCAGCCTGTCCGCGGCGGCGGCGCGGCTGGCCCTGGAGCGTGGCGGCCCGGCGATCGCCCTGCAGGTGCTGCACTATCCGCCGCTGGATCTGGTGACCGCGACCCGGGACAAGAGTTCGCCGCTGGGCGCCAAGGCCGTCATGCGGCCGTGGATGGGTGAAGTGTTCGACACCGCCTACATCCCCGATCCCGCCCAACGTGCCGACCGGCTGGTCTCCCCGGCCTACGGTGACAACGCCGACGGCATCGACGGCATCGCCCCCGCACTCGTGGTCACCGCCGAGTACGACCGGCTGCGGGCCGAGGCGTGGCGATACGCCCAGAAGCTGGATGCTGTCGGGGCCCTGGCCGAGTATCACGAAGTTCGCGGTGTCGACCACGGCTACAACATCATGAGCAACGCGGGCGACGTCACCCGGCAGGTGTATGACTTGATCGCCGGGCACGTCAGCCGGGCGACCACGGGACCGAAATGAGCCGACCTTGACCTCAATGGCGGTTGAGCTCCTAACGTCACTGCCGTGACCGAGACCGTGACGGCCGAAGCCGAAGGCACCTGGCGGCAGCTTCTGGGGGCCAGACACCTTGGTGCGTCGACCGTGCTGGCCGGTGGCGTGCTGCTGTACGCGACCAACGAATTCATCACCATCAGCCTGCTGCCCAGCGCCGTCACCGACATCGGTGGCCACCGCTTGTACGCGTGGGTGACCACGGTGTACCTGGTGGCATCGGTGGTCGCGGCGACGACGGTGCACTCGGTGCTGATGCGGATGGGCCCGCGTCGGGCGTACCTGCTGGGTCTCGGGGTGTTCTGCGCGGGCAGCCTGGGTTGTGCCCTGGCGCCCAGCATGCCGCTGCTGCTCGCGAGCCGCACCGTGCAGGGTTTCGCGGGCGGCTTGCTGGCCGGACTTGGCTATGCCGTCATCAACACGGCGCTGCCGAAGAGCTTGTGGACCAAGGCTTCCGCACTGGTTTCGGCGATGTGGGGCGTCGGCACGGTGATCGGCCCCGCCGCGGGCGGATTGTTCGCGCAGTGGGGCCTGTGGCGGTGGGCGTTCGGGGTGCTCGCGGCGTTGACGTCGGCGATGGCGGTGCTGGTGCCGTTCGCACTGCCCGGTCGTGACCGGGCCGAATCGCGACCACCGGTGCCGGGTATCCCGGTGTGGTCGCTCGTGCTGCTGGGTGCGGCGGCGATGGCGGTCAGTGTGGCCGGTGTTCCGCATGACCCGCGGGCCACCGTGGCGATGTTGGTGATCGGTCTCGCCCTGGTCGGCTGCTTCCTGGTGGCCGATCGGCGGGCGTCGTCGAGTGTGTTGCCGCCCAGCGCTTTCGGGCCCGGCCCGCTCAAATGGATTTACCTGACCCTTGGCGTGCTGATGGCCGCCACCATGGTCGACACCTATGTGCCGTTGTTCGCCCAGCGGCTGGCTCACCTCACGCCGGTCGTGGCGGGTTTTTTCGGCGCGGTGCTCTCGGTCGGCTGGACCGTCGGTGAACTCGTCAGCGCGTCCGTCCGCAACGAGCGGGTGTTGGTGCGGACGGTCGCATTGGCACCTCTGGTGGTGGCGGTGGGCCTGGCGTCGGCCGCAGCGCTGGTCCGCGCCGGGATGGCGCCCGGGCTGGTGGCGGGCTGGGCGGTCGCTCTGCTGGTCGGTGGCATCGGCATCGGTAGTGCGTGGCCCCATTTGTCGGCCTGGGCGATGAGCAGTGTGGACGATCCGGCGGAGGGGCCGGCCGCCGCGGCGGCCATCAACACCGTGCAGCTGATCTGCGGCGCGTTCGGCGCCGGGCTCACCGGCGTCGTGGTCAACCTGGCCGACGGCAGCGACGTGTTGGCAGCGAGGTGCCTGTTCATCAGTCTCGCCGTGCTGGCCGCGACGGGTGCGGTGGCGTCGGTGCGCGCCGGGCGCCGCTGACCCCTATTCGGCGTCGGTGTCGAGCTGGTGGATGGCGGTGACCCCGTCGATGCCGGCCAGCACGGTCGGCGCTGCGAGGATCCCGCTGCCCGACAGGGTGAGCATCACGCCGAACTGACCGGTTGCGCTCGGCGCACCCTGCGGGGCGTCGGCGGCCAGCTCTGTCAGCTGCCATTGCCTGCGCTCGCAAACTTGGAGCAGTTCGTGCATGACGCCGCGGCCGTCGGCGTAGGTGACGTGCATGCGGATCGATCCGCCCAGGCGCGCCGTGAGCCGTCTGACCACGGGCATGAAGCCCAGCACGATCAAGAAGTGCATCGCCGTCACCGTGCAGGCGAGCAGGAAAAGCCCGGCGCCCGCGGCCATTCCGATCGCCGCGGACTCCCAGACCGCCGCGGCGGTGGTCAGGCCGTGGACCGAGCCGCGTCGGACGATGATGATGCCGGCACCGAGAAAGCCTATGCCTGAGACGATCTGGGCGGCGACCCGCGACGGGTCGACCTCGACCAGACCCGTGGCCAGCACGTCGCTGAAGCCGTACTTGCTGACCAGCAGGATCAGCGCGGCCGCGGTGCCGACGATGGTCTGGGTGCGCAGGCCCGCGGCTTTGCCCTGGACTTCGCGTTCCAACCCGATCAACGCCGTCAGGCCGAACGCGACGAACAGTTCGGCGATCTGACGGGAACCTTGCCCCGCGCCACCGAAGAACGCCGGGTCGGCCAGCCAGAGATCCATGTCGAACAAGTTAGCGTGCGCACGATGACTTTTGGCCGCAGCTGAGGTCTGTTTTCGCATAGGCCGAAAACCGACGAGGAGCGAATTCATGTCTGCACAACCCGTTGCCTATCCCGACGTCGCCACTCGCGAGGAGTGGCTCCAGGCCCGCACCAAGCTGCTGGCCCGAGAACGCGAGGTGACCCATCTGCGCGATGCGGTCAACGCCGAACGCCGTCGGCTGCCGATGGTGCAGGTCACCAAGGACTATGTGTTCGACGGTCCCGACGGCGAAGTCACGCTGCTGGACATGTTCGAGGGGCGCAGCCAGCTCTACATCCATCACTTCATGTGGATCGACGCGCTCGACGCCGGCTGCCCGAGTTGCACCGCGGCGGCGGACCTCACGTTCACCGAGGGCGACCGGAAACTGTTGCACAGCAAGGATGTAACGTTCGCGTGCGTGTCGCGGGCGCCGTACGCGAGCATCGCCGCCTACCGAGATCAACATGGCTGGACATTCCCGTGGTACTCGTCGCGCGACGGTGATTTCACCTACGACTATCACGTGACGCTCGACCCGGCGCGAGCGCCGATCGAGTACAACTACAAGTCGCTCGACGAGTTGCACGCCGACGGCTGGTCGGATGCCGACCTGCGCGGTGACTGGCCCGGTGCGAGCGTCTTCCTGCGCCGCGGGGACGACGTGTTTCATACGTACTCGGCGTATGCCCGCGGTCTTGATCATTCCGCGGTGGGCTATCCGTTCCTGGATCTGACGCCGTACGGCCGCCAGGAGCCGTGGGAGGACTCGCCGGCCGGCTGGCCCCAGGGCGGTCCGGCGGTGGGCAGGCCGGTAGGGGCGGACGAGGGTTAGCGATCATCAAGATCGAAACCGTGGGCACGCGGGGCCGCGGCTGGCACTGTGATGGGCAGTGCGGGTGTGGCTGAGTGGCTAGGCACCGGCCTGCAAAGCCGTTTACACGGGTTCGAATCCCGTCACTCGCTCGCATGCGTCGGGGGAGGCCGGACGCTATCTCGGCGGTTGTCGAGATAGCGTCCGGCCGCCCTGACCGGGACTGTGACGCGTAACCGGGTGGGTCTCGGTATGGGTTCTACTACCCTTTCGAGTCACGGCTAGGGTCGCGTGGTGTGACGAGATCGTTGGAGCGGCCGTGGGATCAGCGGTCGGTGGACATACCGGCCGATGTCCGGGTGCGCGGCGCCCGCGAGCACAACCTCAAGAACGTCGACGTCGATGTTCCGCGGGACGCGCTGGTGGTGTTCACCGGTGTGTCGGGGTCGGGTAAGTCATCACTGGCGTTCGGCACGTTGTTCGCCGAATCGCAGCGCCGCTATCTGGAATCGGTGGCACCGTACGCGCGTCGGCTGATCGATCAGGTCGGTGTTCCCGACGTCGACTCCATCGAGGGGATGCCGCCCGCGGTGGCCCTGCAGCAGCACCGGGGCGCGGGCAGCGCCCGGTCGTCGGTGGGCAGCGTGACCACGCTGTCGAGCCTGGTGCGGATGCTCTATTCGCGGGCTGGCCACTATCCGGCGGACCAACCCATGCTGTTCGCCGAGGATTTTTCGCCGAACACCGTGCCGGGCGCGTGCCCGACGTGCCACGGCATCGGTCGGGTGTACGAGGTGCCCGAGGAACTCATGGTCCCGGATCCGTCGCTGACGATCCGCGACCGGGCCATCGCCGCGTGGCCCGCGGCGTGGCACGGGCAGAATCTGCGCGACATCTTGGTGTCTCTGGGCTACGACGTCGATACGCCGTGGAAGGACCTGCCGAAGAAAGACCGGGACTGGATCCTCTACACCGACGAACGCCCGACGGCGCCCGTGTATGCGGGGTTCACCCCGGCGCAGACGCGTCGGGCCGTGGCCATGGAGATGGAGCCCAGCTACCAGGGCACGTTCACCGGCGCGCGGCGCTACGTCCTGGACACCTTTGCCAACACCAAGAGCGCGCAGATGAAGAAGCGCGTTTCCCAGTTCGTGCGCGGCGCGGTGTGCTCGACGTGTCACGGCAAGCTGATCAAGCCCGAGGCACTGTCGGTCACTTTCGAGGGATTCGATATCGCCGAGCTGTCCGGCCTGACCCTGAATCGGCTCGCCGAGCTGTTGGAGCCCGTGGCCGCCGGCACGCCGACCCATCCCGCGGATTCCGAGATCTCCGTCGAAAAGCGTGCTGCCGCTGGGCGTCTGGCGGCTGAGATCCTCGAGCGTCTGCATCCCATCATGGATCTGGGTCTGGGCTACCTGTCGCTGGACCGCAGCACTCCGACGCTGTCGTCGGGTGAATTGCAGCGGTTGCGCCTGGCGACGCAGCTGTCGTCGCAGCTGTTCGGGGTGGTGTATGTGCTCGATGAGCCGTCGGCCGGGCTGCATCCGCGCGACCGGGACGCGCTGCTGGGCATTCTGCAGGGATTGAAGGGACGCGGTAACAGCGTCTTCCTCGTCGAGCACTCGCTCGACATCATCGGCGCCGCCGACTGGTTGGTGGATATCGGCCCGGGCGCGGGTGAGAGAGGTGGTCAGATCCTGTACAGCGGGCCGCCCGCCGGCCTCGCTGACGTGGATGAATCATCCACGCGCCGTTATCTTTTCGGTCTGACTAAACCGGTAGAGCGGACCCCGCGCGAGCCGGGTGGCTGGCTCAGGTTGGAACACGTGAGCCGCAACAACCTTCATGACGTATCGGTGTCGTTCCCCCTGAAATGTCTGACTGCGGTCACCGGCATCTCAGGTGCCGGAAAATCGAGTCTCGTGAGTCAGGCGCTGCCGACGCTGGTCGCCGAGCACCTGGGCGCCCCGGTGAGCGGCGCAACCGACGACACGTCCGATGAGGACGATCTGCTGCTGGCAGGCGAATCCGCACCGGTCCACGGCGAGATCGTCGGTGATATCGGTGGCTTGCGGCGGGTAGTGTGCATAGACCAGAAGCCCATCGGCCGCACCCCGCGGTCGAACGTCGCCACCTACACCGGGATGTTCGACCACATCCGTCGTCGTTTCGCCGAGACGCCGGAAGCGCGCAGCCGCGGTTACAAGGCCGGGCGGTTCTCGTTCAACGTCGCGTCGGGGCGATGCCCTACCTGTGAGGGTGAAGGGTGGGTGATGGTCGAGTTGCTGTTCCTGCCCAGCGTCTACACCCCGTGCTCGGACTGCGACGGAACTCGCTACAAGGCAAGCACATTGGAGATCACCTGGCGTGATCGCAACATCGCCGAGATCCTGCAGATGGGTGTCGAGCAGGCCCGCGACTTCTTCGAGGGGGAAGCGGAGATACTGCGCTCGCTGACGGTGCTGTGCGATGTCGGGCTGGGCTACCTGCGGCTGGGGCAACCCGCGACCGAGTTGTCCGGCGGCGAAGCCCAACGCGTCAAGCTCGCCACCGAGTTGCAACGAGCCCACCGCGGAGACGCTCTCTACCTGCTCGACGAGCCGTCGGCCGGGTTGCACCCCGCCGATACCGACCGGCTGATGGTGCACTTGCAGAAGCTGGTGGACGCGGGAAACACCGTGGTGGTCGTCGAACTGGACATGCGGGTCGTCGCGCAGGCGGACTACGTCATCGACCTCGGACCGGGTGCCGGAGGAGACGGTGGCCGCATCGTCGCGACCGGCACACCGGCGCAGGCGGCGACGCGCGCCGACAGCGTCAGCGCCCCTTACCTGGCCGACGCCCTGAAGCTCGCGGCGAGCCATACCGAATAATGCGGCGGTGCCCCTGCCGCAGCTCGCTGACATAGTCACGACCCTTGACCTCACCGAAACCGGCGACGACACGTTCGTCGCCGACCAGATCGACAACGCCGACCACCACATCATCGGTGGCCACATAGCCGCGCAAGCGCTGATGGCGGCCAGCCGCACCACGACGGGGCGGCTGCCGCACAGTGTGCACGCCTACCTGCTGCGTGCCGGGGATGCTCGGTACCCGGTGCAGATGCGAGTGTCGCGGCTGCGCGACGGTGGCACGTTGTCGACGCGGCAGGTCACCGCGCATCAGGGCGGGGAGATCCTTCTGGAGGCGCTGGCCTCGTTCAGTGCGCCCGTCGACAGCGCCGAGTATCAGCGGTCCATGCCCGATGTTCCGGATCCGGATTCGCTGCCTGCAGTCGGGGAGCAGCTGCGTGGGTACGCCGACGAGTTCGGCGGATTCTGGGTGCGTCCGCAAGCCATCGAGCGTCGTTACGTCGACGCCCCGCCGAGGTTGGCAATGGATCTGCCGTCACCCCCTGAACGGACCCGAATGTGGTGGCGCCCAGCCGAATCCGTGCCCGATGACCCCGTGCGCAACGCCTGCCTGCTCACCTACGTCTCGGGTACCACGATGCTGGAGACGGCGGTGACGATGCGGCGGACCTCTCAGCTCGCAGCGTTCTCGGCGCTCATCGATCATGCCGTCTGGTTCCAGCGGCCTGCGGACTTGTCGGATTGGGTGCTCTCCGATCAAGTGTCGCCCAGCGGAATTCACGGGCGGGGGCTCGCCAGCGCGACGATGTACAACCGCGCAGGCCAACTCGTGTGCACCGCCACTCAAGAGCTGTACTTCGGTCGCGACCGGTCTCGCTGAACGTCATCGAAGATGTTGTTGTGCAACGGGTTTGACCGCAAAATGTGATCCACGTCATGGAATGGGCCCAGCCGTGCCTTGGCGACGCCCGGGCGACGCGCGTAGCGTGGGTCACGGTTGGTGTCGATTCTGCGCCCGCTGCGGTTAACATCAGTCCCGGTAGACGCCACCGGTCGGAGAACGTCGGTTGTTTTGCCGGTTGTGCACGCGGGTGCCGTGAATCGTCCCCGTGCCCAGCCTGCATCGGGTTACTGTCGCGGATGGCGTTGCAACTGACACTGGGAGGGTATGGATGAGCGCCTATCGCACCGTGGTGGTCGGTACGGACGGATCTGATTCGTCGCTGCGTGCCGTGGACCGCGCCGGTCAGATCGCCGCCGGGTCGAACGCGAAGCTGATCGTGGCGACCGCGTACTTCCCCCAGAGCGAAGACCAGCGCGCCGCCGACGTGCTCAAGGACGAGGGCTACCAGATGGCAGGCAACGCCCCCATCTACGCCATCCTGCGCGAGGCGACCGAGCGCGCCAAGGCCGCCGGTGCCACCGACATCGAGGAGCGCCCGGTCGTCGGCGCCCCGGTGGACGCCCTGGTCGAGCTGGCCGAGGATGTCAAGGCAGACCTGCTGGTGGTCGGCAACGTGGGCCTGAGCACCATCGCGGGCCGGCTGCTCGGCTCGGTGCCGGCGAACGTGGCACGCCGGTCCAAGACCGACGTGCTCATCGTCCACACCAGCTAGCGGCCTACCAGCCGCGTTCGCGCCATTCGGACAGGCTGGGCCGCTCGGCGCCCAGCGTGGTGTCGTCGCCGTGTCCGGGATAGACGACCGTGCTGTCGTCGTAGACGTCGAAGACCTTGCTGGTCACATCGCCCAGCAAGGTTTCGAAATCGCCGGGTTGCCAGGTCTTGCCCACCCCGCCCGGGAACAGGCAGTCGCCGGTGAACAGGTGCGTCACGCCGTCGGACGCTTTCAGGGCCAATGCGACCGAACCCGGCGTATGTCCCCGCAGGTGGATCACATCGAGGGTGAGGTCACCGATCGTGATGGTGTCCCCGTCGGCCAGGATCCGGTCAGGCTTCACCGGCAGCGCGTCGGCGTCGAGTTGATGTGCGGCGGTCGGGGCGCCGGTGGCCTTCGCGACCGCTGCCAGGGCCTGCACGTGGTCGAAATGCTGGTGGCTGGTGACGATCAAGTCCAGTTTGGGGGCGTTGGTTTTGATGAGCTCCAGCAGGGCGTCGGCGTCGTTGGCCGCGTCGATGAGCAGTGTGTCCCCGGTCTTCGTGCTGGTCACCAGGTAGGCGTTGTTGTCCATCGGGCCGACTGACGCCTTGACGATGGTGGCTCCGCCCGCGGTGCGCCGTGCGGCCGTATGGGGGTCGACGTGGCCGGTGTACGTATCGCTGACGGTGATGCTGGGAGGAGTCACCCCATCACGGTATCGGGCTTGTCGGTGGTCGCACATAGCATGGGCGTGAAGTCTGTCGTCTGAAAGGAAGCGCGTGGCTGACCGCCTGATCGTGAAGGGTGCCCGCGAGCACAACCTGCGAGGAGTCGACCTCGACCTGCCGCGTGATGCGCTCATCGTGTTCACGGGGCTGTCCGGGTCGGGCAAGTCCTCGCTGGCCTTCGACACCATCTTTGCTGAGGGGCAGCGTCGCTACGTCGAATCGCTGTCGGCGTACGCGCGGCAGTTCCTCGGCCAGATGGACAAGCCTGACGTCGACTTCATCGAGGGCCTCTCGCCTGCGGTGTCCATCGACCAGAAGTCCACCAACCGCAACCCGCGGTCGACCGTCGGCACCATCACCGAGGTCTACGACTACCTGCGTCTGCTGTACGCCCGCGCGGGCACGCCGCACTGCCCGGTCTGCGGTGAGCGCATCGCCCGGCAGACCCCGCAGCAGATCGTCGACCAGGTGCTGGCCATGGACGAGGGGCTGCGGTTCCAGGTGCTCGCCCCGGTGGTGCGTACCCGCAAGGGCGAGTTCGTCGACCTGTTCGACAAGCTCAACACCCAGGGCTACAGCCGTGTGCGGGTCGACGGTGTGGTGCATCCGCTGACCGATCCGCCGAAGCTCAAGAAGCAGGAGAAGCACGACATCGAGGTGGTGGTCGACCGGTTGACGGTCAAGGCCAGCGCCAAGCAGCGGCTCACCGACTCGGTGGAGACGGCGCTGAACCTGGCCGACGGCATCGTGGTGCTGGAGTTCGTCGACCGTGAGGACGACCATCCTCACCGCGAGCAGCGGTTCTCGGAGAAGCTGGCCTGTCCCAACGGGCATCCGCTGGCCGTCGACGATCTGGAACCCCGGTCGTTCTCGTTCAACTCGCCGTACGGCGCCTGCCCGGAGTGCACGGGCCTGGGCATCCGTAAAGAGGTCGACCCCGACCTCGTGGTGCCCGACCCGGAGCTGACCCTGGCCGAAGGTGCCGTCGCACCGTGGGCGGTGGGCCAGTCTGCGGAGTACTTCACCCGCATGCTGTCGGGCCTGGGGGACCAGCTCGGATTCGACATCGACACGCCGTGGAAGAAGCTTCCGGCCAAGGCGCGCAAGGCGATTCTGGAGGGCTCGGATCACCAGGTGCACGTCCGGTACAAGAACCGGTACGGCCGCACCAGGTCCTACTACGCCGACTTCGAAGGCGTCATGGCCTTCCTGCAGCGCCGCATGGAGCAGACCGACTCGGAGCAGATGAAGGAACGCTACGAGGGGTTCATGCGCGACATCCCGTGCCCGGAGTGCAACGGCACGCGGCTCAAGCCGGAGATCCTCGCGGTCACACTGGCCGCGGGTGACTACGGTGCCAAGTCCATTGCACAGGTCGCCGAGCTGTCCATCGCCGATTGCGCCGACTTCCTCAACGCGCTGACCCTGGGCCACCGTGAGCAGGCCATCGCCGGACAGGTGCTCAAGGAGATCCAGTCCCGGCTGGGCTTCCTGCTCGATGTCGGTCTGGATTACCTGTCGTTGTCGCGGGCCGCGGCGACGCTGTCCGGCGGTGAGGCACAACGCATCCGGTTGGCCACCCAGATCGGCTCCGGTCTGGTCGGCGTGCTGTATGTCCTCGACGAGCCGTCCATCGGACTGCATCAGCGCGACAACCGCAGACTCATCGACACGCTGGTACGGTTGCGCGATCTCGGCAACACACTCATCGTCGTCGAGCACGACCTCGACACCATCGCGCACGCCGACTGGGTCGTCGACATCGGCCCGGCCGCCGGCGAGCACGGCGGCCGCATCGTGCACAGCGGCACGTACAGCGAGCTGCTGCGCAACCCCGAATCCCTCACCGGCGCTTACCTTTCCGGCAAGGAGCGTATCGAGGTACCGGCCATCCGGCGGCCCACCGACAAGCGCCGTCAGATCACCGTGGTGGGTGCCCGGGAGAACAACCTCAAAGAGATCGACGTGGCATTCCCGCTCGGCGTGCTGACATCCGTGACGGGCGTGTCCGGGTCGGGTAAGTCGACGCTGGTCAACGACATCCTCGCCTCGGTGCTGGCCAACAAGCTCAACGGGGCGCGGCAGGTCCCGGGCCGGCACACCCGCGTCAACGGGCTGGATCAGCTCGACAAGTTGGTGCGCGTCGACCAATCGCCGATCGGTCGCACCCCGCGCTCCAACCCGGCCACCTACACCGGCGTGTTCGACAAGATTCGTTCGCTGTTCGCGGCCACCACCGAGGCGAAAGTCCGTGGCTACCAACCAGGCCGGTTCTCGTTCAACGTCAAGGGCGGCCGCTGCGAGGCCTGCTCGGGTGACGGCACCATCAAGATCGAGATGAACTTCCTGCCCGACGTGTACGTGCCGTGCGAGGTGTGCCACGGCGCCCGATACAACCGGGAAACCCTCGAGGTGCACTACAAGGGCAAGACCATCTCCGAGGTGCTCGACATGTCCATCGAGGAGGCCACCGAGTTCTTCGAGCCCATCTCGTCGATCCACCGGTACCTCAAGACGCTGGTCGATGTCGGCCTCGGTTACGTGCGGCTGGGCCAGCCCGCGCCGACCCTGTCCGGCGGTGAGGCGCAACGCGTCAAGCTGGCGGCCGAGCTGCAGAAGCGGTCCACCGGCCGCACCGTCTACATCCTGGACGAGCCCACCACGGGTCTGCATTTCGAGGACATCCGCAAGCTGCTCAAGGTGATCAACGGCCTTGTCGACAAAGGCAATACGGTCATCGTCATCGAGCACAACCTCGATGTCATCAAGACCTCCGACTGGATCGTCGACATGGGGCCCGAAGGAGGCGCGGGCGGCGGCACCGTCGTCGCGTCCGGCACTCCCGAGGACGTGGCCGCCAACCCGGACAGCTACACGGGCCACTTCCTGGCCGAACTGCTCGACGTGCCGTCGGCGAAGCCCAAGCGTCGCAAGGTCAGCGCCTGACCCGTCCGGAGCGGCCGGAAATCCAGTTGCGGCGGGAGGGTTCGATTTTCGACACTGACCCATATGGGTCATGTCGAGGTTGCGCACATCAGCCACACGCTGCCAGACGGTCGGCAACTGCTCGACGACGTTTCGTTTCGCATCGCCGACGGTGCCACGGCAGCTTTGGTCGGGCCGAACGGCGCGGGTAAGACCACGCTGTTGCGGCTGATCGCCGGCGATTTGGCGCCGCAGGACGGCACCGTGGCCCACAGCGGTGGTCTTGGGGTGATGCGCCAGTTCATCGGCGGTATCCGAGACGCCACATCGGTGGACGAACTGTTGTTGTCGGTGGCACCGCCGCGGCTGCGCGCTGCGGGAGCCGACGTCGAGGCGGCCGAGCTGGCCCTGATAGAGCGTGACGACGAAACCAGTCAGATCCGCTACGCCAACGCGCTTGCCGCATGGGGCGACGCCGGCGGGTATGACGCCGAAATCGTCTGGGACGCCTGCTGTATCGCCGCACTCGGCGTTCCCTACGAATCCTGCCGGTGGCGTTTGGTGAACACGTTGTCGGGCGGTGAACAGAAGCGGCTGGTGCTCGAGGCGTTGCTGCGCGGACCCGACGAGGTACTGCTGCTCGACGAGCCGGACAACTATCTGGACGTCCCGGGCAAGCAGTGGCTCGAAGAGCGCCTGGCCGAGACGACCAAGACGGTGCTCATGGTCACTCACGACCGTGAGCTGCTGAACCGCACGGCCGAACGGATCGTCACGGTCGAGTCGCGTCGCGTCTGGATCCACGGCGGACGATTCGAGAATTACGCGCAAGCCCGTCGCGACCGGCACGAGCGCATTGAAGAACTGCGGCGGCGCTGGGACGAGGAACACGTCAAGCTCAAGACACTGGTGGTCGAACTGCGCCAGAAGGCGTCGTACAACGACGGGATGTCGTCGAGGTATCAGGCGGCGCTGACGCGGCTGCGCAAGTTCGAGGAGGCAGGCCCGCCCGAGGTGCCACCGCGCGACCAGGACATCAAGATGCGGCTGCGTGGCGGCCGTACCGGCAAGCGTGCGGTGATCTGCAAGGACCTCGAATTGACCGGTCTGATGCAGCCGTTCGACCTGGAGATCTCCTACGGCGAGCGGGTCGCGGTGCTGGGCTCGAACGGCTCCGGCAAGTCGCACTTCCTGCGGCTGTTGAATGCGATGGCCGACGAGTCGCCAAGTGCGGCACCGGCCGCCGATGCCGTCGCTCACAGCGGGGTGGCCCGGCTGGGCGCCAGGGTGACGCCGGGTCTGTTCGCCCAGACCCACGCGCGGCCCGATCTCGTGGGCCGTACGCCGTGCGACATCGTGATGGTCGAGCATGCGCGGCTGCGGACGGAGGCGATGAGTGCGTTGGCTCGCTACGAGCTGCAGGTCTGCGCCGAGCAACCATTCGAGACACTGTCGGGAGGTCAGCAGGCGCGGTTGCAGATCCTGCTGCTGGAGCTCGGGGGCGCGACGCTGCTGTTGCTCGACGAGCCCACCGACAACCTCGATCTGGCCAGCGCCGAGGCGCTGCAGTGTGGACTCGCGGCGTATCAGGGCACCGTGGTGGCGGTCACCCACGACCGCTGGTTCGCCCGGTCGTTCGATCGGTTCTTGGTATTCGGGGCCGATGGTTTCGTGTATGAATCACCGGATCCGGTGTGGGACGAGTCCAGGGTGATGCGCACGCGGCCATAGCTTTCGGGTAGGTCAGTTCATGGTGTGGTAGCTCTGGAACGCGAACCAATGCGGGCCAAGGCGTTTCACCGAGGCCATGACATAGTCGCTCGCTGCGTGGTGCACGGTCTCGGGCGGGCTGCCGTCGACGCTGTAGGCGAACCCATCCGCGCCGTTCATGTCGTCGCGGCGGGAGAAGTCGACGAAGTTGTCCGTCCGGCGCGAGATGTCCTCGACGGTATAGCCGGCGATGCGATGCGGTCGGTGTCCGAAGGTCTCGTCGCTCTCGAATGCCGTCAGGGCCGCCTCGAACGACGGCTGGGCCACCCACCAATGCAGTTGCAGCGGAATGTTGGTGCACGCCAACGCGATGCCTGCGATGACCAAGACCGGGCAGGCCAGAATCGCCGGCCAGTCCCGCCTGCCGCCCTTGAGCCACAGCACAACAGCCACGACGCACCAGACGATGAACAACGGGACCAGCGTGAGCGCAGCGACGATGAACGCGTCGGAGGGTTCGCCGGGGAAACTCATCCCGTAGAGCATGCCGACGACAGCGCTCGCGGTCAGTGCCAACAGCACCCAGTTCGCGATGCGCATCAGCGTGCCTTCGAGAGCGGTGACGGAAAGCGGGGTTTGACGCGTACGCCGGCGAGCCATGCGGTGAGCTCGTCGGCCCGGCGCTGCAGCTGGCGGGTGCCGTCGCGACCGATCTCGTCGAGCAGGTGCAGCTCCACGCGGCCGTCGGGCCCCTGACCCCAGCCACCGACCACGCGACCGTTCCACCACGCGGTGGGCCCGGCATTGCCGCTGCGGTCGAACACCTGGCTGCGGTGGCCGCCGAGATACCAGTCGCGGTCGAACCAGCCCATCGTGGTGACATCGAGCCCGGGCAGCAGCGCGCCCCACGGCTCGGGCTCCGGCTCGACGTCCAGATCGTCAGGTAGGACATAGCCGGCGGTGCCCTCCAGGTCGACCTCGACCGCGTCGATGTCACGCAGCGCGTGGCGCGCCCAGCTCACGGTGTTGCCGAACCACCACTTGATGTCGGTGACGGTGGCAGGCCCGAACGTGCGCAGCCAGGTCCGCACCAGCTGGGCCCTGGCGACCTCCGGATCGGCCGCGGCACCCATGTCGCCGAGCCAGTCGGACATCACCGCCCAGCGTGGCCTCGACGTGGTCCAGGCACCGTCGTTGGGCCCTCGCACGATGTCACCGCGCACCCCGAGAACTGTCAAAACCCGTGGCGCCAGCGGCGTTTCACCGCCCCAGCTCTTATCCGGGGCCGGATCGTAAACCCCGTGAAGCGCAGGCAGCGCAGCACGCAGATGCGCCGCCGGTGTGGGCCCCTGCTCGCGCAGGTGGTTCACGACGGCATCGCACGCGGTGTCCAGCCAGCGTGCCCCGTCGGTGGCCACCCCGGCCTTCTGGGCGTCGGCGATCAACCGGCGCCGCTCATTGTCGGCCACCCGGTCGCTGGCAGCGGCCTGCACCGCAGGCAGGTCCTCGGCGCGGACAACCCACAGCGTGCGGCGCATCGCAAGGTGTTTGACCACCGTGCGCTGGTGATACAACTGCGCGTCGAGATCGCTGACGGTGAAACCGGGCAGCCGAGCCCACAGTGACAGATAGGGCGTCGCCGGGTCGGTGGCGTGCAGGCCGACGAAAGCGGCGGTGACGCCGGGCACCGAATGGCCCGGCCTGCTCAGGAAGTGGCGCCGGCCCAGCCGCGCCCGCCGCTCGGCCGGCGTGAAGGTGCGCACTGGTCAGGAATCGCCGTGATCGCGCATGGACTCCCGAATCTGTTCCAGGCGTTCGGCGGCGGCCTTCTGCCGGGCGGCGTACTGCTCTTCGACCGCGCGGCCCTCGGGAGTCTCGGCCGCCAGTTCCGAGGAGCCGATCGCGGTGCCATAACGCGTCTCGATCTTCTCCCGCACCGAATCGAAGGTCGGCACGCCCTCGGCGGTGTACCCGGGTTCTTCGGGTGCAGAAGGCAAGGCTGGCTCGTCTGTCACCCACCCCACGTTACCTGCGACAACCGACATTTCTTGGGATCGGTAGCGGTATCGCCCGCCAAGACTCGGGGACACGACGGAGCCATGGGGGCGACGCGAAGAACGAAGGGAAGACGGCAATGACCGCCAAGACGATCAACCGGGTTATCGCAGGCGCCGTGGGACTGGCCGCTGTCGGCGCGGTGGTGGTGGGCTGCTCAAGCGACAAGTCCACGGCCACAGGCAACGCCAAGGTGAGCACCGGTGGAAACACCGCGGTCAAGGTCGACGGATCCGACCTGGCGGGCCTCGACCTCAACTCGGTGACGTGCGTGAAGCAGGCCGGCAAGATCACCGTGGCCAGCGGAGCCGTCGGCGGCCAGCAGGGTGTCGGGGTCGTGATGACCGACGAGGCCACGCCCAAGGTGCAGACCCTGGGACTGGTGTACGACGGCAGCGCCCTGTCGGTCAGCGACAACATGGGCGTCAAGGTCGGCTCTGCCGAGGTCAAGGTGGACGGCAGCACCTACACCATCAGCGGCGAGGCGTCGGGCGCCGACCTGAAGAATCCGATGGCCGGAATGATCACCAAGCCGTTCACCATCACGGTGAGCTGCAGCTGACCCATCCCGGAAGCGGCGGGCGTGCCAGCAATCCACCCGGCACGCCCGCCGCGTTCCTATGATGCGGATGTGACGATCATCGGCGATCTGCAGCGTGCGCGTCACTTGGCGCTGGCCGCCGAAGAGGGCGCCGCCAAGGAATTGCTGCTGTCGTTGATGCCGCAGATCGAGCAGGCCGACCGCGACGATTACGCGCTTGAGGTGTTCGCCCAACTCGGCGAGATCTATCTGGTGCGCACCGCGTACGACGGTGTGGTGGAAGGCATTCGGCGGATCCGGGAGTGCCTGACCCACTACACGGAGATTCGGGCAGGCACCAAACCCGAGGATGCCGCCAAGGTCACCATGACGGATGCGGAGGTCGACCACATGATCTGCCGCTATACGCGCCGTGCCGAATTCCTCGCCGCCGGTCTGGCGGCCGCGCGCGGTGAGCACGACGACGCCGAGCAACATCTGGCGGAACTGATCGCCACGCGGGGAGAATTCGCCGATCTCGACGCGGAGCACGCGCGCCTCATCTGTTATGCCCGCATCCTGCTCGCGACGGGGCTGTGCGACGACGACCTCTACGCCAGGTCGGAGCCGCTGTGGAACGAGGTTCTCGACGCCGTGGACGGTCACCTCGACGGGGACGCCGAGGAGTCCGACCACCTGTTCGTCGCGGCCGCACTGGGTTACGGACGGTTCTGTGTGGAATCCGGTCGGCTGGCCGAGGCCGAACCGTGGCTGCGACGTGGCGGTGCCAGGGCCGAGTCGCGCGGCTGGCGGCTCGCCACGTCCCGCGCGCAACTGGAACGGGCCGCGGCGGCCTGGTCGGCCGGCGACATCGCGGAGACCCAGCGGCTGGTGCACGAGGCCTACCCGGTGATCGCCGAGCACGCCCGTGCCCACGATGTGTCCCGAAGCTGGCTGTACTTCGGCCTGATCCGGCTCGCCGTCGGTGCCCTGCAGGAGGCCGACGAGTCGTGGTCACATGCCGAGCGGCACTGGCGCGAGATCGACAAACCGCTGCACATTCACCGGATCCTGTTGCAGCGCAGTTGGATCGCGATCTTCCGCGGAGACTTCGACGAGGCCCGTGAACAGGTCGCCCAGGCGCGGCAGATGCTGGATTCCGCACCGCGGCACAGTTGGCTGCAGTACGCCCGGCTGGACTCCCACCTCGGCAATGTGTGGCGCGCGGAGGCGCTCGCGGAGATGGGTTTCGACGGCTTCGCGCAGCCGGGCCGCAATTGGCATCAGGTCGAGACGCGGCACGCGGCCGGGCTGGCCGTGGTCGACTGCGCCCCGGGCTCTGCCGAGTACGCCCGGGCGATCGAAAAGCTCCAGCGCGCAGCCGATCTGAAGGTGCCCGCCGCGCTGGCGGTCGATTCCGTGCGCTACACGATCCCCGATGCCGGCGCCCGGATGCGCTGGGCCAGTTGTGTATCGGCTCCGCTGCTGGCGGGCGCGTTCGCGGTCGCGTGGGAATCCGGCAATGTCGAATTGACCTGCGAGCTCGTCGAATATCACAGTGCACGAGGTACTTTCACCGCAGAGACGCTTGATCAGCAGGCGAGTGACTGGACCGGCACCGCCACCGCCGCGGTGCCCGTCGAGGCCGAGCTCGCACCCGAACTCGCGATCGCGGCAGCCGCGCCCGCGGTCGGCGGTACGGGCCTGACCCGGCTGGGCCCGCTGCCGCCGCTGCGTATGGACCCGCAGACCGCCCCGATCATGAGCCGCTACCGAGACTTGGCCCGTCAGCGGTATGGCCGGGACGTCACCGCCGCAGGCGACGCATGGCAGACGTGGCCGTGACCGCGACACTGGTCCTTCGCTTCGCCGACGTCGGCATCGCCACCTACGCCAGCCTGCGCGTGGTGGGGGAGCCGCACCGGTCGGTCACCTGGGTGGTCGAGGAACCGCAGCTGCGGGCCGCGTGCGACGCCCTGGACGCCGCGCTGCCGGATCCGCGTCCCGGTGAAGCCGCCGCTTCGGCCATCGAACGAGCTTTGGCCACAGGGGCTTTCGCATCTCCCGACACCGAAAACGAGCTCGCGGCGGCGCTCGGTGAGCACTTGGTCGGGCCCGACGGCTGGCGCTTGCTCGCCGAGAGCGTTGCGTCGCCGCGGCCGCATCTGTTCGTCACCCCGAGCCCGCGGTTGGGCCGGGTGCCGTGGGGGCAACTCGTCATGCCCGGCCCCGACGGATTCCGCCTGATCGAACTCGTCGACGTCCTCATGGCGGTGCCGCCGAACATCGTGCACGCGCCCCGCCGGCAGACGTGCTGGGAGGATCACCGCAATGGTCCGGCGGTCCTGGTGCTCGACCCTCGCATCCCCGGGCAGCGCCCGGGTTCGGCGCTCGGATCGGTGCTCGGCAGGCCGTCCCCGCAGACACCGCTGGCGCGCCATTTCGCTGATCTGGTCGCCGAGGGCCGGGTGCTGCCCACCGTCGCCGAGCCTGCCGCGCTGTTCCGCCGCACCGACACCGATCGGCACTGGCTGGCGCGGGCGTGCGCCCAGGATCCGGCCCGGCTGCTCTACGTCGGGCACGCCAGTGCAGCCGAAGGAGATGCCGGTTACGCCGACCGTGCCGCGCTGCACCTGGCAGAGCCGGCCCCACTGACCGCCGCCGACGTGATGGCGGCAGGCCTGGTGATTCCGCCCCGGGTCGCTCTGCTGGCGTGTGCGTCGGGTGGTGACTACCGCTTCGATGAGGCCACCGGCTTGGTCGCGGCGATGATCCTCGGTGGCGCCGAGCTGGTGACCGCGACGTTGTGGTCACTGCCGACCACCGCTGGATATCACCAGTTCTACACTGCCGCAACAGATTCGGTCTTCGATCCGATGGCCGAGACAGTTGCCGCGGTCGATTTGGCCCACCGGCAGGACGCCGCGGGCTGCGCGGTGAACCGCTGGCAACGGTCCCAGTTGCGGCGCTGGCGTGACGGTGACCGCGCGGCCAGCCCGCTGCATTGGGCGGCGCTGGCCAGCTTCACGGTCGGAGGCGCCCGGTGAGTGCCTCAAGCGGGGGAGACGAACACCGCGACGGCGCTCTCGTCACCCGGTCGGTAGTAGGCGTCGATCACGCTGCCCGGTGCGACCTTCGGCAGCGACGTCGCCGGAATCAACGCGGTTTCCCTGGCCGGAAACTGGCCGCCGCCGGGTCTGCTCACCATGAGGTCCAACTCGACCTCCCGGAAGTCCTCGCGCGTCGTTCCCGTGGTGCGCATGCCCGTCACCACGCCGACAGCGTGGGTTCCGTTGCGGATCAATGCCAGCTGGCCGCCGGTGATCAGCCCCTTGCGCAGGAACATCTCGTCGAACGCGGCCACCAGCTCGTCGATGGTCATCAGGCGTTCGGTGGCCTCATCGTCCCCGCAGGCCCGTCGGGCCCGGTGCGCGGTGGCGAGCACGACGCCTGCGGCGCCGCAGATCAGGCAGAACACGGTGAGCGTCAGTGCATCGGTCATGCCGACAAGCGTCCGGCCGTCCGGCGGCTACCGAACCCAAGTTCGGTGCCCGGCCCTATCCTGGTGCTGGTGAGCATCGGGTCGGACGCGACGACGGCACGGACCGTGGTGGGTTCGGCGCAGCCGCGTCGCGCGGTGATCGAGCGGGCCTGGCGCTCCATCGGCCCGGGCGTCGAGGTACTCAGTGGTGACGACGGCGGCCCGTTGCGTCGGACCGTCAAACGGATCATCGATCCACTCGTGCTGCGGTTGCGCAGCAATACCCAGTTCTCGGCTCCGGTGCTGGACCCTGCCGTGGCCGCCGAGATGCACGACACCATCGCCGCCCACGCGCCGCAATTGCGGGCCACCGCGGACTGGTTCGTGATGCTCAAGGCGCAACGGCGGCAGCAGCGCATCACTTCGGGAAACGCTCAGGAGCTGTACTTCCCGGTGTGTTTCGAGTTGGCGGTTACGCGGGGAACCCCCGGCGTCGACGATGAGCAGACTGCGGCGAGCGTGCTGCGCGACATCCATCAGGGCCGCGACCGTACCGGAATCGAAGCGCTCAACGCGCATCTCGACGATCCGCAGGTGATCGCCCGGTTGTCTCGGCAACTCGAGCGCAGCTGGCGCGACGTGCACCCGAACGGTGCCATGACCGGACCGTTCTTCGCGGGCCTGGCGACCGTGCTCGGTCCGGCGGACAGTCATCGCGAGACTGTGTCCAGGCAGCGGGTGTGGTCGGCGCTGATCGCCGATGCCACCCCCTACAACCTCGGTGCGACGGCGCATACCGAGCCCGACTCGCTGCCGTGGCCCATCGTCGAGGTCGGTCTGAGTTCCATTGCGCCGCAAGAGATTCCGTCAGTCGACGGGGTGGCGGTCGGTGATCGCCCGCTGGACCGCACTGTCGCCGACCGGGTCCGGGCCACCCTGCGCCGTGCGCTGGACCGCGACGAACTTCCCGACGTTCCGTTGTTGTGCGCCGAGGAGGTCGACCGGGCTTGCGCGCCATGGGGTCTGCTCGCCGAAGACAAGCAGGCGGTGCTGCTGACCGGTATCGAGGTGGCCGGCGATTTGCGGCCGCTTTCGGCCCCGGCGTCGGTGCGCTACGAGTTGTCGGCGCGGATCCAGTCCCGGCTCGCCAAGGAGGCCTACGTGCTGCACGCGCGCCGCTACCTGGCCGGCAGTGAGGCGATTCATCCGCGGCAGCAACAGGTTGTCGATGATCTGGCGGCATTCGCCCGCCCGTATCTGAGCAGGCTGTGGGCCCGGCTGCACGGCCGGGACGTGTGGCAGGAATCCTGTGAGGACATCGACGACGTCCGTGCGCTGCTGGAGGGCGTGGCGCGGTCGGTGAGCCTGGACCATCGCCAGCGGATCAAGGCGATGCTGGAAGTGCAGGTGGCCGGATGAAGCTCGACATCGAATCCGGGCTGTGGAGCACCGGAACGCTGAGCGAGCCGGCCCCACTGGTGGCCACGCTCGAGGTCAGTGGTGCCGTGCTGTCGTGGGTGGTCGACGGCGCGGCCCCGCCCGTCATCACGTTCACCGATCACCTCCGGGCTGACTGGCTATGGCGCATCGTCGGGGAAGAGGGTCACGTCGCGGTCGTCGAAGCCCTGCGCGACGCCACGGAGGGTGAGGCGCGAGCCGTCGACCTGCCCGGGGTTGCGGTGCTGCCCGGCTCCGCGGACGCGCTGCGGCGGTTGGCCTTCGGGCACTGGCTGCGGCGGTGGTGGCCCACCAGCGATCGCGACGGTATCGCGGCTCTTGACCGCGCGGTACTGGATGCCGAACTCGCGGTGTCGACCGTGGCGGCCGAGGACTTCTTCACCGACGACACGCTGGATTCCGACGTCGATGGCCTGCTGGCTCCGCATCTGTCCGCTCTGGATATCCTTGCCACACAAGGAGATCCCCGCGTGGCCACGCTGGTGGACCGATGCCGTGAGCTGGCCGAGGACATCGGCCTCGGCTGGGACGTCGCCGAGCCGACGCGACGTCGGTCCGACTACGCGCTGGCCGCCGGTGCTGCCGAGGCGCGGCGGGACGCTACGGCGATCGCCGAGGGAGTCTCGACGGTGAATTGGACGGCGGTGCCGCCGGGTATTTTCGACGCTGCCGAGCAGACCGTCGACTGGACCGTGGTACCCGCCGGGTCGTCGGTGAATTGCCTTGTGCAGGTGGCTGTGTGCGGTCCCGACCACCCCGCCGGCATTGCCGCGGCGGTCCGCTGCGGAGACTATCGTGGCGCGGGCGTGCTCGACGCCGACGGGCATGCGACCCTTGCCGTACGCGGCGCGGACGGCGCCGAGTTGCCGGAGTCGCACGCATGGAACCTGGACTGGTCACCGGTCGAGGTGGCCATCGGGGCGGCCGGTGCCGGTGAGCCGCAACATGTTCGGGACCGGGTGCGGGCCTTCGCGCGGAACCGGCTCGCCGCGGTCGCTGCCGACGCGTACCTCGCCGAGGTGCTCGCCGCCGAATCCGACTACTGAGCCGCCGGAGTCACCTGGCGGCGGTCTGCACGTAGGTGGCCGAGCGCGGGGTCGACGGCAGGCCCACAGTGGGTACCTGCGGTGTGCCGATGGCCCCGGCCAGCCACGGCAGCGATGCGGCGAACGCGTTGGAGGCGAACGGCCAGTCGTGGGTTCCCGGCTGACTCACCACGGCGCAGGCGATTCCGTGCGCCGAGCCCAGCGCGCACAGTGTGTCGGCGGCCCTGGCCTGGTCGCTGACCTTGTTGACCCTGGTGGTCGACGGCGCGTTGTTCACGTCGAACCAGCCGGCCAAACCTCGATACTGACCGTGGCGGTTGATGACCGTGGCGGGATCGAACGCGTCCCATGCCGCCTTGTTGCCGCCGAACAGTCGGTCGATGGTCTGCGCTTTGTTGCCCGAGTTGGGTCCGATGTCGCCTGCGATGTCGACGAACGCGCTGAACAACTCGGGGTGCATCACCGATACGTCGACGGCGCACGTGCCGCCCATCGACCAGCCCACCACGCCCCAGTTGGCGGCCAGCGGGCTGACCCCGTAGTGGGTGTTCATGAACGGGATCACGTCCTTGGTGAGGTGGTCGGCGGAGTTGCCGCGCGGCCCGTTGACGCATTCGGTGTCGTTGTTGAAGGCGCCGCCCGGGTCCACGAACACCAGCACCGGTGCGTAGCCGCGGTGGGCGCGGGCGAATTCGTCCAAGGTCTTGACCACGTTGCCGGCGCGCATCCAGTCCGCCGGGGTGTTGAACTCGCCGCCGATCATCATCACGGTCGGCAGCTTCGGCGCAGGGTTGCTCATGAACCACGCGGGTGGCAGGTAGACGTACTCGCCGCGGTGCTTGAAGCCCGAGGCGCTGTTGCCGGTCTCCACCGGCACCACCGTGCCGCGCAGCGGGACGGTACCTTCGCGCTGCATCGCGGCGACCGTCACTTCGTCGGTCTGGTCGGGCAGCGGACCCGCCGTCATCTGGTTCCACAGCGTCTGCACCCATGGGAAGTAACCGACCCACAGGTTCAGCGCCAGCGCCGCGCACAGCAAGCTCATCGGGACCGCAAGCGTCGATACGCCGCGCCGCCACCATCGGCTGCCGCGCCACCCCGCCAGCAGGACCACGACGGCTGCGCCGGTGATCGCCACCCACACCCACAACGACCTGGGCGCAGGGTTGCTCCGGTCGGAAATACCTTCGCTCTGGATGTACCAGTACGTGCTGACGGCGAGCACACCGCCGACGCCCGCAGCCACCGGCAGCCAGATCAGCCACCACCTGCGGGTCCGCAGACCGACCGCCGCGATGAGCACAATTGCGGTCACGACCTGCACTGTTATCGGGACCCAGCCGTGCATCAAGGACAGATGGTGGGTGAAGGTCACCAGCCAATCCTGATCAAAGATTCTTGTGGTTTCCTGTGAGCGGGCTGCTAACGGGGTTTGGCCAGCGGGAACGGCAGAGTTTCCCGGATGCTGCGCCCGGTGATCAGCATGACGACCCGGTCGACGCCCATGCCGAGGCCGCCGGTCGGTGGCATGGCGTACTCCATCGCCTGCAGGAAGTCCTCGTCGAGCTCCATTGCCTCGGGGTCGCCACCGGCCGCCAGCAACGATTGTTCCTGCAGGCGACGGCGCTGTTCGACGGGGTCGGTGAGCTCGCTGTACGCCGTGCCGAGCTCGACGCCCCAGGCCACCAGATCCCAGCGTTCGGCCACGCCGGGGATGCTGCGATGCGGCCGGGTGAGCGGGGACACCGAGGTGGGGAAGTCCTTGTAGAACGTCGGCTCGGTGGTGCGGTCCTCGACGAGATGCTCGTACATCTCCAGCACGACCGCCCCGGCGTCCCAGTGGCTCAGGTAGCCGATATCGGCCGCCTTGCACAGCTTCCGCAGAGTGTCCACATCGGTTTCGGGGGTGATGTGTTCGCCGAGGGCCTCGGAGATGGCGTCGTGCACGGTTATGACCGGCCACTTTCCGGAGATGTCCACCGGCTCGAGCACGCCGTCGGCGCGTGGCCGCAAGAACACCTGGGCGCCGTTGGCCGCCTGCGCGGCGTTCTGGATCAGCTCGCGGCATCCGTCGATCCACACGTTGTAGTCGGCGTGCGCCTGGTAGGCCTCCAGCAGGGTGAACTCGGGGTTGTGGCTGAAGTCCACCCCCTCGTTGCGAAACGCCCGGCCCAGCTCGAAGACCCGCTCGACACCGCCGACGCAGAGCCGTTTGAGATACAGCTCGGGTGCGATCCGCAGATACAGGTCCAGGTCGTAGGCGTTGATGTGGGTGAGGAACGGTCGGGCGTTCGCGCCGCCGTGGATCTGCTGCAGAATCGGAGTCTCGACCTCAAGGAAATCCTTGGCGTACAACGTCTGCCGGATGGCCTGCAGGGCGCCGCTGCGGGCCCGGATCAACTCGCGGGCGTCGGTGTTGACGGCCAGGTCCACGTAGCGGGCCCGCACGCGGGCTTCCTGGTCCGTCAGGCCCTTCCACTTGTCCGGCAGCGGGCGCAGGCATTTGCCGATCAACCGCCACTTCTCGACCAGCAGCGAGCGGGTTCCGTTGCGGCTGCGGCCCATCGTGCCGGTCACCTCGATCAGGTCACCGAGGTCGATCGCGGCGGTGAACTTCCCGGTGCCTCCGTCCAGGCGCGAATCGTCCAGCAGCAACTGGACTTCCCCGGACCAGTCGCGCAGCTGGGCGAACAGCACGCCGCCATAGTCGCGGATGCGCAGGATCCGGCCCGCGACGCTGAGGTTTTCGGTGTCGTCCGCCGCCACTGCCGCAGCGACGGTATGCGTGGGCGCCTGGCCGACGGGATAGGCCTCGACTCCGCTGTCCTGCAGCGCCCTGAGCTTGGCCATGCGCACCCGGACCTGTTCGGGCAGGCGCGCCAGCTCCGCCTGTCCCGACGCGGCCGTCGCGAGATCGCCGACGTCGGGCGCACTTCCGTCGTGGTGCAGCCGGCCGGACTCCACCAGGTTCGCCGGCGCGGCGACGTGCTCACCGGTGTGCTGCTTGTTGCGCCGGGAGAACGGCAGCACCAGGAAGCCCTCGGCGATCACCGACGCGACGCCGACCCGAGGGATCAGCCGAGCTTCCTCGTAGCACGCGTAGCGCGGTACCCATTCGGGTTGGTATTTCATGTTCGAGCGGTACAGGGTCTCCAGCTGCCACCAGCGGGAGAAGAACACCAGCAGCCCGCGCCAGAGCCGGGCCACCGGCCCCGCACCCAGCTGCGCGCCCTGCTCGAACGCCGAGCGGAACATCGCGAAATTCAACGAAATGCGGCTCACACCAATGGTTTCGGCCTGCATGCACAGTTCGCTGACCATCAATTCGATGGTGCCGTTCGGCGACTGCGGGGAGCGCCGCATGACGTCGAGCGAGACACCGTTGGCGCCCCACGGCACCAACGACAGCATCGCCACCACGGCGTCCTTCTGGCCGTCGTGCTGAATCGCCTCGACCAGCAGGCAGTCACCGTCTGCCGGGTCGCCGAGCCGGCCCAGTGCCATCGAGAAGCCGCGCTCGGTCTCGGTGTCGCGCCACGCGTCGGCGTTGCGGATCACCTCGGCCATCTCGGCGGCGGACAGCTCGCGGTGCCGCCGGATCCGCACCGAGGCGCCCGCCCGTTTGGCGCGGGTGACGGCCTGGCGTACTCCGCGCATGTCCGATCCCGACAACCGGAAGCTCTCCGGATGCAGGATGGCTTCGTCACCGAGTTGCAGCGCGTTGAGACCCGCTGCGCGGAATGCTTCGGCGGCAGTGGAACTCGCGCCCATCACCCCGGGTGCCCAACCGTAGGTCTGGCACAACTGCAGCCAGGCTTCGATGGCCTGTGGCCAGGCCTTCGGATCGCCCAGTGGGTCGCCGCTCGCCAGGCACACCCCGACCTCGACGCGGTAGGTGATGGCTGAGCGTCCGCTCGGCGCGAACACCACCGACTTGTCCCGGCGGGTCGCGAAGTATCCCAGCGAATCGTTCTTCCCGTACAGCTCGAGCAGTCCGCGGATCGCGGACTCGTCCTCTCCCGTCAGCGCATTGGCCGCGCGTTGCGACTGAAACAGCACCACCGCCGCGGCCATCAGCGCCAGGGCGCCGAACAACCCGAACACCGCGTTGAGGAACGGGTGCGAATAGCCCTCGAACACCTCGGTCGGCACCGTCGCGAACCCGCTGACCCGGTTGATCGCATACGGCAACCGCGCGCTGGTGTCGAGGGTCCCGGGGAACAGGGTCAGCAGACCCCACGCCGCCAGGATGCCGATCGCCATGCCGGCCAGCAGCACCACGGCCGATTTGAGGAGGGCACCGCGACGGACCTTGGCCCAGAACTGCTTACGCGCCAACACCAGGCAGACGATGGCGGTGACGTGGAACACCATGCCGATGATCTCGCCGACGTCCTCGCCCATGGTGTCGGTGTCGCCCCCGGCAACCAGGTCGCCCAGGTTCCAGCCGACCGCGCCGACCATGTAGAGGACCAGGATCCACCACGCGATGCGCTTGCGGGCCGCCAGCGCGGCCGCCAACAGGGTCAGGACGAAGGCCCAGGCGAAGCTGGTGTCAGGGAAGTTGAACAGATAGTCGTTGACGAACTCCCGCGGCACCTTGATGATCCAGCGCACCAGGGGAGAGACGCTCGCGATGAGCGAGAGCGTGGCGATGACGCCGACCGTCCAGCCCGCGGCGGCCGGAACCCAAGAGAATCGGGTGGTTGGCCGCATCGGCGTGCGACTGGCGCGGCTGAGAACGGTCATATGCCCGGAGGATAGGCGGTCAACTTGGAAAGTTGATGGAACACCGGCCGCGCCGGACCGGCGTCATCGTTCACCAGACCGGGCCCGTGTACTTCTCACCGGGGCCTTTGCCCGGTTCATCCGGCGCCGCGCTGGCTTCGCGGAACGCCAGTTGTAGGCTCTTGAGGCCGTCGCGGACCGGGCCGGCGTGCGGCCCGAGGTACTCGGCCGAGGCCGTCACCAGACCGGCCAGCGCGGTGATCAGGCGGCGGGCCTCGTCGAGGTCGCGGTGCGGGCTTTCGTCGGGATCGGGCGCGGACAACCCGATCTTCTCGGCAGCGGCGCTCATCAGCATGATCGCCGCGCGGGTGATCACTTCCACCGCCGGGACCTCAGCGAGGTCACGAACGGCGGAGCCGGTCAGATCGCCGGAGCCCTGCTCCTGCGCTGCGTCGGGCGTTACTGTCGGATCGGTCATACCTGGTAGAGTGTCATGCGCGACCGTCCCGGCATACGCCAGGGACAGTAAGTGGAGTCCCACTCCCACCGTTGGCCACACTGGTTCAGCGGTCCGGTCACCGGCGTCCCAGGATGCCGGTTCTGTGCTTCAGTATTGGGGCGCGGGCGGTGAAAACCGTGATCGGTCGGCATGGGCCCTGCTGTGAGCAGGGCTTTCGCTCTTTTGAGCGCTGGTGGCGTGGGCTCCTGAAGTGGACAACATAGGAGGCCCCATCAGCACTGAGACCCGCGTCAACGAGCGCATCCGCGTACCCGAAGTCCGCCTGATTGGACCAGGTGGTGAGCAGGTAGGCATTGTGCGCATCGAAGACGCCCTCCGCGTCGCCGCGGATGCCGATCTCGACCTTGTGGAAGTAGCCCCGAACGCCAGACCTCCGGTCTGCAAGATCATGGACTACGGCAAGTACAAGTACGAGACGGCTCTGAAGGAGCGCGAGTCTCGCAAGAACCAGCAGCAGACCGTCGTCAAGGAACAGAAGCTGCGTCCCAAGATCGACGATCACGACTACGAGACGAAGAAGGGCCACGTGGTCCGCTTCCTCGAAGCCGGGTCGAAGGTCAAGGTGACCATTATGTTCCGCGGACGTGAGCAGTCGCGGCCCGAACTGGGATACCGCCTGTTGCAGCGGCTGGGCGCCGACGTTGCCGAGTACGGCTTCGTCGAGACGTCCGCCAAGCAGGACGGCCGCAATATGACGATGGTGCTGGCCCCGCACCGCGGCGCGAAGACTCGCGCCAAGGCGGCGGAGCAGGCCGAGCGCCCCGGCGGGCAGCAGGCCGCACCCGAAGAACCAGACGTTTCACCGAATTCAACACAGAACTGAGGACTCATGCCCAAGGCGAAGACCCACAGCGGTGCCTCCAAGCGGTTCCGCAAGACCGGTACCGGCAAGATCGTGCGGCAGAAGGCCAACCGTCGCCACCTGCTCGAGCACAAGCCGAGCAAGCGCACCCGCCGGCTTGACGGTCGTACCGTCGTGGCCGCCAACGACACCGGTCGTATCAACAAGCTGCTCAACGGCTAAGACCGCCCTCACCGAACGAGAATAGGAACACCCCATGGCACGCGTGAAGCGCGCACTCAACGCCCAGAAGAAGCGGCGCACAGTCCTCAAGGCCTCCAAGGGCTACCGGGGCCAGCGGTCCCGCCTGTACCGCAAAGCCAAAGAGCAGCAGCTGCATTCGCTGACCTACGCCTACCGGGACCGTCGCGCCCGCAAGGGCGAGTTCCGCAAGCTGTGGATCTCGCGTATCAACGCCGCGGCCCGCGCCAACGACATCACCTACAACCGCCTGATCCAGGGCCTCAAGGCCGCCGGTGTCGAGGTGGACCGCAAGAACCTCGCCGAGATCGCCGTGACCGACGCCGCTGCGTTCGCCGCGCTGGTCGAGGTGGCCAAGGCCGCTCTGCCTGAGGACGTCAACGCTCCTTCGGGTGAGGCCGCCTGACCATCAGTCCGCTCACCGAGCGAGCTGATCGCGTCGCCGCAGCCGTCAAGCTGCACCGCGCCGTAGCACGTCGCCGCGCCGCACGCTTTCTCGCCGAAGGTCCCAACCTCGTCGAGTCAGCGTTGCGGCGCGGACTTGTCTCCGAGGTGTTCGCCACGGCGGCGGCGCTCGACCGTTTCGCGGACCTGCTCGCCGGCGCCCCGGTGTACGAGGTCACCGAACGTGCGGCAAAGGCGTTGTCCGACACGGTCACCCCGGTGGGCCTCGTGGCGGTCTGTCGGCTCCCGGACGTCTCGCTCGACGACGTGCTAGCCGCCGCACCGCGCCTGATCGCCGTCGCCGTCGAGCTCTCAGAGCCCGGCAACGCAGGGACCCTCATCCGGGTCGCCGACGCGATGGGCGCCGACGCGGTGATCCTGGCAGGCAATGCCGTCGACCCCTACAACAGCAAGTGTCTGCGGGCGTCGGCAGGCAGCATCTTCTCCATACCCGTGCTCAGCGAAACCGATGAGACGGCGGCAGTGGCGCGGTTGCGTGACGCGGGCCTGCAGGTGCTGGCCACCACGATCGACGGCGAGATCAGCCTCTCCGCCCGAGAATTCGAGCGCGCACTGGCTGCGCCCACCGCCTGGCTCTTCGGGCCCGAAGCGCACGGGCTGCCAACGGAATTGGCGGCCATGGCCGATCATCGCGTGCACATCCCCATGCCCGGCAACGCCGAAAGCCTCAACATCGCCTCGGCCGCGTCGATCTGTCTGTACCAGAGCGCGCGAGCGGCCAGTTCCCAGCACTAGCGTTTCTACCGCGAGCAGACGCGCAGGTCCGCGACACGCCGCGGTTGGCGTACCCAGGTGCCTGTTCGCGGGTCAGATGGCCAGCCAGATCAAGCCGGCTACCGCGAAACCCACGACCGACAGGATGGTCTCAAGCACCGTCCAGGTCTTCAGCGTGTCCTTGACCGACATGTTGAAGTAGCGCGACACGATCCAGAACCCGCCGTCGTTGACGTGGCTGGCGATGATCGAACCCGCGGACACCGCCACCACGATCAGCGCGATCTGAGCGGGGCTGTAATGCCCTGCGCTGATGGAAGTCTCGATGATGCCCGCAGTGGTGACGATCGCCACGGTCGCCGAGCCCTGCGCGATCCGCAGCGCGCAACTGATCAGATAGGCCGACAGGATCACCGGCAGCCCCACTTCGGTCATCGAGTCGGCCAACGCCTTGCCGATCCCGGTGGCACGCAGCACCGCGCCGAAGAACGATCCCGCACCGACGACGAGCAGGATCATCCCGACGGGACGCAGCGACGCAGCGCTGATCTTGGCGATCTCGGGCGCGGAGATACCCCGCCGAATTCCCAGCAGATACAAGGCCAGCAGCACAGCGATGGTCAGCGCGATGGCCGGTGTGCCGATCAGGGTGAGGGTCGACCGCAGCCTGCCCTCCCTGAGAACCACGTCCGAGACGGTTGCCGCCAGGATCATGAGCATCGGCGCGAGAATGATGAACGCGATGAGGCTCACCGAGGGCGAATCGGCGGTATCGGCCTCTTCCTCCTCGGGAATCAATTCGTCGGGCACCTCCACCTGGACGCGCTTGCCGATCCAGGAGCCCCACACCACACCGCTGACGAACCATGCCGGAATACCGCACGCCAGCCCCATGATGATGAGCCAACCGAGGCTTACGTGCAGCAGTCCGGCGGCGGCGACTGGACCGGGGTGCGGCGGCAAGAACGCATGCGTCATGGACAGACCTGCCAGCATCGGCATCGCGTAGAGCACTAACGACTTTCCGCCGCGTTTGGCCGCCACGTACACCAACGGCGCGAGGATGAAGATGCCGATGTCGAAGAAGATGGGGATACCGAGGACCAGGCCGGTGACCCCCATCGCAAGCGGAGCGCCCTTGGGGCCGAACAGGTTCAGCAGCCGGGTGGTCAGCACGTCGGCGCCGCCGGAGCGTTCGAGCATGGCGCCAAGGACGGTGCCCAGCCCGATGATCACCGTGATGTGGCCGAGGATGCTGCCGAAACCCTTCTCCAACAGTGAATCCCCGGATTTGGCAGGCGTGCCGACCAGATCGGCCACCGAGATACCGGCGACCAGGGCGACCGCGATGCTCACCACGATCAGGGCGATGAACGGTTCCAGCTTGAGCTTGATGATCAACACCAGCAGCAGCGCGATGGAGACGGCGGCCAGGGTGAGCAGTCCGGAGGTGTCGTGCTGCAGCCAGTGCACCATCGTGCTCATGGCGATCTACGCGCCCATCGCGGAGACGAAAGTCGCCGCCCGGCTGGTGATTTCGGTCCAGTTGCCCGCGGCGACCTCGGCGGGCGGCACCACGCCGGTGCCTGCAGTCACCGCCAACGCGCCGGCGTCGAGATAGGACCGCGCATTGTCGGCATTGATCCCTCCCGACGGCACGAGGTCGACGTCGGGGTACGGGCCGTGCAGATCGGACAGATACTTCGGCCCCATGCTGCTGGCGGGGAAGATCTTCACCGCCGTGGAACCGAGATCGACGGCTTGCGCCACTTCGCTGGGGGTGAGTGCGCCGAGGAATACCGGGATGCCGTTGGCCACCGCCACCTCCGCGACGGCGGGGCGAAGCCCTGGCGTCACCAGGAACGCGGCCCCGGCGTCGATCGCCGCGCCGGCCTGCTCGGCGGTCATCACCGTGCCCACGCCCAGCAGGATGCCCGCTCGCGCGACGGCGTCGGCGCAGCGGCGGATGTGGTCGAGCACATTGGGTGTGGTGAAGGTGAGTTCGACGGTGCGGATGCCGCCGGCGGCGAGGGCATGGCACAGGTCGGCGGCGTCGGGAATGCTGTCGGCGCGCACCACGGTCAGCACTCGGTCGGCCCTGAGCGCGTCGAGTTCGGTCATCGAGTTCCTCCGTCTGGGTAGCGGCGCAGGGACCGTCCTGCCGTCGCACCGGTGAGTTCACCATCGTCGAGCGCCAATTGGCCCCGGACGAACACGTGGGTGAATCCCGCGGCGGCCTGCCGCGGCTGGTCGTAGGTCGCGGTGTCGGCGACCGTGTCGGGATCGAACAGCACCAGATCCGCGGCGAAGCCCTGGCGTACGAAACCGCGGTCGACCAACCGCAGTCGACGCGCGGGCCGACCACTCAGGTGGCCGACGCATTCCTCCAGCGACATCAGCCCGAGGTCGCGGCAATAGTGGCCGAGGTAGCGCGCGAAGGTGCCCCATCCGCGGGGGTGCGGTTTGGCGCCGATCAGCAGGCCGTCGCTGCCGCCGGTGTGCCGGCGATCTCGCATGATGGTTTGTACGTTCTCCTCGTGTCCGACGTGTTGCAGGATTCCACTGCCGAGTTGGTCCCGGAGCAGAATGTCGATGCACACGTCGAACGGGTCACGGCCCTCGGCCGCCGCGATGCCCGCAATCGTCTGTCCCACATAGTGATTCAACGACGAGTTCTGTACTCCGCTGATTTCGATGGTGTTCCACTCTGCGGTCACCCCGTGGCATCCGTCGGATCCGGTGACCTCCAGATGCTCGCGGATGCGTGCCAGTGCAGCACGATCGGTGAGCCGCGCCAGCGTCTCCTCGGTGCTGCCCGCCGACGCCCAGCTCGGCAGGATCGCCGACAGCGTGGTGGCCCCGGGCAGGTAGGGGTAGGTGTCCAGGCTGATATCGGCGCCCGCCGTGGCTGCGGCGTCGAGCATTGCCAGCAGTTCGGGAGCACGGCCCTTGTTCGGGCCGAAGTTCAGGGTGGCGTGCGCGAGATGCAGAGCGCAGCCTGACCGGATGGCGAGATCGATCATCTCCGCGTAGGCCTGCAGGGCACCCGCACCGTAGGAGCGGTGATGGGGGGAGAAGTACCCGCCGTGCGCGGCCACTGTGCGGCACAGGGCCAGTAGTTCGGCATTGTCGGCGTACATGCCTGGTGTGTAGGTGAGCCCGAGGGACAGACCGACCGCGCCCTCGGTCATCGCCTGGCTCACGATGCGTTGCATGTCGCCGATCTGAGCATCCGACGCCGGCGTGTCGTCCCAGCCGACGGTGAGGGCACGCACCACGCCGTGTGGCACGAGATAGGCCACGTTGGTGGCGATTCCGCGATCGAGCCGGTCGAGATACTCGCCGACAGAACGCCAGCCGAAGTCGAAATCGGCCGGATCGGAGTTCCACCCGGCGATCTTGCGCCGGACGACGGCGAGCACCTCGGACGTGACCGGCGCATAGGACAGCCCGTCCTGCCCGAGCACCTCGGTGGTCACGCCTTGGGTGATCCGTGACGGGTGCGTCGGATTCAGCAGAATCTGCAGGTCCGAATGGGCGTGCATGTCAATGAATCCCGGCGCGAGAACCAGCCCGGCCGCGTCGATCACCCGGTCCGCGTCGGCCGCGCTGTGGCCATCTCGATGGATCTCGGTGATGCGGTCGCCGTCGATGAGCACATCGGCCGTATACCGCGGTGTCTCAGTGCCATCGACGACGGTCGCGGCGCGGATGAGGGTGCGCATCGGACTCAGAAGTAGGTGCGGATGAGGTCGACGACGGGCGGATCGTCGCCCTCGCCGGCCAGCACCGGGATCCAGCGCCACTTGTCGAACGCCGTGCACGGGTGTGAAAGACCCAGCCGCACAACGTCACCGATGCGCAGATCGGAGTCCGGTGGGATACGCATGAACGCATGCTGATCGTTGACCGCGGTGATCGTCGCATCGGTGAGCGGGCGAGCCGGAGCCCCCAGCTCTGCGGCGACGAGCTGTGGGATCGGCAGTCCCTCGTCGAATGGCACGTCGCGTTTGCCCGCGTCGAGCAGCGCCAGGCCGGGTTCGGGTCGCGACACCACGCGGGCCCACGTGTGCATCGCCGACCGCAGCGCATAGTGGTGTTCCGGATCCCGTGCGAACGGCGTGATCCCGGTATAGAACCCGTCGTCGTGGATGATCGCGGCACCCGCGCGGACCACCACGTGGGTCCGGCCACCGGCCAGCGGCGCCAGAATATCGGCGACAACGTCGAAATACGCGCTGCCGCCTGCGGTCACATACACCTCACCGTCGGGCGGGTAGTGTCCCGCGGCCTCGATCCGGTTGTGCACGGCCGCCATGTCCTGCAGGTAAGTGCGCACCCGCGCCAAGGATTGCGGCGAAGGATCGTGTGCCAGCGCGCCCTCGTAGCCGGACACGCCTGCCACCCGCAGCACGGGGCTTGCGGCAATCCGCTCGGCGACCGCCGTCGCCTCCTCGACCGTGCGTGCTCCGGTTCGTCCGCCTGCTGCGCCGAGTTCGACGAGCACCGGGATGGGCCGTGGGACCGGCACGTCGGTGAGCCCCCGCTCCATCGCATCGACGGTGCCGGGGGCGTCGGCCCAGGTGAGCACCTCCAGTTCGGGGTGCTCGGTCATCGCCTGGGCCAGCCACCGGAGCGCACCCGGATCCACCAGGGCGTTGGCCAGCTGGATACGCCGCACGCCGAAATGCACTCCCACGCGCACCTGGCTGGCCGTGGCCAACGTGACTCCCCATGCGCCACTGCGTATCTGCCGGTCCCACAGAACCGGCGACATCGTGGTCTTGCCGTGCGGCGCCAATTCGACACCGCGGTCGGCGCACCACTGCGCCATGGCAGCCGTGTTCGCCTCAAGCGCCGAATCGTCGAGCGTCATCACCGGTGTCATGAACGACGACAGTCGTGGTGCGGTGGCCAGGAACTCGGCGGTGGTGAGACCGGCCGCCGAAGCGGGCAGGGCCTTGTCCAGTACGGACAGTCGCTCGGCCGCCATGGCCTGCACCGCGTGGGCGTCCAGCGTCGGCTCACTGCGCGTCGTCATCGTCATTCCCCTGTATCTACCTGCTATGTTGCATATAGTGCAATCGAAGTTGCAAATTTTGGTGTGACATGTCTAACATGGCGCCGAACGCCGCGTCAATCCTCTACTCAGTGAAGGACGGCTGTGCAGCAACCGACCACAAACCCGGTCCGGGGCGTCGCATGCCTCGGTGAGCCGCTGGTGCTGACATCTGATGCGGATCCGCACCTGGCCGGTGCTCAAGCCGGACTGCACCTGGCCGGTGCTCAAGCCGGACTGCACCTGGCCGGTGCGGAAGCCAACGTGGCGGCCGGCCTCGTCGCCTGGGGCCTCCCAGCCGCCTTCGTCGGCCGCCTCGGCGACGATGATTTCGGCGCCTTGATCCGATCCGAGCTGATCGCCCGCGGGGTCGACGTGTCCGCGGTCGAGATCGACCCGACCCGGCCCACCGGGCACTACTCCAAGGTCACCGCGCCCGACGAGACCGGCGAGCCGCAAACAGTCAGCCGGTACACCAGATCCGGTTCGGCGGCCTCGGCGATGACACCGGCGTTCCTCGATTCGCCTGCCTTGGCGGCGGCCTTCGCGCACGCGTCGGTGGTGCACTGCAGCGGCATCACGGCGGCGCTGTCCGACACCTGCCTGGCGATGATGCGCCGGCTGCTGACCGACCGTCCCGGCATCACCGGACGGATGAGTTTCGACGTGAACTGGCGCGAACAGCTCTGGCCCGACGGTGATCCCGCGAAGGTGGTCGACCTGGCCAACCGTGCCGACCTGGTCCTGGTCGGCGCGGACGAGGCGCTGCGGGTGATGGGCACCGCCGACCCGGCAGAATTGCGTCGCATCCTGCCTGCACCGGCCACCCTGGTCATCAAGGACGGTGCCCGCCGGGCCATCGCCGTCGACCGCGCGGGCGCGACGATCATCGTGCCCGCGTTGAACGTCGAGGTGGTCGAACCGGTCGGGGCCGGCGACGCGTTCGCCGCCGGGTTCCTCGCCGGAGTTGTGCGCGGCGAGGATACGGCCACCTGCCTGCGTCGCGGCCACCTCGGTGCGGCGGTCACGTTGACCGTGGTCGCGGACTCGGCCCCGCCGCCGCCGGACGACCTGGCCCGGCAGCTGCTTACCTGCTCAGAACAGCAATGGGCGGCCACGACTGTCACCGCGTCGGGCATTTCCATGCAAGACGGGGTGTGATCACGTGAGCCAGAGCCTCGCCCGCGCACTGCATTTGCTGATCCACCTCGGCAATGGTCCGGCCACCCTGGACGAACTCGCCGCAGCCACCGACGTACACAAAACCACCGTGCTGCGCCTGCTGCGTACCCTGGCCGACGAGCGATTCGCCTTCCGCGATCACGACAACCGCTACCACCTCGGGTCACGGATCTTCGAGCTCGCCGAATACGGCGCCGACCAGCGCGAGATCCGGCAGATCGCCTCGCGCCACCTCGTGGATTTCAACCGCACCTACGGTCGCACCACGCACGTCGCCGCCATGGAAGGCGACAGCGTCGTCTACATCGACAAACTCGAATCGCACGACCTCATCAGGATGTACTCACGAATCGGCTTGAGCGCCAACCTGAATTCCACCGCCGTGGCCAAGGTGATCCTCGCCGACCTACCGGATGCCGAGCTGCGGCAGATCGTGGCGGGCATGGACTTCACCAAGCGCGCCGCCAACACCATCACCACCCCCGAGGAGTACCTGCGCGAGATCGAATCCGTCCGGGCCCAAGGCTGGGCGCAGGATCGCGAGGAGAACGAGCCGTCGATCAACTGCATCGGGGTGCCGGTGCGCGGCGCGTCCGGCAAGGTCGTTGCCGCGGTGTCGGTGTCGGTACCGGAGGTGGTGTTGCCCTTCGACCAATTGCTCGAGCTGCTCGAGCCCCTGCAGGCGGTATGCCAACGGATCTCCGCCGACTGCGGCTATCGGCCGCGCTCATGAGCCCATCACCGGGAAGCACGAAAAACGAGAGGTAGCACCATGTCTGACTCACAGGTCATCCGCACCGACGCCGCTCCGGCGCCTGCGCACACCTTCAGCCAGGGCATCCGCAAGGGCGGGCTGTTGCAGGTCTCCGGCCAGGGCCCGATGGATCCGGCGACCAACACCTACATCGGCGAGGGCGATGTCAAAGCGCAGACCCGCCGCACCCTGGAGAACGTCAAGGCCATCCTGGCCGCGGGCGGCGCAGGCGTCGACGACGTCCTGATGTTCCGGGTCTACCTCACCAAGCGCGAAGACTTCGCCGCCATGAACGAGGTATACGGCGAATTCATCGCCGAGAACGTCAAGTCCGACCAGCTGCCGTGCCGGACAACGGTATTCGTCGATCTGCCGCACGAAGTGATGCTGGTCGAGATCGACGCGCTGGCTGCCGTCGGCTGATCCGCTAGGCGGCGCTGGTTCGGCGCTGGGCCGGCTTCCTTGCCGGCCGCAGCACCGACAGTGAGAACGTCGTGTGCACCAGCGAACCTGCCCGGTCCAACAGCGTCCTGCGCTGCGGCAGATAGTGCATCGGCATACCGCGGCGATCGCGCGGCGGTGCCATGAAGCTCGGCGCCTCGACCAGGGGAGCATCGGCCGGGATCTTGCCCGACGCGCGCCGGTAGGCCGAGAGCGCGCGCGGATGCAGCCGGATTTCGTCGGGCACGGCCACGAAGGCCAGTTCGACGAGCTTGCCGAAGATCCGCAGCAGCACCTCGTCACCGGGAGTCCACCGCATCCCGGCCTTCTCCCGCAACGCCGGGTCGAACAGGCCGGCGGCGATCCACCGCTGCGCACCGACCAATGGTCGGAACAGTTGATCCCAGACCGGGGTCGGCATCAGGACGAACCAGGGTTTGGGAATCCGGATGTTGAAGATGTCGAGCGTGGCCCGGTTGATCTCGAGCTCGTCTCGGCACTTGGCGTCCCAGTACTCCTGGAAGTCCTCCCAGGTCTCGGGGACCGGCCGCATGCTCATGCCGTACATGCGGTACCACTGCACGTGCTCGTCGAACAGCTGACGTTTCTCGGCCTCGGTGAGCCCGCCGCAGAAGTACTCGGCGGTCTTGAGGATCAGCATGAAGAACGTGGCGTGCGCCCAGTAGAAGGTCTCCGGGTTCAGCGCGTGATAGCGCCTGCCCTCGGCGTCGACGCCTTTGATCGTGGTGTGGAAGGCCTTGATCTGCGCGCCGGTCTGGGCGGCCCGCTCGCCGTCGTAGACCACGCCCATGATCGGGTACACCGACCGCGCCACCCGCTGCAACGGTTCGCGCAGCAAAATCGAATGCTCCTCGACGCCGGCGCCCAGCTCGGGGTACATGTTCTGGATGGCGCCGATCCACACGCCGAGCATCCCGGTGCGCAGGTCGCCGAAGTATTTCCACGTCAGCGAGTCCGGGCCCAGTGGGTCCGACTCGGGGTTGGCTGCTCTCGCGGTCATCGTGTCCTCGTTGACTGGTCAATGACTCAGGCCGTGCGGTCTGCCACCCACGATAGTGATGACAACATGCGTTGTCTACGAACGCGCGGCGCGTCGCCGCGCACTGTTACGCGGTGGAAATCGGCTTGCCGCACGGGTGTGACCAGCGCAGTCACCGGCGCAGGCGGGAGTGTGAGCAAGCCTGCGCGCGGCGTGATTGCCGGTCCGCGGAAGCGCCACATACTCTTGCGCTGTGGATGGCGAATCGTTCGATGAACGATCCGGCCGCAACGGGGAAATCGATCAGCTGCCGGGTCGGTCCGGACCGGCTCAGGATCTGTCCGGCCCTCTGGGCTGGCTGCAACGGACCAATCACAATCCGGCGCTGATCGGGTTGGTCCGCAGGGTCCGCCGGGCACTGCCGGGAGACCCCGACTTCGGGGACCCGCTTTCGGCGGCGGGCGAAGGCGGCCCACGTGCCGCGGCGCGGGTGGCCGACCGGTTCCTGGACCGCGATGCGGCCTCGCGCGAGGTGAGCCTGGGCGCCCTGCAGGTATGGCAGGCGCTGACCGAACGGGTGTCGGGCACCCCGGCGAACCCGGAGGTGACGCTGGTCTTCACCGACCTCGTCGGCTTCTCGTCGTGGTCGCTGCGCGCCGGCGACGACGCGACGTTGCGGCTCTTGCGCCGGGTGGCCCAGGTGGTGGAACCGCCGTTGCTGGAAGCCGGCGGCCACATCGTCAAACGCATGGGCGACGGCATGATGGCGGTGTTCTCCGACCCGATCGTCGCGCTGAGAGCCGTGATCACCGCGCTCGAAGCGGTGAATTCCGTTGAGGTGGAAGGCTATACACCGCGTATGCGGGTCGGCATGCACACCGGGCGGCCGCAACGCATCGGATCGGACTGGCTCGGCGTGGACGTCAACGTCACAGCCCGGGTCATGGAACGGGCCACCAAAGGTGGTCTGATGCTGTCGAACACCACGCTCGACCTGATTCCGGCCGACGAGTTGAGTGCCCAGGGACTGACCGTCAAACGGCAACGGTGGCAGGTCTTTTCGCCTCGACCGGACGGGGTGCCCGACGACCTCGTCATTTACCGGGTGCGGCTGCCCCGGCAGACGCTCGTCGATGAACCCGACGACCAGGGCGTGCCCGGCGGGTGACACGCGGCTGAGGTCGACCTCCTCGCGGAGCGCGCCCGGGTGGATTTCCGCCGGAATTCCTTGTCGACGAGAGTGACGTGGCGCACGGTGCCGGACCGTCAGCCCAGCCGGCGGGGTAGCCCGCGGGAAACGCGTTCGAGGGGCGGCGAGGCCATCGCCTATGATCGCCGGGTGGCTCAGCAGCCCAGTGATCTCTCCGAAGAAGCCCTGACCAAAGCCGTCAGCGCGGCCCGGCATGCCTTCGAGCTGTCCGGTGACCTCGACGCGCTCGCCCGCGCCAAGACCGAGCACCTGGGGGACCGGGCGCCGATCGCACTGGCCCGGCAGGCGTTGGCGACACTGCCCAAGGAAGACCGCGCCGACGCCGGCAAACGCGTCAACGTTGCTCGCGGCGACGCGCAGCGCGCCTACGACGAGCGGTTGGCGGTGTTGCGCGCCGAGCGCGACGCAGCGGTCTTGGTGGCCGAACGGATCGACGTGACCCTGCCGTCGACGCGTCAGCCCGTCGGCGCGCGTCACCCGATCACCATCCTCGCCGAGAACGTCGCCGACACGTTCGTCGCCATGGGTTGGGAGTTGGCAGAGGGGCCCGAGGTCGAGACCGAACAGTTCAACTTCGACGCGCTGAACTTCCCGCCGGACCATCCCGCCCGCAGCGAGCAGGACACCTTCCAGATCGCGCCTGACGACTCCCGTCAGGTGCTGCGTACCCACACCTCACCCGTGCAGATCCGGGCCCTGCTGGAACGCGAACTGCCGGTCTACATCGTCTCGATCGGGCGCACCTTCCGCACCGACGAACTGGATTCCACCCACACCCCGGTGTTCCATCAGGTGGAGGGCCTCGCGGTCGACAAGGGGCTGACCATGGCCCACCTGCGGGGCACCCTCGACGCGTTCGCGCGGGCCCAGTTCGGTCCGCAGGGCCGCACCCGGTTCCGGCCGCACTTCTTCCCGTTCACCGAGCCGTCGGCCGAGGTGGATATCTGGTTCCCCGACAAGAAGGGCGGACCCGGCTGGGTGGAGTGGGGTGGTTGCGGCATGGTCAACCCGAATGTGTTGCGCGCCTGCGGTATCGACCCCGACGAATATTCGGGCTTTGCCTTCGGAATGGGATTGGAGCGAACCCTGCAGTTCCGCAACGGGATTCCGGATATGCGTGACATGGTCGAGGGCGACGTCCGCTTCTCGCTGCCGTTCGGGGTGGGCGCCTGATGCGTGTTCCCTATAGCTGGTTGCGGGAGACGGTGCGCGCAGGCGCGCCCGGCTGGGACGTGTCGGCCGACGAACTCGAGCAGACGTTCATCCGCATCGGCCACGAGGTCGAGGAGATCATCCCGACCGGGCCGGTGAGCGGTCCGCTGACCGTCGGACGCGTCGCCTCCATCGAGGAACTCACCGAGTTCAAAAAGCCCATCCGCGCCTGCACGGTCGATGTGGGTGAGCCTGAGCCGCGGGACATCATCTGTGGTGCAAGGAATTTCGCGGTCGGCGATCTGGTGGTCGTCGCACTGCCCGGCACCACGCTGCCCGGCGACTTCACCATTGCCAAGCGCAAGACCTACGGGCGCACGTCGGACGGCATGATCTGCTCGGCGGCCGAGCTGAACCTCGGCACCGACCACAACGGCATCATCGTGCTGCCGCCCGGCACCGCCGAGCCGGGCACCCCGGCGGCAGAGCTGCTCGGCCTCGATGACGTGGTGTTCCACCTCGCGATCACGCCGGACCGTGGCTACTGCCTGTCGGTGCGCGGCCTGGCCCGGGAGATCGCCTGCGCCTACGACCTGGACTACGTCGACCCGGCTGATGTGCCGCCGCTGCCCGCCGAGGGTGAGGCGTGGCCCCTGACCGTGCAGCCGGGCACCGGCGTGCAGCGGTTCGGGCTCCGGCCGGTCACCGGTATCGACCCGGCCGCGGTGTCGCCGTGGTGGCTGCAGCGTCGCCTGCTGCTCAGCGGCATCCGGGCCATCTCTCCGGCCGTCGACGTCACCAACTACGTCATGCTCGAGCTCGGCCATCCGATGCATGCCCATGATCGCAGCCTGATCACCGGAGGGTTCGACGTCCGGTTCGCCCGCGACGGCGAGAAGGTCGTCACTCTCGACGACGTCGAGCGCACGCTGAACTCGGCCGACGTGCTCATCGTCGACGACGTCGCCACCGCTGCCATCGGCGGCGTGATGGGGGCGGGCACCACCGAGGTCCGCGACTCCACCACCGACGTACTGCTCGAGGCCGCGGTGTGGGACCCGGCCGCGGTGTCGCGCACCCAGCGGCGCCTGCACCTGGCCAGTGAGGCCGGACGGCGCTACGAACGGTCCGTCGACCCGGCGATTTCGGTTGCGGCGCTGGACCGCTGCGCGACCCTGCTGGCCGAGATCGCCGGCGGGACCATCGAGCCGACCCTGACCGACTGGCGCGAGGACGGCCGCACCGACTGGTCGCATCCTCCCATCGAGATCCCCGCGGATCTGCCCGATCGCACCGCCGGGGTCGACTACGCCGCGGGCACGACGGCTCGCCGGCTGACCCAGGTCGGCGCCGCGGTGACCGGCGGCGATCAGCTGACTGTCGTTCCGCCCAGTTGGCGGCCCGATCTGCGCCAGCGCGCCGACCTGGTCGAGGAGGTGCTGCGCCTCGAGGGGCTCGAACGGATTCCGTCGGTGCTGCCGGCGGCACCCGCCGGGCGTGGGCTCACCGCGGCGCAGAAGCGTCGCCGCGCGATCGGAAAGTCGTTGGCGCTGGCCGGCTTCGTCGAGATCCTGCCGACGCCGTTCCTGCCCGCCGGGGTGTTCGACACCTGGGGTCTGGCCGACGACGATCCCCGCCGCAACACCACCAAGGTGCTCAACCCGCTGGAGGCCGACCGACCCCAGCTGGCCACCACGTTGCTGCCCGGCTTGCTGGAAGCATTGGGGCGCAATGTATCCCGTGGGGCACCCGATGTGGCGCTGTTCGCCATCGCGCAGGTGGTGGAACCGACCGAACAGACCCGCGCCGTCGAGCGCATCCCCACCGACCGCAGGCCCACCGACGACGAGATCGCCGGGCTCGACGCGTCGTTGCCCCACCAGCCGCAGCACGTCGCCGCGGTGTTGACCGGCCTGCGGGAGCCTGCCGGGCCGTGGGGCCCGGGCCGCCCGGTCGAGGCGGCCGACGCCTTCGAAGCGGTCCGCGTGATCGGCCGGGCCGCGGGCGTGGAGTTCACCCTGCGCGCGGCCCAGGAGCTGCCGTGGCATCCCGGCCGCTGCGCCGAGGTGGTTGTCGGCGACACCGTCGTCGGCCACGCCGGTCAATTGCATCCGGCGGTCGTCGAGCGCAGCGGGTTGCCCAAGGGCACCTGCGCCGTTGAGTTGGACCTCGACGCCGTCCCCATCGTCGAGACGCTCCCCGCGCCGAGAGTGTCGCCGTTCCCGGCGGTGTTCCAGGACATCAGCGTGATCGTCGGTGACGAGACCGCCGCGGCGAGCGTGGTGGCCGCTGTGCGTGACGGGGCCGGTGAGCTGCTCGAAGACGTCAGACTGTTCGACGTGTACACGGGGCCGCAGATCGGGGAGGGCCGCAAGTCGCTCACTCTCGCCCTGCGTTTCCGGGCCGCCGATCGCACGCTGACCGAAGACGAGGCCAGCGCCGCGCGTGACGCCGCCGTCGCCGCCGCGGCCGAGCAGGTCGGCGCGGTCCTGCGCGGCTGACTTTTCTCGGCCTTTCTCGGCGAGCGTGCGTGTCTGCCGACGACACGCCGTGGAAAATGCCCATTGCGCGCACGCGCGAACCGCCGTCAACGTGCACATAACGTCGGTGCGCGTCGGCGTGTCGGGGCGCAGACCCGCACGCTCGCGCGGTTGGAGTAATGAGTTTGCATCTCACTGCATAACAATGCAGAATCGCTGCATGACGTCTGTAGCGGTGGCAGGCGCCAGCGGCTACGCCGGTGGCGAGATCCTGCGATTACTTCTCGGCCACCCCGCGTATGCCGACGGGCGCTTGACCATAGGCGCGCTGACCGCCGCGGCAAGTGCCGGCACTGCGCTGTCCGAGCATCACCCGCATCTGCTGCCGTTGGCCTCGCGGGTGCTCGAGGCCACCGACGCTGAGGTGCTGGCCGGCCACGACGTGGTGTTTCTCGGCCTGCCGCATGGATATTCGGCTGCCCTGGCCGAACAACTCGGCCCCGACACGCTGATCATCGACTGCGGAGCGGATTTCCGGCTCACCGACACCGCGGCGTGGGAGAAATTCTACGGATCGGCGCACGCCGGCAGCTGGCCCTACGGGCTGCCCGAACTGCCCGGTGCCCGTGAGAAGCTGCGCGGCACAAAGCGTGTCGCGGTGCCGGGCTGCTATCCGACCGCTGCCCTGCTGGCCCTGCTGCCTGCCGTCGCCGCCGACCTGATCGACCCGGCCGTGACCGTCGTCGCGGTCAGCGGCGCCTCGGGGGCAGGCAAGTCGGCGAAGGTCGACCTGCTCGGCTCGGAGATCATCGGGTCGGCACGGGCGTACAACATCGCGGGCAAGCACCGGCACACCCCCGAGATCGCCCAGGGGTTGCGCGCGGTGACCGACAAGGACGTCACCGTCTCGTTCACCCCGGTGCTGATCCCCACCGCGCGGGGCATCCTGGCGACCTGCACCGCACGCACCACCGCGTCGGAGTCCGAGATCCGGGCCGCCTACGAAAAGGCTTACGCCGCTGAGCCGTTCATTCACCTTCTGCCCGAAGGGCAGCTACCCAAGACCGGCGCGGTGATCGGCAGCAACGCCGCCCAGCTGGCGGTGGCCGTGGACGCCGAGGCGCAGACGCTCGTTGCCGTCGCAGCCATCGACAACCTGACCAAGGGCACCGGCGGCGCGGCGGTGCAGTCGATGAACCTGGCGCTGGGTTGGCCGGAGACCGAAGGACTATCGATCGTGGGAGTGGCACCGTGAGTTCTGCACAGTCAGCCGAGAGCATGACCACCGAAACCAAACTGGTACGCACGCAAGGAGTTACCGCGGCGGCAGGCTTCCGCGCCGCGGGAATCGCGGCGGGCATCAAGGCGTCCGGAGCTCCGGATCTGGCGCTGGTGTTCAACGAAGGCCCCGACTATGCGGCGGCAGGCGTGTTCACCAGCAACCAGATCAAGGCCGCGCCGGTGCTGTGGTCCCAGCAGGTGCTCACCACCGGCCGGCTGCGCGCAGTCATCCTGAATTCGGGCGGCGCCAACGCCTGCACGGGTGCCCTGGGCTTTCAGGACGCCCACGCCACCGCCGAGGGCGTGGCCGCAGCCCTGAGCGATTGGGGCACCGAGACCGGTGCCATCGAGGTCGCGGTGTGCTCCACGGGCCTGATCGGTGACCGGCTGCCGATGGACAAGGTGCTGGCCGGGGTGACCGAGATCGTGCACGAGTTGGCCGGGGGTCTGACCGGCGGCGAGGACGCTGCCCGAGCCATCATGACTACCGACACCGTGCCCAAACAGGTTGCGCTGCACCATTCGGTGGCATCGGGGGAGAACTGGGTCCTGGGCGGCATGGCCAAGGGTGCCGGGATGATGGCGCCGTCGCTGGCCACCATGCTGGTGGTGCTGACCACCGACGCCGTGGCCGACGCCGATGCGCTGAACTCGGCGCTGCGCCGGGCCTCCGCGCTGACCTTCGACCGCCTCGACATCGACGGCAGCTGTTCCACCAACGACACGGTGCTGCTGCTCGCTTCCGGGGCCAGCGAGATTCGGCCCAGCCAAAGCGATCTCGACGACGCGGTGCTGCGGGTGTGCGAGGACCTGTGCACGCAGCTGCAGGCCGACGCCGAAGGTGTCACGAAACGCGTCGTCATCACGGTCACCGGTGCGGTGAGCGAGCAGGAAGCCGTCGTCGCGGCCCGGGCCATCGCACGCGACAGCCTGGTCAAGACCGCTCTGTTCGGTTCGGACCCCAACTGGGGCCGGGTGCTGGCCGCTGTCGGCATCGCCCCCGTCAGCCTCGATCCGCAGCGAATCAGTGTGTCCTTCAACGGATCACCGGTGTGCATCGACGGTGCCGGCGCGCCGGGCGCGCGTGAGGTGGATCTGTCTGGGGAGGATATCGCCGTCGTCGTCAACCTGGCCGTCGGCGACGCGTCGGCGTCCATCAGGACCACCGACCTGTCGCACGCCTACGTCGAAGAGAACTCGGCCTACAGCTCATGAGTTTGTCCACGCCGATAAAAGCACAGGTGCTGGCGGCGGCATTACCGTGGCTCAAGCAGCTGCACGGCAAGATCGTCGTGGTCAAGTACGGCGGCAACGCCATGACCGACGAGACCCTCAAGGCCGCATTCGCCGCCGACATGGTGTTTCTGCGCAATTGCGGCATCCACCCGGTCGTGGTGCACGGCGGTGGTCCGCAGATCAGTGCCATGCTCAAAAAGCTCGGCATCGCAGGTGATTTCAAGGGCGGGTTCCGGGTGACCACACCCGAGGTGCTCGACGTGGCACGCATGGTGCTGTTCGGTCAGGTGGGGCGCGAACTGGTCAACCTGATCAACGCGCACGGCCCGTATGCCGTCGGGGTCACCGGTGAGGACGCGCAACTGTTCACCGCGGTGCGGCGCAGCGTCAACGTCGACGGTGTGGCCACCGACATCGGCCTGGTCGGCGACGTTGAGCACGTGAACGCCGGGTCGTTGCTGGATCTCATTGCCGCAGGGCGTATTCCGGTGGTGTCGACCATCGCCCCCGATGCCGACGGGGTGGTACACAACATCAACGCCGACACCGCGGCGGCCGCCCTGGCCGAGGCGCTGGGTGCGGAGAAGCTCGTGATGCTCACCGATGTCGAAGGGCTGTACACGGATTGGCCCGACCGCGATTCGCTGGTCAGTGAGATCGATGCGGCCGCACTCACTCAGCTTTTACCGCGCCTGGAATCCGGCATGGTGCCCAAGATCGAGGCCTGCCTACGAGCCGTGGGCGGCGGCGTGCCCAGCGCGCACGTGATCGACGGCCGCGTCGAGCACTGCGTGCTGGTCGAACTGTTCACCGACGAAGGAACCGGGACCAAGGTGGTCAAAGAATGACTCTGCAAGACCGCTGGGAAGCGGTGATGATGAACAACTACGGCACCCCGCCGCTGGCGTTGGCCAGCGGGGACGGTGCGGTGGTCACCGACACCGACGGCAAGCAGTATCTCGACCTGCTCGGCGGTATCGCGGTGAACCTGCTCGGACACCGCCACCCCGCGGTCATCGAGGCCGTCACCGCGCAGCTCAACACGCTCGGACACACCTCGAATCTCTATGCCACCGAACCGGGTATCGCGCTGGCCGAGGCCCTGGTCGGGCACCTCGGGGCACCGGCTCGCGCGTTCTTCTGCAATTCGGGCACCGAGGCCAACGAGGTCGCGTTCAAGATCACCCGGCTCACCGGGAAGACGAACATCGTTGCGGCGCAAGGCGCTTTCCACGGCCGCACGATGGGCTCGCTGGCGCTGACCGGCCAGCCCACCAAGCAGGCGCCGTTCGAACCGTTGCCGGGCAACGTCACTCATGTGCCCTACGGCGACGTCGACGCTCTCGCCGCCGCAGTTGACGCCACCACGGCCGCGGTGTTCCTCGAACCGATCATGGGGGAGGGCGGGGTCGTCGTGCCGCCGGCCGGGTACCTGGTCGCCGCGCGCGAGATCACCGCGAAACACGGTGCGCTGCTGGTCCTCGACGAGGTGCAGACCGGGGTGGGCCGCACCGGGGCTTTCTTCGCCCATCAGCACGACGGCATCACCCCGGACGTGGTGACGCTGGCCAAGGGGCTCGGCGGCGGACTGCCGATCGGTGCCTGCCTGGCCGTCGGCGCCGCGGGCGACCTGCTGACCCCGGGTCTGCACGGCAGCACGTTCGGCGGCAACCCGGTGTGCACGGCCGCAGCGCTCGGCGTTCTGCGTGCGCTGTCCGACGGCGACCTCATCGCGCGTGCCGGTGTGCTCGGCAAGACCATCGGCCACGGCATCGAGGAGCTGAGCCATCCACTCGTCGACCACGTCCGCGGCAAGGGCCTGTTGCAGGGCATCGTGCTGACCGCGCCCAGTGCCAAGGCTGTCGAATCGGCCGCTCGCGAGGCGGGTTTCCTGGTCAACGCGGCCGCCGCCGACGTGATCCGGTTGGCGCCGCCGCTGATCATCACCGAGGACCAGATCAACCAGTTCCTCACCGCGCTACCCGCGGTGCTCGACGAGGGGGCCAAATGACCCGACATTTCCTACGTGACGACGACCTGACGCCCGACGAACAAGCCGAAGTGCTCGCGCTGGCCGCCGAGCTCAAGAAGGCGCCGTTCTCTCTTCGCCCGCTGGAAGGCCCGCGCGGCGTCGGGGTCATCTTCGAGAAGAACTCGACCCGCACCCGGTTCTCGTTCGAGATGGGCATCTCCCAGCTGGGCGGGCATGCAGTCGTGGTCGACGGCCGCAGCATGCAGCTCGGCCGCGAGGAGACGCTGGAGGACACCGGTGCGGTGCTGTCCCGCTACGTCGACGCGATCGTCTGGCGCACCTTCGCCCAGGAACGCCTGATGGCCATGGCGTCCGGGGCGACCGTGCCGATCATCAACGCGCTCTCCGACGATTTTCACCCGTGCCAGGTACTGGCCGACCTGCAGACCCTGGCCGAACGCAAGGGCGGTGTGGCCGCGCTCCAAGGCTTGACCATGACGTACCTGGGCGACGGCGCCAACAATATGGCGCACTCGTTGATGATCGGCGGCGTCACGGCAGGCATCAGTGTCACCATCGCCGCGCCCGACGGTTTCGGGCCCGACCCGCAGTACGTCGACGCAGCCCGCAAGCGTGCCGCGGAGACCGGCGCGTCGGTGACCGTGACCGATGACCCGCGGGCCGCGGTCGACGGCGTCGACGTGATCGTCACCGATACCTGGACGTCGATGGGCCAGGAGAACGACGGCCTCGACCGGGTCCGCCCGTTCCGCCCGTTCCAGGTCAACAGCGACCTGCTCAAGCTGGCCGACGCCGAAGCCGTTGTGCTGCATTGTCTTCCGGCTCACCGCGGTTACGAGATCACCGATGAGGTGATCGACGGCCCGCAGAGCGCGGTGTTCGACGAGGCCGAGAACCGGTTGCACGCGCAGAAGGCGCTGCTGGCCTGGCTACTGGCGCGCGTCTGAGCCGGCCATGAGTTCTCCGACCCGAGTCGGCCGCCAGGCCCGCATCGTCGCTCTCCTGTCGTCACGCGCCGTGAGCAGTCAGACGGAGCTGGCGAGCCTACTGGCCGACGAAGGCATCGAGGTCACCCAGGCCACGCTGTCGCGGGACCTGGAGGAACTCGGCGCCGTCAAACTGCGCGGCGCCGACGGAGGCGTCGGGGTCTACGTCGTCCCGGAAGACGGCAGCCCCGTGCGCGGGGTGTCAGGCGGAACCGAGCGGCTGACCCGATTGATGGGGGAGTTGCTGGTTTCCACCGATGCCAGCGCTAACCTTGCCGTGCTGCGCACCCCGCCCGGGGCCGCGCACTACCTGGCCAGCGCCATCGACCGCGCAGCCCTGCCCTATGTGGTCGGCACCATCGCCGGTGACGACACCATCGCGGTGGTGGCGCGCGAACCGATGACCGGCGCCGAGTTGGCCACCACCCTCGAAAACCTGAAATAGAGCCCAACACAAGGAGATTGCTCATGTCCGACCGCGTCATTTTGGCGTACTCCGGAGGTCTCGACACCTCGGTGGCGATCAGCTGGATCGGTAAGGAAACCGGCCGCGAGGTCGTCGCCGTCGCCATCGACCTCGGCCAGGGTGGCGAGGACATGGAGGTCGTGCGGCAGCGGGCGCTGGATTGCGGCGCCGTGGAGGCGGTCGTGGTCGATGCGCGCGACGAGTTCGCGAACGAGTACTGCCTGCCCACCATCCAGTCCAACGCGCTGTACATGGACCGCTACCCGCTGGTCTCGGCGATCAGCCGGCCGCTGATCGTCAAGCACCTGGTGGCCGCCGCGCGTGAGCACAACGGCGGCATCGTCGCCCACGGCTGCACCGGCAAGGGCAACGACCAGGTCCGCTTCGAGGTCGGCTTCGCCTCGCTGGCACCCGATCTCGAGGTGCTCGCCCCGGTTCGCGACTACGCCTGGACCCGCGAGAAGGCCATCGCCTTCGCCGAGGAGAACGCGATCCCGATCAACGTCACCAAGCGCTCACCGTTCTCCATCGACCAGAACGTGTGGGGCCGCGCGGTCGAGACCGGCTTCCTCGAGCACCTGTGGAACGCGCCCACCAAGGACGTCTACGACTACACCGAGGATCCGACGGTCCACTGGAACACCCCCGACGAGGTCATCGTCGGGTTCGACAAGGGTGTGCCGGTCTCCATCGACGGCAAGCCGGTCACCGTGCTCGAGGCCATCGTCGAGCTCAACCGCCGCGCAGGAGCTCAGGGTGTCGGCCGCCTCGACGTGGTGGAGGATCGGCTGGTCGGCATCAAGAGCCGCGAGATCTACGAGGCCCCGGGCGCCATGGTGCTCATCACCGCGCACACCGAGCTGGAGCACGTCACGCTCGAACGTGAGCTGGGCCGGTTCAAGCGCACCACCGACCAGAAGTGGGGCGAGCTGGTGTACGACGGCCTGTGGTACTCGCCGCTGAAGCGGGCCCTGGAGTCGTTCGTCGCACACACCCAGGAGCACGTCACCGGCGAGATCCGGCTGGTGCTGCACGGCGGACACATCGCCGTCAACGGCCGGCGTAGCCCGGAGTCGCTCTACGACTTCAACCTCGCCACCTACGACGAGGGCGACAGCTTCGACCAGTCCAATGCCAAGGGCTTCGTGCACGTGCACGGTCTGTCGTCGAAGATCTCGGCCAAGCGCGACCTGGGCCTGTAAGCAGCAAGCACCGCGAGCGTGCGTGTCTGCTGCCCGACACGCCGTGCAGAACCTGCAGACGCGCACGCTCGCACAGCAGTGAGGGTGACATGAGTAGCAACGACGGAACCACCAACGAAGGTTCCCTGTGGGGCGGCCGGTTCACCGACGGGCCGTCGGAAGCCCTTGCCGCGCTGAGCAAGTCGACGCATTTCGACTGGGCGCTGGCTCCATATGACGTGCGGGCCTCCAAGGCACACGCCCGGGTGCTGCACCGCGCAGGTCTGCTCACCGACGAGCAGCGCGACGGGTTGCTGGCCGGCCTGGACAGCCTCGGCGAAGACCTCGCCGACGGAAGCTTCGGCCCGCTGCCCAGTGACGAGGACGTGCACGGTGCCCTGGAGCGTGGCCTGATCGACCGGGTCGGCCCCGACCTCGGCGGCCGGTTGCGGGCCGGGCGGTCGCGAAACGACCAGGTGGCCACGCTGTTCCGGATGTGGCTGCGCGACGCCATCACCACTGTCGGCAACGGCGTGCTGGACGTGGCGGCCGCACTGGCCACCCAGGCCGCGGCGCACCCGACGGCGATCATGCCCGGCAAGACACATCTGCAGTCGGCACAGCCGGTGCTGCTGGCACATCATCTGCTGGCCCATGCGCATCCGCTGCTGCGCGACGCGGATCGCCTCATCGACCTCGACAAGCGGGCGGCGGTGTCGCCCTACGGATCCGGCGCGCTGGCCGGTTCGTCGCTGGGACTGGACCCCGACGCCATCGCCGAGGAACTCGGGTTCACCGCAGCCGCCGACAATTCGATCGACGCCACGGCCTCGCGGGATTTCGCCGCGGAGGCAGCCTTTGTGTTCGCGATGATCGCGGTCGACCTGTCACGGTTGGCCGAAGACATCATCCTCTGGAGCACAACGGAATTCGGTTACGTCACCCTGCACGACGCATGGTCGACGGGCAGTTCGATCATGCCGCAGAAGAAGAACCCCGACATCGCCGAGTTGGCGCGCGGCAAGTCCGGCCGGCTGATCGGCAATCTCACCGGGCTGCTCGCGACGCTCAAGGCCCAGCCGCTGGCCTACAACCGGGACCTGCAAGAAGACAAGGAGCCGGTGTTCGACTCGGTCGCGCAGCTGCAGCTGCTGCTGCCTGCGGTGGCCGGGTTGGTGGGCACGCTGACGTTCGACACGGACCGGATGGCGGCGCTGGCCCCGCAGGGCTACACGCTGGCCACCGATATCGCCGAATGGATGGTGCGCCAAGGTATTCCGTTCCGGATCGCGCACGAGGCGGCCGGTGCGGCGGTACGCACGGCCGAGGCCCGCGGGGTCGGGTTGGAGGAGCTGGCCGACGACGAGCTGGCAGGCATCCATCCCGGGCTCACGGCGCAGGTGCGTGAGGTGCTGACCATTGCCGGGTCGGTCAACTCCCGCGACGCCCGCGGCGGCACCGCCCCGATCCAGGTGGCCAAGCAACTCGGCGTGGTGCGTGACACGCTGGATCAGTTGCGGGTCCGGCTCCGCTGAACCTGCGCTAAGCCGGTTTTGCTCCTCGCGTGCGCTGAACCGGTTTTGCTCCTCGCGTGCGCGGATCTCACTCCAGCTGTTCCGACAACTCCAGCCAGCGAGCCTCCAGTTCGGCCACCTGGTCTTCGAGCTCGCGCAACTGCGCGGTGAGCTTGCCCAGTCCGACGTGATCGGAATGGTCGTGCGCGGCCATTTCGTCGTGCTTGTCGGAGATCCGGCCGGCCAGCTTGGCCAACGAGCGGTCGATCGAGGCGACCTCTTTCTCGATGTTGCGCAGCTCGGCGCCCGACTTGCCCTGCGCGGGCACCGGTGTTGACGCCGCCCGCGAGGCAGCAGCAGGAGCCGACGGCTGCGCGGCCAGCCGCAGATACTCGTCGACGCCGCCGGGTAGGTGGCGCAGCCGCCCGTCGAGGATCGCGTACTGCTGATCGGTGACGCGCTCCAGCAGATAGCGGTCGTGGGACACCACGATCAGCGTGCCCGGCCAGGAGTCCAGCAGATCCTCGGTGGCAGTGAGCATGTCGGTGTCGACGTCGTTGGTCGGCTCGTCGAGCACCAGGACGTTGGGCTCACTCAGCACCACCAACATGAGCTGCAACCGGCGCCGCTGTCCACCCGAGAGCTCACCGACGCGCGACGAGAGTTGCGCCCGGTTGAAGCCCAACCGCTCCAGCAGCTGGGCCGGCGTGAGCTCCTTGCCGTCGATCACGTAGCTGGTCTGCAGCCGGCCCAGCACCTCGCGAACCATGTCGCCGGCCATGGCGTTCAGTTCGGTCGACTGCTGGTCGAGAATCGCCAGCCGCACTGTCTTCCCGCGCTTGACCCGGCCAGTGGTCGGGGCCACCGTGCCGGCGATCAGTCCGAGCAGCGTCGACTTCCCGGCTCCGTTGGCGCCAAGGATGCCAGTGCGCTCGCCTGGGGCGATGCGCCATTCCACATCGCGCAGCACCTCGCGGCCGTCGAATGCGACGGACACGTCCAGCAGGTCGATGACATCCTTGCCCAGGCGGGCGGTCGCCAGCCGGGACAGCTCCACGCTGTTGCGCAACGGCGGCACGTCGGAGATCAGCGCGTTGGCCGCATCGATGCGGAACTTGGGCTTCGAGCTGCGAGCCGGCGGGCCACGCCGCAACCACGCCAGTTCCTTGCGCATCAGGTTCTGCCGTTTGGCCTCTGACGCGGCGGCGATCCGGTCGCGCTCCACCCGCTGCAGCACATACGCCGCGTACCCACCTTCGAAGGGCTCGACGATGCCGTCGTGCACCTCCCACGTGGTGGTCGCCACCTCGTCGAGGAACCACCGGTCGTGGGTGATCAGCAGCAGCCCACCCGCTCCGCGCGCCCAGCGGCCCTTCAAGTGCCCGGCCAGCCACGTGATGCCCTCGATGTCGAGGTGGTTGGTGGGTTCGTCGAGGGCGACGACGTCCCAGTCGCCGATCAGTAGCGCAGCCAGCTGCACCCGGCGGCGTTGTCCGCCGGAGAGCGTGCCGACCGTTGCGTCGAATCCGATGTCGGCCACCAGCCCGCCGATGACGTCTCGGACGCGGGCGTCCCCGGCCCATTCGTGCTCCGGCCGGTCACCGACCAGTGACCACCCGACCGTGCGCTCGGAATCCAGCGTGTCGGTCTGGTCGAGCGCCCCCACTCGCAGGCCTCCCCGCTGGGTGACGCGGCCGCCGTCCGGGGTGATCCGCCCGGTGAGCATGCCCAGCAGGCTCGATTTGCCGTCGCCGTTGCGGCCGACGATGCCGATGCGGTCGCCGTCGCTGACGCCGACGGTGACAGCGTCGAACACCACACCTGTCGGGTACTCCAGGTGCAGGGCTTCGCCGCCGAGTAGGTGTGCCATCGCCGCCGACCTTAGCGTCAGCGTCTGCCCGGCCGTGAAGGTGTCGGGGCGGTTTGCCTCAGCCGTCGTCGCCGGTGCGGTGACGTGCCATGATGACCACGTCGGTCGGGGACAGCACGTCAAAACGTAGGGGAGCGGGCGTTGATGGATTTCTCGGCAGTGACCAAACCGGTGGAGCGGTTGCTGGCGACTGCGCAGAACGGCCTCGAGGTGCTGCGCTACGGAGGCCTGGAGACCGGCGCCGTGCCGTCCCCGTTCCAGATCATCCAGAGCGTGCCGATGTTCAAGCTGCGCCGGTACTTTCCGCCCGACATCCGGCCCAGCGCCGCGGAGCCCGGCCCGCCGGTGCTCATGGTGCATCCGATGATGATGGCCGCCGACATGTGGGACGTGACCCGCGACGAGGGTGCCGTGGGAATCCTGCACGGTGCCGGCATCGACCCGTGGGTGATCGACTTCGGCTCGCCGGACAAGGTCGAGGGCGGGATGCAGCGCAACCTCGCCGACCACGTCGTCGCGCTCAGCGAAGCGATCGACACCGTCAAGACGGTCACCGGACGCGATGTGCACCTCGCCGGGTACTCCCAGGGCGGCATGTTCGCGTATCAGACTGCCGCCTACCGCCGGTCGAAGGACATCGCGAGCATCATCGCGTTCGGTTCACCGGTGGACACGCTCGCCGCGCTTCCGATGAACCTGCCCGCCGGTGTCGCCGCGGGTGCCGCCGACTTCATGGCCGATCACGTGTTCAGCCGGATCGACATCCCGGGTTGGTTGGCCCGCACCGGATTTCAGATGCTCGACCCGATCAAGACCGCTCAGTCCCGGCTGGACTTCCTGCTGCAGCTGCACGACCGCGAGGCGTTGCTGCCCCGCGAACAGCAACGCCGGTTCCTGGCCTCCGAAGGGTGGATCGCCTGGTCCGGCCCGGCGATTTCCGAGCTGCTCAAGCAGTTCATCGCGCACAACCGCATGATGACCGGTGGCTTCTCGATCCATGGGGATCTCGTGACGCTGTCCGATATCGACTGCCCGGTGCTCGCAGTGGTCGGTGAGGTCGACGACATCGGCCAGCCGGCGGCGGTCCGGGGCATCAAACGTGCCGCGCCGCAGGCCGACGTGTACGAGTATCTGATTCGCGCCGGGCATTTCGGCCTGGTCGTCGGCTCCAAGGCCTCGAATCAGACCTGGCCCACGGTCGCGCAGTGGGTCAAGTGGCTCGACAACGCCGAGGAGATGCCCGACGGCGTGGTCCCGATGAGCCTGCAGCCCGCCGACCATCCCGAAGGCGGGGTGTCGTTCACGACGCGGGTGACCCACGGCGCCACTGCCGCCACCGAGATGGCGTTCGGCGTGGCCCGCTCGGCGGCCGAGGCGTTGGTCGCGGCGAACAAATCGGCACGGACCCTGGTCGTCGAGACCGCCCGCACCCTGCCGAGGCTGGCCCGCCTCGGCCAGGTCAACGACCACACGCGGATCTCGTTGGGCCGCATCATGAGTGAGCAGGCGCGCAACCTTCCCAACGGGGAGGCGCTGCTGTTCGACGGCCGGGTGCACACCTATGAGGCGGTCGATCGCCGGATCAACAACGTGGTCCGCGGCCTGATCGACGTCGGGGTGCGGCAGGGTGCGCACGTCGGTGTGCTGATGGAGACGCGACCCAGCGCGTTGGTGGCCATCGCCGCGCTGTCGCGCCTGGGTGCCGTGGCCGTGCTGATGCCGCCCGACGTCGATCTGGCGGAAGCTGCGCGGCTGGGCGGGGTGTCGGAGATCATCGCGGACCCGAGTCATCTAGATGCGGCCCGGCAGCTGGAAACTCGGGTCCTCGTGCTGGGTGGCGGCGAGAACCGCGACCTGCACCTGCCCGAGGACTCCGACGTCATCGACATGGAGCAGATCGACCCCGATGTGGTCGAGCTGCCCGGCTGGTACCGGTCCAACCCCGGCCTGGCGCGCGATCTGGCATTCGTCGCGTTCACCACGGTCGGGGGCGAGCTCGTCGCCCGCCAGATCACCAACTTCCGGTGGGCGCTGTCGGCGTTCGGCACCGCGTCGGCGGCGAACCTCGGCCGCGGGGACACGGTGTACTGCCTGACGCCGCTGCATCATCAGTCCGGGCTGCTGGTCGCGCTCGGCGGGGCCGTGGTAGGTGGCTCGCGCATCGCGCTGTCGCGCGGCCTGCAGCCCAACCGGTTCCTCCAGGAGATCCGCCAGTACGGCGTCACCGTGGTGTCTTACACCTGGGCGATGCTGCGCGAGGTCATCGATGACCCGTCTTTCGCGCTCGTCGGCTCCCATCCGGTGCGGCTGTTCATCGGCTCCGGCATGCCCGCCGGGCTGTGGAAGCGGGTGGTCGAGGTCTTCGAGCCCGCTCAAGTGGTGGAGTTCTTCGCGACCACCGACGGGCAGGCGGTGCTGGCCAACGTGTCGGGCGCCAAGATCGGTAGCAAGGGGCGGCCGTTGCCCGGTGCCGGGCACGTCGAGCTCGCCGCCTACGACGCCGACGACGATCTCATCCTCGAGGACGAGCAGGGCTTCGTCCGCAAGGCCGAACCCAACGAGGTCGGCGTGCTGCTGGCGCACCCGCGTGGGCCGGTCGACCCGACCGCCGCCGTCAAACGCGGCGTCTTCGCACCGGCCGACACCTGGGTGTCCACCGAATTCCTGTTCCGCCGCGACGAGGACGGCGACTACTGGCAGGTGGACAACCGCAGCGCCGTGATCCACACGGAGCGCGGACCGGTCTACGGCAATCCGATCAGCGATGCCGTGGGACGCCTCGACGCCGTCGACCTCGCCGTGACCTACGGCGTCGACCTGGACGGTCAGCAGGTGGCCGTCACCGCGCTGGCCCTCCGCCCGGGCGGCAGCATCCCCACCGCCGATCTCACGCATGCGCTCGCTGACCTGCCCGTGGGCAACCCGCCCGACTTCGTTCACGTGGTCGCCGACATGGAGCTCGGCGCGTCGTACCGGCCGATGGCGACCCCGCTGCAGGCTGCGGGGGTTCCAAAACCGGCCCGCCGTAACTCCTGGTACCTCGATCCCGATACCCAGACGTACAAGACGCTGACCGTGGCCGTATGGACCGAACTGACCGCAGGACAGGGCGAGCCCGATACGGCTGCCGATCCGTCCTAGCAGCCGTATCGTCGGAGCCCTGTTAGGCTCCGCCATGCGGCGCACCGACTGGAGGATTGATGACATCGCAGACGAGCGGAAACCGTTGGCGTCGGACCCTCACCGGCGCGGTGGCCGGTAGCGCACTCGCCGCAGGCTTGCTGGCAGGCGTCGCGGCGCCGGTCGCCCTCGCCGATCCCACGGCCGACGCCAACGCGAATGCGGCAGCGACGGCCGACACGCCGGCGGCCCCGGAGATGACGGCCGACGAGGCGCTCGCCATGATCGACAAGGAGTACGACACCGGCGCCGGTGGCGGCCAGATCTCCCAGCTGATCCACTCGATCCTGCAGTTGCGGGCGCAGGGCTTCAAACCGTCGAACGCCAACCGCGATGCCATCGTCGCAGCGCTGGACAAGCGGCCCAACCAGACACCGCTGATCGATGCGCTCAAGAACACGCTGTCCTATCAGCGCAAGATGCAGGCCAGGCAAAACGGGGCGACGTCCTCGGGCGGCATCTCCGCGGGCATCAACCAGACCGGCCCCGGCCAGGTGCCGATTCCCGGCGCACCGGGTACCCCGGGCATCTCGCTCGGCCCCGACAACTCCGGCATCAACGTCCCGATCGGCTGATCGGTGATCGACGAAAAACTCCTCAAGATTCTGGTGTGCCCGCAGGATCGCGGACCACTGCTGCTGGCCGGCGATGACTGGCTGTACAACGCGCGGCTGCGTCGGGCCTACCGGATCGCCGACGGGATTCCGGTACTGCTCGTCGATGAGGCCGTCGAGGTCGACGACGCCGAACACGAGCGGTTGTTGGCGCTGGCCGGTTCACCCGAGGCCAGGTAGCTCCCCGGTCAGGTACCGCTGCAGGTTGGGTCCGATGGCCTCGGCGACTTGCTCGACCGACAGCGATTTGAACGGCTCCAACTCCAGGATGTAGCGCGCCATCACCACACCGACGAGCTGGGATGCCACGAACTGCACCCGGGTCCGGCCGCTGCCCGGTGGATTGTCGACGCGGGGGCCGACCTCACCGACGATGATGTCCTGCAGGAAGGTCCGCAGCAGCGAGACCTCGCCACCCGCCAGGATCGAGCGCAATGTGGCGATCAACCCTTTGCCCATCTCGGAATCCCACAGCGGCAACAGAATTGAGGGCAGCGTGTGGCCGAGCTGCTCGACGGGAACCTCGCGCAGCGGCCCGATCACGGTCATCGGATCGATCGGAATGTGGATCGCGGCGGCGAACAGTTGCGTCTTGGTGCCGTAATAGTGATGCACCAATGCCGGGTCCACCCCGGCGTCGGTGGCGATCGCGCGTATCGATGTCTTGTCGATCCCGTTGCGCGCGAACAACTCCCGTGCACTGGCGAGTATGCGTTCCCGGGTGTCGGACGGTCCTGGTGGCCGCCCCGGCCGTTTGCGTTCGCTCATGGGGTCCGTCGTCGCAGTGTCGCCGCGGCCAGACCCAGCGCGAGGGCGGCAAACCCCACCACGACGGCGATGTCACGGGCGGCGACGGCCGTCAGGTCCGGATGGGAGCCGACTTGCTGCAGCGCCTCGAGCGCATAGCTGGCCGGCAGCACGTTGCTGATCCACTGCAGCCATTCGGGCAGCGCCTCGCGAGGCACGATGATGCCGCACAACAGCAACTGCGGCACGATCACCACCGGCATGAACTGCACGGCCTGGAACTCTGTGCGGGCGAATGCGCTGCACAGCAGGCCCAGGCCGACGCCGAGCACGGCGTTGATGATGGCGATGAGGAACACCAGCAGCGGGCTGCCCGCGGTACTGAACCCGAGGAACCAGAACGCGACGACGCACGCCAGGCTCGCTTGCGCCGCTGCCGCGATCGAGAACGCGGTGCCGTATGCGGCCAGCAGGTCGAACCGGCGCAACGGGGTGGTCAGGATCCGCTCGAGGGTTCCCGAAACCCGTTCGCGCTGCATGGTGATCGAGGTGATCAGGAACATCACCACCAGGGGGAACACCCCGAGCATGATCAGGCAGGCGTTGTTGAACGGACTCGGCGCGCCCGGTCGGTGCGGCGCGTCGTGGAACATGAAGTACATCAGGGTGATGACCAGGCTCGGTACCACCAGGATCATCGCCACGCTGCGGTGATCGGCGGCGAGCTGACGCAGAATCCGACCGGTCGTCGCCAGGTAGGCCTGCGGGCTGAACCGGCTGCGCTGGGTCAGGCCGCGGTGCGCTGCCGGATGACGGTGAGAAACGCTTCCTCCAGAGATGTGCATGACGTGTCCTTCCGGAGTTGGGCCGGGGTGGTGTGGGCGAGCAGGCGCCCTTCGCGCATGAGGAGCAGGTCGCCGCAATGGTCGGCCTCATCCATGACGTGACTGGACACCAGCAGGGTGGCACCGCGTCGGGACAGCTCGCGGAACTGCTCCCAGAGTTCGACGCGCAGCACGGGGTCAAGGCCGACGGTGGGTTCGTCCAGGACGAGCAGTTCGGGGTCTGCGACCAGCGCGCAGGCCAGCGACGCGCGGGTGCGTTGACCACCTGACAAGTTGCCGCAGTACGCACTTCGGTGGTCGTGCAGGCCGACCGCCTGAACGGCCTCATCGGCAGCTTTGGCGGTCGTGCCGTACAGCGCGGCGAAGTAGCGGACGTTGTCGATGACGCGAAGGTCGTCGTAGATGGTCGGATCCTGCGTGACGTAACCGACCCGGTGCCGCAGCGGAGCACTGCCGGCGGGGTGACCCAGCACGGTCACCGACCCGGAGGCGATGATCTGGGTGCCGACGACGCACCGCATCAACGTGGTCTTTCCGCAGCCCGAGGGCCCGAGCAGGCCTGTGATCGTGCCGCGCGCGATCTGCACCGTGACGTCGCGCAGCGCCGGCCGCTTGCCACGAACCACATTCAGTCCGTCGATGTCGACAGCCGGCGAGGATCGGAATTCATCAGCCGATGAAGTCATCATGTAATGAATATCCTCCCGCGTGCGGACCGGTGTCAACGGTGTCCGGCGCGGCAGTGCAGAATCGCTCGGATGGGCGCCGAACTACTGGTAGGGGACCCCGTCGCGGCAGCCCGTCGGCTGCTTGGTGCCCAGCTCAGCGGGCGTGGCGTCGAGGCGACGATCGTCGAGGTCGAGGCCTACGGCGGCCCGCTCGACGGGCCCTGGCCCGACGCCGCGTCGCACTCCTTTCGCGGCCCGCGGGGCCGCAACCTGGTGATGTACGGCCCGCCCGGGCGGCTCTACACCTACCGCAGCCACGGCATCCACGTCTGCGCCAACGTGGTGTGCGGCTACGACGGGGTCGCAGGTGCGGTCCTCCTACGGGCGGCAGCCGTCACCGGCGGACTGGCGCAGGCCCGAGACCGCCGGGGCGCCGCGGTGACACCGTCGGCGTTGGCCCGAGGCCCCGGCAATTTGTGTTCGGCACTCGGAATCATCATGGAGGACAACGGAATCGATCTGTTCGACGAGAGCAGTCCGGTCCGACTGCGGCTGGGTGCGCAGCATGCGGCGGTCGATGGGCCGCGGGTCGGTGTCAGCGTGGCGGCAGACCGGCCCTGGCGATTCTGGCTCGAGGGACACCGTGAGGTGTCGGCGTACCGGAGAAGCCCGCGGGCACCTGCGCCCGGCGCCAGCGACTGATCGCCGGACGGTTGGGCGATGCCGCGATGCGGCATGATCTCCCTATGTCAACGGACATCCTGGAGGAGCTGGACTGGCGCGGACTGATCGCGCAATCGACCGACCGTGACGCGTTGGCCGGGGACCTGGCCAACGGGCCGGTGACCGTGTACTCCGGCTTCGATCCGACCGCGCCGAGCTTGCATGCCGGTCACTTGGTGCCGTTGCTGACATTGCGCCGGTTCCAGCAGGCCGGCCACCGGCCCATCGTCCTGGCCGGCGGCGCGACGGGGATGATCGGCGACCCCCGCGAGACCGGGGAACGAATCCTCAACACTGCCGATACGGTGGCCGACTGGGCCGGCAGGATCCGTGGACAGCTGGAACGGTTTGTCGAGTTCAACAACTCGCCGACCGGTGCGATCGTCGAAAACAACCTGAACTGGACCGGCGAATTGTCGGTGATCGAGTTCCTGCGGGATATCGGCAAGTACTTCTCGGTCAACGTGATGCTCGACCGGGACACCGTCCGACGCCGTCTCGAAGGCGACGGCATCTCCTACACCGAGTTCAGCTACATGCTGTTGCAGGCCAACGACTACGTGGAGCTTCACCAGCGGCACGGTTGCGCATTGCAGATCGGTGGCTCCGACCAGTGGGGAAACATCGTCGCGGGGGCACGGCTCGTGCGCCAGAAGCTCGGGGCCACGGTGCACGCCATGACGACGCCGCTGGTCACCGACTCCGAAGGCAAGAAATTCGGCAAGTCCACCGGTGGCGGCAATCTGTGGCTCGATCCCGAGCTGACCAGCCCGTACGCCTGGTACCAGTACTTCGTCAATGCTGCCGATGCCGATGTGGTGCGCTACCTGCGGTGGTTCACGTTCCTGTCGGCCGAGGAACTTGCCGAACTCGACGAGGCCACGCGAACCCGTGCGCACGAGCGAGCCGCTCAGAAGCGGTTGGCGCGTGAGTTGACCACGCTCGTACACGGGGAAGGGGCAACCCGAGCCGTCGAACTCGCCAGCCAGGCGCTGTTCGGCCGTGGCGAGCTGACGGATCTCGATGAATCCACGCTGGCCGCGGCCCTGCGGGAGGCGAGTAGCGGACAGGTTGCCGAATTGAAGCCGGGTGGTGCGGACACGATCACCGATTTGTTGGTGGCAAGTGGGTTGGCCGCCAGCAAGGGAGCAGCACGACGCAACGTCGCCGAAGGTGGCGTGTACGTCAACAACACCCGTATTGAAAGTGACGAGTGGATACCACAGGCGGCCGACTTTTTGCATGACCGTTGGCTGGTGTTGCGACGTGGCAAGCGCAACATCGCCGGCGTCGAGCGGGTTGGGGCGTAGTCTGCTGGTTGCCGAGCCTCTGACCTGCGCAGATGCTTCGGCGACCTGCGAATTTGACTCCCTGTTGGCCCTGACGTAACTTATTCCAGGTCAGAGCGACGCGGTCTTGAGCCGGGGAGCGAAGACGGAATCCGAGAGAGACACCGATTGCGGTGGATCTTCTCACTGCCTGCATCTTGAACCTCGGCTTTGGCCGTGGGTTTGTGGTGTGGTGGGTGTGTTGTTTGAGAACTCAATAGTGTGTTTGGTGGTTTTTGTTTGTTGTTTTTGGTTGCATTCTTTTTCCCGTTTAGG
>NZ_BCSX01000040.1 GCF_001570425.1 Mycolicibacterium brisbanense
GACACCCCCTGCGCGGCAAGCCACCCGCGCTTCTGCCCATGAGGCTGCAGGTGATACCGATCGACAAACGCACGAACCTCCGCCGCCGAAAACCCCGGGCTGATCGACATAACCCTCCATCCCAAACAGGTAGATGAATGACTCACAACCAGCCTGGCAAAGAGGGGACGTGGCACGTACTGGAGGAATTCGCCAAAGACGGCCGCGCCCGCAGCATCGGGGTATCGAACTTCCAGCCGCCACACCTGGAGCGACTGCTGAAGGAGTCCGACACGGTGCCGTCGGTCAACCAGATCGAGGTGCATCCGTACTTCACCAACGAAGAGGTCCGCGCGTACGGGCGCGAGCACGGTATCGCGACCGAAGCCTGGTCGCCGATCGCGAAAGGCCGGGTGCTCGACGATCCGGTTGTCACGAGGATCGCCGACGCCGTGGGCCGGTTTCCCGCACAAGTCGTGCTGCGCTGGCATATTCAGCGTGGGGACATCGTGTTTCCGAAATCGGTTTCGCCAGAACGGGTCAGATCCAACTTCGAGCTGTTCGACTTCGAACTCACCGACTCCGACATGGAGGCGATCTCGGCCCTCGACCGCGGCGAACCCGGACGGACCGGTCCCAACCCCGACACCTTCGACCGGATCCCATCCTGACGCGGGCCTAGCGTGCGAACATGAGCGTGCCGTTCTCCTGGGATCTGCCGTACGCCTGGCCCAGAAAGCCTGTCCTGGCGCGCAACGTCGTCTGCACCTCGCAGCCACTCGCCGCGCAGGCAGGCCTGGCGATGCTCGCGGAAGGCGGAAACGCCGTCGACGCGGCTGTCGCGACGGCGATCACGCTTTCCCTGGTGGAGCCCGTTTCCAACGGGATCGGCTCGGATGCTTTCGCAATCGTCTGGGACAGTGGGCAATTGCACGGCTTGAATGCCTCCGGGCGCTCGCCCGCGGCGTGGACACCCGAGTACTTCCGCGGCGTGCAGATTCCCGCGCTGGGCTGGAATGCGGTGACCGTGCCGGGCGCGGTCGCGGCCTGGGTCGCGTTGCACGACAGGTTCGGCAGGTTGCCGTTCGCGCGGCTGTTCGAGCCGGCAATCCCCTACGGCCGCAATGGGTTTCTGGTCTCGCCGACTGTCGCAGGACAATGGGCGGCGCAAGCACCGGTACTCGCATCGCAGCCCGGCTTCGCCGCGGCGTTCTTGCCGGGTGGCCGGGCACCGGCGCCGGGCGAGCTGTTCACATTCCCCGAACACGCTGCCAGCCTTGAGCTCATCGCCGCAACGCACGGCGAAGCGTTCTACCGTGGCGACCTCGCCGAGAGGATGGTGGCGCACTCGGACGCCAACGGCGGCGCGATGGCCACCTCCGACCTGGCCGCGCACCGCGTCGAGTGGGTCGACACGATCGATGTCGACTACCGCGGTTACACGGTCCACGAGATCCCGCCGAACGGTCAGGGCATCGTGGCACTCGCGGCGCTGGGCATCCTCGAGAACTTCGACATGGCTTCGCTTCCCGTCGATTCGGTCGAGAGCGTGCACCTGCAGATCGAGGCGGTGAAACTCGCGTTCGCCGACGCGCTTTCCCATGTGGCCGACAGCGAGCACATGACACTGCCGCCGAGCGAGCTTCTCGACGCCGAATACCTGCGGGAGAGAGCGGGGCTCATCGACCGCGCCAAAGCCCAACATTTCACAACAGGGCGCCCACCCGCGGGAGGCACGGTTTACCTGACCGCCGCCGACGACTCGGGAATGATGGTCTCGATGATCCAGTCGAATTACCTCGGTTTCGGCTCGGGTGTGGTGGTGCCGGGTACCGGGATCTCGCTGCAGAACCGCGGCACTGGCTTCGTCCTGACCCCGGGGCATCCCAACCGCGTCGGGCCGCGAAAGCGTCCGTTCCACACCATCATTCCCGGCTTTCTCACCAAGGCCGGTGCTCCCGTGATGAGCTTCGGCGTGATGGGCGGGACCATGCAACCACAGGGCCATCTTCAGGTCGTGGTGCGGATCGCCGACTACGGGCAGAACCCGCAGGCCGCGTGCGACGGACCACGCTTCCGCTGGTTGCAGGGCACGCGAGTGTCCGTCGAGGACGGTTTCCCGGCCGCGACGCTGGCAGGCCTGCGCGACCTCGGCCACGACCTGGTCACCGTGGGCGACTACCAACAATTCGGTAGCTGCCAGGCGATTTGGCGACTGGGTGACGGGTATCTCGCTGCGAGCGATCCGCGCCGGGACGGCCAGGCTGCCGGCTTCTAAGCCCCGTGACCGATACCGACCGGGTTGAGATGGGTCAGGTGACCGCTCTCGGTGCCGTCGGTGGGATCGATGACACAGTCGATGAGTGACGGCCCACGGGAGGCAAGGGCGTTGCGCAGCGCAGCCTCGAGTTGTTCCGGTGTGCTCACGTGATACCCGACACCGCCGAACGCGGTGATCAGCCGGTCGTGGCGGGCTGTGGGCATGAGAGTGGTGGGCGAGGGGTCGGTCGACGCGGGATTGGCCCCGTCGCCCCGGTAGACGCCGCCGTTGTTGAGCACGACCACGACGACGGGAAGCCGATAGCGGCAGATGGTCTCCAGCTCCATGCCGCTGAAGCCGAAGGCGCTGTCGCCCTCGATCGCCACCACCGGGTCGCCGCTTTCGACGGCCGCTGCGATGGCGTAGCCCATCCCGATACCCATGACGCCCCAGGTGCCGCTGTCGAGCCGGTGTCGCGGCACCGTCATGTCGATCACGTTGCGCGCCAGGTCGAGCGCATTGGCGCCTTCGTTGACCACATACACCTCGGGGCGGTCGCGCAGCACGTCGCGAATCGCGCGCAGCGCCCCGTGGAACCGCATCGGATGCGCCTGCTCGCCAAGTCGCTCGGCCATCGCCGCGGTGTTGCGCGCCGAACGTGCGGCGAGCTGGTCGCGCCACGACGACGGTGCCGTGATCTCACGGGTCCGCCGGGCGAGTGCGGTCATCACCGAGCCGATATCGCCGAGCAGGGGTGCCGCGATCGGTGCGTTGCTGTCCAGCTCGTTCGGGTCGATGTCGACCTGGATGAACTTCACGTCCGCGCTCCACTGTGGTGGCTCGCCGTGCCCGAGCAGCCAGTTCAGCCGTGCGCCGACGAGCAACACCACGTCGGCGTTGCGCAGTGCCAGCGACCTCGCCGTGGCGGCCGACTGCGGATGGCCGTCGGGTAGTAGGCCTTTCGCCATCGACATCGGCAGGAACGGTATGTCGGTGTTCTCGACGAACGCGCGAATCGCGTCGTCGGCCCGGGCGTACGCGGCACCCTTACCGAGCACGACGAGCGGACGCTCTGCCCCGGCGAGCAATTCGACGGCGCGGTCGATCGCAGCCGGTGACGGGACCTGGTCGGGAGCCGCGTCGACCACCGTCCGCAGTGACGCGCGCGCCTGGTCGCCATCCATGACGTCACCGAGCACTGCCGCGGGAATGTCCAGGTAGACGCCACCGGGGCGGCCGGAGGACGCGATGCGGACGGCGCGCGCGACGGCCAGGCCGATGTCCTGGACCCGGTTCACCCGGAAGGCGGCCTTGGTGTAGGGCCGCGCGGCGGCGAGCTGGTCGAGCTCCTCGTAGTCGCCGCGTTGCAGGTCGACGATGTGGCGCTCACTCGATCCCGAAATCTGCACCATGGGAAAGCAATTCGTGGTCGCGTTGGCGAGGGCGACCAGCCCGTTGAGAAAACCGGGTGCGGACACCGTGAGGCAGATGCCGGGCTTCTTGGTGAGGAACCCGGCTGCCGCCGCAGCGTGTCCGGCGTCGCTCTCATGGCGGAATCCGATGTAGCGCAGGCCTTCCGCCTGGGCCACGCGGGCGATGTCGGTGACGGGGATGCCGACCACGCCGTAGATCGTCTCAATCCCGTTGAGTTTGAGTGCCTCGACCACCACGTGATACCCGTCGGTGGCCGTGGCGGTCGAGGATGCCATCGCGGCTGCCGTGCGCTGTTGTTCGATGGGAGGTGCGGAAGTCATGTCGGAATTCCTCTCGACGCTGGTGATCTCACTGCCATCGTCGTCGCCCGTGGTGATCGCCGTCAGCAGCGCTGGCGCCCATTGCCCGGTTGGGGCAGTGTCACCACCGCCCCCCTGCTAGCTGCAAAATCGCGGCGAAACCGAGCAGCGGACGCGACGATCGGGGTCATCCCGCCTACCATGCGAGATGACCGCATTCGAGATGTGCGGCAAATCTGTTGTCAGACAACAGCATTGATGCGTTCAAGGCGGAGCGCTCGACTCACACACTGCAAGAAGGTGATTGCCATGATCACGATGACCGGATTGTCCGACGTGCTCGACGAGCAGCTGCGGATCGCGCCATGGGCTACCGCACTGGTGGCCACCGCCGAGCGCATCCCGGTGAGCTACGGAACGTTGTCCGACCTGGTGGACCAGATCGTCGTGGGCCTGCGCGATGCGGGTTTGCGCCGAGGGGATGCCGTCGGGCTCGTGGGCGCCAACACCGTCGAGTTCGTCGTGGGACTGCTCGGCGCGGCACGGGCCGGTCTCGTGACGGCCCCGCTGGACCCGGCGCTGCCCGCTGCGGAACTGAGAGATCGGCTCGACCGGGTCGGTGCCAGGGCCCTGCTGATCGGTTCGGCGGCAACGGATCAGACGCCGGTCGACGCCGGCCCCGGCCGTGCGGGCATGCGCGTGCGCGTGGAACTCGCCGGTCCGACGGCAGGGACGGCGTGGCTCGAGTTCGGCCCCGCATCGGGTGCCCTTGGCGACCACGCGAATCCCGGCCTCCGACCCGAGGATGCGCTGGTGCTGTTCACCTCGGGCACCACCGGCCAGGCCAAGATGGTGCCTCTGACGCATGGCAATGTGGCCGCCTCGGTGCGGGGAATCTGTGCGACCTACGACCTGGGCCCCGATGACGCGACCGTGGCGGTGATGCCGCTGTTCCATGGCCACGGGTTGGTGGCCGTGCTACTCGGCTCGTTGGCCAGTGGGGGACGAGTGCTGCTCCCGGCACGCGGGCGGTTCTCTGCGCACATGTTCTGGAACGAGATGCGATCCGTCGGCGCCACATGGTTCAGCGCGGTGCCCACCATCCACCAGATCCTGCTGAATCGCCCCGCCGCGGATGTTCCCGGCCCGGACGTGCTGTCGCTGCGATTCGTCCGCAGCTGTAGCGCTCCGCTGGACATCACCACCGCCCGCGCCATCGAGCGGGCCTTCGGCGCGCCCCTCCTGGAGGCCTATGGAATGACCGAGACCACCCACCAGGCGGCCGGCGAGCAGATCCGCGCGCGGACTCCAGACGAACTCGGCTCGGTGGGGCGCGGCACGGGCGCGGTGCGGCTGCGAATCGTCGACGGTGCCGGAAACCCTTGCCCGCCCGGTGTGATGGGTGAGGTGTGGGTGAGCGGCTCCACCGTCGCCCGCGGCTATCTCGCTGATCCGGTTGAGACGGCCAAGAGCTTCGTCGACGGCTGGTTCCGCACGGGTGACCTGGGCATCGTGGATGTCGACGGACGACTGCATCTGACCGGCCGGATCAAGAACATCATCATCCGAGGCGGCGAGAACATCTCTCCCGAACATGTCGAAGGCGTCCTCACGGGGTGTGACGGCGTCGTGGAGGCGGCGGTGTTCGCGATTCCCGACGATACGTTCGGCGAACGGGTCGGCGCGGCTGTGGTGCTCTCCGGCCGACGTGCCGGCGGACCCGAACAGATCGCCCTGGAATGCCGCGCCAAGCTGCCTGCCTTCGAAGTCCCCGAGCGGATCGACGTCGTCACGGCGCTGCCGCATACCGCCAAGGGCGCCATCGACCGCAATGCCGTCAAGCAGCTCTACGCGCATTGACCGGGATTGCAGCTGGCAGGTATCGGCGATTGGAGGTCAGCGCCAAGGATCCCGAGCCTGTGTCGGCGGATCGTGAAAGGGCAAGGACCACAACACTTTCCAAGGAGTGACACCATGCATCGAACAGTCAAGCGCGTTGCGGCCGCAGTGGTGGCGGCCGTCGTCACAGGCGCCGTCGTCGCCGCACCCGCGGCCGCGGCAGTGGACAGCACACCCGCGGAACCCACCCACTCGGTGTCAGCGGCACCGGATCAGGTCGTGCATGCATCCGACGCCGGATACCACGGCTGGCACGGAGGCTGGGGCGATCGCGGCTGGCGCGGAGACTACGGCTGGGGCCATTACCGCCACTGGGGGCCGTGGGGCTGGTGAGCCGAAGCCGGCGTACTCAGCCCTGGCAGTTCAGTGACACCGACACCGTCTGGCTGGTGACCACCTGCACCAGGACGCGGTCGTTGCCGTTGCCGCGGCCCGGGCCGGTATAGGGCACCCACTGCTTGACCTGCTGCGGGTTGCGGACGCTGGTGACCACGCACTGGTCCAGCGGTGCGGTGCCGACGCGATCGATGTTGACGGTATAGCCCTGCGATTGCAGCCGGCTGATGGTTTCCTGCGCTGTCTCGTCGGCGGAGGCAAGGCCCGCGGGGGCGCCCACCAGCCCGATCACAGCCACTGCGACCGCACCCATGGCCCACTTCACCCGCATTGTCGTGCCTCTCGTTCAGCTACTTCACATCTTCCTCTCCTTACATCGTTTCGGGAACCGGATTCGTTCCCACCGGCACCCCGATAGCATCGCGCCCGTGGACAGCACCATGCAGAACTGGCCGTTGACCATCACGGCGATCCTGCGGCACGCCTGTGGCGCCAACGGCGACCGAACCGTCACCACCGCCACCGGTCAGGGTGGATACCGCACCAGCACCTACCGAGAGATCGGCGAACAGGCCGCCCGACTGGCGCACGCACTGCGGGGCTTCGGCATCACCGGCGACGAGCGGGTGGGCACGTTCATGTGGAACAACGCCGAACATCTGGTTGCCTATCTGGCGGTGCCCGCGATGGGGGCGGTGCTGCACACCCTCAACATCCGGTTGTCCCCGGAGCAGATCGCCTACATCGCCAACGAAGCGCAGGACCGGGTGATCATCGCCGACGCGTCGCTGGTGGCGCAGCTGGCTCCCGTGCTGCCCCTCTTGGAGACCGTGCACACCGTGATCGTGGCCGGGGACGGTGACGTCAGTGCGCTGAGAGGGGTCACTGTCGTGCGGTACGACGAGATGCTGGCGGCTCAGCCCGCGCAGTTCGACTGGCCGGATATCGACGAGAGTTCGGCTGCCGCAATGTGTTACACGAGCGGCACCACGGGAAACCCCAAGGGCGTGGTGTACAGCCATCGGTCGAGCTATCTGCACGCGCTGTCCACCTGCACTGCCAATGCGCTCGATGTGGGCACCGGCGATGTGGTGTTGCCCATCGTGCCGATGTTCCACGCGAATGCCTGGGGGTTGCCGTACGCGGCCCTGATGGCCGGGGCGCATCTGGTCATGCCGGACCGGTTCCTCGACGGTGCGTCGCTGATCGAGCTGATCGAATCGCGGCGTCCCACGGTGGCAGGCGCCGTGCCCACCATCTGGAACGACGTGATGCACTGCCTGGAAAAGGCTCCGGGACATGATATTTCGTCGTTGCGACTGGTCGCATGCGGCGGTTCGGCGGTACCGGTCTCGCTGATGCGGACGTTCCAGGAGCGCTACGGCGTGTACATCCAGCAGGCGTGGGGGATGACCGAGACATCGCCGCTGGCGACGGTCGCCAAACCGCTGCCCGGAGTGTCCGAGGAACGGCACTGGGCGATGCGCGCCACCGCGGGGCGAGCGATGTGCGGCGTCGAGGTCCGCATCGTCGACGACAGCGGTGCGCCCATGCCCGCCGACGGTAAAGCCGTGGGGGAGCTGGAAGTACGCGGTCCGTGGATCACCGGTAGCTACTATCGCGGGCGCGACGCGGAGAAGTTCGACACCGGGTGGTTGCGCACCGGCGACGTGGGCTGCATCGACGAGGACGGCTACGTCACCCTCACCGACCGGGCCAAGGACGTCATCAAATCCGGTGGCGAGTGGATCTCTTCGGTGGAGCTGGAGAATCTTCTGATCGCCCATCCCGCGGTGTTGGAGGCCGCCGTCGTCGGCGTGCCCGACGAGCGCTGGCAGGAACGCCCGCTCGCCGTTGTGGTGCTGCACGAGAATGCCACGGCCAGCCCGGCGGAACTACGAGAATTCTTGGCGGACAAGGTGGTTCGGTGGTGGCTTCCGGAGCGCTGGACGTTCATCGATCAGGTACCGCGCACCAGCGTCGGCAAGTACGACAAGAAGACGATCCGGGCCCGGCATGCCGACGGTGCCTACGAGGTGGTCACCATCTAGGACTCGGGGAGGAGATCAGGCGCGGACGGCGATGGTCGACAGCAGATCGGCCAACCGATCCGGCCGGTCGATCATCGAGAAGGTGCGGGCGCCGTCGATCACTTCCAGCCGCGCGTTCGGGATGGTCTGCGCGAGCCGTTCGCCGTCGCCGAGTTCGAAGAACACATCGTCGGCCGACCACGCGATCAGCGTCGGCTTGTCGAATTCGGGGAGCCGTGCGGCCACGCCGGTGGTGACCTCGGTGCGCAGCGACAGGGTGAATTGCCGCAGGTCCTCGGCGATTGCCGGATTCGACCGGGTGGTGTGTACCCATTCCCGAGTGAGGACATCGATGTTCGCGTGAGCCAGGCCCGCGTAGGCCCGCTTGCGCACAGCGGGGATCCGTACCGCCTGAGCGACGCCGCGGAACAGCGCCTTGGAGTGTGCGGCCCGGATCAGCGGTTTGAGGATGGGCGGTGGAAAGTGTTCGAAGGCATCGCAACTCGTCAACACCAGGGCGCCGATCCGCTCGGGGTGATGCACCGCCACCAGTTGCGTGACCACCCCGCCGGTGTCGTTGCCGACCAGTACGACGTCGTCGAGATCCAGCGCGGTCAGGGTGTCGGCGACGATGTTCGCGACGCCGCGGATGCTGCGGTCCGCGCTCGGCCGTAACGGTTCGGGGTGTGCGCCCAACGGCCAGGTCGGGGCGATGCAGCGCAGGCCACGCGCCGCCAGGCGCGCGCTGACCTGTCGCCACAGCTGCCCACCCATCATGTACCCGTGGACGAAGACGACCGGCCTGCCGTCCTTCGGTCCGAATTCCTCGAAATGGACGGTTCCGGCGCTAATCTCAATGATCGACATGGATGACTCCCGGCTCGATAGACATTTACGAACAGTCTGCCGGTAACTTACCAACAGGGTGTATGGAAAACAAGAGACGTACTCAGGAAGAGCGCTCCGCGGCGACGCGGGAAGCGTTGATCGCGGCTGCCCGGCGACTGTGGGGCGAACGTGGATACTCCGAGGTGGGGACGCCGGAGATCGCCACGGCCGCCGGGGTGACCCGCGGCGCGATGTATCACCAATTCGCCGACAAGGCAGCGCTTTTCCTTGCTGTGGTGGAGGTGGTGGAGCAGGACGTGATGGCGAGGCTGGCGACCGAGGTGGCGGCGTCGGGAGCGACCACGCCGGCCGACGCGATCCGTGCCGCCGTCGACGCGTGGCTGGAGGTCTCCGGTGATCCCGAGGTGCGCCAGCTGATCCTGCTCGACGCCCCGAGTGTGCTCGGCTGGGCAGGGTTCCGTGATGTGGCCCAGCGCTACAGCCTCGGCATGACCGAGCAACTGCTCGCCGAGGCAATCAAGGCCGGTCAACTCGCGCGTCAGCCCGTGCGGGCGCTGGCTCACGTGCTGATCGGCGCCCTCGACGAGGCGGCCATGGCCATCGCCACCGCCGAGGATCCGAAGAAGGCCCGCCGCGAGATCAAGCAGGTGTTACGCCGGCTGATCGACGCGATGTTGACGGGCTGACATTCCCGCGACTTTCTCCCACGAGCAGACAGCAGGGTACGCGAAATGCGGCGTGTCGGGTACCCGCACGTCTGCTCGCGAGAAGAAGTCTTACCGCTCGGCGCGCTGGTAGGCCGTCACGACGGCGGCGCCGCCAAGGCCGATGTTGTGCTGCAGGGCAGCGGTGACGCCCTCGACCTGACGCTTGTCGGCGGTGCCGCGCAGTTGCCAGGTCAGCTCGGCGCACTGGGCCAGGCCCGTCGCGCCCAACGGGTGGCCTTTGGAGATGAGCCCGCCGGACGGGTTGACCACCCAGCGGCCGCCGTAGGTGGTGTCGTTGTTGTCGATCAACCGAGGGGCGTCGCCCTCACCGCACAGACCAAGGGCCTCGTAGAGCAGCAACTCGTTGGCGGAGAAGCAGTCGTGCAGCTCGATGACCTGGAAATCCTCGGGGCCGAGGCCCGACTGCGCGTAGACCTGTTGGGCGGCTTGCACATTCATGTCATACCCGATGATGTTGGCGGCGCTGCCGTCAAAGGTCGAGGCGAAGTCGGTGGTCATGGCCTGCCCGACGATCTCGACAGCTGCCGACGCCAGACCGTGTTTGTCCACGAATGCCTCGCTGGCCAGGATCGCCGCACCGGAGCCGTCGGAGGTCGGGGAGCACTGCAGCTTGGTCAGGGGATCGGAGATCATCTTGGCAGCCAGGATGTCGTCGAGCGTGTACTCGTCCTGGAACTGCGCATACGGATTGTTGACCGAGTGCTTGTGGTTCTTGTAACCGATCTTCGCGAAATGCTCGGCCGTGGTGCCGTACTTCTTCATGTGTTCGCGGCCGGCCGCGCCGAACATCCACGGCGCCACCGGAAATGCGAATTCGTCGATCTCGGCCAGTGCCTTGACGTGGCGGCCCAGCGGCGATTCCCGGTCCTGGGCACCGGCCTGAAGCGAGCCGGGCTGCATCTTCTCGAAGCCGAGCGCGATGGTGCAGTCCGCCAAGCCGCCCCGGATGGCTTGTGCGGCAAGGTAAAGCGCCGTCGACCCGGTAGAACAGTTGTTGTTCACATTGACGATCGGGATGCCCGTCATGCCGAGCTCGTAGAGCGCACGCTGACCCGAGGTGGAATCTCCCGAGCAGTACCCGACATAGCCCTGCTGGACTTGGTCGTAGGAGATCCCGGCGTCCTCGAGTGCCTTGGTGCCCGACTCGTTGGCCATCTGCGGGTAGTCCCAGCCTTCCCGACGGCCGGGCTTCTCGAACTTCGTCATCCCCACGCCGACAACGAATACTTTGTTAACCATGTCGAGAAACATACATATCGCGGCGCGCTTAGTGTAGAGATAAATAGAACACGTTCTAGTTCGTCGAGGAGGCGTCGTGGCGTTGCGCGTGGTGCAGTGGGCGACCGGCGGAGTCGGCGTGGCCGCCATCAAGGGCGTGCTGGAACACCCGGACCTGGAACTGGCCGGATGTTGGGTGCACTCGGACGCCAAGAACGGCAGGGACGTCGGAGAACTCATCGGTACCGGGCCTATCGGCGTCGTCGCGACCAACAGCGTCGACGAGATCCTCTCGTTGGATGCCGACGCGGTGATCTACGCGCCGCTGGTGCCCAACCCCGACGAAGTGGCGGCGCTGCTGCGGTCCGGCAAGAACGTCGTCACCCCGATCGGCTGGTTCTACCCGTCGGACAAGCAGGCCGAGCCGCTGCGGGCCGCCGCGCTCGAAGGCGGTGCCACGCTGCACGGCACAGGCATCGCACCCGGCGGCATCAGTGAGAAGTTCCCGCTGCTGGTGTCGGCGCTGTCCACGGGCGTGCGGTTCGTGCGCGCCGAGGAATTCTCCGACCTGCGCACCTACGAGGCGCCCGACGTGGTGCGTCATGTGATGGGCTTCGGCGGTGAGCCGGACAGCGCGCTGAGCGGACCGATGCAGAAACTGCTCGACGGCGGCTTCATCCAAGCCATCAAATTGGTGGTGGACCAGGTGGGGTTCAAGGCCGAGCCACGCATCAGGGCCACCCAGGAGATCGCCGTCGCGACCGCGCCCATCGAGTCGCCGATCGGCGTGATCGAACCGGGTCAGGTCGCCGGGCGAAAGTTCCACTGGGAAGCCCTCGTAGGCGACGAACCCGTTGTCCGGATCACCGTCAACTGGCTGATGGGCGAGGAAAACCTCGACCCGGCATGGACTTTCGGGCCGGCCGGGCAACGCTACGAGATGCAGGTCCGGGGTAATCCGGATTTCACCATGGTCATCAACGGATTTCAGGGCGTCGTCGGCGAGCAGGGTCCCGAACCCGGCGTCGTCGCCACCGCGGCGCACTGCGTCAACTCGGTGCCCGCGGTGTGCGCGGCGGCACCCGGCATCGCCACCTATCCCGATCTGCCGTTGATCAGTGGTAAGGCGGCTCCGGATCTGCGGTGATCGCTAGGGCTGCACCAGGATTCGGATGGGATTACCCTCCTGGCGTTCCAGCCTCTCGATGCCCGTCGCGATGTCTTCCAACGAGACGATGCCGCTGATCGAGCGGGACAGGTCCAGCCTGCCCAACGACACCAGTGTCGCCAACGTCGAGATGTCGACGTTCTGATAGCCGAGATGGCCCAGCACCTGCTTCTGGGTCAGGCCGAACATCGACGTCGGCCCAACCGTCGGCTCCTGTGCGCTCATGCCGACCGATACGAGCCTGCCGCCAACGGTCAACTGTCCCAACGCTTGTTCGAACGTCGACTTGAGCCCTACCGCGTCGAACGCCACGTCGAGCCCGCGGCCGCCCGTCACCTCCGCGATCTTCTCGCCGAGGTGTTCATCACGGGAATCGAACGCGTAGTCGGCGCCGAGTTCCAGTGAGCGGTCGAGGACTTCGGCTTTGATGTCGACGGCGATCACCGGTACGGCGCCAACCAGTCGTGCCAACTGCGCGATATGGGTGCCGACGCCACCGAGCCCCCACACCCCGACCGACTCGCCGATCCCGACCTTGCCGGTGCGCACCACCGCGCCGTACGGCGTCGACACCGCATCGGCCAGGATCGCGGCCTGCTCCAACGGCACGTTGTCGGGTACGCGGGTCAGCCCGAATGCCTGCGCGACGGTGTACTCGGCCCACGCGCCGTCATAGGCGAACGCCATCAACTGGATCCGCATGCAGTTGGCGATGTCCCCGCGCCGGCAGTTGGCGCACGTCAGGCAGGGCCTGCCCGCCGCGACGATCACCCGGTCACCCTCGGCCCACCCAGTCACCCCGGGGCCGAGTTTGGCGATGGTGCCCGACGCCTCGTGCCCCTGGGTCACCACCGGGGCCTGCGCCGGGAACGTGCCGTTGATCAAGCTCAGATCCGAGTGGCAGATGCCGCAGAACGCCACCTTCATCAGAACTTCACCCGGACCGGGCTCGGGAATGGGAACATCTTCCACGACAACCGTTTTGGTGTCGGCGTAGAAGCGCTCGGCCCGCATCGTCGCGGTCATCTCGGTTCCCTTCGTCCGGCGGCTACTATCGGCATCATGTCGCAGTCGCCGGTCGTCGAGCAACGACGCTGACCGATGTGTCGGTTGTTCGGACTGCACGCCGGCCGGCACGCCGTCACGGCGACCTTCTGGTTGCTGAACGCGCCGGACAGCCTCGCCGCCCAGAGCAGGCACAACCCGGACGGCACCGGACTGGGCGTGTTCGGGCCCGACGGCGCACCGCAGATCTACAAGCAACCCATTGCGGCGTGGCAGGATTGCGCCTTCGCGACGGAGGCGCATGACCTCACCGCAACCACGTTCATCGCGCATGTCCGGTACGCGTCGACCGGTGCACTGGAGGTCCGCAACACCCATCCCTTCCTGCAGGACGGGCGGATCTTCGCCCACAACGGCGTGGTCGAGGGACTCGACGTGCTGGACGCGCGGCTGGACGAACTCGGAGTGGCCGACCTGGTCGGCGGCGAAAGCGATTCCGAGCGGGTGTTCGCGTTGATCACTGCGGAGATTCGCAGCGCCGACGGCGACGTCACCGCCGGACTGCACTCTGCCATCGGCTGGCTCGCCGACACGGTGCCGATTTACGCCCTCAACGTTCTGCTGAGTACCGCCACCGGCCTGTGGGCCCTGCGCTATCCGGCGACCCACGAGCTGTACTTGCTGGACCGCCGTGAGCCGGCCCAGGGCCAGATGCGGATGCGCAGCCACCGCATCGCCGCGCACTCCGACGAGCTGTCGCGGCATCCGGCGGTGGTGTTCGCCAGCGAGCCGATGGACGGCGAACCCTGGCAGCCGCTCGAGGCTGGTGAACTCCTGCACGTCGACGCCGATCTGAACATCCACCGCGAGGTGGTCTTTCCCGATCCTCCCAAGCATCTGCTGCGACTGGCCGATCTCACCGAGAAGGCCGCAGCATCGCAACACCCCGCCGGGTGAGCCCGCACCTGGCTGGCACACTGGAATCCCGTGGCAACCAAACGCGCACTGGTCCTGGCAGGTGGCGGCATCGCGGGGATCGCATGGGAGACCGGCATTCTGCGCGGCATCGCCGACGAATCGCCGCAGACGGCCGAGGCCCTGCTGGACAGTGACGTTTTGGTCGGCACGTCCGCCGGTTCGACGGTCGCCGCGCAACTCGGCAGCGGGCTGAGCCTCGACGAGCTCTACCAACGTCAGATCGGCGCGAAATCGGCTGAACTGGACCCCGGGGTCGGCATCGACAGTGTCGCCGACCTGTTCCTCGACGCCATGCTCACGCCGAACACCGACAAGGCCCAGAAGCTCCAGAAGATCGGGCAGGTCGCGCTGGACACCCCGACCGTGTCCGAGGCCGTGCGCCGCGAGGTGATCTCCGCGCGGCTGCCGTCTCACGAGTGGCCGCAGCGGGTGCTGCGGATCTCGGCGGTCGACATCGATCGCGGCGAGCTGGTCGGCTTTGACCGGGATTCCGGCGTCGGGCTCGTCGACGCAGTCGCCGCAAGCTGCGCGGTCCCGGGTGTGTGGCCGGTGGTCACGATCGGCGATCGGCGCTACATGGACGGCGGGGTGAGCAGCAGCGTGAACATGGTGCTGGCCGCCGACTGCGATGTCGCGGTGGTGCTGGTGCCCTCGGGGAAGAACACCCCGTCGCCGTTCGGGGCCGGGGTGAGCGCCGAGATCGACGGTTTCGCCGGCGCATCGCTGGGCGTCTACGCGGACGACGACGCGGTGGACGCGTTCGGCGCGAACCCGCTCGATCCGGCCTGCCGGGTGCCCTCGGCGCAGGCCGGCCGCAGGCAGGGGCAGCGCGTCGCCGCGGCGGTGGCCGCATTCCTAGCCGGCTGAGTCAGCCGTCGAGGGCGCGGGCGGCCAGCTCCTGCCCGATCCCGATCACCTCGCCGGCCCGGTGAAACTCCAGGCTGCGGCACACCGTGCGGGGCACCTCGATCAGCAGATCGGGCGGATAGGCCGCCAGCGTGTGACGGGCCAGCGCGGCCTGCGCGATATCGATGGTGCGGTACATCACCTCGAAGCTGCCCAGCCGCGGCGCTTCCGCGGTCTCGGGGACGTCGTCGGTGGACTCGGCCTCGGCGAGCTCGGTCTCCGGAATCTCCAGCTCGGGAATCGTCGCCCCGAACCGGCTCAGCACCGCGCGGGCCGTCGGCCGGTCCAGCATGCTGCGCACCGACGCCGTATCCAGAACCCCCGACGTGCTGCGCAACATGCGGTTGAGCCATTCGGCGCTCGGCCGTGGCTCGCGATCCTCCGGGGCGGCGGCCGTGCCGGGGTCACCGCCGGACACGCTCACCGCGATGGTCAGGTCGGCGTTGACCGCGGCAATCGGCGCCATCGGCAGTGGATCGAGAATGCCGCCGTCGCCGAGCAACCGGCCGCCCAGCGCGTGCGGGGCGATCACGCCCGGGATGGCGATCGATGCCCGGATCGCCGCATCGACCGGGCCGTGCTGCAGCCACACCGACTTCCCGGCGATCAGATCTGTCGCGACCGCGGTATAGGGGATCGGCAGATCCTCGATGGTGGCCTCGCCGAGGATGTCGCGGACGGCGTCGAGGATCTTCTCCGCGCGCATGATCCCCGCGGCGGTGAGCGACGGATCGAGCAGCCGCAACACCGCACGCTGGGTCAAAGTGCGCGCCCACTCGGCGAAGTCGTCGAGCTTGCCCGCGGCGTGCAGCCCACCGACCAGTGCCCCCATCGAGGATCCGGAGACCCCGACCACCTCGTAGCCGCGTTCGCGCAGTTCGTTGATGACGCCGATGTGCGCGTAGCCCCGCGCACCGCCGCTGCCGAGAGCCAGCGCAACTCGCATGCGTCCATTCTGCCGTGCCGACGGTGACGTCACACCTGGCGGTAGCGCTCCTCGCGTTCGACGTCCTGCCACCACGGCCATCGCCGCGCGAGCGCCAGCGCCGCCGCGGGCATCGCGGCGAACTCCACGCGCACACCCGCCGCAGCCAGGTCGCCATCCAGATCGCGCAAGCCGTCGAGGATCGTGGTGCTGATGGTCAATTGCCGGGAAAGGTCCACTACCAACGTCTTTGGCGGCGGATCGGCCGACAGCGCCATGATGCGGATCATCCTGGTGTTGGCCCGCAGGTTCGCGGTATAAAGCGCCACCTGGGGCCGGAGCACGAGAGGATCGGCCGGGTGGACGAGTTCGCCTTCCGGTCCGTCGGTGCTGATGCCGACGTGGTCGACGACCTGGACCACATGCGGCTGATTTGCGTTGTGCAGCACCGCGTACAGCGTCAACAGCACTCCGACGGCGACGGCAGGCAGCAGGCCCACGGTCAGCGCGACCGTCATCACCAGGATCGCCAATGTGAATTCGCGATGGCTGAACGTCCACAGCTGCCGCAGCGCCCGCACGTTGATCAGCCCGAGCACCGGAACCAGGACCATGGCGCCGAGGGTCGCTTCCGGCAGCTTGGACAACACCGGCGCCAGCAGCAGGGCCACCACGACCGCCAGGGTCGCGGTCACCAACCCCGACACCTGGCTGCGGGCGCCCGCCCTGGTGTTCACCTGACTCTGCGAGAAGCCGCCCGACGGTGGCAGTGCGTGGAAGAACGCGCCCGCCACCGCGGCCAGCCCCAGAGCGCTGAGCTCCCGGTCCGGCTCGATCTGTGCGTCTTCGCGGCGGCGGATGCCGCGCGCTGCCGACACCGTCTCGAGGAATGCCATCATCGCTATCGCCAATGCCCCGGGCAGCAGGTGGCCGACCTGATCGAACGCCGGCCATCCGGGAACCGGAAGTCCTTCCGGCACAGCCGGTATCAACGTGACGCCGAGTCCGGTCAAGCCGCCGAACGTGGCACCTGCGATACCCAGCCCTGCGACCACCAGCGGTCCGGGAACCTTCGGGTAGGCACGGCCGATGAACCACAGCAGCCCGATGCTGGCCAGTGAGAGCACCACGGTCATGACATGGGCATGGCCCAGTTGGCGCAGCGCCGAGGCGAGTACCCGGAAGAAGCCTTCATGGTTCGGATCCGGTGTCACACCGAGGAGTTTCGGTAGCTGACCGGCCGCGATGGTCAACCCGACACCGGCCTTCAGGCCGAGCAGGGTGGCCTCGTTGATGTTCTCCACCACCGATCCCAGCCGCACCACCCGAGCGACCAGCAGGATCACCCCGACGAGCAGTGTCAAGGTCATCAATTCCGAAGGGGCATGCGGTGATCCGGACAATACGCCCGCACCGAGCATCGTCGACGCGGTCAGCGTCGCGACCGTCGATGTGGTGCTGACGCTGACGCTGCGCGAACCGCCCATGAACGCGTAGACCACCATCGGCAGCATGCAGCTGTAGAGGCCGAACTCGACGGGCATGTTGGCCACCGTTGCGTACGCCATCGCCTGCGGGATGACCACAGCGCCGGCCGCGAGTCCGGCGAACACGTCGCCGCGCAACCATTGTCGTTGGTAGGGCACGAGCCCGGGGCTTGGCGCAACGCGAAATCGCACGGCGCAAGTATGGCGCGCGCAGACCGCTGCCGTGGCAGGGTTGTTGACCATGAGTGCGCCACCGGCTTCGAAAGTGTCGGGGGCGGTGCGCAGCCTCGGCCGTCCCAGCCCACGCGATATCGTCGCGGGCCTGGTGACCGGGCTGTTCTCGATCCCGGAAGGCATGGCTTACGCCAGCATTGGCGGATTCAACCCTGTGGCCGGGCTCTACGCGGGCGTGGTACCCGGCATCATCGGTGCCCTGTTCGCCCGCACGGTGCTGATGGTGACGACGTTGACCAGTGCCATCGCGCTGTCGTCGCGCAGCGTCCTCAAAGAAGCCGGGCTGGACCCGCAGGATCCCGCCAACGTCGCGGCCCTGGCGCTCGTCGTCGGTGTGGTGATGCTGCTGTTCGGACTGCTGCGGTTCGGCACGATCATGAACTTCGTCTCCAACGCGGTGATGACGGGCTTTTCCACCGGCATCGCGCTGCAGATCGTGGCGGGCGTGCTAGGTGACGCCACCGGTTACAAGCCCCAGAGCGGCAACACCATCGGCAAGTTCATCGACTCGCTGGCGCACATCGGGTTGTGGCACGGCACGGCCGTCGCTGTCGCGGTCGGAACCGTCGCGGTGTGGGCGGTGTTCCACTTCGTCAAGCCGCTGGAATCGTTCGCCACGCTGATAGCGCTGGTGGTCGTCACCGCCGTCGTGGCCGTCGCGCACATCGACGTCGAAACCGTTGGCGATATCGCGTCGATCACCAATTCCCTTCCCCCGCTGACCATCCCGAATTTCTCCGCGGTGCCGGGCCTGCTCGTCGGCGGTGTCGCCGTCGCGCTCGTCGCGCTGGCCCAGGCGGCGGGAATCTCGGCCGCGGTCCCCAATCCCGACGGCAGCCGCACCAACATGAACGGCGACTTCCTGGCCCAGGGCGCGGCCAACTTCGCCGGCAGCTTCTTCGGTGCGCTGCCGACCGGAGGTTCGTTGTCGCGCACCGGGGTGGCCACCTCCGCAGGCGCGCGCACCCGCTGGACCGGAATCTTCGCCGGTATCTGGCTGGCGGTGCTGGTCCTGGTCGCAGGCTCGGCCGCCGAGATCATCCCGATGCCCGTCATCGGTGGGCTGATCCTCGTGATCGGCGCCGAGCTGGTGGTGGGCCGGCTGCCCGACATCAAGCTGGTGTTGCGGGTCGCGCCGCTGTCGGCGGTGGCCATGCTCATCACCTTCGCCGCCACCACGCAGCTGCCGCTGCACACCGCCATCCTGATCGGTGTCATCACATCGCTGGTGCTGTACTGCGCCAAAGCAGCACAGGCCGCGCAGCTGGTGGCGCTACAACCGGCGCCCGATGGTGGGTGGCAGGAGGCGCCCGTGCCTGCGCGGTGCGCCAGCGACGACGTCACCGTGCTGCACTACGCCGGCGTCGGGCTGTTCGCGGAAGTGGCCCGCATCGACGAGACCTGGCCGCGGGCCGACGGCACCACCAACGCCGTCGTGGTGCTGAGCCTGCGCTCCTTGCCCGACGTGCCGTCGTCGGTGACCATCAAGGCGCTGCGCCGATGGGCCGGCCAGCTGTCCGCGAACAACGGGCGGCTGATCATCTCCGGGGTCAACCCCGGCACCGCGGAGGTGCTGCGGCGCGGCGGACTCGACGACGTGCTGGGCGACGACGGCATCGTGGGCGCCACCGACCGCATCTTCGGCGCACTCGACACCGCCGTCGCCCGCGGACGTGCCTGGGTGGCCGCCCAGCGCGGCGAGAGCGGTGGTTCGGCGCAGCCTGATTCGAACTAGCCGCAGAGCTGATCGGCCGCTGCGCGGACCGCGACGATCACGGCTGCCTGACGGCCGGGCTCCAACTCCGCCCAGGCCTTGTTGTAGGTGCCGGGCCCAGGGATCGCGCCCGGGGTTTGCAGAGACGCCAGATACGGTTCGATCTGCGCCTTGGGGTCGCCGCCCTTCTGGTCCATCCACACCTTGGCGGCATGGCAGGCCTGGAAATACTCCTCTTCGGAGGACTGCGCGTCGGCTCCCACCGCGGTGGTGACCCCACCCGGCGAGACCGCCGCTTGGCCCGGGGCGGCGGTAGGTGTCGCCGTGCGGGTGGAGGCGGTCGAGGGTGTCGCGGAGGACGCGGACGGCTGCCCCTGATCGCCGGACGACGAACATCCCGTCAACAACGTGAGGCCGGTTGCGGCGACGGCGCCGATCGTCCATCGCACGGCCCAGGTGTTACTGCGCATGACGCCAATCTATGCAACACTGGCCGCCGTGACGGAACGGACCAGTTCTCTGCGGTGTTGTCGGGCTCGCTAGCGCGCCCTCGACCCATCCTGTCCGCACGTCATTTCTGGAGTTTCCCGCATGGTTTCCACCCTTGCCCCTGCCGTGGTGCCCGCCGTGTCAGCACCGACCCGGCTGCGCCTGCCCGATCTGCTGCACACCACCGACCGCGCCGCCGACGACGTCCTGTCCGGCCGCTACGACCGGCTGCTGCGCGGCCTACCGCATGACGAACGCTGGTACACCCGGCTCGCCGGCGACGACGAGTTGGACATCTGGCTCATCAGCTGGGTACCGGACAAGTCCACCGAGCTGCACGACCACGGCGGATCGCTGGGGGCGCTGACGGTGGTGTCCGGTGCGCTCACCGAAACCCGTTGGGATGGCGAGGCATTGCGCCGCCGACGGCTGTCGGCCGGTGCGCAGGCCGCGTTCCCGCTCGGCTGGGTGCACGACGTGGTGCGCGCACCCGCGCCGATCACCGGCCCGACATTGAGCGTGCACGCCTATTCGCCGCCGTTGACCGCCATGTCGTACTACGAGGTGACCGAACGGAACACGTTGCGCCGCAACCGGACCGAGCTGACCGACGCGCCGGAGGGATGAGCATGAGCCGGATCGACGCAGTCCTGGCGGCCGCGCGGGAGCGCTTGCAGCGGCTGCCCGCCGACGAATTGCCCGCCGCGCTGGCGGCAGGAGCGGTACTCGTCGACATCCGGCCCGCCGCGCAACGAGCCGTCGAGGGTGACGTGCCGGAGGCCCTGGTGATCGAGCGCAACGTGCTGGAGTGGCGGTGTGACCCCACCAGCGATGCCCGGATTCCGCAGGCCGTCGACGACGACGTGTACTGGGTGATCCTGTGCTCGGAGGGCTACACCTCAAGTCTGGCCGCCGCGGCCCTGCTCGACCTCGGGCTGCACCGCGCCACCGACGTCATCGGCGGCTACCAGGCCCTGAAAGTGGCTGAGCTGGTTTAGGCGTTCTCGTTGTTGTTCAGCAGCGGGCGCAGTCTCTCGGTCTTGTCCGGGGTCCAATCCGGCGGCTGCAGGACCTTGGCCCACCCGTTGGCGACATCCTTGACGTACACGTGGCCGTGCCCGTCGGGCACGTCGACCGCGACCGCCATGTCCGCGGACACCTGCAGGAACGTCACCACCGGGATCCACTGCATACGTCCCGAAACGTCGTACCCTCGCGGCTCCTTGAGCCAATCCGGCTCGGAGAACAGCAGATCCGGGTTCCACCACGCGATCGGGTCGGATGCGTGCTGCAGGTAGACCGCGCGCGGGTTGAGCCACGGATCGGCAGGCCGGTCCAGGTTCTCCGGGCGCGCGGCGAACCGTACGTAGTCGCCCTTTTCGTAGATCGGCAGCCACTCCGGTGAACCGGCGTCGCGGTTGCGGGTCAGATCCGTCCAGATGGTGTTGTTGAACGTCGGGCCCGAGAACAATGCGCCGTCGGTGCGGGCGATCAGGTTGTTCAGGCTCAGGAACGGCGCCTCGCCACCGAAGGAGCCCAGGCTCTCGCCGAACACCACGAGCTTGGGGCGCTTGCCTTCCGGCCGCTGCTTGACCAACTCGTCGACGGCCTCGAACAAGGCCTGCCCGGCCTGGCGTGCGTTCTCCTTGTCCACCAGGAACGAGATCCAGCTGGGCAGGAACGAGTACTGCATCGACACGATGGCGCTGTCGCCGTTGTACATGTATTCCAGTGCCGATGCTTCGGCTTCGTTGATCCAGCCGGTGCCGGTGGTGGTGGCGACTGCGACGACCTTGCGGTCCAGCCCACCGGTACGCAGCAATTCCTGCGCGGCCAGCGCTGCGGTGGCACGGATGCCCTGTGCGGAATGGAGCCCGGCGTAGGCCCGGATGGGCGGCATCGCCGGTTTGCCGTTGAACTTGCTGAGCGCTTCGACACTGGGCCCCGACGAGACGAACACCCGGCCCTGGTGGCCCAGCGTCGTCCACTTCGCCAGCGACCCGGGGCCGCCGGAGCGCAGATTGGATGTGGGAGCGGCGAAGTCGGGGTTGTCCTCGTTGTTGATGTTCGAGAACGTGCTGTTGATCTTGTCCATCGCAACCCGGACCACGACGCCGTTGAGTAGCGCGATGCTGAACGCCAGCAGCAGCACCACCACGACCACCGCCGAAACCCGGGGCGGTGCAAAACGATTGAGTTGACGCACCAAAAACCGGACGAGCCTGCCGATGAGCTGTCCGATCTCGACGAACACGAACAGCAGCACCACCGACAGCACGGCTGTCAGCGGGTGATCCCAGAACGACAGCCGCGGCACACCCATGAGGTCACGGACCTCGTCCTGCCACACGTGGAAGTACACGATCATCAGGATCTGGCCGACGATGCCGACCGCCACCAGCCCGATCCATGCCCACTTGGGTGCCTTGGGGCTGGTGTCCCTGGAGCCCATGTACCGCACCAGCCAGACTCCGAAAACGCCGAGGCCGTATCCGATTGCGCCGGCGGCTCCACTGACCAGACCCTGAAACAGGGGACCGCGCGGCAGCAGCGACGGCGTCATGGACAGCCACAGGAACACCAGGCCGACCGCCGTCCCGAAGAACGTGTAATGACGCTGCCACCAGTCGGGCTTGTCCGTGTCGCGTGACTGGGCTTCAGGCGTCTCGGCTTCGGGCTCGGCGGTCTCGGTCACCCGTTGACTTTAACGATGCGTGAAGTTGGGGGCGCGCTTCTCGGTGAAGGCCGCCATGCCTTCCTTCTGATCGGCCGTGGCGAACGCCGAGTGGAACAGCCGTCGCTCGTAGAGCAACCCCTCGGTGAGCGACGATTCGAAGGCGCGATTGACGGCTTCCTTGGCCATGCGCGCCGCCGACAGGGACATCCCCGCGATCGTCTCCGCAACGGCGAGAGCCTCGTCGATCAGTGAGTCCGCAGGCACCAGCCGCGACACCAGCCCGGCCCGCTCGGCCTCGACCGCGTCGATGGTGCGCCCGGTGAGGATCAGGTCCATCGCCTTGGCCTTGCCGATCGCACGCGTCAGCCGCTGACTGCCGCCCATCCCCGGCAGCACGCCCAGCTTGATCTCCGGCTGACCGAACTTCGCGGTGTCCGCGGCGATCAGGATGTCGCACATCATCGCCAGCTCACAGCCGCCGCCCAGGGCGTACCCGGCGACCGCAGCGATGGTCGGGGTGCGGGTGGCGGCGAACTTCGACCACTGCTCGAAGAAGTCGGCCGAGTACACGTCGGCGAACGACAGCTCGGCCATCTCCTTGATGTCCGCGCCGGCGGCGAACGCCTTCTCGTTGCCCGTGACGATGATCGCGCCGATGCCCGGGTCGTTGTCGAGTTCGGCTGCGGCCGTGGTGACTTCGTTCATCACCTGGCTGTTGAGCGCGTTGAGCGCCTTGGGCCGGTTCAGGGTGATGGTGGCGACGCGGTCGACGCGGGTCACCAGGATCGTCTCAAAGCTCATCGAATGTCCTCTCAGAACGTCAGGTCAGGATCCGCCGGAACAAAGTATGCGTCGACATCGGCCTGGGTGACCTCTGCATTCGACGCCGGAGACCACTGCGGGTTGCGGTCCTTGTCCACGAGCTGGGCGCGGATGCCTTCGACGAAGTCGTGCGAGCGCACCGATGCGCACGAGGTCCGGTATTCCTGCTGGAGAACCTCTTCGAGGGTGTCCAGCTTGGCGGCCCGGCGCACTGCTTGCAGGGTCACGGCCAGCGAGACGGGCGAGCGGGTGGCGATGAGATTGGCGGCATCTCCGGCGGCGGTGCCGTGCTCGCGCAGCGCGGCGAGGATGTCGGCGACCGTGTCCCCGGCGTAGCACGTGTCGATCCAGTCCCGTTGTGCCAGTAGGGGACTGGCCGGCGGCTCGATGGCGTGGGCGGCCAGGGCATGCTCGACGCCATCGTTGACGACGGCCTCGGTGAACTCGGCCAGGCTGTCGTGGGGTACGTAGTGATCGGCGAAGCCCATCGCGATCGCGTCGGCTCCGCTGAACGGCGCCCCGGTCAGCGCGGCATGCAGGCCAAGAGCACCCGGAGCGCGCGACAGCAGATACGTGCCGCCGACGTCGGGGATGAAGCCGATGCCGACCTCGGGCATCGCCATCATGGTGCTGTCGGTGGCCACCCGGACGCTGCCGTGGGCCGCGACCCCTACGCCGCCGCCCATCACGATGCCGTCCATGAGGGCCACATACGGCTTGGGATAGCTGCCGATGCGGGCGTTGAGCCGGTATTCGTCGTACCAGAACCTGCGGGCGTCGGCCCCGCCCACCTTGGCGCTGTGATAGAGCGCCACGACGTCGCCGCCTGCGCAGAGACCGCGCTCGCCCGCGCCGGTGAGCAGAACGGTGTGCACGGTGTCGTCGTGCTCCCACGCGTCGAGCGCCGCGGCCATGCCCGACACCATGGCCTCGTTGAGCGAGTTGATCGCCTTCGGCCGGTTCAGGGTGAGGATGCCGACGCCGTTGCGGACGTTTACTAGGATGTCCTCGTTTTCGGTCACGGATGCAATCTAGTTCGGTGCCCGTCGGCCGCTTTCGCCGGGTAGGGTTTGCCTCGATATCCAAACCTGTACGTTTCCTGGGAACTCATTCGGTTTTGCGGGAACCTGTGCAGATCGCCGAACGTTGACCCAGTAGTTCACTGCCGAACAACGGCACATAGGAGAGGACCCGACGGTGCGCGAGACCAGCAACCCGGTATTCCGGTCTCTGCCCAAGACGCAGGGCGGATACGCACAATTCGGTACCGGAGCCGCCGGATACGGCGCTCAGCAGGTACATGCACAGCCCTATACCGAGTACCCCGAACAGCGGCAGACCGGTGTGTCGCGTCCGCTCACCATCGACGACGTCGTCACCAAGACCGGTATGACGCTCGCGATCGTGTCGATCGTGGGTGTGCTTTCCTACTTCTTCGCCGCCGCCAACCCGGCGCTGATGTTCCCGATGTTCATGGTCGGCAGCATCGGCGGCCTCGTGCTGGTGCTCATCGCCACGTTCGGGCGTAAGCAGGACAACCCGGCCATCGTGCTGTCCTACGCGGCATTCGAGGGCGTGTTCGTCGGCACCGCGTCGTTCCTGTTCGCCAACCTGGTGTCCACCGGCGGACCGGCCATGATCTTCCAGGCCGTGGTCGCCACCTTCGGCGTGTTCTTCGGCATGCTCGTCGTCTACAAGACCGGCGCCATCCGCGTCACCCCGAAGCTCACCCGCATGATCGTCGCAGGCATCTTCGGCGTCGTCGCGCTGGCCATCGTCAACATCCTGTTCGCGATCTTCACCGGCAACGCTCCGCTGACCGACGGAGGCCCGCTGGCCATCGGCTTCTCGCTGCTGTGCATCGGCCTGGCCGCGTTCAGCTTCCTGATCGACTTCGACGCCGCCGACCAGATGATCCGCGCCGGCGCGCCGGAGAAGGCTGCATGGGGCATCGCCCTCGGCCTGACTGTCACCCTGGTCTGGCTGTACATCGAAATCCTGCGACTGCTGAGTTACTTCAACAACGACTAGCAGTCCTACCCGAGAAGGGCGTCCGCGATTGCGGGCGCCTTTTTCTTTTGTGTTGGCTCTGCGGTGAGGGCGCTGGCGGCGTTGGCTCTGCGGTGAGGGCGTTGGCTTCTCGGGCGTTTGCGCCGTGGGTGCAGTGTCAATGCGCTGCCGAGTTGTCCCGTGGTTGGCTCTGCGGTGAGGGTGTTGGCTTCTTGGGTGTTTGCGCCATGGGTGCAGAGCCAGTGCACGGCTGAGTTATCCCCAATCCAAGGTTCATCCACAGTCGGCTGCCTGGCGTGTCTCGGAGCGGCACAACTCGTCGGTAGTGGAAACCAGCCTGTCGCCATGGAGATTGGTTACGAACCGTTCATCGGCAGCGAGGCTCTGGCATGCGGGGCATTGAACCGCTACGAGCTGCGTCGTTACTACCGGCCGATGATGCCAAATGTGTACCTGGACAAACGGATTGCCCCGACACTACAGCTGCGGACACAAGCGGCATGGCTGTGGTCACAGCGACAAGGCGTCGTCGCAGGGCTCTCCGCATCCGCGCTGCACGGGGCGAAATGGATTGGTGACGATGCTCCGATCGAGTTAATCTGGGCGAACGCGAGAGCGCCGAAATCCGTGATCACCCGTGCCGAGCTGTTGTTGCCGGGGGAGTGTCAACGACTCGACGAACTCAGCGTGACGACGCCCGAGCGGACGGCCTTCGACCTCGGCCGGCGCGGTTCACTGGGCGAGGCGGTGGCTCGGCTCGACGCGCTCGGTAACGCGGCGGAGTTCAAAGCTCTTGATGTTTTGGAGTTGGCCGAGCGTCATCGGCATGTGCGCGGGCTACGCCAACTCGAATCTGCGCTAGACCTCTACGATCCCGGTGCTCAGTCGCCCCAAGAAACATGGCTTCGGCTGATGATCATCGATGCCGGATATCCGCGGCCGCAGACGCAAATTCCAGTGCTGGGCCCAAACGGCCAGCCGCGGTACTACCTCGACATGGGGTGGGAGGAGTACAAGCTCGCGGCCGAATACGACGGTGCACAGCACGCCGATGCGCTTGGTTACGACATCATCCGCCACGAGTACATCGCTCAGCTGGGTTGGACCACGATCCGGGTGGCGGCCGGACACCGTCGGCCGGACATCATGCGGCGCCTTCAGCTCGCATGGGATCGGGTTGCCCCGCCATTGGCTCTGCGGTGAGGGTGTTGGGTTCTCGCACTTGTGCGCCTCACGCGCAGAGTGAATGTGGGATCGGGTTGCCCCGCCGTTGGCTCTGCGGTGAGGGTGTTGGGTTGTCGCACGTGTGCGCCTCACGCGCAGAGTCAACGCGGGAGCAGAGTCAACGTGGGAGCAGTTAGGAGAGCCGCTCCACGACCATGGCCATACCCTGGCCGCCACCGACGCACATGGTTTCGATGCCGAAGGTCTTGTCGTAGGTCTGCAGGTTGTTCAAAAGCGTGGCGGTGATGCGGGCACCTGTCATGCCGAACGGGTGGCCCAAAGCGATTGCGCCACCGGAGACATTGAGCTTGTCGGGGTCCATGCCCAGCGCGCGGGCAGAGCCGAGCACCTGCACGGCGAAGGCCTCGTTGATTTCGTAGAGGTCGATGTCGCCGATGGTCATGTTGGCGTTGACGAGCGCCTTCTTGACGGCCTCGATGGGGCCGAGGCCCATGATCTCCGGCGACAGGCCGGACACACCGGTCGACACGACGCGGGCCAGCGGTGTGAGTCCGAGCTCGCGAGCGCGCACATCGCTCATGACCACCAGCGCGGCGGCGCCGTCATTGAGCGGGCAGGCGTTGCCGGCGGTAATGGTGCCGTTGGGGCGGAAGACCGGTTTGAGCTGGCTGATCTTCTCGTAGGTGGTGCCGGGCCGCGGGCCGTCGTCCTTGGAGACCACGGTGCCGTCGGGCAGGGTCACCGGCACGATCTCGCGCTCGAAGAAGCCGTTGTTGATGGCCTCCTCGGCCCGGTTCTGCGACCGGACACCCCAGTGGTCCTGGTCTTCGCGGCTGATACCGGTGTGCAGTGCGACGTTTTCGGCGGTCTGGCCCATGGCGATGTACACGTCGGGTAGCAGGCCGTCTTCGCGGGGATCGTGCCACTCCTCGGCACCGGTGGCCGCCTGGTCCGAGCGGGCCATCGCGTCGGCGTAGATCGGGTTCTTGGTGTCGGGCCAGCCGTCGGCGTTGCCCTTGGCGAACCGGGACACGGTTTCGACGCCCGCGGAGATGAACGCATGGCCCTCACCGGCTTTGATCGCGTGGAACGCCATGCGCGTGGTCTGCAGAGACGACGAACAGTAGCGGTTGACGGTGGTGCCGGGCAGGAAGTCGTAGCCGAGCTGAACCGCGACGGCGCGACCGATGTTGAACCCCGCCTCACCACCGGGTTGGCCGCAACCCATGATCAGGTCGTCGATGTCGCGGGGATCGAGAGCAGGCACTTTGTCCAGCACGGCCTTGACCATCTGTGCGGCCAGGTCGTCGGGACGCATGTTGACGAGTGAGCCTTTGCCTGCGCGGCCGATCGGCGAGCGGGCAGTGGCAACGATGACAGCTTCAGGCATGGCAGGCTCCTAGATCGTGTTCTAGAAACGAACCTAGCCCGCAGGCACCACGATGGGTGCGGGCACCCCGGTCGGTCGCCGCCAGAGCCTGCTCACACCGCCCAGCCGCGACAGCAGCGACGTGTCGTCCGCGGACCCCGTTTCCAGGGCTTCGGCACCGTCCCAGTCGCCCAGGGCATTACAGAGCGCGGGCAAGAGCTGGCTGGCCGCAAGCGCATATCCCGCTGCGGACGGGTGGAACATGTCCTGCGAGAACAGCAACTCCGGGGCCTTGTAGAAGTCCGGCGCCAGCAGGTCTGAGAAGGGAACCGGCACGCCGCCCGCGGCACGCACAGCGCCGGCCTGCGCGCGGGCCAGCCGCAACCCGCGGCTGCGGGCCACCATGCGCAGGGGCTGGGGTATCGCGGTGATGACCCCGAAGTCAGGGCAGGTGCCGACGACCACGACCGCGCCCGCCGACCGCAGCCTGCGCACCGCGGCGCCCAGGCGTCGCGCCGACGGGCCGATGCCGTTCGGTTTGGTGATGTCGTTGGCCCCGATCATGATGACGGCCGCGTCCGGCGGTGGGCCCGCAACGAACATGGCGTCGATCTGACCGGACAACCCCTTCGAGGTGGCGCCGACAATTGCCTTGGTACTCAGGCGAATCCGCTTGCCGAACTGCTCGGCGACGCCGCGCGCGATCACGACACCCGGTACCTCGTCGGCCTCATGGCAGCCGTATCCCGTTGCGGTCGAATCTCCGAACACCATCAGGTGGATGTCGAACGGAACCCCGCGCTCCCAACGCTGCACCGGCCCACCGCCGGGCGAGTACACGCCATCGGCACGCGGCGGGATGTCCCAGGATTTTGGAATGACTCGGCGGGCCTGGTCGGCCTGCCCGGACAGCAGATTGCGTGCTCCGATGTAGGCCGTGCCGGTTGACGCCAGCGTCGCAGCGGCCGCCAGGGCGACGGTGGCTCGACGTGGCGCCCGACTACGGCTGCGGACGCGAGGAGCATCGCTACTTAACCCCACACCGCAAGTTTAGGTGCGACACACGGGGTTTTGCGCGCGGCGAACGCGGATCAGCGATTACGTTGCGGTATCAAGTCCGGTATCAATTCAGATTATTTGATTGTTGAACTGATTGGCCGTGTCAAGCTAAGTTACCCGGGTTGTCTGAGTGACGTAGCACACCTAGCACTACAAAGACGTAGGAAGTGGTGGCGATGACTGCACCGAGTAAGGTCTCGAGGTCCCATCGTGCTGGGATAAGCCCAGCTAGCCTGCACCGCGCGCGCAAGTACCCGGTCAGTGACCTGGCACCGGTAGAGATCCTTGAAGATGGCCCGAGCCTGGGTGGCCGACTGGCTTCGCTGGCGGCCATGCTGACAATCCGACCGGTGCTGGCAATTGGTAGCCATGCTCCACGTCTGCCGTGGCCATTCGGCATGGTCGAATTCGCGGCTCGGACGCTGCGTCCGTCTCCCGGCACCATCCGGGCGACGATCGGGTTGCCGAACTGCACTGCCCAGCTCGTGCGGGCAAACGGGGTGCTGCCGGCCGACGGCAAGCGCAGCGTCGTCCTGTATCTGCACGGCGGCGCGTTCATCGCGTGCGGTGCGAGCACCCACTCCGGCATCGTGTCGTCGTTGTCGCAGTACGCCGACAGCCCGGTGCTCGTGGTCAACTACCGGATGATCCCCAAGCATTCGGTGGGCACCGCGCTGGACGACTGTTACGACGCCTACCACTGGCTACGGCTCACGGGTTACGAGCCCGACCAGATCGTGCTTGCGGGCGATTCCGCAGGCGGCTATCTGGGCCTCGCGCTGGCCCAGCGGCTGCTGGCCGAAGGCGAAGAGCCGGCGGCCCTGGTCACCATGTCCCCGCTGTTCGAGATCGACAACCTCACGCGCGCCAACCATCCGAACATCCGGCGGGACGCCATGTTCCCGGCCCGCGCGTTCGAAGCTCTGGTCGAACTCGTCGAGCACGCGGCAGGGCGCAAAGACGAAGAAGTCTACGAACCGCTCGACCATATCGAGCCGGGCCTGCCGCGCACGCTCATTCACGTGTCCGGTTCCGAAGTTTTGATCAGCGATGCGCGGAAAGCCGCCCGCATGCTCGCCGCTGCCGGTGTTCCGGTGGAGGTTCGCGTTTGGCCCGGTCAGATGCACGTCTTCCAGCTCGCGTCGCCTCTGGTGTCCGAAGCGACGCGCTCGCTGCGCCAGATCGGCGACTACATTCGAGAGGCCACCTGGTAACCCGCGCGCGGGCCTGAGACGATGTGACTATGCGCATCGCCAAGCACGTCAGTGAGCTCATCGGCAATACCCCTCTGGTACAGCTGAACTCGGTTGTCCCAACAGGTGCGGGCTTGGTGGCCGCCAAGATCGAGTACCTCAACCCGGGTGGGAGCGCCAAGGACCGCATCGCCGTCAAGATGATCGACGCGGCAGAGGCCAGCGGCGAACTCAAGCCCGGGGGCACGATCGTCGAGCCGACGTCCGGTAACACCGGGGTGGGGCTGGCCTTGGTGGCTCAGCAACGCGGCTACAAGTGCATCTTCGTGTGCCCCGACAAGGTCAGCGAGGACAAGCAGAATGTGTTGCGCGCGTACGGCGCTGACGTAGTCGTGTGCCCGACGGCGGTGCCGCCCGAGCATCCCGACAGCTACTACAGCGTCTCCGACCGGCTGGTCAGGGAGATCGACGGGGCGTGGAAGCCCGACCAGTACTCCAACCCGATGGGGCCCGCCAGCCATTACGAGACGACGGGCCCGGAGATCTGGGCCGACACCGAAGGCAAGGTCACCCATTTCGTCGCGGGCGTCGGCACCGGAGGCACCATCACCGGGACCGGCCGGTACCTCAAAGAGGTGTCCGGCGGGAAGGTGAAGATCATCGGAGCCGATCCCGAAGGGTCGGTGTACTCCGGCGGAACCGGCCGTCCGTATCTCGTCGAAGGTGTCGGCGAAGACTTCTGGCCCAGCGCCTACGACCCCACCGTGCCCGACGAGATCATTGCGGTCTCCGACGCGGATTCCTTCGACATGACCCGCAGGCTGGCGCGGGAGGAAGCTCTCCTCGTCGGTGGATCCTGCGGGATGGCCGTGGTGGCCGCCATCGAGGTGGCTCGCAAAGCCGGGCCCGACTCGGTCGTGGTGGTGCTGTTGCCCGACGGCGGACGTGGTTATCTCTCAAAGATTTTCAACGATGCGTGGATGTCGTCGTACGGCTTCCTGCGCAGTCGCCTGGACGGCTCGATCGAGCAGTCGACCGTCGGAGATGTGCTGCGCGGCAAGTCCGGTGCACTGCCCGACCTGGTGCATACGCACCCGTCGGAGACCGTCCGCGATGCCATCGGGATCCTGCGCGAATACGGGGTGTCTCAGATGCCGGTCGTCGGTGCCGAGCCACCCGTGATGGCCGGCGAGGTTGCCGGCAGTGTGTCGGAACGTGAACTGCTCTCGGCGGTATTCGAAGGCCGGGCCAAACTCGCCGACGCCGTCTCCGAGCACATGGGCCCAGCGCTGCCGCTGATCGGCGCGGGAGAGTTGGTGAGCACGGCGGCGAAGTCGCTGCGGGACAGCGACGCGGTGATGGTCGTCGAAGACGGCAAGCCCGTCGGCGTGCTGACCCGTCACGACCTGCTCGGGTTCCTTTCGGAGGGAAACGCGCGGCACTGAACCGCAGGTGAGAAGCGCTGCAATCGACCACTTCTCGGGTAGTGTCAGCGAGCGCTAACCAGCAAACTCGACTGCGGAGGGGGTCCGCGACCGATCTACTGATACCGCCTTTGTCGCGACGGGCATGTGAACACGCCCTGTGGTGCGTAATCTCCCCAGTGAGCCGTTCCGCTCGCTGTACATCTAGGTGCTGGCAGTCAGTGGTGACCGGGTGACGGTCGCTACCCGAGATAGGAGCCATCAACGTGAGTAATCAACCGCCGCCCGGAAACTACCCGCCGCCTCCGCCCGGAGGATTCCCGCCGCCGCCTCAGGGCGGTGGCGGCTACCAACCGCCCCAAGGTGGTGGCTACCAGCCGCCGCAGGGCGGTGGATTCCAGCCACAGGGTGGTGGGTTCCAGCCCCAGGGTGGTGGCGGCTATCCGCCCCCTCCGCCTCCGCAGCAGGGTGGCTATCCGCCGCCTCCCCAGGGTGGTTACCCGCCGCCTCCGCCTCCGGGCGGACCGGGCGGCTACCCGCCACCGCCGCCTCCCGGTGCGCCGGGCTACCCGCCGCCGGGTTACGGCCAGCAGGGTGCTGCCTACAGCGTCGGTGAAGCGTTCTCCTGGGCGTGGAACAAGTTCAGCAAGAATGCGGCCGCCCTGATCGTCCCGACGCTGGTGTACGGGTTGATCGTCGGTGTGATCGCCGGCGTCGCGTACGGCCTGGCCATGGCGATGGCCACGAGCAGCACGTCGTCGTACGGCAGCTACGGTTCGGACTACGAATACTCCGCGAGCTACAGCCTCGGTGCGGGCAGCATCGCAGTTCTGCTGCTCGGTGGTCTGATTCTCATCGTGGTCATGGCCGTGGTGTCATCGGCGTATCTGAGCGGTGTGATCGATATCGCGAACGGGCAACCGGTGACCATCGGTTCGTTCTTCAAGCCGCGTCAGCTCGGCAATTTCATCATCGCCGGTCTCATCGTCGGTGTGCTCAGCGCGATCGGCTCGTTCTGCTTCATCGGCAGCATTGTGGTGGGCATCTTCACGTTGTTCACGCTGCCCGCGATTCTGGACCGCAACCTGTCCGCGATCGACGCCATCAAGACCAGCTTCGAGCTGGTCAAGTCGAACTTCGTCAACGCTCTGGTGGCCTACATCGTCATCTTCGTGACCATCTTCGTCGGCGAACTCCTTTGCGGCATCGGCCTGCTGGTCGCTGCACCGGTCGCGGCGCTGTTCCTGATCTACACCTGGCGGCGGCTCACCGGCGCCCAGGTTGCTCCGCTGACCCCGTAGTAATCGTCAACAACACTGTGCCCACGGTGCACCCGGCCGACAGGTCCGCACCGTGGGCACCGTGCTCCCATGGCATCATCTGGCAATGACCGCGATGCCGCCCAACCCTTACGGACCCGGATACGGCGCTGGCCAGCCCGGCCCCGGACAGCCGAATTATGGGCAGCCGGGCGCACCACAGCCGAGCTATGGCCAACCCGGTTACGGTCCTCAACCCGGATTCGGCTCACCCCAACCGGGTTTCGCGCCGCAGCAGGGTTATTACCCGCAGGTGCCCAACCCGAATTCCTACACGCCCTGGTCCGACCGCGCGGTGGCGTTCCTCATCGATCAGCTGCCCATCGCGGCCATTCTGGTGGTCGCCTACGGTGTCGTGCTGATCGGTGGACTGGCACTCGTCGGAACCTCCCAGCCGCAGTGCACCAGCACCGGCAGCTATGTCGACTGCTCCAGCAACACCGGGCCCTCGGGAGCCGTCGCGGTCGTGATGGGGCTCGTGACGCTCGTGATGTTCACCCTGCCGCTGGTCTTCGCGATATGGAACTACGGTTACAAGCAGGGCACCACCGGCCAGAGCATCGGCAAGAAGGTGATGAAATTCAAGGTGGTCTCCGAAAGCACCGGCCAGCCAATCGGTTTCGGCATGTCACTGGTTCGTCAGATTGCCCACATTGCCGACAGCGCCATCTGCTACGTCGGTTACCTGTTCCCGCTGTGGGACGCCAAGCGTCAGACTTTCGCCGACAAGATCATGTCGACGGTCTGCGTACCGGCGAGTCCCGCACCGGTCGCGGGACGATACCCGGGATGGTCCGGATAGGCTCAACGGGTTATGAGTGAACAGCGCAAGTGGCACGGCCTGGCCACAAAAGCCATCCACGCCGGTTACCGTCCCGACCCGGGTACCGGAGCCGTCAACACCCCGATCTACGCCAGCTCGACCTTCGCCCAGGACGGCGTCGGTGGGTTGCGCGGCGGGTTCGAGTACGCACGCACCGGCAATCCCACCCGCGCCGCGCTCGAAGCGTCGCTGGCCGCGGTCGAGGAAGCCGACTACGGGCGGGCGTTCAGCTCAGGCATGGCCGCCACCGATTGTGCCCTGCGGGCGGTACTGCGGCCCGGGGACCACGTCGTGATCCCCGACGACGCCTACGGCGGCACGTTCCGACTCATCGACAAGGTCTTCTCACACTGGGGCATCACTCACACCCCGGCGCCGCTGTCGGACCTCGACGCCGTCCGTGCGGCGATGACTCCGCGCACCCGGATGATCTGGGTGGAGACGCCCACCAACCCGCTGCTGTCCATCGCCGATATCGCGGGGATTGTGCAGATCGCCTCGGCATCGGGGGTGAAGGTGTTGGTGGACAACACATTTGCTTCACCGGCATTGCAACAGCCGCTGCTGCTCGGCGCGGATATCGTGCTGCACTCCACCACCAAGTACATCGGCGGGCACTCCGACGTGGTGGGTGGTGCGCTGCTGACCAACGACGAGGAACTCGACACGGCATTCGCGTTCCTACAGAACGGGGCGGGCGCGGTGCCGGGCCCGTTCGACGCGTATCTCACGATGCGCGGGCTCAAGACGCTGGTTCTGCGCATGCGTCAGCACAGTGAAAACGCTGCCCTCATCGCCGAATTCCTCGTCGGCCATCCCGCCGTCGAATCGGTGCTGTACCCGGGATTGGAGACACACCCCAACCACGACGTCGCTGCGCGGCAGATGAGCGGTTTCGGTGGCATGGTGTCGGTCAGGCTGCGCGGCGGCCCGGATGCTGCACGTGAATTGTGCTCGCGCACAGAGATTTTCATCCTCGCTGAGTCGCTCGGGGGAGTGGAGTCGCTGATCGAGTACCCCGGTGCCATGACGCATGCTTCGACGGCGGGTTCGCAGTTGGAGGTGCCGGACGACCTGGTGCGGCTGTCGGTCGGTATCGAACATCCCGCCGACCTGCTGGCCGACCTGGAGCAGGCGCTCGCCTGATATCGCGAGCAGACATAGGGGTTCGCGAACTCCGGCGTGTCGCGTACCGCAGTGTCTGCTCGCGGGGAAGGTGACCTGACGCGGGGCAGGTGACCTGTCGCGGGGGAAGGTGACTAGCTCGTCAAGGCTGGGCGCAGGGTCGACGTCGTCACTGCCAGGTTCATCTCGGGTAACCCGGCGGCGGTGTCGTCGATCCATGCGCCCGTGGTGATTTCGGTTGCCCGGGCATGCACCCAGCGCCAGCCCCGCTCGTTGAGGCTGAGCACGGCGCCAAGCCCGTCGACCGCGTGCAGCAAGCAGATGATGGCGGCGATCGTCGGCGCCGGGCTCTGCCCGTCGAACAACGCGCCCAGCAGCGCTGCGCGGGCCAACCCGGCACGTTCCCGATTGGCCAGCGGCCAGCAGTATGTGGCGCGAAAACCCTTGCCCGGCATGCGAACCCGGTGGATCTGGCCAGTTTTCTCCAGGTGCAGTTCAAGCGCGGGCTGGGTTGACTTGCCGAGCTTGGCCAGCGCCGACTCAGGCGAAAGCGGACGTCGCCGCAACAGCTGGAATGCCGGGTCGGTGACCGGATCGGCCGGCCAATTGCCTTCGAGGGCGATCAGCAGACCCGGCTCGATGGGCTCGTCGGCCAGTGCCGGACGGATCCGGCAGGCGTAGGCAAGGTCGAGGAGGACGGCGGCGGCCAAGACTCGTTCACGGCGCCGCCGGTCCAGACCAGGCTGCGCGGAGGCATTGTCCAGCAACAGCAGAAAGAGATCTTCGGCGATTTGCGCCATTGCCCCGACTGTAGTGCTTCCCCCGCGAGCCGTACGTTACGAGTGGTACGGCTCAGCGCTGACGAGCGTGACCTTGACGGTGTTGCCGTTGGGCACGGTGTAGGTGCGGGTCTCGCCGACCTTGGCGTCGATCAGGGCCCCACCCAGTGGCGAGTTGGGCGAGTACACCTCGAGCTTGCCGTCGCTGATGCCCTCCTGGCGGGTGGCGATCAGGAACGTCTCGGTGTCGCTCTTGTCGTCGTCGTAGTAGACCTTGACCACCGAACCGGGCAGCGCAACGCCGGACTGCTTGGGGGCCTCGCCCACCTTGGCGTTGTTGAGCAGTTCCTGCAGCTGGCGGATGCGGGCCTCCTGCTGGCCCTGCTCTTCGCGGGCAGCGTGGTAGCCGCCGTTCTCGCGCAGATCGCCCTCTTCGCGGCGGTCGTTGATCTCGGCGGCGATGATCGGCCGGTTCGCGATCAGCTGATCCAGTTCGGCCTTCAGCCGGTCGAAAGCTTCCTGGGTGAGCCAGGTGACCTGGGTGTCGGTCATGTCTTCGCGCTCCTGTCGTTGTTGCCTCGCATGCGAAAGCCTCGGTTTCGGGCCGGGAGTGTTCCGCGTGTATTGCCGCTAGCGCAAGTGATTTCTGCGGGCTAATGCAGCAATACACGGCCCCAGCGCGGAACCGTGTATCCGACCAGCTTAGCACCGAACAGACAGCCGATCTTCATGTATTCGCAGTTCGGCGTTTGTTGCGGCGGCTCAAATCAAGGCGCTACCAGGTACGATGGCACGTCCGTCCCACAGCCGTAGACATCACCGACGACGGGCGGTTTGCTCGATTTCACCACCGCGGTGACCTGAACCGTATTCTGCGTCGAAGGACCCACCAGGATTTCGCGCCTGCCGGTCTCCCCGCCGTCGATCGAACGGGCCCGCACTATGCAGACCACCGGCCGCGACGGGTCAGGACGGGTCACCCCGATGGTCACCGAGACGGTGTCGTCGCCGACCAACTCGTAGGCTGTGAGCTCGCCTTTCACGTCGTTGTTGGCGAATTTGTGCCATGCGGCGACCGCGAGAGCGACGCCGGCCACCACCACGAGAGCGACGAGGGCGGCAAGGATCCAGCGACGGTTCCGGCGGGGCATGGACTGCCGTCCGTACCGGGCGGCGGGGCGTTCGATCATCAGAACTGGAACTATAGGCGGGGACAGCCTTCGGCCAACCGGCGCAGGCATTGGATTACACAAGAGGTCGCCGTAGTTAGATGAGACGAAATGAGTGAACTGCGGTTGATGGCGGTGCACGCCCACCCGGACGACGAGTCCAGCAAGGGTGCGGCGACCACCGCGCGCTATGCGGCCAAAGGTGTGCGCGTCATGGTTGTCACACTGACCGGCGGCGAGCGCGGAGACATTCTGAACCCGGCGATGGACATCCCGGAGGTGCACGGCCGGATCGCCGAAGTCCGGCGCGACGAGATGGCCAAGGCCGCCGAGATCCTCGGCGTCGAGCACCACTGGCTGGGCTTCGTCGACTCCGGACTACCCGAGGGGGACCCGCTGCCGCCACTGCCGGAAGGTTGCTTCGGCCTGGTGCCCCTCGAAGAGCCGGTGTCCCGGCTGGTGCGGGTGATCCGCGAGTTCAAGCCGCACGTGATGACCACGTACGACGAGAACGGCGGATATCCGCACCCCGACCACATCCGCTGCCACCAGGTGTCGGTCGCCGCATACGAGGCCGCCGCCGACTACATGCAGTTCCGCGATGCCGGTGACCCCTGGAGTGTATCCAAGCTGTACTACAACCACGGGTTCCTGCGGGAGCGCATGCAACTGCTGCAGGACGAGTTCGCCAAGAACGGCCAGGAGGGTCCGTTCGCCAAATGGCTCGAGCATTGGGATCCCGAGCACGACGCGTTCGCGGGCCGGGTCACCACCCGGATCGAATGTTCGGAGTACTTCAGCCAGCGTGACGACGCGCTGCGTGCACATGCCACCCAGATCGACCCCAACGGTCACTTCTTCCACGCGCCGATCGAATGGCAGCAGCGGTTGTGGCCGACCGAGGAGTTCGAGCTGGCCCGGTCCCGGGTGCCGGTGAGCCTGCCCGAGGATGATCTGTTCAGTGGGATTGAAAAGTGATGGACACCCTGACGGCCGTCGTGACGTTTCTGGCCGACGAGCCCCGCAACACCGGACCGGATTTCGGTAAGGCCAGCCCGTTCGGCCTCCTGATCACGGTGGCGCTGCTGGTCGGGACGTTCGCCCTGGTCTGGTCGATGAACCGGCACCTGCGCAGGCTGCCGGAATCGTTCGACCCTGAGCATCCCGAGCCGGACCAGGCCGTCGACGACGGTACGGTGGAGACCACGGAAGACGAACAATCCGACGACACCTCGGAGGAGAGATCCGACGACCGCCAGCCCCGTGAGTCCGGGGGGTAACACCCTCGCGGGGGCCACCAGCCCCTACCTGCGCCAGCACGCCGACAATCCGGTGCACTGGCGACAGTGGTCGGCCGAGGCACTGGCAGAGGCGGCCGCACGCGACGTCCCGATCTTGTTGTCGATCGGCTACGCGGCATGTCATTGGTGCCATGTGATGGCCCATGAATCCTTCGAGGATCCCGAGGTTGCGGCTGCGGCGAACGACGGATTCGTCTGTATCAAGGTCGACCGCGAGGAACGCCCCGACCTCGACGCCGTCTACATGAACGCGACCGTGGCGTTGACCGGGCAGGGCGGCTGGCCGATGACATGCTTCCTGACCCCTGACGGGCGGCCGTTCTTCTGCGGTACCTATTACCCGAAGCTGGGTTTCCTGCAGCTGCTGGCGGCGGTGGCCGAGACCTGGCGCGACCGCCGAGACGAGGTCGAGCGGGCGTCGGAGCAGATCGCGACGGAGCTGCGGTCGATGTCGGCCGGGCTGCCCGGTGGTGGTGCGCCGGTGGGACCCGAACTGTGCGATCACGCGGTGGCCGCGGTGCTGCGCGACGAGGACACCGCGCACGGCGGATTCGGCAAGGCGCCGAAGTTCCCGCCGTCCGCGCTTCTGGAAGGCCTGCTGCGGCATTACGAACGCACGGGATCCGACGCGACGCTGCAGGCGGTCGCACGCACCGGTGCGGCCATGGCCCGCGGCGGCATCTACGACCAGCTGGCAGGCGGGTTCGCCCGGTACAGCGTGGATCCGTACTGGGTGGTGCCGCACTTCGAGAAGATGCTCTACGACAACGCGTTGCTGCTGCGGGCGTATGCGCACTGGGCGCGGCGCACCGGTGATCTGTTGGCGCGCAGGGTGGCCGATGAGACGGCGGGCTTCATCATTGCCGGGCTCGGGGCCGCCGGGATGTTCACGTCCTCACTGGACGCGGATGCGGCCGGTCGCGAGGGCCTGACGTATGTGTGGACGCCCGGTGAATTGGCCGAAGTGCTCGGTGACGACGACGGAGATTGGGCGGCTTCGGTTTTCGCTGTCACCGCCGACGGGACCTTCGAGCACGGCGCGTCGGTGCTGCAGCTGCCCGTCGACCCCGACGACGCCGCCCGGTTCGCATGCGTGCGCTCGAAGTTGTTGGCGCACCGCGGTTCCCGTCCGCAACCCGCACGCGACGACAAGGTGGTCACGGCGTGGAACGGGCTGGCCATCACCGCGTTGGCCGAAGCCACGGTGGCCTTGGACAACCCCGAATACCTCACTGCCGCTTCAGAATGCGCACGCCGGCTGCTGGACCTGCACGTCGTCGAAGGGCGGCTCCGCCGGGCGAGCCTCGGCGGCCGGGTGGGGGACAGCGCGGCGATCCTCGAGGACTACGCCGCACTGGTGACCGGGCTGCTGACGCTGTATCAGCTCACCGGATTGTGGCTACCGGAGGCGCTGGGGCTGCTGGACACCGCACTGCGTCACTACGCCGATCCGCAACGGCCGGGGCGCTGGTTCGACACCGCCGACGACGCCGAGCAGCTCATGGTGCGGCCCGCCGACCCCGTCGACGGCGCAACGCCGTCGGGTGCGTCGCTCATCGCGGAGGCGCTGCAACTCGCTGCGCATCTGACCGCGTCGGAGACCTACGCGGCGGCCGCGCAGGACACGCTGGCTTCGGCGACACCGATCCTGGCTCGGGCGCCCCGCTCGGGTGGACACTGGCTGACGGTGGGCGAGGCGCAGATCCGTGGCCCTATCCAGGTCGCGGTGGCGTGCGACGCGTCGTCAGCCGAATTGCTCACCGCCGCACGCGCGCTGGCGCCGGGCGGGGCCATCGTCGTCGGCGGCCCAGCGAACTCGTCCACCTTGCTGGAAGGACGTGACCGGGTCGACGGAGCCGACGCGGCGTACGTGTGCCGCGGCCGCGTGTGCGACCTGCCCGTCACCACGGTCGGGGATCTCGCAGTCTCACTGGCCGGTCAACCCGAGGACGGCCGACGCGGTGCCGTGTAGCCTCGCGGCCATGCCGAACGTCGAGCACATCACCCAGACCGTCAACCGCTATCTCGAGCTGGTCGCCAACGGAAGTGCTGATGAGATCGCCGAACTCTACGCGGACGACGCGACTGTCGAGGACCCGGTGGGCGGCGGCGAGGTGCACATCGGGCGGGCCGCCATCCGCGGGTTCTACGCCAACGTGGAGAACATCAAGAGCAAGACCGAGCTGGTGACCCTGCGGGTGGCCGGCCACGAAGCCGCGTTCCATTTCCGGCTCACATTGGACTTCGGCACCAGCGGCATGCGGATCGAGCCCATAGACGTCATGGTGTTCGACGCCGACGGCAAGATCTCTGCGATGAAGGCCTACTGGTCTCCGGCTGACACCGTCAAGCTGTAGGCCGGGGCTCAGAACACCGCGAACCACATGGCGATGTAGTGGCAGATCGCCGCCACCGCCGTGCAGGCGTGGAAGAACTCGTGATGGCCGAACGTCGTCGGCCAGGGGTTTGGCCATTTCAGTGCGTACAGCACGCCACCGATGCTGTACAGGGCACCGCCGACGATCAGCAGTACCACCGCTGCCACACCTGCGCCGTTCATGATCGGGCCGATGAACCAGGCCGCCACCCAGCCCAGCAGGATGTACAGCGGTACACCCAGCCAGCGGGGTGCCGACGGCCAGAACATCTTCAGCAGCACACCCGCGATGGCCCCGCCCCAGACGATCCAGAACAGCACCATGCCTTTGGATTCCGGAAGCGCCAGCAACGCGAACGGGGTGTAGCTGCCCGCGATGAAGATGAAGATCATCGAATGATCCGCGCGCTTCATCCATTTGCGCGCGTTGGCCGACTTCCAGTTCACGCGGTGATACGTGCCGCTGACCGTGAACATCGCCACGATGGTGAAGGTGTAGAGCAGAGTCGCCAAACCGGCGCGGGTGGATTCGACCGACCACGACACCGACACCAATGCGGCGCCGGCGATGAACGCGACGACCGCCGAGTAGACGTGAATCCAGCCGCGAGCGCGTGGCTTGCCGAGGAACTGTGCGACACCGTCGGCAACCGCGGCGGGCAGATCTTCGGCGGGCCGGTTCACTGCTGCCGCTGAGCGGTAGGGCTTGGTGGCATCGATCGGCGGGGCCTGATCGGTGCTCGTCGCGTCCGCGGTCATATTGGAGCTCCTCGCGTCCGCGGTCATCTCACCTCCGTTAACAGCGATGGGTTCCCTGGCTATGACAGTAGTCTGGATTCTCGTGGACATCATTCCCCCGCGCCTCAAAGAACCGGCCTACCGGCTCTACGAGATGCGGTTGCGTCAGGAGTTGGCGCAGTCCAAAGCCCAACTGCCCCGCCATATCGCGGTTCTGTGCGACGGCAACCGGCGGTGGGCGCGTGAGACAGGTCACGACGACGTCAGCATCGGCTATCGCATGGGCGCGGCCAAGATCGCCGAGATGCTGCGGTGGTGTCAGGCCGCAGGCATCGAGATGGCGACGGTGTACCTGCTTTCCACCGAGAACCTGCAACGCGACCCCGAAGAGTTGTCCGGGCTGATCGAGATCATCACCGACGTGGTCGAGGAGATCTGCGCGCCGGTCAACAAGTGGAGCGTGCGCACGGTCGGCGATCTGTCGTTGCTCGGCGACGAACCGGCCCGCCGGTTGCGTGAGGCAGTGGAGAGCACCAACGGCAACGGCGGCAAGTTCCACGTCAACGTGGCGGTGGCCTACGGCGGCAGGCAGGAGATCGTCGACGCCGTGCGGTCACTGCTCAACAAAGAGCTGGCCAACGGCGCCACCGCCGAGCAGCTCATCGATGCCGTCACCGTCGAGGGCATCTCGGAGAACCTCTACACCTCGGGCCAACCCGATCCCGATCTGGTCATCCGGACCTCGGGGGAGCAGCGGTTGAGCGGATTCCTGTTGTGGCAGAGCGCCTATTCGGAGATGTGGTTCACCGAGGCGTACTGGCCCGCGTTTCGGCGCGTGGACTTCCTGCGCGCGCTGCGTGATTACACCGCGAGGCACCGCCGCTTCGGCAAGTAGGCGCGTGCCACACTGGGATTCATGGCTGCGCTGTCGGCGGTGGTCTTCACGCTCAGCTGGTGGCTGGGGCTCTACCTGCTTGCCCGCGACCCGCGCAAACCGGTCCTGGTGTGCGCCGCGATCGGGCTGACCAGCTTCGCCGTCGTCGTCGCCCTCGATGCCGTGCGGCTCGTCAGCGGGTCGGACGTGCTCAGCCGCGTCGAGATCTATCTGGTCGCGCTGCCGGGCATCGCCTGGTTCGCGGTGATGATCGAGCTGTCCCGGCCGAGTGACACGTGGCGCGCCAGAGCCGGGGAGTTCGCCGCGATCTTCGCCGTCGCAGTGGCCGCTTTCGCCGGGGCCGCACTGGCCGGCAGTGTCGTCGGGCCGCTGCGCCCAGGGCACTGGGTGATGTTCGCCGTGATATCCCTGGCCTCGCTCGGCGCGATGATCAAGGCTGTCGTCGGCGGGGCCAAGCCCGGATCCGTGGTGGGCTTCATCATCGTCGCGACGCTGTTCTTCGCACTCGGCAACGCGATCATCGTCATCCCGCTCGGGCTGCTCCCCAGCTGGCTGGCATTGGCGTCCACCGGTTTTGACGTCGCACTGCTGGGTATCGCGGTGGCCATCTGGGACGCGTTCGACGAAGGACAGGCACTGCGCGCCGACATGCGGCGGTCGATTCTCGGGACATTGGTGATCGCGGTGCCGTTCGGTGCCCAGGCGCTCATCGGGGCGGCCGTGCTCGCCGGAAACGGCCGGGTGGCCATGACGGTGCTGTTGTTCACCAGCCTCGCCGTCGCCGTCGCGGTGGAGGTGCTCGCCGATCCGCTGGCCGGGTTGCTCGACCGGCTGGCGTTCTCGCGCTCGCCGGCCCTGCGCGCCGATCGCGAGGCGCTGCGCCGGACGGAGGCCGCGCTGCCGCTGCGCTCGGGCAGCCCGCTCGACGATGTCGACGACGACGCGTTCGCCCGGCTCACCCGCCGCGCGCTCGGGCATTACGGTGACCTCTCCAAGCTGATGGCCAGCCCGCTCACTGCGCTGCCCGCCATCGACGCCCGGTTGGCCGAACGGGGCGCGGCCGATCAACCGCTCGAGCGGGCAAACGAACTCAAGGCCCTGCTCGCCGATCGCATCGCGGCCCTCAAGCCCCGCGACGGCGGTGACTTCGGCACCACCGAGCAGTGGCGGCACTACAACTCGCTGTACTTTCCGTACGTCGTCGGAGTGCGTGCCTACGCGCAGAACGCCACTGCGGCAGGCCTCGACCCGGTCGCCCGGCAGGCCTGGCAGTGGTTGGTCACCGAAGTACCTCAGCGGTCGTTGCACAACTGGCAGAATGCCGCGGCCAAGGTGATCGCCGCAGACCTGCGCGGGAGCTTGGTCCCCGCATCGGGCCAGGCGGCGCAATAGGGCCTGACCTGCGGTTGGCAGTACTTGGCAGCGTCCGGCGTCGATCTGGCAGTGCGCCATGAGCAATGTCGGAGGTGTTCGAAAAGCTCGACACCGCCTCATTGCCGAGGAGCCAGCCATGACCGCCTTCGCGACCCGACCACTTCACGAATCCGCCCGGACAGGCGGTACCGCGGACACCGCGCTGCTGCGGTTCGCCCTGCGCGCCGATGCCACGGTGTGCGCGGCGGTGGGCCTACTCGGCGCCATGGTGGCCGATCCACTGGCCCGGCTTGCCGGCCTCACCGCGACAGCCGGTTGGCTCGTCGGCGCCGCCCTCGTCAGCTACGGAGCACTGCTGTACGCGTTGGCCGCGCTACCCGACATCCGCCGCGTCGGCACCGCGGTGTTCGCAGGCAACGTCGCGTTCGGGGCGGTGGCGGTCACAGCGGTCCTGGCCGGATGGCTGCCGCTGACGGCGCTGGGCACGGATCTGCTGCTGGGGTTCGTCGCCATCACGCTGGGCCTGGCCTGGCTGCAATACCGCGGAGTGCGCCGTCTGGCGTGACCCGTTCCAGCCGGTGCGGGGGTCGCATCCGTAGAGGTTGCGGCTGTGGTCCTCGCACCGTGCTCACCCTCAACACCCACCATCGAAGGAGAGAACATGACCGCCATCAGTACGCCCCGTACCGCGAGCGCATCCGATAGCCTGCTGCGGCTGGCCATGCGGGTCGACGCGATCTTCGTCGGCATCACCGGCATCGTCCTGCTCGCCACCGCCGGGTGGTTCTCGGATCTCACCGGCCTGCCGAAGTCCATCGAATACGGCGTCGGCATCTTCTCCGTCGGCTACGGCATCGTCGTCTTCGCGCTCGCGGCCATGGATCGGGTGCGCCCCGCGGGGATCGGCACCGCGGTGGCCAACGCGCTCTGCACGGTGATCGCGGTGGCCGCCGTGCTCACCATGACCCTCACCACGGCAGGCGGAGTGATCGTCATCGCCACCGGTATCTACACCGCGGTGATGGCGGAATGGCAGTTCATCGGGGTCCGCCGCATCCCGGCGTGACACACACTGCCCAGTGGCCCGTTGTCGCACGCGAAGCGCGAGAATGCGTGCGGCAACGGGCCTTTCGGCGGTCAGAGTTTCCGCAGCCGCAGCCGGTTGATGGCGTGGTCGGCGTCCTTGCGCAACACCAGGGTCGCGCGCGGCCGGGTCGGCAGGATGTTTTCGATCAGATTGGGCCGGTTGATGGAATGCCAGATGTCGCGCGCTGCGAAGACGGCCTGCTCGTCGGTCAGCGTCGAGTAGTGGTGGAAGTGCGACGCCGGGTCGGCGAATGCCGTCGAGCGCATGGTCAGGAATCGTGAGATGTACCACTTCTCAATATCTTCGATGCGTGCGTCGACGTACACCGAGAAGTCGAAGAGGTCCGACACCATCAGCGCAGGCCCGGTCTGCAGGACGTTGAGCCCCTCCAGGATGAGGATGTCGGGATGGCGGACGACCAGCTTCTCGCCGGGCACGATGTCGTAGAGCAGGTGCGAGTAGACCGGTGCACAGGCCTCGTCGGCCCCTGACTTCACCGCGGTGACGAACCGCATCAACGCCCGGCGGTCGTAGCTCTCCGGGAAACCTTTGCGGTGCATCAGGTTCCGGCGGTTGAGCTCCTTGTTCGGGTAGAGGAATCCGTCGGTGGTGACCAGGTCGACGCGCAGATGGTGTTCCCAGCGGGCCAGCAGTGCCTGCAGTACACGCGCGGTGGTGGACTTGCCGACCGCCACGCTGCCCGCCACCCCGATCACGAACGGCACGGGCCGGTCCGGGTTCTGCTGCGGCTCACCGAGGAACTCGGCGGTGGCGGCGAAAAGCCGCTGACGCGCCGCGACCTGCAGGTGGATCAGTCGGGCGAGCGGCAGGTAGACCTCTTCCACCTCGAGGAGGTCGAGCTTCTCGCCCATGCCGCGCAGGCGCACCAGTTCATCCTCGGTGAGTTTCAGCGGCGTCGACATGCGCAGCGAACGCCATTGGATTCGGTCGAACTCCACATAGGGGCTCGGCTCGCTGGGCCGCGGCATTCGGTCAGTCTTACATTTACGGTTGAGGGCATGGACTCCGGTATCGACATAGGGGCGCCCTCAGATGCGTTCATCCGCGAATATCTGCTGCTCGGTTTGCGCTTCGACCGCGTGGAGGAGGGCTACGTCGACTCGTTCACCGGCGACCCGGCGTTGCGTCGCGCCGTCGAGAACGAGCCCGCGCCCGACCCCGCGGACCTGGCCCGGCAGGCGGACCGGCTGCTCGGTGAAATACCGCAGGATCTGGGCGCCGACCGCGCCCAATATCTCGCCGCGCACCTGCGCGCGCTGAACTGTGCGGGGCGCAAGTTCGCCGGTGAACAGGTCGGCTTTGTCGACGAGGTGCAGGCCTACTTCGACGTCCGGATCACCAAGGGCGATCCCGAGCGGTACCGCGAGGCGCACGCCAAGCTCGATGAGGCGCTCGGTGGGACGGGCCCGCTGGCCGAGCGCATCCAGGCGCACCGTACCGGCGACGAGATCCCCCCGGAGCGTCTCGAGGAGTGCATCCATGCGTTCTCCTCGGCGCTGCGGGACCGGGTGCGTGCCGAATACCCGCTGCCCGACACCGAAACCATCACCTACGAGGTGGTCACCGACAAGCCGTGGTCGGGCTTCAACTACTACCACGGTGACTATCGCTCGACGGTGGCCGTCAACGCCGACCTCAAGCAGCAGATGGCCAACCTGCCCCGGTTGGTCGCCCACGAGTCCTACCCCGGTCACCACACCGAGCACTGCCGCAAGGAGGCCGGGTTGGTGGAGCGGCAGGGCCAGCTGGAACAGACGATCTTCCTGGTCAACACCCCGCAGTGCCTCATGGCCGAGGGCCTGGCCGATCTGGCGCTGTACGCCGCGATCGGGGATGGGGCGAGCGCAGCGACGGGGAAGAAGCATGGTTGGGGCGCCTGGGCGTCGGAGATCTACGCCGACTTGGGCCTGCGCTTCGACGGCGAGCGGGCAGAAGCCGTGTCGGAGGCGATGGCCGGGCTGGCCGATGTGCGTCAGGACGCGGCGCTGATGCTGCACGACGAGCACCGCGACGTCGACGACGTCGTCGCATTCCTCAAGCGGTGGCTGCTGGTCAATGACGAGCGGGCCCGGCAGATGCTGCGATTCCTGTCGTCGCCGCTGTGGCGGGCGTACACCAGCACCTACATCGAGGGCTACCGGCTGCTGCGGGCGTGGCTCGATGCCCGGCCCGATGGTGTGACACTGACTTCGCGGTTCGGCAGGCTGCTCGATGAGCCGCTGATCCCGTCGACGTTGCGGGCTTAGGCTCGGTAGGTGTCAGAACTTCGGCAGGATATCCCTGCGCTGGCGATGCCTCTCAACGTGCTCTTGGTGCTGTGGATGATCGTGGGTCGGGGGCTGTTCGTGCCGATGGGCTGGATGGTGATTTTCGGCGTCCTCGCATCGCCGATACTGCTCTTCCTCCTGTGGCTGACGACGCGGCTGATGCGTGAGCGTGGCCGCCGGGAGCTCACCTCCGGGCAGGCCTGGGCTCAGATGGTGTTGTGGGCAGCGATGTTGGTGTTCGGACTCACCTGCGTCGACGCAGGCGACAGCCCCATCCCGTTTCCGTCGGTGCTGATGAAGATGTTCGGCGAGGGGCCGGGCATGAAGACCGTCAGCGACGTGCTGTCTGCCGTATCGGTTTTCGTCGGGATCGGCGCGTGGATCGTGTTGCACGGCAAGCTGACCAAGGACATCGCGACGGCGACACCGGCTCAACAGCCGTATCCGTATCCCGGTTACCCGCCGGGCCAGCCCGGCCCGGGACCGTTGACCTGACCCGCCACGACTAGGCTGAACGCCATGGCAGCAGACTCGTCCTCCACCTTGCCGGCGGCTTCGGGCGCCGATTACGCCGACACCGCCAGCGCCGCCTATCAGGCCGCACTGCAGGTGATCGAGTCGGTTGAGCCCAGAGTGGCCGCAGCCACCCGCAAAGAGCTTGCCGATCAACGGGATTCGCTCAAGCTGATCGCGAGTGAGAACTACGCGTCGCCGGCCGTGCTGCTGACCATGGGTACCTGGTTCTCCGACAAGTACGCCGAGGGCACGGTGGGGCACCGGTTCTACGCGGGCTGCCAGAACGTCGACACCGTCGAGGCGCTGGCCGCCGAGCATGCGCGCGAGTTGTTCGGCGCGCCCTACGCCTACGTGCAGCCACATTCCGGTATCGACGCGAATCTCGTTGCGTTCTGGGCGATCCTGGCCACCAAGGTAGAGGCCCCCGAGCTCGCCAACTTCGGCGCCAAGCACGTCAACGACCTGTCCGAAGCGGACTGGGAAACCCTGCGCAACAAGCTGGGCAATCAGCGGCTGCTCGGCATGTCGCTCGACGCCGGTGGCCACCTGACCCACGGCTTCCGGCCCAACATCTCCGGCAAGATGTTCCACCAGCAGAGCTACGGCACAAACCCGGAGACGGGGTTCCTCGACTACGACGCCGTGGCCGCAGCGGCCCGCGAGTTCAAGCCGCTGATCCTGGTCGCCGGATACTCGGCGTACCCGCGCCGCGTGAACTTCGCCAAGATGCGGGAAATCGCCGACGAGGTGGGCGCGACGCTGATGGTCGACATGGCGCACTTCGCAGGTCTGGTGGCGGGCAAGGTGTTCACCGGTGACGAGGATCCCGTGCCGCACGCGCACGTCACCACCACCACGACACACAAGTCCCTGCGCGGTCCGCGGGGCGGCATGGTGCTGGCCACCGAGGAGTTCGCACCCGCGGTCGACAAGGGGTGCCCGATGGTGCTCGGCGGCCCGCTGTCACACGTGATGGCCGCCAAGGCCGTCGCGCTGGCCGAGGCCCGCCAGCCCGCGTTCCGCGCTTACGCGCAGCAGGTGGCCGACAACGCCCAGGCGCTGGCCGACGGCTTCACCAAGCGCGATGCCGGGCTGGTCACGGGCGGTACCGACAACCACATCGTGCTGCTCGACGTGCGCTCGTTCGGGCTCACCGGCCGTCAGGCCGAATCAGCGCTGCTGGACGCCGGCGTCGTCACTAACCGCAACTCGGTCCCCGCGGACCCGAACGGCGCCTGGTACACCAGCGGTGTGCGGCTGGGTACCCCGGCGCTGACCAGCCGCGGATTCGACGCCGATGATTTCGACCGGGTCGCCGAGTTGATCGTCGAGGTGCTGTCCAACACGCAGCCCGACGGCTCGTCCAAGGCCAAGTACAAGATGGCCGACGGCACCGCCGAGCGTGTGCACGCCGCATCGGCTGAGCTGCTCGATGCCAACCCGCTGTACCCCGGACTGACGCTCTAGGAGTCGGTCAGCGGTGACCGCCGCCCCCGCCGCTGTGGCCGTTGTACCCGGGCTGGGCGATCTCGTCCTCGGTGAGCTGATCGCTGGTGTCGGGGATCATGGTCGGCACGCAGGACAGGGAGTAGCTGTCCTGCACGTCACTGGACGTGCAATCGTCGGCGAGGGCGCGCGGTGGCGAGCCCGATACGGCGGCGGTGACGGGCACGAGGACGAGGCCTGCGGCTGCGGTGGCGACAAGCATCCGGCGTGCTTGCAGTTGGAGTGTCATGGTTCAGCGTAGAGCGCATTTACGCAGCTAGATTGCATAATCAGGAGACTCACAGGAGCTGTCGGCGTGGTGTGCGACACGCCGTCCGGCCCCAATTTCAAGGAACCTGTGTACTAGGGTTACAGTTACTTCATGGCACAGAAACCTGTCCCTAATGCGCTGACCCTCGAGCTGGAGCCGGTGGTGAGCGCCGAGCTGCGTCGTCACATCGATTCCGAGGATCTCTGGTATGCCCACGATTACGTGCCGTTCGACCAGGGCGAGAACTTCGCATTCCTAGGTGGACGGGACTGGGATCCCTCCCAGGTGACCCTGCCCAAGAAGGTCACCGATGCCTTGGAGATCCTGCTGATCACCAAGGACAACCTCGCCGGGTACCACCGCGAGCTGGTCGAACACTTCATCCTGGAGGAGAAGTGGGGCCGGTTCCTCGGCCGCTGGACCGCCGAGGAGCATCTGCACGCAGTCGCGCTGCGCAACTACCTGGTGGTCACCCGTGAGATCGACCCGGCCGCCAACGAGGACGTCCGCGTCGAGCACGTGATGAAGGGCTACCGAGCCGACAGCTTCAGCCAGATCGAGACGTTGGTGTTCATGGCGTTCTTCGAGCGGGCCCACGCGGTGTACTGCCGCAACTTGCAGGCGCAGGTCACCGAGCCGGTGCTCGCATCGTTGTTGGGCCGGATCGCCGGTGACGAGGAGCGTCACGAGGAGTTCTTCGCGAACCTGGTTTCGTTCCTGCTCGAGGGGCACCGCGACGAAACCGTCGCCGCGATCGCCGCCCGCGCGGCCGAGCTCGACGTGATCGGCGCGGATATCGACGCCTACGGCGACAAGGTGGCGCTGGTGGCCGAGGCCGGCATCTTCGACAAGGCCGCACTGCGCAAGGTGATCGCCGATCGCATCGCCGCGTGGGGTCTGGCAGGCGAGGCCGAGCTCCAGCAGTTCATCAACACTTAACGTGCCGGCGGGTTAGCTACGGCGCGCCTGTCAGGCGCATTCGGCGCGGCGGGGGTAGCGTCGATTCCGATGGCTAGCGACATGCTCTGCTGTCCGGGCGGTACCGATCGTATCGATTGCGAGAGGACCGGCCCCGGTCCTGGTGCCGCAGCGTCCACCGAGAAGTTCGTGTGGGGCCGCGTAACGAGCTTCGCCTCTAGGAGCGCCACGTGACTGATTCGCCTGTCCGTACCTACGTGCTCGACACCTCCGTGTTGCTGTCCGATCCCTGGGCCTGCAGCCGGTTTGCTGAGCATGAAGTGGTGGTTCCGCTGGTTGTCATCAGCGAACTGGAAGCCAAACGGCACCACCACGAGCTGGGCTGGTTCGCCCGGCAGGCACTGCGGATGTTCGACGATCTGCGTCTCGAACACGGACGGCTGGACCAGCCGATTCCGGTTGGGACACAGGGCGGGACGCTGCACGTCGAGCTGAACCACAGCGATCCGACTGTGCTGCCGCAGGGCTTCCGTACCGACAGCAACGATTCCCGCATTCTGACCTGTGCGGCCAACCTGGCCGCGGAGGGCAAACGAGTCACGTTGGTGAGCAAGGACATTCCGCTGCGGGTCAAGGCCGGCGCGGTGGGCTTGGCCGCCGACGAGTACCACGCCCAGGATGTCGTGGTCTCGGGTTGGACCGGGATGACCGAGATGGATGTCGCCGCGGAGGACATCGACGCGATGTTCGCCGAGGGTGAGATCGACTTGGCCGATGCCCGGAACCTTCCGTGCCACACGGGAATTCGTCTGCTCGGCGGAAACTCGCATGCGCTGGGACGGGTCAACGCCGACAAGCGGGTGCAGCTGGTCCGTGGTGATCGCGAAGTGTTCGGCCTCCGGGGAAGGTCAGCCGAACAACGCGTCGCACTGGATCTGCTGCTCGACGAATCCGTCGGCATCGTCTCGCTGGGCGGCAAGGCAGGCACCGGCAAGTCGGCGCTGGCGCTGTGCGCGGGCCTGGAGGCGGTGCTCGAGCGCCGCACGCAGCGCAAGGTCGTGGTGTTCCGTCCGCTCTACGCCGTCGGTGGCCAGGATCTCGGCTACCTGCCCGGCAGTGAGAGCGAGAAGATGGGCCCGTGGGCGCAGGCCGTCTTCGACACGCTGGAGGGCTTGGCCAGTCCGGCGGTGCTCGAAGAGGTGCTGTCGCGCGGCATGCTCGAAGTGCTGCCGCTGACCCACATCCGTGGCCGCTCGCTGCACGATTCGTTCGTCATCGTCGACGAGGCGCAGTCGCTGGAGCGCAACGTGCTGCTGACCGTGCTGTCGCGGCTGGGCGCCGGCTCACGCGTGGTGCTCACCCACGACGTCGCACAGCGGGACAACCTGCGGGTCGGTCGCCACGACGGCGTCGCGGCGGTCATCGAGAAGCTCAAAGGCCACCCCCTGTTCGCGCACATCACTTTGCAGCGCAGCGAACGCTCGCCGATCGCCGCGCTGGTCACCGAGATGCTGGAGGAGTACAGCCCCGCTGCGCTTCCCTGAATGATTCATGTGCACCTCCCGTGACGGTGGGCGTCACGGGAGGTGCACAAATCCTCAGCCGGTAGGCTGCCGGAGTGGTGAGACTCCCCAACAGCCAGGCGTGGCGATGGACCGTGATCGGCATTTTCGTCGCCGTCGTGGTCGTCGTGGCTGGTGCGGTCACCGGGCACATCCGGCGCGCGTCGGCCGACGACGTCAACTGCGCAGTGGAGAAGTGCGTCGCTCTGACGTTTGACGACGGCCCCAGTCCGTACACCGACCGGCTGCTGAAGATCCTGCAGGACAACGACGCCAAGGCGACGTTCTTCGAGATCGGCAACAAGGTCGCCGCCAACCCCGAGGGGGCCAAGCGGGTGGTCGAGGCAGGCATGGAGCTCGGCCAGCACACCTGGGAACACCCCAACATGACGACCATTCCGCCGGAGGACATCCCGTCTCAGCTGTCCAAGGCCAGCGATGCCATCGAGCAGGCGACGGGCCAGCGGCCGAAACTGCTCCGCACCGCGGGCGGGCTGATCAACGACCAGGTATTGTCGGAGGCCAAGAAGCAGGGTCTGGCCGACATCAACTGGGACGTCATCCCGTTCGACTGGGCCAACGACTCGAACACCGCGGCCACCCGGTACATGCTGATGACCCAGATCAAACCCGGCTCGGTGGTCTTGTTCCACGACACCTACTCGTCCACCGTCGATCTGGTGCAGCAGTTCATCCCCGTGCTCAAGGCCAACGACTACCACATGGTGACGGTCAGCCACCTGCTCGGCCCGCGCGAGCCCGGCACGAGTTACGGCAGCCGCGAGAACGGCCCGCCGGTCAACGGCCTGCAGGACATCCCGCCCGCCAGCATCCCGACGCTGCCGCCCACACCGTCGCCGCCGCCCATGCCGAACTTCCCGATCAAAGACATCCCGGGCGCCAACTCCGGTGGAGTGAACAACGGGGCGTGACGCGCGTCGCGCCCGGTTGAGGACCAAAGACCCTAACCGGATAAGCCTTGCGGGACGACGCTGGTGGCATGCCCGACACCATGTTCGACAGCGCCACCATCACCACAGCCGTCCAGCTGGCCTCGCGCGCACCGTCATTGCACAACACCCAGCCCTGGCGCTGGGTGTACACCGACGAGGCCTTGCAGCTGCACCTCGATCCCGAACGCGTCGTGCGTGCCACGGACCGGTCGGCGCGTGAAGCGGTCATCAGCTGCGGTGTGATGCTCGACCATGTCGTGGTCGCCATGGCCGCCGCGGGCTGGAACAGTGACGTCGAGCGGTTCCCGGACCCCAACCATCCCGACCACCTGGCGACGCTGCAGTTCAGCCCGCTCTCCTTCGTGACCGACGCGCACCGCAGGCGCGCCGACGCGATCCTGGCGCGCCGCACAGACCGGCTGCCAATGGCCGCGCCTGCTGACTGGGAGTCCTTCGAACCGTTGATGCGGGCCTGGCTGGCCGCCGGGCCGGTGCACCTCGACGTGCTGACCGACGAGATGCGCCCGCAGCTGGCCGAAGCGGCCATGCTCAGTGAGTCGCTACGGCTGTACGACTCCGGATATCACGCCGACCTGGCTTGGTGGACAACGCCTTTCGCGACAACCGACGGGATTCCGCAGAGCGCGCTGGTGTCCGCGGCGGAAAGCGACCGGGTCGCGGTGTCCCGAGCGTTTCCGGTGACCGCTCACACCGACCGTCGTCTGGCGATCGGCGACGATGCCGCGCGCATCGTCGTGCTGTCCACCGACGGTTACAGTCGCGCCGACGCGCTGGATGCCGGTGAGGCGTTGTCGCAGGTGTTGCTGGAGGCCACGATGGCCGGCTTGGCGACCTGCCCGGTGTCACAGGTGACCGAGCTGCACGCCAGCCGGGACATCGTCGCCAACCTGATCGCGCGGGACGCTTGCCCGCAGGTTCTGGTGCGGATCGGGCTGGCTCCGGCCCTCGACGACGTGCCGCCGCCCACCCCGCGCCGGCCCGTCAGCGACTTCCTCACCATCGCTTAGGGATTGGTGATGTGTTTGCGCTCGACGCCGACTGCGGCGAGACTCAGGAGATGATCAGAGTTTTCCTGGTCGACGACCACGAGGTGGTCCGCCGCGGCCTCATCGATCTGCTCAGCGCCGACCCCGAACTGGACGTGATCGGCGAGGCCGATTCGGTGGCCCAGGCGCTGGCCCGGGTGCCCGCGAGCGCACCCGATGTCGCGGTGCTCGATGTGCGGCTGCCCGACGGCAACGGCATCGAGCTGTGCCGGGAGTTGTTGTCGCGCATGCCCGATCTTCGGTGCCTGATACTCACGTCGTTCACCTCCGACGAGGCGATGCTGGACGCGATCCTCGCAGGCGCCAGCGGCTACGTGGTCAAGGACATCAAGGGGATGGAGCTCGCGCAGGCCATCAAAGACGTTGGGGCCGGCCGGTCACTGCTGGACAACCGGGCCGCCGCGGCGTTGATGGCCAAACTGCGCCACGACGCCGAGCATGCCGACCCGCTGTCGGGGCTCACGCAGCAGGAGCGGGTGCTGCTCGAACTCCTCGGTGAGGGCCTGACCAACAAGCAGATCGCGGCCAGGATGTTCCTGGCCGAAAAGACCGTGAAGAACTATGTATCCCGGCTGTTGGCCAAGCTCGGCATGGAGCGCCGGACTCAGGCTGCGGTCTTCGTCTCCAAACTCGACCGTCCCGGCTAGGTTGAGCCGGTGGCCGACGATCTGCGAGGGACGCTCTCGCAGTTGCGATTGCGCGAATTGCTGACCGAGGTGCAGGACCGGGTCGAGCAGATACTGACCGGACGTGATCGGCTCGACGGACTGGTCGAGGCGATGTTGGCGGTCACCTCGGGCCTCGAACTCGACGTCACGCTGAAAACCATCGTGCACACCGCGATTCAGTTGGTCGACGCCCGCTACGGTGCGCTGGGTGTGCGCGGCGAAGGCCATGAGCTGACGCAGTTCGTCAACGAGGGCATCGACGACGCCATGCGGGAGAGCATCGGGCACCTGCCCGAGGGGCGCGGCGTGTTGGGTGTGTTGATCGACGATCCGAAACCCATTCGGCTCGATGACATCCGGCTGCATCCGGCGTCGGTGGGCTTCCCGCCGAATCATCCGCCGATGCGCACATTCCTCGGTGTTCCGGTGCGCATCCGCGACGAGGTGTTCGGCAATCTGTACCTCACCGACAAGACCAACGGCCAACCGTTCAGCGAGGACGACGAGGTGCTGGTGCAGGCGCTTGCGGCGGCCGCGGGCATCGCCATCGAGAACGCCCGCCTCTACGAACAGTCCAGGGCTCGGCAAGCATGGATCGAGGCCACCCGCGACATCGGTACGGAACTGCTCGGCGGTACCGACCCGGCCAGGGTTTTCCGGCTGGTGGCTGACGAAGCACTCAAGCTGACCGGAGCCGACGGCACGGTGGTCGCCGTGCCGGCAGACGCCGACGCCGACCGCGGTGATGTCGCCGCGCTCATGGTGGCTGCCACCGCGGGGACGGTGCGCGACTGCGGCACCACGTCGATCCCGGTGGCGGGGACGTCGGTGGGCGAGGTCTATCGCGCGGGCGTCCCGCAGCGTCCCGAAGAACTGGAGCTGTGTGGGTTCACCGGACCAGCACTGGTGCTTCCGCTGCGGGCCACCGACACCGTGACCGGTGTGCTGGTGGCGCTGCGCACCCAGGGCGGCCGAGCCTTCACCGACGAGCAGCTGGACATGGCCGCGGGGTTCGCCGACCAGGCCGCCCTGGCCTGGCAGCTGGCCAGCTCGCAGCGCCGGGTGCAGGAACTGGAGATCCTCTCCGACCGTGAGCGCATCGCGCGTGATCTGCACGACCACGTCATCCAGCGGTTGTTCGCCGTGGGATTGTCGTTGCAGGCCACCATTGCGCGGGCCCGCTCAACGGACGTGCAGCAGCGGTTGGCCGGCAGTGTGGATGATCTGCAGGCGGTCATCCAGGAGATCCGCACCGCCATATTCGACCTGCATGGGCGTTCGGCAGGGACGACGCGGTTGCGGCAACGGCTCGATGAAGTGCTCACGCAGTTCGCCAGCAGTGGCCTACACACCACCACCCAGTTCGTCGGCCCGCTGTCGGTTGTCGACGCCGTGCTCGCCGACCACGCCGAGGCAGTGCTGCGCGAGGCGGTCAGCAACGCGGTAAGGCACGCAGCGGCAACAGAACTCGTCGTTCGCGTGGAAGTGGCCGATGATCTGAGCATCACGGTGACCGACAACGGCAGCGGCATCACCGGTGCGGTCACCGAGAGCGGGCTGGCGAATCTGCGTGACCGGGCCAAGGCCTCCGGTGGGCAGCTGAGTGTCGAAAGCCGTTCCGGCGGTGGCACAGTGGTGTGCTGGACGGTACCCCTGCCGGCTTAGACCCGCAGCGTCACGTTTGGCCGGTCAAGGGTTTCGTGGCGCCAGGGCACTCACCAGTGGCGTGTCCACGCCCAACCGGCCGAGTGCGGTGGCACCACCTGGGGAACCGATCGGTGCGTCCCTGCCCGGCAAGATCTCGCTGAAGAATGCGGCGTTGTCTGCCAGGTGCGGGAGTTGGTCGTCGGGAAGATCGGTTTCGTAGTAGATCGCGCCCGCGTCGCACTCCAGCCGGCATGCACCGCAATCCACGCACTCGTCGGGATTGATGTACAGGGACCGTGCGCCCTCGTAGATGCAGTCCACCGGGCATTGCAGGACACAAGCTTTGTGCATGACGTCGACGCATGCTGTTCCGATCACGTACGGCATGGTGACACCGTACGTAATCAGACGTAGCGAGGGCGTCGGGCGAAAGTCCTTGTCGCAGAGGACCAAAGTCACTTTCAGTGCCGCGTTCGGCGCGAGGTCCCCGGCGAACACTCCCCCGCTTGCGGGGGACTGCTCGCGGAAGGGAAAAGTTACTCGCCGTCCTTGACTTTCGCCATGGCGAGAACGTCGAGGCGCTTGTCGAGTTCGGCCTCCGAGAGCTTGTCGCCGATGAGACCGCGGTCGATCACGGTCTGGCGGATGGTCTTCTTCTCCTTGAGGGCCTGCTTGGCGACCTTGGCGGCCTCCTCGTAACCGATCGCCGAGTTCAGCGGGGTCACGATGGACGGCGAGGACTCGGCGAGCTCGCGCAGATGCGCCTCGTTGGCCACCAGGCCGTCGATGCAGCGCTCGGCGAAGAGCCGGGACACGTTGGACAGCAGCGTGAATGACTCCAGCAGGTTGCGCGCCATCATCGGGATGTAGACGTTGAGCTCGAATGCGCCAGAAGCACCGCCCATCGCGATGGCGGCGTCGTTGCCGACCACCTGGCAGGCCACCTGCGTAACCGCCTCGGGCAGAACAGGATTGACCTTGCCCGGCATGATGGAGCTACCCGGCTGCAGGTCGGGCAGCTGGATCTCGCCGAGACCGGTCAGCGGCCCGGAGCCCATCCAGCGCACGTCGTTGGCGATCTTGGTGAGCGACACCGCGATGGTGCGCAGTGCGCCGGACGCTTCGACCAGCCCGTCGCGCGCCGCTTGAGCCTCGAAAGAGTCGACGGCAGTGCGCAATTCAGCAAGGCCGGTTTCGTTGACCAACACCTCGACCACCTTGGCGCCGAAACCGTCGGGCGCGTTGAGGCCGGTGCCGACGGCGGTGCCGCCGATGGCGAGCTCACCCAGGCGGGGGAGCGTGGCCTTGACCCGCTCGATGCCGGCCTCGACCTGGCGGGCATAGCCGCCGAACTCCTGGCCCAGGGTCACCGGCACGGCATCCATCAGGTGCGTGCGGCCCGACTTCACGGTGGTCCGCCACTGCTTGGCCTTGGCGGCCAACGATGCGTGGAGCACTTCGAGTGCCGGAATCAGATGGCGCACAGCGGCTTCCGTTGCCGCGATGTGCGTGGCGGTCGGGAACGTGTCGTTGGAGCTCTGCGACATGTTCACGTCGTCGTTGGGATGCACCGTCACACCGTCGCGCGCGGCGATCGACGCGATCACCTCGTTGGTGTTCATGTTCGAGCTGGTGCCCGACCCGGTCTGGAACACGTCGATGGGGAACTGGTCGTCGTGCAGACCGTCGGCGATCTCACCGGCCGCGGCGATGATCGCGTCGGCCTTCTCCGGTGCCAGCAGGCCCAGGTCCTTGTTCACCTGGGCGCACGCGGCCTTCAGCAGGCCCAGCGCCCGGATCTGGGTGCGCTCCAGCCCGCGGAACGAGATGGGAAAGTTCTCCACCGCGCGTTGGGTCTGCGCCCGCCACAGGGCGTTGATCGGCACCCGGACTTCGCCCATGGTGTCGTGCTCGATTCGGAATTCACCTTCGACTGCGCTGTCGGCGGACATGTGCTCCCTTTTGTGTGCGGTGGAGTTGTTCGGGTGGATTACGGCAGGGGTCGGACGGCGGACGCGTCACCGATGAAATCGATGGAGGAGTATTCGTTGAGCTTGGAGAGCCGGTGGTAGGCCTCGATCATCCGGACGGTGCCGGACTTGGACCGCATGACGATCGACTGCGTGGTGCACCCGCCGCTGGCGTAGCGCACGCCCCTGAGCAGGTCACCGTCGGTCACGCCGGTGGCGCAGAAGAAGACGTTCTCGCCGGACACCAGCTGCTCGGTGGACAGTATCGCGTCGAGGTCATAGCCACGGTCGAGGGCCTTCTGCCGCTCGTCGTCGTCCTTGGGCGCGAGTTTGGCCTGAATCGCGCCGCCCATGCAACGGATGGCGGCCGCGGCGATGATGCCCTCGGGGGTGCCACCGATACCGGCCAGGATGTCGGTGCCCGAGTCGGGCCGGCAGGCCGCGATCGCGCCGGCGACGTCGCCGTCGGTGATCAGCCGGATCCGGGCGCCGGCCTCGCGGACATCGGCCATCAGCTTCTCGTGGCGGGGCCGGTCGAGGATGCAGACCGTCACGTCCTCGACCGAGAGGCGCTTGGCCTTGGCGACCTTGCGGACGTTCTCACCGATCGGGGCAGTGACGTCGATGACGTCGGCAGCTTCGGGGCCGACGGCGATCTTGTTCATGTAGAACACGGCCGACGGGTCGAACATCGCGCCGCGCTCGGCGACCGCCAGCACGGAGATGGCGTTGGGCAGGCCCTTGCTCAGAAGGGTGGTGCCGTCGACCGGGTCGACCGCGAAGTCGCAGTTGGGGCCGTCGCCGTTGCCGACTTCCTCCCCGTTGTAGAGCATCGGGGCGTTGTCCTTCTCGCCCTCGCCGATCACCACGACGCCGCGCATGGAGACCGAGTTGACCAGCTCCCGCATGGCGTCGACGGCGGCGCCGTCACCGCGCTCTTTGTCGCCGCGGCCGACCCACCTACCTGCGGCCATGGCTCCCGCCTCGGTTACCCGGACAAGTTCGAGGGCAAGGTTGCGATCCGGGGCTTCGCCGCGAGTGGGACTCATGGGCTGATTCTCCCAGAACCGGCCGGCGCTGTGCGAGCTGGGATACTGCAACCATGACCACCCAGCCCACCCCGGTTCCACGCAGGCCCGAAGCCGCCGGCAGGCCGGCACCGGCGGCCAAGTCGCGCCTGCTGCAGGACGGCCGGGACATGTTCTGGTCGATGGCGCCGCTGGTACTGGCGTGCGTCGTCCTTGCAGGCATGCTGGGCATGTGCTCGCTGGCGACCGACGGGCCGGGCCGCGGACCTGCGCCGGTGTATGACGCCCCGGCTGGGCTGCGTGCCGACGCCGACGCGCTCAAGATCCCGCTGCGAGTGCCCCAGTTGCCAGCCGGCTGGCAGGCCAACTCCGGTAGCCGCGGCAGCATCGACGGCGGCATGACCCTGCCCGACGGGCAGCGCGGGCGTGCGGTGTGGTCTCGGGTCGGCTACCTCACACCCACCGGCGCGTACCTGAGCCTGACCCAGAGCAACGCCGACGAGACCGCATTGGTGTCCTCGATCAAGGCGGGCGGGTATCCCTCGGGTACCCAGAACGTCGACGGGGTGACCTGGGTGGTGTACGAGAGCGAGAGCCCCGAGTCGGTGTGGACGACGCGCCTGAGCGGTCCGGTGCAGATCGCCATCACGGGAGCCGGTGGTACGGATGAGTACCGTACGCTGGCGGAAGCGACGCAGAAGCAGTCGCCACTTCCCGTCAAGCGATAACGGATGGAGCTGGTCAATGACCGCACCCAAGCCCAATCTCGCCGCCGGAGCGGCTCCGGCAGCTGATCTCACCGGTTGGACCGTCGCACCGTTCTCGGCGGCCGACCAGACCTACGACGTGTACCGCAAAGGGGAGGGGCCAGGCGTCGTCCTGATCCCGGAAATCCCCGGCCTTCATCCCGGCGTGCTGGCGCTGGGTAATCACCTGGTGGACAACGGGTTCACCGTCGCCGCCCCGTCACTGTTCGGCACCCCGGGGGCGCCCGCGGTGCGTCCTGGCGCGGTCCCGGTGATGCTGAAAGCCTGTGTGACAAAGGAATTCGCGGCCTTTGCGACCAACGCCGACCGACCCGTCGCGCACTACCTGCGGGCGCTGGCCCGGGATCTCAACGCGAGCACACCCGGCAAGGGCGTCGGAGTGATCGGGCAGTGTTTCACCGGTGGGTTCGCGCTGGCCGCCGCCGTCGACGACAGTGTGCTGGCCCCGGTGCTGAGCCAGCCCTCGGCGCCGATCGCGCTCACCGCGAAGATGCGCCGGGATCCCGGGCTCTCGGAGGACGAGCTCAAGATCGTCGAGCAACGCGCCGCCAACGACGGCCTGTGCGCTCTGGGCCTGCGCTTCAGCGAGGACCGCATGGCACCTGGGGCGCGGTTCGGCACACTCAAGTCACGGCTCGGCGATGCGTTCGAAGTCATCGAGATCGACTCGAAAAAGGGCAATCCGCACGGGATTTCGCCGATGGCCCACTCGGTGCTCACCGACCAGGTCCGCGAGGTCGACGGGCATCCGGCCTACGAGGCGCGCAAGCGAGTGGTCGAGTTCCTCAAGACTCGTCTGACGGCGGCGTAGCGGGGCCGGTGGCCGGGGCCGTCTCCTCAGGCGCAGCGGCGGTCTCGGTGGCGCGGGTACGGAACCGGGACCACAACCGCTTGCGGGGCGCCTCGGCCTCGTACGCCTCCAGCTCGACGCCCTTGTAGACCGCCAGATAGACGCTCACGGTGGTGACGATGATGATCATCAGCACCGGGCCGATCACCAGGCCGAAGAAACCGAACATCGAGATGCCTGCGAAGACCGCCAGCAGCATCAGCGCCGGGTCCAGCCGCGCGGTCTTCGGTACCAGGAACGGGCGCAGCACGTTGTCGATGTTGGTGACGACCAGCAGATGCCACGCCACCACGAAGATGCCGCCGGTGACATTGCCGAAGAACACCATCCCGATGCCGAACGGGATGGTGACGATGCCGCCGCCGAGCGGGATCACCGACAGCGCGGTCAGCAGGATCGCGAAGATGAAGAACCCTTCGTGGAAGCCGCCGATGTAGATCGAGATCGCGCCTGCGACGCCTTGGCACAGCGCGATGACGAACTGGCCTTTGACCGTGCCCTTGACCATGGCGCCGGTCTTGGCCAGATACAGGTCGGTGATCTCCTCGCCGAGCGGGTTGAGCCGGCGGATCAGCGTGAGCACGCTGTCCTGATTGACCAGCAGCGATATGAACACGTACAGGAAGATGATCGACGACGTGATGGCGCCGACCATCCCGCCGACAGCGCCCTGCAGGACGCTGAGCAGCCATTCGCCGATCCGCTGCGACAGCGTGACGATGGTGCCGCGCAACGATTCCGCGGTGACGTGGATGTGCAGGAACGGCACGCGCTCCAGCAGGGAGTTGACCAGGTCGAGGGTGCGGGTGCCCAAGGTGCTCAGATCGGTCGCGCCCACCCAGTTGCTGACTGCGTTGACCATCTGGGTGACCTGCACGATGCCGAGAAAGACCAACAGCGACACCGGCACGATCAACAGCAACAGTGCCCACAGCAGCGTCAGCGTGGCCGACAGCCCGGTACCGAACCGGCGCAGCAGTCGGTGATACAGCGGCGAGAACAGGTAGGCGCCGACGGCGGCCATCACGATCAGGATGAAGAAACTGCGCAGGAAGTAGGCGCCGAGCACCAGTGCGATGACGGTGGTGACCGCCAATGCGCGTCTCTGGGTGAGCGTGAATTGGTTGTCCATGCCGCCTTTCCCGCCGTTGCGCTGACCTTATCGTCCGGCGGGCTCGTCGTTCGGCGGCTACGCTCCGGCGAGTTTCATGACATGGCCCGGCATGGCGGGGTCACGCATCGGCCATGTCCGGACTCGGGTCGCCCCACTTCTTCGCTATCGCGTTCCACACGTCGGCGTACCGGCCGGGATAGTCCTTGTATGCCGACTTCGATCGCAGGAAACCGCGGATCAGCGGTGCGGCCACGCCGATCGGCACGCGTTTCCATCCGGCGTTGGCCCGGGTATCGGCCAGCAGCCGGCTCCACGAGTGATGCTGGAAGCCGAGCACTTCCTGCGCGCGGTCGGTGTCCATCCAGTCGGTGGCGAACCACGCCGTGTCACTGTCGGGGTCGCCGGGCCGGCCGATCGGCAGGCCGCCCCTGATTCCCATGGCGGCGGCCGCCTGGGAGCCCACTGCCGACTGGGTGTGCCGATGCGTCGGATCGCCGCCGATCAGCAGGACTTCACGGTTGGCGTCCACGGTGGTGGCCTTTGCGAACGCCTCGGCGACGTCGCGCACGTCGACTGTCTGCAGCCGTCCGTCGGCGGGCAGCACGCTCTCGAACGAGATCAGGTCGACGTCGATGTCCAGACTGAACTCGCAGCTCATCACCCCGCCCAGCCGCAGGATCAGCCAGTCCAGGGTGGAGGCCCGGACCAGGGATTCAGCCTCGACCTTGTGGGCGCCGTAGATGTCGGAGGGGTTGGTCGGGGTGTCCGCGGTCAGCACATCGGCGATCCGATGCGGATTGCGGGCACCGTAGACCGCGACGCTGGAGGCCTGCACGAACCGTGGCGGTTGGGCCTGCACCTCGGCCGCTCGCAGCAGTGCTGCGGTGGCCTCGACGTTGACCTTGCGGGCCAGTCCGCGGCGCATGTAGCAGAACGGCGGGATGATCGCCGCGAGGTGGATGATCGCGGCGGGGGAGATCTCGGCGACGAGGGAGTTCACCGCCGCCGCGTCGGTCAGATCGGCCCACCGCAGGCGCACGTTGGTAGGTAGCTGAGCGGCGGCTTTCCGGTTGGCCGGTATGTCGAGATCCGTTGCCACGACCTCGCGTCCCGAGGCGGCCAGCGTCTGTACGACCTTCGACCCGACCAGCCCGAACGCTCCGGTCACAAGAACGGTATCTCCCGACATGGGTCTCCTCGTTAGAACGTGTTGCAACAGTAGCGAACCGTGCTGTGGTGCGCGTCACCGCCGATGGCGCCGATTCGGCGGAACACCGAGCAGCCATTCGCTTGCCCCTCGGCAGCAACCTGCCGACATGGACTGGGCTGGGTGGGAGATGAGTACGGCGAATGCTGCTGGGGTTGCCAACCTTGCGTGAGATCTAGATCACTTTCCGCGCCCGGATGTGATGGTCGATCCTTCGGCGGCGTTTCTGTGACGATTTGCCCGACGACCATTCATATTTCGATTTGTCAGTTTGCCTGAGGTGTCTGCATTGTGGCTGTGGAGAAGAAAAGAAAACGAGCAGATCGCAGGTGATTGTGATGTACTCGGTTGCACTCGTCGACAATTGGGGAGGTGCGGAATGTCAGAAGATGTCGTAGCGGGGGTTAACGACAGCGGATCGGAACAGGTTGCCGGTCAGATAGCTGTGGGCACACCGGTCACGGTGTATCCCGGAACCGACGATGCCCTACATGGGGTCGTCGTCGAGGACTTCGCGGATCTGGCAGGCACCGCCGTCGAGATCGCCGGCGAGCGGATCGTGGGGCCGGCCCGACGCTGGGCCGTCAACCTCGATGACGGTGGCCTCGTGTTCGTCGACGACGACAGCATCGCCGCCGACCCGCAACGGGCCTGAGCCTCACCGCACAGTCAGTGGCAGCCGGCTCAGCCGGCGCACCAGCAGGCTGGGGAGCCACTCGGGGTCCCCGGTTGGCTCGATGACGCTTCCGGCCGCCAGCAACTGCGATATCACGACCCGCGCCTCAAGCCGCGCCAGCGCGGCGCCCACACAGAAGTGCGCACCCCTCCCGAACGCCAGGTGGCCCTTGGCGTTGGCACGCTCCATTCGGAATTCATGCGGATTCTCGAACGTCGCCGGATCCCTGTTGGCCGCACCCCACAGCAGCAGGAGATGAGATCCGGCCGGCATGGCCGTCCCCGCCAGCGCCGTATCTGCCAGCACGTGCCGGAAATGGCCCCGAAACGGTGACTCGTACCGCAGCACCTCCTCCAGAAACACGGGGAGCAGGCCCGCGTCGCGGCGCAGCCGGTCTGCGACCTCCGGCCGTTGCGCCAGGATGTGCACAGCGCTGCCGATCAGCGACGCCGTCGATTCCGCGCCGGCGCTGACCAACTGGATCAGCATGAACACCGCGGTGTCCGAACCGAGCCGCTCCGCCGCGCAGTAGGTGGCGAAATCGCCCAGCAGGTCGTCTCCCGCTTTCGCCGAAGCGCGCCCGAACTGTTCGACCAGGTAACCCCCGAGCTCGACCGCCGCGATACCCGACGCCGTCAGCTGGTCCGCGTCGACCAGACCGTCGAGCAACTGTGTGCTGGCGTATGCCCAGGTGACCAGCTGATCGGCATCGGCGGCCGGCAGCCCGAGCAGGCGCGCCACCACCAGCATGGGCAAGCGATCGGCGATGGTGGCCATCCAGTCGAAGTCTCCGGTCGGCAGTAGGTCCGCCGTGGTCGCGGCGACGAACGGCTCAAGTTCGCGGATTCGTTTGGCCGCCAGGCGGGGCAACACCAGCTTGCGGTGGGCGGCGTGGATCGGATCGTCGGCGGTCGCCAGCACGTGCGTGGCACCGCCCGGGCCGTCCATGGCGAACTCGGTGATGGTGCCGTCCGGTTGATGCCACATGGCGGCGGTGAGATTCGACGAGAAGTCTTGCGGGCGACCGGTGGCCTCGACGACGGCTTCGAATGACGTCGCGGCGTAGAAGGCCGATTCACCGATGCGAGTTACGGCGTTTTCGGCGCGCATCCGGTCGTAGAGGGCGTAGGGGTTCTGCAGGTAGGCCCGGTCGAAGAGGTCGTGTGCCAGGAGCATTCGCCCAGGTTGTCGGGCTGTTCCCGGCGTCGTCAACGGGCTGGGCCGAAGTTGACATGCCGGTTCGGCGACGGGCAGCGGCCGCCGTCTCAGCAGGGCGCGGTACGCTGCGGCGATGCTGAGATAGAAGTCTGTTTTTGTCTCAAGATGAGATACGGTAGCTATTGTGTCTCCGCGCGGTGACGACTGGTTGGTCGGTGGTGACCGGCGTGCGCACGCCGCTGAGCGCATCTATGCCGCGGCCACGGAGTTGGTGGCCCGCGACGGTCTGGACTCGCTCGACATCGACGCCATTGCCGCGCGGGTGCACTGCTCGCGCGCGACGGTGTACCGGCATGCGGGCGGCAAGTCCGAGATCCGCGACGCTGTGTTGTCCCGGCTGGCGGCCAGGATCGTCGAAGAGGTCCGGCGTCAGGTGGACGGGCTCTCCGGGGCGGACCGGGTGCTGACGGCGGTCGTCGTGGCGCTGCGGCTCATCCGGTCGGATCCCATGGCCGACCTGCTCATGACCTCGCTGCGCAGCGGTAGCGGAGGCGGGTTGACCGAATCGGACGCGGTCACCGGTTTTGCGACCGAGCTGGCCGGGTTGGCCGATGGCGACGGTGCGGCCGCGGACTGGATTGTGCGCGTGGTGTTGTCGATGTTGTTCTGGCCGGGCGCCGACGAGGCGTCGGAGCGACGGATGCTGGATCGCTTTGTCGCGCCGGCGTTCGGCTAGGGCGACCGCACGATGGGCGGCGGCGCCCACTGCCCTGTCCGGACGATGTCCTTGGGCACGTATGCGCGGAATGTCAGAGAGAACCGCTCACCGGGCTGACACGGCAGCCAATTCGATTCCGCCACTCCTGCAGGCACGTTCGCGCCGAGGCCGATCCTGAGTGAGCCGTCGGTCTCGACGGCCAGATCGGAGTGGCTGTTGAAGTTGTAGCGGTTCAAGTGGTTCGGGACGACGCGGAAATCCGGGACCGATACGAGAATCACCGACCAGTAGCCGTCGACGGCGGAGGCTGGCAGCGCGTCGGCCGGGAAGTTCAGGACGTAGCTGCCCGCACCGTCGAGTGGTTTGCCGTCGGCGTCGAGACTGCCGCTGAAGTAGATCACCTCGGATGGGCTGTTGGCCCACAGGCCGATGAGGTTGGCCACCGTGCGTTTGGTGTAGTCGGCGCCGTAGTGTCCGCCCGTATCGCCGACAATCCAGTTGTTCACTACCCGTGCGCTTTTGGTGTACGCGTAGTCGCGGAATTCAGGGATCACGATCTCGGTCAGCAGACGGTCCACCTCGGCGCGGTTTGCGGCACTGCCCGCGACGTGGTCGGCCACCGCGCCCGCCTGCAACTGCATGCCGGCTGCGGCCGGGGACACATCCAGTGCCGACGGCACTACGGTGCGGGCCAAGTCGAAGATCTCCACGCCCAGCAGCGCGGTGTTGTCGAAGCCGGGAACCGGTGGGGGAGCGGGGACGGTGATGTCGCCGAGCGGGGTCAGTGTGAACCGTTTTTGCAGCGCGACCGCGATGTCAGGGTCGTCGCCCAACTCGATGCGGCCGAGCAGTTTGGCCTTGCCCGAGTGCAGGTCGATGCGGCTGGCTCCGGGTGGAATACTCACGGTAGAGCCGGGTTTCGTGAATGCGAACGTGCCCGACGGCTTGACCGGGGTGGCCCGCTCGTTGATGTTGACGATCACCTCACCCCACTCGTCGAGGACTTGGGCGGTGTAATAGCGGCCGGTGATCTCCGGAACCTCGAGCAGCACCGCGGTGTCGTCGTCGACCGCGATCCACGCCTCGAGATACGCGACGTCGAAATTGGGGTTCACGAAATCCGCCGACCCCAACGGGTTGTAACGGACTGTGTTGTAGGCGAATCCGTCGCCGGCGCGGTCGGTCATCTCTTGCCGGATGACCAGCATCCTGCCCAGCAGGTAGATGTACGCGTCGCGGATGCTCTCGTCGTTCATGCCGTTCCCTCCATCTTGACGCAGCGAAAACCGATGTGGCTCATGCCGGTATCCACCATCTGCGGGCGCCGTGCCGCAGGCCGGTACCGCATGCAGTAGCTGTCGGCGCACAGGAACGATCCGCCCTTGATGACCTTGCGGGGAATCCCGAACTGCGGGTCGCGGCTGTCTGCTGCGCAGCAGGGGGTGGTGGCGCGGTCCTCGCCGTACCAGTCTGTGGTCCACTCCCACACGTTGCCCGCCATGTCGAACAAGCCGTAGCCGTTCGGCTCGAAGCTGCCTACCGGTGTGGTTGTGCCGTAGCCGGTTTCGGGTAGGTATGGAAACTCGCCGTGCCAATAATTGGCCATGCGTCGACCCGGCGATTCAGGCTCATCGCCCCACGTGTACGCCGTCCCGGTCAACCCGCCACGCGCCGCGGTCTCCCATTGGGCTTCGGTGGGCAGGGCCAAACCGGCCCAATCCGCGTATGCCGCAGCGTCTTCGAAGGCGATGTGCACCACAGGGTGTTGCTCACGGCCTTTGACCGAGGACCGGGGGCCGCGCGGGTGGTTCCAGCATGCGCCAGGTGTCCAGGTCCACCATTGACTGAGATGCCGTAGGTCGACCGGTCCCGGGGTGCGGTGGAACACCATCGACCCCGGCACCAGGTTTTCCGGTGGGGCGCCGGGGAAGTCGTCGGGATTCACCGGCCGCTCAGCGACGGTGACATAGTCGGTGTCGGCCACGAACTCCGCGTACTGGGCGTTGGTCACCTGGTGCGGCTGGATCCAGAAGCCGTCGACCGACACCTCCCGCGCCGGCGCTTCCTCGGGGTAATGCTGGTCAGATCCCAAGACCGTGGTCTGTGGCGGGATCCATATCAGTTCAGTCAAAGACCCGCGCCCAGTCGTCGCGCATGCTCGCCACCGTCCAGCCGCGGTCAGCGGCCAGCGCCAATGCTCTCTCGGCGCCTGCGGTGTAATCGAATTCGCGCTCAGCGTCGTCGTGGCGCAGCAGCATGCTCAACGACGGGCCGGCACCTGCGCTGGTGTACTCGAGCATCTCGATGTCGCCGTTGGAGTTGCCTGCCGCGAAGATCGGGCGCCTACCGATACGGCCCCAGATACGTACCGGCTTGACCGGACCGTCGTCCAGGAACTCCGGTGTCGCCGTGGTTTTGAGGTGGCCGTCGGCGAAGTCGAGCCCGACCGAACTGCCGATGACCCGTTCCGGTGGGATGCCGTACATCGCGGTGGTGACCGGACGCATGAAGTCGCGGCCGCCGCCGGATGCTATGTAGGTGGTGAAGCCGTTGGCTTCGAGGTAACGCAGCAACTCGACCATCGGACCGTAGCCACAGGAGGTGTACGGCCGCTTCAGTGTCGGATGCTGCGCGTCGGCGAAGAACGCCTTGACACACTCGGCGTGGTCTTCGACCGGCAAACCGGCATATGCCGAAAGGATGCCTCCGGCAAGGACTTTGAGTGCCGAGTCGTCGCCGTTGTAGTGCTTGGTGACGGCGTCGCCGAACCAGTCGAGGTCACCGGATGCGGCTGCGGCGTACGGCTGCCTGGCGGCGAGTGCCGGGTCGGCCGCGGCCTGTTCGGCCAGCCTGCGCACCAGGAAATCCAATTGGATATAGGCGGGTTTCTCACACCACAGCGTTCCGTCGTTGTCGAACACCGCAACCCGTTCCTCGGGGGCGACGTCGGCGGTGGCCCGGCCGGTGAAGTCGACGATCGCCTGCTTCACCGGCCCGTCCTTCCAGGACTCCAGCATCTAGTCGGCCGCCAGGAATGCGTGCAGTTTGGCGACGGCCTGGTTGATGGTGAACGACGCCGCCTCCTGGCGCGGCGGAAACTCCTTGAAGGTCTCGAGGAACTGCGTCACGATGGCTCCCGCGTAGAACGCGATGTAGTCGTGATCGAGCCACCAGTCGTAGTACGTATTGGACGTGATGTCGCCGCGCTCATAGGGATCGGTGCGCAGGTTGTAGATCTTGGGTGCCCGCAGCGGCGTGAACGGCTCGGCCCAGATCTGCAGCGTCCCTTGGCAGCGTTGCTCCTGGAACACGACTTTCCAGTTGTGGAAACGCAATCCGAGCACGTCGCAGTCGTCGGAGAAATAGATGAAGCCTTTGCGTGGGCTCTCGTCGACCTCCCCGGTGAGGTACGGCAGCAGATTGAAGGCGTCCAGGTGGACCTTGAACTCCTTGTCCCCGGCCTTGTGGCCTGCCTTGAGCTTGTCGATGATGTCGGGTTCCCCGGCCGCGGCGAGGAACGTGGGGAACCAGTCGTGGTGCTGGATGATCTCGTTGGAGATGCTGCCCGCCTTGATCTTTCCGGGCCAGCGGATCAGTTCGGGGATGCGGAACGCGCCCTCCCAGTTGGTGTTCTTCTCGCTGCGGAACGGGGTGGTCGCACCGTCGGGCCAGGTGTTGGCATGCGGACCGTTGTCGGTCGAGTAGATGACGATGGTGTCCTCGGCGATGCCCAATTCGTCGACGAGATCGAGCAGCTTTCCGACATGGCGGTCGTGATCGATCATCGTGTCGTGGTACGGCGACTGCCATACACCGGCCTGGCCGAGCGATTCCGGCTTGGTGTGCGTGCGCAAGTGCATGTGGGTGGTGTTCATCCACACGAAAAACGGTGTGTCCGCTGCGACTTGGCGTCGGATGAAGTCGACGCAGGCATCGGTGGTGTCGTCGTCGATGGTCTCCATCCGCTTCTTGGTGAGCGGGCCGGTGTCCTCGATGCGCTGCTTGCCCACCGGGCCGTACTTGGGATCGTCGGGCTCGGTGGAGACCTCGTCGGTGGCCCAGGAGTGGATCACGCCACGGGGCCGCTGCAGATCGGCGAGGATCGGGAACTGTTCTTTCTTCGGGTAGTCCGGGAGCTCGGGCTCCTCCTCGACGTTGAGGTGATACAAGTTGCCGAAGAACTCGTCGAACCCGTGCACCGTCGGCAGGTACTTGTTGAGGTCGCCGAGGTGGTTCTTGCCGAACTGGCCGGTGGCGTACCCCAGCGGTTTGAGGCACTCGGCGATGGTCGGGTCCTCGGCCTGCAGGCCGACGTCGGCTCCCGGAAAGCCGACCTTGGACAGGCCGGTGCGATAGACGCTCTGCCCGGTGATGAACGCCGAGCGGCCGGCGGTGCAACTCTGCTCGCCGTAGGCGTCGGTGAACAGCATGCCCTCTTTGGCGAGACGGTCGATGTTGGGCGTCTGGTAGCCCATCAACCCCATGCTGTAGCAGCTGAGGTTGCTGATCCCGATGTCGTCGCCCCAGATGACCAGGATGTTGGGTTTTCCGTTGGGCATTCGAGGTTCCTCTCCGTCAGTCCTTGGCCAAATACTCGTGCAGTTTCTCGACCACCGGGTCGATGCTGAAACTCGCCGATGAACACCGCCCGACCGGCCGTGCAGCTTTGCTCGCTGTATGAGTCGGTGAAGCCGTCCGGTAGCCCATCAGCCCGTCGCTGTAACAACTCAGGTTGCTGATGCCGATGTCGTCGCCCCCGATCACCAGGATGTTCGGTTTGCCGTCAGGCATGAAAGCCCCCTCGCCACGGATCAACCTGTGTCCGTTGGACTTTATGCGGTGCGGGCGGCCAGCGCTGCGGGTTGGGGAGCACTGGCGGAGAAATTTACGACAATGTCCACTCTGGCGTTGCGGACGACGACGGCGCACGCTGGAATGCGGAGGTTGATCGACATGTACGACAAAGATCTGTCCAACAAGTGGTTCGTCGAAATCGAGTTTTCCGAGGACGACATTCACACCCACGCATCAGCGCACGCACAGCTACATGACGGCGTCATCACAACCACCGGAGATGCCTACCGTAATCCCAAAGACCCGAGCGCGCCGACGGTCGGTGAGGACATCGCGGCGGCCCGTGCGCTGATCGCGCTGGGTACCGAGCTGCTGCACCTGGCGTCAGCTCGCATCGAGCAGGGCACCCACCATCCGGTGCACCTGTATCGCTGAGGTCAGGCGAGGGCCGGCTGCTTGGCCGGGCCGGCCTCCATCTGGCGGAACAACTCGACGTAGTACGGCATGCTCGCCGACATCGCCTGCTGCGTGGTGAACAGCGGCTCGTATCCCAGGTCGCGCTTGGCTTTGGCGATCGAGAAGTAGTTGTTGAGGTAAAGCCGTTCCACGGCAAGGGGTTCGATCAACGGCTCGGGGATGCCGAACTTGAAGTGCAACCGTTGCCACAGCGTCATGGCCTTGTGCACGAGCCGTCCCGACACCCGGACGTTGGGAAGCCTGCGCCCGCACGCCGCGATCACCGGGCGGGCGAACTCGAACATGTTGACCGGATCGCCGTCGTTGATGAAGTAGGCCTGGCCGGGAGCCGTGCCGCCGGGCACCAGATGTTCGGCGGCCAGGATGAAACCGTGAATCAGGTTGTGCACGTACGTGTTATCCAGCTTGATGTTCTTGTTGCCGACCAGCACCTTGACGTGCCCGGCCAACACGTTCTCGAAGACCTTGCGGAACATGGTCTGGTCGCCGCGCCCCCAGATGCCGCTGGGGCGGATCGAGCATGTGAGCATGCCGTGCTCGCCGTTCTGGCTGAGCACGAACTTCTCGGCGACGACCTTGGTCTCGGTGTAGAGGTCGTTGAACCGCTGGGTGTACGGCAGGGTCTCGTCGCCGTTGACGATGTGCTGGCCACCCATGACCACGCTGTTGGATGCCGTGTACACGAACCGTTTGACGCCGGCCGCTTGTGCTGCATGGACCAGGTTCTTGGTGCCCTCGACGTTGACGGCGAAGCTGCGGTTGCGGTATTCGTCGGTGACCGAGGCGCCGCCCATGAGATCGATGATGGCCGCTGTGTGGAACACCGTGTCGATGTCTTTGACGGCCGCCGCCACCGTTTCCGGATCGCAGATGTCGCCCTGCAGCACCTCCAGGCCGGCGTGGTCGCCCAACGTCGACGGCGCCCGATCGAAGGACCGGACGGTGTACCCACGGTCGAGCAGTTCGCTCACCAGGTTGGCGCCGACGAAGCCGGAGCCGCCGGTGACCAGCACCCGGCCGAGATTGCGGACGTGAGGAGCAGAGAAATCCCCGGTGTTGAGAGATGCGTCACCCATGGCGGAGAGCATAACTGAAACATGTTCCAGTTTCGACTGCGTGCCGCAACTTCACTTGCCCGATCAATCGTCGTCACCATCTCTGGCGGCGAGTGCCTGCTCTACTCTGTTGCGAGCTCCGGCTAAGTGTTCTTCGCAACGTTTGGCCAGTTCTTCGCCTCTTTCCCAGAGATTCAGTGAAGCGTCGAGATCGAGGCCTCCCTGTTCCAGTTGCTGCACGACGGCAATCAGTTCGTCGCGGGCCTCTTCGTATCCCAGCTCACTAATGGGCTTCATTCCGATCCTTCTGCCGTGCTCTTCTCGGGGCCTTCGCTCACCGCGGTCACCACGCCGTCGGACACCCGCACCCGCAGCTGCGTGCCCCGCGGGGCGTCATCGACCGAACGCAAAACCGAGGGTGCGCCCGAGGTGGGCACGGTCTGCACCACTGCGTAACCGCGCGCCAGCGTTGCGGCCGGGCCCAGGGTGATCAGCCGGGCGGACAGGTGGCCGATGGTCTCGCTCTCCGCGGAGATCAACCGGGTGATGTCGCGTTGTGCGGTAGCCCGTGCCCGCTGGATCTCGTCCTCGCGGGCAGCCAGTGCGGCTAGTGGCAGAGCCAGTACCGGGCGGCTGCGCAGCTGGTCGAGGTGGTGCTGTTCGCGATGTACCCAGTTGCGCAACGCGCGGGCGCTACGCCTGCGCTGGTCGGCGACCAGGGCCTGCTCTGCTGCGGCGTCGGGCACGATGCGCTTGGCGGCGTCGGTCGGTGTGGCCGCGCGCAGGTCGGCGACCAGATCGCACAGCGGGTTGTCCGGCTCGTGGCCGATCGCACTGACCACCGGTGTGCGACAGGCGGATATGGCGCGGCACAGGGTTTCGTCGGAGAACGGCAGCAGATCCTCGACGCTGCCGCCGCCGCGGGCCAGCACGATGACGTCGACGGCGGGGTCCCCGTCGAGGGCCGCGAGTGCCTCCACGATCTGCGGCACGGCGTTGGGGCCTTGCACGATGGTGTTGCGGACGGCGAACCGTACGGCGGGCCATCGTCCCGCCGCGACGGTGGTGACGTCGTGCTCGGCAGCCGACGCGCGTCCGGTGATCAGCCCGATGGTGTTGGGCAGGAAGGGGATTGGCCGTTTGAGCCGCGGGTCGAACAACCCTTCGGCGTCCAGCAGGCGGCGCAGCCGGTCGATGCGGGCGAGTAGCTCACCGATGCCGACGGCGCGAATCTCGCTGACCCGCAACGAGAATGAGCCGCGGCCGGTGTAAAAGTTGGGCTTGCCGCAGATGATCACCTGGGTGCCCTCGGTGAGTCTGACCGGGGCGTTGCGCACCAGATCGCGCGGGCAGGTCAGGGTCAGGGACATGTCCGCGGCCGGGTCGCGCAGCACCATGAACACGGTCTTGGAGTCGGGGCGCACCTTCAGCTCGGTGAGCTGACCCTCGACCCACACGGCACCGAGCCGGTCGATCCACTTGGCGACGCGGGTCGCGACGGCGCGAACCGGCCATGGGTTCTCCGGTGACTGGCCGGGTTCGGTCACTTCGCGTTCGCGCGGGTGATCCTGTTGGTGAGCAGCGTGACGAACGGTGCGCGGGCCCGACCAGCCTCCTCATAGGCCAGCAGAGCCTCGAGATCGGCGACGCGCAGCGAGGTCAGCCGAGCCCGCAGCTGCGCGAGCGTCAGGGCGTCGTAGTCCACCTCGCCGACGATCGCGGGCGCGGTGCCCGTCGCGGCCGGCTGGGGGGCGCCCGCCCGGCCATTGCCCGCGACGCTGCCTGCGCCCGGCTCACCCGTGCTGTACAGAGCGAACCTGCCCTCGGTCCGGCGTTCGCCTTCGGTCTGCGGGGCGGAGTCGTCCTCGCTACCGGTGTCGAGGTCTTCGTCGAACGTGGCCCACTCGGGCTGTTCATCCTTGGGAGGAAACAGCTGCTCGAGAGTTTCGTCCCCCTTGATCACCAGCTCGGCGAGGTTCTGCTGCACGTGCATGAAGAGGTTGGCGGCCTGGCTGGCCACGGTCATCGGGTACGTGAGAATGGTGTGGGGCAGCCTGCGGGTCTCCTCGATCGCCGTCACCGCCGCGCCTACGAGCAGCCGGACCCCATACGGTGCAGTTCCCATGGCCACCAGACTACGGCTGGCTCACTCAAGGCGGCTCCCCGTACCCTGGTGACATGCCGCCAACAGTGAATATGGGTATCCCGGGTGCCTCCAGCTCGGTGAGTTCCGGCGTGGCAGGCAAGCGTGTCCTGCTGGCCGAGCCGCGGGGCTACTGCGCAGGCGTGGACCGCGCCGTGGAAACCGTCGAGCGGGCGCTCGAAAAGCATGGGGCGCCGGTGTACGTCCGCCACGAGATCGTGCACAACGTGCATGTGGTGCAGACCTTGGCCAAGGCCGGCGCCATCTTCGTCGACGAGACCGACGAGGTGCCGGAGGGCTCGATCGTCGTGTTCTCGGCGCACGGTGTCGCGCCGACCGTGCACGAGTCGGCTGCCGACCGCGACCTCAAGGTCATCGACGCCACCTGTCCGCTGGTCACCAAGGTGCACAACGAGGCCAAGCGGTTCGCCCGCGACGACTACGACATCCTGCTGATCGGCCATGAGGGTCACGAGGAAGTGATCGGTACCGCAGGCGAGGCGCCCGACCACGTCCAGCTCGTCGACGGCCCCGACTCGGTGGACAACGTCACCGTCCGCGACGAGGACAAGGTGATCTGGCTGTCGCAGACCACGCTGAGCGTCGACGAGACCATGGAGACCGTGCAGCGGCTGCGGGAGAAGTTCCCCAAGCTGCAGGATCCGCCGAGCGACGACATCTGCTACGCCACGCAGAATCGCCAGGTGGCGGTCAAGGCCATGGCACCCGAATGTGAGTTGGTCATCGTGGTCGGCTCGCGGAACTCGTCGAACTCAGTGCGGCTGGTCGAGGTGGCGCTCGGCGCCGGCTCCCGCGCCGCTCACCTGGTGGACTACGCCGAGGACATCGACCCGAGCTGGCTGGATGGCGTCACCACGGTCGGCGTCACCTCCGGGGCGTCAGTGCCCGAGGTGCTGGTCCGCGGTGTGCTGGAGCGGCTCGCCGACTATGGCTTCGACACCGTCCAGCCGGTCACCACGGCCAACGAGACGCTGGTGTTCGCACTTCCACGCGAAATCCGTCCGCCGCGCGCCTGAGCGCCTTCAGCCGTCGTATTCCCAGGTGCTGTCCCGGCCGCGCGTTGATGAGCGCGGCCGGCTCCTGTACTCCCTGCGCTCGTCTTCGTCCTCGGCGCCGCGGTAACGCACCCGCGAGACCGGGTGGTGAGTCGGGCGGCCATTCGAACTGCCGTTGCCGTTGCGGGGCGCTTCGAACGGGTCCTCGAACGGCTGATAGTCGTCGAAGCGACGCCGACGCGGCTGTGCGGCACTGTTCCGCTCCGGCGGAGGCTGTTTACGAGGCTCACGCGGCTGGGTACGCACCCTGCGGCGGGCGTCGGTCGGGGGCACCAGAGGCGGCTCGGCGGTTCGCGGCGCCCGTGGCCTGCGGGGCCGCTCAGGCAGCGGCTCACCGAACTCGTCGAGCGGCGGACGGCTGGGTCGAGGTCGCGGCGCGGTGGTCCGCTTGGTCGCCCGGCGCTCAGTGCCGGCCTCCTCGGCCGCCGCCGCGGGACGTCGCCGCCTGGGCCGGTCGGTGCGGTCGGGCCGCTCAGGTCGGTCGGCGGTGCGGTCCGCACGGCTGGTTCGGCTTGCACGATCAGGCCGCTGCGAACGGTCAGCGGGCCGCCGCCGCGGTGGTGCCTCATCGGCCGACGCCTGCGCCGACGATCGTCGCGTCGCGGGTTTGCGGAGTATCAGGCCTGACAGCTTCGTTGTGACAGCCGCCACAATTCCGGTTTTGGCCGCGGCGACGGTCGCTTTTCGCGTGTTCGCGCTCTCCGTGCCGTCGGCCTTCTCGGCCTTCGCGGCGCTGTGTCGGGTCGCGAGGGCGAAGTACCAGCGAGCCAGGCCGATCAGCAACACCGCAGCCGTGGTGAACAGCATCAACGGGAAGCGTTCGATCAGCGGGTAACCACAGTTGATGGCCAGGTCCTTGACCCCGCCCAACTGGCCGCCGTGGAACAGGAAGTAGGACCCGGGTACCGCCACGAACAGGATCAACGGCGGCTGGATCACCGCCGTGAACACCCCGGATTGCCGCACCGCGAGCACGGCGCCGAGGCAGCCCAGGACGTAGCAGACCGCGAAGAATGTGCTGAGTTCCCGGTCACCGGATCCGGCGTCGAACGCGAAGCCGATCGCGGTAGCCGTCACAGCCAGCAGCACAGCACCCCACCACGGCACACCAGGCCATTTGGGGTACACAGAGCGGTGGTCAGCCGGCACTGCCGACTGTGCGCGCTGTCCGGACACAGGTAGACCGTACCGGCTCGATGGCACCGCGCGCCGCCAGCGCGCGCTGGCGTGCCCCCGACACTCTGGCAGACTGTGGTTCCTGTGAGCCTGAACCTGGGAATCGTCGGTTTGCCGAACGTCGGTAAGTCGACTCTGTTCAATGCCCTGACACGCAACAACGTGTTGGCGGCCAACTACCCCTTCGCGACCATCGAACCCAACGAGGGTGTGGTGCCGCTGCCGGATCCGCGCCTCGATGAACTCGCGAAGATGTTCGGCTCGGAGAAGCTGGTTCCGGCGCCGGTCACGTTCGTCGATATCGCCGGAATCGTCAAAGGCGCGTCCGAGGGTGCGGGGCTGGGAAACAAGTTCCTGGCCAACATCCGCGAATGCGACGCGATTTGCCAGGTCGTCCGGGTGTTCACCGACGACGACGTGGTGCACGTGGACGGACGCGTCGATCCACGCTCGGATATCGAGGTCATCGAGACCGAGCTGATCCTCGCCGACATGCAGACGCTGGAGAAGGCGGTGCCGCGGCTGGAGAAGGAAGCCCGCACCCACAAGGACCGCAAGCCCATCTACGACGCCGCAGTGGCCGCCCAAGAGGTGCTCAACAGTGGCAAGACACTCTTCAGCGCGGGCGCCGACGCCGCGCTGCTGCGTGAGCTCAATCTGCTCACCACCAAACCGTTCCTCTACGTGTTCAACGCCGACGAGGGTGTCCTGACCGACGAGGCCCGCAAGAACGAACTTCGTGAGCTCGTCGCTCCGGCCGACGCCGTGTTCCTCGACGCCAAGATCGAGGCGGAACTGCTCGAGCTCGACGACGAGTCCGCTGCCGAACTGCTGGAGTCGATCGGCCAGACCGAACGCGGGCTCGACGCGCTGGCCCGGGCCGGGTTCCACACGCTGCGCCTGCAGACCTACCTGACCGCAGGGCCCAAAGAAGCACGCGCCTGGACGATCCACCAGGGTGACACCGCACCCAAGGCGGCCGGCGTCATCCACAGCGACTTCGAGAAGGGCTTCATCAAGGCCGAGGTGGTGTCCTTCGACGACCTCGTCGCGGCCGGTTCGATGGCTGCGGCCAAGGCCGCCGGCAAGGTCCGCATGGAAGGCAAGGACTACGTCATGGCCGACGGGGATGTCGTCGAGTTCCGGCACGGATAAACGTCTACTAGCGACGGCGGCTCAGGGCCGCTGCATATCCGGCTTAGTCGGCACAATGATGCCGCGCGTGTGAGCCTGAGGCCCCACTTTTTGCGGCGATTGATGGAAGAGTCTTGGCGCGTACGGTGCTTGACCGGGGCGGTGTGTCGTGACCTGCAGTTAGTCTCCGAGCACGTAGGGTATCGAACGAGCGTTCGAGTTACTAGTGAGGCTGGTGTGACCTGATGGCGGACCGATCAGCAATCGAGTGGACCGAGGCGACGTGGAACCCGGTTACGGGGTGCGACCGGGTTTCCGCTGGGTGTGACCACTGCTACGCAATGACGCTGGCCAAACGGCTCAAAGCAATGGGGTCGGCGAAGTACCAGAACGACGGCGACCCGAGGACGTCCGGCCCAGGCTTCGACGTCACCATCCATCCTGAAGCCCTTGACGAACCCACCCGCTGGCGCGCTCCGCGTGTCGTGTTCGTCAACTCGATGAGCGACCTGTTTCACGCTCGGGTACCGCTCGATTTCATCCGCGATGTCTTCGATGTCTGTCGAGACACTCCGCAGCACACGTACCAGGTACTCACGAAACGCAGCCTGCGCCTTCGTCGTGTGGCCGAAAAGCTGGACTGGCCTAGCAACCTCTGGATGGGCGTTTCCGTCGAGAACGCCGCCACGCTGCAGCGGGTCGATCACCTTCGTGACGTGCCCGCTGCTGTCAGGTTTCTATCCTGCGAGCCACTACTTGGGCCGTTGACGGGCTTGAACCTCGACGGCATTCACTGGGTTATCGCAGGGGGCGAATCCGGACCTAACCACCGCTTCATCGACGCCGACTGGGTCCGCGAGATCCGTGATGCGTGTCAGGACGAAGGTGTCGCATTCTTCTTCAAGCAGTGGGGCGGACGCACGCCCAAAGCACATGGTCGCGTGCTTGACGGTCGACGCTGGGATGACATGCCGACCTCAACGCTCGTCTAGTGGCCGAACTCGTCATAGCCGTAGAATTCTGGCACCTGGGGCGGCCCGAGTAGCTCGATCTCGGTCGTCCGATCGGCCTTGCCGATCGCCTCATCCGGCGTCAGGTCGAACAGACCGGACTGGCCGGTCGCTGCACCGAGCTTGTCCGCACGCGCCAAAACGTCGCGCGCTTTCCGAAGCCGAACCATTCTGTCGAGAGCACCGGTCGACGCCTTGAATATGTGGCGCATGATCTTCTCCCCGACAGGGTGATCGGTTGCGAATATGACCGTGTAGAGGCCGCCGCCGCGCTCGTTGATGAACTCGAGCGGGACCGTGACGGCGTACCCGAGTTCTTTTTCGAGTTGCCAACGCATCAGGTTGACCAGCTCAGCCTTGAGGGTCTTGCCGGAGATCACGTCATCATCGCGAGCCTGTTTGATGTAGCGCCAGTTGGGGTTGCCGTACATGCGGTCGATCCGAGCGGCGATTGCCTCGGCCTCGCCGGGCTTCTTCGATCCGAGGCCGCGTGGGATGAATGAGTCGCCGAAGTACAGCCACAACTCCGTCTTGCGTTCGGGCCGATCTGGTGCTGAGCGAAGCCGGTGACTGGCCAGCGCGCAGATGCTATCCCAGTGGACCTCCGCCATGAACTGGTCGATCATGGCGAAGGTCGGCTTCTTGCGCCAGTAGACGTCCATGCCCTTGAGCACTGCGGGCGCGGTGAGGTTGCAGTCGCCGGGCGTGATGACGATGTCGCGGCCGGGGAATTCACCGCGCAACTTCACTTCCAGCTGCTTGGCGGTTCGCTCCTGCTTCTCGAATCCATAGACCTTGCTGAAAGGCGGTGTGACGCTGAGAGCGCGGTACGGGGAACCCATTATCGGTGCGCCAGTCAGCCGGTCGGTGTTGGAGAAGGCACCCGCGAACAGATCGAGATACACGGTGCCGTTCGCGCGCTGCGACGCCTTCGTAAACGCGCTGAGGTAGTCCTCAAGTGCGTCCAGCTTGATCTGTGTCCACGGACCCCACCCGCGAGCGGCCATCGCAGCCCTCCCACGACGACTCGTTGGGCACTCACCGTCGAGGCCCGGTCAATCCATGACAGCACATCGGACAGACGTTCGATGTGTTTGACGCGCCGCCACTTAACCGCCCAGACGGCGAGTCATCCACGCCGGAGGCGGCGCACCCCGCCCTTCACGCATCCGGCGTTCGGTGTCGATCGGCGAGACGAAGCGGGCGACACCCGCCCCGGCGGCGAGCACGTCGTGAGCCACGACCGCCGCCGCGAGGCTGTCGGGCTGGTGCTGCCCGCTCTGCCACGCGACCGCCTGCGCCTCGAACGACGGGAGATGTCCGGCGACGCGGCATGTGCCGACTTCGAGGGCCTGGCGCAGCGCGGCGCTGCGGGCCTCGGCGTCGCCCTTGCCGCGCCCTGAACCCTTGGGAGGCCAGGCGGTTACGCGGATCGGGCGGTCGGGACGCATCCGCTTGATGACGTCGGCGACGACTGCGCGGTACGTCGTCCCGGCGGCGAACGACTCGATCGCGATTTCGGATGCTCCCGTGCTGATCGCCAGCTCGACCGCCCGCCGCGCCCACCGCTCGGAGGTCATCGGCTCGGAGACGTCGGCGATGAGCACGACGGTGCCGTCGGCGTAGGACGATGCGGCGATGAGCCCGCAGCTGTCGCCGCTGCCGGAGTCGGACGGGTCGACCCCGATCACGGTTCTGATCGGACCCGCCGGGGCGACCGGCAGACGCCAGCTCTCGATCCACGAGGCCTTGATCAGACCGCCCTCGGGGGTGGTCGGATTGCCCATGTACAGCGCGTACCAGGCACGCTCGCCGGAGGTGCGGCGGTTGGCGGCGTAGTGCTCCGGCGTGAAGCCGAGCGCGGAGATCATCGCCACGCCCGGCGCACGACCCAGCGCGTCGGGTATGCCGGTCTCGGAGACGGCGGGAATGTTGGTGCGGGTCCACACATCCGGTTCGCTGTCGATCAGCTCCCCGGCCAAGTCGGCGGGATGCCACCGCGTCATCACGAGCAGCGTCGACCCGCCGGGGTGAACGCGCGGGGCGAGGGTCGAGCGATATTCGCTGGCGACGCGGCGACGGTGCGCGGCGGAATCGGCCTCCTGCGCATCCTTCACCGGGTCGTCAATCACGAGCAGGTCGGCACCGAAACCTGTTACGCCGGAGTTGATGCCGGTCGCGAGCAGCCCGCCTTTGCGTCCCTCGACCTGCCACCGCCCCACCGCTCGCGCGTCCTGGCTGAGGCGGATACCGAGGTAGTCGGCGTGTTCCTTGATGATCTGCCTCGCAGCGCGGCTGTGCGCCTGGGCCAGCTCATCGGAGTAGGAGACGATCACCACTTCGAGGTCGGGATTCCGCGACAGCGCCCACACCGACGTCCAGATGGCGAGTAGCTGCGACTTGCCGGTGCGGGGCGGGGTGGTGACGATGTCGCGTTCGTCGGGTTGTTCGACGGTGCGTACCGCGATGTCTGACAGCAGCCGAATCGTCGGGGTGATGACGAATTTCGGGTCGAGCCGCCGCGCCAGATCGGCGGGCGAGGCGGGCTTCTGACGGTCCCGACCGGCCCGCAGCGCACGGGCAGCGGTCAGGGCGTGGATCGGGACGAGAGTCGCGGCGCTCATGCGGCAGTCCTCCGTTGCTTGGGACCGAACCCGGCCTCCTGCGCGCCCCACAGGTCGGTGCGCGTCCACTGGTGCCCGCAGCCGTCGCAGCGGTACTCGCAGCTCGCGAACCGGCCACCGCCCCACCGGACCTCGGTCGGCTCGGTCAGCGAGGCCATCCGAACGGGGCGGTCGGCCTGGTCGCCGAGGGGGTTGCAGTGCGGGCAGTAGTCCGGCAGGTAGTCGATGCTCCGGCTGCCGGGTCGGCGGTCGATGGTGGTGATCATGAGGGTCTCCTCGGCGTTGGTGTTGCGTCGTTGGGGAGGTTGCGGGGGAGGCCTTCGTGGTTGTGGACGGTTGAGGGGGTTATGCGGGCGGGCTGATCGGGGGCACGCGGCGCAGACCGGCCTTGAGGCTGGCGAGCTGCGAGCTGCCCGGCCCGCCGCCGTCGGTGATGCCGAGAGCGGCGAGGACATGCTCGTGGCGGGCCTCGCCTTCGCGATGGACCACCTGGGCGAGGTTGATCACCGCAGGCCAAGCGCGGTCCAACAGCGGCGGCACGCGTCGGCGGGCCTCTGCTGAGGTGTTCCCGGTGCCGTACACATCCGCCGACGCCGCAGCCGCGCAGAGCGCCCGATGGTCCCCGCCGCCGCTGCCGCGCATCAGGGCGAACATCAACCGTTGGGAGGGGTGTCGGCCTCCTTCAAGCCAGCGAGCCTCACCGTACGGCCCCGCATAGGCGATCAGAGGCGCACTATCCCTGGCGGTCTCCTCGAACGTCGTCAGACCGTTGACGCCGAACATGCGCCCGACTGACAACACCGCCGACCGGACCCGACCGCCGAGCAAGGTGCCGACGATGGCGTGCGAACTCTCGTGGACAGCGGTACGCAGCCCCATTTGTTCGCGGGGGGTCAGATCACCGAATGTCAACGGGTGCTTGGACTTACGGGCATTTGTGACGGTCATGTCTGGTCCTTTCGGGTGGTCATTACGGTCATGTCCTCGGATTCGCCGAGGCCTCCCCCGGCGGGGTGACGTCGGGACGGTGCTGCGGCACATAGCGCAGGTCCAGCACCGCCCCGACGGTTACCACCGAAACGAGGAACGTTGTTGTGAAGAGGGCGACGAACTGCACCGGGCTGTCAACAGGGCTCACGGGGTCGCCTCCCGCCGCTTGCGGGCCATTCGTTGCCGGTCGACCCGCTCGTGCTCGTCGGCCCGCGCCGCCGCCTCGGCGAGGTGGGCGTTGATGCAGGCCGTGCACGTGTAGCCCCAGACGTCGCCCTTCCAGCGGATGCACGGGCCTCCGCAGCTCCGGCAGCGCGGACCGTCGTAGGCCTCAGCCTCGGCGCGAGATGTGGTGTCGGCGCTCATATCTCGACTCCCATCGCTTCCAGCTCGGCGCGCGCCGCCTCAGCCTTGGCGAGGGCGCTCGGCTTCGCGGCCTCGCGGTCGGCACGATCGAGACGGCGAACAAGTTCTGCCACCGGACGGTCGAGCGAGTCGCGAAGTAGCTTTTCCAGTCGCTCCGACCTCGACAGCGCACCCCGCAGCTCAGGCGCGCCCGGCGGATAGGCGCGGCGGAGCAGATCAGCCAGCGGACCATCCAGCGGCGCAACCATCTCCGTCAGCGCCGCCGCCCACGAGCCGTCAGCGATCATCGCGTCGGTCACCTCGGGCAGCGCCGGGCGCGGAGCCAGGTCGCACAACGTCGTCATCGCGTACCGCCGCTTGCCGGGATCGGCGGCGAGGTGCTTGGTCTTGGCGCGGGCATCGGCCTCGGCGAGCCAGCCGGTGATGTCACCGGCGATCTCGTGGACGCCCTCGACCAGATCGTGGACGCCGACCTGCGACCCTCGCCAGGAGAACCGCCCAGGCCGCTCGGCGGCAGCGATGCGCTTTGCCAGCGGTCCGATCCGCTCGGCGACCTCGGCGACGGTCGACCACCCGCCGCTCACGCTGCCGTAGTTGACCGTCGGGAGACCGGCGAGCCGACGGCGACGGGTCTCGGCCTGCGAGACGGGCAGAGCACCACCCGGCTGCGGACGCTGCGCCGCTCGACCGGCGGGCGTGTTGTTGGGGATCACGAGGCGCTCCGGCTGGCGGTCGTGGGGCTCCTCGATGCGTCGCCGGAGCTGATCAAGCTGAGCGTCCGAGACGCCGGGCTGAGGCTGCTCCGCGTGCGAGACCTCGGGCGCGCTCATCGGGCCACCGCCTCAGCGGCCTCCGCTGTCTGCTGCGGGTAGATCACTTCAAGCAACGACTCACCGCGTTCCTCGCCGAACTCGTTGACCAAGAACTCTCGGGCTCTCCACCACGACAGCGCGGCCTTGGCTTCGGCGACCCTCGGGCCGTCGGTCTCGCCCGCAGAGGCGAGCAGGCCCAGACGGGCGCGCCAGCCCTTGGCCGAGCGGGTTCGAGGGTCAGCGTGCCGATCGGGTGCAGCGGTAGTCATGCCGCCGACGATACCCCGCTTAGGTGCAAGCGCTTAGCCGTAAGCGCTTGGGGTGCAAGGGATTACGGTATAACTTGCTATCCCGGTTATACGGTCGAAACGGTCTCGGGCCAGGGCAAACGCAAAGACCCCGGTCGACTAGAAATTGACCGGGGTCTGTCGGGCGCGTCGCGTCGCGGTTAGGCTGCCGCGCGCTTGTGGATGCGAGCGACTGTGTTGGGGAACCACTTTGAGCCGCCCTGGCCGGTGGGGGTGCCGTCGGCGTTGAGTCCGTCGGCGATGGCTGCCCAGGTTGCGCCTGCAGCGCGCTCGGAGGTGATGCGCTCGACCACCGACTGCGGGACGGTCGTCGGACGACCGAGGCGCACGCCCTGCGCCTTGCGGACGGCGAGCGCGGCCTTGGTCCGATCGCTGATGAGTCCGCGCTCCAACTCCGCGACGCTGCCCATGATCTGAGTCGTGAACCGGCCTGCCGCCGTACTGGTGTCGACCGTCCCATCGACGGCGACAACCACGCCGCCCGCGCGCTCGGCGCGGTCGATGACGTGCAGCAGTGTGCCCAGGCTGCGGGCCAGCCGGTCGGACTTGGCGACCATAAGCACCGCCGCCTCGGACGACTCCACGGCGTCGAGCGCGGCGGTCAGGGCCGGGCGTGCGTCGAGCGCCTTGCCGCCGCTGACGCCCTCATCGGCGTGCCAGCCGACCACGGTCCAGCCTCGACGCTCGCACTCGGAAGTGATTGCGGCGCGCTGCGCTTCGAGCCCGGCACCGCTGGCGGCTTGCTCCTCGGTGGAGACGCGGATGTAGGCAACGACGGTGCCAGCGGGCGCGGTCTGAGTGCGTCGGCGGCGGGTGCGGGGCGCGGTCATACCCCGATCTTATAACGCAATCGACCGTTTGGGTTAAACGGCTGGTGCGTCTCCGGCGAGCGCGTCGAGTGCAGCCGCCGCGCCCTCAAGCCGGGTGCGCTCGGTGGCGCTGGCCTCCAACTCACCCCGCTCGATCGCGCCGAGGATCAGCCTCAGTTGGCTTGCCGTGGCGGCGATGTCGGCGCGCTTCACGGTCAGCGGGTCGGACGCCAACCCGGCGCGCCCGTCGAGGCGGGCGGAGCCGTGAACGCCGACGTCGAGGCGTTCGGTTGCCAGTCGGTGCCGAGGTCGGCGGTCGGCGGAGCCGTCGAGCCGAGGTTCGGGCGCGAGGCGCGCCAGGGGGTGGTGTCCAGACCGCTGTCGTTTCCAGCCATGTGATTGATCCTCTCAGAGTCGCCGGGTGTTGCCCGGCTGCCAGCCGCGCGTCGCGTCGTAACCCTCACCGCTGGGCTGCGGTGCGGGGGTCGGGGTCGGCTCCACGTGTGCCTGTTGGGCGGCGGAGGCGAGCGCGGCCAGAGCCGTCACAATCGACACGCCCTGCAGCGGAGCAGGTTCGGCGTCGTCAGCGGCCTCCGCGTCACCGGAATCGTGGCTCTCTGCCTCGCTCGCCAACGATTGGGCCGGCAAGGGGTCATCGTGAGGGCCGGACGGTTCTAGCGGCTCTCCGGCCCGACGGCGCATGACAGCGGCCCACTCGGTGAGTTCGTCGGCGCTGAGTGCACCGAGGCCGACAGCTTGCCGGGCGACGTTGGCGTGCAGCTCCCAGAGCGGGTCGCCTTCGCCGACGACGGTGCCGAACAGCTCGCGCAGCTCGGAGACCGCCTGAGCCTCAAGGTCGCTCGGCGACAGTCGGCCCTCGGCGACGTCGTCGGCCAGCGACATCGCCGCCTCGACGGCATCGCGCTTGGTCATCGTGGTCATCGTTCGATCTCCTTCTGGTCGACTACCTCGGCGTCGAGCACCGCCAGCAGACGCTCGCGGTTCTCGGCGATCACCTGCGGCAGGGACGTGGTCACGTTGACGTTGACGGTCTCGCTGCCGATACCGAACCACTTGGCGAGGTCGGCATCGTTGGCGGCGAGGGCGCGGATCAGGGTTGCGACGGTGGAGTATTCGCGCGCCGCCATCGCCCGTTCCAACGCGAGCGTGCCCTTCTGGGTCCGGTACTGCTGGCGATCGCGCAGCCCGGCGAGCACCGCCTCACCGCCCGGCAGGGGGTTGCGCTTCTGGTGGGACTTGTAGGCCTGCTGCACCGCGCCGATCGAGCGGAACCCGAGTTCGTCGCGGATCACCGACCACGAGGCTCCCGCGACGTTGCGGAGGTACGCGACGCGCTCGGCGCGAGCCTGGCTGTCGGCGCGAGGCATGACGGGGGGCATACCTGATGACTACCTGATTTCGGCCCGTTCCTCTAGTACCCGACGCCGTCGGGTAAGTCGTTGAGCGGCAGTCCTTCTCGCCGCTCTCGCAGCTCTCCCGGCCCCGCTCCGCGACAGCGCGCCGAGGTCGAGAGCGGGAGCGAGACGGTCGCCGACCTCACCGCTCCCGCCCTGGTCGGTCTCGCGCACGCGCGCGCGACCCCTTTCCGTTAGGGGTTTAGGTTTTCTCCGAGGGCAAAAACCACTTCTGAGCTGTGTGAACAGGCAAATCTCGGAGAAAACCTCGGAGAAAACCTCTGACCGGGGCTTTTGCTTCGCGACCTGGGGAAATGCGCGGAAGCTCGGAGAAAACCTCGGAGAAAACCTCCGATACCTAGGGGTCGAGGTTTTCTCCGAGGGGCAAGACCGCCTCCGACCAGCGGAAACAGCGCCGACGACAAAACCTCGGAGAAAACCCCCTGCCGAGGTTTTCTCCGAGGTTTTCTCCGAGGCTCAGCAGGCCTCATCGCGCGGGCCGAAGCTGTCGGGGCACCCGTTGCCCAGCCATCGTTTGGCAGCTGCACGCGGTGCGGGGTTGTCGGTCACCTCGATCGTCTGCAGCGCCGCCTTGATGCTGGGCTTCTTGTCGAACTTCCCGTCGCGCTGCGCCTCGACCAGCAGCCGGTACACGCGGGAGTCCTCGGCGATGTACTCGGCGGAGCCGTCGACCGTCTTGCCGCCCTTGGGCCGACCGCCCTTCCGCGGGTCGGGCATGTCCACCCCGCCCGGTGCGCCGTGCAACCCCTTGGGCGGGCGGATGGTCCACGACAGCGACTCCGCCGCGTACCCTTCCGCGTCGCGCACCAGCACGCCCTCCGCGTCGTGCACGGGCGTGCTGGTCATCTTGAACACGCCCCACCGCCGGAGGTTGTCGCGCTTGATCTCGGCGTCGTCAGCGTCGTCGGAGTCCGGCGGGGCGGTCTCCCGGCGTACCGCACCGGGCCGGTCCTTGTGCACCCACAGCGACGACACCCCGCCCTCGCCGGGGGTGAACTGCTCGACGCGGAACACCCGAACCATCGCCCCGTTGAAGATTCGCGTCTTGCCGTACGCACCGACCGGCCCGAGCCGCCGCGAGTCGGCGTTCTTGGCGAGGTGGTCGATCAGCACCACCGCCGCCCCGGCCTTCGCGAGCGCCCCAGCGGTGAAGTTGAACGCGGTCGTCACCTCGTCGTTGCTGTTGCTGTTCAGGCCCATCAGCGGCAGCAGCTCGCCGACGCTATCCAGCAGCGCCACACCGGGACTCCACCGCTCCAAGTAGCCGATCACCTTGCCGAGGTGTTCTTTGTCCTCCGGCTCGACGTAGAGGAATCGGCTCGGGTCGGCGAGCAGCTCGGTCGGCACGCCCATCATGCGCAGCCGCTCGATAGTGGTGTCGACGCCGTTGTGGTCCATGTCGATGAACACGAACCGCCCACCGCTGCACAGCTCCTCGGCCCCGGCGGCGAGCGCAATCCACGTCTTGGCGGTCTCGGGGTCGCCGAACAACAGGTTGGTCTTGCCCCGGTAGAACAGGCACTTGCCGTCGCTGCGGGTGAGCACGCTCGGCACGGCCTTGGGCGCTCCGCCGCCCCGCAGCAGCGCGCCGACGTCCACGAACAGCCCGCCGCCCGGCCCCGCGTCGGTCTCGTCGCCGACGTCGGCGCTCTCCGCCTTGGCCTTGCGGTAGGTGTCGAGGAACGCGACCTCGGCGGCATCGTCCAGCGCCAGCGTGTCGTGGGCGTCGCTCAGCGCGGCCATCGCAGCCCCCAGGTTGTTGTCGTAGTGAATCGAGGTAACGGCCTGCAGCCGCGAGACCGGGAACGAGGCCTCGCCGCCTCTGCGCCACTCCTCGAACGGGTCGGCGTCGTGGTCGGTCCACACCTGCAGGTGCGGGTCGGGCGAGTCGTTGAAAGCGCAACCCGGCTCATGCGCGGTCGCCGATTTCGTGCTGGCGTGGGTGCCCGGCGCGGTCCACGTCTCGCAGCCGCAGCCGTCGGTCTTGCCCGTCGGGGTCCACTCGGTCGCCGCCAGAATCTCCGCCCAGGTGGTCTGCGCGCCCCACTTCTGCACTGAATCGCCGCCGCCGAGACCGGCCCGGCTCCGGTCGGCGCGCTCGGCACGCAGCCGTCCGGCATCGGTCATCGCCTCAGCCAGCCAATCGGGCAGGCCGTAGACCTCGCCGGTGACGGTGTACGGTCCCTCGGCGCGCACGCTCGGCGGAATCAGCGCATACCGGCGGTTCCACAGCACCGCGAACCCGTCGTCGTCACCGGCCCACGTCATCGCGCCGGGATTGTCGGGCAGCTCAACACCATCCGGCACGACGAACCAGTAGTGCCCGCCGTCGCTGTGCACCATCGTCCCGTCCGGCCCGATCTGGCCGGGGCTGCGCACCGTGGGCGCAGTGTCGGGGTCGACCTCGGCGACCCCGAACCACCGTTCCATCTGAGCGGCGGTGTCGCAGTCGACCACCACCAGCCCCGACCCGCCGACCTCCACAGCCAGGTTCACCGGCACCCCGTCGGGGTAGCGCGACGCGAACACCTTGACGTAGCGGGCCAGGCAGCCGTCGAGCGTGTCGACGTCGGTCGTCGCCAGCGCCAGCCCGGCGGGCGAGCGGACCTGCTTCCAGTCGCGCCGTCCTGCCTCGCGAGCCGCCTCCTGAGCCGCCCGGTCGTCGGCGTTGCGCCGCTGCGGCGTGCGCATGTCGGCGGGCAGCTTCGAGCCGGGGACGATGAACAGCACGGCGCACCCGGCCTCGGCCAGGCGGCGGATGAACTTGCCGACGGCCTCGTGGTCGGTGGCGTCGGCGGGCGCGTCGCCCAACAGCGCCGTCAGCTCAGTGGCTCGATCGGCACCCTTGCCGGTAGAATCGGCCTCGTTCTCCTTGGGAGACATGGTGTTGCTGCCTTTCTGAATTGGTGACTCGGATAGGTGCGCGGAGGCCTTCGTGGTTGTGGGCAGTCGCGAGCAGTTTGGAGACCCGCCCCTACCCCGAGGGGCGGGTCTCGCTGCATCTAGGGGTCAGTCACGTTGGGGAACAACGGTGTTCGCGGCGAGGTACGCCTCAATGTCGGCGACGCGGTACCTGATCCGGTGGGCGATCTTGACGTACGGGAGGCCGACACCCCGGTGCCGGTCGCCCCGCAGCGACGTCTCTTTCACGCCGATCTTGGCGGCGGTCTGCTTCTCGTCCAGGTACTCCGGCGCAACGGCGGCGGTTGTGGTTGTGGTGGTCACGGTCGGTGTCCTCTCGTGTTTGGCCGAACGGGGTTGTGCTATCTGACGTTACGTGTCGAGGGTGCAGACCTCCGCCGGGTCGGGCCGGAGTCACCCGACCTCGACGGGGTTGTGCGAGTGGCTATTTCGAGGGCAAGGGCTGCCCGGCGATGGCCGGAACCATCAGGTCACCAAGGTCGACGGCTGTGGTCACGCGGTAGACGCCGGGCGGTACGCCCTGCGGATTGCCCGGCCCGCAGATGTGATCGCCGTGGCGGCGGCAATCGAACGCCGGGTCACCCTCGACGGGCTCGGTGCCAGTGGCGGCGAACAGCAGATCGGCAAAGGTCAGCGACGTGCCGGTGCTGTGCTCGACGGCGGGTGCAGCCTTGCCGGTGTCGATGGGTGCGGCGATCAGCACGCCGACGGCAACACCTGCGGCGACAGCTGCGGTGGTGAGAATCGCGGCGCGGGCGCTCATCGTGCACCGCCGCTCTGGGCCTCGGCGGCGTAGAGGGCGGCCTCGTCAGCGGTGACCAGCCACGGACTGCCGGTCCCATGTTGTTCGGCAGCCCAGTCCGCAGCCCGCACGAGGTGGCACCCCTCGACGTCGGCCACCAGCGCGAAACCCTGGGCGTCCCAGGCGAGGACGGGCGTCTGATGGACGTAGGTGCTGTCCAGCCTGACGCAGCACGCCACGGTGCCGTTGGACTCATCGATTATCGGACGGGTCGTGTTACCGGCCATGATGTTGATACCCTTCTGTTGCTGGGGCGGGTGGTCTATCCACCCGCCTCTTCCCTTTGCCAGCCAAGGTGTCTCGGCTGATCGCGCCCGATCGGGGAGTCGAACCCCGGTGCCGCTCTGACCATCTCGGGCGGTCGAACTCGGCCTATGGAGCGGCCTCGGGGTCTGTCGGCAGCACGCCGCCGGGCGCGTCGTAGCGGGCGGCGAACTCCGCGTGCACCTCGGGAAACGCGCTGCGGAGCCGGGCGGCGTTGTGGGTGTCGGCCTTGCGGATGGCAGCCATGATCAGCGAGTAGAACGGCGGGTCGGTCGCGCCGATCTGCCGGGACACCTCGTAGTCGTAGAGGCTCATCGGGCACCGCCGCTCAGCACGGTGACGTTGTGATCACTCAGGCCGGAAGGGTCCACGACGTACTCGGATTCGCCCCGGCCACTCCGCTCCCCGATGTAGGCCAGCAGGTGCTCCGGAGCGACGACGGCGGTATAGACCTGCCCCTGCGCACGGCCTCTCAGACCGCCGTACGCGAACCGGCGGGCCATCTCCACGTCAGAGGTCCATGACATGCCGAAGCGGCCTTCGTGGGTGCATCCCCGGTACAGGACGACCGACTCGGTGGGCCGGTCGGCCTTTTCGCCGTCGTGGCTGTAGCCATTGGCGACGAACAGGTGCGTCCATATCTGCGGGTCATCGAACGCCCGCGCGGGGTACTCCGCATCCGACCACACGTCAGCCACGACGCCCGCCATGTCGGACCGGGACAGATCGAGCGTGCGACCGAAGTACAGGTCAAACAGCAACGCCGGGCCGTCGTTCCGGCCTGCACGGCTCACGGTCCGGTCGAACGCCGTGCGGGCGAGGGGCCGGTATGTGCGGCGATACCGGGCGAGATTGCGTTCACTGGTGTCCAGCAGGGTCGTGATCAGCTCAGCGGTCAGCGCGCTCATCGGGCACCGCCACTCAGCACGGCGCGGATGCGCGCGGCCTGGTCGTCGGTCAGCTCGGGCGCGGCGTCGACCAGGCGTTTGATCGCGGCGCGGTGATCGTGCGGTGCAGGCTGGCCGTCTCGTCGGGCGGATAGCCAGGCGTCGACCTCGACAGGATCGAAGTGCAGGCGGCGCTTCACGCGGTGCGCGGGCAGGCCTTCATGGGCGACCCAGATACGGATGGTCTGTTCGGACCGTCGCAGCCGCCGAGCGAGGTCGGCGGTCGTGAGGTAGGCGGGGATGTCAACGGTTGCGGTGGACACGCGGAACTCCGATTGCTCGGTACGGTTCCGCGTGCTTTACCTGGCTCGGCCCCCAGCACAGGCCGACCTCGGGAACACGCGCGGACACCCTCGGGTGCCCCTGAGTCTGAGGCCTCCGCGTCGCCGCATCTGACGGCTTCGCGGAGGCGTGCCGCTGGCTGCTGGGCGGCGTTGTAACGCGGCACGCTAGCGACGACTATAGCTCGCTATCGTTGAGTGCGTCTAGTCGAAAACTGTTGCACCGCAGACAATCCCGACGACGTCGGGATTCTAGTCGTCCTAACTATCGACGCCACTCGACGCGAACGGTGTTGGGGTCAAACGTCTTTGAGCCGCGCGTACCTCGGCGCAGCCTCACCTCGGCGAGCGCCTCGATGACGCTGCGGCGGGCCATGAGTGACGCCGACAGGAACGCCTCGGCGGGGTCGGGCGCGGCCAGCACGTCACCGAGCGCACCGCTGCCCGGCGTCGCAGCCTTGATCTTGCGGTCGACCTCGCTGAGTTGCGCGTTGACCTTCTCCTTGGCGGTGCGCCAACGGAGACCGTCGATGATGCCGTCGTCGTACTCGGCGTCGATCGTGTCCAGACGTGCCCGCAGCCGGTCCTGCTCGGCCCGTAGCGGTGCGGTGTCGACCTCCGGCGGGGCCAGCAGCTCGGCGGCATCGGGACGGCTCAGGCGCTCGGTGACGACCGCCGTGACGAACTCATCCACGCCGCGCGCCAGCGGGGCCTCGTGGTCGTCGTCGGCGACGATCCGCCGCACCCGAACATTGTCGACCGGGCCGTGGGCGCGGTTGACGCACGCGGCCTTGCAGCGATACCGGCCACCGCTGAACGACACGACCGGCTGGCTGCAGACGTCGCACACGAACAGTCCCGAGCCGAGGTGCTTACGGTCGGTGCCCTGCTGGGTGCGGCGGCGAGGGTCGGTGAGACGCGCCTGCACCGCGTCGAACACGTCGTCGGAGACCAGCGGCTCCCAGGTGCCAGGGGTCACCGTTAACGGCTCCACTGTGTCGCCCTTCCGGCGGGCCTCGCGAGCGTCGCGGACGGCGGCGTGGCGGTTGTAGGTCGACCGGCCCGCGTATCGCGGGTTGCTCAAGATGCCGTGGACGCTCGACGGGTTCCACGGCTTGCCGCTGCGGGCGGTGAGGCCTTCGGCCGTGAGCGCGGCGGCGATGCCTCGCAGCGACTCGCCGGAGTGGAACATCTTGAAGATGCGCCGCACCAGCTCGGCCTCGTCGGGCACGGTCTCACCCTTGCCGGTGTATCCGGTCGCTCGCACACCCAGCGGCGGGCGACCGAGCTTGGCGCGCTGCACGGCGGCGACCTTCTGCCGCGCGCTTTTGCGCTCGACCTCGCCGCGCGCGAACGCCATGCGCACACGGACGAACGTGCGGCCCGCGTCGGTCGTCAGATCGGCCTCGCCGTTTGCGGTCACGAGGTCCAGGCCGCGTTGCTCGGCGGCGTCCAGCCAGTCCTCCATCTGCCGGGGCTGGCGGGTGAGCCGGTCCATGTCATAACAGATCAGCGCGTCGAACTCGCCCGCCTCGTAGGCCTTCACCAGAGCGTCGTAGCCGGGCCGGTTCTTGCGGGCGTCGCTGGCACTGATCGAGTTGTCGACGTACTCGCCGACGACGCGCCAGCCGCGTTGCCGGGCGATGCGCTGGCACTCCTTGCGCTGCCGGTCAATTGCCAGCCCTTCGCCGGTGTGGTCGAGGGAAATGCGCAGGTAAAACACGGTACGGCGCGGTGCGGCGGTCGAGGTCATGCGATCAACTATAACGTTTATCGACGCGGTAATTTGGTGGAGTTCCGCTTCAACGTGTAGGACGCCGAGTGTGCAGAAGATGGCGAGAATTTCGCGAAATGTCGCAATCTTCTTCACGTTCGATGTCGGCCAGGTGTGCCTAGTACATTGACGGCTGTGAGTGGGGATTGGCGCAGCGAGCGGGTCGACGAGCTCCGGTCATTGATCAAACAAGCCGAACCCGATGTTGTCGAGGAGACGAAGTGGCGCAAGCCGTCGAACCCTGACGGCGTGCCGACGTTTTCCCTGGACGGCCTGATCTGCACGCTGGAGACGTACAAGGACAAGGTCAAGGTGACCTTCGCCAAAGGCGCGTCCTTGGACGACCCAGATCATGTGTTCAACGCGAGTCTCGACGCGGCAGTCCGGCGGTGCATCGATCTGCACGAAGGCGACGAAGTGGACGCCGACGCGTTCAAAGCACTCATCCGCGAGGCAGTGCGCGCCAACCGCGATTGACGCGCTGCGGTGAATCGCTTGAGGCTCAGTTGATGATCTCGCCGCGGCTGTCGGCATGGATTGCGGCCAGCCTGTCTCGCCACATTTGGAGAGCCTCGGGCGTCAGTCGCGTCCAATCCGTCACCTCGCCGACGATCCGAAGTGGCGCGCTACTGCGGTAGGACCGCGTGGGATTGCCAGGGAACTTCTTGTCGGTGACGTTGGGATCGTTCTCGAATTCCCCGGTCGGTTCCACCACGTAGACCCGCGGTTCACCGTCGCCGGGCGCGAGTTCAGCAGCGAGGCCCGCGCCGTCGCGCAGCGCGGTGAAGTAGATGTGGTTCATCACGATCTCGGGTCGGTAGTTGGACCGGAAACCGGCGGTGAGGTGGTCGCCCACCTGCAAATCCGCCTTTGTGCCGTGAAAGAAGGGTCCGTCGTCCAAAGGCTCGGCCATTCCGACAGGCTACAAACTGGATTGCCGTGACGTTTGTCCCGGATCGTCGACCAGCGCGTACACGTAGGCGCTCACTTCGCCGGCCTCGCTGCTCACCGAAACCGGGACGCGTCGATAGCCGGGCCCCTCGAATTCGTCGAGTCGCCGCCAGTGCGCCGGCAGGTCGGGGGAGACGAAGACGTGTACGGCCACCTCGGGCCTGAGTCGTCCAACACGATTCCCGGGTAGATGCGCCAGCCAGGCTCGTGCAGGTGCCCTCTGACCGATCCGCGGGTCCAGGTCCCGGAGAGCTCCTCGAGCACGTGTGCGTTCGAGCGGCCCGGGGCGAGCGTGCCGTATGTGGCCAGGCGGTGTTCCAGTCCGAGTCGGGCGGCAGGGCTCATCGCACGATTGTCGCCTGCCTGCCGATGGACCGGCAGGGCATGTCAGTGGTCGGGTCTAGCGTGCGCGGCATGAGATTTGTTTCGACCCGGATCATCACCGCCGATGTGTTGCAGCTGGTGACCTTCTACGAATTGGTGACGGGTTCCACGGCGGTATGGGGCAATGAGCTTTTCGCGGAAATCCCCACGGCTGTAGGAACTTTGGCGATCGGCAGCGACAAGACCGTGCCCCTGTTCGGAGCCGGGTCCGCCGAGCCTGCGGCCAATCGCACGGCGATCATCGAATTCATCGTCGACGACGTGGACGCCGAGTACGAACGCCTTCGCGGACAGGTTCCCGAGGTGGTGACCGAGCCGACGACGATGCCGTGGGGCAACCGCGCACTGTTGTTCCGGGATCCAGACGGAAACCTCGTCAATCTGTTCACCCCGGTCACCGAAGCGGCACGCGCAAAGTTCGCGGTCTAGCAGGCAGCCGAAACGGTGAACGCCCAACGCGGGCACTCCGCAGTTTGCGGCGCGCCGACCGCTGGACCTGGCCCGCAGCCACGAAGACCAGCAACGCGACGGCCTGCTGTCCCAGCGCAGACCGAGGTGTGCGCCGCCACCAGGGCGGAGAAGGCGTCACGGTGCGGCGGCCCAGCCGATAGCCGAGCCACATCGCTGCGGCCGCGACGCAGATCAGTTCGAGGGCCACCATGACGTGAGCCTGTCGGGTCACGGTCGCAGGAAGGTCACAGACGAGGCACACCTTGATGCCCGTTCGCGAGCAGCGACCCCGTCATTCGAGGTGTTCGACCCATTGTGCGCGCGATGGCCCTGGTTCGAACGGATCACCGAAATACTGTGTCTCCCGGACAACTTCGCCGTCTTCGAACTCCATGACGCTCACCACGTAGAACGGCTGACCGTCGTAGGTCAAGACGAGTTCGCTGACCCAGAGATCGCCGCCACCGAGGATGCGTCGGACCGTGAAACGTTTCGCGTTCGGCTGGGCTTCGCGCGAGGACTGGATGTTCTCGCGACCTCTGATCCGTTCGCCTGACTGCGGATACTCGAGCACCGCGTCGGCTCGGTAGATCCGGTGCTCGGCGTCGAAGTCGTTGACGTCCGAGGCTGACCAATGGGCTTCGAGTGCGCGCCGCACGTCGGTGTTGTTCATGACGGCAAGTCTCCCGCGGAATGTGAAAACGTCCATGTGACGGCCACGGGGCTATGGTTGAAGTGTGGTTGACGACCGCGCCCGCACGTCTGCTGAGGTTCGACGCGAGTCCGCTGCGCTTGATGAGCGCGAGGAGGCTCTCGATCACCGTGAGGCGGAGGTCAGAAGGCGTGAACTGCTTGCCAACAGGCGAGATTGGATCGCTGACGAGCGGGAACGGATCGCCGACGAGCGTGAACAGTTGGCTGATGATCGTGAGCAGCGTGCCGACGAGCGCGAAGGTACACCCGCAGAGCGTGAGATCAGTCGGCAGCGACGCGTCGACGAACGGCAGGATCGCGACGAGGCCGCGGCCCGGCGCGAGCAAGCCGACATCGACCGGGAGACGGCTGAGACCGAGGCTCTGGTGAATTTCGTTGACACTGACTAGGTGTTGCATCTGCCCCGTCGTGGCGTCATCGGCGACGTAGCATTTTTCGATGGGCTTTGACGTCTCGCCGGAGGCCTACGGACGTTACATGGGCCGCTACGCCGAGCCGCTCGCGGAGGTTTTTGGTGCCTTCGCCGGGGTCGTGGCGGGTACCGCGGTGCTCGACGTGGGGTGCGGTCCCGGGGCGTTGACGGCTCGGTTGAAGGCAATCGGTGCCGATGTCATGGCGATCGATCCGTCGCAGTCCTTCGTAGACGCGATACGCACGCGGTTTCCGGACGTCGACGCGCGTCTCGGCACCGCCGAGCAATTGCCTTACGACAGTGGCACTTTCGACGCGGCACTCGCACAGTTGGTGGTGCATTTCATGTCTGATCCGGTGGGCGGGATCAGACAGATGGCACGGGTGACGCGGCGTGGAGGCGTGATCGCGGCGTGCGTGTGGGACGGGCCGACGGGCGCGTTGGCGCCTTTCTGGGACGTCGTGCACACGATCGACCCTGCTACTCAGGATGAAGCGCTACTGTCCGGGGCGCACAGGGGGCACCTTTCCGAACTGTTCGACGCCGCAGGACTGCGCGACGTAACGGAGGACCCCATCTCGGTCGACGTCGTGCACCCCAGCTTCGAGGAGTGGTGGGAGCCCTACACCTACGGCGTCGGTCCCGCCGGCGACTACGTTCAACGACTCGACGATGACGGCCGAACACGGCTCGCCACCGTCGCCCGTGAACGCCTGGGTGATGGGCCGTTCACCGTGACGGCCACCGCCTGGGCCGCCCGCGGGACGGTGTGAGACGACGCTCAGTCGACCGAACTGACCGTCGCACTGCAGATGGGCAATGCGGCGTTGAGGGTGTGGGGGACATCAATGCCCGGTGCGGTGACCACCACGGTGCCGATACGCGCGCACGATTTGCCGGATGCCGTGTCGATGGCGGACGCCTGGATGTCCGCATTCGCGGTATCACCAGGGTTCAAGGTCAGTCGGTGTGCCGCCGCTGCGGGACGCCGGTCGACGTGAACCAGGACGCCGCCGGCCGCGGTCACCAGATCGACTCCCGGGTAGCCGACGAGGGTGCACGGGTGCGTCGACGTGTTCTTGAAGGACACGGCCAGCCGGCGCATGGTGTCGGCCGATTCGACGTCTCCATTGGCGATCGCGAGATCGGCGTCGGTGCACAGGCCGAGTTCTGCGGGCACGTTGGTCGCAGATGAAGCCGGTGGGGCCGGTGTCGAAGTCGCCGGAGAACTCGCCACAGTCGTAGTCGCCGCGGATTCCGACGAGGGCGACGACGTCGATGAGGTTGGCGTCGGGGTGTTCTGGGGCGACGCCGAACAGCCCGCGATCAGAACGAGCGTCAGCAGGGGCAGCAACCGATTCATATCCCACTCCAGGCCGCGGTTCCGTCGGGTCCGGATGAGTATGTACCTTGCGCGGCTGTCGGGAGCCGGGTTCAGGTGTTGGTGCCGCACCCCATCTCGAGCAGAATGAGCCGCAGCCGCCGCAGGGCGTAGTGCAACCTCGATTTCACGGTGCCCTCGGCGATGCCAAGGTCGTCGGCGATCTGCCGGGTGGTCCAGCCGAGATAGAAGGAGCGGCTGAGGACGGCACGGTGGGTTTCGGGCAGTTGCGTCAGCGCCTCGGCGAGCAACATTCGGTCCAAGGCGGCGTTCACCTCATCGGCTCCCAGTTCATCGGGCAGCTCCGGAACCTCGGGAGAACTGATCTCACAACGAAATCGGGCCGTTCGGCTGCCGTCGATGACGATGTTACGGGCGACAGTGAACAGCCAGGCTCCTACGGGTGGCCCGCCCTCGGTGGACAACATGTGACGCCAGGCCCGCAGCAACGTTTCCTGCACCACGTCCTCGGCCCTGGTGTGATTGTTGGTGAGGCGGAAGGCATAGCGGCGCAACGGGGCGGCGTGGTGATGGTAGAGCTGCATCATCTGATCGCTCGGGCGCTCGGCAGTCAGCATCCGACACCTCCGGTTGGGTTGCTGAACCCAGCCTTCCCGCGGACACGGAGGAATTCCTCGGTGCTGGCCGCAATCCGCTATACCTGCCAGCAGGTATAGCGACGCTCAGTCGAGAGTGACGGAGATCTCATCGCCGAGTTGATAACCGCGCGTGAGCGGCAACCGGTCACCGCTCCAGAACGAGCCCGGGTCGAAATAGTTCTCCCGCTTCTCGGTGTTGATCAGGCCCATTTCCTCGTAGGTGATGGCGACGGTCTCCGCGCAGTACGCGGTCTCCAGACCGGCTTCGCGTTTGCGCGCTTTGTCCCGCTGAGCTGATTCGCGAACTTTCTTGTGCACGAACGGCATTCCACGGGTGAAGTCGCTCACGATCGGCAGCCGCCCACGCATCCACCGGCCCGTCAGCCGTGCGGTGGTCGGAAACGCGGTGCCGTTCATCCGGGCCACCACCTTGAGCAGTCGGTCTTCCTGCTCGCGGGTGGCGAACGGCGTGAGCTGACGCAGCCAGCAGCGCTGCCCGTAGTGGTTCATCCACTGCTCGACCACCTCGCGGGCGTCATTGAGCTGCACACCGCGGTGATGGGTGCCGGTCCAGAGGTCCACCAGCTTCTGGCCGAGTTCGGCATGCCAGATCAGCGGCGGGAGATCGTCGATGGCCACCGTCATCCCGACGTGATTCACCGGGGCGTTGGTCAGCGTCTGGATGGCGCGGTCCGGCCCGGAGCCGCCTCGGAACAGCCAGATGTCGCCGGTCCGCGTCTCCTGCAATGCCCGGCTGAGGGAGACCGTGTGTGCGTTCACCCGGGCAGCTTATGCAGAATCTCGTCATGAAAAGTCTTTGGAAGTGGATTGGTCTGGCCGGTGTCGCCGGAGTGGTGGCCGGCGGCGTGCTGGTCGTCCGCGACCAACGCAAGCGCAACGCTTACACGCCCGACGACATTCGGGCCCGGCTGCATCAGCGGTTGGCCGACGTTGACGCCCCGCCGGCGAGCTGAATCCAAACCGTGAGTTGCGTTCAGGCTGAACCTAACTCACGGCGTCGCAACCGGAGCTGCCGTTCAACCGATGGCATATAGCCGGTGTTGCCCGGCGAAGCCTTTCAGCTCGACGTCGCGACCCTCGGCGAGCGCGATATCGTCGTGGCCGGCAAGGGCGTCCCGGACCGCTTCGCTGACGAGCGTCTCGCCGCCCTGCGCCTGCGCGGCCACCCGTGCGGCCATCGCCACGTTGCGGCCGAACAGATCGTCGCCGCGTCGCACTGACCGGCCGCTGTGGATGCCGATGCGGACGCGGATGCCGTCTGGCTCCCGCCGCATGGCGCGTTGCAGGTCGACGCCACAACGCACGGCCTCGACCGGCTGGGCGAACGCGATCATGTACCCGTCGCCCTGGTTCTTGACCACATGACCGGAGTGGTTCTTGACGCACTTCTGGACCAGTCGGTCGTGCCGGCCCAGTAGTCGGACCCAGGCCCGGTCGCCCATTTGTTCGTTGAGTGCGGTGGAGCCCTCGATGTCGGAGAACAGGATGGTCACCTTGCCGTTGGGCGCCAGCCGGGCCAGGTCGGGCCGTTCGACCTCGGCCCAGTCGGCCAAATCCTCGATGGACGAGCGCACCGCGGCGCCGAACCCCTCTTTGCGCAGGATGTTCGCGGTCTGCCAGACGGTCTTGACGGCTTCGCGGCTGCCGGACAGCAGCATCGCTCGGGTGTCGGTGCGTCGTCGCAGCGCCTCGGCTTCCTCACGGCTGCTCTGCAGCCGCCGCCAGACCATGATCAACGCAACGGCTTCGGCTGCCGCGACAAGGCCGAGTACGACGATGGCAATGAGGGCGAGGCTCACCGCATCAGTATTGGATACCGGAGTGTGCCCGCCGACCAACGGGCGGGGGTGTCGCTACGCGACGCAGTCCCGGCAGATCGGCCCGGCGAGCCCACTGCGGGCGAGCCGGCTGCGGTGTTGCACGAGAAAGCACACCGCGCAGGTGAACTCGTCTTCCTGGATGGGAACGACGTGGACCGATAGTTGCTCGCCGGACAAATCGGCGCCGGGCAGCTCCAACGGTTCCACAGCCTCGGATTCATCTAGATCAAGTTCGCGTCCGTGTGGTGCCGGCCCCGGCAGGAATTCGGGTAGGGCCTGTTCTGAGCCGCCGGCGGTGTCTGCCCGTCGTGCGTCGTAATCGACTGCCATGGCCAATCCCATCTTCTCCATGCCCCAGCTACGGGGCAATCACGCGCCGACCCAACGGGTACCCCTTTTGGCGGAACGGAATCATGGGCCATTGAATCCCGACCCCAAGCGGCGTAAACCGTATGGCAGGGGCTGGCCGCGCGCAGTGGCCGCAGGTGGTGGCGCGCAACGCGTAGGCAGCGTGTGTCTCTCCGAGAAGGGGGCGTGACGTGGGGGCCACCCGACAGCAACTACCCGGTATGTCTGACCCCGGCCCGGGGATTCCTGTCGAGCGGATCGCGGCGCAGGACGGGAACTCACCCCGCGTGGGCCGGTTCTCGTTCTACTTCACCGACGAACGCTGGGAGTGGTCGCCCGAGGTGGCCGCAATGCACGGCTATCCGGCCGCCATCATGACCACGACGACGGAAGTGGTGCTCTCCCACAAACATCCCGACGACTACGAGCATGTGGCGGCCACGCTCGACGCGGTGCGCCACGGCCGTCAGACCTTCAGCTCCCGCCACCGCATCATCGATACGCGCTCCCAGGTGCACCACGTGGTGGTGATCGCTGAACAGCTGACGGATGACACCGGCGTGGTGATCGGCAGCACCGGCTTCTATGTCGATATCACCGCCGCGCTGCAGCAGCAGCAGCGCGAGCAGCGCATCGATACTGCCCTCGCCGCGATCGTCGAGCACCGCGAGAGCATCGAACAAGCCAAGGGCATGCTGATGCTGGCTTACGGGGTGAATGCCGATGCGGCCTTCGACCTGCTGCGCTGGCAATCGCAGCAAAACAACGTCAAACTGCGCCCGTTGGCCGAACAGATCGTGGCCGACTACCTCGAACTGGCCCAGTCCCAGCCACGCCCAGACCGGGCGGACTATGACCGTCTGCTGCTGACCGCACACCAGCGAGTCGGCACCGCTTCCCAGGGGGCCGACCGCCTCCTCGACTAGGCCACCCTGCCGAGTCGTCTACCAGCCTTCGGTCAACACCCGGTCCAGGGCGTCGGCGTAAAAGTCCGCGCCGGCAATGTCAATGCACAACGGAGGCTTGGTTTTCAGGATGTTCTGGTGATCGCCGGTGGGTTGGATGATGACGCCGAGCTCGAGCATGCGATTGCAGATCAGCGTGGTTTCCTCGGTGGCGGGTTCGAGGGTCTCGGGGTCCCGGATCATCTCGACGCCCAGGTACAGGCCGACGCCGTGCACGGTGCCGATGATCGGATGCTTGGCGGCGAGGGCCTGCAAGCGTGACTTGAGATGGGCTCCGACGTCAACCGCGTTCTGCTGCAAGCCTTCATCGTGAAGCACGTCGAGCACCGTCATGCCGATGGTGCACGACAGTGGGCTTCCGCCGGTAGAGGAGAAGAAGTAGCCCTGACTGCGGAACGCCTCGGCGACCTCGCGGCTGGTGACGACCGCCCCCAGTGGATAGCCGTTGCCGAGTGACTTCGCCATCGACACGATGTCGGGCACGACGCCTTGCTGCTGGAAGCCCCAGAACCAGTGGCCCAGACGGCCGTAGCCGACCTGCACTTCGTCGGCGACCGCGTAACCGCCGTTCGCCCGGACCGCGCCGTAGACCTTCTCCAGATAGCCGTCCGGCAGTGCCATGCCGCCGGCATTGCCGTAGACCGTCTCGCAGATGAACGCCGCGGGCGCTCGCCCGTCGCCGGCCAGCTGTTCGATCTGGGCCACCGCCTCGTCGGCGTACCGTCCGACGTCAGCACCCCGGTACTTGCCGCGGAAGCTGTTGGGCGATTCCACGGTGTGCACCCAATTAGGCCGGGTGGCAAGCGCATTCGGGTTGTCGGCCGTCGACGTCGAGACGGCGTCGGTGCCGTAGGTCCAGCCGTGGTAGGCCTCGCGCATCGCCACCACGTCAGGGCGGCCCGCTGCCGCGATGGCCAGGCGCAACGCGAGGTCGCTGGCCTCCGAGCCGGAGTTCACCAGGAACACGGTGTCCAGGGGTTCGGGCAACAGGCCGGCCAGGCGCTCACTGAACTCGACGACGGCGGCGTAGTTGAAACGTGAGTTGGTGTTGAGCCTGCGCAACTGGCGCCCGGCCGCCGCGGCGATCCGCGGGTGGGCGTGCCCGAGCACCGTGACGTTGTTGACCATGTCGAGGTAGCAGCGACCGCTGGTCGCCATCAGAAAGTGCCGCCAACCACGTTCGATCTGCGGCGGCCTGCGGTAGTAGTGCTCCTGCACCGGCGCGAACGACTGGTCGCGACGCGCGATCAGGTCGCCGTCCGTCGAGGCGGCCAGCACGTCCAAGCCCAGGAGTGGACGCGGGTCACGGCTCAGCGCCAGCCATCCCGGTGCGAGGGCCGGTGTGGTCAGCGGCGGTGCCTCCGGTGCTCCGACCGGCCGGACAGCCAACTGCACCCATCGGCCGGCCTCGGCGATGCCCAGGGTGCCGTCGTCGGCCGGGGCAGCGATCCCCGAGACCGTCAACTCGACGTCGCGGCCGCGCAAAGTCACGGAATCCGGTGTGCGGGCAACGATTTCACCGTCGAACGGGGAGGCCAGCGGTACGGATTCGGCGGCCCACAGGCTGATCCCGGTCGGCACCACGGCGGGCTCGGCCTGGCTGAGGGCGGGGGCCCGGGTGATCCGGGGCTGGCCGAACTGGGTGAGCACCAGTCGGGCCCCGTCGGCCACTGCGGCCCTTGCGAGTTCGTCTTCGAGGTCGGGCCGTAACCACGCGCCCGGTACGAATCCGGAATCGAGCGCGTCCGAGGTCACCGACAGGTCCAACGTGGTGACGTCGGCCGGATCGAGTCCGGCGATCAGCGGCGTGGCGGTCTGCAGCGGGGCGACCGGGGCGCTGAAACCCAGATCGGCCTTGATCAGCTCGGTCATCACGTCCATGGGTACCGAGATGGCCTGCTCGAACATCCGCCATTCACCGTCGGATTGCTCGGTGATGTAGGCGTTGTCGGGGTCGAGCGCCGCCTGCTGCGCGCCGCTGACGATCAGGACCGCCGTCCGCAGAACGAGCAAGGGCCACAAGACTTCCGCCTCGGCGGCAGTCAACGGGCGGATCCGGTGGAATGCCCGCACGCCCGGCAGGATGTGCGTCGGGCCGTTGCCGGGATGCTGCAGCACCGAGGACAACGTGATCGCCAGTTCACCGACCGCCCAGCTGTGGGTCAGGTCGCCGAGGTCGATGATCCCGTCCGGACGCACGGTCCCACCGGGCGCGTGCGACACCACCACGTTGGCGTCGGTCAGGTCCATGTGAATGGCTTGTCGGGGCAGCGCGTCGACGTGCGGTTCGACCCGGGCCCAGGCGGATTGGGCCGCGGCGAGGATGCGATCGCGGGCACTGTCGTCGGCGACGTGGGAGGCCAGCGTCGTGACCACCTCAGCCGCGTAGCGCAGGTCCCACTGCAGGATGCGGTCCAGGCCCGGGTGGTCGAACCCGGCCAGCGCGCGGGTGACGCGGGCGGCGACGTCACCCAGTTCGGCGATGGTGTCCGGGGACAGGTAGCCCGCCTCGATCAGTGCGCCTCCGGGGAGGTAGCGCAGCAGCCGCACGTACGCCGTACCCTCGACCAATCCGGTTACCTCAGTGCGTATCTCGCCGCGGATGTTGGGCACGGGGACCGCAACCCTCAGTCCCGGCTCGGTCGTCGCGATCAGGTCGGCTGCAAGATCTTGAGCGGTCAGCTCGGTCTCGTTGAATGCCGGGTTGGCGATCTTGAGCACGCCGACAACAGCGTCACCCTTAGTCACCAGGAAGTTCTTGTCCTGTTGGCTGCCCAGCGATTTCGCCTGTGCCTCGATGCCGAAGTGGGTTGCGAGCAGCTCCTCGGCCTGCGCGTCGGTGACCTGGGGCGCGGGCAGCCCGGACTCGGTCAGGAAGTTGAATCCGACGGTGTTCACACGCTCAGTGGTCATCGGTTCACGAACTCCACGACAACTTCGGTGAACGCGTCGTTGTCGTCGCCTGCGGCGGTGTGCCCCGCTTCGGAAAGCTCGGTGAACTCCGCGGCGGGCACCTTCTCCAGGAAGTCCTGGACCCCTTCGGTGCTCACCACATCCGACAGCTTTCCGCGGATCAACAGGATCGGGACGGTCAGGTTCATCGCTGCATGCTCCAGTTTCTCTACCCGCATGAACGGGTCGTCTTCGGGTTTGGTCAAGAATGCGGGATCCCAGTGCCAGTACCATCGGCCGTCGCGCAGCCGCAGGTTCTTCTTCAGTCCTTCGGCGCTGCGCGGTTTGGTGCGGTGCGGCAGATACTCGGCGACGGCGTCGGCCGCCTGCTCCAGCGAGTCGAAGCCGTGCACGTGGTTGAACATGAAATCGCGGATGCGGGCGCTGCCACTTTTCTCGAACCGGGGCACCACGTCGACGAGCACCAGCTTGGTCACCAGGTCCGGCCCTGCCTCGTGCGCGGCGAGGATCCCCGTCAACCCACCCATGCTCGCGCCGATCAACACCACAGGCCGGGCCAGCTGATTGAGGATCTGCACCACGTCGCCACACAGTGCTTCGATCGAATAGTTCGCGCTGGGGGAGCGGTCACTGTCGCCGTGGCCGCGCGAATCCAGAGCGATGACACGCAGTCCCTGGTCAGCCAGGATCTGGCCGGTGTTCTTCCAGGAGTGCCGGTTCTGCCCGCCGCCGTGCAGCAACAGCACGACTGGCCGGTCGGGGGGTGCGTCGGCGTTCCATTCGTCGCCCACCAAGCTGAGGTCGTCGACCCCGCGGAACGTGACGACGCGTGATTCGCTGTGTTTCCCGGTGCTCACGGACATTCCTCTCGGCCGCCCCCGTGCGTACGTTACCCAGGGCCGCGGTGAGTTTCGGCCGCAGGGAGGGTCTGTTCCGGAAACGACACCCGCCGAGCATGCCAAGGAGAGCTCAAATGCCACCCATCACGCCCGCCCTCTGGTTCGACGGTCATCTCGCCGAAGCCGCCGAGTTCTACCTCTCGGTGTTCCCCAACTCGTCGATCGAAGAGCTCAACGACGTGTCGGTGGTTTTCGTGCTGGACGGCCACCGGTTCATCGGCATCAACGGCGGCCCGCAGTTCCCGTTCACCGAGGCGGTGTCGTTCATGATCGACTGCAAAGACCAGGACGAAGTCGACTACTACTGGAACCGCCTCACCGACGGCGGGGAGGAATCGCAGTGCGGCTGGCTCAAGGATCGCTACGGGTTGAGCTGGCAGGTTGTCCCGGACCGGCTGTTCGAACTGATCGGTGATCCAGATCCGGCAAGGGCGCAGGCCGCGACCAAGGCGATGATGGGCATGCGCAAACTCGTGGTCGCCGAGTTGGAGGCGGCGGCCGACGGCGCATAGCTCCGTGCGCCGACAGCCGCCCACCGGGCACGACGCTGCGGCACGTTACGTTGGACGGCGAGTGTGTGAACTTGCACACGTGGCTGTCCCGCGGAGGAGCGTTCATGGCAGACGACGGCACCGACGAGTCGGTCGAGTCGGCTGAGGCCGAGCAGAAACCCGACCGCGAACCGGAGCCCGAGACCGAAGACTCCGAGCCCGCAGATGCCGGCATGAGCGCGCGGCCGCGGTTATCGCAGGTGCGGTTGGCGGCCCTCGCCGGAGCGGCAGTGGTGGTCGTCTTGGCGGCGGCCACCGGGTGGCTCGGGTTTCGCGCTGTACAGACTCATCTGGCCGACGAGAAGCGCCAGATGTTCCTCGACGCCGGCCGGCAGGCGGCGTTGGCACTGACCAACGTCGACTGGGAACACGCCGACGACGACGTAGCGCGGGTGCTCGACTCGGCCAGTGGTCAGTTCTACGACGATTTCGAGAGACGGTCACAGTCGTATCTCGCGGTCGTCAAGCAGGCCAAATCGAAGTCCGTCGGCACCATCACCGGTTCAGCGCTGGTGTCCGCGTCGGACACCGACGCGCGGGTGATGGTGGCGGTGACGGTCAACTCGAGCAATGCCGGCGTGGCCGATCGGACGCGGTACTGGCGGATGGTGCTGACGATGCAGCAGAACCCGGGTGCGCCGAAGGTGTCCAACGTGGATTTCATCCAGTGACCGGCAAACACGCTTTCGAGCCGACGAGGCGCTCGCGGATCCTGGTGCTCGGCGTGCTGCCTGCACTCGCACTGCTGCTCACGGTGGCCGCCGCAATCTTCAAGTGGCAGGTTGCCGCATCGACCGGGGCCGAGCGGGCCCGCACCGAATCCGTTCAGGCGGCACGGGATATCACCGTCGAGATGCTCTCCTACCAGCCCGACACAGTCGAGCAGCAACTCCACGCCGCGCGCGAGAAGATGACGGGACAGTTTCTCGGCATCTACACGGCGATGATCGAGAACGCCGTCATTCCGGGGGCCAAGTCGCAGGGCGTCACCGCGGTCGCCGAGGTGCCGCAGGCCGGTTCGGTGAGCGCCAGTCCCGACCATGCGGAGGTGCTGCTGTATCTGAACCAGACCGTCACCGTCGCCCAGAAACCGCCGCAGATAACGTTGTCGACGGTGCGGGTCACCATGGTGAACGAGGGCGGGCGGTGGTTGATGTCGAAGTTCGAACCGGTGGTGCCACAGTGACCGAGCCCCGCTGGTGTGACGTCAGCACCCCCGCCGTCCAACTGCGGGCGCTCGTGTGGGGCCCGCAGGACGGGCCGATCGCGTTGTGTCTGCACGGTTTTCCCGACACCGCCTACGGCTGGCGCACGGTCGCTCCCACTTTGGCCGCTGCCGGCTGGAAGGTGGTGGCACCGTTTCAGCGCGGCTATGTGCCGTCGGGAATCCCGGCAGACGGCAGCTACCACGTCGGCGCATTGATGGATGATGCGCTGCGCGTACTCGAATCGGTCGGGCCGACGGGGCGCGACGTGGTCATCGGGCACGACTGGGGGGCCATGGCGGCCACCGGGCTTTCGGCGTTGCCCGACGGACCGTTTGAGCGCGCCGTGATCATGTCGGTACCGCCGTTTGCGTCGTTCCAGCCGCTGGGGCGTGTGCCCGACGGTGCCAGGCTCGCGGCCCAGTTGCCACGTCAGCTCCTGCGTAGCTGGTACATGTTGTATTTCCAATTGCCCTGGCTGCCTGAGCGTTCCGCATCGTGGGTCGTGCCCCGGCTCTGGCATTGGTGGTCGCCTGGATACGCCGCTGACGACGATCTGCGGCACGTCGACGCCGCGATCGGTGCGCCGGCGCGGTGGCGTGCGGCGATCGGCTACTACCGGGCGATGCTCCGCGGAACCACGCCCCCGGCCCGGTACGCGAGCCTGCACCAGCACTGGATGTCCCCACCGCTGATCCCGTCGCTGTACCTGCATGGAGCCGACGATGGTTGTGCCACACCGGATTACGCGCGATGGGTGGAGAGGATCCTGCCCGAGGGCAGTGACGTCGGCATCGTCGCGCGGGCCGGGCACTTCCTGCAGCTCGAACAGCCCGACGCGGTCGCCGGACACATCCTGGACTTCATCGGCACCGCGCGGGCGCCGCAGTAGTGCGTAGGCTGGCGGCGATCGACGCCCAGAACTACTGGATGTCGGCCGCGATTCCGAATAATCAGTTTCTCCTGTACGGGTTCGCCGGTGCGCCAACAGATCTGGATGCGGCGGTGCGTGACGTGCGTCAGCGCGCCCAGTGCTGCCCCGAACTGGGTCTGCGGATCAGAGACGACCACCGGCTGAGATACCCGGTGTGGGAACCCCGCCACGTCGGCGACGACCAGTTCGTCGTGCACGATCTCGGCGAACCGGGCTTCGACGATTGTCTTTCCGCGCTGACTGCTTTGGCCGGTGACCAGCTCGACGCGGCTCGAGCCACCTGGCGGGTGCACGTTTTCCCTCGGGTCCGCGACATTCCCGCGGTCACCGGCGTGGGGACGGTGATCGTCATGCAGACGGCGCACGCGCTGGCCGACGGTGGCCGGTCGGCGGATTTGGCGGGGTTGATGTTCGGCAGGCCGGGCGGTGTGCGTGCCGTCGAGGTGCCCCGCTTGGTGACCGCCAGGCTGCCCTGGCGCGCCGCGCAAGCAGCGCGGTGGCACCGAGTGCTGGTGCGCGACGAGGAGGATGGCCGGGTCCCGCGGCAGGCGGATTCCCGTGCGGCGCTGCGTAGTAACGCCGCACCCGCCGGAGCGATATCGGTGCGCACGATCGTCCGTAACCGCGATGAGCTGGGCGGTCCGACCGTCACGGTCGCGGTGCTCGCCGCGGTGTCCGCGGCCCTCGCTGAGCACCTACGTGAGCTAGGCGACGATCCTGCGGATCTGGGTGCGGAGGTGCCGATGGCCAAAGCCGGTCCCCGCACGGCGAACAACCAATTCGGCAATGTCGGCATCGGGCTGTATCCGACGCTGGACCGGGACGCCCGCATCGGACGGATCGTGGAGGATCTCGCCCAGCGGCGTCGTCGTGCGCAGCATCCCGCGATGCTCGCCGCCAGCCGGGCCTACGCCGCCACGCCGGCCCCGTTGTTACGTTGGGGTGTAAGACAATTCGATGCGTCGTTGCGTTCGCCCACGGTGACCGGCAATACGGTGGTGTCCAGCGTCAACCGCGGTGCGGCAGATCTGCGCTTCGCTGGCACGCCGGTGGTGATGACGGCCGGATACCCGGCGCTGTCGCCGATGATGGGCCTGACGCACGGTGTGCACGGCATCGGCGCCACCGTGGCGGTCAGCGTCCACGCGGCCGAGTCGGCGGTCGGCGATGTCGATGCCTATGTGGCCCGGCTTGAGCGGGCGTTGACTAGCCGCTGAGGTCGTCGGACCGGCCCGCGGCCAACCGGGACCACTGCGGTATCGGCCTGCCGTCGATGCGTGTGTTGGAACCGTCGACCTGCCAGTGCTGCGGCCAGCCCTCAGGTGAGTCCTCCCACGGCTCTTGACGTCCGTACACGGTGAGGTCCATGAGCGCGTAGCTGTAGTCCATCGCTTCCACGCCGCGGCGCGTGGTCCAGTACGTCTCGAAGACCCGGTCACCGTCGCGCAGGTAGCAGACGATGTGCATCATCCCGACGCTGCGCCCGACCAGGAGGGTGTCCAGTGCGGGCAGGGCGGAATACCAGGGCACCTGCCAGCCCATGAACTCGCGGTACCGCGCCGTTTCGGGGTACGGGCCCTGCGCGAAGACCGCGTAGGTGATGTCTCGGGAGTGCAGGTAGGACAGCTCGGCGACCTGCGTCGTCACCCACGTGCATCCCTCGCATTGCTCCGGTGCGGGATGTCCGGTGTGCCACATGAAGTGATACACCAGCAGTTGGCGCCGGCCTTCGAAAGCGTCGAGCAGCGTGGTCGGGCCGTCGGCTCCGATCAACTCCGCTGTCGCATCCACCTCCACCATGGGCAGCCGCCTGCGCGCGGCTGCGATCGCGTCGCCTTCACGGGTGTGCGCCTTCTCGCGCACCCGCAGTGCGGCGAGGTCGACTTCGAACACCGAGCGGTCCACAATCACCGGCCGGCTTGATGTTTCGCTGTTCACAGGTCCTCCTACTCGGTCAGGTCAGCGTCGGCGGGACCGAACAGGTACAGGTGTTCGAGTACCGGGGTGGGATCGGCCGACCAGTCCATGGCTGCGAGTTGACCGCGGCTACGTCGCCCGGTGCGCCACCGCAAAACCTCGAATCGGGTGGTGCGAAGGCCTATCTCGCCGCCGCCCTGCGGGCCGGTGCGGTAGTCCCCGTCCTCGACGGTCACCCGCAACGGCATCGGAGTCTTCAGGATGTTGAGCAGTTGATCGGAGGTTTGCGACACGGCGGCGTCGTGGCGGGCGCCGGGGGCGGCGAGGGCACCCCGGATATCGTGCTCGTGCACCACGATGTCGCCGAGCGGGGGAGCGGTTCCCCGCTCGGCGAGGCGGTGCAACCGGGTTGCCGCGGCGTCCCAGGCGGCCAGCACATCGGTGGTGTCGTGTCCGTCGAAACGTGCTATCTGCGCGGCGGTTTCGGCGTCGGACGGCGGTGGCGTCAGCGTGCCGGCAGCCCAGTCTTCGGCGACCGCGGTCATGTGCGCGACGACATCGCGTACCGACCACAGTGGGCAGGCCGGCACGTTGACCTCCCACGCGTCCTCGGTCATCAGGTCGACGATGCGCTGCCGCGTATCGCGGTAGAGGGTCCAGACGTACACGGGGTCGGCGGTCGTCATGAGCCATCCCTTTCAGTCGTTAAACAAATCTGTTGAATATTTCTCCAGCACATCACGGCGCACGGAAATAGTCAACAAAGTTGTTGAACGATTGTCGGGTTCGCTCAGCCGCGCAGATTCTCGATGCCTAGGTCGAGAGCGGTCTCGAGATACGAGATGTCGCCGGTGGCCAGCAGGATGCCGACGCCGCCCTGGATTCCGGCCAGCAGGGCCGCCGCCGCACGGCCCGCGTCGATGTGTGCCGAGATCTTGCCCTGAGCCTGCATCGCGGTGATCCCTGCTGCGATGTCGTCGTGCCAGCGCCGCACGAGTGTCGCCGTGACGGCCTGCGCGCCCGGGGTGGTGCGCCCGATCTCCGACATCAGCATGCTCATCGGGCAGTTCTGGCCCTGTCGGCGGTAGCGATCGACGACGGCGTCGCGCCAGCGTTGCCACGCCGCCCACGAGGTCAGCGCGCCGAGGTGGGGTTGCTGATCGGCGAGCACCTGATCGGCTTCATGCGACGCGACCTCGAGTAGCAGCTGCTCCTTGCCGCCCGGGAAGTAGTGGAACAGTTGGCTTTTGGAGGTATGCGTGCGGGCCCGGATATCGTCGATCGTGGTCTCGGCGACCCCGCGGCTGCGGATCTCGGCTGCGGCGCCCTCGATGATGCGCTGCCGGGTCGCTTCACCCTTGGCGGTGAATTTCTGGACTTGCAGGTCCATTTTCATGGCAGTACACCTGGACTCATGAGTCCAAAGAGTACGCGGTTGCACGGTCGAACAGCACTGGTCACAGGGTCCACCGGGGGGCTCGGCGTCGCCATCGCCAAAGCGCTGGCCGCCGAGGGCGCCCGGGTCATCGTCACCGGCAGAAACAAGGTGCGGGGCGACGCCGTCGTCGCCGGCATCCGGTCCGCGGGCGGGGCCGCGGACTTCGTCGCCGCCGACCTCGGTGCGGGCGAGGACGAGGTCCGTCGGCTCGCGGCCGCAGCAGGCGACGTCGACATCCTCGTCAACAACGCAGGCGTCTGGTCCATCCCCGAACCCACCGCCGACATCTCCGAAGCCACGCTGCTGGAGTCCTACCGCGCCAACGTCGTCGGCCCGTTCCTGCTCACCGGCGCGCTGGCACCGGGCATGGTGGCGCGCGGCCGCGGCGCCGTCGTCAACATCGGATCCATCACGGGCCTGATCGGCGGGGACAAGTCCGCGCTGTACAACTCGACCAAGGCGGCCGTGCATTCGCTGACCAAGTCGTGGGCCGCCGAGTATGGCCCGTCCGGGGTGCGGGTCAACGCCGTCGCGCCGGGCCCGATCGCCACCGAGCGCGCCGCCGAAGCCGCCGACCATGTCGCACCGGTGCTGGCCCGCATCCCGTCGCGGCGCATGAGCACACCTGAGGAGGTGGCGGCAGCGGTCGTCTTCCTGGCGGGCGACGACGCCGCCAACATCCACGGCGCGATCCTCAGCGTGGATGGTGGCTGGGCGGCCGTTTAACAGATGACCTAGATTCTGTTACATGGCTAGTGACGTTGCGATCCTGATTCTGCGGGTGGTTCTCGGGCTGACCATGGCCGCCCACGGCTACAACAAGTTCTTCGGTGGGGGCCGGATCGCCGGAACCGCGCGCTGGTTCGAGAGCATCGGCATGAAGCCGGGGACGTTTCATGCGCGGGTCGCGGCCAGCACCGAGCTGGCCGCCGGCCTGGGCCTGGCGCTCGGTCTGTTGACGCCCGTCCCCGCGGCCGGGTTCGTCGCGCTCATGTTGGTGGCGGCCTGGACCGTGCACCGGCGCAACGGGTTCTTCATCGTCAAGGAGGGCTGGGAGTACAACCTGATCCTCGCGGTGACCGCGGTGGCGATCGCAGGCACCGGCGCCGGGCGCTACAGCCTGGACTACGCCCTGCTCCACACCTCCGGGTTCTATCACCTGCTGCACGGTTGGTGTGGGCTGGCGATCGCCGTGGTTCTCGGGTTGGCCGGTGGCATCGGACAATTGGCCATTTTCTTCCGCCCGCCGGTCAACGCCGGCACCCCGTAGCGCCCACACTACGGTTTCTGCTGCAATTCCCGCGTTTTCGCGGCAAAAACCGTAGTTTGGGCGTTCGCGTGAGGGCAGACTAGAACACGTTCTAGTCTTGCCGGCATGGGATTTCTCAAACAGGACACCCCACAGATCGACTTCGAGCAGTGGAGCAAGGGCACGCGGGCGGAGAAGATCGTGCCGATGGCCCGGCACTGGGCCGAGGTCGGCTTCGGCACCCCGGTCGCACTGCACCTGTTCTACGTCGCGAAGATCGCCGCCTACATCCTGGTGGCCTGGCTGGTCGCACTCAGCACCGACGGCATCAACGGCTTCACCAACGTCGCGCACTGGTACGCCGAACCGATCGTGTACCAGAAGGTGGTTTTCTTCACGATGCTGTTCGAGGTCGTGGGATTAGGCTGCGGCTTCGGCCCGCTGAACAACCGGTTCTTCCCGCCGATGGGCTCGGCGCTGTACTGGTTGCGCCCCAAGACCATTCGGTTGCCGCCCTGGCCCAACCGGATTCCGCTCACCGCGGGGGACAGCCGCACGCCGCTGGATGTGCTGCTCTACGCCGCACTCCTGGTGGTGCTGTTCGTGGCGCTGTTCTCGCAGGGCACCGGCCCCATCCCGGAGCTCGGGACCGAGATCGGCGTGCTGCCGGTCTGGCAGACCGCGGCCGTCGTCGGGCTGCTCGCGGTGCTCGGCCTACGCGACAAGGTGATCTTCCTGGCGGCCCGTGGTGAGGTGTACGGCTCGCTGGCCGTGTGCTTCCTGTTCACCGGTGCCGACATCGTCATCGCCGCCAAGCTCGTCTGCCTGGTGATCTGGCTGGGCGCGGCTACCTCCAAGCTCAACAAGCACTTTCCGTTCGTCATCTCGACGATGATGAGCAACAATCCGGTGTTCCGGCCCCGCTGGATCAAGCGCAAGTTCTTCGAGCACTTCCCGGACGATCTGCGGCCGGGTCTGCTGTCGCGCTGGTTGGCGCATTTCAGCACGGCGATCGAGGGTCTCGTGCCGTTGGTGCTGTTCTTCTCCGGTGGGGGTTGGCCGACGTACGTCGCGGCCTTCGTCATGCTCTGCTTCCACTTCGGCATCTTGTCCTCGATCCCGATGGGTGTGCCGCTGGAATGGAACGTCTTCATGATGTTCTCGGTGCTGGCCTTGTTCGTCGGCCACGCCGGCATCGGGCTCGGTGACCTCACGAGTCCCTGGCCGCTCGTGCTGTTCGCCGTCGTCGCGGGCACGGTGGCGCTGGGAAACCTGTTCCCGCGCAAGGTGTCCTTCCTGCCGGGCATGCGGTACTACGCGGGCAACTGGGACACGTCGTTATGGTGTATCAAACCATCGGCCGACGAGAAGATCAGCAAGGGCATCGTGGCGATCGCCAGCATGCCCGCCGCGCAACTGGAGCGGTTCTACGGCAGCAAGGAGGCCGCGCAGATCCCGCTCTACATGGGATATGCCTTCCGCGCGTTCAACACTCATGGCCGGGCACTGTTCACCTTGGCGCACCGCGCGATGGCCGGGTTCGACGAGAACGAGTACACGCTGACCGACGGCGAGCGGATCGTGTCCACCGCCATCGGCTGGAACTTCGGCGACGGGCACATGAGCAACGAACAATTGGTTGCCGCGCTGCAGAAGCGGTGCGGGTTTGCGCCCGGCGAAGTCCGCATCGTCATGCTCGACGCGCAACCTATCCACCGGCAGACGCAACGGTACCGGCTCGTCGATGCCGCGACCGGCGAGTTCGAGAGCGGGTACGTCAAGGTCGCCGACATGGTGACCCGTCAGCCGTGGGCCGACGATGTGCCGGTGTACGACGTGAAGTCGTCAGTGCCATGAGGCTGGACCGTGCGGCGCTTAGCGCATGACGTCGCGAACCTTGACGCTCTCGATGTCCTTGAGCATGAGGATGCGCGCGGTGTCGAGATGCTTGCGCCAGTGTGCCTCGGCAGCGTCGCCATCGCCGGAGCGGATGAGTTGAATGAGCTTGCGATAAGAGCGCATCAGCTTGTCGTAGTCGTTCTTGGCGACCGGCCTGCGCTCCTTGAACAGGAAGGCGTGGTGGCGCACGGTGATCTCGTGCAGCATGCCGGCGATGATGCCCAAGGTGGCATTGCCCGACAGCTCCACCACGCGGCGGTGAAAATCTCCGGTGGTCTCGGCCAGACGGTCTGACTGGTAGTCCTTCGGGATGTGCTCGTCGAGCATTCGTTCCAGTTCGGCGATAGCCTCCTCGTCGCCCTTCTCGGCCAGCAGTCGCGCGGCCATCGGCTCGATGGCCGCACGCCCCACCAGCAGATCGGCGATGTCGGCGCCGGAGAGCTCGAGCAGCAGACCCGCCGGGCGCGCGACGATCTCGGGGCCGGGCACCCGGACCCGGGCACCGGTGCGGGAGCCGCGCCGCACCTCGACCAGCCGTTCGGATTCCAGCACGCGCACGGCCTCGCGCAGTGTCGGCCTGCTGACCCCGAAGTGCTCCATGAGCTCGGCTTCGTTGGGCAGGTAGTCGCCTTCTTTGAGCTGGCCGTCGACGACCATGCGGCGCAGGGTGCCTGCCACGAGCTCGGCGGTCTTCGGGGAGCGGACCGGGGTGTGCGGCGTCATCGAGTCCGGCCCGATCATCGGCGCCAGCGGTGTACTTCCAGCCACAACGGTCTCCTGCGAACTCTCCCGGTAACACTGAACGACCCGGCCGCTGCGGCTAGGTATACAACTCAGTAAACCATGTGGAGGGCGGTAGCCGCGGCAAACGGAGCAATCACCGTACCCGAAACCGCAGGCTATGGCCGTCTACCAACCAGTAGGTTGACCTAGTAAACCTTCTGTTCTACGTTCACTTGTAATACAGAGTCTTCGTCAACACCAACCCATCTTCGAAGGAGAAGTCCATGGCTGAAGCTGTCATCGTGGAGGCGGTGCGCTCCCCGGTCGGCAAGCGCAACGGCGCACTGTCGGGCGTGCACCCCGCGGAACTCTCCGCCCAGGTGCTCAACGCGCTGGTGGAGCGGGCCGGCGTCGACCCCGCCCTTGTCGATGACGTCATCTGGGGCTGTGTCATGCAGGCCGGTGAGCAGGCGCTCGACATCGCGCGTACCGCGGTGCTGACGGCCGGCTGGCCCGAGACGGTCCCCGGCGTCACCGTGGATCGCCAGTGCGGTTCCAGTCAGCAGTCGCTGCACTTCGCCGTCGCCGGAGTGATCGCCGGGCACTACGACGTCGTCGTCGCCGGCGGCGTCGAGTCCATGTCGCGCACGCCGATGGGTTCCTCGCTGGCCAATGGCGGACACCCCTACCCTGAGGCCTTCCAGGCCCGCTACGACCACAAGACGCCCAACCAGGGCATCGGTGCCGAGATGATCGCCGAGCAGTGGGGCCTTTCCCGTACCCAGCTCGACGAGTTCTCGCTGCGATCGCACGAAAAGGCCGCCGCTGCACAGGATTCCGGTGCGTTCAAAGACCAGATCGTGGCGATCAAGGATCAGGATGGTGGCATCGTTCTCGAGGACGGCGGCATCCGGCGCGGCGGCACGGTCGAGTCCATGGCCGCCATCAAGCCCGCGTTCAAAGAAGACGGAGTGATCCACGCCGGCAACTCCAGCCAGATCTCCGACGGATCAGCCGCGCTGCTGGTCATGTCGGCCGAAAAGGCAAAAGAGCTGGGGCTCAAGCCGATCGCGAAGGTGCACACCGCAGTGCTCGCCGGTGCCGACCCGGTCATCATGTTGACCGCGCCCATCCCGGCCACCGAGAAGGCGCTGAAGAAATCGGGTCTGAGCGTCGACCAGATCGGTGCGTTCGAGGTCAACGAGGCCTTCGCCCCGGTGCCCATGGCGTGGCTCAAGGACATCGGCGCCGACGAGAACCGCCTGAACCCCAACGGCGGTGCCATCGCGCTCGGCCACCCGCTCGGCGGATCCGGCGCCCGCATCCTCACCACACTCGTGCACCACATGCGGGACAACAACATTCAGTACGGCCTGCAGACGATGTGCGAAGGTGGCGGCCAGGCCAACGCGACCATCCTGGAGCTGCTGTGAGTGACGAGGGCGCCCTTGTCGAGCGCAGAGGCAACGTCCTGCTCATCACCATCAACCGGCCGGAGGCGCGCAACGCCGTGAACTCCTCGGTGAGCATCGCCGTCGGCGACGCGCTCGAGCAAGCGCAGCAGGATCCGGAGATCCGCGCCGTGGTGATCACCGGATCGGGTGACAAGTCGTTCTGCGCGGGCGCCGACCTGAAGGCGATATCGCGCGGGGAGAACCTCTTCCACCCCGACCATCCCGAATACGGATTCGCCGGATACGTCAGCCATTTCATCGACAAGCCGACCATCGCCGCGGTCAACGGCACTGCCCTGGGCGGTGGCACCGAACTGGCTCTGGCCAGTGACCTCATCGTGGCCGAGGAAAGTGCGAAATTCGGTCTGCCCGAGGTGAAGCGGGGCCTCATCGCGGGCGCGGGTGGCGTGTTCCGCATCGCCGAGCAGCTGCCGCGCAAGGTGGCCAACGAGCTGCTGTTCACCGGTGAGCCGATGTCCTCGGCGGACGCGCTGCGGTGGGGCCTCATCAACCAGGTGGTGCCCGACGGCACCGTGGTGGACGCGGCGCTCAAGCTGGCCGAACGGATCACCGGCAACGCACCGTTGGCCGTGCAGGCCAGCAAGCGGGTGGCCTATGGCGTCGACGACGGCGTCATCACCGCGGACAAGGAAGGCTGGCGGCGCACCAACCGCGAATTCAGCACGCTGCTGCAAACCGAGGACGCCAAAGAAGGACCGCTGGCTTTCGCGCAGAAGCGCCAACCTGTCTGGAAGGCAAAGTAATTCATGAAGCGACAGATCTACACGGCCGAACACGAGGCGTTCCGCGAGACCGTCAAGGAGTACATCGACCGCGAACTGGTCCCCAACAGCGAGAGGTGGGAGGCCGAGCGCATCGTCGACCGCTCTGCCTACACGGCCGCGGGCAAGTACGGCGTCATCGGCTTCAACATGCCCGAGGAGTTCGGCGGCGGCGGTTCGGACGACTTCCGGTTCAACGCCATCATCGACGAGGAGATCGCCAAGGCCGGTGTGCACGGCCCGGCACTGAGCCTGCACAACGACGTCGTCGGCCCGTATTTCAAGGAGTTGGCCAACGACGAGCAGAAGCAGCGCTGGATGCCCGGCATCGCCAGCGGCGAGCTGATCATCGCCATCGCGATGACCGAGCCCGGCGCCGGCAGCGACCTGGCCGGTATCCGGACCTCCGCGGTGCGCGACGGCGACGATTGGATCATCAACGGCTCCAAGACCTTCATATCGTCGGGCATCAACAGCGACCTCGTCGTCGTGGTCGCCCGGACCGATCCCGAGGCCGGGCACAAGGGCTTCACGCTGTTCGTGGTCGAGCGGGGCATGGAAGGCTTCACCCGCGGCCGCAAGCTCGACAAGATGGGCCTGCACAGCCAGGACACCTCCGAGCTGCACTTCGAGAACGTCCGCGTGCCGAACGCCAACCTGCTCGGTAAGGAAGGGCGCGGTTTCTATCACCTGATGACGAACCTGCCCTCGGAGCGGCTCGGCATCGCGATCTCGGCGATCTACGGTGCGCGCGCGGTTTTTCAGGAGACGCTGCAATACGCCAAGGACCGCAAGGCCTTTGGTCAGCCGATCGGCAGCTTCCAGCACAACCGATTCCTGCTCGCCGAGATGGAGACCGAGCTGGAGGTCACCGAGAACTACATCGACCGCTGCCTGCAGGGCGTGGTCGACGGTGAGCTGACGGCCGTCGAAGCGGCCAAGGCCAAGTGGTGGGCCACCGAGGTGGCCAAGAAGGTGGTCGACCAGTGCGTGCAACTGCACGGCGGCTACGGCTACATGATGGAATACCGGGTCGCCCGGGCCTATGTCGACGGGCGCATCCAGACGATCTTCGGTGGTACCACCGAGATCATGAAGGAGATCATCGGCCGGGATCTCGGCGTCTAGTTTCTTCGGCGAGCAGACGCGAAAGCCCCCCAAATCACGTGATTTGGGGGGCTTTCACGTCTGCTCGCGCAGGAAAGGTCAGCCGATCGGCGCGTCGGCGGCAGGCGTCGCGGTGGGCGACGGCTTGGGAGCTTCGCTCGAGAGCGTCGTCGGGGTCGTGGACGTGGTGCTGACGCCGGTCGGGGTGAACGGCTCCGGCGGAGAGTTGGGGTCGAGCACCGCGTCGATGATGTAGATCCGGGCGTTCTGGGCCTCGATGCCACCACACACGATCTTGGCGGTGTCGTTGACCTTGATGTCGCCGCCCTTGCCGGTCACCTTGATCTCAGCGCCCTGCTGGGTGGGCCGCTGGCCCTTGACGTCGTCCGGGCCGAGCAGGCCGAGGAACGCGTGGTAGTAGTCCAGGCTGGTGAGCGCGGCGACGTTGCCCTTGAGCGCATCGAGCTTGCCCGGTTCCATCGCGGCGAACGCGTCGTTGTTCGGGGCGAACACCACGTACGGGCCGTTGTCGAGGACCGCGGTGATGTTGACCGCCGGATTCATGCCACCGGCGACCGCGGAGTTGAAGGTGCTGATCTCGGGGATGCTCGCCAGGACCTTGCTCACGGGCTGCTTGGACAGCGCCTTCCAGTCCGGCATTTCCTTCTTGAAGTTGTCGCAGCCGGGGCCCTGCGGGTCCGGGATCTCGACGGTGATGGTCTCTGTCGTCGTCGGTGCTGCCGGATCGGCGTTGGCGGTGATCGACAACGGCAGCGACGCCGCGATGGCGGCGACCGCCGCGGCTGCGCCAAGAGTCTTGGTGCGAGTCTTCATAGGTGGGTTTTCCTCCCGCTCATGCCTGGCCTGTGGTTCGTCGGCAGCCGGTGGCGCGCGTGCCCCATGGGGACACGCGAAGATACGACGGCCTCGGCGTTCCCCGCGGCGCCGCATCGGATGGTAAAGGTAACCGTGCGGTTACGGCAAAGCAGAAGTGTCTACTGCCGCCGGCTCGACTCTACCGACCTGCACCTTTCTGATGCCCGCCGAGAACGCCGCGGCGACGAAGCACAGCCCCGCAGCCAGGTAGAACGCCACGTCGTAGCTGCCGTTCACATCGCGTATCCAGCCCGCGCCTGCTGCCGCGACGGCTGCGCCCAGCTGGTGCGACGCGAAGACCCATCCGAACACGACGGGGGAGCGCTCGCCGAAGTACTCGCGGCACAGCACGATGGTCGGCGGCACTGTGGCCACCCAGTCCAGGCCGTAGAACAAGATGAACACCCACGTGCTCGGCTCGGCGTGTGGCGAGAGCAGTGACGGCAACAGCAGCAGCGAGACGCCCCGGCCGGCGTAGTACACGAGCAGCAGCAGCCGGGGATCCACGCGATCGGTGAGCCAGCCGGAGAACACCGTGCCTGCCACGTCGAGGACGCCGATGGTGGCCAGCAAGCCGGCAGCCACCGTGGTCGGCATGCCGTGGTCGTTGGCCGCGGGGATGAAGTGGGTGCCGATCAGACCGTTGGTGGTCATGCCGCAGATCGCGAAGCTGCCCGCCAGCAGCCAGAAGGCGGGCACCCGCGAGCCGATGCGCAGTCCGTCGATGGCCGCGCTGAAGCTGCCGGTAGCCAGCGGCGTGGGCGGTGCGATGGCGTCGGCGCCGTAGGGGGCGAGGCCTTTGTCGCTGGGGTAGTTGCGCATGAACAGTGCCACCAGTGGTACGACGGCCAGCGCGGCAGCCGCGACGATGAGCGAGGCCCAGCGCCAGCCGTGAGCGGTGGTGACGGCTGCGACGATCGGCAGGAAGATCAATTGGCCGGTCGCGCTGGCGGCCGTGAGCACACCGGTGACGAGGCCGCGACGCGCGTCGAACCAGCGGGTGGCGATGGTGGCGACGAAGCCCATCGAGATCGAGCCGGTCCCGATGCCCACCAGCACGCCCCACAGCAGGACCAGTTGCCAGCTCGCGGTCATCAGGGTGCTGACCGCTGAACCGGTCGCGATCAGCAGCAGCGACACCGTCAGCACCGGCCGCACACCGAAACGGTCCATCAGCGCTGCGGCGAACGGCGCGGTGAGGCCGTACAACGTCATGTTGACCGACATCGCCAGGCCGACCGTGCCGTGCGACCAGCCGAACTCGTGATGCAGCGGATTCATCATGACGCCGGGGATCGAGCGGAAGCCTGCGGCGCCGAGGATCGCGACAAAACTGATCGCCGCCACCACCCAGGCCCAATGGACGCGGATTTTCACCCGACCACTGTGTCCGACGGGCGGCGACCCGGCCAGTGGCATAAATGCCAGCATTCATCAAAAACATGCCAGAATCGGGTATGCACCGCGTGGCCGTCCTGCTGCTGGCGCCGGTGGTCGGCTTTGACGCGGCCATCGCGCCGACACTGTTCGCCAACGCCGTCGATGCCGTGGGCACACCGCTCTACGACGTCGTGATGTGTGGTCTGGGCACCGGACCGGTGCCCGCCACCAACGGTTTCGCGATCGTGCCCGCGGCCGGGTTGGAGGCGCTGGATACCGCAGACACCGTGGTGATTCCGGGCACCCGCTACGCACCGGCGCGCATCGACGGTGTCCTGGACACCGAAGTGTCCGAGGCGCTGGACCGCATTCGTCGCGGCACGCGCCTGGTGTCGATCTGCACCGGGGCGTTCGTGCTGGCCGCTGCGGGCCTACTCGACGGCAGGCCCGCCACCACGCATTGGCGTTTCGCCGCGGACATGCGGCGGCTGCATCCCGCGGTGCGACTCGACGAGCACGTGCTCTTCGTCGACGACGGGGATGTGCTCACCTCCGCGGGCCTGGCTGCGGGAATCGACCTGTGCCTGCACATCATTCGCAGCGATCACGGGGCCGCGGTGGCCAACGGCGTGGCGCGCTACTGCGTGGTGCCACCCTGGCGCGAGGGCGGTCAGGCACAGTTCATTGCCCCGGTCGCCGAGCCCGATGCACCGCACGCGTCGACCGCCGCCACGCGCCAGTGGGCGCTGGCGCACCTCGACGAGGAGCTCACCGTGCAACGGCTGGCGCGGCACGCCCACATGAGCGCCCGCACGTTCAGCCGCCGGTTCCTCGCCGAAACCGGCCAGGCACCCGGAGCGTGGATCCGCAGCCGGCGCGTGGACCGAGCCAGGGAACTGCTGGAATCCCATGATCTTTCGGTTGATGAGGTGGCTCGCCGGGCCGGGCTCGGCAGCGCAGGCAACCTGCGTCATCACCTGCGCCGCGGGCTCGGCATGTCACCGTCGAGCTATCGCAAGGTATTCCAGGGAACGTGAGGCGCACGCGGACATCGGTGGCCGTCTGATTACCATGGCCGTCATGCCTGAGCCGCTCATCGCGTCCGTCGCCGGTCATACCCCCACAGTGGATCCCGACGCCTGGATTGCGCCCAATGCCAATGTGATCGGCCAGGTTTCGCTCGCGGCCGGGGCCAGCGTCTGGTACGGCGCCACGCTGCGCGCCGAGTTCGAACCCATCGTGGTGGGTGCGGGCAGCAACATTCAGGACGGCGTCACCGTGCACGTCGACCCCGGGTTCCCCTGCCGCATCGCGGGCGGGGTGACGGTCGGCCACAACGTGGTGTTGCACGGGTGCACTGTCGAGGAGAACAGCCTGATCGGTATGGGGGCCGTGGTGCTCAACGGTGCCGTGATCGGCGCGGGGTCACTGGTGGCGGCGGGCGCGGTGGTACCGCAGGGCATGGTGGTACCACCGCGGTCGCTGGTCGCGGGCGTGCCGGCCAAGGTGCGCCGCGAGCTCAGCGATGACGAGGTGGGCCACAACCAGCTCAACGCTCAGGCATACCTGCATCTCACGGGCCTGCACCGATAGCTCCCACCATTGACTCTGCGCCTAGGGTGCGAACGTGCGAGTGGGGCCCGCCGTCGGCGCAGAGCGAAACGTCGGCGTACTAACCCAGCGGGTGGGCCAGCTCATCGCGCGGCATGCGAGCCGCGACGAGGGCCACGGTGGCCAGCAGCACCGGTGCCACCCCCGCCACCAAAAAGATCGTGTGCATCGGCACCACCTTCGACAGCGGCCCGACGATCGCGAACGACAAGGGCATGAAGGCCAGCGACACGAAGAAGTCCAGGCTGGACACCCGGCCCAGCATCGCCGTCGGCACCCGACGCTGCAGCAGCGTCCCCCAGATCACCACCGCGGCTCCGTCGGTGACGCCGATGACGAACGTCGCGGCGGCCATCAAGGGGAATGACGTTGTCATGCCGACGATCACGAGAGGGATCGCGCCGAGCCCCCACATCATCATCAGCATGGTCAGATAGCGGCGCGGCATCTGTCGTGACGACACCGCCAAAGCGCCCAGCGCACTGCCGAACCCGAAGAACGCCAGGATGAAACCGTACATGCGGGCGCCGTCGGCGAACCGGTCCTTGGCGATGAACGGCAGCAACACCTCGATGGGGCCGACCACCACCAGCACATAGATGCTGGCGAACAGCAGCGTCCACAGCAGCCACGGTGTACGCACCATGAACCGGAAGCCGTCGCTCAGATCGCGCAGCACGTGCGGCCGCTGATCCGCTTGCGGCGCAGCCGAATCGGTGGCACCGCGGGTGGCCACCAGCAGCACCAGGCCCAGGCCGAACAAGCACGCGACAGCTACTGCGCCGATCGACGGAAGCGTCGCACCCACCACCATGCCTGCCACCGCCGGCCCCACCGAACGCTGGAACACCGGCCGCACGACACCCTCGACGCCGTTGGCGGCCAACAGTTGTTCGGCAGGCAGGACGCGGGGCAGTAGGGCGCTGTATGCGGGGAAGAAGAAGGCCGCAGCGATGCCGAGCACGCCCGCAGCGACCGCCATATGCCAGATCCGAAGGGCGCCAACGAGTCCGAGGACAGCGACGGCGGTGACCGTGAGCAGGTTGACCGACTCGACGGCGATGATGATGGCACGTTGATTGATCCGGTCCGCGGCGATGCCGCCGACGAGCACGAACAGCACCAGCCCACCACCGAGGCAGGTGGCGACCAGTGACAGTGACGCCGGATCGTTGTCCAGGGCGATGACCTGTAGCGCCATCACCACCGACCACATGCCTTCGGCGAAGATCGACAGGCTCACCGCCCCGATCAGCAGCCGGTATTCCCGCACCCGGAACGGGGCGAGCACGCGCCATCGGACCGGTCGGCCGGTGTCAAGCTGCGTACTCATCCCTCGATGGTCGCGGACGGATACCGCCCGCGTCCAACGATTTTCGCCGGGCGTCAGGAGTCGGTGAACTCCGCACGCCGATTCTGCTGGAACGCGCGGGTGCCCTCACGGAAGTCGTTGGACGCCAACAGCCGAAGCTGCCCTTCCCGCTCCAGTGCGAACGCGCTGTCGAGCTCGGTCAGGGTGGCCGCATTGATGGCGTGCTTGGTCTTGCGCAGCGCCACCGCCGGACCCGAGCGCAGTTTGCCGATGACCTTGTCCACCTCGGCGTCCAGCTCGGCAGCCGGGTAGACACCGCCGATCAGGCCGGCGGCGTACGCGTCGGCGGCGCTGAGCCGCTCGGCCAGCAGCGCCATCCGCATCGCGCGGCCCCTGCCGATCGACGCGGCGACCAACGCCGACGCGCCACCGTCGGGCATCAGCCCGATCTTGGTGAAGGCCAGCAGGAAGAACGCCGCATCGGAAGCCAGCACCACATCACCGGCGAGGGCCAGCGAGACCCCGACTCCGGCGGCGGGGCCCTGCACCACGACGACGACGGGCTTGGGCAGCGCCACGATGGACCCGACTGCGCGATTGGCCGCGTCGAGAACGCCTGCGGCGTCGAAGGATTCGGCGCTCTGGTCGTCCTCGCTGATGCCCGCGCCTGAGCTGAATCCGCGACCGGCTCCACCCAGTCGCACCACACGGACCGCGGGGTCGCCTGCGGCGAGATCCATCGCGTCGGCGATGGCGACCAGCATCTCCTGGGTCAGCGAGTTGAGGCTCTCGGGCCGGTTGAGCGTCACCGACAGCACACCGTCGGCCAGGCTCACCGACAGGTCGTCGATGCTGCGGTACTGCGTGGTCGACGGGGCTGCGCTGGTGTCGGTGGATGTCATATCTGCACCTTCGGTCTGGCAGGCGAGGGCCCGCTGTAGGCTACGGCCGGTTGAGAAGGTTATACAAGTAAGCTATGTCGGCGGTCAACCAACGCCGAACACGCGGAGGGCGGATGAGCATGGCAGGACCATTGCAGGGTTTGCGCGTTGTGGAGTTGGCGGGCATCGGCCCAGGCCCGCACGCGGCGATGATTCTCGGCGACCTGGGAGCCGATGTGGTGCGTATCGAGCGCCCGAGCAAGGCCTCCGGCACGCCGAGCGCCGACGCCATGCTGCGCAATCGCAGATCGGTCGAAGCCGACATGAAGAGCAACGAGGGCCGCGAACTGGTACTCACGCTCATCTCGAAGGCCGATGTGCTGATCGAAGGCTTCCGCCCGGGGGTTACCGAGCGTCTCGGCCTGGGGCCCGATGACTGCGCGAAGGTCAACGAGCGCTTGATCTATGCGCGGATGACCGGCTGGGGCCAGGAAGGCCCGCGGGCTCTGCAGGCCGGGCACGACATCAACTACATCTCCCTCAACGGTCTGCTGCATGCCGTCGGGCGGCACGGCGAGCGGCCGGTGCCGCCGCTGAACCTGGCCGGCGACTTCGGCGGGGGCTCGATGTTCCTTCTGGTCGGCATCCTTTCGGCGCTGTTCGAGCGGCAGACTTCCGGCAAGGGTCAGGTGATCGACGCCGCGATGGTCGACGGCTCCAGCGTGCTGATGCAGATGATGTGGAGCTTCCGGGCCCAGGGCATGTGGAGTGACGAGCGCGGCGTCAACATGCTCGACACCGGTGCGCCCTACTACGACACCTACGAGACATCGGACGGAAAGTACATCGCGGTCGGCGCGATCGAGCCGCAGTTCTACGCCGAGCTGCTCAAGGGGCTCGGCCTCGACGCGGCCGACCTGCCGGCGCAGAACGACGTCGCCCGCTGGCCCGAGCTGCGCGAGATCTTGACCAAAACCATTGCGGCACATGACCGTGACCACTGGGTGTCGGTGTTCGACGGCACGGACGCGTGCGTGACGCCGGTGCTGTCGTTCGCCGAGGTGCTCACCGAACCGCACATCGCCGAGCGCGACACCTTCTATGACGACCGCGGCAACCTGCAGCCGATGCCTGCACCACGGTTTTCCCGCAGTGCTCCGGTTCAGCCGACGCCGCCGGGTGCGCGCGGCGCTGACACCGAAGCGGTCTTGCGCGACTGGGTATAGTCCCAACCAACTAGTTGGCCGGTAACGGGCCGGCCGGGAGAGGAATGCGGTATATGGAGATCAGGGATTCGGTGGCCGTTGTCACCGGCGGGGCTTCGGGTTTGGGGTTGGCCACGACGAAGCGGTTGTTGGATGCGGGGGCGTCGGTGGTGGTGATCGACCTCAAGGGTGAGGAGGTGATCGCCGAACTCGGCGAACGCGCCCGGTTCGTGGGCACCGATGTCACCGACGAGGCGGGCGTGACCGAGGCATTGGATGTCGCGGAATCGTTGGGCCCGGTGCGGATCAACGTCAACTGTGCGGGCATCGGCAACGCGATCAAGACCCTCGGTAAAGACGGGCCGTTTCCGCTGGCGGGGTTCCGCAAGGTCGTCGAGGTCAATCTGATCGGCACGTTCAACGTGATCCGGCTGGCCGCGCAGCGCATCGCCGCGACCGAGCCGGTCGGTGAGGAGCGCGGGGTCATCATCAACACCGCCTCGGTGGCGGCGTTCGACGGGCAGATCGGGCAGGCCGCGTACTCGGCGTCCAAGGGCGGTGTGGTCGGCATGACGCTGCCGATCGCCCGGGACCTCTCGCGGGAGCTGATCCGGGTGTGCACGATCGCGCCCGGCTTGTTCAAGACCCCGCTGCTGGGGTCGCTGCCCGACGAGGCCCAGAAATCGCTGGGCGCTCAGGTGCCGCACCCGGCCCGGTTGGGTGATCCCGACGAATACGGCGCCCTGGCCGTGCACATCATCGAAAACCCCATGCTCAACGGCGAAGTCATCCGCCTCGACGGCGCCATCCGCATGGCACCGCGGTAATCAAGAAAGGCGAACATATGGCATTGAAGACGAAGTTCACCGAGACGTTCGGGGTTGAGCACCCCATCGTGCAGGGTGGTATGCAGTGGGTGGGCCGCGCCGAACTCGTTGCGGCAGTGGCCAATGCGGGTGCGCTGGGTTTCCTGACGGCGCTCACTCAGCCGACGCCTGCGGATCTGGCCAAGGAGATCGCCAAGACCCGCGAACTCACCGACAAGCCGTTCGGGGTGAATCTGACCATCCTGCCGACGATCAACCCGCCCCCGTACGACGAGTACCGCCAGGTCATCGTCGACGCCGGTATCAAGATCGTGGAGACGGCGGGCTCCAACCCGGCACCGCACCTGCCGATGTTCCATGACAACGGCATCAAGGTGCTGCACAAGTGCACCTCGGTACGCCATGCGGTCAAGGCGCAGAGCCTGGGTGTGGACGGCATCAGCATCGACGGGTTCGAATGCGCGGGGCATCCCGGTGAGGACGACATTCCGGGTTTGGTGCTGATCCCAGCGGCGTCGGCCAAGATCGACATCCCGATGATCGCCTCGGGTGGGTTTGCCGATGCGCGTGGGCTGGTCGCCGCGTTGGCGTTGGGTGCTGACGGGGTCAACATGGGGTCGCGGTTCATGTGCACGGCGGAGTCCTCGATCCATCAGAACGTCAAGGAAGCCATCGTGGCCGGCTCTGAGCTGGATACCGAATTGATCTTCCGCCCGCTGCGCAACACCGCGCGCGTCGCCAGTAACGCGGTGTCGCGGGAAGTGGTGGACATCCTCAACAAGGGCGGGCAGTTCCCCGACGTCAAGGATCTGGTGGCCGGTGTGCGGGGCAACAAGGTCTATGAGCTGGGTGACCTGGACGCCGGAATCTGGTCGGTCGGGACCTCGATGGGCCTCATCAACGACATCCCCACAGTGGGTGAGCTGGTGTCGCGGATGGTGACCGAAGCCGAGGCTCTCATCACGGGGCGCCTTTTGGACATGATCGGCGCCGATGAGACTGACCTTGAGAAAGAAACAGTCCCCGCATAGCGCGGGGACTGGCCATCACGGCATGAGGTGCTGAGAAGCGCCCTCGCCGGGCAAACTCAACATGGGAAGCGCGCGCCGCGAGGCGCGCGCTTTCTCATACCGCGGTACGGAGCGGCTGGAAGTCGTCAAACTGCTCCGACGTATCACCCTCGACGAGGACATCGCCGTGGTAGAGAGCGTCGAAGTCGACCTTGATGACATCTGCACTGGTGTCGTCGATCCACATGTACTGAACAGTAGGTGTCACCATTAAGGAATCTTTGAGTCACGATTCGGAAAATGGTGGCAATACTTACTTCGCGGTAGGTTTCCGGCCGGTTCGGCGGCTGTGAGGCGGGTTTTCAGCTCCTGCTGTGGGTGAAATGGATCGGATTGGTGCCGTTGAGCGCGATCCAGGTCACGATCGCAACGACGACGCCCGCCACCAACATGGCGACGGCGATCGACCGCGTGCCGCGGGCCCGGCCGAAGACCCGATGATCGATCGACAGGGTTCCGGCGCCGGTGAAGAGCAGGGCCGCGGCGGCGAAGGCCACCATGAATGGAACGTTGAAGGGCTGCGACCAGAACGCGCCGCCCGACACATTCACCGCCCAGGCGTCGACCATCGCCGAGATCACGGCGAAGGCCGCCAGCGGCGTCAGCACTCCGAGTAGCAACCCGATGCCGCCCAGGGTCTCCGCAGCGGTCACCATGAACGCTGCCAGCGGCGGCAGTCGCCAGCCGTCGCTCTGCATGAATCCGGTGACCGTGCCGAAGTCGAAGGCCTTGATCAGGCCCGCCTGCAGCATCGTGGCGCCGGTGGCGACGCGCAGGATCAGCAGACCGATGTCCGTCGTCGTGGTTTCTGTGCGGAGCGCTGTGGTGGTTGTCATGACTAATAGACCCGTCGTCGGCCGGCAATTCATCTCGTGCGCATCAAGTGTGAACGTTTCGCGGTCCTGCGCCGTATGAATCAGCGAGGCCGGTGTTGACGTCCCTAAGTTATCGGAGTTAAGTTAACGTCGGCAATGGGTCGTGGGAAGGAACCGACGTGCTGAACCGGATTGCTCATCTGGCCATCGCCGCGCCCAGGCGCATCCTCGTCGTCGCCGCATTGATGATGGCCGCAGCCGCGATCTTCGGTATCCCCGTCGCCAAGAGCCTGTCCGCCGGCGGCTTCCAAGACCCGTCGTCGGAGTCCGCCCGGGCTGCCAAGCTGCTCTCGGACAAGTTCGACCGCGGTGACATGCAGCTGGTGATCAGCGTGACCGCCGATCACGGCGTACACAGTGCCGCCGCGACGGCTGCGGGCACCGACATCGTCACCGCGCTGCGGAGCTCCCCGGATGTGACGCAGGTCAGCTCGGCCTGGACGGCACCTCCGCCTGCCGCGGCCGGCCTGATCAGCAAGGACGGCCGGACGGGACTCATCGTCGCGGGCATCAGCGGTGGTGAGAGCGGGGCGCAGAAGCACGCCAAGGAACTGACGGACCGTCTCGTGCACGATCGCAACGGTGTGACCGTGCGCTCCGGTGGCGAGGCCATGATCTACGTCCAGATCAACGGGCAGAGTGAGAAAGACCTGTTGATGATGGAGTCCATCGCCATCCCGCTCAGCTTCGTGGTGCTGGTCTGGGTGTTCGGTGGGCTGCTGGCGGCCGCTCTGCCGCTGGCCGTCGGCGGGTTCGCGATCCTGGGATCGCTGGCGGTGCTGCGCGGCTTCACCATGATCACCGACGTGTCGATCTTCGCGCTGAACCTCACCGTCGCCATGGGATTGGCCCTGGCCATCGACTACACCCTGCTGATCATCAGCCGGTATCGCGACGAGCTGGCCGACGGCGCCGCGTCCGAGCAGGCCCTGGTGCGGACCATGACGACCGCCGGACGCACCGTGCTGTTCTCGGCGATGACCGTGGCGCTGTCGATGGTCGCAATGGTTCTGTTCCCGATGTACTTCCTCAAGTCGTTCGCCTACGCGGGCATCGCGGTGGTGGGCTTGGCGGCGCTGGCCGCCATCGTCATCGCCCCCGCGGCGATCGTGTTGCTCGGCGACCGACTCGACGCCTTCGACGTCCGTCGTTTCGCCCGGCGCATCCTCGGCAGGCCCGAACCGGTGCGCAAGCCGGTGGACCAGACGCTCTGGTACCGCATGACGAAACGCGTTATGCGGCGGTCGCTTCCGATCGGTGTCACGCTGGTCGCGGTGCTGCTGTTGCTGGGCGCGCCGTTCCTCGGGATCAAATGGGGTTTCCCCGATGATCGGGTGCTGCCGCAGTCGGCGTCGGCACGCCAGGTGGGCGACGAACTGCGGACGGCCTTCGCGGCCGACGCGGCCACGACGGTGACCGTCGTCCTCCCCGATGCCGCCGGCCTCACGCCCGCCGATCTCGACCGGTATGCCGGTGCGTTGTCGACGGTCACCGACGTGACCTCGGTGTCCGCCCCGGGTGGCACGTTCGTCGGAGGGCGGCCGGTGGGGCCGCCGTCGGCGGCGACCGGGCTCAAAGACGGCAGTGCCTTCCTCAGCGTCGGCAGTAGCGCACCACTGTTCAGCGCCGCGTCCGAGAAACAGCTCGACGCGCTGCGGGCCGTACCTGCCCCGGCCGCGGTGCAGTTGACCGGCACCGCACAGACCAACCGGGACAGTTCCGTGGCCATCACGTCGCGCCTGCCGCTGGTTCTCGGCGTGATCGCGGCCATCACCTTCATCCTGCTGTTCTTGCTCACCGGCAGCGTGGTCCTGCCGCTGAAAGCGTTGCTGCTCAACGTGTTATCCCTGTCCGCGGCGTTCGGCGCTCTGGTGTGGATCTTCCAGGACGGCCATCTGGGCGCGCTGGGCACCACATCCACCGGAACGCTCGTCGCCAACTTGCCGGTGCTGCTGTTCTGCATCGCCTTCGGGCTGTCGATGGACTACGAGGTGTTCCTGGTGTCGCGCGTCCGCGAGTACTGGCTCGAATCCGGCGAGACGTCTCCACGCGCACGGAACGACGAGGCGGTGGCACTCGGCCTGGCCCGCACGGGCCGCGTGATCACCGCGGCGGCACTGCTGATGTCGATATCGTTCGCTGCGCTGATCGCGGCCCAGGTCGCCTTCATGCGGATGTTCGGGCTCGGGTTGACGTTGGCCATCCTCGTCGACGCGACCCTGGTCCGCGTCCTGCTGGTCCCCGCCTTCATGCATGTGTTGGGGAAGTGGTCCTGGTGGGCGCCTGCCCCGTTGGCCCGCCTGCATCGTCGGATCGGCATCAGCGAATCCGGTGCTGCGCCGGCCAAACCCGTCGAACGGGAATGCGCCGCCGCCGGCGTGGCGGATGCTGGGTGATGTGATACAGCCCCTCAAGCGCCGACGCGCCCCGCGCGGTTCCGGCGAGCAACTGCGCGAGGAGATCCTCGACGCCGCCACCGAACTGCTGCTCGAAACGGGTCACGCCAAGGCCGTGTCGATCCGGTCGGTTGCCCAGCGGGTGGGCGTCACGCCGCCGTCGATCTATCTGCATTTCGCCGACAAGGACGCGTTGCTGGACGCCGTGTGCGCACGGTACTTCGAGAAGCTCGACGAGCAGATGCAGGCGGTCGCCGACCAGCCGTCGGCGATCGAGGTGCTCCGCGCCCAGGGCCTGGCCTACGTCCGATTCGCCCGGGAAACCCCCGAGTTGTACCGCATCGCCACCATGGGCGAGGGCAGGCCCGGCAGTGATGTCGACCTGACACTCAACAGTTCGGCGTTCATGCACCTGCGGACCTCCGTGGAAGCGCTCATCGCCGAAGGCGTCTACCCGCAGGGCGACGCCACCGCGATGGCGCTGGAACTGTGGACCGCGGCGCATGGTGTCGCGGCCATGCTGGTCGCCAAGCCGTATCTGCCGTGGGGAGACGCCGACGAATTCGCCGACCGCGTACTGCGCGCGGTGTGTCTCGGGCAGATCGTCGCGGGCATGATCGGAACCGACGTGGCGCCGAGCGACACCGTCGCCCGGTTGAAGGACTTCGCCGAAGGGATTCACCAATGAGCACTCCGACCATCGTCGACAACCCGTTCTTCGCCCGGGTGTGGAAAACGCTGTCGAGCTACGAGCCGGACGCGCTGCGCAGGCTGCGCGCCGAGAACCTGTCCGGGCTCACCGGCCGGGTACTGGAGGTCGGCGCGGGCACCGGCACGAACTTCGCGCTCTACCCCGACACGGTCACCGAAGTCGTCGCCATCGAACCCGAACGCCACCTCGCCGAGGTGGCGCAGCAAGCCGCGGCCGCCGCGTCGGTACCCGTCGCGGTGACCGGTGAGACCGCCGAACAGTTCGCGACCGCCGAACCGTTCGACGCGGTGGTCTGCTCGCTGGTGCTGTGTTCCATCGATGATCCGGGTTCGGTGCTGCGACAGCTGTATTCGGTGCTGCGCCCCGGTGGGCAACTGCGTTACCTGGAGCATGTGGCCAGCTCCGGCTATAAGGATCGGCTGCAACGGATCGCCGACGCCACCGTCTGGCCGCGGCTGCTGGGAAACTGCCACACGCATCGAGACACCGAGCGCACCATCGTCGAGGCCGGATTCGTGATCGACGGGGCCCGGCGCGAATGGGTGCTGCCCACGTGGGTGCCGCTGCCGGTTTCGGAATGGGCGATCGGACGTGCGGCGCGGCCGGCCTGACTATCGGCGGGGTGACGACGCCCTGCGCTCCAGGTAGCACTCGAGCTTGTCCAGACGCGGTTGGGAGCACGGGTCTTCGACCGCGACTGCTGCGACACGGCAGGCGATTTCGAGCGCGGCCCGACGCGGAACAGCCCGGGCGAGGGCACAAGTCAGAGCCGCAAAGAAAGCGTCACCCGCGCCGACTGTGCTCACCACTCGGCTGACCGGGAAGGCCTCCAGCGCTTCGGTTTTGCGTCCCCGCTCCCAGAGTTCGGCTCCTTGCGCGCCCAGCGTCACCGCCACCAGCGCGGCGTCGGCGAGTTCCGGCATGTCCCGGTACTCTTCGGCGTTCACCACGAACAGGTCGGCGCGCTTGAGGAGCGACTCCGGGATACGTTGGCTCGGCGAAGGGTTGACGGCGACGAAGCCCTCGAATTGGTCTGCGGCGCGGACAACTTCCTCGATCGGGATCTCGAACTGCAACATGAGCGCGTCGGCGTCGCCAAGGGTGCTACGCGACGCTGCGGCGTGTGCGTTGGCACCGGGAACGACGATGATGCTGTTCTCACCGACCCGGTCGACGCCGATCAGCGCCATACCGGAAGGAAGCACGTCGTCGAACTCGACGGCGCTCACGTCGACACCGAAGCCCTCCAACTGCTCGCGCAGCCAGATTCCGTCGGCATCGTCACCGACCGCACCGATCATCCTGCTACGGCCGAGCAGCTGAGCGGCGGCGGCGGCCTGGTTGGCGCCTTTGCCGCCGAGCCCACGGACGACGCGATGAGCCAGCACAGTCTGCCCAGGCCTCGGCAGGGTCTCGACCTCGACAGTCAGATCGAGGTTGATACTGCCCAGGACGGCGATGAGTGGTTCGGGGCCTGTCGGCATGGTCTATTCCGCCGACCTTCCGCTGCCCGCGAGGGGTAGCCCGCGCAAGATCGAGCGCAGCGCGACGGCTTCTCGCGGAACGAATTCGGCGACCGTCAGTCCGACCAGATCGAACTCTTCCGCGATGGCCGCAATGGTGCGCAGCGCCGTGGCCTTCGAGATTCCGCCCTTCTCCCATGCCATTCCGAAGGCGAGTTCATCACTGTCGATCACGTCCAGGTCGAAGTGGACCGCCACGTGGCGGACTCCGCTGTCGCGGATCCACCCGAGCACTGCGCCGACGAATGGCTCGGTGTCGGCGGGCGGCATCAGGCGCAGCCCCCAGGACTCATGGGTGTGGCTGTCTTGATCGTCCCACGCGTGCACCCCTGCAAGCAGGATCCGATTCGACGGCAGGGTGGCCGGCATGCGCTCGAGGACATCGTTGTCGCCGCGCCCCGACAGATGGCTGACCACCATGGTGTTGAAGCCCCGGTTCGGGCCACCGGGCAGGTTGCAGTCGGCGTGACTGTCGAGCCAGATGACGACAAGGTCGTCGGCGTACCGTTCGGCGAGGTAGCCGAACGGGGTCAGGCTGACCGCGCACGTGCCACCGAGAGTGAGGATGCGCTCGGCGTCCGCATCGCGAATGTGCGACAGCGCTTCCGCGTGCTGGCGGAGCACCTCGTCCTTGCCGACGATGCCGTCGATCTCAGGGAGGTCGTGGCTGTAGTCGGGCACCTCGACGCGGGCGGTGGGGCCATCGTGCCTGGGAGCCAGCGCGGCTGTCAGTTGGCCGCCGAGGCCGTAGACGGTACGGCTTTCGGCTACGTCGAGGCCGGGGGTGTAGTGGGCCACGGCCTGCGGCTCGCCGCCCTGCCACTGCGGCCATTCCAGTCTCAATGTGGTCATCATCGACCGCCCACCGGGCTGGATGTCGCGGTCACCCGGGTGTCGATGGTGTTGATGGCCGAACGTGCGACCAGTCGGTATTCGGCTTCGCGATCGAAGTCGCGGCTCAGGAACAGGTACAGCCCGCCCGATACGAAAAGCCCTACGGCGAAGGAGAAGTCAGCGCCGCCGATTGCCGCAGCGGCGGGACCAACCCAGACGCTGGTGCTGAAGAACGGGATCATCGCGATGAATCCCACTGTGTAGCTGATCATTCCCGAGCGCCCCCAGCGCCCGTAGATGCCCCCATCGGTCTTGAGGATGTCACTGATGGAGAGAATTCCCCGACGAACGATGTAGTAGTCGATGAGGTTGACGGCGGTCCACGGGATGAGGAAGTAGGTCAGGATCGCCAGGAAGACGCTGAACGCGTTGAGTGCGTTCTCCGGCACGAACAGGCTGGCGAAGATGGCGATCGAGCCGAGCGACACGATCGCTGCCGCCCTGACCTTGAAGGTCGAGGTGAAGCGGCGGAAGCCCTCGACCGCCGTGAGAAACGCGATGGATCCGCTGTAGAAGGCCACCGCGACGGCATTGAGGCAGGTCAGCAGTGACACCACCATCATGACGCCGGCCAGCGCCGGGGACATGTTCCCGGCGAGTTGGTCGAAACCGGCGACCGTGCTGGCATCGGGGTAGGCGATGGCCAGGATGGCGCCGAGAATCTCGATCCAGATCGCCGAGAGCAAGGTGCCGCCGAAGACGGTGGCTGACACCTTCCAACCGGATATCCATTCGGGCAGATAGCGGGTGTAGTCGGAAACCACTGGTGCGACCGCGATCTGGAATGTTGCCGACGCGGCGAACTGCAGCAGGAACGGCGCGAGTCCGAAGTCGGCGACGCCGAGGTAGTTTCCGATGGGCAGATAGCTGAACGCGCATACGCTCAGCACGACCAGCGCGGCGAGCATCAGGTAGGAGACGGTCTTCTCCGCCCGAAGCACCACCTGGTAGCCGATGGTGGCCACCAGCAGCGCGACGACGCCGACACCCAGGGAGAGGACCGGCAGCGCAATCCCGGTGGTGATGACATGAATTGACGCCGCACCGGTCTGCACATAGAAGATCGCGAAGCCGAACTGCACGAGAGTCGCTGCCACGAGCGGCAGTACGGCACCGCGCGTGCCGAACTGCGCCCGGGACTGAATCATCTGGGGCAGCCCCATGCGCGGGCCTTGGGCCCCGTGAAAGGCCTGGAACAGCGTGCCGAAGACGCTGCCGAGCACGATCGCCGTGATCGACCATCGCAGACCGAGGCCGGCAAGCGACCCGAGTGCGCCGGTGGACGCCGTCAGGAACGAGGCGTTGATCATGAACCACAACTGGGTCTGCGACCAGAGGCTTCCCGTTCGTGCCGAGGGCGGCACATAGTCGAACGAACGGTCTTCGACGAGTTCTACGGCCATTGTTTGTCCTTGGTTGCTGTCGTTACCGGGCGTCGACGGTGGTGCGGTCCGCCGCCCATGCCATGAGCGCGAGCCAGAGCGCGGTGTATCCCTCCCAGGCCACGAATGACGGTGGCGCCCAGTGCGGGGACATGTCGGAGGTGAATGCGACTGAGCGACCGGCCTTGACCGAGCGGACCGCGACAAGGGGAGAGCCGTTGATCTCGGCCAGCACCTCGGAATCGGGATGCGGGTTGGTGCGGTTGAAACCGAGCAAGGCGGGCCAGGTTTCGCCGGTGCCGGCGAGGGCCGGGTGGCTTGCCGCGGTCACCGTCGGCACAGCGCCCTCGGGGGTCTCGGCACGGTCGTCGGTCAGCAGGGGCGCCACGGCGAGGATGTCGCCGATCGGGCTGTTGGCGTAGTTGGCCTTGGCGTCGACTCCGGAGAACGACAGATATCCGCCGATCATGGCCAGTCCGCCACCCGACTCGACGTATTCGCGAAGGGCGGCGAGGCGATTGGGCTCGGCCTGACTCCGATTGAACACCGCCCGGGTCAGCAGAAACGTGTTGGCTCCGACATCGCTGATCACGACGACGTCGTACTCGCCGAACTCGGCCGCCGAACGCGGGCAATCGGTTTCGATCTTGTGAGCCGGGACGTGCGTGACGTCCCACCCACCTGAGCGCATGGCGGCGATGAATTCGCCAGCGCCCTCGACATATTCGGTGGTGGTGAAGGTATCGAACCCTTTTTGGTGGATCATGTGGGTGGTCCAAGACTCACCGAGCAGGAGCAAACGTGGCATGGCAGAGGTCCTATCTGATCAAGAGATGGTTCCGGAGGGAAAGTGCTGCAGGAATTTCCAGTCGTGTTCGGGGACGATGATGTCCGCCGAATTTCGGATTCTGTCGTAGCCCGCCATGAGCTCCGGCAGATTCCAGAATGAGCCCATCGGCCAGTTGAGCTCGAGATTGACGTAGTTGTACATCACATCGCTGGTCAAACACACTACGCCCGAGCCGGTTTCGGCCAATACCACCATACATCCCGGGGTGTGACCGCCGATCTTGAGCAACCGGATTCCGTCGGCCAGGTCGTAATCGCCGTCGATCACGCGCAGTCGGTCCCGGATCTGATCAACCTTGTACACGTACTCCGGGTAGTAGAACATGCAAAAATGTGGTGGCGTGGTGGCTTGTGGCAACTCGTCCTTCTGCACGAAAAATGTTGCGTTAGGGAAGAGTTCGTTGTTTCCCACGTGATCGAAGTGCAGGTGGGTCAGCACGACGATGTCGATGTCCTCAGGCTTGACGCCGTAGCGGGCTAGCCCGGCCCGCAGATCCTGATCGTGGCTGCGTGACGCGACGAAGTCGACGCCGTAGCGGTGCTGCATCGCGGCGACTTCGTCGACGTCACCAAGCCCGGAGTCGATGAGGATGGTCTTGTCTCCACCGAGGATGAGCCACACGGGCACGGGGACCATGACGCCTTCGTGTACCGAACCATCAAGGCGCACAATGTCATCGCGGAAGCCGTAGAGAAGTGCCTTGTTGTCGGGGATGTCGGGGTGAATTCCGCTGTTGAGAATGGACACCGACAACGAGCTTTCGAGTTCGCCGGTGACGATGTGGTGGATCTGAAGAGACATGCTGTTCCTTTGTTCGCTGCGGGTCAGCCCGCACAGCTACGACGCCGGTCAGTCGGCGTCGGTCATGCACAGTGACGTCGTGCCACGCACGATCAGTTCCACGGGCTGGACGTGACGTTCGGCCGGTGGCGGGCACGAGGTGTCGATCGAGGCGATGAGTGCCTCCGCGGCACGGAATCCGAGCTGCCACACATCTTGTCTGACGGTCGTCAGGCCCGGATTGGTCATGCCGGCGATGTTGATGTCGTCGAACCCGACGACCGAAACATCTTGCGGGACATGCAAACCGATCTCCATCAGCCGCTTCATCGCGCCGAGCGCCATCAGATCGTTCGTCGCGAAGACGGCAGAGAAATCGATGTCGTGCAGCGGGCCGACGGCTTTGGCCAGCGCCGCGTACCCGCCGTCGTAGGTGAAGTCGCCGCCGATCACGACGGGCTGCGGGAGATCGTGTGACACCCACGCGTCCGAAAAGCCCTGCGCGCGGTCGTCAGAGCTGGCGAGCCCGGCCATGGACAGGATGACTGCGTCTGTGTGACCGAGTCCGATGAGGTGCTCGGCGGCAAGCCGACCGCCTTCGGCGTTGTCGGAAACGAACGAGCAGGTGCTCGACCCGAGCACCTCTTCGTCGACCAGCACCACCGGGATGCTGCCGAGGGAATCGGCCATTTCCCGGTGGGTGGTCGGCGAACCCGCGGCGTAGACCACGCCGTCGACCGCGCGCGAGCGGATGGTCTCCAGGTAGAGCAGTTCGCGGTCGTGATTGAACGCCGAATTGCAGAGCACCATGTTGTACCCGGCATCGATCGCCGCCTCTTCGACGCCTTTGGCCAACTCGGCGAAGAAGCTGTTCGAGATGTCCGGCACGATCAGGCCGAGCAGTCGGGTGCCTCCGGTGGCCAGGTTCTGAGCGGCCCGGCGAGGGCTGTAGCCGAGCTGGTCCATGACCTCCTGCACCCGGCGTCTGGTCTCCTCCGACACCGCGCGCCGACCGCTGAGCGCATGCGACACCGTCGTCGGGCTGACGCCCGCCAGCCGCGCGACTTCAGCGATCGTGGCCATCTTCAACTCCTATGCAAAGCGCTTTGCATGACGCAGATCGCAATCTAGCGCGGACGAACCATCGAGTGCAATAGCGGAACTGCTGCGGCTCTAGCCCAGGAGCGTCGGCAGGCGCTGCAGCAATCCGGGCAGCGCGCTCACCGCGGTCTCCCGCAACGACACCGTCGCGCTGTCCGACAGCGGTGTGCGCTGCGGATTGACCTCGATGACGGGGATGCCGTTGGCCAGCGCTGCCTCGGGAAGACCGGCGGCCGGGTACACGATCGAGCTGGTCCCCACCACGATGACGAGGTCGGAACTGCCCACCGCGGCCACTGACTGGTCCCAGGCCCGCTCGGGCAGCGGTTCGCCGAACCAGACCACATTCGGCCGGATCAGCCCGCCGCAGAAGCACAGCGGCGGCTCGACGGCCTCGACTGGCTCCGGCATCTGCGGCAGCACTCCCTCGAACTGCGATCCGCAAGCATCACAGCGGAATTCGAAGAGACTGCCATGCAGGTGGTGCACGTGGGTGCTACCGGCGCGCTCATGCAGGTTGTCGACGTTCTGGGTCACCACGTGCACGTCGGCGTAGTCCTGCCAGGCCGCCACGGCGCGGTGGCCGGCGTTCGGTTCGACCGCGTCCATCATGTAATGCCGCCACAGATACCAGGCCCACACGCGCTCCGGGTGCCGCTGCCACCCTTCCGAACTGGAGATCTCGTAGGGGTCGACCTTGGCCCAGAGACCCGTCTCGACGTCGCGGAAGGTCGGCACGCCACTTTCCGCCGATATCCCCGCACCGCTGAGCACTGTCAATCGCACGTTCACCAACGTAGCGGCTTTGGGTGATACTGAGCACGTGACCGAGTTGGGGGATTGGGTCCGGGTAGATCCGGATGCTGACAGGCCGTTGTTCGATCAGTTGAGAATCCAGATCATCGACGGCATCAGAGACGGACGACTTTCGCCGGGTACCCGGTTGCCGACGGTCCGGGAACTGGCGGGCCAGATCCGGCTGGCGGTCAACACCGTGGCCAGGGCCTACCGCGAACTGGAGGCGGCAGGCGTGCTGGAGACCCGGGGGCGCTACGGAACGTTCGTCGCCCGGGCCGATCCGGCGGATGCCGCGATGGCCGCGGCCGCGAATTCGTTTGCCGAGGCTGCCCGGGCGCTGGGCATCGGCAAGGTCGACGCGCTGCGCTACCTCGACGCGGCATTCGACTGACCCCGCCAACGCACCACGTCGAGGGCCACCGCGACATCCACGGCGGACTCGGCAAGTGGGCGGGGCAGGAGTTCGTCGGCGCGGGCCAGCCGGCGCAGCAACGTGTTTCGGTGTGTGTAGAGCGTTGCTGCCGCGCGTGACGCGTTGCATTGCTGCTCCACGAAAGTCCTTACGGTTTCCTGTAATTCGGTGCTTGCCGTCTCGAGATCACCCAGCACGCGGCTGACGAAGGCCGCGGCGCGGTCGGCATCGGCGGTGATCAGCGCGACCAGTTCGATCTCGGTGAACGTGGCGATCTGTTGAGGTGAGTGCAGCCGCGCCATCATGTGCTGGGTGGTGAGCGCGCCGAAATGGCTGCGCCGGAAGCCGTCTACGCCATCGGCGGTCGGTCCGATGGCGATCCGGATGTCGGGATCCGCGCGGATGTGCTCACCCAGCGCTGCCACGTCGATGGTGCTGTGTGTCCACACCCAGCGCGTGGCCACGCTGGCCAGCAGGCTCAGGGGGCGCGTCGCGCCGAATGCCTCGGCGGCGCGGTCCAATCGGACCAGGTCGCTGTCCGGGCGTTCGGTCCAGATCACCGCCGCGGTGTGCGCGCCGGTCAGTGCGTAACCGAGTCGCGTCTCGGCGCGCTGGCGCGGGATCGGGGCCCCGTCGAGGATCAGCGCGACGGTCTCGCGACGTTCGGCATGGGTGCCCCGGGTGAGCTCGTCGCGCTCGAGCTCGATCTGCGCGGCAATCCCGGACAGCGTCGCATCGATGAACGCGCTGATCGACCGTGAGCAGACGTCGAGCAGTTCGTGCAATTGCCCGGCGTCCGATGTCAGTTCGAAGGCGATTTCCATGAGGCGCCGCCACGCGACACCCTCGCCGACCCGGTAGGCGTCGAGTGGGAACCCGGTGATGCCGCGCCGCACCATTTCTCGCGCGATGCTCAGTGGTTCGGGACCGGTGTTCGGCGGCACCGGTGCCCCGGGGTCCCGGACATTGGCCGCACCCCAGAAGAACAGATTGGCGCGGTTGCTACGACTGACCGCACCGGCGAGTTCGGGATCCGCCGCGATCACCGGGCTGGCGGCCAGCACGGCTTCGTCGAGCTCCTCCAGCCATTCCGGGCGGGCGTTGACGACGATCTGCGCGCACTGTCGGATCAGGTCCCGCACCGGCGGTGACGGCAGTTTCCACGTCATTCGGCCAGCCTAGGGCGGTGGTGCACAGTGCATCATCGACTCTCGGAAATGGGTTGTTTTGACCTTGGTGGCGCTCTCCGAAACCGCGACGATTGAACACATCTCCACCACACCACCCACGGGAGCCCGAATGACCCACACCGAGCACGTTGACGTCCTGATCGTCGGGGCCGGGATCTCCGGCATCGGCGCGGCCTACTACCTGCAGCAGGAGCACCCGGGACGCAACTTCGCGATCCTCGAGGCCCGCGGCGCGACCGGTGGCACATGGGATCTGTTCCGCTACCCGGGAATCCGCTCGGACTCCGACCTGCACACCTTCGGCTACGAGTTCAAGCCGTGGCGTGACGAGCACGCCATCGCCACTGCCGACAAGATCCTGGCCTACCTGCGCGAGACGGTGACCGAGAACGGCATCGACCGCAATATCCGGTTCCACCACAAGGTGCTCGGCGCGGCCTGGAGCTCGACCGACGCCCGCTGGGTCGTCGACGTCGAGCGCACCGACGAGAGCGGTGAGGACATCGAACTGGTGCAGATGTCGGCGAACTGGCTGTTCTGCGCGGGCGGCTACTACCGCTACGACCAGGGCTACACGCCGTACTTCGAAGGGCAGGAGCGGTTCACCGGTCAGATCGTGCATCCCCAGCACTGGCCCGAGGATCTCGATTACACCGGTAAGAAGGTCGTCGTGATCGGCAGCGGCGCGACCGCGGTGACACTGATTCCGTCGATGGCGCCGACGGCAGGCCACGTGACCATGCTGCAGCGCTCGCCCTCATACGTGCTTCCCGTTCCGGCCAAGGACTCTTTCGCCAACGCGGCCAAACGGCTGCTGGGCGATCGCCGCGGCTACGCCCTGACCCGGCGCAAGAACATCATCAAACAACGTGCCGTCTACACGCTGTGCCAGAAGTACCCCACCGCCGCGCGCCGCCTGATCCGCAAGGTCAACGCCAGCCAGCTGCCCCAGGGATATGCCGTCGACGAGCACTTCGCGCCCCAGTACAACCCGTGGGACCAGCGCTTGTGCGCCGTGCCCGACGGCGATCTGTTCAAGGCCATCAGCAACGGCACCGCCTCGGTGGTCACCGACCGCATCGCGACCTTCACCGAGCGCGGCATCCTGCTCGAGTCGGGCCGCGAGCTCGACGCGGACATCATCGTCACCGCAACGGGTCTCAACGTCCAGCTGTTCGGCGGCATGACGCTCACCGTCGACGGTCAGCCGGTGAATCTGGCCGAGACCGTCGCCTACAAGGGCATCATGCTCTCGGGCGTGCCGAACTTCGCGTTTGCCTTCGGTTACACCAATTCGTCGTGGACACTCAAGGTCGGGCTGCTGTGCGAACACTTCTGCCGACTGCTGAAGTACATGGACGACAACGGCTTTGACTCGGTGTCCCCGGTGTTCGACAATCCGGGTATCGCGACGCTGCCGCTGCTCGACTTCGCCGCCGGCTACGTACAGCGGGCCGCAGACCAGCTGCCGCGGCAGGGCGTCAGCGGACCCTGGGTGATGTCGATGAACTACACCTACGACGCGGACATGCTGCGCAACGGCCCGGTGGTCGACCCGAGCCTGCGGTTCGGATCCCGCCGCGCCCTCAGGAATTCGGCACAGACTCCACAGCTCGTTCTCTGAGATTCGTTCCTCACGGTTCAGCGGCGTCCGGTGGCTATGCTCGGCGCACATGGAGATGTTCTCGCCGGCGCTGCCACCGGACATCGACGACGTGCCCTCGGCCGTCGGCGCCGAACTGCCACCGGGACCAGTGCCCGGTCGGCCCTACGCGCTGCCCGCGGATGTACTCGCCGAGCAGTACGGACCACTGTTCTACGCGGACTTCACCGGCAGCCGACGGCTGTACGCGTGCTCGCTGGCGCTGGTCGACGAACTCTGCGACGAGAGCCGGTTCACCAAGGGCATCACCGATCGACTCGACCGCTTCCGAACCCTCGTCGAAAACGGGCTGTTCACGTCGTATCCCGGTGAAAATGGTTGGCAGCAGGCGCATGACGTCCTGATCCCAGGTTTCAGCTTCAGCGGGCTGCGCAGCTACCACCCGGCCATGCTGGACATCAACCGTCAGCTGCTCGCGCAATGGGACGCGGCCGCGGGGCGGCGCGCCGTCGACGTCGCGGGAGATCTCGCCAAACTCGCCATGGACACCGTCGGCCTCGCCGGATTCGGCGCGCGGTTCGACTCCTACCACCACGACGGGCTCGCCGATATCCCGGCGAGCTTCGCGGCCGCCCTGGCCCAGATCCTCGCCCCGGGCGGTGGCGACCGGACGGTCTTCGCCGCGGAGCGCGACAAGCTCTACGCCTTCATCGACGACCTCATCGCCGGGCACCGCGCGGGGGCAGTTGACCTGGACGATCTGCTGGCGCTCATGCTCGAACCGGACGCCGACGGTCGGCCGCGTCTCGACCACGACGCCGTCCGCAACCAGATCCTGACCTTCCTCATCGCCGGGCAGGACACCACCTCGACGCTGATGCCGACGGCGATGTACAGCATCGTCAAGCACCCCGCGGTGCTGCACCAGGCGTGTCGCGAGGTGGACGCGCTGTTCGGTCCCGATGACGACCATGTGCCGGCATTCGACGAGATCGGCAAACTCACCTACATCCGCCAGATCGTCGACGAAACGTTGCGGCTGTCCCCACCGGTCCGCGAGATCGACCGGATGGCCTTGGCGGACACCGTCATCGGGGGCCGTTATCCGATACCCAAGGGCACCGTTGTCACCATCACCACCTCGGCACTGCACCGCCAGCCCGAGTGGGGGGACAACGTCGACACCTTCGATCCGGACCGGTTCGGTGCCGAGCAGGCGGCCGGGCGGCCGGTGAACCTGTTCAAGCCCTTCGGCACCGGAGCCCGGTCCTGTATCGGTCGGCAGTTCGCGTTGCACGAGGCCACGATGGCGTTGGCGACCCTGCTGCACCGGTACCGCTTCCTCGACGTCGACCATTACCAGCTGCGTACCCACAGCGACCTGCTGCGCAAACCGGTCGGATTTCGTCTTGAGTTGGCGCGCCGGACGCCGGCAGATCGCCGGCACGCAGGTCCCGCCGCGCCGTCGGCGCCCGCGGAACGGCCCCGCGCGGTGGCTGCGCCGGGTTCGAAAGTGACTGTGCTGCATGGGTCCAACCTCGGAAACTGCCGGGCCTTGGCGCAGCAGTTGGCCGACGAGGCCACCGATCTCGGGTATCGGACGACCGTGGCCGCGCTCGACACGGCAGCCGGCGCACTGCCCGGCGAGGGGGCACTGGTGGTGGTCGCCGCGTCGTACAACGGCCAGCCCACCGACGACGCGCGGCGCTTTGTCGAGTGGCTCGATGACGCGGGCACGCCGGCGCAACCGGCCATTCCGTATGCCGTTCTCGGTGTCGGAGATCGCAACTGGGCCGAGACCTACCAGTCCGTCCCGAAGCGTATCGACGAGCGTTTGGCGGAACTTATTGGTCCACCGGTGATTCCGCGTGGCGAGGCGGACACGTCAGGTGACTTTGCCGGCACTGTCGAGGACTTCTCGGCGGCGCTGTGGCAAGCGCTCGCGCCCGCATCGGATACCGCAGCGCTCGACGCCGCCGACAACTCCGAACTGCTCTACGAGCTGCGCGCCATCGACGGGCCGGTCACCTCGGCGATCGACGCGCGCTTCGAGGTGCAACCGGCGACCGTGCTCGACAACGTGGCGCTGGTGGACGTCGATGACGGCGACATGGGAAATGGCAAGCGGCTCATCCGGATTGCGCTGCCCGACGGCGTCGAATACCACACTGGTGACCACGTGACAGTGCTGCCCGACAACAGCCCCGAGGTGGTGCAGGAGGTCGCCGAACTGCTGGAGTTGCGGCTCGACCGCCGCATCTCGGTCAATCCGCGACGCAGCACCCGGCGCGCCATCGCCATCGACCGCGAAGTCAGCGTGCGCGAATTGCTCACCCATTTCATCGAGCTGCGCAAGGCCGCCAGCCGCAGCCAGCTGCTGAAGCTGGCCATGGCCAACCCGTGCCCGCCCGAGCGCGCGGCCCTGGCCGAACTCGCCGAGAACCCAGAGGACCGAGCGCTGAGCGTCACCGAGTGCCTGGCCGAGTTCCCGGCCACCGAGCTGTCGCGTGCCGAGCTGCTCGAGTTGTTCGAGCCGATGGGAACCCGGCACTATTCAATCGCCTCGTCAGCGCGCCGGTCGGCGCGGGAGGTCGAGTTGGTGGTCAGCGTGCTGGAGGGCCCGGCACGCTCCGGGTACGGCGTGTTTCGCGGCGTCTCCTCGAGCTACCTCGCCGATGCCGCACCGGGACAACAGATTCGGATGCGAGTCGACTCCGCGCGTAAAGCGTTCCGGGCCGGTGCCGAACCGGCGAAGAACGTCATCATGGTCGGCGCCGGAACAGGCGTCGCCCCGTTCCGCGGCTTCATCGGAGACCGGCTGGCAGCGCAGGCGGCAGGCGAGCCCTTCACCTCGGCGCTGTGCTTCTTCGGGGTCCGGCACCCGGACGTCGACTACCTTTTCCGCGACGAGTTCGAAGCGGCCGAACAAGCCGGCGTCGTGCGCATGCGCCCGGCATTCTCGCGGCGGCCCGAAGACGAGATCCGGTACGTACAGGACCGTATCGCCGCCGATGCCGAGGAAGTGTGGGCGATGCTGGGTGACCCGGGCGCGGACGCACACATCTACGTATGCGGGGACGGCGCCCGGATGGCTCCCGCCGTGCGCGGTGCTTTCCGCGACATCTACCGTCGTTTCACCGGGGCCGACGAGGAAACCGCCGCACATTGGCTTGCCGACCTGGTGAACACCGATCGCTACGTCGAAGACGTGTGGGCGCAGTGACGATTCCGGCTTAGCGATGCCGGACACGGGCGGAATATGCTGCTGCCCATCAGTGTTCGGTGTGCTGTGTCCTGTGCAGCTGGCCCATCGCCTGTCAGTGTCGGTGACCTCACCGTCATCCCTCTCGTCGACGGTGTGGGGGTCGAGGTCGCCCGCGACATCCTGTCCCGGCCGGGCACGCCCGATGCGTGGTCCTGCTATGAACATCACCTCGGCGAGTCGGGGACCATCGACCTGCCCGTGGGTGGCTTCCTGATCCAGGCCGGCGATCAACTGGTCCTGGTCGACGCCGGAGTCGGCGACTTCGACAACGGCGCATATACCGGAGGGAGCTTGCCGACTGCGCTGCGCACCAACGGCTTCACCGCCGACGATGTCACCGACGTGGTATTCACACACCTACATTTCGACCACATCGGCTGGGCCAGCCATCGGGGACACCCATTTTTCCGCAACGCCACGTACCGGGTGCATCGAGCGGATTGGGATCACTTCGTGTCGACGTCCAACGCAGACGAGCACACGCTGCAAACGCTGACTCCGATCGAACCCCAACTGGAGTTCTTCGACGGAGACACACCGATAGCCCCGGGCGTGGACGGAATCTTCACCCCGGGACACACACCGGGCACAACGATAGTCGTGGTCTCATCACGGGGAGCACGCGCGCTCCTACTCGGTGATGTCGTCCACTCGATTGTTCAGTTCTCAGAACGAGACTGGGAAGTCGTATGGGACACCGACCCCGTGGCCGCCTCCGCTGCCCGCAACCGCATCGCGGACGAGATCGCCGACTCCGCCGACATTGTCGTCGCCGCGCATCTTCCCGGAATGAGATTTGGACGCGTCGTCACGACCGGTGGGCCACGGCGGTTTGTCGGCCTGTAGCCGGCGATGGGCTGATTGCAGGGCTCTGCGGCCTAGTGAGCGACCGCGACAGCAACGATCGCCAGCAGTAGCAGCGCGAGGTAAACGGCTGTCTCGCTGGCTATCCCGTATCTGATCCGGCACGCGACGGCGAGGGCGGCGCTGACGACGATCCAGCCGAGCGCGACGTATCCGAGTCCCGCGGCGACCTGCGTGACGAACGCGTCTTCGGTCGCTGCCATGTCGAGCCGGTTGTGCTCGATGAAGAGTCGGCACATCTGTGCGATCACCGAGAAGCTGATGCTGATCCCGGCGGCGACGTCCGCTATCCACCAGGCGGTTCGGCGGGCCGCTCTCAGGGCGTCCTCTCCATCGGTCACTGCTCGATCCTCTCGACTCTCACCGCAGCACTTTCTCCACGGTGCGCAGGTTGCGCGTGGTGGTCGATGACTTGTACCGCTTCTTGCCCATGGTCTTGCCGATGGTGCTGTCGAGGGTGGCGTTGCGGGCCACCTGCCAGTACAGCACGCCGTCGCCGCGCTGCATCTTCTCCTCGGGCCCCGGTTCGAGGGCCGCGAGTTCGTCGAGCAAATCGGGATCGCTGACGAACGTGATGTACGAGTGGTGGCCTTCGACTTCCCGCTCGAACGGGTAGTTGTCCGACACCGCGCGCAGCTCGTCGACGTCGTACACCAGCACCCAGGCCTCGTAGCCGAAGGCGTCGCGCAGCGCCCGCTCGGCGGCGGACCGGATGGCCTTGGCGCCGGATCTACTGTCCAGCAACACATTTCCGCTGGCGAGGATGGTCTTGACGTTGTCGAAGCCCGCGTCGGTGAAGGTCTTGGCCACCTCGGCCATCTTGAGGTTCACCCCGCCGACGTTGACGCCGCGCAGAAAGACCACATATCGGGGCATGGGCTTACTCCTTGAGCAGGGTGGCCAGTTCCGCCTGTGACGTCGTGGTGATGACGTGCAGGACGTGCTGGTAGTTGGGGGAGCGCGTCGACACGATCGAGGTGTGCGTGTCGCCGTGCAGCAACTCGACCGCGGCCCGCCCGCCGCGCCGCTTGACTGCGGCGACGTAACGCTCGGAGTTGGCGGGGGCGACGACCGTGTCGCGCGTCCCGTGCAGTGCGATCACCGGAACCGTCGGATCGATGTTCTGGATCGGGTCGACGGATGCGTAGCGGTCCGGAACCTCAGTGGGGCGCCCGCCGAGCACCGTGACGATGTGGTCGTCACCGTGGTTGGCGGCGTACACCATGTCGAGCGGCCCGGCCAGCGAGATGACCCGCGTCGGACGGAAAACCGGCCGGGAGCCCTCTTCGTTGGCCTTGAGGTTTTTGCGGGTGCTTGCCCATACCGCGAGTTGAGCCCCTGCGCTGTGGCCGACGACCAGTTCGTCGTCGGTGGTCAGCTGGGGATATTTGCGGTCGACCTCGATGATGTTGTCCAGAGCGTGCGCCACGTCGCGGAAGGTGTTCGGCCACCCGCCGCCTGAGCCGATCCGGCGGTATTCGACGTTGTAGACCGCGAAACCGCGGCCCGCGAGTTCGCGGGCCAGGCCCTCGAATACGTTGGCGCCGAGGGTGCTTTGCCAGGCGCCGCCGTGGATGAGCACCACCAGCGGGATGCTGTCGACCCGCTGCGGGCCTGCGGGCAGGTACAGGTCGGCCCAGTTCTGGCCGGTGTCGGCGGCGGACCCGGGTCGCTCGTCGACGGGGTACCAGAACCGTTCGACCGTGATCTCGGCGAGGCTGACCAGTTCGGGCGCGGGGGCCAGGGCCTTCGGCGCGACCGGACGCTCCGCACACGACGGCGCTATCGTCACCGCCAACACCGCGCCGAATACGGCGGCCAGTTCCCTCCGACGCAATGCCCTCTCCCTTTGCCTGACACCATATTCGGCGCGGGCGGTCGGGGCTAGGCGAATTCCAGAAGCGTGATGCTGGGCCGCGCCCGGTGGAACGCGCCGACCCGGTCCAGCGGCGGCCACGCGGTCACCTTGAACAAGCCGCGTCCAGGCGGCAGCGCGATGTCGTGGGCCGCGCGGACGCCGGGAATGCGCTCGGCCAGGGCCTGGCCTTCGTCGGCGGTCATCCCGAACGGCATCGGTGGCGCGACATATCGGTTGGACAGCCGCAGACCTTTGACGGTCCGGCGGCTGAACCAGTGCGGGACCGAATCGAACATGAACCGGCCACCCGGAAACCGCGCGGCACAGTCGGTGATCAGGTCGATGACGTCGTCGGCCTGCAGGTACATCAAGAGGCCCTCGGCCGTGATGAACACCCCGTGCGACGCGTCGACGCGGTCCATCCAGCTGCGGTCCAGCGCCGATTGGGCCAGGGCCACGATGCGCTCGTCGGCGGGCAGCAGCTGTTCGCGCAACGCCATGACCGGTGGCAGATCGACGGAGTACCAAGTCAATTCGTCGGCAAGGCCGGCCTGTGCCAGCCGCCAGAAGCTGGTCTGCAGGCCTTCGGCCAGCGCGACCACCGCGGCCCGTGGGTGGGTCGACAAGTAGTCGCTTGCCGCGGCGTCGAACGCGCGGGCCCGCAACCCGTGGGACTGGTTGGGCCTGCCGAACTTGAGGTAGTCGTAGTCGATGGCGTCGAGCAGGGTGACCGCCCATGGGTCCCTGATCACGCCGTCGGAGCGCTTGGCCTCAGTGCCGCGGTTGTGCAGGGTCCACAGCGTGGTGGCCGAGACCCCGTCGAGGATATTGCCGTCAATCACAGTCATCGAGTCGATAGTAAGGACGTACGCTCGGTTTATGGGGCGCCACGTATTCGACGACAAGCTCTTGGCACTGATCAGTGGCAACTCGCTGGGCGTGTTGGCCACGATCAAACAGGACGGGCGGCCGCAGCTGTCCAACGTGTCGTACTACTTCGACCCCCGTGCGGTGGCCCTTGAGGTGTCGATCACCGAACCGCGGGCCAAGACGCGTAACCTGCGCCGCGACCCGCGGGCGTCGATCCATGTCAGTTCCGACGACGGCTGGGCGTACGCCGTCGCCGAGGGTGACGCGATCCTCACTCCACCCGCGGCGTCGCCCGACGACGACACCGTCGAGGCGCTGATCGCGTTGTATCGCAATATCGCCGGGGAACACCCGGACTGGGACGACTACCGGCGGGCCATGGTCGACGACCGGCGCGTGAAGCTGACCCTGCCCATCTCACACCTGTACGGAATGCCGCCTGGCCTCCGCTGATTGGCTAGGCTGGCGCCATGGCGGAGACACCGGAAGCAGACGACACCAAGGCCAAGTTCCGGGAGGCGCTGGAACGTAAGAAGGCCCAGGCAACCGGCGGATCGGCGCACAAGGACGGCGGCAACAAGCAGCCCCGTGCGCACGGCCCCGTGGAGAACCGCAGGGAGTTCCGCCGCAAGAGCGGTTAGCGTTGCGCGTCAAACACGTTGCTGGGCAACGTGTTGACCGCGTTTTTCGATGGCGTCGAGTAGAACTTCGACACTGAACTCGAAGACCTCGGCGGTATCCGGGTAGATCGTCGGGGCCACGGTCGCCGACGCCGGGAATCGGCGCGGGTCCAGCGCGGCGTACTGGCGGCGCTGCTCGTCACGCAGGTCGATGTCGGTGAGCCACGGAGACAGAGCCGCGACCAGACCGTTTCCCACCGTGTGGTTATAGATGGTCTGGTGGTACAGGCCCAGCTCGTCCGTACTGACGCCGGCTCGGATGAGCTCGCGGACAGTCCATTCGGTGAGGTGGAAGAGCTGCGGCTCATCGTCGGGTTGACCGGCCATGGCTGCGGCCAGGCCCTCGTGCCGACGATAGATCTGCCACCACTGGATCATCAGCTTGCGCAGGTTGTCACGCCAGTGTCCTTGCGGATCCGGTTCATCGACTTCGATCCGGAACAGCTCGTCGATGAGCGCGGAAATCAGCTCGGCTTTGTCCCGGAAATGCCGGTACATCGCGGTGGCGTCGACGCCGAGTTCGTTCCCGAGCCGCCGGAGGGTTAGCGCGCTGAGGCCGTCGCGGTCGCAGATCTCCTGCGCCGCTCGCAGGATCACCTGACGATCCAACCGAATGGCATCACTGCGGGTGTGCGATGCCCGTGCGCGTCGGTTGCTGTCCACGCCGCCCAGCATCGCACGTGCGGCCCGCGTCGATGCGCAAGCCGCGTCAACACTGCGGACAACACCGTTGTCATCGCTGTTGACATCGCCTCGAAATATCGCCAAGATCACACCGTCCGGTTGCATCCGGATCGCCGACAACGTCGGCGCACCCTTCCAGGTGGCCGTGAGAAAGGCGCCGAATGAGCGAATCGAAGCCCGGCAGTCCCAGGGCGTACAAGCAAGAGCTGAAACGCGATCTCAGCTTGTGGGAGAACACGTCACTCGTCGTCTCCGCAACTACTCCGGCCACCGGTGCGTTCATCATCGCTCCGGTGCTGTTCGGGTTGAACGGCACGGGCGCAGCCATCACGTTCTGCATCGCCGCAGTACTGGGCCTGTCGCTGGCCTACTGCTGGGCGGAGTTGGGCGCGGCCTATCCGATCGCCGGCGGCGACTACACCTTCATCGCCCGCATCCTGGGGCGCGCACCCGGTTTCGTCTCGATGTTCATCACCGGACCCGTCCAGGCGGTGCTCATCCCCGCGGTGGTTGCGCTCGGGATGGCGGAGTATCTACGGGTCGTCATCGACGTGAATGCGAACGTTCTCGGCGCCGTGATCATCATCGGCGGTGCCGTGATCGCATTGTTCGGGGTCCGGCTGAACGCAATTACCGTGACCATCCTGCTCGTGGTGGAGATCCTGGCCGTCGTCCTGGTCGCCGTGGCCGGTTTCATCAACGTGCAGCGACCGGTGACCACGCTGCTGCATCCTCAGGTGATCGACGCAAGCGGCGTCGCCAGTCCGCTCACCCTGAGTGCACTGGTCGCAGGCATCGCGGTAGGCAGCTTTGCCTACAACGGCTTTCAGGGCGCACTCATCTTCTCGGAGGAAACCGTCGGCGCCCGCCGCAACGTGGCCCGTGCTGTGTTCATCGCTTTAGGTGTCGCTGTGGCCTGCGAGGTTTTCCCGGTGGCCGCCGCCACCCTCGCCGCCCCGTCATTGGCTGAGCTGTCGAACTCCGGCAATCCCTGGCGGTATGTCCTCACTGCCATCGGCGGCGACACGTTCAACACCGTGATCAGCCTCGGTATCGCGGTCGCCGTGCTGAACGCCGTCATCGCTCTCATGCCGTACTACGCCCGGATCCTGTACAGCACCGGCCGGGACATGGCGTGGCCGGGCCCGATCAGCCGCGCACTCGATGCGGTGCACCCGAAATACGGAACACCGTGGCTGGCAACGATTTTGGTCGGGATCGGCGGGGCCGTGATGATCCTGTCCTCGGATGTCGCGACCCTGACCACATGGACGGGAGCCCTGCTGGCGGTTGAGTTCATCCTTGTTGCGGCGTCCGCCCTGGTGAGTCGGCTCCGCAACCCCGGCCTCGACCGTCCCTACCGAATGCCGCTGTGGCCGCTATGGCCCGTCGTCGCGATCATCATGTCCATTGCCGTGCTGAGCCAGCAGGTCCGCGCCGACCTCGTCGTCGCCGGGGCGTGTGTTTTGCTCGCCCTCGTCTACTACGTCTTCTATCTACGGCCACGGGGTGAGACCCACTTCCTGATGCTTGCGCCGCCCGACGAGGATCGCCGCGAGTCGGCAGCGGAAAGAGCGTGATGAACATCGACTTCACCGTCGCAGATGACATCGTCCGGCAGTTCCATGATCGTGGGCACGCCCCCGGCCTGCAGCTATGTGTCCTCTCGGACGGCAGGGTGGTGCATTTCGCAGGCCACGGAGTCACCGATCGCGAAACCGGCGCCGCACCGGCGGCGGATCGGGTCTTTCGCATCGCGTCGATGTCGAAGAGCTTCACCGCGGCCGCGATCCTGCAGTTGCGTGATCACGGCATGCTGGGGCTGGACGATCCGGTGGTCCACCACCTCGCAGGGGCGACGGGACTGAGCGGCCCGACCCTCGACTCGCCGGAAATCACTGTGCGCCACTGCTTGACGATGAGTAGCGGGCTGCCCAGTGACGATCCGTGGGCTGACCGGCAGGAGGAGATGACCCAGGCCGAGTTCGATGATCTGCTGAGCCGGCCGGTGGGACGGGCCTGCGCCGCGGGCACCGCGTTCGCGTATTCCAACCTCGGATACGCCATCCTCGGCCGCGTCGTGGAAGCGATCATCGACCGGCCGTTCGTCGATCACGTGACAAGTGAACTCCTGCGACCGTTGGGCTTGGGGGAGACCACCTACGACTACCGCACGGTGCCGGCTGGGCGTCTGGCACGGGGATATCGGCCGACCCCGACCGGGCAGTGGGAGGCGCAGAAGTTCACCGCGCCAGGGAGTTTCTCCGCCATCGGGGGTCTGCTGAGCACCGTGAACGACATCGCGAGGTGGACCGCCTGGCTCGCAGACGCCTTCCCTCCGCGTGACGGTGCCGGTGATGGCGTGCTCGCCCGGGCCTCTCGACGGGAGATGCAGCAACCGCACCGCCTGCTGCCGTTCGCCGTCGCCGAGGGCCCGAACCGGTTGACAAGCAAGGGCTTTGCCTGGGGACTGTCCGGCTACGGCTATGGCTTGTTCGTGGAGATCGACCCGGACCTAGGGGCGATCAGCCAACACCTGGGCGGGTATCCCGGTTTCGGTTCGTACATGGGCTGGCATCAAGACAGCGGTCTTGGTGTGGTGGCATTCGCCAACGGTACGTACGCGCCGGTCGCAGCACCCGCCCGGGCTGTGCTCGGTGCTCTGCTGCGCCAGCGGCGATGCGGCCCGGCCGAAGTTCGGCCCACGGAATATCTGCGGTCGGTCGTCCCGCTGGTGGAACGCGTTATCGCGGACCCGTCCACCCTTCAGGAATCGGTATTCGCCGACAACGTGCTCCTCGACATCCCGCTGGCCGAGCGGATCGCCGTCATCACCGCTGCCCGGCACGCGCTCGGCGAGCGGGATGGCCAGACCGAACTGGAGCTCCGCTCGCCGACCGAGGCGATCTGCCGTATGCCGGGCACGCGCGGGCGGCTTGACGTCACGGTCGCGTTCGCCCCAACGGACCCGCCGCGCATCCATACCTTCGCCGTGGAATCCGTGCGCACCGGTTAAGGCCGGCGTCACCGAGCACTACGCGGTGTTGCCAGCCAGCGGGCAGCGGCCAGCGCGGCCAGCATCACCGCGACGCAGTACAGGCCCTGGTCCTTGAGCCCCCACGCGACGGAGGTGAGGGTGGCGGCACCCGCTGTGCAGAGCAGCAAACCGACTGTGGCGCTGCGGATTCCACGGTGGCCGACCGATCCGCCGTCCCACAGCGGCAGCGGCGAGTTCTCCAGCGGCCGCAGCGCGACGAACGCCATCGCCACCACCGCGGCCATGAGCACCAGCTGCAGCACGGACAACGCGACGAAGCCGGGGGAAGCCGGGTCGTACCGGTCGAAGCCCAGGTAGTCGAACACCAGGTGCATGCCCAGCAGCAGCGGCATGTGCCACAGGTACAGCGTCATCGCGCCGGAGTTGCCGATGGCGGCCAGCCACCACACCCGCGGTCGCCGCGCCCACCGGGCGATCGCGGGCGCCGCGGCAATTGCGAACGCGCACATCATGATCGCGTGCCCGGCCAGCAGCAGCGACGGCGGCGTCATGTTCTTCAGATGCTGGCTCTCGATGCCGACCAGGCTCAATTCATAAGGGCCGAAGACCAGCAGCGCCAGGTTCACACCGAGCATGCCGATGCCGATCGTCAGCGCTGACCGGCCGGGCAGCAGGTTGCGGCGGTAGGCAACGCCGAACATGCCGGGGATCAGCCACACCACGGTGTTGAGATAGCCCAGCGTGGCGTAGCCGTGGACGTTGATCCGGATCGCGTCGATCACGGCGATGAACACATAGGTACCGATCACGGCGGTGGCCAGCTGTGCCGTCGTGGTGATCCGGGACAGCAGTGGCACTGCGGCGAGCACCAGGACGTAGGCGCCGAGGAACCAGAGCAGCTGAATGGAGATACCGGCGACCGGCTCGTACACGTGCACCGGAAGCACGAAGCGCAGCACCGTCAGCGTCACGCCCCAGAACGCGAGGTAATAGAACACCGGCCGGTACAACCGGGTGCAGCGCTTCAGCAACCAGCCGCCCCACGGCTGCCCGGGCCGCCACGACCCGACCGATGCCGCGACCCCGGCGAAGAAGAACAACGGCATGATCTGGAACACCCAGGTGAGCGCCTGGAACACGGTCGAGGCCGTGAGCAGGTTGCTCCAGATGAAGACATCGTCACGGATGGTGCTGGTGGCCATGACGGTGTGCCCGAACACCACGCCCACCAGGGACACGATGCGGATGACGTCGATGGCCCGGTCACGGCCGGCCGGGGTGGCCGCCTCGACTTCGGCGGGGCTAGGGAACAGCGATGCGGCTCTGGCGGCCGGTGTCGCGACAGCACTGGTCATGGCAGTAACGCTAAGGGCGTGACGGCCGCGCCGATCTAGGTAATTGCACTCAATTCAGCCTCGCGGGCCTGCCGGGATTCCTGCCACAGGATGGCTGCCAGACAGATGACGGCAAGCACGCCGATCGCGATGGCGAACGCCACGCCCGCGGTCCGCAGACCCCAGACGCGGGCTGCCAGACCCTCGCCGACCACGGGCAGCGAGATGGCCACATAGGCGACGACGAAGTAGGTGGAACTGACCTCGGCGCGCCGTTCGGGTGGCGTCAGCTCGGCGACCGCGGCCAGCCCGCGGCTGAAGCTGATGCCCTGCCCGACGCCCGCCACCACAGCCGCGACGATCAGTCCGAACAACGACGAAAAGTACAGCGCGACAGCCAGAACGGCCATGCCCGCCGCGAGGATCGCGCAGCCGATCGCAACCGCGCGTTGCGGCGGGATGAGCGTCGCGGCGATCTGCGCGACGGCGGATGCCGCGAAGATCGAGCACGCGATGGCACCCGCGATCGCGTGGTTGTCGATGCCGACGACATTGGCGAGAAACGACGGCGCCACCGCGGTATAGAGACCGGTGACGGCGAAACCTGCGAACGCCGCCAGTGCCGCGATGACGAACACTGCGCGCACCTCGGCTGGAACGGACAGGCGCTGCACACCGATGCTGCCGCTGCGTTCCGAGGTCTCGGGAACGACCAGAACGGCGATGCCCGCGATGACGGCGAGCACGATATGGATCAGGAACGGCAGCTGCAGCGGATGCGGTGCGTACTGCACCAGCAGGCCTGCCAGCAGCGGGCCTGCTCCGAGCCCGCCGATGTTGGCAACCGTCGCAATCGTGGCGGCACGCGTGTGCCAGCGCGGCGGTGCGGCCTCGATGACGGCGGCGGTGGCGGTGCCGGTGAACAGACCCGCCGACAAGCCGGACAGCACCCGGCCGATCAGCAGCACCGGCACCGAGTCGGCGACCAGGAACACCACGGCGCTGGCCAGAGCAGCAATTACCCCGGCCAGCAACATCGGTCGTCGGCCCACCGCGTCGGACCACCGTCCGAACACCAGCAGCGCGAACAGCACGCCGCCCGCGTAGGTCGCATAGATGACCGTCGTGGTGAGCACCGCGAAATGCATACGCTCGCCGTAGAGGGCATACATCGGGGTGGGCAGCGTCGTGCCGATCATGATGGCCGCGAACGCATAGGCGAGCAGGCCGAACGCGAATGCGGAACGGTTACGTGGCTCGGTACGGCGGGAGTCGGACATGCGCCAGTTCAACGTTGCCGAGGCGGTTCGCCATCCCCGAATCGGGCTCGGGGATGGCGAAAGGCACCTCAGTGTGCGATGGCCTTCTCGGCACCGACGCCGGTCAGCGACCGCACCTCCATCTCGGCATTGAGTTCGGGATTGCCGCGGTCGGACGAGGTCAGCGTGCCGACGACGCCCAGCAGGAACGCCAGCGGGATGGACACGATGCCGGGGTTGGCCAGTGGGAACCACGCGAAGTCCAAGTTGGGGAACATGGCTTTCGGAGTACCCGATACGGCCGGGGAGAACACGATCAGCACGATGGTCGACACCAGCCCGCCGTACATGCTCCACAGCGCGCCGCGGGTGTTGAACCGGCGCCAGTACAGCGAGTAGACGATGGTCGGCAGGTTGGCGGCGGCCGCGACGGCGAACGCCAGCGCGACCAGGAACGCGATGTTCTGCCCGTTGGCCAGGATGCCCAGCACGATCGCGAACACGCCCAGGACCACCGCCGTGATCCGGGAGACCCGCACCTGTTCTTCTTCGGTCACCTTGTGGGACTTGAGTACCGAGGCATACACGTCGTGGGCGAACGACGCCGACGCGGTGATGGTCAGCCCGGCGACCACGGCCAGGATGGTCGCGAAGGCCACCGCGGAGATGATGCCGAGCAGCACCACGCCACCCAGCTCGAGGGCCAGCAGCGGGGCCGCGGAGTTCTCCTTGCCCGCGGCCGACAGGATGCGGTCGGGACCGACGATGGCCGCCGCGCCATACCCCAACACCAGGGTGAACAGGTAGAACGCCCCGATCAGCGAGATGGCCCAGACGACGGAGCGGCGTGCCTCCTTGGCGGTGGGAACGGTGTAGAAGCGCATCAACACGTGCGGCAGGCCCGCGGTACCCAGCACCAGCGCCAGGCCCAGCGACAGGAAGTTGATCTTGGACGTGGTCGACCCGCCGTACTGTGCGCCGGGGGCCAGAACGTCTCGGTTGGCGACACCTTTGGTGGTGGCATCGGAGATCGCGGACTGCGCCGAGCCCAGGATTTCGGAGAAGTTCAGCCCGAACCTTGCCAGCACCATGAACGTCATCAGCGCAGCACCCGTGATCAGCAGCACGGCTTTGATGATCTGCACCCATGTGGTGCCCTTCATGCCGCCGACCAGCACATAGATGATCATCAGCACGCCCACCACGGCGATCACGAGGGACTGCCCGGTCTTGCTGTGCACGTTGAGCAGCAGCGCGACCAGGCCGCCGGCACCGGCCATCTGGGCCAGCAGATAGAACAGCGACACCGTCAGCGTCGTGGTGGCCGCGGCCAGCCGCACCGGGCGCTGCTTGAGCCGGAAGCTCAGCACGTCGGCCATGGTGAATCGGCCGGTGTTGCGCAGCAGTTCGGCGACCAGCAGCAGCGCCACGAGCCACGCCACGAGGAAGCCGATGGAGTAGAGGAAACCGTCGTAGCCGTAGACGGCGATGGCCCCGGCGATACCGAGGAAGCTGGCCGCCGACAGGTAATCCCCGGCGATTGCGATGCCGTTCTGCGGGCCGGAGAAGGCCCGCCCGCCGGTGAAGAACTGGTCGGCGGAGCGGTTGTTGCCGCTGGCCCTGATCACCACGAACATCGTGATGACGACGAAGGCGCCGAAGATCGCGATGTTGGCGATCGGGTTGCCGACCGCATCCGCCGCTGCCGTGAGCGTGGTCACTGGTCTTCGCCTTCCAGTTCGGCGCGGATCGCCGCGGCCCGGGGGTCGAGCTCGCGGTTGGCGAACCGGACATAGACGCCCGTGATGACGAACGTCGTGACGAACTGGCCCAGACCCAAGAGCAGCCCGACGTTGACGTTGCCGAACACCTTGGTCGCCATGAAGTCGTGTGCGAAGGCGCCCAGTACGACGTAGAGGCCGTACCAGAGCAGGAAGAACGCCGTCATCGGGAAGACGAACCGGCGCAGCTTGCTGCGGAGCTCCTGGAACTCCGGACTGGCCTGGGTGGCGAGGAATTGTGCGCCGCTGGGCGCGACGCGTGGCGGAAGGTCGGTTTCGGGCACCAGGGCTCCTTGAGGTTGTCTGTGAGGCAGCTGGGAATCGAACCTAGATGAGATGTGAGTCACAATCGAGGCGATACGCCGAAGCCGGGTGTCGGTGCGCCGAGTGGTCGGTCGGCCACGGTGAGCGGTGCGTCCCCCTCTCCCGCCGAGCAGACACGCGGGTACGCGACACGCTGCGGTTGGCGGACCGCGATGTCTGCTCGGCAGGAAAATCAGCCTGGAGAAATCAGCCCCGCGGCACGCGCTCGACGCCCATGCCGAGGCGTTCGGGCACATGCATGCGGGCGAAGATCTGCGCGACGTTCGGCGTGGCCCGCGTGAAACGGCTGACCACGACCATCGTCAGGAACGCCAATGGCACGCTGACGGCGGCGGGGTAGCCCACCATGACGGCCGGCCAGCCACCCAGCACGTCCTCGTCGACGCCGCCGGCGATGGCCACCGTCACCGCGCCGCCGCACACGCCGCCGCCCACCACCAGCCCGCATGCGGCGCCGGTCACCGTCAGCCCGCGCCACCAGATGCCGAGTACCAGCAGCGGGCACAGCGTCGACGCCGCGACCGCGAAGGCCAGGCCGACGCTGCGGGAGAGCTCCAGTCCGGACACCACCAGCGACAACGGGATCGGGATCAGCCCGCCGATCACCGCGGCCACCCGGAAGTCCCGCACCCGCCCGCGCAACACATCGGTGGCCAGCGCGCCGGCGATGCTGACCAGAAGTCCCGACGACGTGGCCAGGAAGGCCGCGATGGCCCCGGCCGCCACCAGGGCCGCCAGCAGCTGTCCACCGACGCCACCGATCGCGGCGCCGGGCGCCAGCAGCACCGCCGCGTCGGCGGTACCCGTGATGAGCAGCTGCGGAACATACAGCCGGGCGAACACGCCCAGCAGCGTCGGGAACAGATAGAACAGCCACAGCAGCGCGACCACCGCAAGCGCGGTACGCCGGGCCGCCCGGCCGTCGGGGTTGGTGTAGAAGCGCACGAGCACATGCGGCAGGCCCATGGTCCCGAGGAACGTGGCGACGATGATCGACACCACCTGGTAGAGCGGATGACCGCCACCGAGCCCGCCGCCGGAGGCGATCCATTCGGTGCCGGTGCTCGGGGCGCCTGCCACCACCGGGGTCGCGGTGCCTGCGGCCAGGGTGAGCGTGGTGCCGGCGCCGACGGTGTGCTCGCCTGCGTGCCCGATCGCGACGGCCTCGACGGGCCTGCCGTCCAGCGTGCCCGTCACGGTGATGCCTGCCGGTTCGGCGACGTGCACCACGACATCGGTGTCGACGGCAACGGTCGTCTGCTGATGCACGGTCGGCGGCAACGGGCCGCCGAGTTCGCCACCACCGCCGACGAACAACCCCAGCAGGGCCAGCGCCGGGACGGCGATCGCGGTCAGCTTCAGCCAGTACTGGAAGGCCTGCACGAACGTGATCGAGCGCATGCCACCCGCCACCACGTTCGCGATCACGATCGTGCCGACCAGCAGTGGCCCGACCCAGACAGGAACTCCCAGTAGGGTTTTCAGAGCGAGACCGGCGCCCTGGTATTGCGGCGCCAGGTAGAACACGCAGATCACCACCACCACGAGCATGGCCAGCTTGCGCAAACGTGCTGAGCCGAGCCGGAATTCGGCGAAGTCTGGCACGGTGTACGCGCCGGAGCGGCGCAGCGGCGCCGCGACGAACAGGAGTAGGCCCAGATAGCCCGCGGTGAAACCGACCGGATACCACAGGGCGTCGGCACCGTATTTGGCGATCAACCCGGCCACACCGAGAAACGATGCCGCCGAAAGGTATTCACCCGATATGGCGGCGGCATTCCACTGTGGGCCGATGCTGCGGGAGGCCACCAGGAAGTCGGAAGTGGTGCGCGACAACCGCACTCCGTAGGTACCGATGGCGACGGTGGCGACGGCCGCAGCCAGCAGCGCGGCGGCGGTGAGCGGCGAGCCGGTCATGGTTCGCTGTCGACGACGCGGACGAAATCACGTTCGGCCTGTTCGGCCAGCCGCACGTAGAGCCGCCCGATGCTGTACAACAGGGGATAGGCCAGGCCCGCCAGGATCAGCCAGTTGAGGCGAATGCCGAACACGCTGTGCGCGGTCAACTCTGGGACCGCCGCGGTGATCACCAGCAGTGCCACCGCGACGGCCACCACCACCGCGGCCAGTCGCAACGCCAGCCCGAGCTGGGCTCGCACCAGGCCGCGCACCAGTGCGTCACCGACCTGGGTCTGCTCCTGCACCTCGACGCGGGTGCGCACCATGCGCGCACCGCGGCGGTGGGCGAGTACGACGCGCTGTCGTGCGCCGGCGGGCCGCCCAGCGGGCCCCGGCCGGTCACTCATCGGCCGGTTTCAGGTTGCGCATCGGGTCGCGTACCACTCGGTCGCGAAGCTCACGGGCCTGGCGGCGACTGACCGGCAGCTCGACCGCGGGCGAGGAGCCGTTGGCGCGCAGCCGGACGAGCACGGCACCGTCGGCAGTGCGCAGCCCGGTGACCATCCGCAGCGATACCAGGTATGACCGGTGGATGCGTTGAAAGCCGTGGTCGCGCCAACGGGTTTCCAATGTGCTCAAGGGTATTCGGACCAGATGTGCGCCCGTCGCCGCATGCAGCCGGGCATAGTCGCCTTCGGCCTCGACCCAGCTGATGCTGTCGCGGCGCACCAGCTGGGTGATCCCTCCGAGCTCGGCCGGGATCACGTCGGAGTCCTGGTCGTCTTGCGATGTCTCAGCGGGTCTGGAGACGACCCCCTCGGCGACGCGTCGCACCGCCTCATCGAGCCGGTTCTGCCGGATCGGTTTGAGCAGATAGTCGACCGCGCCCACGTCGAACGCCGCCACAGCCTTGTCGTCGTGCGCGGTCACGAACACCACCGCCGGCCGGTTCGCGAAATTGGTGAGTACGCCGGCCAGTTCGATTCCCGAGAGCCCCGGCATGTTGATGTCGAGGAACACGGCGTCGATGGGGTGCCGGTTGAGTTCACGCAGGGCCGAGGTGGCGTCGCCCGCGGTGTACACGTCGCCGACGCACGGGTGACGGCCCAGCAGATACGCCAGCTCGTCGAGTGCGGGTGCCTCGTCGTCGACCGCCAGCACCGTCAGCGTGCGGCTCACGCGCGCACACCCGAGCGGAACTTCGGTACCCGCATCATGACCTTCGTGCCTGCCCCGATCGCCGTCTCGACCACCAGACCGTAGTCGTTGCCGAATGCGGCTCGCAGCCGATGGTCGACATTGGTCAGCCCGACGTGCGCGGACTCGTCGACGCGGTGTGCCAACGCATCGCCGGGCCCGGCCCGAAGCGTCTCCGGGTCCATGCCTGCGCCGTCGTCCTCGACGGTGATCACGCAGTCCGAGCCTTCGTCGCGAGCGATGATCTCGATCGATCCACCGCCCTGACCGGCCAGCCCGTGCCGCACCGCGTTCTCCACGAGAGGCTGCAACGCGAGGAACGGCACGACCACGCTGAGAACCTCGGGCGCGACCTGCAGCCGGACGGTCAGCGCGTGGCCGAACCGGGCCCGTTCCAGGGTCAGGTAGCGGTCGATGTTGCGGAGCTCCTCGGCCAGCGTGGTGTACTGGCCGGCCGCGCGGAACGAGTACCGGGTGAAATCGGCGAACTCCAGGATCAATTCGCGGGCCCGGTCGGGATCGGTGCGCACGAACGAGGCGATGGTGTTCAGCGCGTTGTAGATGAAGTGCGGGCTGATCTGGGCGCGCAGTGCGAGCACCTCCGCGCGGTCCAGCCTGGCCCGGGACGCGTCGAGTTCGGCCAGTTCGATCTGGCTGGCGGCGTAGCGGGCGACCTCGCCGACCGCGCCGAGCATGCCGGGACCCGGCGTGGTGCCGGTGACCACGACGAGAGCACCGAGCACCTCACCTCCCTCGGTCAGCAGCGGCTGCGCGACGATCGTCGTGGTCTGGATCCTTCTGAGCACCCTCCGCTGGCCGGTGATCGACTCGGCGGCGATGGCCGTGCAGCTGTCGATCACGTCGGCAGTCCAGACGGGTCCATCGGCCGGGTCCCGCGACAGCGGCGCCCCGTCGCCGTCATAGAGCGCGACTCCGGCGGCCCCGGTGAGCTCACGCAAAAACGGTGCGGCGGTGTGTGCGGATTCGCTGTCGAGGCCGCGGCGCAGGGCCCGCGCTGCCTGGGCGGCGGTGTGCAATGTGGCGTGCACTGCGCGCTCGGTGGGCGTGGCGACCACCCGGCGGGTACGCACGACCACGACCGCCGCGACTGCCGTCAGCATCAGCGCCAACGTCAGCGCTATCGCAACCTCGCCGGACATCGTGCGGCCAACCTTAAACCGGCGAAACCGCCGATCACTGAACCGGGCAGGCGTACTTTCTGGCGACGTCCATCACGCGCTGTTGTGCTCCCGGGCCGATCACCCCTTGTGCGGCCAGCTCCAAACCGATGTATCCGGGGATGCCGCCGATGCAGGCCTAGTGGGCAACGCGCCACGCGGTGTCGGGATTCAGGTGGTAGCCATTGCGATCGAGCCCCTGCATGTACTCGTCGAACGCCGGGGTGCCCTGGTCCGGCACTGCATTGGCGGTGGCGGCCAGGGCAATCGCGGCGAGCACCGCTGCGAATAGAGGTGCAACCACACGTCTCATGTCCATCTCCTATGGGCATATCCACCGGTCAACGCGTACACGTTTGCACACTGCACCGACAGAGACGGCAAAATCCCGGCATCGTCTGGTCTTAAACTGGCGAGGTGGCGAAACTGCAGCTAGTTCAAGACCCGGCCGCCGATGCCCTGCTCGAGGAGAATCCGTTCGCGTTGCTGGTCGGCATGCTGTTGGATCAGCAGATCCCGATGGAGACCGCGTTCGCGGGGCCCAAGAAGATCGCGGACCGTATCGGCGGCGTCGACGCCGTCCAGATCGCCGAGTACGACCCGGAGGCGTTCGTCGCACTGTGCTCCGAAACGCCTGCGATCCACCGGTTTCCGGGGTCGATGGCCAAGCGGGTGCGGGCTCTGGGACAGGCCATCGTCGACGAGTACGACGGTGACGTGACCAAGCTGTGGACCGCGGGCGATCCGGACGGCAAGGAAGTGCTGCGTCGGCTCAAGGCGCTGCCCGGATTCGGCGATCAGAAGGCCCGGATCTTCCTGGCGCTGCTCGGCAAACAGTACGGTGTGACACCGAACGGCTGGCGCGCCGCGGCAGGCGACTACGGCAAGGCAGGCACCCACATGTCGGTGGCCGACGTGGTCGACGCCGGATCGCTGCAGAAGGTGCGCAGCTATAAGAAGGAAATGAAAGCGGCAGCCAAGGCCGCCAAGGCCTGAGCATCGATTTCCCGTTGGCCCTGCGGCTATGGCGCGGAAGCGCGAGCAGGGAGTGCCGTCACCGCAGAGTCAATGCGGACGCCCAGCGGAATGTACTAGAACGGTTCACCGTCGAAGCGCTCGCGGGTGGCGATCTCGGCGACCGGTCTGCGGGTGAGCTTGGTGAACTGACGCACCGGCTTGCCCATGGGCACCACCGCGGCGACCGCGAACTCCTCGGGTATGCCGAGCAGCGCCTTGACGCGCGGCTCCTCGGGCACCGCCATGGTGGTCAACACGCCGCCGAAGCCTTCATTGCGGGCGGCCAGCAGGATGTTCCACACGAACGGGTACACCGACGCGCCGGACACCACGCCGATCCGGTCGAGGTTCTGATCGAGCGCGGCCACCACGCCGAGGTCGACACAGACCACCAGCACCACCGACGCTTCGAGTAGCTGGGTGGCAGGCGGCACCTCGACAGCCGCGATCTCTTCGTCGGACACGCCGGGGGAGTGCAAAGGGTTCCAAGGGTTTTCGCCGTTGCGCTGTTGTGCGATGTAGCGGCGCGCGCCTGTGACGCTGAGATCGGAGAGCGCCTCGCGGGTGTGCCGGTCGCGGATCACCACCACGCGGGTGCCCTGCCGGTTGCCGCCGCTGGGGGCGAACCGGGCGTTGTCCAGTATGCGTTCGAGCACCTCATCGGGCAGTGGTTCGCCGGTGAACTGACGGGTGGCGCCGGTGGTGCGCATGACGTCGTAGATCTCCATGCCTACATCTAACTCATCTATGCGATGGTGTTGATATGGCGAAGACACATCTCAACTGCCCGTGCGGCGAGGCGATCACGGGAACCGACGAGGACGACCTGGTCGAGAAGGCCCAGGCGCATCTTGCCGAGGCACACCCGGGCCGCGAGTACGACCGGGAAATGATTCTCTTTATGGCCTACTGAGGGGTCAAAAGGGGCCAAACAAAATTCCCGGCCGCCAGCAGGTAGCCGGCGACCGGGAATTCCGTTTCCCCATTTTTCGTGATGTTGTCAGGGCACCACCGTCGACCCGATGGTGGGCATGAACTGGCACTGCTTCTCGGTGGTAGAAACCTGCCCGAAGATCGTCGAGATGATGCTGCCCGAGCCGGTGTCGGCGACGGCCGTCAAGGTGGTCGGGCCTTGCGGGTTGATGTCCGAACGCGGCGTGAGGGTCGCGCTGCCCGACTTCCCGGTGGTCAGGTTCACCCAGGTGACGTTCAGCGGCAGCTTCTGCTCGGCTGCGGGGCCCGGCGTGCCGATCGCGGTGAAGACGTAGGCGGTCTGGCCGGGGCCGGGTCCCGGGGTCGGGATCTTCGCCGGACCGGCAACCGAAATCGCCGTCGCCAGAACGTTTCCGCCGTCCTTCAAGCATCCGTTGCTGATTGACGGATACATGAAGTCCTGGGTGACCGGACTGTCCGGCCCGAATCCCGGGGTGGCTGCCGCGGCGGGAGCCGCCGCCGGTGGCGCCGCAGGATCCGCGGGGGCAGGAGCGGGTGCGGGGGCAGGAGCCGGTGCAGGAGGAGCAGCCTCCGGAGCCGGGGCCGGCGGCGGTGCGGCGTCAGGCGCCGGAGCGGGTGCAGCCGCCGGGGCGGGAGCGGGAGCCGGGGCAGCCGCCGGAGCGGGAGCCGGCGCCGGTGCAGCTTCGGGAGCCGGTGCCGGCGCTGCAAGTGGCGCCGCCTGGGCCGGCCCGACGGCATTGGCCGGGTCGATGCCCGTCGGCAGGTGTGCCTCGGGACCCGCGCCCGCGCCCGGCACGTGGGCCGCCGGCGCCGCTGCTGCCGGTGCCGCTGCGGCAGGCTCGGCGACGAAATGGTTGACCGCTGTCGCGACGTTGCGGGAGTCGTCGGGTGCCGACTTGTTCGCCGCGAACGCCTGCGCCGCCGCCATCAGCAGTTGTGCGGCACCCGCCGGGTCGGCGGCGGCCTGCTGGATGACGGGGCTCAGGCTCTGTATCGCCGACAGCCCGGGCGCCTGTGCACCGTCGATCGGCAGTGGCGCTGGATCAGCGTGGGCGATCCCGCTGCCGAGCAGCACGACGGCCGACGCTGTGATTGCAGCAGCGGTGGCGAACAACGTTTTCGGTGACATGGCTCTCCCTAGGGCGTGTCGGACGGTCAGACCGGGTCGGTGATCAGGGCAGGCCGGCGGTCAAGAGCGGTGCCAGAGCCATCGGCGAGATCGCCGGAGCGGCCGCGGCCGGCGCGGCAGCCACCGGGGCCAGCGCCGGCGCGGTGGCGGTTGCCGCGTGCGCCGCCGCCGGTGCCACATTGGCCACCGAGCTGGCGGCGGGCATCAGCCCGGCCAGGTCACCCGGGATGCTGACCTTCTGGGGCAGCGGGATCGGCATGCCCGGCACCTGCGGGATGTTGATGTCGGCCGACGGAATCAGCGGGTTGGCGGGGGTTGCGGCCGGCGCCGCCGCCGGTGCGGCGGGTGCCGTCAGCGGAGACGGGAGCAGCGGCGAGGTCAGCGGCGACGTGGCGGCCGGTGCGGTGGCGGGCGCGGTGCCCGGCATCTGGGGCAGCGTCACCGACGCGGTCGCTGCGGGGGCCGGAGCAGGCGCCTGCGCGGCGGGGGCTCCTCCGGTGAGTGTCGACGTCACGCCCTGCAGCAGCTGCGGGGCAAGGGCCGGCACGCTCGCCAGCTCGTTGACGATCGGCAGGTTCGGCACTGCGGGCGCCGGCGCCGGAGCCGGATCGGCGGCCGCAGTGGCGCTGAGCGCCAACGCGACCGGGACCGCGCCCGCCGCGGCGATCATGCTGGTGGAAAGTGCTTTCCAGGTGAGCTTCATGGTTCTCCCAATCGGTTGACTGCACGTCTGTGCCCGAAACTATCGAGTTACTGGTGTTACTCAAGTGACACGTGTGGCGGTTATTCAACCGTTACGGCAGTGACTGGAATCGGTTATCGGAGCCGACGCGACTGCGCCCGGCAAACGCGGACGGGAGGAGCGCACCACCGCGGGGGTTGCCGTGCGCCGTCACGCTGCCCTGCCTCAGAAGGGGTGAACGCTAGAGTCAGGGCGGTAGACACGACACCTGACACAACCGAACCGGCCGCATCGAGCATGCGGCTGTACCGCTACGCGTGGTTACTGCTGGCGCTCAGCGTCGCGGCCCGCCTGGCCTTCTCCTACCTGGTGCCCAACGGCACAAACCTCGTCGACCTGCACGTCTATCTCGGCGGTGCGGCGTCGCTCGACCATCCCGGCACGCTCTACCAGTACACGTACGGCGACAAGACACCCGACTTCCTGCTGCCGTTCACGTATCCACCGTTCGCCGCGATGGTCTTCTATCCGCTACAGCTGTTGCCGTTCAACCTGGTTGCGTTCTTCTGGCAGATCGGCACCATCGTCGCGCTCTACGGGGTGGTGCGAATCAGCCAGCGAATGCTGGGTCGGTACACCGATCCGCGGCTCGCTCTGCTGTGGACGGCCGTCGGCATCTGGATCGAACCTCTGCGCGGCACGTTCGACTACGGGCAGATCAACGTGATCCTCACGCTCGCGGTGATCTACGCGGTCTATTCCAACCGGTGGTGGGTGTCGGGGCTGCTGGTCGGCTTGGCTGCCGGGGTAAAGCTGATCCCGGCCGTCTCGGGCTTGTACTTCGTCGGCGCGAGACGCTGGGCCACCGTGGCGTTCTCGGCGGTCGTGTTTGTCGGCTCGGTGGTGTTGTCGCTCGTGGTCGTCGGTGAGCAGGCCCGGTACTACTTCACGGATCTGCTCGGCGACGCCCGGCGGGTCGGACCGATCGGAACGGTGTTCAACCAGTCGTGGCGCGGTGGGATATCACGCATCCTGGGCCATGACGCGGGGTACGGCCCGGTGGTGCTGATCGGCATTGCGGTGACTGCCGTGCTGGCGTTGCTCGCATGGCGGGCCATCGGCGGCAGCGACGGCGACCGGCTCGGCGCCATCATCATCGTCAGCCTGTTCGGCCTGCTGCTGTCACCGATCTCGTGGACGCACCACTGGGTGTGGCTGCTCCCGCTGATCATGTGGCTGTTGCATGGTTCGCTGCGGGATCGGCGCGGGGCGCAGATCCTGGGGTGGGGCTGGCTGGTCCTGACGTTGATCGGCGTGCCGTGGCTGCTCAGTTTCGCGCAGCCGACGATCTGGGAGATCAGCCGGCCGTGGTATTTGGCCTGGGCGGGTCTGATCTACATCGTCGCGACGTTGGCGACGCTGGGGTGGATTGCGACTACAGGCCCAGGATCCGGTCGATTTCGCCCGCCATCTCGACGTCCTTCTCCGTGATGCCGCCGGCGGAATGTGTCACTAATGCGAAAGTGACTGTCCGCCAACGGATGTCGATATCGGGATGATGATCCTTCTGTTCGGCGAACTCCGCGACGCGGCGCACCGCGTCAATGCCGTCGAGGAAAGCCGGAAATTTGACCGATCGGCGCAGGGCGCCTGCCGCACGTTCCCAGTTCGGCAGATCGACGAGTGCGGCGTCAACCTGGTCGTTCGTTAACACAGCCATGCCTTCGACCGTATACCGTCGGGCGCGATGGATGAGCAGATCGTCGTGGCAGGGGCATTGATCTCGCAGGGTGCGCTGCTGGTTGCCCAGCGTGACCGGCCCGCGGAGTTGGCCGGCTTGTGGGAACTGCCCGGCGGCAAGGTCGCACCGGGGGAGGACGACGGCGTCGCGCTGGCCCGGGAGTTGCACGAGGAACTCGGTGTCGAGGTTCGCGTCGGCGCGCGGATCGGCCAAGCCGTTGCCCTGAACGCCACCATGACGTTGCGGGCGTATCGCGTCGCGCTGACCGCGGGCAGTCCGCGGCCGCACGACCATCGCGCGCTGCGCTGGGTCACCGCCGACGAGCTGACCGGCCTCGACTGGGTGCCGGCCGACCGCGTCTGGATCGCCGACTTGGCTGCGGCGATGCGATCCGAATGACCCGTCGCATCTGGGTTGCTCGACGCGAACCGCGGACGCGTACTTCCGTGATCACGCTGTTGGTAGCCCTAGCGAACTAGGGACTTTCGGCACTGTCTGAGCAGGTGGCCGCAGGCGCACAGTAGTTGCATAGAGCAGTTGACGGCACTGGACGCGGGATTCCTCGACCACACGCCCATGGGAACGCTCGAACTCGTACAAGGAGGTTGATCAGCATGACCAAGGGATCTGAACTCGATGTCCTGACCCGTCGACAGTGCCTGGACCTACTGCAGGGCCCGCGGGTGGGCCGGCTGGTGTTCACCGAGGACGCCCTGCCCGCCGTGCAACCGGTCAACTATCGGATATGGCGCGACCAGGTGGTGATCCGGGTGGCCGGTGGGGCCAAACTGGCGGCCGCGACCCTGCACCAAGTGGTGGCGTTCGAAGCCGACGACCTCGACCCCGACCTACGCACCGGCTGGAGCGTGACCGTCGTCGGCCATGCCGAGCCCATCACCGATGTGGATGAACTCGTCGCGGTGGCAGGGACTTTCGTGGAGCCATGGGTCGAGGGGCGGCGTGAGCACTTCGTCCGGATCACGACCGAGAAGGTGACCGGGCGGCAATTCCGCAGTCGCGCCGTGCCGCACTACCAAGGCGCTGTCACGGCATCATGATCGGCTGCACTGTGACGCCGTGCTCGCTGCGCATCGCCGCGACCACTTGGTCGACACCGCTGCGATCATGAAAAGTGCTGTAGGTCAGCCAGATCGGTGGATATCCGGCTGAATCGGATGCCAGGCGGTGCAGGATCGTCCCGAGCAGTTCCCGGGTTGCCGGAACCGAGCTGTACTCGAGAACCAGGCAGGGCTGCGCGGGGACCTGCCGGAACGATGCGAGCCCCTCGACCAGGAAACCCTGGTCCAGATCGGATTTGGTGACCCGGATCGGCACGAGATGCACCGGGTTGCCGGGTCTGTCGCCGACGGGCTGGTTGGCTACGGCGGTACCGGAGCCGGCGGCGAAACCGTCGAGTCGTGAGCCCAGGTTCTTCAGCAACAGCGGCGTGACGCTCAGTCGTGGGCCGTCGGTGGCGGGGGAGGCCACCTGCTGCCGTTGTCGCTGCACCAGCGCATCGATCGTCGATCGGTCGACGGCGTCGAAAATGCTGTCGCACAAAGTATCCGGTTGGTAGCGGCGCCGGTAGTCTGCCGGTGAGAGGTGGAACCAGTCGACGAAAGTCCGGGTGAAGTACTTGACGTCGGAGAACCCGCACCGGGTGGAGATCTCCAGCATGGTGGCATCTGTTGCCAGCAGCTGGTGCTCGGCGTCGGCCACCCGTAGATAGCCGAGCAGATCGCTGAAGCCGACCCCGGATGCTTCTTTGAAGTAGTGCGAAACATACGATTTGGAGTAATGCTGGTCGGCGGCCAGTAGACCCAGGACATCCCGCTGGGTGGCATGTTCCCGGAGGAATCGCAGCATCGCACGGAACCGTTCGCGCTGTGCCGACGACAGCGCGGCGGTGCGGTTGTAGTAGTTCTCCAATGAGTATCCGGCGCAGAGCAACTCCATGAGTTCACGACCCCGGCGTGCAATATCGGTCTTGCCGTCGACGAGGTCGAGGAGCAGCCCGCGCAGCAGCGCTTCCTGACCGCGATGACGGGCCAGATCGAAGGACTCGCACGCGAAGATGAGATGTTCGACGTCGGGGTCCACAGAGCGGTATGCGGACGGGTCGATGTGCACGACGGCGGTGACGGCTTTGTCGTCCGGGCCGGTCAGCTGGTGCGGGTCACCGCGGTTGAGCACCACGAAATCGCCCGCGCGGAGGTCGAACTCCTCGCAGCTGACCCTGACGTGCAGTTCGCCGGACAACACATAGACGATTTCCACAGCGTTGGGGTGCCGGTGCACGTTGGTGCGCCGGATCGACGTCACCTGCGTGCGCACCGGAGCCGATGCACCGAAATCGACGAGTGCTTCGAACATGTCCACGCCAGACGCCTCCCACAGGTGCGCCCAGCGTAGACCGTCACCACACGAAGACGCCGTCCTGCACGGTCAGCCGCCCGTCGCAGAAGGTCAGGTACAGATTGGCGACGTCGTGCACGACCATCGGGTCGACGGTCGGATCTTTGCGCAGCACCAGAAGATCTGCCAGCTTTCCGGGTTCGACGGTGCCCAGCACGTGCGACAACCCGACCGCCTCGGCGCCCGTCATGGTGGCCGCCGAGATCGCTTCGGATGGCGTCATGCCGTACTGCACCATGGCCGCGAGTTCCAGCGCGCTGTACTCGCCATAGGTGGTCAGCGGCTCGTACACGGTGTCCGAACCGAGTGCGATCTTCACACCCATCGCCTTGGCGGTCTGGAAACTGCGCACCGCCTGATCGCTGTAGCGGTCGGCGAACGTGTGGTCGTGGGGTTGCAGAGCATCGCGGTACAGGAACGCGTCGGGCCGGGCCTGGCTGCGTCCACCCGGCTCCATCGGCATGAAATCCCTGTGCCAGTTGACGATCAGTTGCAGTGTCGGGACCAGGATGGTACCGCGTTCGGCCATCTTCGCGGCCAGTGGCTCATCGATGTCCTCACCGTGTTCGATTGTGTCGCAACCGGCTTCGACGGCCAGCTCGATCGCGGCACGGTTCTCGGCGTGACACATCACGATGGTGCCGCGCTGACGGTGCGCCTCCTCCACACAGGCACGGATTTCGTCGAACGAGTAGTGCACGTCGTCGTTGCGGTCATGGGGCCAGTTGTCGCCACCGCTGGCGAAGATCTTCACCGCATCGGCGCCCTCGCGTAGCACGAACCGCACCGCCTTGACGATCTCGTCGGGGCCGTCGGCCAGGATGCCGAAAACGCCGTGGCCCTGCACGAAATCGGCGGGGAACTGGTGCAGGTCGGCGTGCCCTCCGGTTCGGGTGAGCCCGGGCCCGCAGGCCACCACCTTGGGCCCGGGGATGCCACCTTCGCGGAACAGCCGCTTGAGGTAGAGCCCGTTCCACGACACATCGCGTACGGTGGTGAACCCGCGTTTGAGGATCTTCTGCGCTTCGTACACCGAGCGCACGGCACGCATCAGTTTCGGTTCGGCGATGACGCCCATCTCCTGGTCGGTGATGTCGGCCCGGCCACCGGCGAGGTGTACGTGTGCGTCGATCAGGCCGGGCATCACGTAGTGCGAATCGAGTGGCACCTCCTGGACATCGGACGCGCGCCGGTATCGAGCCATCGGTGTCACTGACTCGATGCGGCCATCGGTCACCAACACGGCGTGATCGTCCAGCGGAGCTCCGCCACGGCCGTCGATCACAGAGACCGACAGCAACGCAAACTTGTTGCCGATATTGCGCATTGGTCAGCTTCCGGTCACGGCAGCGTAGGCGGAGGTGTACTCCTTGGACTGCTCGTCGCTCAGCGCCGGCCACTGCTTGACCCGGGCCATCACATCGGCGGGCGGATTGATCAGTGGATTGGCCGCTGCGGTCGGATCGACCTTGTTCAGCGCGTCGGTCATATCGGTCAGCACCGGGATATAGCGGGTGAACGCCACCAGTTTGGCGTAGTTGGCCCGGTCGTAGACGTAGTCGATCCACGCCTCGGCCGCCTTGTGATTCTGTGTCGTATAGGGGATGACCATGCTCTGCAATGTCATGGTGCCGCCGGCGTCGGGAATCACGAACTTCAGGTCGGGGTTGTCAGCCTGCAGCTGCACGACATCGCCCGAATATGCCTGGGCTACAGCGAGATTCCCGGCAGCAAGATCGTTGGAGTAGTCATTGCCCGTGAATCGTCGAACCTGTCCCTTGTCCTTCTGTTCGCGCACCACATCGATCGCCTTCGTGACCGTCGCGGAAGTCGGTTGGGCCGGGGAATTGCCTTGGGACAACATGATCATCCCGAGACCGTCCTGGGCATCGGCGAGCATGCTCACCTTGCCCGCGAACTTCGGGTCCCACAGGTCGTCGATCGTGTGAATGTCGCGGCCCGTGACCTTGCGGTTGTAGGCCAGGCCCACCAATCCGGACATGTACGGCGCCGTGTACTTGCGCCCTGGGTCAATGGCAGCGTTCAGCAGTGTGGGTTGCAGGTTGACTTTGTTCGGCCAGCGTTCCGGGCGGATCTCGTTGAGCCATCCCAGCCGCATCAGGCGCGCGTCGATGGTTTCGGACGGGATCACGAGGTCGCAACCGATGTCCTGTCTGCGTGACAGCGGCTCTTTGTTCTTGGCGAACCACTCCTCGTCATCGTTGTAGTTCTCTTTGTAATCCACCGTCAGTCCGGTGGCCTGCTGGAATGCGGCCACGAAGCCGTCGGCGATGTACAGCGGCCAGTTCGACACCCTCAGCGTCCCGGAGGCGGGGGTGCCGTCGTCGGGTGCCGCGGACGTGGCGCCGGGCTGTGGCGCCGAGCCCGAACCGCACGCGCTCAACGCCGTGGAACCGAACGCGAGGGCGGCCGCTGCGGCGCTACCGCCGAGCAGAAATCGCCTGCGGGACGTCTGGAAGCGCTCGCGCGGGTCTGCGGCGGCTGTCATGCGGTGGACCCTTTCGACTGTCGGCAGTGGCTAGTCCAAGACTGGACTGCGGCACGCTGCCGCGACATGTCGAAAGGGCTGTACCGGCATGACGATCACGCTGGGCCTGCCCGAAGGTATGCCCGACGACGGAGAGCTACAGAACAGGAACTGTCAGTAACGCAGGCGGTCGCCGACCACCCGCACCATTCCGGGGTGCTGCGTGGTGTAGAGCGGATGCAGGATCATCGGGTGCCGGCAGTGTGCACAAGACGATTGCGGTTGATTCACCGATGCAAACGTCAGGTGATGGCACTCACTGCATCGGACGACGTAGCAAGTGCCGACCCAGTTGGCCAGTCCCACATAGATGGCGACTGTCGTCCCGGCCGCCAGCACCATGATCAGTGCAATGGTGAGCACTTCGTAGATCTCCATGACGGGTACCTCCGATCACGATCCCGTGGGATACCTCAAAGGTAGCTCGCGTTGCTTACGCATTCCTGGCTCTTTTGAAGACCTTGTCCAGTTCTTTACCGCGCAATCCGGCGTGCTCGGCCTTGCGGACCTTGTGCAGCACGAGCGGGCAGCGCTTGCAGCGCGGGTTGCTCCGGCAGCACTTCTTCTTGGGCTTCAGACCCGCGATCTTGGCGGACTTCAGTTTGATCGCTCCTCGCGTGCGCAGAACGTGACGGGGCTCTCTCGTTTTCGTGATCGACCGGCCGAACTGCGAGAATCTGGGGTGTGGATTCACGGCCCAGTTTCAGAAACGTCGCCATCGTCGCTCACGTCGACCACGGCAAGACGACCCTAGTCGACGCGATGCTGCGGCAGTCGGGTGCCTTGACGCACCGCGGCGACGACGCCGTTGAACGCCTGATGGACTCCGGTGACCTGGAGAAAGAAAAAGGCATCACCATCCTGGCCAAGAACACCGCGGTGCACCGGCACCACCCGGACGGCACCATGACGGTGATCAACGTCATCGACACCCCGGGCCACGCCGACTTCGGCGGTGAGGTCGAGCGCGGCCTGTCCATGGTGGACGGCGTGGTGCTGCTGGTCGACGCCTCGGAAGGGCCGCTGCCGCAGACCCGCTTCGTGCTGCGCAAGGCGCTCGCCGCGCACCTGCCCGTGATCCTGGTGGTCAACAAGACCGACCGTCCGGACGCGCGGATCTCCGCCGTCGTCGAGGAAAGCCACGACCTGCTGCTCGACGTCGCCTCCGATCTCGACGAGGAAGCCCAGGCGTCAGCCGAGAAGGCCCTGGATCTGCCCACCCTGTACGCGTCGGGCCGGGCCGGCATCGCGTCGACGACGCAGCCTGCCGACGGCCAGAACCCCGACGGGGAGAATCTCGATCCGCTGTTCGACGTGCTGATGGAGCACATCCCGCCGCCGTCGGGTGATCCGGAGGCACCGCTGCAGGCGCTGGTCACCAACCTTGACGCGTCGGCGTTCCTGGGCCGCCTCGCCCTGATCCGCATCTACAACGGCCGCCTCAAGAAGGGCCAGCAGGTGGCCTGGATGCGTGAGGTCGACGGATCGCCGGTGATCACCAGCGCCAAGATCACCGAGCTGCTGGCCACCGAGGGGGTCGACCGCAACCCGACCGAGGAGGCCGTGGCGGGCGACATCGTCGCGGTCGCCGGCATCCCGGAGATCATGATCGGCGATACCCTCGCCGACCCCGATCACGCGCATGCCCTGCCCCGTATCACCGTCGACGAGCCGGCCATCTCGGTGACCATCGGCACCAATACGTCGCCGCTGGCGGGCAGGGTGTCGGGGCACAAGTTGACCGCCCGGATGGTGAAGAACCGGCTCGACCAGGAGCTGGTCGGCAACGTGTCGATCCGCGTCGTCGACATCGGCCGGCCCGACGCCTGGGAGGTGCAGGGCCGCGGTGAGCTGGCGCTGGCCATCCTCGTCGAGCAGATGCGCCGCGAGGGGTTCGAGCTGACCGTCGGCAAGCCCCAGGTGGTGACCAAGAACGTCGACGGCAAGCTGCACGAGCCGTTCGAGGCGTTGACCATCGACTGTCCGGAAGAGTTCGTCGGCGCCATCACCCAGCTGATGGCCGCCCGCAAGGGCCGCATGGAGGAGATGACCAACCACGCCGCGGGCTGGGTCCGGATGGACTTCATCGTCCCCAGCCGTGGCCTGATCGGGTTCCGCACCGACTTCCTCACCGAGACCCGCGGCACCGGCATCGCCAACGCGGTGTTCGAGGGCTACCGGCCGTGGGCCGGCGAGATCCGGGCCCGGCACACCGGTTCGCTGGTGAGCGACCGCAGCGGTTCGATCACCCCGTTCGCGATGATCCAGCTGGCCGACCGCGGGCAGTTCTTCGTCGAACCGGGTGAGGACACCTACGAGGGCCAGGTGGTGGGGATCAATCCGCGTGCCGAGGACCTCGACATCAACATCACCCGTGAGAAGAAGCTGACCAACATGCGGTCGTCCACCGCCGACGTGATGGAGACCCTGGCCCGGCCGCTGGTGCTGGACCTGGAGCAGGCGATGGAGTTCTGCGCGGCCGACGAGTGTGTCGAGGTGACACCCGAGATCGTCCGGGTGCGCAAGGTCGAACTCACGGCGAGCCTGCGGGCCCGGGCCAAGGCGCGGGCCAAGCAGGAACAGGGTGCCAAGGCGTAACAGTTCGCGCCGAGTGGCCAGTTCTGCACCCGTTTTTCGGGTGTGACGTGTAGCAGGTGGCCACTCGGCGGACGACCGCGACTTGTCTGCCTTTATTGGTCTTGGGGGAGGGATGTGCGCAAGCTTCGGCGAGCGTCTCGTGCGGTGCGCGACACCGGAACGGCGGTAGCGGTCGATACCCTGAGTGGCGTGCCGTCACCCTCCCGCCGTGCCCGAATGACCGTCGGCGTGCTTGTTTCGGTACCGTCTCTGCTGCTCAGCGCCTGTACGGTCAGTCCGCCGCCCGCGCCGCAGAGCACTGAAACCACGCAGGTAACGCCACCGCCGCCGGCCAAGGCGATGCAGGTGATCATGGCGATCGACTCGATCGGCCCCGGTTTCAACCCGCATCTGCTGTCTGATCAGTCGCCTGTCAACGCCGCGATCGCCGCGCTGGTGTTGCCCAGCTCATTTCGGCCTGTACCCGACCCCAAGTCACCGACCGGTTCGCGATGGGAACTTGACACGACACTGCTGGAATCGGCAGACGTGACGAGCCAGAGTCCCTTCACGGTCACCTACAAGATCAAGCCCGAGGCGCAGTGGACCGACAACGCGCCGATCGCCGCAGACGACTACTGGTATCTGTGGCGGCAGATGGTCGGGCAGCCCGGTGTCGTCGACCCGGCCGGTTACGACCTGATCACCGGCGTTCAGTCGGTCGACGGCGGCAAGCAGGTCGTGGTGACCTTCTCGCAGCCGTATCCGGCGTGGCGTGAGTTGTTCAACGACATCCTGCCCGCCCACATCGTCAAGGATGTGCCCGGCGGGTTCGGCGCAGGGCTGGCCCGGGCGATGCCGGTCACCGGTGGACAGTTCCGGGTCGAGAGCATCGACCCGCAGCGCGACGAGATCCTGCTGGCGCGCAACGACCGATTCTGGAGCGTGCCTGCCAAGCCCGACCTGGTGCTGTTCCGTCGTGGTGGCGCCCCTGCGGCGCTGGCCGACTCGATTCGCAACGGCGATACCCAGGTGGCCCAAGTGCACGGTGGCGCAGCCACTTTCGCGCAGCTCAGTGCCATCCCGGATGTGCGCACCGCGCGAATCGTCACGCCCCGCGTGCTGCAACTCTCGCTGCGTGCGCAGCAGCCGAAGCTCGCCGACACCCAGGTGCGCAAGGCCATCCTCAGTCTGATCGACGTCGACCTGCTGGCCTCCGTCGGCGCGGGTGACGACAACACCGTGACACTCGCGCAGGCCCAGGTCCGATCGCCGTCGGACCCTGGCTACGTGCCGACGGCGCCACCGGCCATGGGCCGTGACGCTGCGCTGGAGCTGCTGCGGGGTGCGGGCTATCAGATCGAGCCCGCCGCACCGGCGACGCCGGGAAATCTGGTGCCGGACAACGGTCGTCAGCGCATCACCAAGGACGGCGTGCCGTTGTCCCTGGTGCTCGGTGTGGCCTCGAACGATCCGACGTCGGTGGCAGTGGCCAATACCGCGGCCGACCAGTTGCGCAATGTCGGTATCGAGGCCTCGGTGCTGGCCCTGGATCCGGTGGCCCTTTACGGTGACGCGTCGACCAACAATCGCGTCGACGCCATCGTCGGTTGGCATCAGGCCGGGGGAGATCTGGCGACGTCGCTCGCCTCGCGGTACGGGTGCCGCGCGCTGGAAGCCACCTCGGTCTCGACGGCGGTGCCCGGACCTCCGGCGCCGTCGTCGTCGCCGTCATCGAAGACGACGACCCCTCCGCCACCGGTCACCGCGACCACCGCAACGCCTCCGCCGACGCTTCCGGCACCGGGCTCCGGTGATCTGGTGCAGGCCCCCAGCAACATCACCGGTATCTGTGATAGGAGCATCCAGCCGAAAATCGATGCGGCACTTGACGGTAGCGAGAACATCGCCGATGTGATCCAGGCTGTCGAACCCCGGTTGTGGAACATGTCGACGGTATTGCCGATTCTGCAGGACACCACGATCGTGGCGGCGGGTCCGAGTGTGCAGAACGTCAGTTTGTCCGGCGCGGTACCCGTCGGCATCGTCGGCGATGCCGGCAGCTGGTTGAAAACGAAATAGCGGCAGCTGCCGAAACCGAGGGTGGGCCTTCTCGTCATGACGAGAAGGCCCACCCGATAGGTGACGGTCAGGCTGCGTCGTGCGAGCCTGAACCGCCCGACGAGTTGCCGCCCTCGCCGGCACCCGTCGAATTGCTTTGGCCACCGCTCTTGGATGCGGTCTTCTTGCCGCTCAAGCCTTCACCGGCCTTCTTGAGCCCGTCGGTGATGCTCTTGACGGCACCCTTGACCCCATCCTGGGTCTGCTTGAGCCGGTTGGCGCGGGTCGGCTTGGCGGTGCTGGCCGCCTTGTCGCCGGACGTGGTCTTGGCCCCATCGCCGGCCGGAGTTGCGGTCGGCGAATCGGTCGCTGCAGACCCTGCGGCTGCAGATCCCGGTGGGGTGGATTCCGTTGGCGCCGTGGTGGTCTGCTCTGCCGGGGCCGGTGCTACGTCGAGCGTGACGACCTTGGTGGGAGCCTTGGGTGCTGCGCTCAGTTGAGCCACCGCGGCGGTCAATGCCGCAGGCGGCTTGATGTCGTTGGCGATGGCATCGCGGGCCTGCCGCAGTGCGGAGAGCAAGCCGAGGCTCGGTCCGAGCAACCCGCCCCCGCCCGCGGCTTCGGCTCCGTTCAGGAACGCATCGGCGATCTGGCCGGGCCCGGCGAGCACCGCGTTGACGAAGCCCAGCGGATCGCCGGCCTTGATCGCGTCGACCATGTTCTGGCCGACGTTGCCGCTCACCAGCACCGCGGGAAAGACGGTGTTGAGTGCGCCAAGCACCGGAATGAGTACGGCCGTTGGATCATTGATGACGTTGAGCAGATTCTGCACAGGCTGCTTGATGGCGTTGGTGATCGGCTCCAACAGGGGTAGGCCCGCGTATAACACCGGGCTGAGCAAGGCGCTCCATGCGGTACTCACCGCGCCGTTGATGTCCCCGGCGAGGAGCTGGGTGACCGCCTGTTGGAGCTGGGCTGGGATACCGTACGGATTCGACGGGTCCAGCTGCTGGCCGAGCGCCTCGCCCGCGCTCTGCAGCCCGGCGAATATGCCTTGGCCGCTGGTGATCTGGTTGGCAACGACCTGCTGCAGGATCGGGAACGGGTCGGCGATCTCCGTGCTGATGAGCGTCCCGACGTTGTTGACGGTGTTGGTGATTAGCTGGACGTACGCCTCGAACGGATCGACGGCTGCGGAGAGGCTCACCGATGCCGTCGAGACCGCCGGCACGTGGACATCTGGCAGCGGCGGTGCGACGGGACTGACCGCGATGGCGCCAGCGCCGACCAATGCCACGCCCGCCGCCAGATAGGACCGTGCGGAATTTGACCGTGCAGCGATTTGCATAGGTTCTCCTTACCCTCGATGTACCCCCGGCGAGGCAAAAGCTACCTGAGAGTAAGTTAATGAATAAGCACTTTTGGAAAGTTTGCATTCATCGCTCAATGTCTGGCTACTTGTCCGCGTAACCGCCGTAACTAGCTGCTCAAGCGCAGTTTTGACGCCGACGAAAGCGCATTGGGCGCCATTTGCCACATTGTGTCAATGCAAAAATTTGCATCGAAGTGCCCGTATATGGCAAACAAGTGTCAGCGTCTGCAGCCTGTTAACTTGAAAACCCTCATCGGAGCTGGGTGCTGCAGATTTCCGTCGACGCGGCGCGAAACGATGATTTGCGGGCCGGTCGCGGATAACCACCCGATTGCGAAGGTTCTCTATATAGTCCGTCTGTGCGTTCTGGGCGCAGTGCCACGCCTGTGCCCAGTGCCTATGACCCCGTCCGGGGAGTGTTTGCTGGGTGATTCCCGTCGCAACCAGTTGTCGGACGCCGCCACTTTTGGCCGGCCGACTGAACCGCTGCGCTGACGGAACTACTTGGCCCGGGCCAGGTTTCGTCGCTCGCCCAGCACCCGCAGCCCGTGCGCGGCGGTGGCCGCGACGAGAAACGGCAACAACACCCACCACGGTGGTCGGGCCAATTCCCAGACGAACAGTGCCGCCCATACCGGTGCGCGTTGGGTGATGGCCAAGACGCCGGCCGCACACGTCAACGACACCGCCGCGACGCTGACGGGATGCTCGGTCCAGGTGTTGATCGACAGCGCCACAATCGATCCCAGCGCCGACCCGGTGGCCAGCGCGGGGGTCAGCATGCCACCCACGGCTCCGGCCCGCAGGAAGACCGCGGTGAGGATCGGCTTGAGCAGAAAGATCATCGCTGCCGCCGCCAAGGTCATGCCGCTGTCGAGGCTGACGGTGAGGATGCTCTTGCCGTTGCCCGGAAGTTCGGGCCAATGGATCGAGCAGATGCCGATCAGCAGCCCCGCCGCGGCGATCGCCGGGATCAACAACCACGACGTCGGCGTCTTGGTGGGGCGGGCCAGCTCCATGATGCGGTTGAAGGCTAGTCCGGCTCCGAAACTCAACGGCGCGAGCAGCAACGCGAAACCGGTGAGCAGATAAGACAGTTGGGGATCGGGCCAATCGAGGGGCGCCGCGGCGTGCGTGACCGGACTCGCGACGGCGACCGCCAGACTCGACGTGATCAATGCGGCGCCGACGGCCCGCGGATGCCACGTCTTGAGCATGATGCGGACCGCGAAGAGTGCGCCGCCCACCGGCACGCTGTAGACCGCCGCGAGGCCCGCGCCCGCGGCGCACGCCAGCAGGATCTCACGGTCGCGTGGCGTCAGCGCCCACCGCGAAGTCCCGAGATCGCCCAGTACAGCGGCGAATTGACGCGGAGCCCCTTCGCGCCCCAGCGACGCGCCCGAGCCGACGAGAAACACCTGCAGTGCCGCGTCGAGTGTCAACGGCAGCCGCGGTAGGGGCCCATGCTTGGCGATCGCCGCCGACAAACCGGGCACTTCGACCCGGCGGCGCAGCATCCACCAGCCGAACCCGGCCAACGCGCCGCCGATCATCGGCCCGACCGCGCGCCGCACCGGGCTGGCACCAGTGACGCCCTGCAGCAGTGAACCGAACGAGTAGTGGTAGGTCAGATGCTCGACGGCGTGCAACAGCAGCGTCGTCGCCATACCGGCGAGCCCGGCCGCCAACCCGACCACGACGATGCCGCAACCGAACTCGAGGTTCCGCCGATTCACCTTGGTGAATGTAGGGGAACCGGCGTCGTCGTGAGAGCCGAGTGAGTGTGGCCGACCCGGTGGCGACCGGACTACTGTCGCGGTCGATGCCCAACGAAACGCCCCGCCTGCTGTTCGTCCATGCCCACCCGGACGATGAAACCCTCACTACCGGCTCCACAATCGCCCACTACGTCGCGCAAGGTGCGGATGTCCGCGTCGTCACGTGCACCCTGGGCGAAGAGGGCGAGGTGATCGGCGAACGGTACGCCCTGCTGTCCGTGGACCACGCCGACCAGCTCGGCGGCTACCGCATCAGTGAACTCACGCGCGCGCTGGAAGCGCTCGGGCTCGATGCTCCGCACTACTTGGGAGGTCCGGGCCGCTGGCGCGATTCCGGCATGGGCACCCACCATGCCCAGGGCCGGCAGCGGTGGGTCGACGCCGACATGGACGAGGCCGTCGCCGAGCTCGCCGCCGTCATATCCGAGATGCGGCCGCACGTCGTCGTCACCTACGACCCCGAGGGCGGCTACGGTCACCCCGACCACATCCAGACTCACCGGGTCACCACGGCCGCGGTCGCTGCCGCCGCCGACAACGGCTGGACAGTGCCGAAGTTCTATTGGACGGTGACCGCCACCAGCGCGATGGGTGCCGGTTTGCGTGCGCTGTCCGAATTGCCCGAGGGGTGGATCAGAGTCGACATCAAGGATGTGCCGTTCGGCTATCCCGACGACCGCATCGATGCCGTCGTCGACGCGACCGACCATCTGCCCGCCAAGATCGCCGCGATGCGGGCCCACGCGACCCAGGTCACCGTCGCGCCCGACGGCCGCGCGTGTGCGCTGTCGAACAACATCGCGTTGCCGATCATGGGGGAAGAGCATTATCTGCTGGTCTCAGGCGAGGCCGGACCGCGCGATTCCCGTGGCTGGGAAACCGATCTCCTTGCCGGGCTGGTTCTGGAGTAGCGTCGCCCGCGCGGGGTAAGCTCCGAAAAATCCGGCAGTAGTCAGCGGCGAAGGGAAACCCATGGACCCCGATATGGATCCGAACCTGCAGCACTGGCAGGACCGGGCGGACAACTTCCAGTGGGTGGTCGGTTCGATGGTCGCGTTGCTCGACAGCATTCCGACCTGACCACGACCAGACCGCGCGTCGACGCCGCGCCGGCATCCCGTCCGGTCTTCGACCGCATCGTCCTTGCCCTGCTCGCCGTCGATGGCGTCATCTCGGCTGTCCTCGGTGGGCTGTTCCTGCCGTCCTACCTCGGCGTCGTGCCGTTTCCGATCAGCGCGTTCCTGAGCGGGGCGCTCAATGCCGCCCTGGTCTGGGCCGCGATGCAATGCACGCAGTCGTTTCGGTTCGCGGCACTGCCGTTGTTGACGTGGTTGGCGACTGTCGCCGTGATGACGCTCGGCGGCCCGGGCGGGGACGTGATCTTCACCGGCCACGGCATCATGGCCTACAGCGCGCTGCTCTTCATGGTGGTCGGGGCGCTGCCGCCGGCGCTGCTGCTGCGCCGACGGCTGACCCGCTGACCTACTCGCTGCCCGAGTTGTCCGACTTGTCCTTCGACGGCTTGTCGGTCTTGCTCACCTTGGTCTTGGTGTCGGCCGTGGTCTTGGTGTCGGCCGTGGTCTTGGTGTCGGCCGTGGTTTTGCCTGCGCCCTTCACCGCGTTACGCAGACCGTCGGTCGCCTTCTGCACAGTGGACTTGAGGCCGTCCGTGGCGTCGCGGACGCCGTCGCGGACGTCTTTGATGCGCGTCTGACGTGATGTGCTGACCGACTTGTCGGAGGTCGCCGGCTTCTGCGACTGCAGCGACTGCTGCACCGACTTGGGAACAGTGGTGACCTCGTCGGTCTGAGTCGTCGTGGTCGTGCCGGGAAGCGTCTCGCTGACGCTTTCCGCCGCGTCCTTCACCAGATCGGCGGCCCCGGATGCGGCGGTCTCGACGTCGGTCACGACAGTCTGCACCGGGTTCTTCAGCTCGCCGGTGACGCCGGTCGTATCGGTGGCGTCGGCGGTGGGCTTGGTTTTAACGTCAGCGACGTTGAGCAGTGAGACGCCCTCGGTGAGGCCCTTGAACGCGCTGGCCAGCCTTTCGCCCACGCCGTCGAGCGTCGTCGACAACGTCTGCGTCGTCGCCGCCAGCGATGTCGTCTGCGCCGTCGCGGCGAACGGGAGACCCGGCGGCAGGGGCGGCAGCGGAGGCAGCACCCAGCCGAGGAAGTAGTTCGCTTCCGCGACGACGGTGTTCCACGCCGCTGCGGCGACACTCCAGCCGACGTCGACGATGCCGTTGGCCCACACCCCGAGATTCAGCGGTGCGTTGAGCACCGGATTGATCAGGTTGTACACGACGCTGTCGGAGATGGGCCTGATCAATTGGTAATAGAAGATGTCGGTCTGCGCACCGATCAGGCCGGCGAACGGTACGCCCCAACCGCCGAGCCAGTACGCGATGTCGACGCCGTAGTTCACGCCCCAGTCGACCCACGACTGGATGTATTGATATGCCGAGGTGACGAAGTCGCTGGCAGCGTTCTGCGGGGTCACCACTGCGTTGGGTGTCGCCAGGGCGGGCGCGGCACCCGTCGTCGGCCCGCTGCCCGGGACCGGCGCCGGTTTCGGCGGTGTCGGCACCGCGGCTGTCATGCGGCTCGCGGCGGCCAGCAGCTCGACCATGGCCTGCGTCAGTTGCGGTTGGGTGGAGGACGTCGGATGGGCGGGAACTGCGATATCTGCGGGCGTCACCTGAACCGGGGTCAGCGCGATCGTCGTGGCGGTAGCCGCGGCTGCTCCGGCGATGAGATACGAGCGCACAGATACAGTCATGAAAGCTCCCTGGAAGTTCACAGCCCAACCCGGCCCTTAACCTATCGCGCGGCGCGTCAATAAACATCTGGAATATCCGCGTGTCGTAGCGCTCGGGCGCGTCGAAACAGGGCGCGACGGTAGGTTCCGTGGTAGCAGGAACGCACTGCGGCAGCGGCCAGTACTACTGTGACCTCTATGGCAGGCGCCAAGGTTTCAGAATGTGAGACGCGTGGATGATTGACGACATCGCCGGGGTTACAGGGGAGTGGCTCTGAACCCCCAGCACGGCGCCGATCTGCCCAGCCCGGTGGTCCCACCGACCGTCAGCACGGCCGCGTTGAGACGCGTGTTGCGTCGGGCGCGCGACGGTGTGGCGCTCAATGTCGACGAGGCGGCCATCGCGATGACGGCCCGCGGCGACGATTTGGCCGATCTGTGTGCGAGTGCGGCTCGGGTTCGCGATGCGGGTCTGGTATCGGCGGGGCGGCGTGGTGCTACCGGCCGGCTGCCGGTCAGCTATTCGCGCAAGGTGTTCATCCCCGTCACTCATCTGTGCCGCGACACGTGCCATTACTGCACTTTTGTCACCGTGCCGGGAAAGCTGCGGGCACAGGGCATGGGCATGTACATGGAGCCCGACGAGATCCTCGATGTCGCCCGCCGCGGGGCCGAACTGGGCTGCAAGGAAGCGCTATTCACCCTCGGTGATCGCCCCGAGGCGCGGTGGGACGAAGCCCGCCAGTGGCTCGACGAGCGGGGTTACGACTCCACCCTGGACTACGTGCGGGCGATGGCCATCCGGGTTCTGGAGGAGACCGGCCTGCTGCCGCATCTGAATCCCGGGGTCATGTCGTGGTCGGAGCTCTCGCGGCTCAAGCCGGTCGCGCCGTCCATGGGGATGATGCTGGAGACGACGTCGCGGCGGCTCTTCGAAACCAAGGGCCTGGCGCACTACGGCAGCCCTGACAAGGACCCGGCGGTCCGGTTGCGCACGCTTGACGACGCGGGCCGGCTGTCCATTCCGTTCACCACCGGCCTGCTGGTCGGCATCGGTGAGACGCTCACCGAGCGTGCCGAGACGATGCACGCTATCCGCAAGTCGCACAAGGAGTTCGGCCACGTTCAGGAAGTGATCGTGCAGAACTTCCGGGCCAAGGACCACACCGCAATGGCGTCGACACCGGACGCGAGCGTCGATGATTTCCTGGCCACCATCGCGGTGACGCGCTTGGTGCTCGGACCGAAGATGCGCATCCAGGCACCGCCGAACCTGGTGTCGCGGGAGGAATGCCTGGCGCTGATCGGCGCCGGCGTCGACGACTGGGGCGGGGTGTCGCCCTTGACGCCCGATCACGTCAACCCTGAGCGGCCGTGGCCCGCACTCGACGATCTCGCCGCGGTGACCGCCGAAGCGGGCTACGACCTGGTGCAGCGGCTGACCGCGCAGCCGGCCTACGTCCAGGCTGGGGCAGCATGGATCGATCCGCGGGTGCGTGGGCATGTCGATGCGCTGGCCGACCCCGATACCGGGCTGGCCCGCGACGTCAATCCGGTGGGCCTGCCGTGGCAGGAGCCGGATGAGGCATCGGAATCGTTGGGGCGCACCGATTTGCACACCGCGATCGATGTGGAGGGACGCCGCACCGAGACCCGCAGTGACCTGGACAGCGCGTTCGGCGACTGGGAGTCGATCCGGGAGAAGATCTCCGAGCTGGCCGCGCGGGCGCCCGAGCGCATCGACACCGATGTGCTGGCCGCGTTGCGGTCCGCGGAGCGGGATCCGGGCGGCTGCAGCGACGACGAGTACCTGGCGTTGGCGACTGCCGACGGCCCGGCATTGGAAGCCGTTGCCGCGCTGGCTGATTCGCTTCGCCGGGACACCGTCGGTGAGGACGTGACGTTCGTCGTCAACCGCAACATCAACTTCACCAACATCTGCTACACCGGCTGCCGGTTCTGCGCGTTCGCGCAGCGCAAGGGCGACGCCGACGCCTACTCGTTGTCCACCGACGAGGTGGCCGACCGGGCGTGGGAGGCACACGTCGCCGGGGCCACCGAGGTCTGCATGCAGGGCGGCATCGATCCGGAACTACCCGTCACGGGGTATGCGGATCTGGTGCGGGCGGTCAAGGCGCGGGTGCCTTCGATGCACGTGCACGCGTTCAGCCCCATGGAGATCGCCAACGGTGTGACGCGCAGTGGGCTGTCGGTGCGCGAGTGGCTGATCAGCCTGCGTGAGGCCGGGCTGGACACCATCCCCGGCACGGCCGCGGAGATCCTCGACGACGAGGTGCGCTGGGTGCTGACCAAAGGCAAGCTGCCCACCTCGGAGTGGATCGATGTGGTGACCACCGCGCACGAGGTGGGGCTGCGTTCGTCGTCGACGATGATGTACGGCCACGTCGACACCCCCAAGCACTGGGTGGGGCACCTCAATGTCCTGCGCGGTATCCAGGACCGCACCGGCGGTTTCACCGAGTTTGTGCCGCTGCCGTTCGTGCATCAGTCCTCGCCGCTGTATCTGGCCGGCGGTGCGCGGCCGGGGCCGACCCATCGCGACAACCGGGCCGTGCATGCGCTGGCGCGGATCATGTTGCACGGCAGGATCTCTCACATCCAGACGTCGTGGGTGAAGTTGGGCGTCGAGCGCACCCAGGTGATGCTGCGAGGCGGCGCCAACGATCTCGGCGGCACCTTGATGGAAGAGACCATCTCGCGGATGGCCGGTTCGGAGAACGGCTCGGCCAAGACCGTCGAGGAACTCGTCGCCATCGCCGAAGGCATCGGCCGCCCCGCGCGTCAGCGCACCACCGACTACTCGCCGCTGGCTGCCTGACGCGGGTCGCGTCTCGTCGCAAGGCGGGTGTCTCTGCACCGCGAGCGTGCGTGTCTGTCCCTCGACACGCCGTGTCTGGTCAGCACTTCGCGCACGCTCGCGCTTGCCGAGCGTGCGCGGGCAGCGGGGCGGGACTTTCCGTTGGCGTCGTGGCGTCATTGATGCCGCCCGGCTTTTCCTAGACGGCGTCGTGGCGCCATTTGTGTCGCCCGGGTTCCCTAGACGGAGTCGTAGCGCCACTCCGTTTAACTCTGTGTCCCGCTCGCCAACTCCGCGCCGCGCGACATATCCGCACGCGCGTGCCCGCTGACCGTGCACAAATTGCTGGGATTTTGCGGCGTGTCGAGGGACAGACACGCACGCTCGCGGTGCCACCCGAGGCAACCGGGAAAATTTTTTCACGAACCCGGGAATGTATGCGGACCGTGGTCCGGTTATCTTTGGCGAAGGCGCCGGAACGGCCGGCCCGCCAGACCAAGGAGACATCATGACCGCTGCAACCGCCACTGATCTGACCGCCGGCACCTGGGTCATCGATCCGGTGCATTCCTCGATCAACTTCTCTGTGCGGCATCTGATGGTGAGCAAGGTTCGCGGCAGCTTTGAGACCTTCAGCGGCACCATCGTCGTCGCAGAGGACGGCACCCCGTCGGTGACCGCCACCATCGACGTCAATTCGATCAACACCCGCAACGAGCAGCGCGACGCGCACGTGCGGTCCGCTGACTTCTTCGACGCCGCGAACTACCCGACCGCCACGTTCGCCTCGACCGGTGTACGCCGCGACGGCGACGACTATGTCGTCGACGGCGACTTCACCCTCAAGGGCGTGACCAAGCCCGTCTCGCTGAAACTGGAGTACAACGGCGTCAACCCGGGCATGGGCCAGGGCCCGGTCGCCGGCTTCGAGGCCTCGGTCGTGTTGAACCGCAAGGACTTCGGCATCGACATCGAGCTGCCGCTGGAGACCGGTGGCACCGTCGTCGGCGACAAGGTGACCATCACCCTCGAGATCGAGGCGCTCAAGCAGGCCTGACTCTCCCCGCATCGACCACCGGCGTGACGCCCGAGCGTCACGCCGGTGTCGCGTTCCGCGGCCATGGCAGCGCAGGCCCATCCTGTGGCTGATGACGGTGGACGCTCCCGAACTCGACGCCTACGACCGGGACGAACCGGCGACGCTAGTCCTGACACTTACAACCGTGCGGCCAATTCTGTGCCTTGCCTGATCGCACGTTTGGCGTCCAGTTCGGCGGCGAGCGCGGCACCGCCGATGACGTGAGGCTCGATACCGTTGCGGCGCAGGCCCTCTTCGAGATCACGCACCGATTCCTGGCCTGCGCAGATCACGACGTTGTCCACCGCGAGTACCCGCGCATCGGAGTGGTCGGGGCCGAAGCTGATGTGCAGGCCCTCGTCGTCGATCCGCTCGTAGTTCACCCCGGAAAGCTGCTGCACGCCTTTGGCTTTCAGTGACGCGCGATGCACCCAGCCGCTGGTCTTACCCAGCGTGCGGCCTTGCGGACCCTTGGTACGTTGCAGCAGGTACACCTCGCGCACCGCGGGTGCAGGCAGCGGCGTGGTGAGCGCGCCGCGCGCCTCCTGCGGGTCGGCCGCACCCCACTCCGCCTTCCATTCCTTGAGGTTGAGTGTCGGCGATTGATCGGTCGTCAGGAACTCGCTCACGTCGAATCCGATCCCGCCTGCGCCGATGACGGCCACCGACGCGCCGACCGGCGCCCCGGTGACGGCCTGCGCGTAGGTGAGCACCTTGGGATGGTCGATGCCGAGAATGTCGGGCAATCGTGGCGTCACCCCGGTGGCGAGTACCACGTCGTCGAATCCGGTCAGTTCCTCGACGCCGGCCCGTGCGCCCAGCCTGAGATCGACGCCGTGCTTGTCCAGCATGCGGGTGTAGTAGCGGATGGTCTCGTTGAACTCTTCCTTGCCGGGAATCCTTCTGGCCAAATCGAATTGACCGCCGATCACACTACCCGCCTCGAAGAGGGTGACCCGGTGACCGCGCTGGGCTGAGCTCACCGCGACGGCCAAACCTGCCGGGCCCGCCCCCACCACGGCCACCGATCGCGCGCGCCGCGTCGGGCCGAGCACCAATGACGTTTCCCGTCCCGCTCGCGGGTTGAGCAAGCACGACACGTTCTTGTGGACGAAGGCGTGGTCGAGACAGGCCTGGTTGCACGCGATGCAGGTGTTGATCTCGTCGGCGGTGTCGGCGGCGGCCTTGTTCACCCAGTCCGGATCGCTCAGCAGCGGTCGGGCCATCGAGATGAGCTGGACGTGGGTGTCGGCCAGAATCTGTTCGGCGGCCTGCGGCATGTTGATCCGGTTGGACGCGACCACGGGAATGGTGACGTGTTCGGCGACCGCGCTGCTGATGCCGACGAATGCCGCGTTGGGTACCGACGTGACGATCGTCGGCACCCTGGCCTCGTGCCAGCCGAAGCCCGAGTTGATCATCGTTGCCCCGGCCGCCTCGATTTCGGTTGCCAGCGCGACGATCTCGTCCCAGCTCTGACCGTCCTCCACATAATCGGCCATCGACATCCGGTAGCACACAATGAAGTCGGTACCGACGGCCTCGCGCACCCGCCGCACGATCTCGACCGGGAATCGGCGCCGCTTCTCCGCGGTGCCGCCCCAGGAATCGGTGCGTTTGTTGGTGCGTGGCGCCAGGAACTGGTTGAGCAGATAACCCTCGCTGCCCATGATCTCGACACCGTCGTAGCCGGCTTCCCGGGCGAGCAGCGCGCAGCGGACGAAATCGTCGATGGTGCCTCGGACATCACGCAGGGCTCGGGGCCGGAATGGGTTGATGGGCGCCTTGATCGACGACGCGCTGACCGAAAGCGGGTGGTACGCATAGCGTCCCGCGTGCAGGATCTGCAGAAGGATCTTGCCGTCGGCGTCGTGGACCGCCCCGGTGATGCGGCGGTGCCTGCGTGCCTCGCCTGAGGACACCAACTGCGATCCCAGCGGCAGCAGCCAGCCGGTCCTGTTGGGGGCGTAGCCACCGGTGATGATAAGCCCGACGCCACCGCGGGCCCGTTCGGCGAAATACTCGGCGAGCTTGTCGGTGTCGCGGGCGCGGTCTTCCAGGCCGGTGTGCATCGAGCCCATCACCACCCGGTTGCGCAGCGTGGTGAAGCCGAGGTCCAGCGGGGACAACAGGTTCGGATAGCTCATCGGGATCCTTCCGGAACGACGGGGACTACAGGGCTTCGAGGACTTCATCGAGCCACGCGAGTGAGCTCTCCTCGGCACGCATTCCGCCGCGCAGCACCAGATACTGGTGCAGTGCACTGCCCTGCAGCGCCGACGGATCGGGGAACTGCCGCTTTTGGTACCCGCGGTAGGTGTCGAGCAACGCGGCTCGCTCGGAGCGCAGTGCCGAGATCTGCTCGCGCAGTGCGGTGAGATCCCCGTGGGCCGCGCCGCGAACTTTCACGGCCAGATCACGTGTGCGGGTGTCGGCAGTCGAACCGGCCCTGCCCGCCGGGGGTTTCGGCAGCGGTTCGGCGATCCAGCGGGCCAACTCGGCGCGTCCGGCGTCGGACACGGTGTACACCTTCTTGTCCGGCCTGCCGTACTGCACGACGGGGGTGACATGCACCCAGCCGTCGTTCTCCATGGCCCGCAACGTTCGGTAGATCTGCTGGTGGGAGGCGGCCCAGAAGTAGCCGATCGAGCGGTCGAAGCGGCGGGTCAGCTCATAGCCCGAACCGGACTGCTCACTCAACGACACCAGGATGGCGTGGGGGAGACCCATGCCTGGAGCCTAGGTGGGACCGGCGGTCCTATGCAACTGGGTGCAATGGGGTGGAGTGCATAGGCGTGGCGACTGGTCGAGCTGTATCTGCAACGTTTAGTATCAGTAACCGCGAGCCACCCTTAACTGATGGCGCGCAAAGTTAGGACACACTGAGACGAGCGTCCCGGAATGTGTAACGCATACTGGCGCGCGGGATCACGAGTCCTCAACGAGCCCGACCAGCAGCCCACTGGACAGGAGACACATCAGTGACGTACGTCATTGCCGAACCCTGCGTCGACGTCAAAGACAAGGCGTGCATCGAGGAATGCCCTGTCGACTGCATCTACGAGGGTGGACGCATGCTGTACATCCACCCCGACGAGTGCGTGGACTGCGGTGCATGCGAACCGGTCTGCCCGGTCGAGGCCATCTACTACGAAGACGATGTGCCGGACCAGTGGGCCAGCTACACGCAGAGCAACGCGGACTTCTTCGCCGAGCTGGGCTCGCCGGGCGGTGCTTCCAAGGTCGGACAGACCGACAACGACCCGCAGGCCATCAAGGACCTTCCGCCGCAGGGTGAGGACTGATCCTGCCGTTCCCGCCCCGCTCTGACGTGGCGCGCACGCCGCGCTCGGCCGCTCTGCCGGAGTTCCCCTGGGACACCCTGGCCGAGGTGACGGCCCGCGCCCGTTCACACCCCGACGGCATCGTCGACCTGTCGGTGGGGACCCCGGTGGACCCGGTGGCCCCGCTGATCCGTGAGGCACTCGCGGCGGCGAGTGCCTCGCCCGGGTATCCGGCCACCGCTGGTACGCCCGCGCTCCGAGCGTCGGCGACGGCTGCGTTGCGGCGTCGCTACGGCATTACCGATCTGGCGCCCGACGCCGTGCTGCCGGTCATCGGCAGCAAAGAATTGATCGCGTGGCTGCCGACGCTGCTGGGCCTCGGTTCCGACGACGCAGTCGTGGTGCCCGAACTGGCCTACCCCACCTACGAGGTCGGTGCGCGGCTGGCGGGCGCTCAGGTGATTCGGGCGGACGCGCTGACCCAGCTCGGGCCGCAGATGCCTGCTTTGATCTATCTCAACTCGCCGAGCAACCCGACCGGCCGCGTACTGGGGGTCGACCACCTGCGCAAGGTGGTGACATGGGCGCGGGAACGCGGCGTCCTCGTCGCGTCCGACGAGTGCTACCTCGGGCTCAGCTGGGACGCCGACCCCGTCAGCGTGCTGCATCCGACGGTCAGCGACGGTGACCACACCGGGCTTCTGGCCATCCATTCACTGTCCAAGACGTCGTCCCTGGCGGGCTATCGCGCAGGGTTCGTCGCCGGGGATCCTGCGGTGGTCGCCGAGTTGCTGGCGGTGCGTAAGCATGCCGGCATGATCGTCCCGACGCCGGTGCAGGCGGCGATGGTCGCGGCCCTCGACGACGACGAACATGAGGCCGTGCAACGGGATCGGTACGCGCGTCGCCGGGCGGTGCTGTTGCCGGCCCTGCAGTCGGCCGGGTTCACGGTCGAGCACTCCGAGGCCGGACTCTACCTGTGGGCGAGCCGCGGTGAACCGTGCCGGAACACCCTCGCGTGGCTGGCCGAACGCGGCATCCTGGTGGCGCCCGGCGAGTTCTACGGCCCGGCCGGCGCGCAGCATGTGCGGGTCGCGTTGACGGCCACCGACGAACGCATCGACGCGGCCGTCGCGCGCCTCGCCTGACCTCTGCGCTGAGCGGCCGAGAGGTCAGGCGGCTGCCGGCTATCCCTCGAACCCGTGGTAGTTCATCACGTGCTTGATGCGGGTGTAGTCCTCAAGCCCGTACATCGACAGATCCTTGCCGTAGCCGGAGTGCTTGAAACCACCGTGCGGCATCTCGGCCACCAGCGGGATGTGGGTGTTGATCCACACGCAGCCGAAGTCCAGCCGGGCCGACATCCGTGCTGCCACATCGGCATTGCGTGTCCACACCGACGAGGCCAGCCCGTACTCGGTGCCGTTGGCGTAGGCCAGTGCTTCGTCCTCGGTGCTGAATTTCTGTGCGGTGACGACGGGCCCGAAGATCTCGGTCTGGATCAATTCGTCGTCCTGGCGCAGATCGGCGATCAGGGTGGGCTCGAAGAAGAATCCGGCGCCCTCTTTCTTCTTGCCGCCGGCCAGCACCCGGGCATGCTCGGGGACCCGTGAGACCAGACCGGAGACGTGGGCCAGCTGGTTGGGATTGTTGATCGGGCCGAACAGGATGTCTTCGTCGTTCGGGTCGAAACCGGTCTTGGTGGCGGCGACCGATTCGGTCATCGCCGCCAGCAGCTCGTCGTAAATGCCGTCCTGGACGATCATTCGGGTGGCGGCCGTACAGTCCTGGCCTGCGTTGAAATAGCCTGCGGCCGTGACGCCCTCGACGACTGCGGCGATGTCGGCGTCGTTGAAAACCACCACGGGAGCCTTGCCGCCGAGCTCCAGATGGGCTCGCTTGAGGTCTTGTGCGGCGCTCGTGGCGACTGCGACGCCGGCCCGGGTGGACCCGGTGATCGACACCAGCTGCGGTACCGGGTGTGCCGTGAGCGCGGCCCCGGTGTCACGATCGCCGCAGACCAGGTTGCAGACCCCGGGCGGGAAGATCTCCTGCATCTTCTCGACCATCCAGTACGACGACGCCGGGGTGGTGTCCGACGGTTTGAGCACCACGGTGCAGCCGGCGGCGAGTGCCGGGGCGAACTTCCACACTGACATCATCATCGGGTAGTTCCACGGCGCGACCTGGGCCACCGGACCGACCGGCTCACGCCGGATGGACGACGTGTGACCGCGCATGTACTCACCCTGCGAGCGGCCCTCCAACACCCTGGCGGCACCGGCGAAGAACCGGATCTGATCGAGCATCGGCGGGATCTCCTCCGACGCGGTCAGCGAGACCGGCTTCCCGGTGTTCTCGCACTCGATGGCGATGAGTTCGTCGGCGTTCTCCTCGATGACGTCGGCGAGCTTGAGCAGCGCCCGCTGCCGCTCGCTGGGAGTGGACCAGCGCCACGTCTCGAAGGCCTTACCAGCGGCTTGGAATGCCAGATCCACGTCCGCTGCAGACGAATTCGGCGCTGAGGCGAACACCTCGCCGGTGGACGGGTTGACGATGTCCATCATCTGGCCATCCGAGGCGGTCTGGATTTCTCCGTTGATGATGTTGTGGATGACTTTCTTGTCCGACATGTACATAACTCCGATCAGTGAGGGTGGTGACAAGCGGAAGGTGGGGTCGGCTCGACGTCGAGAGCCGGATTGCGGTCGAAGAAGCCGGCTGGTTTGAGCCAGAAGGAGACGGCGTCCACCGGCATGATGGGCCATTCCTCCGGCCGCGGGATGTGATGGATCCCGAAGGTGTACCAGAGCACGACGTCGGTGTTGTCGATCGGCCGGTTGGCGGCGGTCCACTCCGGCAGACCCAGGCCCGGGCCGCTCTGGTTGACGAATTCGCCTGAGGGCCAGCGTTCCTCGGGGTTATTGGGGGTGACCCAGAGCGTGTGGGCGATGGCCTCGGCCCGCCGGAAAATGGGCGAGGCGGGATCGAACATCGCAGGGAAGGCGGCGCCGGGCACCAGCTTGTAGGACGGGTGGGTGCCCAAGCCGTTGGTGGTGTTCTCGTTGACCACTTTCCAGGCCCGCTGGGTGTGCCAGTTGTAGTCCTGCTTGGCCTCCGACTCGGTGCGCAGCGCAGTGCTCTTCTGCCGCAACGACAATCCGTACGGATTGTCCGGACCCATCGGTTCGATCTCGGTTTCGGTGGCGTAGACGGTGTTGTCTGCCCCGTCCACGTCGAGGTCGAGCCGGGCGGTGATGAAATGCTGGTGGAACGGCGCGTAGGTGTTGGTGTCCACCAGCGTGCCGTGCGGGTGGTCCTCGCCGTCGCGCAGATGCGTGGTGACCATCAAACCTGTTGCCCGGATTTCACATTCGATATTGCCGTCCTGGTAGAACCGCCAGTACACGAGATATTCGTAATTCGCGACGGTCACGTGGCTGGACACCGTGAGCCTGCGCATGCGTCGCACATCGGCGCTGCCTCCGTGCTCCACGTGCTTCCACAACACCGCGTTGTCTTCCTCGTGGATGCAGATCGCATTGCGGATCGTGTACGGCTCACCCTTGGTGTTGTGCAACACGGCGTCGAGGTAGCGGATCTCACCGAGGCAGTCGCAGCCCAACTCCAGTGAGGTGGTCATGAACCCGATGCCCCACTCACCGATGTCGAAGGCGGTACGCCGGTAGTGATCCGGGCAGTGGTCGCGGTAGGGGACCGCCATCTCGGCCAGTGACATCCGATGCGCGATGGGCCGCATGCGGCCGTGGTCGTTGTAGCTGACCGTATGCAGCGTCATACCCTCGCGGTAGTTGAAACCGACTCGCAGCGACCAGTTCTGCCATTGCAGCAGGTTGCCGTCCAGGGTGAACGACGGCCCTTCGGGCTGCGTGATGTCCAGTGGCTTCAGCGGTGGGCGAGTGCTGGACTCGCGTAGCTGTGCGGGGATGTTGGCGGGTCTGTACTCGGCCATCACCTCCGGGATGTCGATCGGTTCGCCTTCTTCGATCTCCAGCAGCTCCATCGTGTTCATGTCGACGAGGCAGTGGAACCCCCGCAGATGGTGCGCGTAGATGTTGGCGCCGCCGGGGGAGCGCAACCAGGTGTCGGTCCAGCCGAGTCGCCTGCCCTTGTACCGCTCCGGGATCAGGATGTCGCCGTAGGTCCAGACGTCCATGAAGACCATGTCCATGTCGGTGACACCACGCCGGGCCAGTGCGGCGATCACGTCGGGGTTGTTGCGCATCGCCTGGTCGCACTCGTCCCATTCGTCGACGGTGAAATTGGCTTGCACACCCGGCAGATGCGTCCAACTCAGTACGGCGTCGTCGGTGAGTGAGACCGTGGCCTTGTAGGTGGTGTTGGAGTCACGGTGGAAGCACACGACGAGCGCGTGGCGGTCCGGCGGGGTACCGGTTGTCTCGTAGGTGGCGAGCTGTTGTTTGTCGGGTTCGACCAGTTCGATGGAGGCGAACCGCCACCGGTCGTCCACGCCGCGGTCACGTCGCACGATCGCGGCCACCTGCCGAAATTCGTCCGGGCCGAGTGGATCAAGTGGGTGAAACGTCCGAACGACGGTGTCAGTCATCGACCCTCCGATGTGATGCAGTTCACGATCTGGTCAGTATGCGAGGGGTGCGATGTTTGCACAGCTGCCGAATTGGCCAATCGGCTGTGCGGGTATAGACGTTCCGTCTACACAGCGAGAGCAGCGCAAGCGCGCAGCGTTGCGGCCAGGTACGTCGCGTCCTGCGGCACCGGCCACGACGACATCTTGACCACGACGGTGCGTGACGCCCGATCGACGTACACCAACTGCCCGTGAATGCCCAGGCACAGCAGCACCGGCCCGGACGGCTTGCGGTAGAACCAGAATTGGTTGCGGTACCAGCCGCCGGGCAGCATCGGCTCGTTGTCGGTGAGCGCAAACGCTTCCCGGACATCCGGTGTGGGATCGAAAGTCTCGGCGAGCCAGCGGGCGGGGATGACCTGGCGGCCGTCGGGGGCGACTCCGTCGTCGAGAATCAGCTGACCGAAGCGGCCGAGATCGCGCAGGGTGGCGCAGATTCCGCCGTCGTGTACCGCGGTGCCCACCGGGTCGCACACCACCTCGGCGTCGTACTCGGCGCCCATGGGTCGCCAGATCAGCGTCGAGATCAAATCGGCCATGCGAACGCCCGCAGCGCGTTCGCACATCCAGCCGAGCATGTCGGTGTCGCAGGAGCGGTAGGTGAACTCGCCGCCATGCGAGCCGCCGGAACCGATTTGGCGCAGGTACGCGTATCCGCCTACGACATCGTCGGGTTGTAGCGGGGCCCATCCCACCGAACGTTCCATCTCGCGCACCTCGGAGTCGGGCGCCGTGTACGCCTCGCGGAACGCGACGCCGGTCCGCATGTCGAGCACGTTGCGCAGCGTCGCCCCGGCATACCCGCAGTCGGCGACCTCGGGCACGTATTGGGTCACCGGGGCGTCCGGGTCGAGAAGGCTGCGCTCGACCAGGACGCCGGCGACGCATCCGACGATCGACTTCGACACCGACATCAGCAGATGCCTGCTGGATTCGGTCATCGCTCCGACATATTGCTCAGCGACGATGTGCCCGTCCCGCAGCACGAGCAGGCCGTCGGTGTGGGTCGCGGCGAACACCTCCGAGGCGGTGACCTCCCCGCCTCCGGGCCAGACGACCTTCGGATCACCCAGCGGCGAGTCGTGTTTCGGCAGCGAAGAGTGGTGGGCGTCGGCTGATATGCGGTGCGTCGGCAACAGCTCACGCAGATGTTGGAAGGCCCACCGCAGATACCGCGGATCCTGCCAGTTGGCGATGGTGACCTGATCTTCGGATGCCGGTGGGAACCCCGTCATGGGCTCGGCCTCGTCGTGCATGGCAGGAGATGGTACTGCCGGATTGGATTTAGGATGCGCGCTCTCGCCTACGATCGGCCTGTGGAGGTCAACGCCGACAACTGGCAGCAACCGCCGTTCAACCGGTGGGCGTACTGGCATATCGAAGACATCCTGCCGACTCAGCCGATACTTCGTGGCGACGGTCCGGTGCGCGCGCTGCCTGCCGTAGAGTCCGTTGATCCCTTGGATGTCAACGTGATTCGGTCCGACGGCGAAGAGGCCACGGTCGGCGACGTGTTGGCGGACACCTACACGGATGCCTACGTGGTGCTGCAGGACGGCGGGTTGGTCGCAGAATGGTACGGCGCGGAGGGCGCCGCCGACCGCCCTCACGCGACCATGTCGATCACCAAGTCCGTGGTGGGCGCGGTGGCCGGCGTTCTGGTGGACCGTGGGCTGCTCGACGTCGGCCGGCCTGTCGCCGACATCGTCGGTGAACTGGCGGGCAGTGGCTACGCCGGTGCGACGGTGCGCGACATTCTCGACATGCGCAGCGGTGTGCGGTTCCGCGAGGACTACACCGACCCGCAGTCGGAGGTTCGGCTCCTCAGCGATTGGCTGGGGGCGCGCGGCCTTTACGAGTATCTGGTCGGGTTGTCGGCCGAGGCGCCACACGGACAACGATTTTTGTACCGCTCAGCGGAATCCGATGTTTTGGGCTGGGTGTGTGAGCGGGTATCGGGCACACCGATGGCCGAATTGATCTCGACGCTGATCTGGCAACCGATGGGCGCCGAGTTCGATGCCGAGATCCTTTGCGACACAGTAGGTACCGCGATCCACGACGGTGGGCTGTGCGCCACCGCGCGGGATCTGGCGCGCTTCGGCCAGCTGCTCCTGGACGGCGGTGTGGTTCCCGATGACGGCGAGGACGGAGTGCGCACCGTGATCGGGCCGCGCTGGCTGCGGGAGGCCTGGGCGGTCGACGCCGACGCCCGGTCGGTGTTCATCGAATCGCCGAACGAGGTGTCGATGCCGGGCGGCTGGTATCGCAATCAGTTGTGGTTCCGCCCGGGTCTATTTGGAGATGTGTTGCTTTGCTTGGGAATTCACGGGCAGATGATCCACGTCAGCCGGCGTACCCGGACGGTGTGCGTGAAATTCTCGACGTGGCCGCAGGCCCAGGAACCGCGCTTCATGCAGGACACCCTGCGGGCATTCGACGCCGTCGGAGGGACGTTGAGCGGCCGCCAGCGGATGGGGGACAAGCACCGTCTGCCGGGCATCGTCTCGGGCATGACGCGGCGATCCGGCGCAGGCAATCCCGACCAGTCGTGAACGGTTCTGCCGAATGTCCGCCCACGACGCCGTGTTCGTCTTAGTCTGAGCGTCCGTCACACGTGAATCGAAGCCGGCTGGCGATGCGGGAGGTTGCAATGGCGAAACGGGTACCTACGGCGAGTAAGGCCGCCAAAGCACCCGCGGCGCGTAAAGCTGCGAAAGCGCCTGCGGCGCAGAAGGTCACGAAACCACCGGCGCGCAAGGCAGCCGCCAAGAAAGCGCCCGCGGCCAAGCGAGAACCGGCTCGTACCGCGCCGGCCAACAAGGGCACCGCCACGGCTGCTGCTGCCAAGAAGTCTGCTGCGACCAAATCGGCTGCCAAAAAGACTGCAGCCAAGACCGCGCCGGCCAAGAAGGCGCCCGCCAAAAAGGTGACCGCCAAGAAGGCACCAGCCGCCAAAAAGGTGACTGCGGCCAAGAAGGCGCCAGCCGCAAAGAAGGCACCGGTCCGCAGGACCACCAAGGCGACCGCCGCCAAGAAAGCGACCAAGGCGCCTGCGCGCAAGGGCCCGCTCGGTGGCAAGCCGCTCAACGGAATCTCCGAGATCCGTACCTTCTTCCGCACCAACACCCAGCCGATCTATTTCGTCGGGCCGACGGCCTTCAATCTGCTCGGCATCGACCGCTGGGTGCGCAACTTCCAATACATCACCTACTACGACTCTTGGGACGGTGCTCATCCGCGGGTGTTCGCGCCGAAGAACAAGCCCTACGTCGAGTTCGAGTCCAGCGAACACATCAACAACTACCTGCTGCGTGATCCGGAGGTGCGCGCGTACCTGAAGCGGCGCGGCGGCACGCCGATGGTCGCGATGGTGTTCTTCGACGAGGAGACCGAGCAGATCTGTGAAGAGCTCGGCTACAAGCTGATCCTGCCGCCGGATTCACTGCGGCGGCGGCTGGACTCGAAGATCGTCACCACCCAGCTGGGTAATGAGGCCGGCGCGCCGTCGGTGCCCAACGTGCTGGGCAAGGCGAGCAACTACACGCAGCTGCGTCGCCTTGCAGGCAAACAGCGGCTGGGTTCGGATCTGGTGGTGCAGACGCCCTACGGCGACTCCGGCAAGACCACGTTCTTCATCAAGTCGAAGGCGGACTGGGACAAGGACGCCGCGGACATGGTCGGCCAGGAACTCAAGGTGATGAAGCGGATCAACAACAAGGCCGCCGCCGTCGAAGCGTGCATCACCAGACATGGCACGATCGTCGGACCGTTCATGACCGACCTCACCGGATACCCCGAGCTGACGCCTTACAAGGGCGGATGGTGCGGCAACGACCTTTTCCCTGAAGCGCTTTCGGACGAGCAGCGCGCGACCGCGATCAGCCATGTCCGCAAGATGGGGGACCGGCTGGCCAAAGAGGGATACCGCGGCTTCCTCGAGATCGATGTGCTCATCGACCTCGACACCGACGAGGTGTACCTGGGTGAGATCAACCCGCGCATCTCAGGTGCCTCGTCGATGACCAACGTAACCGCGGGGGCCTACGCCGACGTACCGCTGTTCCTGTTCCACCTCCTCGAGTTCATGGACGTGGACTACACCATCAACGTCGAGGAGATCAACGACCGGTGGCGCGATCTCGCCGCGGTGGACGTGTGGTCCCAGCTGATCATGAAGGAACCGAACAAGACCGTCGAACGGATCCTGGCCGCACCCAAGACCGGGACCTGGCACCTCGACGACGATGGTGTGTTGACCTTCGCTCAAGTGGTCAACGACTGGCATGACATCACCGGCGAGGACGAGGCCTTCTTCCTCAGGGTTTATGGCGAAGGGGATTACCGGTTCAAGGGCGCCGATCTGGGGATCCTGGTGACGAAGGGCAGGATGCAGACCGCCGAAGGATTGACGCCGCGTTGCCTGCACTACATCGAAGGCATCCGCGGCGCTTACCAATCCGAACCGTTGCCCGATCCGCCGGCCGTTCACCCTGTCGCCTACGTGAAGTAGGGGCGCTCGATTCGAGCGTCCGCCAGTTTGCGCCGTTCTCGGCGAAGCTGTCGTTGCGTTGTGGCCCGCATTCGATGCGGGAGATGGTGGTGGGCCCGGTGCGCTTTCGGTGTCGAGTCGCGGGCGCGATCACCGAGACTGACCACAGGGACAAATTCCGCGGAGCTTTTGTCCCTGACGTGAATGTCGGTGTCCCGGGCCGAGCCGACTCGTGGTGGTACCCACCATTCCAACCCCAACCGCCACCCTCGATGAACTAGGTTCTGTACGAATCGTCGCGGATGGACATGAATACCTTCCATTTTGTACATCCAGTGATGGGGCGTCTCTGCCTAAAGTCAGGGACATGACTGTCGTTGACACTCGCCAGGACCGCCCGAGCAGCGTGCGTCGAATCGTCACTGCGATCCCCGGCCCCCGCTCGGTCGAACTGGCCGCGCGCCGCAGCGCGGCACTGCCCGCCGGCCTCACCAGTTCGTCGGTCGTATACGCCGAACGGGCCGGCGATGGCGTCCTGGTCGACGTGGACGGCAACTCGTTCATCGACCTCGGCAGCGGTATCGCCGTCACCACCGTCGGCAACAGCGCGCCGCGAGTCGTCGAACGTGCCGCCGCGCAACTCGAGCGGTTCACCCACACCTGCTTCCTGGTCAATGGCTACGAGAGCTATGTGGAGGTGTGCGAGACGCTGAATCGGCTCACGCCCGGCGACCACCAGAAGCGCACCGCGTTGTTCAACACCGGCGCCGAGGCAGTCGAGAACGCGGTCAAGTACGCACGCGTCGCCACCGGCCGGCCCGCCGTCGTGGTGTTCGACCACGCCTTCCACGGCCGCAGCCTGCTGACCATGACCATGACGGCGAAGAACATGCCGTACAAGAACAACTTCGGGCCGTTCGCGCCTGAGGTGTACCGGGTGCCGATGGCCTACCCGTACCGGTGGCCGAGCGGGCCGGACAATGCGGCCGCCGAGGCGTTCGAAGAATTCCGGCTCGTGGTCGACACGCAAATCGGTGCCGGTTCGGTCGCCGCGGTGGTGGTCGAGCCGATCCAGGGTGAGGGTGGATTCATCGTTCCCGCACCGGGATTCCTGCGTCAGGTCGCCGAATTCTGCGCCGAGCGGGGCATTCTGCTGATCGCCGACGAGGTGCAGACGGGCATTGCCCGCACCGGCCACTGGTTCGCCAGCGAACACGAAGGCATCGTTCCCGACCTCATCACGACGGCCAAGGGCCTGGGCGGCGGACTGCCGTTGGCCGCGGTGACCGGACGTGCCGAGGTGATGGACGCCGCGCATGCCGGAGGCATCGGCGGGACCTACAGCGGTAATCCCGTCGCCTGTGAGGCGGCACTGGGCGTCTTCGAGACGATCGAATCCGAGGACCTGCTGGGCCGCGCCCGCAGGATCGGCGAGATCCTGCAGTCCGAGCTCACTGATATCGCGGCCGGCACCAAAGTCATCGGCGACATCCGCGGCCGCGGCGCGATGATCGCCGCCGAGTTCGTCACTGATGACGCCGTGACGCCCAACCGGGACGCGGTGGCAGAGATCGTGCGCTACGCCCAGGACAACGGGGTGCTGACACTGACCGCGGGCACATTCGGCAACGTGCTGAGATTCCTTCCCCCGCTGACCATTCCGGATGACCTGCTGCGCGAAGGCCTCGGCGTGATCCGCGACGCAGTGGCCCGGATCTGATCCGGATCTGAAAGGACTATCGACGTGATACAGCTGCTGAACCACATCGACGGCGCATGGACCGACGGCGCTGCTGCGCAATTGGTCGACAACAATCCGGCATTCCCCGAGCAGACGGTGGCCACCGGCACGCTCGCCGACCACGACCAGCTGGACCGGGCCGTGCGTGCCGCGAGTGACGCGGCATCGCGATGGGCGCGCGAACCCATGCACGCCCGCGCGGCCGTACTGTCACGCGCGGCCGATCTGGTCGACCGGTCCGCCGAAGAGTGGGGCGCCGAGCTGACCCGCGAGGAGGGCAAGACGCTCGCGGAGGGCATCGGTGAGGTGCGCCGGGCCGCGCAGATCCTGCGGTACTACGGTGGTGCCGCCGACCGCGAAGCCGGAACCGTGTACTCGTCGCCGCGGACCGGCGAGCAGATTCTGGTGACGCGCAAGCCAATCGGTGTCGTCGCCATCGTCACGCCGTTCAACTTCCCGATCGCGATCCCGGCATGGAAGATCGCGCCGGCCCTGGTATACGGCAACACCGTGGTGTTCAAGCCCGCCAGCGTGGTGCCTGTCCTGGCGATGCGGTTGACCGAGGCGCTGGTCGAGGCGGGCCTGCCGCCCGGGGTGCTCAACCTGGTGATCGCCGGCGGCGCTGTCGCTTCGGCTCTGGCCGAGCACCCGGGCGTGGATGCCATCAGCTTTACCGGATCGACCGCAGTGGGGCGGGGCATCGCCGCCACCGCGGCCGCTCGAGGGGTTCCGGTACAGGCTGAGATGGGTGGCAAGAACGCCGCGGTCGTCCTGGAGGATGCCGATCTGGACCTCGCCGCCGAGCAGGTGATGCTGGGCGCCTTCCGCTCATCAGGACAGAAGTGCACGGCCACATCACGTCTCATCGTCGCCGACGCCGTGGCCGACGACTTCCTGGCGGAGCTGGCCATCCGGGTCAAGGGTCTTGAGGTCGGCGATCCGATGCAGGCGTCGGTCGCAGTGGGTCCGGTGGTCAACGAATCCGCCTGCCGCTACATCAAGCAACGCAGCGACGATGCGGTCTCCGACGGTGCCCGCGTGATCGCCTCCGCGGAGGATCACCAATCCGGTTCTCGCGACGGCTACTTCGTCACACCCACGGTCTTGCAGCTGCCATCGGTGCAGGCGCCGCTGTGGTCGGAGGAACTGTTCGGCCCGGTGCTGTCAGTCCTGCGCGCGTCGAGCACCGAACAGGCCTTCGCGCTCGCCAACAGCGGTGACTACGGACTGTCCGCCGCTGTGTTCACGACCGATCTGGGCCGCGCCCTCGCTGCCGTCGACGATCTCGATGTTGGTGTGCTGCATGTCAACTCGGAGTCGGCAGGGGCGGACCCGCACGTGCCGTTCGGCGGCGCAAAGCGCAGCGGTTACGGCCCGAAGGAGCAGGGCGAGGCGGCCCGGGAGTTCTTCACCCACACCACCACGGTGTACCTGCGTGGGGGCCGGTGATGGCCGGAGCGCTCGATGGCGTCGTCGTCGCGGATTTCAGCCGGGTACTGGCCGGGCCCTACGCGACGATGATGCTGGCCGATCTCGGCGCCGACGTCATCAAGATCGAGCGGCCGGGTTCCGGTGACGACACCCGAAGCTGGGGGCCGCCGTTTGACGCCGACGGGCAGGCGACGTACTTCAACTCGGTCAACCGCAACAAGCGATCTGTCGTCCTGGACCTGCAGACCCCGGAAGGCGTCGAGCGGGCTCGCGAGATCGTGCGTGGCGCCGATATCGTGGTCGAGAACTTCCGCACCGGCACCATGGAACGTCTTGGGTTGGGCTATGACGACCTCATCGAGCATCGGCCGGGCCTGATTTACTGCTCCATCACGGGTTTCGGTTCCGGTCAGGGTGCCGACCTGCCGGGCTACGACCTATTGGTGCAGGCTGTCGGCGGGTTGATGAGCGTCACCGGGCCGCATCCCGGCGAACCCACCAAGGTGGGTGTGGCTTTGGTCGACGTGCTGGCCGGATTGCACGCCGCCACAGGTATTCTCGCTGCGCTGCACCACCGCACTGCCACCGGGCAGGGCCAGAAGGTGGAGACCAACCTGCTCTCGACCTTGCTGTCGTCGCTGGTGAACCAGGCGTCGGGATACCTCGGCGCAGGGGTGGTTCCCGGGATCATGGGCAACCGGCATCCCAGTATCGCGCCCTACCAGGTGTTTTCGACCGCAGACCGGCCATTGGTGTTGGCCGTCGGCAACGACAAGCAGTTTCGCGCCCTGTGCAGGGCGCTGGGCTGTGAATCGCTGGCCGATTCGGAAGACTACGCCGACAACACGTCTCGGGTGCGTAACCGGGATGCGCTCGTCGCAGCACTGACCGAACGGCTCGTCACCCGCGGCTGCGACGAGTGGTTCTCCGTGCTGACCGAGGCGGGTGTTCCGGTTGGCCCGATCAACGACATCGCCCAGGCCTTCGATCTGGCCAAGCGTCTCGAACTCGACGCCGTCGTCGATGTGCCGGGCACTTCGGTGCCGCAGGTGGCCAACCCGATCCGCATGTCGGTCACCCCACCGCAATACCGCAGTGCACCACCGAAATTGGGTGGTTAGGGCCGCGGCGGGCGTTTAGGCACGTCCTGAGCCAGCAGCTCTCTGGCCTTGAGCGCGATCCACATCTCCGAGCGGGTGTGCGCGGAATCCAGGTCGCGGCCGGTGAGTTCGGCCACCCGGACCATCCGGCCCCGCAGGGTGTGGCGGTGGACGCCCAGTTCGGCCGCTGCGGCCTCCCAGTGCCCATTGTGGTGCAGGAACGACTCCAGGGACTCCACCAGTTTGGCACCGGTCTCGGCGTCGTAGTCTTCCAGCGCACCGAGCCAGCGGTTGGCGATCGACCGCAGCACCGTGTCAGGCTGGGTGCTCAGCAGCAGACTGAACGTGCCCAGTTCGTCGAACCCGACCAACCGATGCCCGTTGGCCTCGGCCACCCGGACCGCTGAAAGCGCTTGCTGCAGGCTCAGTCCGGCGTTGGCAATGGGTGCCGGTTCGCCGAGCCCGCCGTTGATGGCGCGACGGAGGCCGGCCCGGGCCCTGTGATAGACGCGGTCGAGTTCGGCGCCGGCGCCGTCGGCGTGGACGACCACCGCCAGCCCCTCGCCGTTGCGGACGCCGGACATCAGATACGGCTGAGGATCCAGCGCGGCTGCCAGTTGATGTTCGGCAGGCAGGGCGGGGCCGATGTCGGTGAACACCGCCACCACCACGGAGTCGTCGGGCGCGAATCCGAAATAGCGCAGCAACGCCGGATCCACTTCGAGCGAGCTGTCCAGCAGTGCTTGCGTGACCCCGGTGCGCAGGCGTTGTTCGGCGTCGATCACCCGTGCGGGCTTGGCGAGTTCGATGGACAGCAGGGCCAGTGCGTGACCGACCAGCAGGCGCTCGCCGGCATCGAGTGGATCGGCCGACGACACCGCCAGGTAGCCCTGCTTCTCGTCGGCCCCGGGAATCTGCTGGATGGTCAGGCTGCCCCGGTCGTCGACCACCACGCGGCTCACCCCGCGTCGCCGCTTCTGATCCTTGTCCAGTTGCTCCTGCACGCGTTCGACGACACCGACGGTGTCGACCCCGGCTTCGGCCAGCACGACGCGGGAGCGGTCCATTACGCACACCGCGCAGTCCAGCGCGGACGCGAGAGTGTCCACCAGCGCGGGGATGCCTCCCCGCATGGTCACCCGTGCCAGGTTTTCCTGGCCTTGCACGACCTTCTGTACGAGGCGTACCTGGTCGGCGGTGATCTCGTCGATCACGGCTCGGGAGATCGCGATGAACGGCGTGCTGGGCGATACGGCCAGCACCGGGATGCCGTATTCGTCGGCGGCCGCACACACCGCGTCGGGCACCCTGCGGAAGCGCACTCCGGTATCGAAAGCCAATGCGGCACTGCCGGATTCGACGATGCGGCGCACATAGTTGCGTTGCTCGTCAGCTGACTCTGGCAGGTGCAGGCCCGTCGTCATCACCAGCTCGCCCCCCGAGAGCCAGGGGCTGGGATCGGTCAGTTCGATCGCGTGCGCCCAGGTGATCACGCGGTCGATCCCGTCCCGCCCGGCGACCAGCGACAACGCCAGATCGTTGACACCGATCAGCCGGCGTACCGTCATCGCCATCGTGGCGTTCCCTCTCCGCGCTGCGACTATACAAAATGTCGACCCTATCCGAAGGGGCTAGACATTACTGACATATCTCGCCGCAAGTTTCGGCTCGTAGAGTTTGTGCCATGACCACGACGACCACCCCGGCTGCGTCCACGAACCTGCGGCCGCTGGAGATGTTCGGCATCGACAACCTGCTCGATGACGACGAACGTGACATTGCTGCCACCGTGCGCCGGTTCGTCGACACCCGGCTGCGCCCCAACCTCGCCGAATGGTTCGAGAAGGGCGAACTGCCCGGCCGTGAACTCGCCAAGGAGTTCGGCGACCTCGGTCTGCTCGGTATGCACCTGCAGGGGTACGGCTGCGCGGGCACCAACGCCGTGAGCTACGGCCTGGCGTGCATGGAGCTCGAGGCCGGCGACAGCGGTCTGCGCAGCTTCGTCTCGGTGCAGGGCTCCCTGTCGATGTTCTCGATCCACCGGTGGGGATCGGAGGAGCAGAAGCAGGAATGGCTGCCACGGCTGGCCTCCGGCGACGCCATCGGCTGCTTCGGCCTGACCGAGGCCGACTTCGGCTCCAATCCCGGTGGCATGCGCACCACTGCACGCCGCGACGGCTCCGACTGGATCCTGTCCGGCACCAAGATGTGGATCACCAACGGCAACCTCGCCGACGTCGCCACCGTGTGGGCACAGACCGACGAAGGCATCCGTGGCTTCGTGGTACCCACCGACACCCCCGGCTTCAGCGCGAACGTCATCCACAAGAAGCTGTCGCTGCGTGCGTCGGTCACCTCGGAGCTGGTGCTCGACAACGTCCGCCTGCCGGCGTCGGCTCAGCTGCCCGAGGCCGTCGGCCTGCGTGGCCCGCTGTCCTGCCTGAACGAGGCCCGGTTCGGCATCGTGTTCGGCGCGCTGGGCGCGGCCCGCGACAGCCTCGAGGCCGCCATCGATTACGCCGGTTCGCGTGAGGTTTTCGACCGCCCGCTCTCCAGCTACCAGTTGACCCAAGAGAAGCTGGCGGACATGACCTTGGAGCTCGGCAAGGGCATGCTGCTCGCGCTGCAACTGGGGCGGCTCAAGGACACCTCCGGGGTGACGCCCGACCAGATCAGCCTCGGCAAGCTCAACAACGTCCGGGAGGCGCTGGCCATCGCGCGCGAATCCCGCACCATCATGGGCGCCAGCGGCATCACGCTGGAGTACTCGCCGCTGCGCCACGCCAACAACCTCGAGTCGGTCCTCACCTACGAGGGCACCAGCGAGATGCACATGCTCTCCATCGGCCGCGCACTGACGGGGCAGTCGGCGTTCCGCTGACCGCTCACGGCTGTGTCATGGTTGCGTGGCTCGCAGGCTGAGCGAAAGTAGCAGCCGCACATCGGGATCGGTGAGCGCGGTGGCCAGTAGCTGCTCGATGCGGCGCACCCGGTAGCGCACCGTGTTGGGATGGACGTGCAGCCACTGCGCCGCGGTCGCGACATCACCGAAGCTGTCGAGATAGGCCCGCAGCGTGTCGGCGAGGACGGGATCGTTGTCCCGCAACGCCCGCACGCGCGGGTCGATCAGCCGCTCGTCGGCGGCGATGGCCGTGACGATCTCGTCCAGCAGCACAGTGGTGCGGGCCTCGGCAAGTGACGTCACCTGTCCCAGGGCTCCCGGATGGCGTTCGGCGCTGTCGAGCACCCGATCCACTTCGAGACGGGCGGCCGCGGCGCCGGCCAGCCCGTTGACGGGTGTGGCGATGACGGCGTGCAGCTCCAGGCCCAGCTCGGTGCGCAGCGCCGCCACCGTGCCGCGGATCCAGGAGGTCACCGCGGCGGGTTTTCCGGTGCTGGGGAACAGCACGTAGACGCGGGTACGCGCCGACGCCACTTGAGCATCTTGGCGAAAAGCGCTGGCGCTCAACGAGAGAATGTCCGAGAGCCGCGATCCCGGGATGCTGCCGTCGAATCCGATCAGGGCGGCGCGCCCGTCGACCGCGATACCGAGCTCGCGCGCGATGAGGTCGATGTCGGGCGGACCGTCACCGGGGCGCAGGCCCAGCAGCTCCTGCACGCGCACCATGTGCGTCGACGGGGTCGCCGCCAGCCGGGTCATGATGCGGGCCGCCAGCACCGCTGCGCCGCGCAGCACGTCGTCGGCGTCGTCGGCCAGGGGCCGACTGCCCTGCTGCACCCAGATCGTCCCGGCGAACGCCGGGGCCCGGCGCTCGTCGGGAGACGGCTGGAAGATCCCGATGGCCGAACGCGGCTGCAGCCCGAGCTCTGGCCGCTCGGCGACATGCACGACATCCGGTTTCGCGCGGATCGCATCGAAGATGCCCCACTGCGCGATCCAGGCGAGGTGCTCCGACGGGCCGGCCCGGCCCAGGATCGACAGCCGGCGCAGATCGTCGGCCTCGTCGTTGGACGCCGAGTAGGCCAGCACGTGCGATTGCGCGTCTTCGATGCTGACCATCCCGTGGGTGCGGTCGGCGATGGACTGCGCGAGGCTGAAGAGGTCCGTGCCGGAGTCTTCTGACTCGCGGTCGCCGTGATGCTCGAAGACGTGGTTGACCAGTCGGTACAGCCGTTCCCACCGGGCTCGCGGGTCGACGGCGACGACGGCGGTGCCTGCCGAGGTGGCGCGGGCGACCACGGCCGCTGACGGCTCCTTGATGAAGATCGCGGTCGGTGGGCGCCGGGCGATCTGTTGATCCACCCACTGTCGGGCGTCGGCGTCGGGAATCCCCAGCAGGAAGAACACGTCGGCCGACCCTGCCGACGGGGCCAGGCCCAGCCGTACGTCGTCGGAATCGATGAGTGCCGCCGATGCCACCGGGAGGTCGAGCCCGCGTGGGGCCTGCACCAGCTGGACCAGCGTCGCGTCCAGGGCCAGCAGCAGTTGACCGAGGCTGACACCGCTTGTCGCCATGTTGTCCGATCGTACTGGTCGTCGGCCAAAGTGTTGTCGGATCGGACAACAGTTGCGTGGGTCACGTCGGGGATTCTTAAGCCTATGGATGCCATCACCAACGTGCCGCTGCCAGCCAACGAACCGGTCCACGACTACGCCCCCGGCTCGGGTGAACGCACCCGGCTGACCGCCGCCCTCGCCGAATTCTCCGGCCTCGCCGACGCCCCGATCGACCTGCCGCACGTCATCGGCGGCACCCATCGCATGGGCAACGGCGCGCGCGTCGACGTGGTGCAGCCGCACCGCCACGCCTCCCGTCTCGGCACCTTCACCAACGCCGAGCATGAGGACGCCACGGCGGCGATCGACGCCGCTCTGGCTGCCAAGAACGACTGGGCGGCATTGCCGTTCGACGAGCGCGCAGCGGTGTTCCTGCGTGCCGCCGACCTGCTGTCGGGCCCGTGGCGGGAGAAGATCGCCGCCGCGACCATGCTGGGTCAGTCGAAGACCGCCTACCAGGCCGAGATCGACGCGCCCTGCGAGCTGATCGACTTCTGGCGCTTCAACGTGGAGTTCGCCCGTCAGATCCTCGCCGAGCAGCCGATCAGCAGCCCCGGCGTGTGGAACCGTACCGACCACCGGCCGCTCGAAGGCTTTGTCTACGCCATCACCCCCTTCAACTTCACCGCGATCGCGGGCAACCTGCCGACCGCGCCGGCCCTGATGGGCAACACCGTGGTGTGGAAGCCGTCGCCCACCCAGGCCTTCGCCGCGTACCTGACGATGCAGCTGCTGGAAGCCGCTGGCCTGCCGCCCGGCGTCATCAACCTGGTCAACGGCGACGGCATCGCGGTTTCCGATGTCGCTCTTGCCGATCCGCGGCTGGCGGGTATCCACTTCACCGGCTCGACGGCCACGTTCCAGCACCTGTGGCGCGAGGTCGGCACCAACATCGACCGCTATAACACCTATCCGAGGCTGGTCGGTGAGACCGGCGGCAAGGACTTCGTCGTCGCCCACACCTCGGCACGCCCGGATGTGCTACGCACGGCGCTGATCCGCGGGGCCTTCGACTTCCAGGGGCAGAAGTGCTCGGCCGCGTCGCGGGCGTTCATCCCGCGGTCGGTGTGGCAGCAGATGGGCGACGACTTCCTGTCGGCCACCGAAGCCCTGACCTACGGCGACGTCACCGATTTGAGCAACTACGGCGGTGCGGTCATCGACAGCCGGTCATTCGCCAAGAACGTCAAGGCGATCGAACGCGCCAAGAGCGCCGCCGGGGTGACCGTCGCCGCCGGTGGTGAATACGACGACAGCGAAGGCTATTTCGTGCGTCCGACCGTGCTGCTGTCCGACGATCCGACCGATGAATCGTTCTCCACCGAATACTTCGGCCCGATCCTGTCGGTGCACGTCTACCCGGACAACGACTACGAGCGGGTCCTCGGTGTCGTCGACTCCGGATCGCGCTACGCGCTGACCGGTGCGGTCATCGCCGACGATCGTGCCGCGGTGGTCACCGCGCAGGACCGGTTGCGCAACGCCGCAGGCAACTTCTACATCAACGACAAGCCCACCGGCGCCGTGGTCGGCCAGCAGCCGTTCGGCGGGGCCAGGGCGTCGGGCACCAACGACAAGGCGGGCTCTGCCCTGAACCTCTTGCGCTGGACCTCGGCTCGCTCCATCAAGGAGACCTTCGTGCCGCCCACCAACCACACCTACCCCCACATGGAGGCCTGACATGGCGAGTACGCGAGGTGCCTTGGAGTCCGCGTTCCAGCGGGCCGCCCGGCCGGCGATCCTGGCTGCCGCGCGCTCTGCGCGACTGCGGCGGACCGCCGAGCGACTGCCGGTGACCCGCAGTGTCGTCGACCGGTTCGTCGCGGGCGACACCATTCCCGACGCTGTGGATGCCGTTGCGGCCCTGCGGGCTTCGGGCCGTATGGTCACCATCGACTACCTGGGCGAGGACACCACCCGCATCGAGGACGCCGAACAGACCGTCAAGGCGTACTTGGCGCTGCTGGACCTGCTCGGCGAGCGCGACGAGGCCGCATCACCGGTGCGGCCGCTGGAGGTGTCGCTCAAGCTGTCCGCGCTGGGCCAGGCGCTGCCGCGCGATGGCGAGAAGATCGCGCTGGAAAACGCGCACACGATCTGCACCAAGGCCCGTGACGTCGGCGCCTGGGTGACCGTCGATGCCGAGGACCACACCACGACCGATTCCACCCTGTCGATCGTGCGTGATCTGCGTACCGAATTCGATTGGCTGGGCACGGTTTTGCAGGCATACCTGCACCGGACCGAAGACGACTGCCGCGAGTTCGCCGAAGCCGGCGCGCGGATTCGGTTGTGCAAGGGCGCCTATGACGAGCCCGCCACGGTGGCCTACCGCGACGCCGCGGACGTCACCCGAGCCTACCTGAACTGCCTGCGGATCCTCATGGCCGGATCGGGATACCCGATGGTCGCCTCACACGATCCGGAGATCATCGAAGCCGTGCCAACTTTGGCTCGCGAATTCGGCAGGGACGTAAACGGATTCGAGTACCAGATGCTGTACGGCATCCGGGACGCCGAACAGCGCAGGCTGGCCGACGCGGGCAACCACGTCCGGGTGTACGTCCCGTTCGGCAACGAATGGTACGGCTACTTCGTGCGCAGACTCGCCGAACGCCCGGCCAACTTCGGGTTCTTCCTGCGGGCGCTGGCCGAGCGTCGGTAGCCGCGGCACCCTGCAGTGCGGCACCTTGCACCGCGAGCGTGCGTGTCTGTTGCCCGACACGCCTGGAAAAGTCAGCACTTCACGCACGCTGGGCGGCAGCGGCTCAGGCCGGGAACGCCGCCACATCCATCTGCACGGTGCCACCGCACGGACCACCCACGATCTGGGTGAGCCAGGTGCCCCGCAAGGTTCCGTCGCCTTGGGGTGCGTAATACGCCCAAGACCGGGCCGGCGCCCACACTTTCGGAACCCCTTCTCCCATATAGCAATCCCACTGCCAATCGTAGATATGCACCCAACGGGTGCCGTCCCAGGTGTAGCGGGGCGGCAGCGGCAGCGTGGGGTTCTTCGGGGTGGGGCCGTCGATCACGGTGGAGATGCAGGTCCCCGAAGAACAATCGGTGGAGAACGTATACACATCGCTGAACGTCGGCTCGGACTGCCGGGCGGCCAGGCTCGTGCCCGTCTTCTGGGCGGCGTATCGGACCAACGAGTACCGGCCGTTCCACACCTGACCGGCGGCATGCGACGCCGGCGCGGCGGTCAGGGCCGCGACGATCAACATGCCGAGCGCGACGGGTCGCCTCATCGTGGCGCCAACGCTAACCCGTCGGGCGCTCGTTGAGCAGGAGCAACGCCCAGGCCGCGATCGACTGGGCGTCGGTGATCTCGCCCTCGCGCATCATCCGCTCGACCTCGGCGCGCTCGAACCAGGCGCTGTGCATGTCCTGCTCTTCGTGTTCGCGTTCGTGCTCACCTTCGCTCAGCCCGGTGGCCAGGTACACCCATCCGCGCTGGCTGCTCATTCCGGCGGCCACGTCGAGCTGGCCCAGCCGCCGCATGCTCGTCGCCCGCAGCCCCGTCTCCTCGCGCAGTTCCCGGTGCGCCAGCGCGTCGGGATCGAGGTGCAGCCGATCGGGTGCGGTGCCCTGCGGGAACTCCCATCTGCGCAGGCCCAGCGGATAGCGGAACTGCTCGACGAGGTGGTAACGCTCCTCCTCGCGCGCGATGACCAGTGCATACGTCGGCTTGTCGATCACCGAATAGATGCCCTCGGTGCCGTCCGGGCGACGGATGGTGTCCTCCCGCAACGTCATCCAGTTGTTTCGATACACCTCACGTGACTGCAATTGCCGGATGACACCCATCGGCCCAGTATCGCCGATCGGAATCGGCGGGCCGGGGTAGCCTCACAGGCGTGCTGCTGGCCTCATTGAACCCCGCAGCGGTTGCTGCCGGTGCCGACATCGACGACGCCGTCCGTATCGACGGCGCGGTACTCAGCCGTAGTGACGTGATCGGGGCAGCCACCTCGGTGGCCGAACGGGTGGCGGCGGCCCGGCGGGTCGCCGTACTGGCCAAGCCGACCGTCACGACTGTGCTGGCGATCACCGGTTGCCTGATCGCGGGTGTCCCGGTGGTACCCGTGCCCGCCGATGTCGGTGCCGCCGAGCGTCGCCACATCCTCGCCGACTCCGAAGCCCAGGCGTGGCTGGGGGAGATGCCCGAGGAGAACGAGGGGCTGCCGCATATCCCGGTTCGCGTGCATGCGCGATCGTGGCACCGGTACGCCGAACCGGCACCCGAATCGACCGCCATCATCATGTACACCTCCGGAACCACCGGGCCGCCCAAAGGCGTGCCGATGACCAGACGAGCCATCGCCGCGGACATCGACGCGCTGGCCGCGGCGTGGAACTGGACGGCTTCGGACACCCTGGTGCACGGCCTGCCGCTGTTTCATGTGCACGGGCTGGTGTTGGGCCTGCTCGGATCCCTGCGCATCGGAAACCGATTCGTGCACACCGGAAAACCGACGCCGGCGGCGTACGCGGAGGCGGGCGGGTCGTTGTATTTCGGTGTTCCGACGGTGTGGTCGCGGGTGGTCAAAGACCTCGATGCCGCGCTGGCGCTGTCGTCGGCCCGCTTGCTGGTGTCGGGCAGTGCACCCTTGCCGGTACCGGTGTTCGACGAGTTGGTGCGGTTGACCGGACACGCGCCGATCGAACGCTACGGCAGCACCGAGTCGTTGATCACGCTGAGCACGTCGGTCGATGGCGAGCGCAGACCCGGCTGGGTCGGTCTGCCGCTGGCGGGTGTGGAGACCCGGTTGGTCGACGAGAACGGTGCGCTGGTGCCGCGGGACGGCGAGACCATCGGGCAGTTGCAGATCAAGGGCCCGATGGTGTTCGAGGGTTACCTCAACCGACCCGACGCCACGGCAGCAGCTTTCGATGCCGACGGGTGGTACCGCACCGGCGACGTGGCTGTCATCGACGCCGACGGCATGCATCGCATCGTGGGTCGCGAATCGGTCGACCTGATCAAGTCCGGAGGCTTCCGGATCGGTGCGGGCGAAATCGAGACCGTGCTGCTGGGACACCCCGGCGTCGCCGAGGTCGCGGTGGTCGGTGTGCCCGACGACGACCTCGGCCAGCGCATCGTGGCATTCGTCGTCGGCGACGCCGAGCCTGCGGCGTTGATCGACTTTGTGGCACAGGAGCTTTCGGTGCACAAGCGGCCTCGGGAGGTACACCTGGTGGAGCGCCTGCCGCGCAACGCGATGGGGAAGGTGTTGAAGAAGGAACTGGCGCAATGGCATTGAGATTCTCCGAGATCTGCATCGACGCGCATGACCCCAAGGCGCTGGCAGCGTGGTGGGGCCGGGTGCTCGGCTGGCCGCATCACACCGACTCCGACGGCGACGTGGCGCTGACACCGCCGTCCGGGCAAGGGCCGCTGTGGCTGTTCCTCGCGGTGCCCGACGCCAAGGTGGTCAAGAACCGCCTGCACCTCGACTTCACGCCCGATGATCAGCAGGCCGAAGTTGACCGGCTCATAGGCCTGGGTGCGCGCCACGTCGACATCGGTCAGGGGGAGCAGACCTGGGTGGTGCTGGCCGACCCGGAGGGTAACGAATTCTGCATTCTTGCCGCGAAATGAGGACTTTCGGGTAGTTGCCAGGTGACGATGCCACCATGGCCGCATGCGCCGACTGACTTGCCTGGCGGTATGCGCCGGTCTGCTCGCCGCTTGCAGCACACCCAGTCCGTCGCCGTCGCCGCCGCAGCTCCCGCCGTTGGGCTGGAATTCCTGGAACTCCGGAATCCCGCTGACGGAGCGAACCGTGCACGAGACGATCGATGCGATGGTGTCCTCGGGAATGCGGGACGCCGGCTACCGCTACGTCAACCTCGACGCCGGCTGGGCTGCACCCACCCGTGCCCATGACGGCTCGTTGCGGGCGGATCCCGACCGCTTCCCGCACGGTATCGCCGCGCTGGCCCGATACGCGCACGACCACGGCATGCTGCTGGGGATCTACCACAGTCCGTTCAACCAGGGCTGTGGCCAGGATCCCCGGATCGGCGGTGCAGGCCACGAGCAGGCTGATGCCAAGACCTTCGCCGATTGGGGCGTCGACTACCTGAAGTACGACTGGTGCCGCGCCGAGGCCGACCACGACGACCAGGTGCGCTATTTCACCGCCATGCGGGATGCGTTGCGCGACAGCGGCCGTCACATCGTCTACAGCATCAACCCGAATAGCTCGGGTGATCCGGTCGCAGGCCTGGAGTATGACTGGTCGCACATCGCCGACGTGACGCGCGACGCGGTCGACCTGGTCCCGGCGTGGGGCGATACCGCGCTGTGGCAGGAAGGTCTGGCGGGTGTGGTCCAGGCGTTTGCCGAAGCGGGTTCGCTTGCAGCGCGCAGTAATTCGAAACACGTCAACGATCCCGACATGCTCGTCGTCGGCATCGGTTGGAAGCAGTTCGCCAGCGGGCATCCGACCATGGTGCTGGGTGCGCCGCGGGCCGACCTGACCGACACCGAGCAGCGCGCTCACTTCTCGCTCTGGGCCATGCTGGCTGCACCCTTGTTGGCAGGCAACGACATTCGCGACATGACCGAGCAAACCCGCGACATCCTGACCAACCGGGACGTGATCGCCGTCGACCAGGACCCGCTGATGGTGCAGGGGCGCCCGCTCAGTAGCGATGCGCGGGTGGTGATCAAACGGCTCGCCGACGGCGCGGTGGCCGTGGCACTGTTCAATCAGTCGGCCGAGACTCAGACCATCCGAACGACGCTCGACGCCATCGGTTTTGGCGGCCACACCCACGCGACCGTGCGAGATCTGTGGCAGCACAGCGACAGCACCGGCTCCGGTGACATCGAACGACAGGTGCCGGGGCACGGCGTGGTGATGCTGCGGGTGACTCCGTAGCTCGCGCCCAACGTGAAACCCAACGTGAAGAAGATGGCGAACTTTTCGCGAAAGTTCGCCATCTTGTTCACGTTGGGCGAGCCGGCGCTGTGTGGTCACAGGCGTATCGTGGGAAACACACACGTTGCGTGACGACTCGGGAGGAGACGTCCGGTGAATGTGAAGAAAGTTGCGGGGACGGTAATTCTGGCCGGCGCGCTCGCTGCTGGACCCATCGGATTCGGTGCTGCCTCGGCGCAGGCTGACCCTGGTTGGGGTCCCGACCTGCCGTGGATACCCGGGCCGGGATGGGTTGACTGGAACGGCGGAGGCAACTGGGCCCCGCCCGGGCAGGTCAAGAAGCTATGCCCGTGGAACGCTCCGCCGGGTCACTGGGTTGGCGGTCCCCACGGGGTGCCCTGCACCTGAGTGTTCGGGCGGATCGAGCTATTTGGTACCGCAGGTGCAGTCCGACCCGCAGTTGCAGTTTTCACACGTACAGTCCGGGTTGCCGCAGCCCGTGGACTCGGTATTCGTATCGCTGCTCATGCATATGAGTTTATCCGGGTGCCACCAGTGAGTGGAGTTCTTTGCCGTCGTCGGAGAGCTCGACGAGGGTGTTGTCGATTCTCCACAGTTCGTGAAACGAATCGGGATTAACCGGTGTGGTCCACAGCTTCTCGCAGCTGTTCAGGTCCATCGCGAATGTTGTTGCACCGGTGGTCTCATAGCGGACGGTCTCGAATACGCCGACGCGTCCGTCATTGGCGACATAACCGGTCATGTTGGGCCGGCACGCATTGCCTTCCTTGCCTGTCGTGAGGTCGAACTGCCTCCACCGCCTCACCTTCACCGGCCCCTCCCACGTGGACTCGGGCGCGTACAGGCGGTGGCCGATCACACGTGCGTTCTGCCCCAGTTGCTGATCCGGAAATTGGATGAGCCCTGCCCCGTTGGCGCCGAAGACCGTAGATTCAGGTGCTTCCAGGGTCGGGAGGATCATCGACAATGTCGTCAACGTTCCCCAAATGTCGGTCTGGCCAACACGATTGCCCGCATTGTCGAAAAACACGACGATGTCCGGTATCGACAACTTCATGTCGGAGGTGGCCTCGACTGCGAAACCTCCGGGATAAACGACGGCCTGGAGAGGGCGTAGCCCATCGCCAAGCTTGGGCGTGATCACTTTGCCATCGATCAGCGAGAACACGGTCATGCGATCTGACCCTCTGACCGAGTCCTTTGCCGCTGCCAGCGTTGGCGGTGTGGCATCGGAGGTCCATCTTGTGGTCCCTATCCCGACGCCAGGAACAAACCACGTGGTTTCCGCACGGGGACCGATGCCGTAAATGCCCTCGCCTGGTACTCGTGCGACTGCGTAGGCACCCACCTGCTCGACGCTGGGACCGTCGCTCGCGTTCGCGTGAAGTTTGGTCGGACCGTGGAACAAGACATCGCCGGTGCGGGTGTCGATCGCCCAGGCGACGCTCTCCAAATTGCCTTCGCGGACGGCGTCTGAGATGCATAGGACGGAGTCGGGTCCGTTCACGAAGCAGTCGAGGAAATCCGCGCCAGCATCGATCCTCACTGGGGCAAATAGTTGTTTACCGGTGTGGACGTCCAATCCGACCAGCCGTCGTTCTGAGTCTGGGGAGTCGGGGCTTCTCGCGAGGAAATAGCCCTTCGCGCCTACGGTCCCAATGAGCGGCGTAGACCAGACATGCGGTTCGTTGGTTCGCCCGAAGATACTGTTCTCCGGAAGGCCCAGATCCTCAACGCTTGTGCGCCAGCCTGGGACCGGGCGCGCTCGCATGGACGATTCGAGCACCGTCTGTTCTGGTGGCTGCCAGTCCCCTCGGTGGAACGTTGGACCGGCGCTGTCGCTCATCAGCCGTTTGGTCATGACCACGCTGACGATGATCGCGGCAGCTACGGAAACGACCGCGGCCACAACCAAACCGATCGTTGCCCATCTCGCATAGCGCGGCATGGGGCGGCGGTAAGGACTCCTCGTCATACCGGGGTCGTTCTATTCGGTGCCGGAATAGTAGTCGGCAAGCATCCGCGCCTTCTCGCTGATCACGGTCTCAGGGGTTGGCAGCCCGATGGTGTGTTCCAGGAAACTGCGCGTACTCGCGGGATCTTGTCCGAGTTCTCGCATCCAAGTCGCAAGGAGATAGTGCTGCGCCGCCTCGGCCTGCCTACTCGTGAGAGCGCAGGTTGTGACGACCTCGTCCGCGAGTTCTGCCTCGGTCAGACTCGTTACCTGCGTCGACAAAGCCACCTGAATCACTCTGCCGTCCATGAGGCCAGTAGCCGTGACAGCGCCACTTGGACTGACCGCAGTCACCAGTAGCGTTTCGACCATATCGTCGCTGTCACCGGCTGCCGACTCTGGATTGTCGTCCGCGACATCTATCCAATCGCCTTCAAAATTGTCGTCAATCGAACTAGAACCGGGAATTTCGTCGTATTCGAATGGATCGTCATCGTCATCCCAGGAGTCTGTTGAGTGCGACCAATCGTCAGTCACGTCCGTCGTCCCGTCAGTCGCGGCATCACGCTTGACACGCCGTGCCAGCCTCCCCGATTGTCCTGCCTTCCCGGTAGTCGACGTTGTTGTAATTGGTGGCGGCCCGTCCCAGCTTCTCGTGAAACTCTGCCGCGACTTTGGCCAACGTCTCTCCGGCGATCTGTCGGGGTTCACCGTTCGACAATGCCTGGATCGTGGCTGCACAGACCAACCCATGGGAGCTTTCAATCTTGGTCGCGACGTCCGCAGCTTTGCGATTCGCCCCCGCGATGAGGTCGCCCGCCGTCTGATGTTTAGCTCCGAGTTCGTCCAGGAATTCGGTCAAGACAGCCAAGTTCAGTTCCAAATTCGACATAGGTCGTCCTTAGAGCTCTCGAGTGGACATCACTTGGGGAGGCCCGCGGGTGGATGGCTCGGTGGGGTGATATGTGGCAACGGTAGATCTGCAGGCAGGTCATAGATTGGCGGCGCTTCGGATTCAACAGGTAGCGGGGTTGCCGGCGGCCCGTAAATCGGCGGTCGCTTGCGCGGCTCGTATGGCGATTCAGCTTTGGCGTGGGAGGGCAGGTCTGCCTGATCCTGCAGAGGATCTACGAACGGGCCGCACCCACCGGCCTTTCCCGATGTGTCGCTCTTGGCTTCTTCGTAGCCAACGGAAACTCTCCGAATATCCGCCGCATTCTGCAACGAGTTGCTGAGCATGATCCCCATTTGGGTTGACGTGGTACCGAGGGCCGCGGTGGCTGCCGCCGTATCGGCGGCAATCAATTTTGCGATATTCACCCCGGGAATGAGAAGTAGGGCCCGAGTTGCGAGACCGTAGTCGGACAAAGCTTGTGACGTCGAATCCAAAACTTCACGAGTCTGCCGAACCTGGTCCGCTTCTGTTTTCAATACGCGGCCGATTTCTCGATCTGCAGCCGAGACTGCAGAAACGTGCTTCCGATGCGCAACCGTGACGGTGTTGTACGCCTTAGCTGCTGCCCCATCCCACGTTTTGTCGTCGTCTTCTAACTCCGCACCGAGGAGTGTCTCCAGTGCCTTTTGGAGGTAGATCGCTGACTCCCAATATTCGCTGCCTTCTTCGAGGCGGCCCGACCCTGTCAGCTTCTTTTCGCTTTCGATCACTAGTTGAGCTGCGGCTATGATCGGTGAATCTGCCAATTTGCCAAGTTCGCCCAGGAATTTGAGCGGAGTCGGGACGATGTCGATACCGAGGCCGGCAAGTCCGCCTACTACGTCCTTGGCGTCCCCGATCACCTTGCGGCCGTCGGTGGCGACGCCGTGCATGTCCAGCTCTAGGACATCCTTGACCAGGCTCGGCACGTCGCCGATACCGCTTCTGATGCCATTGCCGATGTCGAACAGATCTTTGAGAATGCCCAACGCAACAACCCCCTCGCGTCACAGTCTAGCCGTGGTTGCACAGGAAACGATCAGCAGTTTCGCAGCTGATTCCAGGGTTTGCTAGGGCGGTGTCAGTGCGTCAAGGACGGCGAATCGCCAAACCTGAACTTGTGTGTCATGTTTCCGCGAGTTTTGGCACACAAGCTCAGGTTCGGCGATGGAGAAACTAGTTGGCGTGCAGTGCCTCATTGAGCGTGATGCCGGTGCCGTCGCGCTTGACGACCTCGACCGCGCCCGACAGTGAGTTACGCCGGAACAGCAGGTTGCTCGCGCCGGAGAGCTCCTTGGCCTTGACGGTCTGACCGTCGGCGGCAGTGACCTTCGTGCCACCCGTGACATAGAGACCGGCCTCGATGACGCAGTCGTCGCCCAGGGAGATGCCCAGTCCGGCGTTGGCGCCCAGCAGGCAACGCTTGCCGACCGAGATGACCTCTTTGCCGCCGCCGGAGAGGGTGCCCATGATGGACGCGCCGCCGCCGACGTCGGAACCGTCGCCGACCACCACGCCGGCCGAGATACGGCCTTCGACCATCGAGGTGCCCAGCGTGCCCGCGTTGAAGTTCACGAAGCCCTCGTGCATGACCGTGGTGCCTTCGGCCAGGTGCGCACCGAGGCGGACGCGGTCGGCGTCGGCGATGCGCACGCCCTTGGGCAGCACGTAGTCGACCATGCGCGGGAACTTGTCCACGCCGTAGACCGCTACCGCGCCACGACGACGCAACCGGGCCCGCACGCTTTCGAAGCCTTCGACCGCGCACGGCCCGAAGTTCGTCCACACCACGTTGGCCAGCAGGCCGAAGATGCCGTCGAGGTTGGCCTCGTGCGGTTTGGTGAGCCGGTGGGAGAGCAGGTGCAGCCGCAGCCACACGTCGTGGGTGTCGACGGGCTTGTCGCCCAGGTCGGCGATGGTCGTGCGCACCGCCACCACCTCGACGCCGCGATCGGCATCCGGACCGGTGAGTCCTGTGAAATCGGCGGGGACATCGTCGCCGGTCAGCCGCACCGTGCCGGACTCGCCGGAGCCGGCCAGTTCGGGAGCAGGAAACCAGGTGTCCAGGACGGTTCCGTCGGCGGCAATGGTGGCCAGGCCGACGCCAGATGCGGCAGTCACGGAGCTACAGGGTACTGGACTAGCCTCGACGTTCATGGGGCTAGACCTGCGTGCCGATCCGATCACATTGACCGCGGCGCTGGTGGACATCCCCAGCGAGTCCCGTCACGAGCAGCGCATCGCCGACGAGATCGAGGCTGCGCTGCGCGCGCAGGCTCCGTCCTTCGAGGTCATTCGCAACGGTGACGCCGTATTGGCCCGTACCCACCTGGGTCTGCCGTCTCGGGTGATGCTGGCCGGCCACATCGACACCGTGCCCGCCGCGGACAACGTGCCCAGCCGCGTCGTCGACGGCGACATGTATGGCTGCGGCACCTCCGACATGAAGTCGGGCGACGCGGTATTCCTGCACCTCGCGGCCACCATCGCCGAACCTGCGCACGACATCACGCTGGTCATGTACGACTGCGAGGAGATCGAGTCGAGCGCCAATGGCCTCGGACGCATCGAGCGCGAGCTGCCCGAATGGCTCGCCGCGGACGTCGCGATCCTCGGCGAACCGTCGGGCGGCTACATCGAAGCCGGCTGCCAGGGCACCATCCGTGTCGTGGTCAGCGCCACCGGGACGCGCGCGCACTCTGCGCGATCCTGGTTGGGGGACAACGCCATTCACAAGCTCGGCGCCGTGCTGGACCGGTTGAGCACCTATCAGGCCCGCAGCGTGGACATCGACGGCTGCGTGTACCGCGAAGGCCTCTCGGCGGTCCGCATCAACGGCGGGGTCGCAGGCAACGTGATCCCGGATGCCGCGTCGGTGACCGTCAACTTCCGGTTCGCCCCCGATCGCAGCGTGGAACAGGCCCTGGCACATGTGCATGAGGTGTTCGACGGGCTCGACGTGTCGATCGAGCTCACAGACGCGGCCGCGGGCGCACTGCCCGGCCTGACCAAGCCCGCCGCCGCGGCGCTGGTGGCTGCCGCCGGGGGAGCGGTGCGGGCCAAGTACGGCTGGACCGACGTGGCCCGCTTCGCGGCGCTGGGCATTCCCGCGGTCAACTACGGGCCGGGCGATCCGAACCTGGCCCACAAAGTCGATGAGCGAGTCGAGATCGCGCAGATCACCGCGGTCACCGACATGTTGCGGGCCTATCTGACCAGTTGAACGCTCTTGAGTAGGGATCGGACCTGGTCGTGTGGCAGCGCCGGTGATCGGTGGGAGTCGCGTCCGATCATTGTCTCGTTGGCTACGAGTGCATTGAGCACCGCTTCCTCGACGGCGTAGACAGTGGCCGCGTAGAAGGGGTCGATGCGGTTCCACGGTAGGTGCCGGGCGGTGTAGATCTCGTCGCTGGACGGTGCGCCGCTGGGGAACCCGGTGCGCGACGGGCCGTTGTCGGCGGTCGAAAGCGCGAGGAAGAGATCGCCACTGAACAGGCTCCCCGTTGTTCCGGTGCGCGCAAGGCCGAGCGGGACCCGGCGGGTCAAACCCTTGCACTGCCCGGGGCTCAGAGGGGCATCGGTGGCCACGACGACGATGACCGATCCGGCGCCTGCTGGGGCGCGCAGGTCCTGCTCAAGCCAGTCCGTGTCCTCCATCGGGTTCTCCACCGCCACAAGCTGCCCGACCGACGCGCCGCTGATCGTCAGCTCGTCGCGCGACCCGAAGTTGGCCTGTACGAACACTCCGACGGTGAAAGTGGTGTCCCCGAACGCGACAAGTCGCGATGAGGTGCCGTTACCACCTTTGAAGCCATAGCAATTCATGCCCGTACCGCCGCCCACGGAACCCTCTTCGATGGCCCCGCCGTGGGCAGAGTCGAGTGCCTGTCGCACCACCGCCGGGGTGACGTGACCGCCGTTGATGTCGTTGAGATAGCCGTCCCAGGTCTCGGCGCACACCGGAAGCAACCACTGGCGGGCCAGTAGAGGATGCACGGCGTTGATCCATTCGATGACGCCGGTATGGCATGCGCCGATGGCGTGGGTATTGGAAATGGTGATGGGCAGCGACAACTCCCCGACCTCGTCGATCCAGGCCGACCCGGTCATCTCTCCATTGCCGTTGAGGCTGAAATACCCTGCTGCACAGGGTTTACCGACGTCATCGCGACCGCGCGGCAGAATGGCCGTGACGCCGGTGCGCACGGGCCCCTGGCCCACCGTCAACGCGCCCTCGCCACGGATGAGCGTGGCGTATCCGACTTCGAGTCCGGTGACATCGGTGATGGCGTTGTGCGGACCGGGAGTTCCGCGCAGATCGATGCCGAGGTCGCGGGCGCGGATGCTGTTCGTGGTCACTTGCGGTTCCTTCTGATCGGTTTGCCAGTTGGCGGTTTGCCGGCGCCGGCCGGTGGTTCGGGGGGCTGGGTACACGCTGGGATGTCCGGACACCCGGTAGCCATGACGGCGAAGGCGTGAATCAGCGCCGCAGCGCGCTGCGGGGGCAGTGTGCGATTGTCGGTGACGATGTGCAGGCCGTAGGCATCTTCGAGAGCCACGAGATTCTGAGCGATATCCAGCGGATTGCCCCGCAGCGCGAAATGCCCTTGAGCTTGGCCGGTTTCGAGGATACCGAGATAGAGCGCCACCTGCTTGTCATACAGTGAGGTAATCAGCGCCGAGTGCGTCTTGCGGAAGGCCAGGTAGGAGTCCAGGCGATAAAGGGCGGTCACCAGGGCATCGTCCGAGGACCACGGTATGCCTGAGCCAGTCATGGCTGACAGCTTCAGTCGGGCGTCGGAAAGTTCGGTGACCGCCAGCATGCGGTCGTGGTAGAACCGCTCGCTGGCGCGTTGGTAGACCTCGGTGAGCAGGCCGGCGAAGTCGGTGAAGTAGTAGTGAATCGTCCCCGGTGAGACGCCGGCGATCTCGGCGATATCGCGGATCCGCAACCCGTCCAGGCCGCGATCACGCATCGCCACCAATGTTGCGGCGATGATCGCGTCCCGAGCTGCGTCCTGGTTCTTGCGGCGGGCCATGGATATCCAACTCTCTGTTAAGAACCTATTAACTCAAATCCTGTCCTTGACAATAGGGTATGTGGTTTTCTTTGATTGGGAATCAAAGAAAGAAGGTTCGCGATGACCGAACAAGATCCAGCCCCGTTCGCGGTCGGAGTGCCCGGGCCGACGCCCGCGGGACGTGTCGCCTACCAGCAGGAACTGCACCGCGCACTGTCGATGAAAGAGAACATCCTCATCACGCTGTCGGCGGTCACGCCGGCTTCCAGCGTGTTCATCATCGTGCCGACGATCCTGCTCGGCGTGGGTGGGGCGTCGGTGTTGACGATGCTCGTCGGTGGCTTCGCGGCCGTCTTCGTCGCACTGTGCTACGCCGAACTTGCCGCCACGTACCCGATTACCGGCGGCGAATACACCTGGGCAGCAAGACTTTTGGGAAAACCCGTCGGTTTCGCGATCTTCATGCTGACCCTCGTCAGCGCCGTGTTGATCATCGCGGTGATCGCGCTGGGAACCGGTGAATACCTGGGCGTCGCCTGGGAAGGGCTCGGCGGCAAGTGGATCGGCGTCGCCGTGATCGTGGTGACGACGTTCGTGGCATTGCTCAACATCCGCACCAACGCCTGGGTTACCGGGATCTTTCTGGCCGTGGAGATCGCCGCGGTCGCGGTCGTAGCGGTCCTCGGTTTCGTGCATGTCGAGCGCGGACCGGCCGAGTTCCTGCACGCGCAGGTCGCCACTGGAGGTGTGCTGGCCAATGTGGGAGTCGGCGCGGTCGTCGCCCTGGTGCCGGTGGCGCTGTTCGCCTACAACGGCTACGGCGCGGCCATCTACTACGTCGAGGAAACCAAGAACGCCGCCAAGAACATCGGACGCGTGATCATCGTATGTCTGTTCGTCACTGTCGCTGTCGAGATCATTCCGCTGGCCGCGGTGGTCCTCGGTGCGCCGTCGATGACCGAGTTGCTCAGCAGCGACGCACCGATGAACTACTTCCTGGTCGCCCGCGGCGGCGCGACGCTCAACGTCGTGGTCAGCATCGGCATCGCGATCGCCATCATCAACGCCGTCATCGCGATCATCTTGCAAGTCGCGCGCCAGTTGTTCGCCTCGGCGCGGGACCGGTCCTGGCCCGACCCGATCGATCGGGTACTGAGCGCTGTTCATCCCAAGCTGCACACGCCGGTCGCGGCGACCTTGGTGGTCGGCGCGTGCGCGGTCCTCGCCGCGAGCTTCGTCCCTCTCGACTGGCTCATCACCGCGACGGGTGCCGGCGTGGTGGCGATCTACCTTGCGGTGGCGCTGGCGGCGCTCCGACTGCGCCGCCCCGGCGCACGGACCAGTGCGGGCTACCGGATGCCGCTGTGGCCGTTGCCGCCGATCGTGGTGATCGCGATGATGGCCTATGTCACCTACCAGTTGGCGGTCTCGGCGCTCAGTCAGCTGATCGTCGCGGCAGCGACCATCGTCATCGGGGCGGTGTACTACTACGCATTCATCCACCCTCGTCGCGGCGAACGCTGGCAGCTGGCCGACCCGATCATCGAAGTGGACGACCTGTAGCAACAGGCCGGGCGAGTCCGAACCTCGCCCAGCAGTGCGACGAGCTGAGCGGGCTACCGTAAGGGCGTGAGCAGCGTTCGCGTCGACAGCTGGATCTGGGCCGTGCGAATCACCAAAACCCGGTCCATGGCAGCCGCTGCGTGTCGCGCCGGCCACGTCCGCGTCAACAATGTGACCGCCAAACCGGCGCAGCTCGTCGGGCCCGGTGATGAGGTCCGGGTCCGCCTCGACGGGCGCGAGCGCATCGTGGAGGTCCTGCGTCCGATCGCCAAACGGGTCGGCGCCGCGATCGTGCCGGAATGCCTCATCGACCGCACTCCGCCGCCTCCGCCCAAGGAGATCGTGGCGGCAGTGCCGGTGCGCGATCGGGGAGCCGGCAGGCCCACCAAACGGGAACGGCGGCAACTGGATCGGCTGCGCGGCCACTCCTGAACCCGTTAATCGGTTGCGCTCGTCGGTATTGTGGGTAACGCATCTGCTGTCGACCGAGGTGGGTTGAATCATGCTGGGAGACGACGACATCTCCGGGTGACCGGTGAGAGTCGATTCGTTCCTGTCCATTCTGCGCTGTGCGTAGCCCTTTTGGAGTTCCCGCATGTCTATTGTCTTTTCCCACGTGTCATTCGCATGGCCCGACGACACTGAGCTGTTCTCGGATCTGTCGTTCACCGTCGGCCCCGGTCGCACGGGACTCGTCGCGCCCAACGGCGCCGGTAAGAGCACGCTGCTCAAACTGATCGCCGGTGAGTACGTGCCGTCGGCGGGGTCGGTGACCGTCGACGGCACGGTCGGCTATCTGCCCCAGACGTTGCCATTCGTCGCCGATCTGACGGTGGCACAGGTGCTGGGCATCGCGCCGGTGCTCGACGCGCTGACCGCGTTGGCCGCCGGCGACGCCAGTGAGGCGGTGTTCGCAACGATCGGCGACGAGTGGGATATCGAGGAGCGTTCCCGAGGCCAGCTCGATCGGCTCGGCCTGGGCGGGGTGGCGTTGGACCGCCCGCTCGGTACGTTGTCGGGCGGGGAAGTGGTGACGCTGGGCCTGGCCGCCGAACTGTTGAAGCGCCCCGACGTGCTGTTACTCGATGAGCCCACCAACAATCTGGATCACGCTGCGCGGCAACGTCTTTACGCTGCGCTCGATGAGTTCGGTGGCACCCTGTTGCTGGTCAGTCACGACCGCGTGCTGCTGGATCGCATGGACCAGATCGCCGAGTTGTACCGCGGCGACATCGTGTTCTACGGCGGAAATTTCACCGCCTACCAGGAGGCGGTCCAGGCCGGTCAACAGGTAGCCGAGAGCAACATTCGGAGTGCCGAGCAGCAACTCAAGCGCGAGAAGCGTCAGATGCAGCAGGCCCGGGAACGCTCGGCGCGGCGTGCCGGCAACGCGGCCCGCAACGTCAAGGACGCCGGACTGCCGAAAATCGTTGCGGGCAAGCTCAAACGCGATGCACAGGAATCCGCCGCACGCTCCGACGAGGTACACGGCCGCCGAGTGGACGACGCGAAAGCGCGATTGGACGACGCCGAACGCGCGCTGCGGGACGACAAGGCGATCGTCCTCGACCTCCCCGACACCGAGGTTCCCGCGGGCCGGACGCTGTTCGCGGCCCAGGCCCTGCAGGTCGAACGTGATGGTCGAAAACTGTTCTCCGGCAATGGTATCGACCTTTCCATCCGTGGGCCGGAACGCATCGCGCTGACGGGACCCAACGGTGCGGGCAAGTCGACGCTGCTGCGGATCGTCGATGGGACGCTGCCGCCGGACGCGGGAACGGTGCAGCGGGCCGATGGCAGGATCGCCTATCTGTCGCAGCGGCTCGACCTGCTCGACCCCGAACGGACAGTGGCCGAGAGCCTGGTTGCCGCGGCGCCCAGCCTGTCACACACCCGCAGGATGCATCTGTTGGCGCAGTTCCTGTTTCGTGGCGACCGGATCGACCTACCCGTCGGCGTGCTCTCGGGCGGCGAACGGCTGAGGGCGACGCTGGCCTGCGTACTGTACGCCGAGCCGACACCGCAGTTGCTGTTGCTCGACGAGCCCACCAACAACCTCGATCTCGTCAGCGTCGGACAGCTCGAATCAGCACTGAACGCCTACCGCGGCGCGTTCGTGGTGGTCAGCCACGACGAACGCTTCCTCGCCGCAATCGGGATCGACCGCTGGTTGCGCCTCGACGACGGCGAGTTGAGTGTCGGCTGACGGTCACATGGCGCGGGTCGGCGCGGTAGGGCCGGCCGGCTTGGGCGCGACGCCGGCGTCGGGAGCGCGGTTACCGACCTGGTGGCTCCCGGCGCCCGTCTGCTTGCCGGGTTGGTGGCGTTGGCCGTCGCGCTCCTTGGCGTCCCTGGCCTCTTTGCTCTCCTTGCCGTCTTTGGCGTCGACGGGCGCCTTCTCGCCGTCTTTGGGGCCGTCGGCGCCTTCGGCCTTGGCCTTCTCGAGGGTCTCGGCGCCGGTCTGTGCGGCACCGCTACCGCCCTGCGTCGCAGCCTGCACGATGCCCTGAACGCCTTGCATGACCTGCTGGGGAATCTGGCTGAGACCCTGTGTCATGCCCTGGATCGGCTGGGTGATGGACTGCGCCATCTGTCCCATCATCTGACCCATTTGTCCGAGCATCTGGCCGGCCGCCTGCCCGCCGCTGTCCTGTCCGGCGGGGGCACCCGTGCCGCCGGGGCTGCTGGCGCCGCCGGGCGTCGAGGCCCCGGTGGGCGAGCCGCCTTGTCCGCCTGAGCCTTCCAGCTCGGCAGCGCGCGCCCTGAGGCTCTCGGCGGCCGCGGTGTCGCCGCGCTCGTAGGCCTGGGCGGCCTGCCGGAGCAGGCTGCCGAGTTCCCCGGAAGCGGCCTGGGTGGCCGCCACCGCGGCACTGCGCGACGCCTGGGTGCCGTCGAATGCGCCTTGCATCGGGAATCCGATGGCGCCATGGCTGTCGGACACACTCCCGACCGCACCATTGAGCACATTGCTCGCCGACGAGCTGACATCATCGAGTTGTTGACCCAAGGCATTCACCGCACCGATGTCTGCATTGAACTGTGTCATCTCGGCCCCTCGGATAGTGCGTTGCAGCTACCGATTCTACGGTCGGTCCGGGCCTGCTCCCGGCGGCTGATCCGCGATGGCCTGACGTGCCGCGTCGTTGGCGGCCGCAGACATCCCCAGATCGTGATACCGCAGCGAAACCTCTTGCAGCCCACAGCTGTCACCTGCAGCCAGGGCGCGGGCGTGGTCCATGGTGATCCTGCTGAACACGCAGTCCAGGCCGATCCGGGCCAGGCTGTCCACGGCTCGCGTGTCGCCGAGGCGAACCCCGTCGTGCAAGGCCCGTAATGCCACAGCGGACTGACCGCCGCGCTCCGCCGTCTTTGCGGCGTCGCGCGCGGCGGCAATGGCGCCGACGGAGTCCTTGCGGGCATGGCATGTCCAGGCGCGGGCCAGTCCCAGTTCCGGGGCGAACAGCATGGATTTGAGTCCGTGCCGGGATTCCGCTCGGGACAACGCCTTTGCGGCTTCCATCGGCATCCCGTGCTGACCGAGCGCCTGCGCCAACAACATCCACGCCAAGGGCCCCCACGAATACCCGGTCGGCGCCAGAGCTGCTGTCGCGCGTCGTAGTAAGGACACGGCCTGCAGCGACCCGCGGACCAGCAACACATCTGCGATCAGCACTTCACCGATGGCCCGGCCCGGCTGCTGCAACTGCGCGAAATCGGTCAGCTCCTGCGCCATGGCCTGAGCCGCGTCCAGTTGACCGGTGAGCAGCAGCGCTGTGGTCTGCCCGAAACCACTGGTGAACCGCAGCAGCCCCGGATGCCCGGCGTCCAGCGCCCGTTGAGCCATGGGGTTGACGTCGTCGAACCGGCCCAGGCGTGCGCAGCTGAGCGCAGCCGCCGACGCGGCCCACCCGACAGCGGTGTCGTCGGCGGCATCGCTGCTCAGCACGTCTTCGGCAAGCGACAAAGCCCGTTGTGGCGCACCGGCGTTCATCGAGAACGTGGCCGATAGGGCATCGAGGGTGATCTGGGCCTGCGGTGTGCTCACCCGGCCGCGGGTGGCCCGCAGAAACGCGGTCGCCCGCTCCGGTTCGGAGAGCATCCAGAATTGGTTGGCCGCCCGCGGCAACGCCCACGCCATCAGTTGGTCGTCGTCGAGCTCGGCCGGGTCGACCGCTGAGAGCACCTCGTCGGCCTCACGTCCGCGTCCCTGCCAGGCCAGCGCGTAGGCCAGCGTCAAACGGGCCTCGAAGCCCGCGGCCAAAGCGGTCCGACCCAGGTGCTCGGCCAGGTTCAGATCACCCAGCCGCAGCGCGGTGGCCGCGGCGGCGGCGACTTCGAGTGGCGGCTGGGGCCGATCGCTGTCCACGGCCAGCACCGCCACCCGCAGCTGGTCCACCACACCGCATCCCGGCGTCGCCAGCATGCGATCGACCAACGCGGTGCGCAGCCGGCGCAGCGCGGGACCGCCGACCGAGGCGCGGACTGCGTCGCGGAAGAGCGGGTGTGCGCAGCCGACCATGGCGTTCTCGATCCGCACGGCGCCGCTCTCGCGGGCCCGCTCGATGGCGTCGGCACCGGTCAGCGGGATCAGGACCGCGAGCGGCAGCGGATCGTGCACGGCCAGGTACCGCAGGGTGCGCAAGGCGTCGCCGGGCAGGTCGGCGACGAACGATGCCACCTGTTCGGCGAGCCGCGCGTCGTCATGACCGGCAGGACACACTTCGATCCGGTTGACCAATCCGTCCCGCCACAGCGCGGTGACCTCGGCGGGTCCTTCGTCGTCGGCGGTGGCGATCACCTTCGCCGCGTCGCTGACGGCCAGTTGGTACACCAGGGCGGCCGACAACGGATCGAGCAGATGTGCGTCGTCGACCACCAGCAGCAGGTCGGAACCCAGCGACTCGCGCCCCGCCCGCAGCACCTCGGCGGTCTTGCCGACGACGGGCACGTCGATCAGATGGTCCACCGCCGCAAAGGGAATGCCTGCGGCCGACTCGGTGCCCGTCACCCAGGCCACCCGGCGATAGTCCGGACCGTGCTGTTCGGCCGCGCAGCGGGCCAGCGACGTCTTGCCGACCCCGTCGGGGCCGATCAGGACAGCACCGGCCCGGTCGCGCAGACCGGCCTGAAGGCCGTCAAGAGCGCGGTCGCGCGGGGCGATCACCCAGTCGACAGACACCTACGCGATCTTATGGGCGCGGCTATCCCACCGGCCGGAAATCGGGTGTTCATTCCGAACGCTTACGTTATGTACGTGTCCGGTGAAGTCGGCCGCCCGTGGGCGGTATGTGTGTATTGCGCGTCTGGTCCTACCCACCCAGAGTTGTTGGCGCTGGCCAGCCAGGTGGGATTGGCGATCGCCAAGCGCGGCTGGACGCTCGTGTCCGGCGGCGGGAACGTCTCGGCGATGGGTGCGGTGGCCCGCGCAGCCCGCTCGGGTGCGGGGCACACCGTCGGAGTGATCCCGAAGGCCCTCGTGCACCGCGAACTCGCCGACATCGACGCCGCCGAACTCATCGTCACCGACACCATGCGCGAACGTAAGAAGGAGATGGAGGACCGCTCCGACGCCTTCATCGCACTACCCGGCGGGATCGGCACGTTGGAGGAGTTCTTCGAGGCCTGGACCGCGGGCTACCTGGGGATGCACGACAAGCCGCTGGTATTGCTCGACCCGTTCGGGCACTACGACGGGCTGATGACCTGGCTGCACGGCCTGGTCGAAACGGGCTACGTGTCCCCGGGGGCGCTGGATCGGCTGATCGTGGTCGACGACGTCGACGCCGCACTGGCGGCCTGCTCTCCGCAGCCGTGACCGGGCGGTTCATCGGTAGGTAGAACCGGCGGTAACGCCGATCACCTGCGTGGTTAAGGTGAGGCCCACACCTACGGGCCAATGTGGAGGGGATTCACCGTATGACCGACCAGAAATCGGGGACTCGCAGCAGCGTCGGGCTGCTCGACATCGCCACTCAGGTTCCCGGCCTGCTGATGGATGCTCCGGTGATCGCGCGCGGGGTGCTCACCGGATTTCTGGCCCGGCCGACCGCGAAGACTTCGATCGGCAAGGTCTTTCAGGACCGCGCCGCGCAGCACGCCGACCGCGTGTTCATCAAGTTCGGTGACGAGCGCATCACCTACCGCGAGGCCAACGAGACCGTCAACCGCTACGCCGCGGTGCTGGCCGCACGCGGCGTCGGGCACGGCGACGTGGTCGGCGTGATGCTGCGGAACTCGCCCGACGCCGTACTGCTGATGCTGGCGATCGTCAAGTGCGGTGCGGTCACGGGGATGCTCAACTACCACCAGCGTGGCAAGGTGCTGGCCCACAGCATCGGCCTGCTGAGCGCGACAGCCGTTCTCGCCGAGCCCGACCTGATCGACCCCATCGTCGAAAGTGGCGCCGACACCACCGGATTGATGACCATCGAGGAGTTGCACCGGCTGGCCGCCACCGCACCCATCGGCAATCCGGCCAGCGCGTCGGCCGTGCTGGCCAAGGACAAGGCGTTCTACATCTTCACCTCTGGCACCACAGGCATGCCCAAGGCCAGCGTCATGACGCACTACCGCTGGCTGCGTGCCCTCGGCGGATTCGGCGGCCTGGGATTGCGCCTGCGCAACACCGACACCTTGTACTGCTGCCTGCCGCTGTACCACAACAACGCGCTGACCGTATCGCTCGGTTCGGTGTTGAACTCCGGCTCCGCGCTGGCACTGGGCAAGTCGTTCTCGGCGTCGCGGTTCTGGGACGAGGTGATCGGCTACGAGGCCACCGCATTCGTCTACATCGGCGAGATCTGCGGCTACCTGCTCAACCAGCCGCCCAAGCCGACCGACCGGGCACACAAGGTGCGGGTGATCGTCGGGAATGGTCTGCGTCCGGCCATCTGGGACGAGTTCACCCAGCGCTTCGGCATCCCGCGGGTGTGCGAGTTCTACGGCGCAAGTGAAGGCAACACGGCCTTCGTCAACGTGTTCAACGTGTCCAAGTCGACCGGCATCTGCCCGAGTCCGGTGGCGTTCGTCGAGTACGACCCTGACAGCGGAGAACCGACCCGAGGGTCAGACGGCAGGCTGCGCAAGGTCAAGTCGGGTGAACCCGGCCTGCTGTTGTCGAAAGTCAGCGACTTCCAGCCGTTCGACGGCTACACCGACAAATCCGCCACCGAGAAAAAGCTGATTCGCAACGCCTTCAAGGACGGCGACGTCTGGTTCAACACCGGCGACCTGATGCGCTCGCAAGGCTTCGGGCACGCCGCGTTCGCCGACCGGCTCGGCGACACCTTCCGGTGGAAGGGCGAGAACGTGGCCACCACCGAGGTGGAGGCCGCCGTCGCCAGTAACCCGCTGATCGAGGAGTGCACGGTGTTCGGCGTCGAGGTGCCGGGTGCCGGTGGCCGCGCCGGGATGGCCGCGGTGCAGCTCAAGGACGGCAAGGAGTTCGACGGCAAAGCGCTGGCCGACGCGTTCTACGGGCACTTGCCGAGCTACGCGGTGCCGCTGTTCATCCGCGTCGTCGACAGCCTGGCGCATACCTCGACGTTCAAGAGTCAGAAGGTGGAGCTGCGCAAGCAGGGCTACGGCGACGAGGTGACCGACTCGGTGTACGTGCTGGCCGGCCGCGACGAGGGATACGTCCCGTTCTACGCCGAGTACCCGGACGAAGTGGTGGCGGGCAAGCGACCGAAGTAGCCCCGAAATCGCACGACGTTAGCCTGGATGGCGTGTTGACGTCGTCACCGAGCCCCGGTCGGACCTTCTGCGGTCGCCCGGTGGCCGGTGACCGTGCGCTCATCATGGCGATTGTCAACCGCACCCCGGATTCGTTCTACGACCGCGGGGCCACCTTCACCGACGAGGCCGCCAAGTCCGCGGCCCACCGCATGATCGCCGAGGGCGCCGACGTGATCGATGTCGGAGGGGTCAAGGCGGGGCCCGGCAATGTGGTGGACGCCGACGAGGAGACCGCCCGGGTCGTGCCGTTCATCGAATGGTTGCGGGCCACCTACCCGGACCAGCTGATCAGTGTCGACACCTGGCGCTCGACCGTCGCCAAACAGGCTTGCGCGGCCGGTGCCGATCTGATCAACGACACCTGGGCCGGCGCCGATCCCGGACTGCCGGAGGTGGCCGCCGAGTTCGGGGCGGGACTGGTGTGCTCGCACACGGGTGGGGCGGTGCCGCGCACGCGGCCGTTTCGCGTGAACTACGGCATCACCGAACGCGGCGTCGTCGACGACGTGATCGCGGAGGTGACCGCGGCCGCCGAGAACGCAGTGGCCGCCGGGGTTCCCCGGGACCGGATTCTCATCGATCCGACCCACGATTTCGGCAAAAACACTTATCACGGTCTTAGTTTGTTGCGCCACGTAAAAGATCTTGTTAAGACCGGATGGCCGGTCCTGATGGCCCTGAGCAATAAGGATTTTGTCGGGGAGACTCTGGGTGTGGACGTCACTGAGCGCCTGGAGGGCACCTTGGCTGCGACGGCATTGGCCGCCGCGGACGGTGCTGCGATGTTCCGGGTGCACGAGTGCGGACCCACGCGGCGCGTGCTCGAGATGGTCGCGTCGATCCAGGGAGTGCGGGCACCCGCACGAACAGTGAGGGGACTGGCATGACCCTAATGCCCGAACTGGCCGTCAACGATGGCGTCGCCGGACACCGCTGGTTGGCCGACCGCAGCTGGAACCGTCCGGCCTGGACCATCGCCGAGTTGGAAGCGGCCAAGGCCGGCCGCACCGTCTCGGTGGTGCTGCCCGCCCTCAACGAGGAAGAAACTGTCGGCTCGGTGGTGGAGACCATCACGCCGCTGCTCGGCGGTCTGGTCGATGAACTGATCGTGCTCGATTCCGGCTCGACCGATGACACCGAGATCCGCGCGCTGGCGGCCGGTGCGCGGGTGATCAGCCGGGAGGTGGCATTGCCCGAGGTGGCGCCGCAACCCGGCAAGGGCGAGGTGCTGTGGCGCTCGCTGGCCGCGACCACCGGCGACATCATCGCCTTCGTCGATTCCGACCTGATCGACCCCGATCCCATGTTCGTGCCCAAGTTGCTGGGCCCGTTGCTCACCGTCGACGGTGTGCACCTGGTCAAGGGGTTCTACCGCCGCCCACTCAAGATCAGCGGCAGCGAGGACGCCAACGGCGGCGGACGGGTCACCGAGCTCGTCGCCCGCCCGCTGCTCGCGTCGCTGCGACCGGAGCTCACCTGTGTCCTCCAGCCGCTCGGCGGTGAATACGCAGGCACCCGGGAGCTGCTGACGGCCGTGCCGTTCGCGCCGGGTTACGGCGTGGAGATCGGCCTGCTCGTCGACACCTACGACCGGCTCGGCATGGACGCGATAGCGCAGGTGAACCTCGGTGTGCGCGTGCACCGCAACCGGCCGCTGACCGAATTGGCCTCGATGAGCCGCCAGGTGATCGCCACCTTGCTGTCCCGCTGCGGCATCGCCGACTCCGGCGTCGCGCTCACGCAGTTCTTCGCCGACGGCGACGGCTTCACCCCGCGGGCGTCATCGGTCTCACTCGCCGACCGGCCGCCCATGGTCACCCTGCGTCCGCGCTAGCCGCCGACCGCTTGTCGGACGGTTGAGGCAGTATCGACGGTGTGACATTGATACTGCTGTACCTGGTGGTGCTGGTCCTGGTGGCCACTGTGCTGTTCGGGGTGGGCAGCGTGATCTTCGGTCGGGGCGAAACGTTGCCGCCGTTGCCGCGGGGGACCACGGCCACGGTCCTGCCCGCCTCCGGCGTCACCAGCGCCGACGTGGATGCCCTCCGCTTCGCCCAGACGGTGCGCGGCTACAAGACCAGCGAGGTCGACTGGGTTCTGGATCGGCTGGGGCGGGAACTCGACGGGTTGCGCGGTGAGCTGGCCGCACTGCGCGCGACGTACGGCGTCCCAGACGATGCGGAGGGCGACGACGCCGAGGTGTCGGCCACGGCCGGGCAGATTCGCGCATCGGACGACACGTGACCGACGACGGTCGCATCCGCTGTGGCTGGGCGGTTGACAGTGCCGCGGGCTCGACCCTGTACCGCGACTACCACGACACCGAGTGGGGCCGGCCGCTGCGGGACTCGGTGGCATTGTTCGAACGGGTCAGCCTGGAGGCGTTCCAGAGCGGGCTCTCGTGGCTGACCATCCTGCGCAAGCGCGAGAACTTCCGGCGCGCCTTCGACGACTTCGACCCCGAGAAAGTCGCGGGGTACGGCGACGCCGACATCGAGCGGCTGATGGCCGACACCGGCATCGTGCGCAACCGCGCCAAGGTCCTGGCCACCATCGCCAATGCCAGGGCCGTCACCGAGCTCGATGTCGACCTGGCTGAGCTGCTGTGGTCGTTCGCGCCACCGCCGCGTCCGCGACCCGCTGACCTCTCGGAGGTACCCGCGGTAACCCCGGAGTCGACGGCGATGGCCAAGGAGCTCAAGCGGCGCGGCTTCAAATTCGTCGGGCCCACAACCGCCTATGCGTTGATGCAGGCCACCGGAATGGTGGACGACCACATCCGGTCCTGTTGGGTTCAGGCGTCCCGCTAGACGGCACGCCGCCCGACATCCGACGGGTCTTTGCACACCCATCGCCGCGGATAGGGAAGAATAGGGGTAGTTCAGTAGCAGTTCAGTGCCGGGTGCCGCCAACGAGTGGGCGGGGCCGGGCCCCGACCCGGCCCACTGACGTGGACGGGCTCATTTGGAGGGAGCACTCGATGGCGGCGATGAAGCCCCGGACCGGCGACGGTCCACTGGAAGCAACCAAAGAGGGGCGAGGCATCGTGATGCGAGTACCGCTCGAGGGTGGCGGGCGTCTGGTCGTCGAACTGACCCCGGACGAGGCAGCCGCTCTCGGCGACGAACTCAAGGGCGTCACCAGCTAGTGCATTCGGCGTGATCGATCGCCCACCGGCAAACGATCACGCCGAATCTCTATCCCGCCACTTTGCGGTAGATCTCCACCGTCTGCTCGGCGATATGGGCCCAGGAGAATTCCCGGATGCATCGTTCGCGTCCGGCCGCGCCGTACCTGTCGGCGCGATCAGGGTCGGCCACCAGTGAGTTGACGGCTTCGGCGAGCCCCGCCTCGAAGGCACCCGGTTCGGCTGCGTCGTAGTGCACGAGCAGTCCGGTCTCACCGTTGGCGACCACCTCGGGGATTCCGCCGACATCCGAGGCCACCACGGCCGTCGAGCATGCCATGGCTTCCAGATTCACGATGCCCAATGGCTCGTACACCGACGGGCAAACAAAAACCGTTGCGGCGGACAGTATTTCCCGGATCTTGTGACCGGGCAGCATTTCTTGCACCCAGAACACGCCGGTGCGGGCGCGAGCCAGCTCGGCCACCGCACCGGAGATCTCCGCGGCGATTTCAGGGGTGTCGGGGGCTCCGGCGCACAACACCAGCTGCACGTCGGGGCTGAAGGTGTGCGCCGCGGCGACCAGGTGCGCCACACCCTTCTGACGGGTGATGCGTCCCACGAACGCGACGATGGGGCGGGTCGGGTCGACGCCGAGGTCGGCGAGCACCGATTCGCCGTCGGTGGGCTTGGCGGGGAACCACACGTCGGTGTCGATCCCGTTGCGCACCACGTGCACTCGATCGGGATCCAGACCCGGATAGGTGCGCAGGACGTCGTCGCGCATCCCCGCGCTCACCGCGATGACGGCGTCGGCCGCCTCGACCGCGGTGCGTTCGACCCACGACGAGATGCGGTAGCCGCCGCCGAGCTGCTCGGCCTTCCACGGCCGCATCGGTTCCAGTGAGTGTGCTGTCAATACATGCGGAATGCCGTACAGCAGCGCGGTGAGATGCCCTGCCATCCCCGTGTACCACGTGTGCGAGTGCACCACCGTGGCCTGCGCTGCGCTGTTGACCATGTTCAGGTCAGCCGAGAGCGTCGAGAGCGCCGCGTTGGCGCCCGCCAGCGCGGGGTCGGGCTGCGCCACGATGGCCCCCTCGCGCGGCGCGCCCATACAGTGCACGTCGACCTCGCACAAATGACGTAGCTGGGCGACGAGCTCCGTGACATGAACTCCCGCACCGCCGTACACCTCGGGTGGATACTCCCGAGTCATCATGGCCACCCGCATAACTGGAACCGTAATGGGCGGCCCCGTCGTGGCGCAGGATTGTGGGCAACCTCGTGCCGAGAATGTTGATGGCCGCGATGCGAAAAGGGTTGTGGACACGGGCCACCAATCGTGTCAATGGCTGGCAGCACCGCGTGCCTGCGGATAGGTTTGCAGCATGAGGGAGCTGCCACACGTGCTGGGCATTGTTCTGGCCGGCGGAGAGGGCAAGCGGCTGTACCCGTTGACGGCGGACCGGGCCAAACCAGCGGTTCCGTTCGGCGGCGCATACCGATTGATCGACTTCGTGCTGTCGAATCTGGTCAACGCACGTTATCTGCGCATCTGCGTTCTCACGCAATACAAATCGCATTCTCTGGACCGCCACATCAGCCAGAACTGGAGGTTGTCCGGTCTGGCCGGCGAGTACATCACGCCGGTGCCCGCACAGCAGCGGCTCGGACCGCGCTGGTACACCGGATCGGCCGACGCGATCTATCAGTCGATGAACCTGATCTACGACGCGGATCCGGACTACATCATCATCTTCGGCGCCGACCACGTGTACCGCATGGATCCTGAGCAGATGCTTCAGTTCCACATCGAGAGCGGGGCGGGTGCGACGGTCGCAGGCATCCGCGTTCCGCGCGCTGAGGCCAGCGCGTTCGGATGCATCGACGCCGACGACACGGGCCGAATCCGCAACTTCATCGAAAAACCGGCGGACCCGCCCGGCACGCCCGACGATCCTGAGCAGACCTACGTTTCGATGGGCAACTACATCTTCACCACCAAGGTGCTGATCGACGCGATCCGGGCCGACGCCGACGAAGATGGCTCCGACCACGACATGGGTGGCGACATCATCCCGCGGCTGGTGGCCGACGGTATGGCCGCGGTCTACGACTTCAACAACAACGAGGTGCCCGGAGCCACCGAACGTGACCATGGCTACTGGCGCGACGTCGGCACCCTGGACGCGTTCTACGACGCGCACATGGATCTGGTCTCGGTGCACCCGGTGTTCAACCTGTACAACAAGCGCTGGCCCATCCGCGGCGAGTCCGAGAACCTGGCGCCGGCCAAGTTCGTCAACGGCGGCTCGGCGCAGGAGTCCGTGGTCGGCGCGGGCAGCATCGTTTCCGCGGCCTCCGTACGCAATTCGGTGCTGTCGTCCAACGTCGTGATCGACGACGGCGCGATCGTCGAGGGCAGCGTGCTGATGCCGGGCACCCGGGTCGGTCGCGGCGCCGTGGTGCGCAAGGCGATCCTGGACAAGAACGTCGTCGTCGGGCCGGGCGAGATGGTCGGGGTCGACCTGGAAAAGGACCGTGAGCGGTTCTCGGTCAGTGCCGGCGGGGTGGTCGCCGTCGGCAAGGGGATCTGGATCTGATCCGGCTCACCACACGTAAGGCACTAGGCGGTAGCGCACCTTCTCCGTGTAGGCGGCGTACCCGTCGAGTTCGGTGCGCAACATCTTCTCCTCGTCGGTGATCCGCACTGCCAACGCCGGCACGGTCACCACCACCGCCAGCAGACCCCAATAGGAGCCCAGCGCCAACGGTATTCCGATCATCAGGAGCACCGTGCCGACATACATCGGATGACGCACCACGCCATACAGACCGGTGCTCACCACCCGCTGTTCGGCCTCCACGCGGATGCTGGCACCGGCGAAGCTGTTCTGGAAGACGACGGCCTGCGCCAGCCCGAGCCCGGCCAGCACCAGCACATCGCCCAGGATCACCACGGGGACGGGCACGTACGACCAGCCCTCGCGGTGGTCGACCGCGCTGATGATCAGCACGGCGACCACGGATATCAGGCTGACGGTGATGACGATCTTCTGCACCGTCCTGGTTTCGGCTTTCGGTCCGCCACGCATCCGGCGTTGCAGCGCGGCGGGGTCTTTGACCGCCAGATAAAAACTGGGAACCAGGGTGGCGACCGCGAACACGGCGATGAAAACCCAGGCCCGCCAATAGTCGAGCGTGCCTGCCGACGCGAACAACGCGAAACCCAACAAAACCACACCGAATACGGCCGACACCGCGGTTTGCATGATGAGTTTGAGCATGACGTTCTCCCTGCTACACGGCATCGCGGTTGCGGTAGACCCACCCAGCGATGAGCGTCAAAGTTGCTGCGGCGATGAGCATCACCGCCAACGCGGTGAGCGGCACGTGGCTGGGTATGGTGGTCCGGCCGACGGGCGAGAGCTGCAACAGCCAGTGGGGGAGCCTCAGCAGCGCACCGAGATACAGCGCGACGATGACGAAAGTGACTGCCAGCCAACCGATCCAGGGCCGCCGCAAGGCAACCGCGAGAGCCGCGACGCCGGCCAGCACTGCCATGGCGGGTACGAATCCCAGTCCGGCCAACGTGAGCCGGGCGATGGTGGCGGGTTCACCGAGCGTCACGCCTGCGCCCAATCCATTGCCCAAGCCGGCCAGCAACATCAGCACCGCCGATCCGAGCACGGCCGAAGCCACCGCCTCGAGCAGCCAGCGCCACCGCGACGTCGCGCCCGCCAGGACCGCTTCACCCAGGCCGGCCTGCTCGTCGCTGTACACCCGCAGAACGGCCGAGACCACGTAGGCCGACGTCGCCGCGGCCAGGAACTGCGTCATGGTGGTGTACACCCCGTCGTTGCCCTGGGCGTCCAGCACCCGGGCGATCAGCTCATTGGTGCGCGCCGCGTCCAACAGCGATTTCGTCATCGAACCGAACGCCAGCCCGGCCAGGAACAACCCCACGCCCCAACCGATGGTCGGGCCGCGCTGCAGGGTCAGATGCAGCACGAAGGGGCCGGAAATCCGATGGGCATTCACTCGTTCACCGGTGGATGGCAGATTGCCGTCGTCGTACTGCCGTCGGGTCTCCAACGCCGCCGCGAGCAGCATCAGTGCCACCGCGAGCGCCACAAGCATCGCCAGGGGCCACCAGCGCAGTTCCACGAACGACCGCATCTGCTGGGCCCAGGCGATGGGCGAGAACCAGCTCAGTGCGCTGCCGGAGGAATTGATGACATCGCCGACACCGCGCACCAGTGCGGCCAGGGCCAGTGCGCCCATCGCGGCGCCGCTGGCGGTACGGGCCTGTCGCCACAGTTGCGCAGTGACGGCGGCGACCGCGCCGAACACCATCGCGACACCGGTGATGCCCAGACACATGGCGGCTGTGTCGACGACCGCGAACCCGGTCGCGACCATCCCCACGGTCATGGTGACCGCCAGCACCGCATTGACCGCGCCGATCAGCGCCAGCGCGGCAAAGGTGCGGGCGTGCCTGCCGACCACCGAGGACAGCACGAGTTCGGCGGCGCCGCTTTCCTCCTCGGCACGGGTGTGGCGAATCACCGTGGAGATGGCCAGAATCGAGGTGGCGATGATCAGGGTGAGCATCAGCTCGTTGGCCATCATCACGCCGAGATCGGTCTCGTTGCGGCCGAACATCGGACCGCCGAGCATGGTGCCCGCGGGTGTCTTGAGCAGTTCGACACGCGACAAGCGTTGCTGTTCTTCGGGATAGGCCAACTTGATGGCGTTGGGTGCGTAGACCATCATCAGCGTCACGACGGCGATCCAGACGCTGAGTCGCACCCGGTCGCGACGGACCGCCAGCCGCAGCAGGTCGGCGGTTCCGGCGAACGATGGCCTCGCCGCGAGCATGGGGGCGGTGGTCATGACGACACCCGCTGGTACTCGCGCAGGAACAGATCTTCCAGCGACGCCGGCGTCACCGACAGGTCCCGGATGCCGAGATCGGCCAGCTCTGCCATGGTCCGGTCGAGGTCGGTGCGGTCGACCGAGAAGCGGTAGTGGCCATCGGCGATCGAGAAGTCGTGTACGAACGGCATCCGTTGCAGCACTTGGCCGTCGGTGCTTGTGCGCACCTGCACCGTGGTCTGCATGAGGTGCCGCAGCTGGCTGAGTGTGCCGGACCGCACGGTGCGGCCTGCGCGGATGATGGTCACGCTGTCGCACAGCTTCTCCACCTCGGCGAGAATGTGGCTCGACAGCAGCACCGCGGCGCCGCGCGCCGATACCTCGCTGACGCACTGCTGAAAAGCCTTCTCCATCAACGGGTCGAGCCCCGACGTGGGTTCGTCGAGTATGTAGAGCTCGGCGTTGGTGCTGAAGGCCGCGACGATCGCAACCTTCTGTCGATTGCCCTTGGAGTAGGTCCTGGCCTTCTTGTGCGGATCCAGCTCGAAGCGTTCGATGAGCTGATCGCGCCTGCGGGTGTCGATGTTGTTGCCGCGCAGTCCGGTCAGAAAGTCGATGACCTGCATGCCGGTCAGATTGGGCCACAACGTCACATCGCCTGGCACGTAGGCGATCCTGCGATGCAGGGCAACGGCGTCGTGCCAGGGATCGCCGCCGAGCAGGCGGACGGTTCCACCGTCGGCGCGCAGCAGGCCGAGCAGCACCCTGATGGTGGTGGACTTGCCTGCGCCGTTGGGTCCGAGGAAGCCGGTGACAGCGCCTGGCGGCACACTCAGGTTGAGTCCGTCGAGTGCCTTGGTGCGTCCGAAAGACTTTGACAGTCCGTGGATTTCGATTGCTGCTTCAGACATGGTCAGGCTCCTTCCGGTCGGATCGCTGCTTCCGCGTCCGGGCCGCTGAACGGAATGCCCTTTTCGCGCTGGGCCAGGAACGCGTCGTACATGGTGGAATCGGCCATCAGGCCGTTGGTGTAGATCTCGAGCGCGGGCAACACCATGTCTTCGCCGTAGTCGTGCAGGACTGTGCGCAGATCCGTTGGGTTTTCGTGCATCTGGATGTACAGCAGGAACGCGCCGCCGCCGCAGATCGCCAGATAGCGGGCCCGTGCCTTGGGGTCCCGGCTCGGCTTGAGCACACCGGTGCGCACGCCCTCCTCGAGGTACTGCTCGGCGTTCTCAAGCATCGTGCGCCAGAACGACTTTGCCAGGTCGCTGCCGGACTGCATGCTGCGTACCAGGTAGGCGACCAGGGGTGCGAACGACTCGATCTCGGACATCTGGGCGAGCCAACTCGCGGGGTCGGTGGTCTGCATCGACTCCGACTTGGCATCGCGGATGACTTCGGCCACATAGGCATCGCAGGACTTGCGCAGGCCGTCCTTGGAGCCGAAGTGGTGAATCACCAAGGCTGCACTCACGCCGGCGGCTTCGGCGATGGTGCGTAGGCCCACACTGAATCCGTGTTGGCCGAACTGGTCGATCGCGGCGTCGCGGATTCTCGCCGTGGTCGTTCTATCTTCATCGACTGAACGCATGTTTAGTACGCTAAACACGCGTTCAGTGCAGCGTCAAGGGGTGGCCCGTCAGGAATCCGTAAAAATGCCGAATAGGCGCGAGCAGTCACGGCGGTACGCCAAACGCGGCGTGTCGCGTACCGGGGCGTCTGCTCGGCGGGAAAAGTGCCCCGGGAGCAGGTGCGGCGGGAGAAGGTGCGGCGGGAGAGGGCTAGTCGCGGACGGCGGCGAGCAGGCCGTCACCGAGGGGTATGAGCACGGGAGTGAGCCGCTCGTCTTCGGCGATGAGCCGGGCGGCTTCCCGCACTGCGGTCACCTCGGCGTCGCGCGCGGTGGCGTCGCCGGCGCGGCCGCCGAGCGCGGCCCGGTGCACCACGATGGCGCCGCCTTCCCGCAGCAGTCGGACCCCTTCGGTCACGAACTGCGGCTGGTCGACCGGGTCGGCGTCGACGAACACCAGGTCGTAGGACTCGTCGGCGAGCCGGGTCAGTACGTCTTGGGCGCGCCCGCTGATCAGCCGGGTCCGTCCCGGCCCCACCCCGGCTTCGCTGAACCCCTGCTTGGCGATCCGCAGATGCTCGGGCTCGACGTCGATGGTCGTGAGCACGCCGTCGTCGCGCATGCCCGAGAGCAGCCACAGCCCGCTGACCCCGGCGCCGGTGCCCACCTCCACCACGGCTCGGCCGCCGGTGAGCCGCGCCAGCACGCTCAACAGTGCGCCGACCGCCGGGGTGACGGCCCCGGCGCCGATGTCGACGGCGCGTTCGCGGGCGGCTGCCACGATCGAATCCTCGGAAATCGACCGTTCGGCGTGCGTCACGATCGCCTCGGCGTGGCTGGGGTGCGCCTGACCCTGAGTCTCGTCGGAGCTGACCATGCCCGCAGCGTAGGCCAGTAGCCACCGCGGCCGTCGCGACACGCCCGCGCCGGGCGGCGATTCCGGCAGGAAATCAGGTGATTTGCGCAGGTTGTGACGCATATCGCTGGGATTCTCAGGGAAAGTTAAGTTTGCTCATATGCCCGCCTCACCGGCATGGGGAACGGTAACTCGCATGGAACACGGCCGTCTCCCGCGCTCTGTGGAGCGGACTTGGAATAACGACATTGGCCCGCGTGTTAGCTCTCATGAGGTCTGTGACCAGGAGGAACCGACGACCATCGCATCTCAGTCGATCAGCACATCCCAGCCCGCCCCGGTGACCATGTCCCACCTGGAGCAGTACACCGAAGACGAGTGGGTTCAGCCATCCGACGAACTGACCGGCACCGCCGTTTTCGACGCGACCGGCGACCAGGCTGCCATGCCGTCCTGGGACGAGCTGGTGCGCCAACACGCCGACCGGGTGTACAGGCTGGCCTATCGCCTGTCCGGCAACCAGCACGACGCCGAGGACCTGACTCAGGAAACCTTCATTCGCGTGTTCCGGTCGCTGCAGAACTATCAGCCCGGCACGTTCGAGGGCTGGCTCCACCGCATCACCACAAACCTCTTCCTGGACATGGTGCGGCGCCGCGGGCGCATCCGGATGGAAGCGCTGCCGGAGGACTACGACCGCGTGCCTGCCGACGACCCCAACCCCGAGCAGATCTACCACGACTCGCGTTTGGGCGCTGACCTGCAGGCCGCGCTGGACTCGCTGGCTCCCGAGTTCCGTGCCGCCGTGGTGTTGTGCGACATCGAGGGTCTGTCCTACGAGGAGATCGGCGCGACGCTGGACGTCAAGCTGGGCACTGTGCGTAGCCGTATTCACCGGGGCCGCCAGGCGCTGCGTGACTATCTCGCCAAACACTCTCCGGAAACTGCTCAGTCCGCCTGAGCTGTCATGAGTGCCTCGGGCCGGGTCCCGCGCTACATTCACTAATGAGGTTCAAATGTGCCCGAGAGGAGCTGGGTGATGGTCGACCCGGGACACGTGTTCCGTCGCGCATTCTCCTGGCTGCCTGCGCAATTTGCGTCCCAGAGCGATGCGCCGGTGGGCGCGCCGCGTCAGTTCGGATCCACTGAGCACCTGTCGACCGAGGCCATCGCGGCCTTCGTGGACGGCGAGCTGCGGATGACCGCGCACCTGCGGGCCGCACACCATCTTTCGCTGTGTCCCGACTGCGCGGCCGAGGTGGACGCTCAGGGGCAGGCCCGCGCGGCATTGCGAGACTCGTGCCCGATCTCAATTCCCCACAGCTTGCTGGGCATGTTGTCGCAGATACCGCACCACGCGCCGCATCAGGCCGCCGAATGGCCGAACCAGGGCGAGTTTGCTGACGACCCGAATCGGGCGCGGCGTAAGCGCCGGTAGGCTAGAACAACACGCGAGCTAGTGTCCCGCGCAGGCTGTCTGGCCGCAGCGGGCGCTCCGATCAGAGAGTGATACACCGTTGACCGACCAGGATCAGCCCGGCGAGAACGACCGCTTGGCGCCCCGTGCTGTTCAGCGGCCACCCGTCGACCCGGCATCGCAGCGTGCATTCGGGCGGCCGGCCGGCGTCGACGGATCGTTCCTCGGTGCCGAGAAATATGCGGACCAGGGCGAGTACACGCCCAGGGACCAGGCCCCGGATCCGGTGTTGGCCGAGGCCTTCGGGCGCACCGGCGAGTACTCCCTGCAGCGCCACCCCGCCGATGCGGGAGCTCTGGCGGCCGAGCGGGACGGTGACGGCGAGGACGAGGTCGCCGACCCGTGGCGAGATCCGGCTGCCGCCGTTGCCCTCGGCACTCCGGCCCGGCCGCCGACGCCGCACCCGGTCAGCACCGAACCGGTCACCAAGCTGGGCTTGCGCGATGTGCTGTTCGGCCGCAGGGTCTCCGTACTCGCCTTGGTCACGCTCGGGCTGATCGCCCTGCTGGTCGGCGTGTTCGGCGGCGTCGTGGGCCGCATGACGGCCGAGACCGTGCAGGCGTTCACCACGTCGAAGGTGACACTGGAGACCGGCAACAACCCGGAGCCGCCCGCGGGCCGGTTCGCGACCGTCGCCGCCGCGGTGGCCGACTCCGTCGTCACCATCGAGGCCAAGGGCAAAACCGAGGGCTCGCAGGGCTCGGGTGTGGTGATCGACAAGTCCGGCTTCATCGTCACCAACAATCACGTGATCTCCGACGCCGCAGCCAAGCCTGCCGATTACCAGCTCAGCGTGGTTTTCAACGACGGCACCGTCGTCCCGGCCCGCTTGATCGGCCGCGATCCCAAGACTGACGTCGCGGTGCTCAAGGTCGACAATGTCGACCACCTCAGCGTGGCCCGCATGGGCGATTCGGAGAAGCTGCAGGTCGGTCAGGAAGTGATCGCCGCGGGTGCCCCGCTCGGCCTGCGCAGCACCGTCACGCACGGCATCATCAGCGCGCTGCACCGCCCCGTGCCGTTGTCCGGCGAAGGCTCCGACACCGACACCGTGATCGACGGCGTGCAGACCGACGCCTCGATCAACCACGGCAACTCCGGTGGGCCGCTGATCAACATGGACTCCGAGGTCATCGGGATCAACACCGCAGGAAAGTCGTTGTCGGACAGCGCGAGTGGTCTGGGCTTCGCCATCCCGGTCAACGAGGTCAAGCGGGTGGCCGAGAAGCTCATCCAGGACGGCAAGATCGTGCACCCGTCGCTGGGGCTGACGGCCGTGTCGGTGAGCAACAGCGTGGCGTCGGGCGCCAAGGTCAGCGATGTGAGCCCGGGCAGTCCCGCCGAGAAGGCCGGCATTCTGGAGAACGACGTCGTCGTCAAGATCGGCGATCGCAAGGTGGCCGACGGTGACGAGTTCGTGGTCGCGGTGCGTCAGCTCAACGTCGGTCAGGAAGTTCCCATCGAGGTGGTCCGCGAAGGTCGTCCGCTGACCCTGATGATCACGCCCATCGGCGACGACCAAAAAAAGCAGTAAATCGTGTTCGCCAACATCGGGTGGGGCGAGATGCTCGTGCTGGTGATCGCCGGCCTGGTGATCCTCGGCCCCGAACGGCTACCCGGTGCGATCCGGTGGACCTCCGGCGCACTGCGCCAGGTCCGTGACTACGTCAGCGGCGCCACCAGCCAGCTGCGCGAAGACCTGGGCCCGGAGTTCGAGGACCTGCGCGAGCCGCTCGCCGAACTGCAGAAGCTGCGGGGCATGACACCGCGCGCTGCCATCACCAAGCATCTGCTCGAAGGCGACGACTCGTTCCTCACGGGGAAATTCGACGAGAAGCAGGCGCAGGAGCTGGCACAACAGCCGCCGACGGTGACCCCGCCGCCGACGCCGCCGCAGCAGAAGCCGACCGGGACGGTGTTCGACCCGGACGCCACCTGAGCGTCGACGCGTCGGCGCCGCGTTCTTCGAGCGAGACCACCCAGTACCGCAGGCCCAGCGCCCATCCCACGAACACGGCCAACGCCAGCAGATTGGCCGGGATCAGCCGCGGGTCGTCGTAGGCCGCCACCACCACGAGGACGGCGACCGCCGCGGTCAGCACGACCCATAGGGCGAAGACGATGCGGGCGATCATCGCCGCAGGCCGCCGCAGCCGGTACAGCACCAGCGCGCTGCGCACAGTGAGCCGCTGATCGGCCGCCTCGGCATCAGAGGCCTCCACCCGCATGGCGGCGAAGCGAAATGCGAGGGCAAACAATGTCGTGATCGCGACGGCAAGGACGTCGCCATAGACGAAACCGCCGGAAAAGTAGTCGGCGACGCCGAGCGTGTCGGTGCGTCCGAATGCCGAAGCCAGCGCCGAGCTGACGTTTTGGGCAACGATGCCGAGGCTGAACCAGTAGAACGCTCGAAGGATGCGCGCCGGGCGCCGCCGCATCGGGTAGGCAAGCAGCAGGCGACGCAGCGTGACCGACGGCTTCTTCTCGACGGGCGGCGGCTCGGACCTGGTGACCAGCGTCGAGGCCTCCGCCAGCCAACTCTGCGCCTGTTCGGCCGCGCGTTGCTGAGCTTCGGGCGAGTCGGCGACCAGCTTGCTGGCATTCCACCACTCGGAGGCGAACGCCACCTGCCTGCTGGCATCGTCGAAGGCCAGCTTGCGGCTCCCGGCCTGGGTCCGGCGTTCCCGCCAGTCTCCGACCATCAGTGCGACGATGCCGATTCCGGCGGTGATGACGGGAGTCAGCACGGTCAGCGCAATGCGTATGACCTGGTCCGTATCCATCGCGCCTCGATCCACACGGCGGCCGCTGCGAGAACAGGCGTTAATAATGCCATTCCGGCGCGGCCGTCGAGGCCGTAAGCCCGACGACGGGTCTAGCGGCCTGCCGGGTCGAGGCCCAGCGACATGCCCGCCAGCCCGCGTTTGCGGCTGGTGAGCGCATCGGCGACTTTGCTCAGCTCCTGAGCGGCAGGCGAGTCCGGTGCGGACAGCACCAGCGGAACACCCTCGTCGCCCGCGGACACCAGCGCCGGATCGATCGGGACCTGACCCAGCAGCGGCACCTCGGCTCCGACCGTGCGGGTCAGCGAATCGGCCACCTGGCGGCCGCCGCCCTCGCCGAACAGCTGCAGCGTCGTACCATCGGGCAACACCATGCCGGACATGTTCTCCACGACTCCGGCGATGCGCTGCCGGGTCTGCACCGCGATGGCGCCCGCACGCTCGGCGACCTCGGCGGCCGCGGCTTGGGGAGTGGTCACCACGAGGATCTCCGCACCGGGGATCAGCTGTGCCACCGAGATCGCGACGTCGCCGGTGCCCGGCGGCAGATCGAGCAGCAGCACGTCGAGATCGCCCCAGTACACGTCGGCGAGGAACTGCTGCAGTGCGCGGTGCAGCATGGGGCCACGCCACACCACAGGCGTGTTGCCCTGCGTGAACATCGCGATCGAGATGACCTTCACGTCGTGGGCGACGGGCGGCAGGATCATCGAGTCGACCTGGGTGGGCCGATCGGCTGTGCCCATCATCCGCGGCACGGAGTGCCCGTAGATGTCGGCGTCGAGCAGGCCGACGGACAGGCCGCGTGCGGCCAGCGCCGCGGCCAGGTTCACGGTCACGCTCGACTTGCCGACGCCACCCTTGCCCGACGCGACGGCGTACACCCGCGTCAGCGAACCCGACTGGGCGAACGGGATCACCGGCTCGCGCGAATCGCCGCGGAGCTGCTTGCGCAGTTCGGCGCGCTGCTCGTCGTTCATCACGTCGAGGCTGACCTTGACCGAGCCGGTACCGGGCACGTCGGTGACGGCCTTGGACACCAGATCGGCGATCTCGTTCTTCTTCGGGCAGGCCGCAGTGGTCAGGTAGATCTCCACGTGAACCCCGCTGTCGGGTTCGATCGTGATGTTCTTGACCATGCCGAGATCGGTGATCGGTCGCCGGAGTTCGGGATCGATCACTTTGGTCAAGGCAGCGCGAACCGCGGCGGGCAGCTCTGTGGCAGATTCGGACATCACCGCAGATTCTACGGCGGTGTCCGATCGAGCCGGTCCCGGCGTCAGGCCGGGCCCGGGGCAGGCCCCGGTGCCGGGCCGGGAGCAGGCCCAGGCGCGGGGCCGAGCGCGGGCCCGGGCACAGGTCCAGGGGCCGGAGTGGGCGCCGGGGCCGCGGGCGGCGGCGTGTCACTGAGGCAGAACACCACGCAGGTGGGCGGTGGCGGCGGCGGCTGCTCCCACGGCGGAACCCATGGCGGCGGTGCGGTCGGCGTCGGCGACGGCATGGCCTGTGCGGGCCCGGGCAGCGGGCCCAGCACCTGTCCCGGCGCGAAGCCGGGAACGTTGGCGCCGGTCAGCTGGGCTGCGGCATCGCCACCGCCCAGCACAGGGATGAGCGCCATCGGGTCACCGGGCGGCAGGCCGGTGGCATTCATGGGCAATCCGGGGCCGAGACCTTCGGGGTTGTCCAGATGCGCATCGCCGATGGGCGGGATGGATCCGGTGATCGGGGGCAGATTGACCGGTACCACGCCGGTCGCATACGCCGCCGCCCAGCCCATGACGTTCTGGGCATAAGCGACGGAGTTGTTGTACCGCAGGATCGCCGTCATGACCTGAGAGGAATCCCGCAGATTGAGCCCGCCCGAGCACAGATACCGTGCGGCGGCCAGCGACGCGTCGAAGACGTTCTGCACGTCGGCCTTGCCGTCACCGTCTCCGTCGGACGCGTACCGGGCCCAGGTTCCGGGCAGGAACTGCATGGGTCCCATGGCCCTGGCGTAGGTGACCCGGCCTGCCTGGGCGCTCTGCACGATCACCTCGTTGCCGGGCAGGGTGCCGTCCAGCGCAGGCCCGTAGATCGGGCGTACCGCGGTTCCGCGGACGTCCGTTGCGCCGCCGTTCGCGTGCCCGGACTCGATCCGGCCGATGCCTGCCAGCAGGTTCCAGCTGATGCCGCAGCCGGGCGCGGCCGCCGCCATCATCCGCTCGGCATTGCGATAGGCGGCCAGTGCGATCGATGGAATGCCAAGGGTCCCTGGGGAATTCACAATCATCGCGGGCGGGGGAGCCGACACTGTCGCGGTGGCGATGTGGAACATGGTCGGCGCTTTCGCCGCGGCGACCACCGCGGGCCCGGATTGGTCGGGCGACGGTTCGACGGCGGCCAGCGGCGTGACCGCGGCATCGCTGACGTTGCTGGCCGGTACCGGCCCGGACGCCCCTACGGCGCCGGCCAGGATGATCGGGGAGAGCGCCGCCACGCCGAGAATCCCGCGCCCACGGGGGCTGGACAGCACGTCGGCATGGGCGAGCCGACCAAGTCGGCGTCGAGCGGCGACTACGAAAGCCGCACCTCCCCCTACGCGCACTTAACCGTCCTGACGTCGTTTTCAGCCGACAAAAAGCGTGTGAACGAAGTCACCATAACTAATCCGGTTGCTCTTGTTGCGACAATGGTTCACTGACGTCGGCGTCACTGGCTTTGGCGGCGCGCCCTGAGTCATCGCCTTTGCCGGACCGACCACCGCGTTTCGTGCGTTTCTGCAATCCGCTGATCGCCTCGTGGAGTTCTTCCAATTCGCGGCGCAGATAGTCTCGGGTCGCGACTTCGCCGACCGCGAGCCGCAGCGCGGCCAGTTCCCGCGCCAGATATTCGGTGTCGGCCTTGGTCTGCTCGGCGCGCCTGCGGTCCTCCTCAAGAGCCACGCGGTCGCGGTTCTCCTGCCGGTTCTGCGCCAGCAGGATCAGCGGTGCCGCGTAGGCCGCCTGCGTCGAGAACGCCAGGTTGAGCAGGATGAACGGGTACGGGTCCCACTGCAGCTTGATGGAGACCAGGTTCAGCGCGATCCAGACAACCACGATGATCGTCTGGATGGCCAGGTAACGCCCGGTGCCCAGAAACCGGGCGATGGATTCGCTGAACCGGCCCACCGCCTCGACGTCGACGTGCAGCCCGAAGCCACGCGTGGCGCGGGGAGTGTCGAGCCGCTGCCGCGCCGACAGATCGCTCATGAGCCCGCCACCGGCAGCGCAGGCTCCTCGCGCTCACGCCAGTCGTCGGGGAGTAGGTGGTCGAGCAGATCGTCGACCGACACCGCGCCCAGCAAGTGATTCTCCTCATCGACGACCGGGCCGCAGACCAGGTTGTACGCGGCGAAGTACCGGGTGACCGCGGCCAGCGAGTCCCCGGGACCGAGGTTGGGCAGATCGGTGTCGACGATGCCGCTGACCAGCGCCGCGGGCGGCTCGCGCAGCAGCCGCTGCAGATGCACGCAGCCGAGGTACTGGCCGGTCGGCGTGGCCGTTGGTGCCCGGGCGACGAACGCCAGCGACGCCAGCGCAGGTGTCAGGTCCGGATCGCGCACCCGCGCCAGCGCTTCGGCGACCGTCGTGTCCGGGGCCAGCACCACCGGCTCCGAAGTCATCAGACCGCCGGCGGTGTCCGGTGAGTGCGACAGCAGCCGTCGCACGTCCTCGGAGTCCTCCGGGTCCATGCGACCCAGCAGTACCTCGGCGTCGGCGGGCGTCAGCGTGCCGAGCAGGTCCGCGGCGTCGTCAGGGTCCATCGCCTCGAGCACGTCGGCAGCGCGTTCGGTATTGAGCTGCTGCAGCGCCTGGGCCTGTTCGTCTTCGGGCAGCTCCTGCAGCACGTCAGCCAGGCGTTCGTCGTCGAGTGCGCGGAACAACTCGTAGCGGCGCTTGGCGGGCAGCTCACGCAGCGCCTCGGCGACCTCGACCGGCCGCTGGCCCTCGAACTGCTCCAGCAACGACGCCACGCCCTGATCGGGCATCGCCAGCCCCGACGGGGTCAACCCCTGCACGTTCTGCCAGTCGACCACGTGGATGTTGCTGCGGCGGCCCAGCCTGCGCTGTGGGCGCACCGCGACGCGCGTCACCATCCAGTCCCTGGTCCGGGTCTGCTCGATGCCGAGATCGGTTACCACCACGTCGATACCGGCAAGTTGCGGCAGGTCTGGATCGTCGACTCGGACCCGGGTCTCCACCACCTGGCCCAGCACCAGAACCTCACCGGGCCGCTGCGCGAAACGGCGCAGCGACACGCTGCCCGTCGCCAGGGTCACCGAGCCGGGCTCGATCGCGGTCACCCGCAGAATGGGGACGAAAATCCTTCTCCGCGTGAGCAATTCGACCACCAGGCCGAGCACCCTGGGCTGCTGGCGCACGATACTGATGCTGATCACCACATCGCGGACGCGACCGATGGACTCCCCGTCGGGGCCCAGCACGACCATCCCCGCCAGCCGGGCCGCGTAGACCCTGTTCACCGCCGCCATGAGTCAAAGGGTAGAGAGTGTGGTCGTGGACAACCTGTATCGGCCCCGTCGAACCTGTCTGTCGGTTCCCGGCAGCAGCGCAAAGATGATCGAGAAGGCCAAAACCCTGCCTGCCGACGAGGTGTTCCTGGACCTGGAAGACGCTGTCGCGCCCGACGCCAAGGCGCAGGCGCGCACCCAGGTGGCCGCTGCTCTGGCCTCCGACGGCTGGTCCGGGCAGCTGCGCGGCATCCGGGTCAACGACTGGACGACGCCGTGGACCTATGCCGACGTGATCGAGGTGGTAGCGGCAGCCGGAGCGGCACTGGACCTGATCGTGCTGCCCAAGGTGACCGAGGTGGCGCACGTCCAGGCGCTCGATCTGTTGCTCACCCAGTTGGAGACCACGCATCGTCTGCCGGTGGGCCGCATCGGCATCGAGGCGCAGCTCGAGAACGCACAGGGTCTGACCAACATCGACGCCATCGCGGCGGCGCCGCGGGTGCAGGCCCTGGTGTTGGGCCCCGGCGACATGGCGGCCAGTCTCAACATGCGCACGCTGGAGGTCGGCGGGCAGCCCGAGGGCTACGACATCGGCGACGCGCATCACCATGTGCTGATGCGGATCCTGATCGCCGCGCGGGCCCGGGGCATCAACGCGATCGACGGGCCGTACGTGAAGGTCCGCGACGTCGACGGGTTCCGGCGCGTGGCCGGCCGGTCGGCGGCGCTGGGCTACGACGGCAAATGGGTGCTGCATCCCGATCAGATCGTCGCCGGCAACGAGATCTTCAGCCCGCGTCAGGCTGATTACGATCACGCCGAACTGATCCTGGAGGCCTACGACTGGCACACGTCAGGGGCGGGTGGCGCCAGGGGAGCGGTGATGCTCGGCGACGAGATGATCGACGAAGCCAGCCGCAAGATGGCGCTCGTGGTCGCCGGTAAGGGCCGGGCGGCCGGGATGACGCGCCAGGGCGCGCGTTTCGAGCCGCCCCGCTGACTCAGCTGGTCCCGCTGATGGCGACCAACAGCACCATGAACACGACGTACAGGACGATGCCCGCGGTGATCAGCGCACCGATGATGACGGCGGCCAGCGCCAGCCCGTAGCCTTCCTGGCCCGTGCGTTTGGTCTCGCGCATGGCCATGATGCCCAGGATCACGCCGATGGGCGCGGGCAGGCAGACCACCAGGCCCAAGGCCGAACACACCAGTGCGCCGATCGCCATACCGCTCGTGCCGCGGTGCTGTGGGTAGCCGTACGACGGGTACGCCGGATATCCGGGCGGCGGTGCCGGATAGGCCTGCGGATAACCGACCGGCCCGGCCGGCGGCGTCGGATACAGCGGCGGTGGCAGTCCCGCATCGGCCGGATAGTCCAGCGGCGCAAGCGGATCCGTCGACGGCGAGTGCTCAAGGGGTGGATATTCCCTGCCGCCGAACGGCGGATCCGGCTGGTTGGTCACGTCAGTAGGTCGACGTCGAACTCGGCGACGCCGCGACGATGATGATGAACACCACGATGGCCAGCAGCGGCACCGCCACTCCGACCACGATGCCCGCGATGGCCATGCCGCGACCGCCCTGGCCGGACTGCTTGATCTGGTTGAGCGCGATGATGCCCATCACGATGCCTGCGATCGACGCCGCGAATCCGCTGAAGCAGAGGAACATCAGCGGCACCGAGAGCACCGAGGCGACCAGCGACCCGATGGCCAACGGGTTGTTGGTGCCGGGAGCAGGCCCTCCGTAGCCGCCGACCGGATACCCGTCGGGCCCGGGAAAGGCGGGTGCGCCGTACGGGGCTGCCGGCGGATAACCCGGCGGCGGGGGATACCCGGGTGCGCCGCCGTAGGGCGGGGGCGGGGGA